>JACPGT010000017.1 GCA_016188965.1 Microcaldota archaeon | reverse complement strand
TGTTGGCCGCGTCACGTCAACGACCGTACGCCACTACGTCGAAAAAAGCCAACAAAAACACTGGCCAAAAAAACAAGCCCAAACCACTCTAGCAAACTTCAGCTAGACGCCACGGCCTTTAGGCCGTGGTAGTTCACTTTCGCGGATTGCTATAAATGGCGGTTTTGGCTTCTTTTCCTGCGTGGACTCCCGACGCCTGCTATCTTGGTACGCCCACCACAAACGTGACTTGCCTTGGCGGCGCACGTCGGACCCCTACAAAATCTGGGCGTCGGAAGTGCTGTTGCAGCAGACCCGCGTCCAGCAGGCCATTCCGTATTACAAGCGATTCCTTCGACGCTTTCCCACGCTGGATGCTTTGGCGCAGGCCGACGTGTTTGACGTGTTGAAGGCTTGGGAAGGCGCGGGTTACTACTCACGTGCCCGCAACCTTCACCGCGCCGCCGGCGTTGCATTGAAAAAATGGGGCCGTTTGCCTTCGGCGTACGAGGATTGGCTTTGCTTGCCGGGCGTGGGGCCGTACATCGCCGCCGCCGTGTCCAGCATCGCGTACGGTGAGGAAAAAGCGGTGTTGGATGGCAACGTCATCCGCGTGGCATCGCGGCTGTTGGCGGAAAAAGGCGACGTGTCCGAACCCAAAACGCGCCAAAAACTCCATGCCTTTGTCCAAGAAAATCTGCCTTCCGGCCGCGCATCCGAGTACAACCAAGCCCTGATGGAGCTGGGCGCGGCGGTGTGTACGCCGAAGGACCCGGCGTGTTCCCGCTGCCCTCTGAATGCCGAGTGCAAGGCGTTCGCCTTGGGCGTGCAGGCGCGCTTTCCGGTGAAGAAAAAGAAGTCGGCGGTGCCGCATTTCGACATCGCGTGCGCCGTTGTGCGCCGAAAAGACGGTCGCATCCTCATCTGCCAACGCAAGGCGGAAGGGTTGTTGGGCGGACTGTGGGAATTTCCGGGAGGCAAGCTTGAAAGAGGGGAATCGTTGGAGCAGGCGGCGGCGCGGGAAGTGTTGGAGGAAACCGGTGTCAATGTCAGAGTCGGGGCAAAAATCGCGACGGTCAAGCACGCCTATTCTCACTTCAAAATCACGCTGCATGCCTTCGAGGCAGATTTCGTATCCGGCAAGGCTAAGGCATTTGGCTGTCAGGACGTCAAATGGGTTCCGCTGGCCGAGTTGGCACGGTACGCGTTTCCGAAGGCGAATCGGACGGTCTTGACCGAACTGACATGACGGGTGGCCGTTCGTTTAATACAGCTTCGTCTTCTAGTCTAAGGTTCATGGCGTTTTTTGCCCAGAGCGATGTGGCGCTCCTTCAGCGTCGTTTTTCCGCCGCACGCAAGCGCCAGTCGTCCATTCGTGTTCCTTCGGCACGCTTGTTCGAACACAATCTGAACCATTTGAACTCCGAATTGGCGCTTTTTTTCAAGACGTGGTGTTCTGCCAATCCTTCGGAACAGGCGGAGTTGCTTCACGGTGGCGTGGTCCCGATGGTCAGCCAGCGTATGGACCACTTTGAGCGGCTGGTGGAGTTGAACTCCCGTCCGGTACAGCTTTTACAGACCCGCTTGTCGGACTTCATCCAGGCGGCGCGACAGGAAATTCCCCGCCGCGTTCCCGATGGGGTCCTGGTGCAAGTCAAAGGACCCATTCGGAGGCTCGCAGACTACTCTGCCTATCTGGATTCGGAGGCCTTGTTGGAAGTCCTTCATGAATACGTGCGGAATGCGGCAAAGGCCAACGTCCGCACCGGAATTTCAAGCCGTTTGGTGGTGCGGATTGGCCTTCGGACGATTGGCGGCCGTCCGCATGCTTTTTTCCAGGTGACGGATCGTGCGTTGGGAGTTCCCGAAAACAGGCAGGAACGCCTTTTTCACGTCCAAACTCTGGTTGGCAATCGGCCTTCTTTGGGCTTGGAATCCATTCGAGAACTGGTCGAATCACGCCACGGGGGTCAGGTATACTACAAAACGCGTCCAGGCGCAGGCTCGACTTTCGGCTTTTCCATCGCGCTGGAAAAACGCCGCACGCCGCGCGGCGGTTGAACCGTTTCAGGCCGTCTTGAGGTCGATGGCGTTCACGATTTCGCTCTTGAGGCCGTTGAACTTCTCCAACCAGGCCTTGCGTTCGGCCTTCAACGCGTTGACTTTCTCTTTGTAGGCTGATTCTGAATAGTATTGTCGTGGATCCAATGCCGACATATCCAATGAACCGACTTTGTCCGGCACTTCGTACGCCCAGTCCTCGTCGGCCTTCCACTTCACGTTGCCGCGGATGATCTGTTCGACCAATTTTGCGGATATGTCCGCCGTGATGTTGACTTTCTCGCCTACGCGGCCCGTGTTGAGCAAGAACGTCTGGGCTCCAGTTTTCTTTAAGAGTTCCAGGAACCGGTTGCCTTCCTCCGCGGGGTTGCCGACCACGAACGGGTTGAATCCCACTACGCGCTTGGTCTGGCCTGCACGCGTCGGATCGCCTGCCGACGTTTCTACGCTCTCGCCCAGCATGAAGAATGCCGCGGCCTGTTCGGACGACAGCTTAGCTACGGCCGGCACGATGTCGCGGCGGCGGGTGATGAAGAAGATGACGTCGACTTTGCGCAAATCGACCTGGTCGTCGGTGTGGGGCAGTTCGCGGCGGAAGACGATGGCGCGGCCGTTGCTGGTGCGGGCCGTGTCGGAAAAATCCGGCTGGCCGCTATTGATCGCGACGTTCTCCAGAAGCGCTTTGTCACTGGTGCAGGCCTTGAACAACCCTGGATGCGTCTGCGGGCCCAGGCCTTCAGTTTTGACGTAGAAATTCTGCTCGGTGCCCAACGCGGCGCCGTCTTGTTGCCACAGCACGATGTCGTCCTGGCGCACGACGGATTGTTCCGGCTCGCGAAGGAACAACTCGTGCGTCGAGAGCGTGGTCTTGCCCGTGCCGGACAAGCCGAAGAACAGCACGCCTTTCTCGCCGTTCTTGAGCGTAACGTGCTTGCTGCCAGCATGCAGGCCCAGTCCGCCGAGCTTTTTGGCGTGGTACATGGCCAAGCGCAGGAACGACATCTTGGCCTCGCCGACGTAGTCCGAGCCGAGGATGAGCGTGACGCCCGCGTCGGCCAACACCAACACTTTCGGCTCGGGCCACTCCGGGAGGCACAGCGTGAGAAAGTCGAGTTCCTTCTTCTTCGGCTCGAAAAGCGTCGCGGCGGAATAGGCGCCAATCCAGCCGTACTTCTTGGGCAACAATAGCGAGGTGGAAAAGGCATTCTTGCCTAAGTTGCGGTCGATCCGCACCAAGTCTTCCAATAAGGCGGCCTGGGTGGCCTGTTGGACGAGTTGGTGGTGCTCGATTTCCGGCTCGAAGACGATCTGCGTCTGGGCGGCGAGGCGGTGGGTGACTTTGCTTTGCACCGTGATGCCGCCGGAGGCCGTTTGGTCAAGCCGGTCCGCGCTGTACTCCAGCAGTTGGTCTACGGTGGCTTGTTTCGTCGCGTCGCGCAGGGCCATTAACGGAGCTAGGAACGGGAAATCCATTTCGGAATAAGGGGGCAAAACCAAGAAAAGGGTTGCGAAACACGCCCGTTTTGCCTTTTTTTCTCCGGTTTGCTGATTTTTCGGAAAGCGTTCCGGACTGATTTTTTTTAACGCCAAGCGGCGTCAATCATATGCGGGAAAAAGGGGTGGATTTTATGTTGAACAACCACGCGTACGACTTGTTGTCGCAGCTGACGGAGGAGCACAAGAGCCTCTGGCGCATGCGCGAGATGTACGAAAGCGATTCGGACCGCTGTCCGCAATGCCAGGAGTTCTGGCAGCGGATGGAAGAGCAGAAACTGCGCAACGTCTCGGAACTGGAGGAGTTGTTGAAGAGCCACTTGCAGGACGAGGACAACTACCGTGACGAGCCGGATTCCTCGGGCAAGAAAGTCTCGTTTGCCACCGGTTCCGCGTCTTCGCATACCTTAAGTTCCGGAGAAAGCGGCAAGCTGGCGCACCCGACGGAAACCGGACGGAAATCCAGATGGCAGGCGCCCGTTCCCATTTAAGCGGCAAGCGGTAATCCGACGTCATGGCCACGAAATGCATCCATTTGGACCAAATCGCCATGCCCGTCAAGGCCTACTCCCAGGGCTGCGAAGACTGCGAAAAGACGGGGGACAAATGGGTCCAGGTCCGAAAATGCCTGACGTGCGGTCACGCCGGGTGCTGCGACAGCTCGAAAAACAAGCATGCCCGCAAGCACTTCCAGACGACGAAGCACCCCATCATCGAGCCGTTGGACGGTTCGTGGCGGTGGTGCTACGTGGATGACGATTACGTTTGAGAAAAAGGTCCGAACCGATAATTTGGATGTTTTTGGCTAAAAGAATAGCCTAAAAAACGACTGTTTTCACAAAAGTTTCCTTCTGCTCCGTTCGTCTAGACCGGTCAAGGATATCGGCCTTTCAAAGGCCCGTTCGTCCGAGAATCGGCACATCAACGGCCTAAAGATAGCCGGCGACCCGGGTTCAAATCCCGGACGGAGCATTCATTTTTACGTGATTATAGATGGATCAAACCGAAGCCCAATTGATTATACTCGTAATTATTGGTCTAATTGTTTTTGGAGCCGTTGTGTCTTTATTTTTTGTCCGAAAACTTCTCCTGAATCCAAAAAGTCGCAAAAAAGCTCGATCGATTTTGTATGACTTGTTTTCAAATGTTTTTGCCGGTTTGATTGGCGCAATACTTGCCGTTTACATCGACAATTACTATAAAGCTACTTCTGTTTTAGATTCCATTTTTTCTCTTGGTCTAGTTTTGGCCGCAGTTGCAATTGTGTTTGGCATTGCTTTGAAAATTCTCTGGGACGCAAAGCAGTAGTTATTTTAGTAATTTTAACACCGCTTTGACTTTCTCGTGCACGCTCTCCGGCGGCAGGAGTTGGCCGATTTCGACGCATCCTATGACGGCCCAGTTTCTCTCTTTGGCCAGTTGCAGGTAGTTTGCGTGGACTTTCGCTTCGAACGCGGCGTCGGATTCGTGGATGTCCTGGTCTTGGCCGCTCTGGCTTAACGGGTTCTTGGCATCGCGGCCCGCATAATTCTGCTGGGTGACGTTGCGCGGCACGTCCAAAAAGATGACGGCGTCGGCTTGAGGAAGGGCCTTTTCCACTTGATCAATCCATTGCCAAAGCTCGGCTTTTTCTTTTTCATCGTGCGTCAGCGCGCCTTGGAAAGCGTAGTTGGCCGGGCTGTAGCGGTCCAGCAGGACGAAGTCGTTTTCTTCCAACGCTTGGCGGATTTTGGGCGCGTTTTGGTAGCGGTCCAACGCGTAGAGCACCACGGCCGTTTCGACCAAGTCTTCCTTCTTGCCCCACTTTCCGGCCAAGTATTCAGCAATATGCTTTCCGACGGGCGAGTCATAGTCGGGAAAGGCGAATGAAACGGCCGCCTTGCCGGCGTTGCGCAGGCTTTCCAGCAGAAGCCGGGTTTGCGTCTTCTTGCCGGCGGCCGAGAGGCCTTCCAGCACGATGAGTTTTCCCGTCATGGCAATGGCTGTGGTTGGTTGTGCTATAATGGTTTTTGTCGGCAGTACGGCGCGCGGGTAACGGTCGGATTCCGCGGGCTTTTTTCGGAAGTCGTATATATCTTCGATTCGTACCGTCGTTATGGTTTTTCGTAGGAACGAAACGCCGTGGCCGGAGTCCGTGTTGTTGGGCGTCGGCGCCTTCCTTTTGCTTTACCTCGCGTTTTCGCCCCAGTTGTCCAATGCGGCTGTTAATCAGATCCACGCTTTGCAGGCCGCGGTTTTTCTGTCCGTCGCTTTCCTCATCGGTAGCTTGGCGCGTTTCTGGCCGGACGTATTCGAACCGTTCAAGTCGTACCGCCGTCCGTTGGGCATCTTAGGCGTCGTGTCGGCTGGCGCGCATGTGTTCATGGTGTTCGTCCCGTTGGGCTGGAATCCGGCCGGCTGGGCAATGACTTTCGGTTACGCCGCTTCTATCGGCTTTCTGCTCATGGCCGTCACCTCGAACCGCGCGGCGGTGCGCGAATTGGGTTATCCAATGTGGAAACGCTTCCACATGCTGGGCTATTTCGCGCTGGCTGCGGCCTTGGTTCATTTCGTCCTCGTCGAATTGCGTGACGGCGTCTTCGATCCGTCGGCCCTGGAGGCCGGAGTGATGGTGTTCATGGCCTTGGCGCTTTTGGCCCGGTTGGTGGCTTTCTTGGCCGGAAGCCCGCAGCGCCACTCGTACGACGAGCATTTCTTACCACGTTTGGTACGCCGCGTGTGATTTCCGCGGGTGTCGCTATGCCTGACGCCCGGCGTTCCATTCACGTTCTTGGCGCTGGTTTTGTTTGCTGTCGGCCTTTCCGTTTTGAATGTCACGCTGTCCGTGTCTTCTTTCTGGCAGAATATAGCAATCCGCGAAAATAAAACGACGAAATAGTCGCGGAGTGCTATCTACCAAACCACGAGAAATAGTCGGGAAACTTTCGTGGTTTAGTATAATACTTGGGCCTCGGGCGCGCTGACTTTTCTCGTTTCCTGTCGTTATCCGTCGTTTCAGAGCGGTACGGCGTAATACAGAAAGGTGGCTGCCACGGGCAATAACAAGTTGTCGTCCACCGGTAGATCGATCGTCTCCAGGATTCCCAGGATGATGGAGTAGGTGATGGCGTGTCCGGCTGGAAGCACGAGTGACGAGATGGCCGCGGCCGAGAAGATGAACGCCAATAGGCCTTCCGTTTTCTTGCGGGGATTCCAAGGCAAGGGCCATTTTCCGTAGAGGCCGACTAACGTGGCGAATCCGTCGCCGAAGGCCACGATGGCGATGGCGGCCAGCGCGAAGTCGAACGGCGCGAAAGACAGCACGAACAGTGCGCCGGCAAAGTACATCAACGCGCCTTGTCCGGGAAACAATGCGTTCCTGCGTTCGAAGCGTTGTAACACGGCGTCGATGAGCGGCAACGAATGGCCCCGCATCTTGAACTGGAGGATGGCCAGTCCGATGAGCAGGGCGACGAAGTAGCCCAGGCGCGTGTGCGCCGGTCCGAGGGTAAGTGCGCCGGCCAGCAGGAATCCTCCGAAGAGGATGTGGAACCATTGGCGTGCGGCTTCGAACGTGCGTGTGTCCGTCATTTTTTCTTCTCCTGTGCGCGTTGGACGTGCAGCCATGTGGCTAAGTAGGCGATGGCGGCCAGCGCGAAGCCGGCGATGACTTGCTCGGTGCTGTGCACGTTGAGGAATATTCTGGAATACGCGACGAGCATCCCGATGGGAACGACTACCCATGCGTAGCGAGTGCCCAGGCTTGCCATGATGAACACTCCGGACAGCGCCGAATGGATGGAAGGCAGGCCGAAGTCCGGCGGACAGGCCACCAACGCCTGTTCGACGACGCAGGGGCGGTCCTGTTGGAAGAAGAGCTTGAGGGCGAACGCGGCGAACGTCGTCAAGACCAGCGATTGCAGAAAAACGCGGCGGCGGGGCAGAAGCGCCAACCCGGCCAGGATGGCGATGGGAAACACGAACCATTGGGCCGTTTCGAAAAAAACGGCGAACGCTAGCCACGCCTGATCCCAGAACATGAAGCCCTTACGCCAGGGGCGTTTTTGTAGTTTCCGGAACCGGCTTTCAGAGGACTTGGATTCAGACTTTCCTTGCGCGTGGCCCGTCGCCTTCCACCCGCAGGACGCGCTGCCAGGCGCCTAGCTGCAGGCTGCTTTTTTCCACCGGGACTATGGCGGAGTGGTCGAACAGTCCGGATGCCAAGTGGGGCGGCGGCGTTGCCGACGCCTACGGGTTTTTGTGCGTCATGCTTCCACGTTCTGGCGTAGTATTCCTTGACCAGCGCTTCGAAGTCCGAGGCCAACTCCGGTTCGGATTCGTTCAGCGCCAATCCGCAGGTGGTGTGCGGGCATAAGATGGGGACGGCTTTCGCGGCGCTTCGGGTTTCAAAAGGGGTTTTTGAGGCGTTTCGGCCGCTCAACGGCTTGGATGGCGTCGGTGATGTCGACGACTTGCGTGCCGTTGCGTGCAAACTTCGATTCTTTCCATGGCGTTTGCGCCTTTTGCTTTCGGTTAGACGCCCAACGCCGCGCGCACCAAGTCGCGCAAGCCGGGGGCCAGGCCGAAGATGGTGATCAGCAGGGCCACGAAATTGCGCGCGCCGTCGTCTTTTTCACCGCGTAGCACTTCCGAGGCGGCAAATGCGAACGCGACTTTGACCAGCCAGAACAAGGCCGGTCCTCCGATGTCGATCAGGACGTTGCCGACGACGTGCTGTTCGGCGTAACCTGCGAACTGCAGGCCGATGAACGTGGCCGAGCCGTCCAACGCTTGTCCAAACACCATCCAGGATAGCATTCGGTCGGTTGGCAGTTTGCGGAACGTCAGGCTCCAGCGGTACGCCCCCCAAACCATTAACGCCAAGAGCAGGCCGGCTACGAGCCAAATGGGGTTTTTCACCCGCGGCAAGAGGACCAGCAACGCCAACGCGGCGTACAGCAGGCCGGCGTTGCGCACCGCCGTCACGGTCCTTGAGCGGTTTTTCGTCCAGAGCCAGGCGCCGGCGGCTGTGAGTGCCAGGAGCAGGAAGATGTTGACGTAAATCAACGGCGTGACGAACGGATAGGTCTGATAGCCTACGATAGTGACGATGCGGGGGGCGATGCCGGCGTCTTCAAAGACGCGGAAGATGCCGCCGAAGATTACGTACGGCAGGATGGCTTCGAAGAACGTGCCGTCCAACGTAAAACCGGCTTTCTTGAGGCCTTTGTAGATCAGAAAGACGGCGATTAGTGCGACGAGGGCGAACGTAATCGTGTTGTAGACGTTGTACGGCGGGTAATGCGCCTGGTCGACGATGGGGTTGATGAAGTACTCCTGGAAGAAATCGGCCATATTCACGACCTTGTCTGCGCGCGTTTAAGCCGTTTTTGTTTGCCTCAGCGCAGGATGGCCTCGACGCGGCGGGCTTCGGCTTCAAACGCGTCGGCTTCGGCTTTGTTTCCGGTCTGTCGGTGGGCCCTGGCCAGGCGTTTCATGAATTCTGCGGTCAATGCCAGCGCCGCCATGCGGTGGTGGCTTACTTCGCCGCCAATTCCGCCGCCGATGGTTTGAGCGATTCGTTCTTCTTCTGCGTCCGGTGACGGGGCCCACCACAAGCCAGCCGCTCCGCCTTTTTGAGCCACCATTTTCTCATCGGACCCGATTTTATGCCGCGTCAAGTATCTTTCCAGGATTTTTTTCGCCTCTTCCTGGTCGTGTCTGTCGATGTAGAACACCATGTGGTCTTTTCGGATGCGGACTAAGTTAGGCGTGCCGGCTTTGCCTTCGAACAGCAGCCCTTGTTTCACCATCGCGCCGGCCATTTCCGCAAAATGCTTCGCGACTTGTCCGGCAATTTCCGGTTTCAGGACGACGTACGCTCGCACGTCGCCGTGTTCAAGGCGCCTGAGCATGGCTCCCTTGTGGTAGTAGTGGTATCGGAAGCTGGCGTCCCGCTTCACATCTGCATGTCCTTGGGTGTCCCAATGGAATCCTGTGTTGAAGCCCGCGGCGAGCAAATCGCTCCAGTGCGGCATCTGCCGTTCTTGGGTATGTGGGTTGGTCAGAAAGTCAACGAACGCCTGGCTGTTTTCCTCCCGGTTTTCTTTCGGCATGGGTCCCTCGGGGTTGCGCAGCATGAGTTGTTGGCGTATCCATTCCCCCACGTTTCCGGCCAGCGTGGCCAAGCGGGTTCCGGTCCGCTCGGCATGTCGTTCAAAAAAGGCCCGGATGGGCGGTCGGACGTGGTCTAATCGAAGGTCTTGCGCGGATTCTGCTCGATATCGGCGCATGCGTTCCGTGTTGGCGGTAATCCATCTCATACCGGCATCTTTCATCTTCGGGTTATTTTTACCTGCGCGTGATTCGGTTTTTCCACCGACGGCACCGGCTTGTCGGAATTTTGGAGGCCTTGCACGCGCCAGCTTTGGTTGAAGACTGCGCGGCTTTCCAGGAAGCGGACTTTCAGCGGTATTTCCGGCGGACGTCTTCGGGCGGGGCAGAGTTCGTTCAGCACGCAGATTCCACAGCGCGGGTGCTTGGGAAGGCAAATGTTCTGGCCGTGGAGCACGAAGGCGTTGTTGACGAAGCGCCACTGGTTTTCCGGGTAGATTTGTTTGAGCGCGTCTTCCGTCTGCTCCGGCGTCCTGGTCTTCACGAGCTTGAGCCAGTTGGATATGCGGTGCACGTGTACGTCCACTGCGATGGCCGGTTTTTGGAACGCATAGTTCAGCACGCAGGACGCGGTCTTGCGGCCCACGCCTGGCAGCGAGACGAGCGCTTCCATCGTGTCCGGCACGTGTCCGTCGAACTCGGCCACCAATTTCCGCGCAAGGCCTTTGACGTAGCGTGCTTTGGCGTGGTAAAAGCCGATGGGCCGGATGGTGGCTTCGATGTCTTGTAGGGGTGCGGCGGCCAGGGCTTTGGCGTCGGGGAATTTGGCAAACAGCGCATGCGCCACGCGCGCCACCGTCTCATCCCGTGTGCGGGCCGACAAAAGCGTGCCGACGAGGATGCGAAACGGCGTTTTTTCGGATCCGGAGTAGGCCGTATTGTTGCGGAAGACGCGGACGAGGCGGCGGAGGGCTTCTGCGGCTTTGTCGATTGCCGGCATGTCCTGATCGTTGGCCATCGCGACTTATTAGCGGCGTTCCAATGAAAAACTTGTTTAACTCCGTTCTTTCCACTCCTTGCATGGCCAAACCGTCCGCGACGACCATGCGCATATTCCGCATCCTTCCCGAGCAGGAAGATCCGCGAAACCAGTGGCATCGCGCCGAACCGCTCCGGCATCTCCTGAAGCACTTGTCCGGGTCGGACGTGGCCTTTGACTCGGCGCATTTTGCCGACTCCCAGCAATTGTTCGGATCGCACGATCCTTTGCATCCGCCCCAGGTGGTCACCTGGACGGGCGAGTTCAAGACGAACGAAGGCGTAAAGGCCCGCATTGCCGTAGGCGGAGGACTGTCCGGTCAAGGCCCTCGCGTGGCCCGGATGCATGCGACGCTGAACGTCCAGGCTCCTGGCCAACCGGTCATCCAATACTATGTCCTGCGTCCTGAACAGCCGCTTCCCCTCGTGCACCATAACGTCGGGCCGGGTGCGGGCACCGTTTTCCAGGACGTGTCCCCGGAAGAGCACGTCGCCGTGTCATCCATTTTGGGAATGCTGTCCGACGTGCATTTGCCGACGCCGGGCCAGCTTCCCGTCACTCGTCAGGACCGGGCGAATCCGGCGCGCATCCGCCGGGTCTCCCAACGCGAGCGCAATGTTAAGTTCGCTGAGGACTTCCGTGTGCACTTGCTAGGATGGTTCAAGGAAAACGTCCCTTCTTTCTGATTTGCATGCTGGCTTTCAAGGTGCACAAGATGCAGGCCGAAGCGGCCAAGCTTCACTTGAAGAAGACCGGTCTTCTCGTGCCGCACATGAACGCCAAGCGCGTGGGCGACTTCGTCCTCTTCCCGGTGGTGAAAAAGGCGGCTGTGCCGCTGGAAGGCACGTTTGTCAAGTCCGTGTTCGAGGCCGTACCGCATACGCCGTCTTTCCGCGAAGCCCTGGTGGCCGCGTTGGGCGCCCAAGAGGGGCACGAGGCGACGGCCAGTTACGACACGGTGGGCGACATCGCCATCATCGAGGTACCGGAAAAACTCGAATCCAAGGAAAGAATAATCGCGTCGGCCTTGCTGAAAAGCAATCCGCGCCTCAAAACCGTCCTGAAGAAGGAATCGGCCATGCAAGGCCAGTTCCGCGTGCGCAAGTTCAAGTGGCTCGCAGGCAGGCGCAACTACGTGGCCGAGTACAAGGAAAGCGGCTGCACGTTCCGGTTCGACCTGCGGAAAACCTATTTTTCAACGCGGCTGTCGCACGAGCGCACACGCATTGCCTCTTTGACGCAGCCGAAGGAAAAAGTGCTGGCCCTCTTTGCCGGCGTGGGGCCTTTTGCCATCGTCATCGCCAAGCAACAACCTTCCGCGGACGTGGTGGCCGTCGAGCTGAATCCCGACGCGTTTGCCATGATGCAGGACAACGTGGCGCAAAACAAGGTCCGCAACGTTTTGGCGCTCAAAGGCGACGTGCGCGCCGTCCTCAAAAAGTACCCAAAATGGGCTGATCGCGCTTGCATGCCCCTGCCGCACACCGGCTACGACTTTTTGGACGACGTCATTGCCGCGATGAAGGACGGCGGCGTCGTGCATTTCTACGGCTTCGGCGGCGAGGCCGAAGGCGTCTTCACGCTCAACTTGGCGAAAGTCAAGTCCGCGTGCAAACGCCAAGGCGTGGCCTGTACGATCCTTGAAAAACGCGTGGTGCGGCCTTATGCGCCTGCCGTGTTCCAAGTGGTGATTGACTTCCAGGTGCGACGCATCCAGAGTTGATTTGTCCGGCTACGCACCCAAATCTATTAATTGTATTCTTGCTACTTTTGTTTTGCTTGTTTGAAGGAAGTGTCTATGCCGGCCCACTTTGAAATTGTTCGCGCATTTGTCAGCCATCCGGGTGCGACGCACATCAATGAATTTGTCGAAAACCCGCGGCGAAAGCTGGATTCCCATGTTCAGCATACGGTGTACGGTGGCGGCCAAGTGTTGCGAAAGCTCCGTGATCTGCTCAAGCGTCATAAAGGAAAGAGCGTGACGTATTGCATCGCTCCGGAATCTGAGTTTGACGCCCGAGAGTTGCGATCCATCCGTGCTTTTTTTGCTAGGAACAACGGCACGCCTCTTCCTCCCAATTCCGGATAGTCGCTCTATGGAATCTGCGAAATCCTTTTAAGCGCATCATTTCCTAAGGCCTTTACGTATGGACCGACTTGCTTCCCTCTTGCCATTGACTTTCGCGGCCATTGGCAACTCGGTCCTGCGTTTGATGTTGCGCCCCCAATTGATTCCTTGCGTCGTTCCGACGAAGGAATAAGGGGATGAAGCGCGCGGCGTTTTGATTCTGTTTCCCGCTTTCGCGTGCGGACCCGGCTTTAGTGCATAAAGCAAGAACAAACAGCGTCAGCTGGCACGCGGGTGCCTTGAATATTTACGCGGTGGTTTGGATGGGTCCGTTCTGGAAATGGAGGCTCCGCAGACGAGAGAATGAGTGAGAATGACGTTTTTGGCCGCTTTCGGCTCGAAAATTAGGAAAAATAATGGAAGTGGTGTGGCACGAGCGACGCCGGGCAACCCCAAAGGAGGCAATCCTGAAAACCCGTTCTGCTGCCTTGGTCTTGCTCGCCACCACTTTCCTAGAATGCGCGGCTATCAAGGATTTTGACCAATCTATTTATAAATGTTTCTGCGCGTCCGGTTCCACTATTTTTCAACCGGTGCCGGCCGGTTTCCCTTACTTGAATCCCGTCTTTCGCCTTTTTTCATCCATCTCCCGGAGATGCCGCCGTTTTGTTTTCCCGTTTTTCCAGCGCGTGCCGCCTTTTTTCCTCCGTGTGGCGGTTGAGATATTTTCTACCCAACGCTTTTCTTCTCCGTCACAGCCGTCCGTGTCATGCTTCTGTTTTGGTGGCGTTCGTGCATGCGCCGCGGCCAGGTGTCCGCTGAAATGCTGATCCTGACTGCGGCGTTAGTCGCGGTGGCGTTGCTGTTGGTCACGCAGCTGCAGCACACGGCTGAGCAGGGTAAGGACCTCTTGGGCAAGGAAGCGGCCGAGGCGTTCAAGCAGGTCGGCAAGATTAATTGAGGTATTGAGGCTTGATGCAGGTGGCGATGATGCGGCAAACGCGCGGCCAGGTGTCGTTGGAGTCGCTCGTTCTTCTGGCCGGGCTCTTTGCCTTTGTCGCGGTTCTTTGGGCGGCAAGCTTGCCTTTGCAGGACGCCGCGATGCGTTCGGCGGCCCGCATCTCGGACGAGTCGTCGTTCGAAACGCTGCGGACTTCGGTTCGCCTGGCCGCCGTTTCGGCTCCTGGTTTTTCTTTGGACCAGCCTTGGCTTTTGCGGCAGAATGTAACCTTGCGATGGGATTCCCGCGTCCTGGAGTGGTCGGGTCTTTTGTCTAACCGGACGCTGGAGGGGCCGTTTTCTTCTTCTTTACGCCTGCAGCTGGAACCCGGTGCCTATTTTTTGCGTGTCCGTCGGGCATCGGATGGCGTTGATTTGGGGGTCGTCTGAATGCGTCGAGGATTGGCGTTGTTCTGGTCCTTGGCGTTTGCCTCGGCATTGTTGGGCTGGCTGGACGCGGCGTTGCTGCACCAGGTCGTGGCGGATGACGCACAGGTGGCCATGGCTGCGTTGAGCCGCAAACGCATCATCGGCCGCGATGTAACGGATGTGTTGCGTTCGGCTTGGTGGCAGGCGCAGGGACGCAACGCGGAGGAGCTCGTCGCCGACGCGGCTTTGCGATTGCAAAAAGCCGAGCGCTTTCTTGAGTCTGAATACGCCCGCCAAGGCGTGGTCATGGATGTGTTTTTCGGCTTTTGGTCCGACGCCGAGACGGACGCGTGGTTGGATGAAATGGCCCGCACTCGCGCGGTGTCCAAATGCCCGCGGTGCCTGGACCTGGGTTTGGACGTGGCATCCATCTTGGCCGACGGAGTGGACGGCGTGGGCGTTTCGCCGGACGGCCTGCACCGGGCGGCATTGCCGTTCGTGCCGTTCGGCAAGCCGGTTCTGGGCGCCGTGTTCGGCTTCGGCCCGGTCGGCGGGGTGACTGCGGCGTGAACACGCTTTCGACTTTGGCGCTGCTGGCCGGCTACCTGGCGTTCTGGGCCGTGTTGTTGTCGGCGCAGCGCGTGTGGCTGGATGCGCAGTCCGTCCGCGTGGACGCGGTGTTGGATGCATCGGCAAAGCGCTGGCAATGCGCATCGGCCGAAGCACTCGGGAATTCAGGTTTCGTGGTGTTGTTCGATTTTCCCCGTCCGGATTGTGGCCCGCCGTCGTGGCGACCGGAGGTGGTGCGCCGTGTTTCCTGATGTTCTGGGCGCGGCCGCCGTGTCGGTTGCCCTGCTTTTGGCCAGTCTTCTTCTGATGCAGGTGGCCACGGACTTCGTCTTGACTCATGCCTCGATGGGAGAACTGGCGCTGGCCGCGGTGTTAGGGTGTTGGAGGCGGCGTGCATGTTGATGTTGGAGGCGCTGGGCGCGTTGTGGTTCTGGGCCCAGTTTTCTTCGGCCATCTTTCTGCCGACACCTGCGGACCCATTCTTGCCAGCGGTTCGCGCCGCTGAAGCCGCGTGGGACACGCCGGCGGATGCGTGGACTAACCCGATGGCGTCCGCGGCTTGGGCGCGTCGCTGGAAGGATGCGACGGGTTGTTGCGTGGACTTCGTCTTTTCGCCTGATGATGGCGCCTGTTCCGGCCGCATCCGGGTGGTGCAGGCCAAGACGCTGGCGGACGGCGATGGGTGGCGGATGGGGTTCATGGCGCTGACGTGCGGTTGAGCCGTCATGGGTGCGCCTTTTTTTTCCGAAACCTTTTATTGGCCCGTCGGCCTGATTGTGTCCATGCGTCGCTTCGCGTTCATCGTTCTTTTGGCCTTCGTGTCGTTGGCCGGTTTTTCGGCCGCCTATACGGACCGCGCCTTCTGGCTAGACGTGTCCGTGCAGCCGCTTGGCGGCGCGCACGTCATCGAAAAAACGCTTCTGAATTTAGATACGCAAAGCGAGTTGGACGCGTTCGACTTCGTGGTGCGCGAAGGCCGCACGAACCTCGGCGGATGGCAGAAGTTCTCGCGCAACATTCGCTACCACTTGACCGGTTCGGTGTTCAACGTAAGCATCGTGGGAACGCGCGAATTTGGCACGTCGTTTACTTCGGCATCCGTGACCATCGAGTACGACATCGAGAATTTGACGTCGTTCCAGCCCGTGTCCAGCCGCAAGACGACGTACCGCGTCGACACCAACCGCATCGTACTGGGCAGCACGCCGGGGGAATTCCGGTTGGAGAAGAATTCCATCTTCTCGCTGCACTTGCCGCCGGATGCCGTGCAAGTCCGCGTGTCGCCCGAAGCGGGCACGACGCGGGACGGCACTATCGTGCGCTGGGTCGGTTCGACGGTGGGCACTTGGAGTATCATGTTCGCGCGTGAGATCAGCTTGGCGGACGAGGTCAACGCCTTCTTTGCCAGCGGCTACCAGTCGCTGGCCTCCAGCGGCGTGTTGTGGTTGTTGTTGGTGTTCGCGTTGGCCGTGGTGGCGTACAAAGTGGTTCAGTCGCGCCGAGCGAGTTGAGACCTAGAACGCGTCGAGTTTTTGGATGGGTCAACTGTGGCGGCTATGTTCGGGGTCATTAGCCCAGCTTGAGCATGGTGCCTTTCGGGCGCGCGGGGGGTTCTTTGGCCGTTGGCGCGGCTTCTTGCTTGACTTTCTTGATTGGCGGGGCCTTGACTCCAGCGGCTTGCCTTTCATCCTCATCCCAGCCGAAGTAATCGGCAAACGCGCGGTAATACGGCAGGTCTTCCTTGGCCTTGCGGATGGAAAGCCTCAGTTTTTCACCGGTTTTGCGCGCGGCGGATTTGAGCGCTCCGCGAGGTTTCTGGCTTTGCGACAATGATTTGACGTAGCCGGGGAATCGGTACGCCGTGAACTTGTGGTAGACTTCGCGTTTGGCGCAGCCCACCCCGGCCAGGGCCAGCGCGCGCTGGAATTTCAGCAGGTCCCAAGCTTGGCGGCGGCGGATGCGGGCGCCAAAGACGGTCGAACGGGAGAGCGCGTCAAAAGCGCGGGCCAAATCCTGCGGGTCTTCGTATTCCTGCGGGATGTTTTCCTCTATCCATCGCCAGAACAGGTCAAAGTCGACGGCGGAATCGTCCTGTGCCGATAATGCGTCTTGGAACGTCTTGGCTTTGAACAGGCGGCGGATGCCGTCGAAGACGTTTTCTTCGCGTTGCCGCTCGGACGGCGTGCCGCTTTGAAAATCAATGATGGCCGAGCGCACGTCGCCCCGCGCCGCTTCGAGGAATTGTTCCAAATCGTCGGTGCGGCCTTCCTTTTCGGCGACACGGGTCAAGGCTTTCTTGACGTCGTATTTGGCGACTTTCTTGAATTCGACGCGCACCGTCGAGGCGCGAAGGGGCGCAAGTTTGGGCTCCCACACGTCATTGGCCGTCAGGATGATGGGCTGTACGCCGTCGGTGACTGCCTTGACGAGTGCCGGTATTTGGCCGCGGTCAAAGGCGCCTTCCACTTCGTCGAACAACACTAGCCTTTTTTCGCCGAAGAGCGTGCCGGTGGATGCGGTGAGGCCGACGTTGCGCCGCACGCTGTCGCCGTCGCGCAAGTCCGATGCGTTGGATTCCAGTAGGATCCAGTCCATTTCGTGCGCTAAGGCCCGGGCGGCAGCCGTCTTGCCGCAGCCTGGCGGTCCGTGAAGCAGCAAGGGTTTCTGTTTCTTGCCGCGTTGCCAATCCAGAGCCCAGGTCTTGATCTGTTGGATGCTCTCGGCGTTGCCCACGATGTCGTCGAGCCGCTGCGGGGCGTACTTGTCGGTCCAGAGTTGGGACATGAGGGTTTGGATTGTGGCCGTCGGCGTTTTTCTTCTAATCGGTGCGGTCCGGTTCGCTTAGTGCTTAGAGGGTGCCTGGAGCCACTGCGGTGTTTGGCCGCGTGCCCGGAAGGGCCGCGGTCCTTTTGCTCCAAGTCACCGGCCAGCACCTCTCCCTTTCTTTTTATTCCGTGTTCTGGTTGAGTCTTTCGGAAGGCAAGGAGTTGAGTGGGAATGAGCGAAGGAAAACGGCCCATCAAGTCGTACCAGTTCCGGCTGATGCCGCAGAACGTGAAGCTGGACGTGTCGGTGTGGGAAGGCAAGGAAAAGGAAGGAAAGGCGCTTCCGTCCAGCTTGAGCTTGCGGGTGCACTTGGAAGGCGCCGAGCCGTTGTCGGTATATCTGGACCGCGTCGATGCTTTTGAATTGTCGGCCTTGCTGCACCGCTACGCGACGGACGTGCTGGAGTACGATCAGCACCGCCGCTTGGAGGCGTGGAGCCGCCGGCAGCAGGAGCAGCTGAAAGCCGTGCCCGCCTAGCGGGCCGGTCTTTTCAGGTGGATTGCGTGGTCAAAAACTTCGAAAAAGCCCATTCGCCGCTATTCGTAACCAAAATTGTTTCGATTCAAGGCAATCCGGCTGTTTATCTTCCTGCATTGCTGATGAAACAACTCGGTTGGAGAATAGGCGATTTGCTTGCATTATCGGCCGATGGTGAGTGCATCGTAATAAGCAAATGTCCACATTTGGTTTGAGCATGTCTAATTACCGCAAAGCCAAAGGGACCCTGTACGAGCGGCAGCTGAAGAAGATGCTGGAAGATAAAGGGTTCTTCGTGACGCGCGCCTCCGGCAGCGGTTCGGACGGCATTTCTCCCGACCTCATCGTGCTGAAGATGGGTAAACGCTTCGCTCTGGAGTGCAAGGCGTGGAAGAACAACCTGCATTTTGACAAGCAAAAAGTCGTCATCTACCAGCAATGGGAGCAACGGACCGGTTTGCCCGTCTATATCGCGTGGAAGTTTCCTCACGTGTCCTGGCGTTTTTTCCCGTTGGGCTTTCTGAAAGAGACGGCCGGCGGCTTTTCCTTGACGGAAAGCGAGCTGGCCGTCGGCATGACGTTCGAGAATCTGGTGGGTTGACGCAATGGCCTGAATGTTTATATTGATGTTTATATACAAATGATTCATGACGAAGATGATTTCGGTGCGGGATGAAGTATACGCAAAATTGGCAAAACTTAAGAACAAGGATGAGTCGTTTTCCGATCTGTTCCTACGTTTATCCGAGCCTGAAAAGAAGAAAAGCATAATGGATTTGGCGGGCGTTTGGGAAAATCGGCCTGAAATGGATGCGATTTTCGATGAAATCCTAAAGCGCCGTTCCAACCGTAATAAAGTGAAATTTTGATGGTATGTCTCGACACTGACTTGCTAATTGGGTTCATGCGTCGGAAGCCCGATGCAGTTGCCTTCCTCCAGCAATTGGAAAAGTCAGGCGAGCCGCTTATGACTACCATAATATCCGCGTGTGAGCTTTTTGAGGGCGCCTTTTCAGTCGATGATTCCCCCCATGCTCAGGACGAGGTTATGGCAGTTCTCGACCGTTTGACGGTCCTGCCCCTTGGACTTGATTCCTCACGTCAGTTCGGCTTTCTTTCCTCTTCATTGGCAGGGTCAGGTAAAATGTTGGAAGACTTCGACGTTCTGATTGCTGCTATTGCGCTGGAGCACGGCCAAACTTTGGTCACACGCAACCGCAAGCATTTCGACCGGATTCCGGGCTTGAAAATCAAGACGTGGTAAGCTCCGCATGACGGAATCCGATTTGTCCAAACTGTTGGCGTAAATGCGGCCGAAACTGCAGAAAGGCGCCTACGTGTTCTGTTCGCTGCCCAAAAAGCCGTGGTCCCTTCCGGTGCGGTCAAGGTCTTCGAGGAAGCCGAAGACGTGACGGTGTTCGTGCCGCAAGAGCGGGTGCCACCCGGTGCGAGGGCGTCGCATCCGCATTCCTGGTTCGTGCTGCAGGCCGAGTCAGATTTGGCGTCGGTGGGCTTTTTGGCCAGGATTACGGAGAAGCTTGCGGCCGCCGGCATCAGCACCAACGCCGTGTCGGCGTATTACCACGACCACTTGTTCGTATCGCATGCGCGGGCCGCCGAGGCGCTGTTAGAAGAATTGTCGCGATCGGCCTGATCGCCGTTACGGCAGCAACCTGTGCCGATCCCTTGGAAAGAGGGCACATTCCCGGATGTTTTTCTGTCCAGTAAGCTGCATGGTGAGCCGTTCCGAGCCGATGGACCAGCCCGCGTGCGGGACTGCGCCGTAGCGGAAGGCGTCGATGTAGCTTTCAAAGTCTTCCGGATCCAAGCCACGGGCGCGCAAGGCTTTTTCCAGCAATTCAGGCTGGTGGATGCGCTGTGCGCCGGATGAGATTTCCAAGCCGCGGTACATCAAGTCGTACGCCTTGCACTTTTTCGGCTCGTTCTCGTGCGGCATGCTGTAAAAGGCGCGCACGGCCGTGGGCCAATCCGTGATGAAAAACGCCTCTTGGCCCAACAATTCAGGCATGGCGTGCTCCATTTCTTTGCTGAAATCCTGACCCCACTCCAATTCATACTTGGGTTTGAGCGTGTCCAGCACTTGGTCGTACGTGAAGCGTTTAAGTTTGCTATGGGGCGTGACGGTCGTTTCCAGCGTCTTGAGGTCATCCTGGCAGTTGTCATGGACTTTTTGGAGGATGTGCAAAAAGACGGATTCCAGGACGTCCATGCCGTCCGAATCGTCGGCAAAGCCCAACTCCGCATCCATTTGGGTGACTTCGTTCAGGTGCATGACGGTGTTGTGCTTCTCGGCACGGAAGACTGGTACGGTCATGAAGACTTTGTCCATGCCGCCCATGACGGCCAGCTGCTTGTACAACTGCGGGGACTGCGCTAAAAAGGCGTCTTTTTCGAAGTATTGGACGTGGAATAAGTCCGAGCCGCCTTCGGTTGAAGCCGAGACGATGGTGGGCGGGTTGATTTCCTGAAATTGCAGTTCAAGCAGTTTTTCGCGGAAGGCCGTCTGGGCGGCGGCACGGATACGAAAAATCGCGGCGGGCTGGGCGCGGCGCAGGTCGATGAAGCGTGCGTCCAGGCGCGTGTCGATTTCGGCCGGCACCTTGCCCGTCACGTCCAAGGGCACTTTCTTCAGCACGGGCCCGACGACCTGCAGTGACGTGGGAACGATCTCAAAACCACCCGGGGCCTGCTTGGAGGCCTTGACTTTTCCGTCCAGAACGATGGCGGTTTCCTTGACGAGTTTTTCTGCCGCGGCCAGCATGTCGGCTGGGACTTCCTTCTTCTTGAGGATGACTTGCGCGAGGCCGGTCTTATCGCGGAGCACGATGAACAGGATGCCGCCCAAATCGCGCGTCTCGTGGACCCAGCCTGCCAGCTTAACGCTTTGGCTGTCCATGTCGGGCGTGATTTGTGCCCGGTAGTGGGTTCGCATCATCGATGTTGTCCTCCGAATCGTGCTTGACCTGCTTGTCGTAGGGTTGTAGGATTTTGGCGAAGCGGGACTCTTCCAGGCGTTTCTGGACCTGCATGCGGCGTTCGACGTAGTATTCTCCCATCAGGGGGAACGAGTACACGACGATGGCGATACCGACGAACATGTACAGCACCGTGAACAGTTTCGACACGTCGTGCGTCACAGACAAGTCGCCATAGCCCACGGTAGTGATAGTGGACGCCGCGAAGTACAGCGAGTCTACCCACGACCAGCCTTCCAATTTGTGGTAGAACCACGTGCCCAGGCCTAGCGTCAGCAGGACGGCGATGAAGACGTAGACGATCTTGCGTTTGGCGCGATCGGTCATACGCTTCCCGATGACAGCACCTTGACGGTGTTCAGTTTGAGGGTGACTGGAATCGGCACGGCAACTTCCACCAGTTCCACGGTGAGTTCTTCCTTGTCGTTGTCGATGCGGACGACTTTCGCCTTCTCGCCCTTGAACGGACCGGACGTGATTTCGACCATGTCGCCGCGGTTCAGAAGCACTTCCTGCGGCTTGGATTCCAGCATGTCCTTGATTTCCTCAAAAGCGATGGGCCGGTTCAGCACTGACTTGACGTGCGGCACGTTGGTGACCAGCTTCTTGACTTCGACCTCGTCCGGCCCCTCGACGATGAGATAGCCCTTGAGTCGGCTGGAGACGATCAGAGCGCCGACGGTGGACTTAGTCTTGCGGATTTTTTCCGAAAGCAAGTCGGCGACGATGTTTTCCTGGCCCGCGGTGACGCGGTACGCGTAAAGCAACATGACTTATGACCTCAATACGTGGAACAGCAGATTGATGACGAATCCGATGGTGCCGATGATGGCGATGCCGATGGCCGTGGTGAGGGCCATCTGACGGTATTCCTGGCCGCGGGGCTTGTGCGTCACGGCCAAGACGCGCTGGGACTGGGCCCAGAACCCTTTCAATCCTTCGGCAACGTTCATGGTGAATACCCCTTAGACGAATTCCAAATCCAATTCTTCGACGGCTTTCTCAGGTGAATGCGACGACGGCATGACGCTGGTCTTGATGCCGGAGAGCACGGCCAGGACGCGGACGGTGTTCTTCTCCAGATTGTCATCGACCGTGGCGCCCCAGATCACGTGGGCTTCTTTCGCCATGCGGCTGGAAATGGCGTTCACGGCTGCTTCGGCTTCGCCTAACGTCATGTCTTTTCCGCCGGTGATGTTGATGAGCGCGCGGTCGGCGTCTCCGACGTCCAAGTCCAATAACGGCGAAGACAGCGCTTTTTCGGCCGCTTCGATGACGCGGTTCTGGTGGTCCGGACGCGAGACTTCCCCTAGGCCGATCATGGCCTGGCCGCCTTTTTCCAGGATGGTGCGCACGTCGGCGAAGTCCAGGTTGACCAATCCGGGCCGCGTGACCAGTTCAGTGATGCCGCGCACGGCGTTGGTTAACACTAAATCGGCCGTCTTGAATGCGGCGTTCAGCGGCAAGTCGGCGACAAAATAAAGCAACTTGTCGTTGGGAATGGCGATGGTCGTGTCGGCGTGCTTCTTGAGCCGTTCAAGTCCCTCCATGGCGTTGCGCATGCGCTTGGAGCCTTCCGAAGTGAACGGCAGCGTGCAGACGGCCACGCATAAGGCGCCGGCTTCTTTTGCCGCGCGGGCGATGACGGCCGCGGATCCGGTGCCTGTGCCACCTCCTAATCCACAGGTGACGAAGACCAAATCGGCCTCCTTGAGCAGTTCTTTGATGTCGGTTTCGCTTTCTTCCGCTGCGGCCTGGCCAACGGCAGGGTTGCTTCCGGCGCCCAGTCCGCGCGTCTTCTTTTTTCCTAAAAGTACTTTCTTGTCGGCTTTGACTTTGAGCAAGTGCTGCGCGTCGGTGTTCATGGCGATGAGCGTGACGTCCTTGACGCCGACTTCCTGCATGCGGACCAGCGTGTTGCAGCCAGAGCCGCCGGTTCCCACCACGTAGATTTTCGGCTTGCTGGCCTTGAGGAATTCGACGAGTGCCTTGTCTTCTTCCGACATGTTTTCGGCGTTCAAATCGACGGTGTGGCGGTTTGCCAACATGCTTTCCAAGCGTTCATCCATAAACGAAAACAACCCTGAAAACTCAAAAACGGCCCTTTTTCGGCAGAGCCGGATTGCCTACGTGCAATCAGAGGCGTCCGGCACTAAAAAACCCTTCGTGCCCAAAACCCTCCGGCTAGAGGGTAGAAACGACAAACTTCCTTGTCCAGAGGCGGCTTAATAACGGTTTCGGACTCAGGCTGGAGAGCGGCCCTTCCGCTGATCAGGCGCGGTTTTTTTGATGGTATCGAAGTGAGTCGTTAGCTGGCGGGTTTGTTCCTTCAGCCATTGCACTCTTTCCCTGTGGGCTGCCGCGTGTTCGGAACCTTGAGCTTCAAGGTGTTCGCTGTAACTTTCGGCTAACCGTATTGGCTTTTCGAGACTGACGTGGTGCCCGGCTACGGTTCCCTCTTCGAGGTTCTTCAAGGCGTCTCTGACCTGCCGGAGGGCCAATTTCGGGGGGAATAGCTCGTTTTTGAATTTATTGTCTTTGCTCATCGCCACAAACATGGCTTCCGCGACATTTAGGGCTTCCCTGAAATGTCTCCCGTGTTCCTGGGCAAACCGGCCCAGCGCCTCTTGTCGTTGTTGGTGCACCGGGCTGGGTTTACGCTCTCCAGTATCCGTATTGTATTGGCGGACTAGATTTGCCAGTTCACCGTGGTCGTTCGGAGAAAGTATCCTCTTCTTCATCAAATCTTTCAGGAGGTTACCGTCGGCGGTCATGTGCAACATTCTTGGGGTGTTAGCCCATGCCGCGTATAATTTCTGGGCTTCGATAATCGTCGTTCTTTGTTCTTCCGAATATTCCCGTCTCATTTTGCGTCCCTTCCTTCCACGTCAGCCGAACCTTTCGGTTTCCGTAATTTTCAGCGTGGCGGGGCTAAACGTGCCGCCGTATCCGGTCACGATGCCTTCGGCTTGGACTCCGTTGCCCAGCGCGATCTTGATCTTCTGGTTGACCTTGCCGTTTTCCAGGGCCGTGGCAAAGACGACGTCCATGACGTGTTGACGCACGCCGCCGGCGACCTGTTCCCGCCGCAAGAAGGCCACCATCTGGTCGCCCTGCTTGATGCCACGGATGTGCGGATAGACGACGGCCGCCACGATGGATAATCCGATGCTCAAGGCCACCAGCTTCCAGACGTCGGACAGCAAGCCGAAGGCCGTGATGCCGCTTTGCGCCAAAAAGCCGGATAATCCGTAGAGGATGAGCGAGACGCTCAACGTCAGCATCAGACTTTTGCTGAAGATTCCCAGGTTCATGATTTTCCGTCTCCTTTTTTTCCTACGGTTGCGATTGTTCTTTTTTTTCTTTCCCTGCCGCCGGCGTTTTTCCCTTTTTTTTTCGTTCAATTCCCTTTTTACAGCTTTAGGCGTATTGCAGGTCTTTCTCGCGTTCGCGCTTCTTGACCAATATGGGCGAGAGCGACGCCAACGCCCTTTCGAAGTGGACCGGTTCGATCAGTTTGGCCGCCAGGTTCTCGCGCAGGGCGATCATGGCAGCTTCGCGGCAGAGGCCCTCGATTTCAGCGCCGGAGAATCCTTCCGTCATGGCCGCAAGCTTGGACAGGTCGACCTTGGGCGCGATGGGCATCGGCGCGGTGTGGACCTTGAAGATGGCCAGGCGCGTCTCGATGTCCGGCGCCTTGATCTCGATGAGCTTGTCGAACCGTCCGGGACGCAGCAAGGCGGAGTCGATGATGTCGATGCGGTTGGTGGCGCCGATGACGACGACGTCTTTGATGTTCTTCAAGCCGTCCATTTCCGTCAAAAGCGAGTCGACGACGCGGGCGCCGACGCCGGAGCCTTCTTCAGATCCGCGGATCTGGGCGATGGAGTCCAACTCGTCGATGAAAATGATGGTGGGCGCGGCCTGGCGTGCTTTGCGGAAGATTTCACGGACCGATTTTTCGCTTTCTCCCACCCATTTGGACAGCAATTCCGGCCCTTTGATGGAGATGAAGTTGGCCTCGCTTTCGGTGGCCACGGCTTTTGCCAACAATGTCTTGCCCGTGCCGGGCGGGCCGTACAGCAGGATGCCGCGCACCGGGCGGATGCCCATGCGTTTGAACACTTCCGGCTTCTTGAGGGGCATTTCGACGGCTTCGCGGATTTCGCGCTTGACTTCTTCAAGGCCGCCGATGTCGGACCACTTGACGTTGGGCACTTCCACGTAGACTTCGCGCAAGGCCGACGGCTGGATTTCGCGTAAGGCGTTCTGCACGTCGTCGCGCGTGACTTTCAGCTCTTCGAGGATCTTGGCGGGGATCTGTTCGGCCTCCAAGTCGATTTTGGGAAGCATGCGGCGGAGGGCCTTCATGGCGCCTTCCTTGACCAAGGCGTGCAAATCGGCGCCGACGAAGCCGTGCGTCTGTCCGGCAATCTCGTCCAGCGATACGTCCTTGTTCAGGGGCATGCCGCGCGAGTGGATCTGCAGGATTTCCTTGCGGCCTTTCTTGTCCGGAACGCCGATTTCGATTTCGCGGTCGAAGCGTCCGGGGCGGCGCAAAGCCGGGTCAATCGAGTTTTGGCGGTTGGTGGCGCCGATGACGACGACGGAGCCGCGGCTTTTGAGGCCGTCCATGAGCGTCAATAGCTGCGAGACGATGCGCTTTTCGACTTCGCCGACGACTTCCTCGCGCTTGGGCGCGATGGAGTCGATCTCGTCGATGAAGATGATGGTCGGCGCGTTCTCTTCGGCTTCCTGGAAGATGCCGCGAAGTCGCTCTTCGGCTTCGCCGACGAATTTGGACACGATTTCCGGGCCGTTGATGGTGATGAAGTGGGCGTCGGATTCGGATGCCACAGCGCGTGCTAACAATGTCTTACCCGTGCCGGGCGGGCCGTAGATGAGCACGCCTTTAGGCGGCTCGATGCCTAAGCGTTCGAAAAGCTCGGGGTGGCGCATGGGCAGTTCCACCATTTCGCGGATCTTCTGGACGGTTTCCTTCATGCCGCCGATGTCTTCGTACGAGATGGTGTTGACTTTACCGAGTTCCTTGACGGGTTCTTCCTTTAGGATGACTTCCGTCTCCGGGGCGACGAGGAGTAGGCCATTGGGCACGGTTTGGGCCACGACGAACGGGAAGCTGGTGCCGAAGATGTTGACGGAGAGGATGTCACCTTTGCTCAACGGTTTTCCGATGAGGTTTTTTTTCACGTACGTGTCAAAACCCGGCGCGTACCGGCTGTTCTGGTTGGGCGCGAGCACGATTTTCTTGGCCGTGCGGATTTCGGCCTTCTTGACTTTAACGCGGTCGCCCAAAGCGACGTTGGTGTTCTGGCGCAGGATGCCGTCCATGCGGATGATGTTGAGTCCTTCATCCTGGGGGTGGGCGGGCAACACCAATGCGGCCGTGGTCTTTTTGCCCATGATTTGTATGACGTCGCCCGTGGTCAGATTCAGCAGGCGCCGGGCGTTGGAGTCCAGGCGGATGACGCGCTTGCCGTAGTCAATCTGCATGGCTTCGGCTACTTTCAGTTCAAGTTCATCCATAGGAAAAAGGCCACCACGTGTATTGTTTGTCCAAGCATCTTAATAATTTTCATCCCGGCAGGATGCCAGGCGGCGGCCCTATAAAAAACGTCCGGTTCTCACTATGCCCGGTTGGCCAGGTATAGCAGGGAGTTCAGCACGAGGTTGCGGGAACCGATGGACTGCGAGTCGTAGGCCGGCTCGAAGCCGACGTACAACGCGGTTCCTCCGAAGCCGCCTTCCTGCAGGGCGATGATGTTGCCTTGCGAGAAGTTGCCGTCCAAGTATTGCGTGTTGTCGGGCCTCTGAAGCGTCACTTGTGCCAGCGTCCAAGTGGGATACGTGCGGTACAATACGGGCCGGTTGACGTAGTCGTTCTTGATGCCGTTGAAGATACGGTGCTCGGTGGTGACTATCAGGTAACCCCGTTCCAGCTGGGGCAGCGGGCCTTGGCCTAAGGAATAGTATTGGGCGATGTCGGCCGGGCCGGTCTTTTCCTGCAACAACGCCTTCCATCCCGTCAGGTTGCTTCCGGGAATCCGGGAACAGGCATTGCCGAAGAACAGCTGGTTGGGCGTCGGGCGCCAGAGCGCCGGAGGGTTTTTTTCGAGGTATCCGACGAACGAGTCCAATGCTTGCGGGCAGTGTTCTTGCCCTTGGAATATGACGACGTCGGCATCGGAGTAATCTTCCGGTCGGACTTGGCTTTGGTCCGCCGTCTTTATCATGCGGATATCCTCCAGGCGGAAGTCTTCCGACTCAAGCAACGTCTGCAAAGCGCCCGACGGCTGGCCGACGAGCAGCACGCGGACGGGCGACTGGGGCAGCGTGGCCGGCAAATAGGCCTGGAGCAAAAGCAGGGATTCGATGACGACGATAATCAGCAGGCCGACGGTGAGTGCCAGATGCAAGGAGCTGGGTTTGGCCGGAGCCGCGGTCGGTCCATTTTCGGCAGGTTTGGCCGTTTTTCGGGCTTTCACGCATTAGCCGACGCGCGTGAGGACTTTAAAGCTGCCGGAGTGGCTGGCGTGGATCGTTAGTTCGGGCCGGTTTTTACGCTTTCTTCTGGCCGGCCAGGACGAGTTGGGCCAATAAGGCTTCCAGTTGGATGCGCTCGTCCGCCCCTTCGCTTAGGCGGAAGGAATATTCGCCCACGCGGTCGACTAAGTGGACTTTGATGGAGTCCGGCACGTCCAGCGACACGATTTCGCGGTAGGTCTGCTTAATGATGTCTTCGCCGGATAAGCCGTATTGGATGATGAGTTGGTCCAGTAAGGCACGGCTTTCCGAAAAACGGCCCTTCCACGCCATTTGGACCATTTCGGCGACTTCCTTGGGCCGCGCCATGGCGGAGACTTTGAGGATGTCGTCTTCCGACACGCTTTTGCCCATGGCGGCTGCGGCTTGCAGCACGTTCAGCACGCGGCGCGCATCGCCTTGCGCCACGGAGGCGATGGCTTCGGGCGCGCCTTTTTCGAGTTTGACGTGTTCGGCGGCCGCCACTTTCTCCGCTAGTGACGCGCTCTGTTGGGCCGTCAAAGGCATGAAGCGAAAAACCGCACAACGGCTCTGGATGGGCTCGATGATGCGCGAGGAATAGTTGGCGTTGAGGATGAAGCGGCAGGATTTGCTGTATTGTTCCATGGTGCGGCGCAAGGCTTGTTGGGCGTCCTGTGTCAAGGCATCGGCTTCGTCCAGAAAGATGAGTTTGAACGGCACGTCCTGCAACGCGAGGGTGCGGGCGAAGTCCTTGATCTTGCCGCGGACCACGTCGATGCCCCTTTCATCACTCGCGTTGAGCTCTAAAAAACTGCCTCTAAAGTCGTCGCCGTACAATTCGCGGGCCAACGCCAATGCGCAGGTGGTCTTTCCGGTTCCGGCAGGGCCGGCGAAAAGCAGGTGCGGCACGTTCTTCTGTTTGACGTAGGCCTTGAGGCGCTGGACGGCCGTTTCCTGGCCCACCACGTCGGCAAGCATCTGGGGGCGGTATTTTTCGACCCACGGGATGTAATCGGTTTGCGGTTCAGTCATGCGCTCACTTGGAGGAGTTTTCTTTGCCTGCGGCAACTTAAAAAGCCATCTTTGCCTAACGGCTGCATGATCGTCGCAACAGCGGAAAACGTGCCGGGCCACCGAATCGACAAAGTCCTGGGCATCGTGTGGGGCACCATCGTGCGCTCGCGCCACTTAGGCCACGACTTGCTGGCCATGCTCAAGAGCATCAAGGGCGGGGACATCCGTTCGTACGAGAATCTGACGGACCGCGCCCGCGCCGATGCCTTGGCCAAGCTGGAATTGAACGCCAAGAGCCAGGGTGCGGATGCCGTGATCGGCGTGCGTTTGGGCACGACGGCGCTCATGCCGGGCATGGTCGAAGTCTACGCGTATGGCACGGCCGTCAAGCTGAAGAAGGCCTAACGTTCATGCGGCCGCACGTGGCCTTGGGCCTGGTTTTGGTGGCGTTCGGCCTCCTCGGCTGCCTTCAGTCTCCGTTGACGTCACCGCGTTCCGACGATTCTGTTCCTTCCCCAATTGCGACGGCGTCTCCGTCTTTTTCGCCTTCTTTGCCTTCGGCGGTCTTGCCGGTTCCGGCTTCTTCGTCTGACGTTTCCGTTTTTCCTTCTTGGGCGTACGAGGCGCGTTTGGCTGGTTTTTCCTTCTATCCGGATTTTTCCGATGCGGACATTCAGGAAAAAGTCGACGCGGCCTGGGCCCAGAATGTGTCCGTCATGCTGGTGGACACGCCGATGGGTTGGGATTACCGTTCTTGGGAAAACGATGCCGAGTTTGGCAAGAGCGCCGCGTTGGTTCAGCGCGTCGTGGCGCGCGCCCGCGAAAAAGGCATGCACGTCGCGTTGTACTTGACGGGCTTGGAAGTGACGGGTCCTGCCGGTATTGATCCTATTCAGGATCATCCGGATTGGATCCAGGTCTCGGCGGACGGCCGTCCGGTCCAGTTCGACGACATCAGTTCCAAGCAGGAGCACTGGCTGGAGTCCGGGGAAGTGGATGCGTGGCTTTCGCCGGAGTCCTCCTACCGAGATTTCTTCCTGAACCGGACGCGCACGTTGGCGCCGCTGGTCGACGCGTTGTGGATTGACACGGCGTACCTGCAAGTCGGCATTGGTGCTCACGATGATTTATGGCCTTCCCATGACGTGGCCACGACGACGGCCTTCCAGGCATTCTCTGGCCGCAATCCTCCCTCCGCTCCGAATTGGACGTCTTCGGATTGGAAGGCGTGGGTGACCTGGCGCAAGAAAAGCGTCCTGCGTTTTTTAGTCGATGCCCACCAGGCGGCGAAGGAGGCTAACCCGGACGTTCTGGTCTTTGCGGAGAATTGGAACGCGGATTCCCCTTTGGCTACCGG
Source organism: Microcaldota archaeon (assembly GCA_016188965.1). Classification (GTDB taxonomy): domain Archaea; phylum Micrarchaeota; class Micrarchaeia; order Norongarragalinales; family Norongarragalinaceae; genus JACPGT01. The sequence continues at coordinate 21,566 of JACPGT010000017.1, read as the reverse complement.
TTACGCGCAGGACCCGACGTCCGTCGGCTTGTTTTTGCCTACGGCCCCGGAGATTTCGACGGTGGCCGATCGTGCCGATTTGGGTGAAGCCGGCATGACGGACGCGACGTTGGAGCAGTGGCAGGCCTATGCGGCCATGACCGTTTTTTCCGTTTCAGCCAACCGGCGGGCTCCGACGTGGGTGTTGACCTATGGCGCGACACCTTCTGACGCGTTGAGGACCGCGGGCGTGGTGTTGGCTCTGGGCGGCCAATTCTACGAAGCCAAAGGGCCCTCCATGCTGGATGACTCCGTGGATGAAGACTTCCGGCGCCGGCTCTTTTCCTGGGCGTCCAAGGAATCTTTTTGGTTGTCGCAACGCCGGGTTTCGAAGGTGGCGCTCTGGTATTCGCCGGCGGCGCGTGATTTTCTCGATAGGAACGAAGCGGGTTTTTATGAGGAAACCACGCCCTTTTTCACGTCGTACCGGCAGGCCGCCCGCCAATTGCTTCGGGACCACGTGCCGTTCGACGTCGTGTTCGATTCGCAGCGGCTTTCGGATTACGATGTCGTCATCGTGCCGGATGCGTGCCTGACGCCGCAGGAATTCGGCGCCCTGCAAGGCATGTTCAGAGTCGTCACGGGGACGATTTACGATGCGACGTGTGACGCCCGCTTGACGTTGGAATCCAATGTTTCGATTCCGGAAGGACTGCCAGGAATGCCGGAATCCGTGTTCTACGCCCAAAGCGCAGATGCCGCATTCCTTGCCAACGTAGGATCTTTCGTTTCAATCGTTGTGCCGGTTCCGGCGTCTTTCGTTTCCGCCCGTTTTTCAACGCCTGAAGTCGAGATCGTGTTGCCCGTGGACGAGGGCGTGGTGGTCACGCCTGCGTTCAGCGGCCCGGCCATCGTCCAATGGCTGGAGCTGGATGACGGCAAGCGTTCTATAGATTGATTCTTTCCCAAGTCTTTTGCACTTGGAAGAACCCTTGCACGTAGTTTTCCAAGTCCGGCAAGATGACGTCGTCCGGCCCGATGTGGACGAAGCGGTCGTATTCCGCCTGCAGTTCGGCGTACCCCAGCGCGCGGACGGCGTCATCGAGGGGTTTTTGCTGTTCGCGCCGCAGCCGTGTCTTTTCCGGCGAGAATTCATCCAGCAGGCCTTTCGGACCGCTTTCGCAGGATTGTGCGATTTGCTTCGGCGTGGGGTTTTTCCCGAAATGCGTCAAGGCATACTCGATGCTTTTTCCCACGCACGCGCCTTGCACGGCGTTGAGGTAGTAGTCGACTAACGTGCGGATGCTGCCCGGATGAGGCTTGTGAAAACCCACCGGCGCTTCAGGCAAAAAAGGTTTGAACGCGTCCTGGTCCACGAAGTGCCGTGCCAGGCTACAGTAAAGTCCGTCTTCCATGCGGAAATGCGTGGGGAAAAAACCGTACGCTGCTGCGGCGTAAAGCGAGACGGCCATGCAGCCGCCGCGGTAGCCTTCGACGCTGGGCGGCCAGTCGTCCGAGTCGCCGCTGAACGCCTCGCGGGCGCGCCGGCGGGCGTCTTGTGCGTTGGCGTTGCTTTCCAGGTAATCCGTCAAGGCCCGCGTGGCCTTGTCCATGAGGAACGTAGCTCCCGTGCGTTTTCCGGCGTACGCACCCACTACAATGGCGTGCTGTTGCAGGTGGGTGGCAAAGCGGGTGAAGAACGCCTCCGTGGGCACGACGTCGTCGTCCAGGAAGATGACGTCTTTGCTTTTTCGGACCGCGTGCCGCAGGATGGCGTTGCGGGGCCCGCCGTACGGCCCGTCAAAGAGGATTCGGAACGGCTCTGCCTGGCTTTGTTGGAACGCCTTCTCGTCTTGGATGGTCACCGAAACGCCGTGCGGCTGGGCGGCCACGTCGGCAAAGGCTTGGTTGTCTTCGGCTTTGCCGCTGCCGTCGCAGACGAACACTTCGGCTTTGATATTTTCTTCCTGCAGGCCATTGAGCACGTTCAGTAGGCAGGTGCGGAGGCGGTCCGGGCGGTTGGTTGGAATGCCGACCAGCAGGGGGTTTGCCATGGATGGCTTGGGAGGCTTCGGGATTTTCTGTCTTCTCATCGGCGGTTGGCGCGTTTTTCGATGGGGCCGTGGCCCGGCGCCAGCAACCGGTAGTCAAGGCGGTCGATTTTGGCCAGGGATTTTTCCAGTTCGTGCGCGTTTGAGCCCCAAAAATCGGCACGTCCCACGCCGCCGTCGGCGAACTTGCAATCGCCCGAGAACAGGATGCCGTGCTTTTTGTCGAAAAACGAGACGGAGCCGGGCGTGTGGCCTGGCGTGGGGATAATGTCGAGGTCGAATGGGGTAAAGCGGATGCGGCCGTTTCCAAACGGGGTGAAAAAATCGGGTTTTTGGATGTTGACCCACGCGGCGTTCAGTTCGTGGATGACGTCCAAGTCGGCGGCGGCCATTTGGCCATTTATTTGGGCCTTGATGGCGGCCTGGACGTGGTCGAAGTGGCCGTGGGTGAAAAAGACGGTTTCAATAGGCTTGCCCAGTGGCTTGAGCGCGGCCTGCAGCCGAGGGACGTCCACTCCTGAATCAATCAACGCAAGCGAGTCGGGTCCTTCCAGCACGTAGACGTTGGAGCAGATTTTTGGGTGCGTGTCGCCGGATAGGAGCAGGACGTTTTCGGCGATGGGTTGCAATCCGGTCAAACGAGTCTCACTATGGGAACGTTGAAAAGAAAAAAAGAGAGGAGGGGGGCGCGGATGGTTTGGGACGACCGGTTCTGCCTTTTTAGCTTTAGGCACGGGCGACTTGGACGGCGGGCTTCTGGAAGCGTTTCTGCTTGCGTTTGTCCGTCCAGCAGTCTTTGCAGATGATTCGGCGTTCCGTCTTGGTGGCCGTTGCGCTGGATTTGATGCAGTACTTGCAGACTTTGCGCTTGCAGTACGTGCAGACTTCGAAGTAGTAGTCTTCCTTGCCGCAGCGGTCGCACTTATTCGTTGGTGCTTTTTTCAAACTCACACACCTCAGATTGAACACTCCAAAATGAAACAAACCCGATGATTGCCGCGCGGCCCAAAACCGGCGGCTCGGCTTCAATTCGCAGGTTTTCTTCTGAAAAGCCGGCCTTAAAAAACCTTTCAAACCGGACGCCCGGGCCGAAAAGCCGTCCGTCGGATGGCTTGCTTTGCGGTGTACGCCTCGATTGCGTCCCCAACCGCGCCAGACGGCTTCCATTGGCGTTCCGACAGCATTAAAACCGGTCTTGCCCTTAAAGTGCCTCATGCCGGCACAACATGCGGACAACGTCTTGGCGCACACGTCTTCGGCCTATGGCCGCAACGGAAAACTCATCCTTTTCTTTTCCGTTCCCTTCCTCGTCGCCGCGCCCCTGTTGCTTCTGTTGCCCAACTTCTCGACGCTGGGTGGCATCTTTCTGCGCTACGGCAGCATCCCGGTCGGCTCGTCGCTTTTCGAATTCGCCTTCACCGCCGCCGTCTTCTTAGTCTCGCTGGTTTTGGCCAGTTTCGCCATTTCGGCCGTCAACGTCGTCATCCGCTCGCAGCGCACGCTGAACCTCATGACGCATTACGAATCGTCGCGCATCGAACACGCCACCTTCCGCTTGTTCTTCGTCCTTCTGGCAGCGACGTTGGTCATCCTGGCGGCCAATCTTTTGTTGTTGGACATGCATGCCAATTGGGGTGGTCAGTTGGTCCCGCTGCAGCCGTTCTGGGGCAGCCTCGTTTCCTTCATCGTCAGCGCGGCCATCTTGTTCGTGCCGCAGGCCATCGCGGTGGATGACGCCTCGGTCCCGCAGGCGTTGCGCAAGAGCGTTTCGTTCGTCCTGACCCGACCGAAATACTTCCTCCTTTTCCTCGTCGGCGGCTCGGTCCTGCTATTGCTGAACGACGCGCTGTTCCTGACGGTTCTGCCTGGCCAGGCCCGCCTGGCTTCGCTTTTAGTCATGGCGTTTCTAATCGTGCCGTTTCTGGAAGTCGTCAAGACGCAGATCTGGCTCAGCAAGTACGCGCTGATTTGAGCCTGCCGTCCGGCGGCAAGATATAAACGCAATCCTGCTCCAGATTATTCTGTCCTCATGTCCATCCTCATCATCAGCGAAAAGCCTTCCGCCGCCCGCAAGATTGCCGACGCGCTTAGCGGAGGCCACGCCCGCACCATGGGCAAAGGAAAAGTCAAGTACCTTGAATTCGTCCTCGGCGGCACCCAGGTGCGTGTGGCGGCGGCCGTGGGTCACATCTACGGCCTCAAACAAGCCCAGCCGGGACAAGGGTACCCGGTATTTGACATCCAGTGGGCGCCGTCGCACGAATTCCAGAAAGGCTCCGATTACACCAAGGACTACCTTTCGGTTTTGAAAAGCCTGGCCAAAGATGCGGACGAAGTGGTCAACGCGTGCGATTACGATACAGAAGGCGCGTTAATTGGTTTTAAGATTATTCAGTTTAATGCGTTCGGAAAGAAAACCAGCCGCATGAAGTTCTCCACCCTCACGTCAGCCGAGCTGAAGAAAGCTTTCGAGACCCGCGGGCCGTTGGATGTGTCCATGGCGCAGGCCGGCGAGGCCCGTCACGAATTGGATTGGCTCTGGGGCATCAACGCCTCGCGCGCGCTGATGTCGGCCATCAAAAAAGCCGGCATCTTCCGCATCTTAAGCGTGGGCCGAGTCCAGGGCCCAGCATTGGCCGTTTTGGCGCAACGCGAGCGGGAAATCGCGGCTTTTCGGCCCGAGCCCTATTGGCAGTTGTTTGCGCACGTGGCCGAGGCGCCGTTCGAACACGTCCACGGCAAGTTTTTTGACGAATTGGAAGCCCAAGGTGTGTTTGATCGTTCGTCCAAGGACGGTTCGGTCAAAAGCGTCCAGGCCACCAAGATTAAGCAGAAGGCGCCCACGCCGTTCGATCTGACGACGTTGCAGATGGAAGCGTACCGCTGCTTCGGTTTCACCCCTACGCAGACTTTGCAGTTCGCACAGAACCTCTACGAAGACTCACTTATCTCGTATCCCCGCACCAGCTCGCAGAAATTGCCGGCCCAGCTGGATCTTCCGCGCATCGTGGGCCAGTTGGCGTTGCAGCCGGCGTACCAGCCGCTGGCGGACCAACTGATCACCCAGAAACGTTTCACGCCGGCGGATGGCGCGAAAGAAGACCCGGCTCACCCGGCGCGCAGCAGGCCAAGCTCTACGATTTGATTGTCAAACGTTTCTTGGCCACGTTGGCGCCGGAAGCCAAACGCATCCGCATGGATGTCGTGCTGCATTTGGGCCAGGAGGACTACGCGGCGCAAGGCGCGCGCACCGTCGAGCCGGGCTGGCACGCATTCTACGCGCCGTACACCAAAGTCGAGGAAGTGACCCTGCCGCCGCTTGAGGAAGGTCACGCCGTGCATGCCGACAAACTGGAAAAAATCCAGAAAGAGACGCAGCCGCCCAAACGCTATACCGCCGCGTCCATCATCAAGGCGCTGGAATCCAAGAATTTGGGCACCAAGGCCACGCGCGCCTCGATTGTCCAGACGCTGTTCGACCGCAACTACTTATCCGGAAAAAGCATCCAGGTCACGCCGTTGGGTCTGCAAGTGGAGCAGGCGTTGGAAAAAAATGTTCCGGAAATCCTGTCCGAGGCCATGACGCGCCAGTTCGAGGAAGAAATGGAGGCCATCGAGCAGCAAAAAATCACGAAAGACGCCGTGGTGCAGGACGGACGCGAGGAACTCGAGAAGATCCTTACGCAATTCAAGGAAAAAGAAGGACCCATCGGTCAGGAACTCGTCTCGGCGCTGCGCCAGACGCAATCCGCGGCCAACGTCTTGGGTCCATGTAAGGCCTGCGGCAAGAGTTTAGCCATCCGCAAGTCGCAATACGGCTTCTTCGTGGGCTGCACTGGCTATCCGGACTGCCGCACGCTCTACCCGTTGCCGCGCGAGGCGCTCATCAAGCCGCTGAACAAGATCTGCGATTCCTGCGGAACGCCCACGGTCTCGGTCCACCGCAAAGGCAAGCGTTCCTTCACGATGTGCCTGGACCCGAAGTGCAAGACCAAGGAAAACTGGGGCCAAAAACCGACTACGCCGGCCTCGACGCCCGGCTCCTCCACTGTTTCTTCGGCGGCGACTAAGCCCTCCCTTGCCCCGTCTTTTTCACCCACGGCCACTTCGCCTGGTTCTTCGGCCGCTTCGGCATCCCCCGCGCCTTTTTCCAAACCTTTGTCCAAGCCCCGCCGCAGGGCCGCGCCCAAGACGCCGCCTGAGTCGTCCACGCCGCGGATCGACTACGGCGATTGAAACGTACGGATGTGCCCTTGTATGAAAATCGTCATCGACTTGAAAAAGACCGTCCACGAGAACGCCGCCATCTACTACGACGAGGCCAAGAAGTGGAAGAAAAAGGCGGAAGGCGCGCGCATCGCCATCGCCCAGATGCAGGGCCGCTCGTTAGCCAAGGCTTCCGACCGCCGCCAGGCCCCTGTCACAGCCGCCACCAAACCCCGCAAAGTCAAGGCCGGATGGTTCGGCGAATACCAGCACGCCTACACGAAGAACGGCTTTTTGGTCGTCTGCGGCAAGAACGCCAAGCAGAACGACCAACTCGTCAGCCGCCACCTCAAGGAAGGCGACTTGTTTTTTCATGCCGACATCGTCGGCGCCTCCGCAACTTTGCTGAAAGGCGCCGGAAAAACGCCGGCCCGCGAAGACCTGGAGCAGGCCGCACAAATGGCGGCATGTTATTCGCGTGCCTGGAAGCAAGGCTACCACGTGGTGGACGTGTACGCCGTTTCGCCGTCGCAGGTGACGAAGTACAGCCAAGGCGAGTACGTGGGACAAGGCGCGTTCATCATCTCCGGCGAAAGGCTTTGGTTCCGCAACACGCAATTGAAGCTCTATTTGCAACCGGATGCCGAACAGAAGACCGTAGCGGTGTTGCCCGTCCTGCACCAGGCCAAAGCCGACGGCCTTTACTTGGCACAGCCCGGACAGGTCAAGAAGGAAGATGCCTGCAAGCAGTTGGCCCGCAAATTCAAGGTCCGCGAGGAAGCGCTCTTAAGCGTGCTGCCGGGCGACGTGGCGGCCGTCTGACGCGCGTTCACGCCTTTTTTCGCATGTTTTTGTCTTTGACGTCTTTGCCGTGGTGATGCCGTACTAGCATGCGGAAGGCCACCGGACTGACCAACGTCGTGGCCAGCGACATGAATACCAACGCGTTGAACAGCGGCGCGGCGATGATGCCGGCTGACAGCGCCAATGATGCGATGACCAGTTCGACGTCGCCTTTGCTGGACACGCCGAAGCCCACGATGACTCCGTGTTTCCACGTGCCGCCGCTTACGCGCACGCCCAGTGCGGCGCCGATGACGGTGCCGACGATGGCCACGGCCGTCAGCATCATGCCCAAAGGCAGGTTCTGCAATGCCAAGCCAGTGTCCACTTGGTAGCCTATGGAGACGAAAAGCAGGGGCACGAAGAAGCCGAACGCCAAGGTGTGGATGTTGTGCGTCAATTGGTGCTCTTCCCACGGCCGGCGGGCTTTGACATCCAACTGGTGGCGGATCAGGACGCCTGCCAAGAACGCACCGATGAGCGCGCCCATGCCTAAGTATTCGCCTAAAAACGCCATCAGAAGCGTGAGGATCAAGGCGCCGGTAAGCATCGCCGTCTTGTTCTGCGACGCCTCAAAGAACGACAGCGCCCATGGAACGAGCCAGGCGCGGAACGCCGCCACCAGGACCAGGAAGACGGCGATGCCCGTCAGCAGGCCAGGAGTCCCATCCTGGCGCAAGTCGGCATGCAACAACGCGAGGACGGCGCCGGTCAGGATCAGTTCCAACACGTCGTCCACCGTGCCGGACGCCACGATGAACTTTCCGATTTTCGAGCGCAATAGGCCCAATTCTTCTAAAAAGTCGATGCTGGCCGATACCGAACTGACGGCCAGCGCCATGCCGACGAGAAGCGCCGCCGCGTCGGCGTATCCTAGGGCTTTCATGAGGATGAAACCGGCGATGAGCGGAATGGCGGTGTTCAGCACGGCAACGGAAAACGCCGGCTTGAGGTTCTTCTGAAACTCGCGTAAATCAATTTCGAGGCCCACGAAGAAGAACAGCAAGACCGAGCCGACGGTGGCCAACAGTGAGAGGCCCAGGCCCGCACCGTCCAGGGAAAGCACGGCGCGCGCCGCGGGCAACGCCAGCAACACGCCTGCCAGAAGCTGACCGATGACGCGGGCGATGCCTACGCGGTGGGCGGCTTCGCCGAAGAAGAACGCAAGTGATAACGCTACGAGCAATCCGAGCAATCCGTCGGCCATCGAAAACGTTCACTGCGGCCGAGTATAATATGATCGCGGGCAGCTATCCGTGCTCGAGTGCGGCGTTTAGCACTGCTTCGCGCGGTCCCACGCTACCATTCCCCCTGCCAGGCTCTTGCAGTCGTAGCCTTTGGCGGCGAGGAATTTCTGTGCCATGAGACTGCGGGCGCCGGAGGCACAGACTAAGATGATGGCGCCTCCGTTTGGGCTTTGTTTCGGCACTTCGGCAAGGCGGGCCAGCAGTTGAGTCATGGGGATGTTGACGGCCGTTGGAATCGCGGGGACTTCGTCGAGCTCTTCGGGTTGACGGATGTCCAGCACCCGCGGCGGCGTCTTTGTCTGTAATAGTTGCTTGAGTTGCAAGACGGTGATTTCGGTGGCATGGTCGATTTGAAACGGTTCGGTTTCCATGACGCCTTTTTGGCGGTTTGGATTTTATCTTCTCCGATTCAATCGTACTCGCGTTTTATGGGGGCGGGTTTCCGGCGTCAGTACCCCTTCGTTGGCTGCCGGTTTAAAATCTTCATCGGCTTCTGTTTTGCATGACCCAAATGCCTTTATGGAGACGAATTGGCCGCGTGCCCACGTTGGAGCAGGCGTTGGACTTGGTCTTGGCCAACCGGACTCGGTTTGGACGCATCGTTCGGAGCCAATCGGTGGATCGCGAGTCCCGTCGTTCCATCGCCAATGCCCGTATCCGTGAAGAAGTTCTTCAGACGGTCGAATCCGAGCTTGAGTCGAAGAACCAGGAACGAATGGACCTGGTGGGTCGAGGATACCGGACGGGCCGCATCAACCGTAAGATCCTACAACTGGAAAACCAACGGCGCATTTTGACTGCCATGACGCGCATGGGCGACCGGGCCATCCATGCGACGGAGTTGGCATCGGCGTTGGCGTTGGTCCATGGCCTTCATGCGGACGACCTCGCTCCACATTTTAACGCCGCCATCCAATTGTCCCGCCGCGGGCTTCCGGCCTTCGAGGGTTCGATGTCCCAGTGTCTGGAGGCGTTGCATCGAAACCTCCTCAAACAGGTCCATGACGTTCTGGACCGCAGGCCGCTTTCCGACCCGGCCATGAGCGGGGTTGACTTGCAAAGACACCTTCATGCGGATGAACGCGACGTACTCTGCATCCGCAATGCCACCGGGCTTCTGGATTTGATGGGCGCTGTTCAGAAAGGTCCGCTTGATTCCGGACAATTGTCCTACGTGTGGGCGCATGCCCGGCATGGCCTGCCCGAGCCGTTACGGAATTACTCTTACCTCGTCCTCAAGGACATGGTCCAACGTTGGAACGAATCCGGACAATCGTCTATGAAAGTGCGCTATTCCGAACCGTCCAGGAAACGCGTTTTTCCGAAAAGCAAGGTGGAGCGCAGCCGGCAGGTGAGTCTTTCCGAACCCTCGGTCGGCCCTCTGTTCGAGAACCTTTCCGAGGCAGGACTAATTGAGCCGCATGTGCTTTCCGATGGTTTGGTCTTGAAATACCGGGGCCATATCGCGTTCCGACCCACCGCCGATGCGCTGAGTTGGGTGGCCGCGACCGTAGGAACCGGCACGCTTCACCCTCAGCTTCGCGTCCGTTTGCTGGGCAACTATTCTTTAGAAAAACCGCCAGTGACTGCCGCTCGGTTGGAGCGGATTCTCAAGGAAGTCCGGTTCCGCCGACTGGTGGAAGAAGACCCGAACCGGCAGACCAAATCGACAGCCCAGGAAGTCGGCCTTCCTGCCGTAACGGCGCTTGGATATCGTCGGGGATCCAACACGACTTTGCGAGGTTTCAAGCCTGAAAATATTAGAGCAATCGCCCTGCATATACGTTCCGAGTCACCAGAAGACGCCGATTGGCTGGAGCGCCATGCCGCCCATTTGGAAGAAAATCGTGGCCCGTAGGCCAAAGGAATCCCGTCAATCCCGCTTCTCGTCCAACTTTTCGCCCAAATAGGCATAGGCCGCGGATTTGATGGCTTTCAGCGAGAGCAAGGCGCATTTGACGCGTGCCGCGCTGACGGGCACGCCAAGCAGGGCAAAAACGTCGTCGCGAGTGAGCGCCTTGACTTCATCGAGCGTTTTGCCTTTGACGGATTCGGTGAGCAGGGAGGCGGCGGCAGTGGAAATCGCACAGCCTTGGCTCGTGAACTTGATGTCGGCGATGATGGCGTTGCCGGCGTCGTTTGGCTTGGTTTTACCGGATTCGTCTCGTTTGCCTTTTCCGTTTTTTTCTTTCTTGTTTTCGATTTTCAGGAAGACTTCGATCTCGTCGCCGCACAGCGGGTTCAAATCGTGATGGCGGGCGTCGGGTTTTTCCAGCGTGCCTTGGTTGAGCGGGTGCTTGTAGTGCTCGAGGATCTGCTCACGGTACATCGCGTTGGTCATTTGATTCACGCTCTTTGATGAGGGGGGTTCCGGAGGAACCTCAAACTGAGGGGGGACGCTCCCCCCGCGGTTCGGCGGTACATCGCGTCGGTCATGGGTTTTTCACTCGGCTTTGAAGATGGTTAAGTCTTTTGGGTGGGTTTTTTTCAGCTGTTTCAACTCGTTAAACGTCGCCGCCCTGGGTGCGTCCTGTTCCACCATCCAAACCCTGCCGGGGTGGTTGTATGGGCCGACGACTTCTTTTTGTATGACGTCTCGGTCCTTTCGCTTTTGAAGCATGTTTTGAATGCTTTCCTCCAGTTTGGTGCGGGACCTTCCTATTCGTTGCTGTATCAAGTGGGTGATTTGGGCCGCTTCCCAGGCGGTGATGGGTACTAGATGCAATCGTTGCGGATTTTGTCCCACCCTGTATTTGGGCCGTTCGTCCAAGCGTTCGACTTTGCGGAGGTAAAAATGCGTGAATTCCGTTTCCATGGCGTTTTCAACTTCCGAATATCTTTTTGACCTTTTTGACTCCGGCCACCAAGCGTTCGACTTCGTCCTCCGTGTTGTAGAGGTAGAAACTGGCGCGGGCCGTGGCCGCGACCTGCAAGCGGCCCATCAAGACCTGGGCGCAGTGGTGGCCCGAACGAATGGCGACTGCGTCACTGTCCAGGATGGAGCCAACGTCGTGCGCATGCACTCCCGCCACGTTGAACGACACGATGCCCGTACGGTTCTTGGCGTTGGATGGCGGCCCGTAGGTCGTGACTCCGGGGATGGCTTCCAGTTCTTCCTGGGCTTGCCGGGCAAGTGCCAATTCGTGGGCGTGGATTTTGGCCAAGCCGGTTTTCTTCAGGTAATTGATGGCTGCGGATAATCCCACGGCGTCGGCGACGTTGGGCGTTCCGGCTTCGAATTTCGCCGGAACGTCGGCCCACGTGCTTTGGTGTTGCTCGACTTTGGAAATCATGCTGCCGCCGTAGAGGAACGGCGGCATGGCGTCCAGGATTGTTTTTTTGCCCCAGAGCACGCCGGATCCCATAGGGGCGAGCATCTTGTGCCCGGAAAACGCGCAAAAATCGGCGCCGCTTTTGGCCAGGTCCAGTTGGAAATGGGGTGCGCCTGCTGCGCCGTCAACCAGCACGGTCGCATTCGGCGCCTCGATCTTGGCCTTCTTGGCCCAACTCCGCACGTCGTTGAGGGTGCTCAAGACGTTGGAGGCATGCGGAAAGGCGAAGAGTTTCGTGTTTTCCGGAAACTCGAAATCGCCGTCCAGCTCCCCGTTTTCCACGGAGATGTAGTGCAGTTCCGCTTTTTTTCGCAAGGCCAGTTGCTGCCAAGGCACCAAGTTGCTGTGGTGGTCCATTTCCGTGATGACAATGGCGTCCCCGGCGCGGACGTGGGCGTTGCCCCAGGCGTATGCCGCCAGGTTGATGGACTCGGTGGTGTTGCGCGTGAAGATGACTTCTTCGGGTCGTGCGTTGACGAAGGCGGCGACGTTCTTGCGAGCCGATTCGAAAGCTTCGGTGGCTTCCATCGCCAGCGTGGAGACGGAACGGTGCACGTTGGCGTAGTGGTTCGAGTAGAAGTCGGACACGGCGTCGATGACGGCTTGCGGCTTCTGCGTGGTGGCGGCGTTGTCCAGATAGGCCAGTGTTTGCTTGTGGATGCGCCGCTTGAGGATGGGAAAGTCGTTTCGGATCTTCTCGATGTCCAGGTGTTTGGCCATGCATGTCACCCATTTACCTTGCGTTCGATGTCGTCCGCCACGTTCTGGCGCAATCCGTCGTGCGGCAGGCGTCGGACCACGTCGTTCAAAAAGCCTTGGACCACGAGCTCTTCCGCACGCGTTTTTGGCAATCCGCGCGAGCGGAGGTAGAACAGCGATTCGTCGTTTAGCTTGCTGACGGTGGCGCCGTGCGAGGCTTTCACGTCGTTGTTGTCGATGATGAGGGAAGGGATGCTGTTGGACTTGACGCCTTTGCTTACATGCAGCACGCGGTCCTGCAGGTACGAATCGGTCCGGCGGGCGTTCTTATCGATCCGGATGAGGCCGCGGTAGACGGACGAGGCTTTGTTCTTGAGCGCGCCTTTGACCAGGATGTTGCTTTGCGTCCCGGTGCCGTGGTGCAATGCGCGCGTGGTCAGGTCGAAGTGTTGTTTTGCCGAGCCGAAGAACACGGCTGAATGCTCCGGGGCCTTGGCGTTTCGCCCTTCGAAGTGATGATCCACCGCGGTGCGGCTTAGGCGGGCGCCCAAGTCGGCGTGGAAACAGGACAGTTTCGTGTCGTTTTCCAGGCGGAATTCTTTCTCGGCGAATGAAAGCGTGCCGGAACCGAAGCGTTGGACGGCGAAGTACCGAAGCTGCGCATTTTCAGCCACGTGAAAGGCGGTGCGTTGTCCGAAGAGCAAGGAGTCGTCGCCTGAAGCATAGTGTTCGAAAAAATCCAGTTTGGCGCCGGCGCCGACGCGGACGATCTGTAACAGCGCCCCGCTGTGCGCGGGTCTCACGGTGGATTTCAGGCGTGCCTGCTGGCCGGGTTCGACATCGATTTCGATGGCGTTGCCAAAGGCGAGCGTCCAGGCGGAAAGCTTGTCCGATGCCGGTCCGAATTGTTCGTCTTCATCCGCTTTTCCGACTTGGACGTTTTCGGCCTTGATCGCGGGTCTGACGTCGGCAGCGGTCTTAAGGTCGGAAAAGTTGATGCCGTTGAGGTCCGTATAGCGCCACGCTTCTTCCTTTGCCGACGGCAGCGGCAGCGCTTGGAACGCCTCGAAGGCCTCCGCTCTCCATGCCGGGGGCTGTTTGATTGCGTTTTCGTTTCATTTTTTTTCTTCTTTTCCAAGCTTTGCGGTAATGATTCTTGCGCGTTCTCTTGGCGCGTTTTCGGCTTTTCTGGCCCTAGCCGACGGATCCTTCCATCTCGCATGCCCGCCAAGGGGGAAAGCTTTCCCCCTCGCCGGTCCGACGCAATTCTTTCAGAATTGCGACGCTCCCACAATTCGCAAAGCGAATTGTGTGGGGCCCACCCCCTTCTACGCGAGGTGTCTTTGGCGTCATCCGACGGATCCTTCCATTTCCATGTCGACGAGGCGGTTGAGCTCTACCGCGTATTCCATGGGTAGTTTCTTGACGAACGGTTCGATGAAGCCCTGGACGAGCAGCTGCTTGGCTTTTTCCTCGGACAGGCCGCGGCTCTGCAGGTAGAATAGTTTTTCCGAGTCCAGTTTGCTGACCGATGCCTCATGCGAGATGGACACGTCATCGCTCTGGATTTCCATGTATGGCACGGTATCCGACGCGCTTTTCTCATCCAGAATCAGCGCGTCGCACTCCACATTGCTTTTGACGTTTGTGGCAGTGGGCGAGACGTAGACTTTTCCGCGATAGGTCGTGCGGCCGCCGTCTTTGCTGATGGACTTGGACGTGATGAGTGACGACGTGTTCGAGGCCAAGTGGAAGATCTTGGCGCCGGCGTCTTGGTGCTGGCCTTTGCCTGCCAGTGCGACGGAGACGACTTCGCCGCGCGCGCCGGGCTCCATCAGCAGTACCGAGGGGTACTTCATGGTGACTTTGCTTCCGATGTTGCCATCCAGCCAGAACATGGTGGCGTCCTTGTAGGCCTTGGCGCGCTTGGTCACGAGGTTGTACACGTCGCTGTACCAGTTTTGGATGGTGGTGTACTGCACTCGGCTTCCTTCCAGGGCGATGATTTCAACCACGGCGGAATGCAGGGAATCCGAAGTGTAGGTTGGGCTGCTGCAATTGTGTACGGCCACCCCCCCTGCGACGTAGGACTCGTCTTCATCTACGCTGAAATTATAGACCGAGCTGTTTTCGACTTCGCGGGTTTCAATCGAGCGGATGGGGACAAACGCATAGTTTCCGACGATCTGGCCGAAAGATGCGCGGGTTCCTTGACGATTGAACATCAAGGCTTTTACGCCCGGTTCATTGGCGACTTCTTCATTGGTTCCGACCATTTTCGAAAAATCGTCCACGTACTTTCCGCCGATATGAACTGCGTATGCGTCTTTTCGGTTTCCGGTGCGTTTCCACCGGTTGAGCCCGGCCAGGATATCGTTGCGCAGCAGCATGTCGCGGATTTGGCGTGCCAATTTCTCGGAAATCGTGTTCATCCGGAATACGTTCTTGAATCCGGAGCTGTATCTCGCGGAGAGGTAGTTGCCGTCCCCGCGCCAAAATCCTTTGACCAATTTCGCCTGCTTTTCTGGCGCTTCTTCCATGACCCAATGCGGCACCCGTTTGTAGGCCGCGTGTTTGCCGAATTGTTTGGAAAAGACGCGTGCCGCGTCGGTCGAACAAAGGATCAGGCTGATGCCGTGGTTGTATTCGGCCATTTCCAGTGGCTTTTTGCCGAGGTACTTTTCGCAGAGCGCTTTGACATCTTCGATGTATTCGCGTTCCTTGACGTTGAATGTGAAGTGAACGTAGTGGTCGCCCGTGACGGTTCCTTCAGCCAAATAATAGCCAATCAGGCGGAAGAAGTCCATATCCGTTTTCAGTACGATATGTTTGGGCTCAAAATTGCGCTTTTTGGCGTTGTAGGCCTTGACAATGAAGCTTCGGTACTCTTCGGTCCGGACTTCGCGATTGATCGGTATGCCGAGGTAATCGTGCGGGTCCAATTTCTCGGCGGCGACCCACTCCGGTTTCCATTCCGTATTGGTATATTCGGATTTCTTACGTCGCACGGCCCAAAACGGATGTTCATTGGTAGCCTCGATTTGCTGCGTCGAATCGCCGAAATAGGTGATTTTGTATAGTTTGCCGCTGTAGGGACGGACCTGCGTGCGTTTGACTTTCCGGAAGCGGTTCTTGTGTGTGAACACGTGATCATCCGCCGTTACGTTTTCAATGGGCTTAGTGCCTTCGATCGTTTGAATTGGCGTGCCTGCTGTAAAGCAACCTTCCAGATAGTGTACGGAACTGCCGGGTTCGGCGATGATGAGCGTGCGTTCGAATTGGCCCATGTTCTTGGTGTTGATGCGGAAGTACGCCTGCAGCGGCACTTCGACGTGCACGCCCTTGGGCACGTACAAAAACGAGCCGCCGGACCAGACGGCCGTATTGAGTGCGGCGAACTTGTTGTCCGAAGAGGGGATGACGGAGCCGAAGTACTTTTTGACGATGTCTTCGTGTTCGCGCAGGCCGGAGTCCATGTCCAAAAAGACGACGCCTTGTTTTTCCAAGTCTTCGCGGAGCTTGTGGTATACGGATTCGCTGTCGTACTGCGCTCCGGCGCCGGCGAGGAACTTGCGTTCCGCTTCCGGGATGCCGAGTTTTTCGAAGGTCTGCTTCATCTTTTCCGGTACGTCGTCCCACGAGCGTGCGGGCTTGTCGGTGGGCCGGACGTAGTAGATGATGTCGTCGAAGTCGATGTGGGATAAGTCGGCTCCCCATGTGGGCGTGGGTTTGCTTTGGAATATCTTGAGCGCGTCCAGGCGGCGTGTCAGCATCCATTCCGGCTCGTTCTTGATCTTCGAGATCTTGCGCACGACGTCTTCGTCCAGTCCTTTTTTGAATTCGTATACGTTTTTGACGTCGTCGTGGAAGCCGAACGGGTACTCGCCGGCCAGTTGCTTTTTGAGTTGGACGTTTTCCACTAAGGGTTCGCCTTCTTTTCGGGATTTGATTGCAGTTTTGGATGTTTACTTTTTTTCGGGTTGCTTTTTTGATAGCCGTTTTTTCTTTTTTTCAAGCGGCTTGTTTTTTTGCCGTTTTGCTTTTCTTGCTTCAAGCCGGCTGTTTGGCTTTCGTCTTCTTGGCCGCTTTTTCGGCCGGCTCTGGCGCGTCCGCTACCGGGGCTTCCAGCTGGCCGTAACCCGTCTTTTCCAGCTCTTCGGCTAAGTCCATGCCGCCGGTTTTCACGATTCTTCCTTGTACGAACAAGTGAACGAAATCTGGTTTGACGTAGTGCAGGATGCGGGGGTAGTGCGTAACCAGCAGGACGCCCAGGCCCGTGCGTCGGATCAGTTGGTTCGTGCCTTCGGCCACCACGCGCAAGGCGTCGATGTCCAATCCTGAATCCGTTTCGTCCATCAAGGCGATTTTCGGACTCAGGATGGACATTTGCAGGATTTCGCAGCGTTTCTTCTCGCCGCCGGAGAAACCGTCGTTCAGGTAGCGTTCGGCAAACGCGCTGGGCATCTGGAGGTCCTTCATCTTCTCATCCAGCATAGCCGCGAACTTGAACACGGGCATTTGGCGCTCTTTGGGCTGCAATTGGTTGTAGGCGGTGCGCAAGAAGTTGGAAACCGATACGCCGGGCACTTCGGCCGGGTATTGGAATGCCAAGAACAGGCCGGCTTGCGCCCGCTTTTCCGGTGTCCAATTGAGGATGGATTCGCCGTTCAACAAGATGTCGCCTTTTTCCACGACGTATTTGGGATGGCCCGCGATGACGGCTGACAGCGTGGTTTTTCCCGAGCCGTTGGGCCCCATCAGGGCGTGCACTTCGCTGGAGCGCAAGGTAAGGCTGACTCCGTTGAGGACCTTTTTGTTTTCCACGCTAGCATGTAGGTTGCGGACTTCCAGGGTGTCTTGGTGGGCGTTGAGCGAAATGGCCATGTGGGTTCACTTGGTTCCGGACAGGCAGATGGTGCAGTCGTTGGGCACGCCTTCCAGGCTGTGGTGCAGGTCGCACAATTGCTTGGATTCCTTGAAGTCGCGCACGAGGTATTGGACGGCTTCGTAGCTGGTCTGTTTGCCGGCGGTGATGCCTTGGCAGGCGGCTTTGATCTTGGCTTTGAAGCCGTCGGAAAAGGTGACGTTCTGCGCCCGTTTGGAGTGAACGTATTGCGATACGGCCGCTTCCGTTACGCCGAGGATGCGGGCGACGTGCTTTTGGCTGAGGCCTTCGCAAAGCAACGCCTTGGCCATCTCGCAGCGCAATGCGGGCAGGACGTACCATACTTCGATTTCCTGCGGCAGCATGGCCATGGGTTCGGATTTGAGGGGTACTGCCATGATGGGTTTCGCTCGGGCGGCCGGTGTTTCCCAAAACCACCTACTTAACGATGGTTAACTCTGTTTTTAATCCTGCTTTTGGGAGTTGTGGGATGAAGTGAAAAACAGGGTTTTTTATTCGTCGGGCTTTTCCTGCGCGCGTTTCTTGATTTGTTCGGCCATTTCGGCCCGTCGGCGCAGGTGCTCCTGGAGTTTGAGCTTTTCGTCTTCCTTCATGGTTTTGGACATGATGTATTGGACGTAGTCTTGCGTGCTTTGCGACGCGTCCAGAAGCAGGCTCTGCGCTTCTTCCAAGGACAGGCGTATTTCGTGCGGCAGCTCGATTTCGGCCGCCAGGGGTCCGTATTTGAGGCACAAGTTGAGTAAGGTGGAGAAGTCTTCGCTCAAGAGGCGTACGCGGGTGCTGCAGGAATACGTCAAGTGCTTGGCCAGGCCGTCTTGCGAGCTTTCTTCGCGCTCGAGGGCCGGGTCGATTTCGCCTTTGCAGTACAGCACGCCGCGTTCTTTCGTGAGGCGGCCGACGAAGTCGATTAGCGAGTTTTCGATGCCTTCGCGCGACGGGCCGTGGGCGTCGAAGTACAGCGTGGCCAGGATGGCGCCGTGGCGGCTGGATTCTTCGAATAGGCTTTCGAGGTCTTCCTCCGACACGTCACCGTTGAACTGTTTCATAGCCATTGGGAAAACAGGTTGTGCCAACAGCGGCTTTTAAACGAAATGGTTTTTCCGCACTACGGGGCTTATAGCAAACCGCGAAAGTCTTCCGAGACTTTCGCGCCGTTTGCTAGATAGCAATCCACGACTAATTTGTCGGGTTATTTTCGTGGATTGCTATAACTCTGACCGGCCGCTAGAGGCGGTACGGCGGGTTTAGCTGTTTGTCCGGCTTGGCCATGAATCCGTCTTTGATGATGTATTTGTGTTCGGGGTTGTGTGCGCAGACGTAGACGCCGGAATGGGTGCGGTTCAGTTTCATGCCGAAGCCTTCCTGGAAGCATGCGCGGCAATTCTGGATGATGTCGTCACCAACTACGGTCATAAACGGGGCACCTCGCTTTTTTCGGGGGGTTTTTGCGCAAGGCCGGTTCTGCTTCAAATCGGTCGCGGAAAGCGGTAACGCGTCAAGGACTTAAAAACATTTAGGCACCGTTGTTCCCTTTTTCGTGTTTTTCCAGCTGCATACGGATGTATTCAGCATGGCGCAGGGCTTGGATGTGGTGGGTATATAGCGTGTATCGTTCCAGGCTGGATTCGAAGAAGAGGCCTTCCATGCTGTTGAGGGCTTCGCGGATTTGCTCTTCCGACTGTCCGTGGCGGCGTTTGAGCGCTTCGGTGAAGCGGCGTTCGTCCTTGAAATCGACATGGATTACGTTGTCCGGATGGACTTTGTCGGCGAAAAAGCCCACGTAGGCCCGACGGAACGGCCCCAATTCCGGGTGGGTGAGGAATTCGTGCAGTTCCTTAACCCGTGCCCGATAGCCTTCATCCTGCATCATGGTATGCCATGTACTGCGGGCGGCGTTCCTAAACCACTCCCAGGCCCGACGCATCGCTTTTCAGGCTCCGGTTTTCAGTCCGTTGCCTTGCGCCTGTACGCCGCGGATGAAGCCTTGTCCGAGGCTTGAGCCGATGCCGTAGAACAAGTCAGAAAAGGCAGGTGAGGCAGGCGTGATGTCGCATTCGGAGGAGTATTGAGGATCCAGGCCGGCGCGTTCGGCGGCTTTTTGCAAGGCGGCTTTGCGCGAGCCGATTTCATCCACCAGCCCGGCCCCAAGGGCGCCGGTGGCGCTGACGATGCGCGCGTCCAAGAGGGTTTCGAATTGCGGCGTGAGGCGGCCTTCGCGGCCGGCGCGCACGTCGGCGACGAAGCGGGCCGCCGTCTCGTTGATGAGTTCCTGTAGGAGTTGCCGCTCCGTTTCCGTCATGTTGCGGTACGGCGCGCCGATGTCTTTGAGGGCGCCGGATTTGATGGCTTCCTGGCGGAGGCCGATTTTCTGGAAGAGTTCTTCATAATTAATCAGGTCGGTGACGGCGCCGATGGAGCCGGTGATGGTGTTGGGGTTGGCCACGATCCAGTCCGTGCCGGCGGCAGCGTAGTAACCTCCAGATGCCGCGACTTCGCTTAAGTAGGCGACCGTGGTCTTGTTCGTCGCGCGCAGCGCATCGTAGATTTCAGCGGATGCGACGGCCGAGCCGCCGGGGCTGTTGATCTCCAATAACAAGGCGTTGGACGATCCGGCGTCGAAATCTTCGATGGCGTTCGCGATGGCGCGTGAACTGGCCGTACCCGGTCCGAGGGATTCGATGCCAATGGGTCCGTCGACGTGCAGCACGCTGACACAGGTCGATTCCGTGACGCTCTGAAGCGCCCAGATGGCCAAAGCTGACAGAGCGCCCAGGCCCAAGAGGATGGCGATGATTTTGAGTGCGTCCATGGGCCTTGTAGGGGCCGAAGGGGATTTATTGGTTTGTCCGGCGGGTGTGAATCGTTAGCTATAAGTTTGACAAGGGAGCCGTTGTCCTTCATGATGGACTACGTCCAGCTGTTGCTGTTCATCCTTCCGGCGTACGTGGCCAACGCCGTGCCGGTGCTGATTCCGGGCCGTACGCCCATTGATTTGGGCCAGAGACATGACGACGGCAACCGGTGGTTCGGACCTGGCAAGACTTTTCGAGGCTTCGTGGCCGGCACGGCCGCGGGTACGCTGTTCGGAATCCTCCTGGCTTGGTACTGGCCCCAGGCTTTGCCGTTGCTGCATTTCGAGGAAAAAGCCGGGTTGTCTTTCCTGTTGGCTTTCGGCGCCATGTCCGGCGACTTGGCGGGCAGTTTCCTCAAACGGCGCTTGCATGTCCCACCCGGCGGCAAAATCCGTTTCTTGGACCAGGTGCCTTTCGTGTTGGTCGCGTTAGCATTAGCCATCCTGGCGTTTCCCGTCTTGGCTGGACCCATCGGGTGGTGGGGCTTGGCGTTCCTGCTTGCTTTCACCGTGCTGATCCACCGTGCCGTCAATTTCGTCGCGTTCTGTGCCGGCCTCAAAAAAGTTCCCTGGTAGGCGTCGAACCGAAGGAAAAAAAAGCGGCGGCGCCGTTGTGCTACCGGGTATCATGGCGGCCAAAAAATCGTTTTCGTCCCTCTTTCCTCACAAGTCGGCGTTTTCCGGCTTCGCGTTGCGTTTCGCTTTTTTCTTCGGCGTGCCGTACGCGTTGCTGCATGTCGTTCCGCTTTCCCTGCTATTGGACGTCATTGCGGCGGTCGAATCGGCGTTGCTTCAGGCCGCGGGCGTCACGTCGGTGCGCATCGGCTCCGTGTTGTCGTCCAATTCGGCGTGGTTCCAAATCGTTCCCGACTGCAGCGGCTTGGTCATGGTCATGCTGCTGGGGGCGCTTTTGTGGTCTACTCCGGTCAAAAGGCCCTGGCGGCACTTTTGCGTCTTCGCGCCGGCGCTTTTTTTCTGGAATCTCGTGCGTCTTTTCGCTGTCCTGTACGCCGGCGGCACGCTGGGTCAAGCCGTGCAGGATGCGTTTCACATCGGTTTGTGGATGCTGGATGCCGGCATCGTGCTGGCTTTGTGGTGGACTGCGTTTTCTTCGGTGTCGGCACGCGCCGTGACGGTTCATGCGCGCTGGAAAAAGAAAACGCGCCGCACCCGGGCGTTTCGACATCCTTAAATCCGTTTGCGGTCACCGTGTTGTTCTCTTTGCTTGCATAGCCCCGTCGTCTAGTGGTCAAGGATAGCAGCCTTTGGAGCTGTGGACAGCGGTTCGAATCCGCTCGGGGCTATTCTTTTTTTTTATGGGTTTAGAGCCGAGAATACTGCGGGCTTTAGCCCGCAGATGAATCGGAGCTAAAAGCACCGTTCTTTTTGTTTGTTTTTCGTGATGTGTCCAGCGGCGCGTGGGCCGGCCTTCGGCCGGCCCGGATGTTGCGT
>JACPGT010000016.1 GCA_016188965.1 Microcaldota archaeon | reverse complement strand
CGACGCAACATCCGGGCCGGCCGAAGGCCGGCCCACGCGCCGCTGGACACATCACGAAAAACAAACAAAAAGAACGGTGCTTTTAGCTCCGATTCATCTGCGGGCTAAAGCCCGCAGTATTCTCGGCTCTAAACCCATAACGAAAAAGCCGTTTGACTTGCAAAAAGTTCCAGAAAAGGAAGGCGTTTACTTCGCTTCCTGCAGATGGGCCCACGCCTCATCCTCTTCCTTGGAAAGCCACGTTTTGGCCAAAGCCTTTTCGCTGGCCAAGGCAGTTTCAAACCCACTGTTCTCTTTGTGATTCCGGATTATTTTTTTCACCATTCCTTTTTCCGCGTCCACCTGCAGCACGTCGCCATCCTTGAACGCGCTCGTCGCTACTTTCGTCCCCACCACGCACGGAATGCCAAACTCGCGGGACACGATTGCCGCATGGCTGGTGATGCCACCCTCATCCGTCACGATGGCGCACGCGCGGTGCATGGCCGGCACGAAATCCGGATGCGTCGTGATGGCCACTAAGACGTCCCCGGTTTTGACTTTGTCAAGGTCGGCGACGGTGCGCACGATTTTGGCGATTCCCCGTGTCGGGCCCACCCCAGAACCGCGCGAACCGACAGTGCCCTTGACCAAGACCGCAGATTCAACGGAGCCGGGTCGGATGCCCAACGCCACCTGCGCCTTTTTGGCGTCCGCGCCGACAAGGCAAGCGTAGTCGCCGTCTTTTTCAAAAAGCAGGAAGCCGTCTTTGCGTGCGCGGGCAATGGCCGGGCGTACCGGTCTTCCGCCGTCCAAAAAGCCCAGCAATTCAGCCTTCGTCCAATACGCCACGTCGGATACCCTGCATCCGGCCATTTTTGCCACGGTTTGGAAGAACGGCAACGACAGAAAGACGCCTTGGCGCCGGTAGACGTCGCGCTGATCCTTGATGAAGACCAGATCGTGCGCGGCACGCAAGATGAATTCCTCGGCAGCCGAAACATCCAGGCCATTGAGGACCGCATCAAAAGACAAGGTTTTTTCTTCCGATTTCTCCGCTTTGGCACTTTGTACGGCCAACCGCACGTCGTCAAACGTCCACGGTTCGTTGAACACGTCCAAACACGAAAGCCACGCATATTTTCCATGGAAGGCGGACAGGTCGGCATCCGTGAACCCGCTTTTTTTCATCCGCGAAAGCAGATCATGCGCCAAGGCGATTTCCGTCTTGCGCGACGGATGCATGACCGATGCAGCCAGTTGCTTGCCGCGGTCCGCACCGGCTTTCCGAGCCAAAAACGCCTCGGCTTTTGCGGAAAACCGTTCGTTCAGCATCCACGCGGCCCACAGGATGGAGCAATACTCCCGCCAGGATTCGAAGAACACGGCGTAAGCGGACGACAAGTCGGAAGGAACGGATGCCGCCGTCGCCTTTGCCGCGATTTTCCTGCTTTCGGCCAAGTAGCGCCGCCCGATGGAATCGAATTGTTTCTTGAAATTGGAAAAACGAACGGCATCGGCCGCATGGAAGCGTTCGACCGCGTCATTCAGCCGCGTCCACTCGGCCGCGTACACGTAGAAGCTCTGCACGCCGCGGCCTTCCGGCACGAACGCCTGATCCCCAAGAAAACCGCCGAGGATGGCTTCAGATTCCTTCGCCCCACAACGCAGAGCGATTTCGCAATACTGGACGGAGTACTCGCGCGAGAAAATCTTCTGCCAGCCGGCCATGACTCAGTAAGACGGGGCAAACCGGGATAAAAAGCAGCCGAAAAACGACGCCGGCCGTCTGCACGCTGACCTCGTCCGACGACCTAGCTTTTTATACGCCGGATGCCTAAGCTGCCATATGTCGGCCAAGACCGTCACCGTCCAAACGCCCGAGCCGTCGGCCCACCCTGCGCACCCGAAGCACCCCATCCAGGACATGCTGGGCATCGCACGCAACCACCACATTTTGACGGAGTTGGCCAAAGCCAGCCTCGCGTTGCACCACGCCACGCGTCAGGACGAACGCGAAGGCATGGAAGAACTCGTCGTCTACCTCGCGTTGGAACTGGAAAAACGCGCCCGCTATTCGCACTATTATGACGAACTAAAAGCCAAGCATGCCAATTGGTTCACGCGCATCGCCGGACAATTCCGCATTGGCGCCCGCGTGACGCGCGAGATCAACGCGAACCGCCAAAGCCCGGCGTGGATTCGAAGCCGGGTCGAGTTCTGGGTACGCAAGGCGTTGGATTTCCACCGCGAAGGCAAGCTGCCCGGAAAAGACTGATGCTCCCAGAGACAGTCGCAGTTCAGGCATACAAACGGTGCGTCTTCAAATACTCGAAGACCGCCGCCGGAATCCGCGCCTTCGCACCGCTTTGCTTTCCCGAATGGAGCCATGCGCGCAGTTGTGTGCTGGACGCGTCGACGCCCTCGTCCTCCAAAACGTCCACTTGGGCGAAGCGCTCCAGACCAGCGGGGTCGATGGCAAAGCCGGGCCGCGACACGACCAAGAAAGGCACGGACTTGGCCAGCGTAGCGGATTGCTTCCAACGCGGAAAATCGGCCACCAAATCGGAGCCGACGACCCACCAGAACTCATGCTTCGGAAAATCGGCTCGAAGTTGGCGCACCGTGTCAAACGTATAGCTGACCCCAGAACGTTTCAGTTCTATGTCCACGATGCGGACGTTCTTGACGCCGCCGAAAGCCAATTCGGCCATCTTGAGGCGGTGTTCGGGCGGCACGTAGGGCTTTTCCGTCTTGTTCGGATCCGCCGCCACCACGACCCACACCTCGTCGAAGCGCTTGGAAAGCAGATGTGCGACGTGGACGTGGCCCAAATGCGGGGGGTTGAACGTGCCTCCAAATAAAGCAACCTTCATGCACAACGCCTTGAAAAAGAATAAACGTGATGAAAAAGTGGTTTGGACGTTTTAATTGGGCTTTGGTTCGGCAATTTCCACGTCCTGCGAGTCCAAAAAGTCCAACACGGCACCGGCAAACGCGTCAGGCTGGTCAAAATAGGGCAGGTGGCCGGCATCCGACAATATTACCAATCGTGAATTCGGCAAAAGGTCCGCCGCCTTTTTTCCCGCGCCATATGGTAAAAAGGAGTCGTTTTTCCCCCACAATATCAACACGGGAGCGCGCTCGCGAGCCAGGACGTCGGAAGGAATCGCCTCGATAATCCGGCCGCGTCCGTTCCAGAAGACGTTTTTCCCACCCGGCATGCGCGAGACTTGGACGCCGTAGTCCACCCACTCCGACATCACCGCGCTTGAGTTGGCCACCAGATAAGAAAGAGACCAACGCTGGAGCCACGAATTGGGAAAGGAGTTCAACAAGGCGAAATGAGCCAGAATGGCCGGAGGAATCGGAGCAAAACCTGCTGGAGATGCGACCACCACGCGGCGCACGCGATCCGGGTGGCGTGCCGCGAAATGAAGCGCGATGGCGCCGCCTTGCGACGAGCCGACTACGTCGACACGGCCTAAACCACGGGCATCAAGGAAAGACAGAAGCCAGCCGGAATAATACTCGGCGTCATACGGCGCGTCGGGTTTATCCGACTCGCCGTACCCCACTACATCCGGCGCGATAACGTGCCGATCGGCGGCAAGCCTCGAAAAAACGGGGTACCATGAAACCGCGCCTTCGCCGGCTCCATGAACCAACACTACCGGCACAGCATCCGCCGCCAAGTTGGCTTCGAAGTAATGCGTGCGCACACCCGCAACGTCCAAGAATCCGTCCGACACCGCCGGCCCCATTTTTTGCGACATTCGGCTCAACAAAGCCTTCCGGAGCGCGTCATCGGACGGCAATTGGCTCAAGAACACCAACGACAAGAAAATGACAAGCAAAACCAGCGCCAACGACCGCTTGCCAACAGGGAAACGACTCACTGCACGATATCCTCCAAGGGCTGCAAACGATAATTTTCTTTGATCGTGTTCAGCACGATGCTGGTATTGCTTCGCTCCACGTGTTCCATCTTGAGGATACGCTTGACGATGCGCGAAAGTTCCGACCGGTGCTTGACGCGCACGATGACCAACGAATCCGCGTCGCCCGTCACGTCATAGACGGATACGACTTCCGGAATCTTGGCGATTTCCCTCTGGACGCCCAGCAAAGCCCCCTTGCGGATGGTCACGTGAATCAATCCCATCAAGTCGTAGCCCAGTGCCAAGTAGTTCAAGTCGACGCCATATCCCAAAATCGCGCCGCGGGTCTCCATGTCCCGCACGTGCTGCATCACGCTCGCGGGCGAAACCCCCAGTTTTTGAGCCAACTGACGGAACGACTGCCGGCCGTTCTGCCGCAACTGACTCAAGATGCGTTCATCCAAATCCGAAAGAATGTTCACTCGTTCGCGTGATTTTTCCATTATTCGTAAACATTTGACCATAATATAATCATTTGCCTGAACGTTTGGCTGTTTTTGTGCCTTAAGATTTATAGGCATGGATACCGCATCCACCCTCCATTGATTGGAAGCGGGGGATTTTTACATGAGCCAGAACGAAGCCATTGCCAACGTGCTGAAGGAAGTCAAGGAAAAGGAAGTCAAATTCATCTCCTTGCAGTTCACAGACCTGTTCGGACGGACCAAGAACCTGGAAATCACGTCGCAGGAACTTGAAGGCGTGATGAACAGCGGAATCTGGTTCGACGGCTCGTCCATCCAGGGCTTCATGCGCATCTTCGAAAGCGACATGTTCCTCATGCCGGACCCATCCACGTTTGCTGTCCTACCTTGGGGAAACGGCTTGGCCAAACTGACCTGCGACGTGTACGGCAACGACGGAAAGCCGTTCGAAGGCGATCCGCGCTACATCCTCAAGAAGATGGAAGCCAAAGCCAAGGAAGCGGGTTTCACGTACAAAGTCGGTCCGGAAATCGAGTTCTTCCTCTTCCGCGACTCCAACGGCGCCACCTTGCAGCCCGACCCGCATGACTCCGCCGGCTATTTCGACCTGGGTCCCCTGGATGCAGGCGCCGAAGTGCGCTACGAGACCATCGAGGCGCTGAACCGGATGGGCCTGACCGTCGAGCGCGGCCACCACGAAGTCGCCATGGGCCAGCACGAGATCAATTTCAAGTTCGACAACGCCTTGACCATGGCCGACAAGGTCCTGGCGTACAAAAACGTCGTCAAGGTCATCGCCAAGAAACACGGCCTGTACGCCTCGTTCATGCCGAAGCCCATCTTCGGCGTCAACGGTTCGGGCATGCACACCAACCAAAGCCTGTGGAAAGACGGCGAAAACGCATTCTTCGACGCGAACGACGAGAAATACAAGTTATCCAAAAACGCCAAAGGCTACATCGCCGGCCAAATCGAACACGCCCGCGAATTCTCCGCAGTGGCCGCGCCCACCGTCAACTCGTACAAACGGCTCGTGCCGGGCTACGAAGCACCCGTCTACATCTGCTGGGCCCGCATCAACCGCTCGGCCATGATCCGCGTGCCGGAAGTCCGAGGCGTGCCGAAGGCCACCCGCATTGAGCTGCGTTTTCCCGACCCGTCCTGCAATCCCTACCTCTCGTTCGCCGCCATGCTGGCAGCCGGATTGGACGGCATCAAGCGCGGACTTGTGCCCCCGGACTCCGTGGAGGAGAACATCTACCACTTCGACGACGAGAAGCTCAAGAAGTTCTACATCAAGACGCTTCCCAAGTCGCTGGAAGAGGCGACGGAGGAATTCGCCAATAGCGCCTTGATGAAGGAAACGCTGGGCAAGCACGTCTTTGACAAGATCGTCGAGGCGCAACGCAAGCAGTGGGACGAATACCGCATCCGCGTCACGCCGTGGGAAATCAAGACGTATTTGCCGGTGCTATGAATAAGCAACCACTACGGCGGGTGACCTTTTTCCAAACCGGGCTTTTTCTTTTCCGGCCCGGAAACCCAAAAACTACGAAAACCCAAAAAGCGCGGCAAACAAAGACGGCGCACCGCATCCGAAAGGCAAACGGAGGTGAGGCGCCGGTTTTTCCTTCAACACATTCCGCATGCAGGAGTTTACTTTTCCTCTACCGTTCGAATAAATAGCCTTCCGGATTCAGGCCGTATAATGAGCGAAACCCGGAAAGAATTACGCCGATTACTTTCAAGGCAAAGCCGCCATCTGGTCCTAACCCATCACGCCCAACTGCGCGCCGCCGAACGAGAAGTCGAGAACCGGCTCATCCAAAGCGACTTGAAACACGGCCGAATCATGGACATCCGGAAGCAGGGGACCGAAAATTTCCAAGAACGCGTTTTCGACATCCGGCTAATCGGAATCGACGGAGTCCCGATGCGCTACGTGATTGCCATAAATAGTCTAATTCGCGTAATTACCTTAATGAAAATAAGCCGGATGAGTCCGAGGTAAAAACCATGAAAACCTTGACGTATGACCCCAAGGCTGACGCCGCGTACGCCTACGGTACCGAGGAAAAAGTCAATCGGACCGTCGAAGTCAATTCCGACATCAACGTCGACTTTTCAGCCATTGGACGAGTCACAGGTATCGAAATCCTCAACGCCAAGGAAGTACTCTCCAAGGCGCTCGGAGCTCGATTGAACGCGGATGAAATCCGGAAAATCCAATACGAAATCGACGAAACATCCGGAATCTTCTTGCACATCCGGCTGGACCAAAAGAAAGCGTCGTTGGTGTTGCCGGGAAAAACGGTTCCCGCTTGATTCAAACGTCTATAGGATGGGCGGCATCTTCAATTTGTGCTCGCCTAAACGCATGCGCTCCAGGACGAGTTTGACTTTTTCTTCGCCGAACTTCTTGACGGCGTCGTTGGGTTTAGATTCCAGCAGTTGCAGCAGTTCGTCCAACTCTTTGTACGCGATGCCCAATTCGGCTTCGTCCGTCTGGCCTTCCCACAAGCCGGCTGACGGGGCCTTGTCGATGAAGTACGGCGGCACGCCGATGTCGCGGGCCATCTGCCAGACTTGCGTCTTATAGAGGCCGCCGATGGGTAGGACGTCAACGCCGCCGTCACCGTACTTGGTGAAGTACCCCGTTTTCAGCTCGCTTTTGTTGCCCGTGCCGACGACGAGGGCCTGGTGCTGGCGGGCGTGGAAGTACAGAAGCGACATGCGGACGCGGGCCATGAAGTTGCCGCGCGAGACGTCGTCCCATTTTCCGGCGGCTTCGCACAAAGCGTCGACAGGTTTCTTGATGGAATAGACGTCATAATGGGCGTCCAGGTGCTTGGCCCAGGCCTGCGTCTGTCGGCGGTCGTCCGCATCCTCGAAATACGGGAGGTAAAAAGCATGGACGTTGGAGCCGCCGAGGGCGTCGGCGCATAGCTTGAATACCAACGCGGAGTCGACGCCGCCGGATAGGCCGATGACGGCCTTCTGCTTGCCAGATGTGGCGAAGTGCGTTTTGAGTTTTGCGACCAATCCAGAAGAATCCATGGTCGGCATCAACCCTTGAGAAAATCCAGCGAGAAATCAACGGTACGTGCGTCCTTGGTCAGAAGGCCCAGCGAGACATAATCGGGCTTGAGTGCAGCAAACGCCGCGAGGTTGGACAACCGGATGCCACCGGACAACTCAATCTTGGCTTCCGGCGCGTGTTGGCGGCACCATTTCACCGCGTCTTCGGCTTTGGAGAGCGAAAAATTATCCAACAACACCATGTCCGGTCCGGCCGAAAGGGCGGAGCGCAGTTCGTCCAGATTGCGCACTTCGATTTCGACCCTCTTGCCGCCTTTCTGCGCCATACGGGCCGCTTTGACGGCATCCGCAGGCGATGCAAAGAATCCCAAGTGGTTTTCCTTGATGAGCACCGCGTCCTCCAGATGCAAACGGTGGGACCAAATGCCGGCCACAACCGCCGCCTTCTTGTCGAAAAGGTTGAAACCCGGAATAGTCTTGCGCGTCAGCGCCAACGTCGTGTTTTTGCCGGCGATGCCTTGCGCGAGCCGGCACAGCGTGGCCACGCCGGACATGCGTCCAAGGACGTTCAACGCGGTGCGCTCGACGGAGAGGATGCCGCGGTTCGAACCGGTGACGTGCAGGATGAAATCACCCGGATGCACCGAATCGCCGTCCTTCTTCTTGCTTTGTACCGTGAGGCCGGCATGGGCGAACAAGAAGAGGGCTTCCTCCAAACCGGCCAGAGTGGCCGGCTCGTTGGCCTTGATCACGGCGGTCGCCGTCTTTTCCGGCGTGATGGCCGAAGTGGCGTCCTGACGGAAGTGGTCGTCGTCCAAAAAGAGGACCAGTCGTTTTTTCATTTCGTCGGAAAGCATGGCAACGTCACGTTCAACCGATTTGCACGGCGTCGGATTGCTTGGCGATGGCGCGGACGGCCGAGCGAGCGGCCAGCTCGCTGGTGGCCGGATTGCCGGAAAACGGCACGTTGGCAAAAACGAATTCGTAATTACCGGCATCGCCGCATATGCGGACGGTGTGCGTGTTCTGCGTAGCAGCCGGGTCGGAAACGACGCGCACGCGCGTACGGTCAAACCCGATGCCGGCCAGACTCAAGGTGGCCGCGACGTTCACGTTCTTGGGAAATTGACGGCAGGCCTCCCGGGCCGGGCCTTCGAACACCACGGTTTCTTTTGTGTCGCTGCGGCCGAGGCCTTTGGGCGGCTTTCGTGTCTCCAAGACGACTTCACGAGGGTTGCAGGATTGCAGAACATCGAGTCCGCCCACGGCGCCGGAGGGGATGAGGATGCGGCGTTTGCTTGCCGTTGCGGCGGCTTTGAGTTGAGCCAGCAGGGCGTCGTCCGTCAGGGCGCCGACGGACATGACCAAAACGTCGCAGACCGGCAATGCTTCGAGCAGTTCGGGCACGGCGGCCTGGGAAGCGGCTTCCACGACCAGCGCCGGCTGTTCGCGGAGTATAGCGTCGACGGAGTCCACCACTCGGACGGATTTTAGGTCACGGGATTGGATGGCCTGGCGGGCCTTGTCCGCGGCTTCGTCAAAAACGAGCCATTCATGCTGCGGCAGCTGGGAAACCAGATAGGAGCCAATGGAGCCGAAGCCAATCAAACCGATCCGCATGCAGAAACCCAGGAAATCACAGGCGACTCATTTCGACAATTCAAACATGCGCTGCAGCGCGGCGTGGGCCTTGATGCGAACGGGCTCGGGGATGTCCACGACTTGTTCCGGCCGGGCCGATTGCAGCACCTGCAGGACGTTGAGCAGGTTGTTCTTCTTCATGTAGGGGCAGAGGTTGCACGTGCCGACGACGCGTTTTTCAGGCAATTCGGCGCGCATGCGATCGCCAAGGCCGCATTCGGTGACCAGCATGAACGTCTTTGCGTCCGAGCTTTTCATGTATCGAATCATGTCGCCGGTCCCACCGGCCAGGTCGACCTGTCCGATGACGTCGGGGGGGCATTCGGTATGCGCCAAAATCTTGACGCCGGGGAATTGCTCACGAACCGCAAGGACCTGGTCTTTTCCGAAGCGTTCGTGCACGATGCAGCGGCCACCCCAGCCGACCAACTGCTTGTCCGTCAACTTCTGTAGGTTTTTCGTCATGAATTCATCCGGGATGAAGACGATTTTATTATCCGGCAGAGCCTGGATGATCTTCAAGGCATTGGCCGAGGTGCAGCAGACGTCGGACTCCGCCTTGACTTCGGCGGACGTGTTGACGTAGACCACGACGGGACAGCCCGGATTCTCACGCTTCAGGAGGCGGACGTCGTCGGCCGTGATGGATTCGCTCAAAGAGCAACCCGCATCCGGCGCCGGCAGTAAGACGGTCTTTTGCGGATTCATGATCTTCGCGGTTTCAGCCATGAAACGCACGCCACAGAACACGATGGTCGAGGCTGGACTTTCCATGGCTTTCTTGCTCAACTCGTATGAATCGCCCACGAAGTCGGCGATGCCGTACATGATGTCCGGCGTCTGGTAGGAATGCGCCAGCACCACGGCGTCCGTTTCCTTCTTCAGCCGGTTGATCTGCAAGGTAAGCGGAGCATACAAGAGGCACTCGTTCATGCTCCAGCCCAGTTTCGAAAGCGGCCCGAAAAGACGGCCGGCCTCCGCCTGGACCTCTTCAGGACTCGGAGCGTGTGCGGAAACGACGGAGACCACGGAAGGCGTCTTGGCCAGGCTGGCATCCAAGTGTAATGACCCCATGCAAAACCATTGCCCGGCAGGTATAAAGGCATTGTCAAATCGACAGGAAACGAAAAAAAAACAGGGGTTGCCGGCGGACGCAAAACACCAAAAAAAGAGGCTTTAAAACAGCGGCCGGCTTTCAAGTAACCTATACCATGATGCTCGATGCACCGGCGTTCAAACCCGTCCTCACTCCCGAATCCGCGCTGGGCATCGTAGCGAAAAGCCTGACGGAGCAGGGCTTTCCGAAATTCGACGTTACGGACATCAAACTAGTCTACACGCCGTACTACGTCTTCTCGTTCGACGTCATCGCCCAGGAAGGCCAAAGCCCCTCCGGAAAAACGGCCATCAACGCCTACAACGGCGACTTGAACGACTTCGTGCCCGTCCTGTTCGAGCGGCCGCTCAAGACGACGAAACAGGCGGAAGACTCTGCCGAAATCGAGTCCACGGCCATTTCCGCATCCGAAGCCAAGGACGCCGCCTCATCCAAGCTGGCGGCCCAGGTGGGCCTCAAGAAGGACACCATCGCCGTGACAGCCGTGCGCAAGATATACGTACCGGCATTCCGCATTTGGATTGACGTGGCCGGCGACACGCACAAGTTCGAAATCGACGCGCTGCTCGGCGTGCCGACGGGTCTGGAAGCATTACCCCAGAAGCCGCACACCGCACAGGACGACTTGCGTGCCGTGCTGGACAAGATGAAAACACCCAAAGGCTGGGGCGAATTGTTCAGCGGATTGTTCTCCTCCGGCGGCGGACCCCAGCGGTTCCTCCTGCTGGGCGTCGTCGTGCTCATCCTCCTGATCCTGGTGCTTTCCCGCCAAGGCATACTCGGCGGCGGAACGGTCAGCTGCACCGTGGCCGACGACTTTCTGGGGCCAAAGCCGTTCTTGGGACTGGGAAAACAGCCGTTGGCACCTGAATTCGGAGCGAACAACACCTTATTCGTTCAAGGCACGTGCAACTTCGTCAACAGCGGCCAGAAGGCGACCAACATGATCGCCAATGTCTACGCCAAAGCCGGAGTGCGCATCGTCGCCCTGCAATCCGTCAGCGCCATCGGCGTCCCGCCGGGCACCACGCCGGTGGAAAAACCGTTCGAACTGCGCTGGCAGCCGGACGGCGAAGAAGTCGAATTCTCGTTCGAACGCGTAGTCTGACGCGCAGGCTCATGCCGTGCGTTTGGACCGGTTTTTGCGTTCCAACGCCGCCAATCCCGCCATCAGGGTACGTACTTCGTCCGTCGAGGCCTGCGCTTTTGCCAGGATCCTGCGGAAGGCCAAGGTGACTTTCTTCTTGTCCTTGACGTACGGCGAATCAGCGATCAGGCCTGCGAATTTTTCCTCCAACAACCGCCGCGACGACGCCGGCGCCAGGTCCGGCTCGGGACTCCACGTCAGTCCGGACAGCGCGTGCAGCACGACGGCCACGGCATGCGAGAGGTTCAATACGGGGTGAGCCGCGTTGGCCGGGACGTAAGCCATCCAATCGCAGGCATTCGTTTCCGCCTCGTTGAGGCCAGAGCCTTCGCTGCCGAAGACCAGCGCAACCGAACCCGAAAGCCGTCCGGGCAGTTCGGAAAAAGAAATGCATCGCTTGAATTGCCGGTGGAAGCGCGCCGGCATGCCGGTAGTGCCCACGACGAGCTGGCAGTCGGACACCGCAGCGTCCAACGACTTGACCACGCGGGCGTTTTGTAACACTTCCTTGGAATGCTTGGCGTACATGTACGCCGTCTTGGTCTTCACGGGCTTTGAAGCGGGCTGGACGACGACGAGGTCCGAAAAGCCGAAGTTCTTCATCACGCGGCAGACCAAACCGAGGTTGGACGAATAGACCGGACGCACCAGGACAACACGGATGCAAGAGGCACTGGACATGGCAGATGAACGAGGAAAACGAGCATATTAAAGGCACAGATTTCCTACCCAAAACCTATGCGCGCGCTCGTCGTTCTGCTGCTTTTTTCGCCCGTATTGCTGGCCATCTCATCCAGCGAGGCGCTGGAAGCGCTGGGCACGTGCCTACAGGAAAACAATCCACAACTCCAGCCGTTGGGACAAACGTTCCTGATGGAGGACACGCCGCACTACGTGTTCTATTACCCGCTGTCCAATGCGCGCCGCATGGTGGCCGCCGTCAACCAGGAGGACGGCGAATTGGTCCGCGACCCGGCCCGGCTTGCACGCATGGGCACCGGACTGTATAACGACTTGCTCTTCCGCGAACAAATCAAAGCCAAAGGCTTCTCCGCCGACACCATGACGGCCGCCACGCAAGCCGGACAGGACATCCTGGAAGACCAATACGCCAAGCTACAGGTATTCCAGACGCAGACCACGGCCAAGTACCCGCAATTGTCCTTCCAACAGCTCGAATCACGCCTCGACGCACTGCGCTCCAAATCCGACGTCCTGCTGCTGCAATTGTCCAACACGGTTTCGGAAGAACAACTCCATTTGGACGCGCCCAGCTCCGAAGGCGCCGCCGCGGTCATCCAACAGTACAACGCCTCGTTCACCGCCTTGTTCGACTACTTGGCAGCGTACGACGATTACAGCAAGGCCATCACCAACGCCGAACGCCAGCTGTACGAGCAAAGCATTCCTGACCCGGACAACAAGAACATCAACACCAACCTGGAGAACCTGCGTGACATCGGCATCTCCAGCCTATACGCCAAAGCCAAGACCACCGATCCCCGAAAGAACCTGGCCACGCTCATATCCCAGCGGCCGCAGTGGGTCAACGACAGCGTTTCATCCTTCTTCTTCCAGGACTTAAGCTGCCGCGCCAACGCGGCGTACGACGAGGCCCTGCCGCAATACCGCCAAGTGGTGCAAAGCGAGGCCCTGCTGCGCTCCGCCGGACTGGAACGCGACGTAAGGGAAATCAAGTCCGACTGGGCCGAAATCGTGGACGCGCGGGACAAGCGCACGGCCGAAAACTACCAATTCGTCCTGGACAACCTGCCGACCGTCAAGGCCGAAATGGTGGACCTCAAGGCCCGCTATGACCGCCTGATCGCACCGACTTCGACTCCGAAGCCCAAAACGGAGGACGACCCGACCAACTGGCTCATCCTCGTCATCGTCCTTGCGCTGGGCGCGTACGGCTTCTGGATGTACCGCAAAAAACAACAGGAAGAAAGCGGCGAAGAGAGCGGCGACTCACACGGCCACTGAAAAAAAGACGACCAAAAGCCACACGGCCAACGGGCAAAGCGCGTCGAAAACCATTTACGACATCGCCCGCATTGCTTTTCCATGCCCAGAAAGCCTGAAATCCCCGTGATTGGACTGCCTTCCGGCGACATGCCCGCCTTCGGCTTGGGCACGTGGCGGTTGCGCGGCGATGAATGCGAACATGCGGTCCGCAAAGCACTGGAATTGGGCTATCGGCACATCGATACTGCCGAACTATACCGCAACGAAACCCAAATCGCCGACGCAATCGCCGCAAGCGGCCCCACCCGCTCCGAATTATTCCTCACCAGCAAAGTCATGCCCCAAAACGCCCACTTCGACGGCGTAATGGCGGCATGCAATGCCAGCCTCAAGCGCCTGCAAACGGATTACCTCGACTTGTACCTGCTGCATTGGCCCGGACGCGTACCTCTGGATGAAACGTTCCGCGCCTTCCGCCGGTTGTTGGAGGAAAAACGCGTACGCAACGTCGGCATCAGCAACTTCAACAAAGACCAACTCCGCCACGCCCTGCAACTCGCCAAAGACGAAGGCATTGCCGTTGCAGTCAACCAAGTCGAGTTCCATCCGTACCTCTTCCAGAAGGAACTGCTTCAAACCTGCCGAAAAAACGGAGTCCACGTCACGGCCTATTGCCCCATTGCCCGCGGCATCATCATGGACGATCCGGTGTTGACGAAAATCGCGAACCGCCACCAACGGTCCGTCGCCCAGGTGAGCCTGCGGTGGCTCCTGCAGCACGGCCTATCTACTATCCCCAAGGCCTCAAAAGAGAAGCATCTGGAGGAAAACCTCGGCACCTTGCACTTCACGCTGACGCGCGAGGACATGGCGGCCATCGACTCCCTCGGCATCCATAGAAGGCTCGTTCCGCTTTGAAGACGGCGCTAAGAGCGGCACAGCCTCCGCACCACTCAAACCTTTTTAACCGCGGATTCCTTCTGAAATCATGGGGAAGACGAATACCAGCCGGGGCCAAGGAACGTTTGAATACAGTGGTCGCCCCGGGAGCACGGAAGCAACCGACGATGCACCGGTGCATCGTCGGCAACCACAGTTCCCCCTGGCACGCCCTGCGCCTCGCCCCCTCAAATTAGCAAAACCAACCCGCGGACAAGGCACGTTCGAATACGTCTTGTTGTTAGGCGGAGTCTTGCTTATCGTCGTCCTGGCCATCGTCGTACTCCAAGGCGCCTTCATCCAGACCGAATCCGGCATCAAGGACGTGGATAAGAAGAAATGCGGAATCGAAGCCCGCCAAAGCCCCGCCTGCTTTTCCGGCGCGGCATTCCAACCCACCGCCACGTTCAAGCCCTTCGGATACCGGGACGCCGTCCAATGCGATTGTTCCGATTACGGCGGATTCTACATCGAAGCCGACAAGGCCACCGCCCTTTTCTTCGATTCCGGCGACGCGACCGGATGCCCGGCTGACACAAGCTGCCTCGCGTTCGAAGATGCGCCAAGCCAGAACCTCGAACTCCGCCTGCCCACGGCCAACACCTACCAATTCTCCATCGCTCCCACATCCAACACCGAGTTGGGGAACGGATGGACCTCCTATTACTGGTCGCGAATCCCGAAAGGCACCCGCATCCGCATCGTGCCATCCCGACTATTGGACTCAAGCACTCTTGAGCGAACCCGCACTACCGTCGACTCGCAACCCGCCGCGTCACAACTACGACAGACTTCGACGCAGGCGTTGGAAAAGACGTTGGACCCCGACACGTCGTTCACCTTCTTCAAGACGCCTGCAGGCGCCTTCCGCGCCATCTTTGCCTACCAGAACCCCGCCGGATTCAACGGCCCCCTCAAAGCCCGCATCCCCCTGAAATACGCCCTTGTGCAGAAAATCATGCCCGAGCCTGCCCGCGTCCAGGCCTCGGCCGACGCGACGGAATTCACCGTGGAATGGACGCACGTCAGCCTTGCCGCCGGGAACGCCTTCGAAGTCAGTCTCGACCTCCAGCTTACCGATGCCGAACTGGGATCCGCCGCGGCACACATCGAAAAAGGAATCGCAGAGAACAGGAAAAACGGGGCCGGATTCGTCCAACCCGACGGAACCTGCCGCGTCGCCGGCGAAAGCTGTTTTCCCTTCGGGCTATTCGGCGCCTGTTGTTCCGGAACGACGTGCCAAATGAGCGGATTCGGATTCTCCTGCCGATCCGCCCCCACGCCCACCGACGTGCCCAAGACCTCCGTGAAGCCGCCCACCGGCCCGTTGCCATCGGCCAGCGGCAACACCGTCAACAAACCGGAAAAACCATCCAACCCCATCCCGGTCGCCACGCTGAAACCCGCCACCAACGGACCGATCGCAACCAGCGGACCTGCGATTCCCACCGTAGCCCTGCCCACGTACAAACCCAAGACCACGCCAAGCCCCACCGTCCTACCCACGGCTCCGCCGCAACCCACGCTCAAACCCACGCCCGTGCCCGTCTGTGGTGACAAGAAATGCACGCCGGGCGAAAACCTCGTGAACTGCGCCAAGGACTGCCCCGCGGCCGCCTGCGGCAACCTCGTCTGCGAACCGGCGGAGAACCCGAAGAACTGTCCCTTGGACTGCGGCGGCTCCTGCGGCGACGGAAAATGCACGTGGGGCGAGGGCGCGAACTGTCCGTTCGACTGCGGCAACGCGTGCGGCAACGCCGTGTGCGAACCCGGCGAAAACCCGGACAACTGCGCCACGGACTGCAAATGGAAAGCCTGCGGAAACGGCAAATGCGAAGGCGGCGAGAACCCCCAAATCTGCCCGGAGGACTGCGGAACGCCTTGCGGAAACGGCATCTGCGAAAAAGGCGAAAGCTACACCACCTGCGCCGCGGACTGCGGGTACTGCGGCGACGGCACGTGCAGCGTCAAGCAGGCCAACAACCAGAACCTGGAAAACGCACAAAGCTGTCCGAAGGACTGCGCATTTTCCAAGATGACCGCCGCGCCGTCCTGCGGCAACAAAATCTGCCAACGCGGCGAAACCGCCGCCAATTGCCCCGCCGACTGCGCCAAGCCCACATGCGGCAACGGCCAATGCTCAACACAGGAATCCGCATCCGGCTGCCCGGCGGACTGCGCCAACACCTGCGGCGACGGCCAATGCGACGTGCACGACCTGAACGAAGGCTGCGCCCTGGACTGTGGCATCGTCTGCGGCAACGCCAAGTGCAGCGGAGCGGAAACCACCAAGACCTGCCCCGCCGACTGCCCGGCCCCCGCCACGGCCAAACCCCCGCTGGCCACTATCTATCCGGGCTATTCCGGAGCCTACTGCGGCAACGCCAAGTGTGACGCCCAGGAAACCGCCAAGACCTGCGCCACGGACTGCCCATCGCCCTGCGGCGACGGCACCTGCGGCGGCAACGAGAACACGGCCAGCTGTCCCAAGGACTGCACCCCGACCTGCGGCGACGGCTACTGCGCCTATCCGGACAATTCCAACACCTGCCCCAAGGACTGCAGTCCCGTCTGCGGCGACAAAATCTGCAAAGGCGAGACGCCGCAAAGCTGCCCGTTCGATTGCGCCGTGATCACCTGCGGCGACGGCCAATGCGGCAAGAACGAACAGGCCTACTGCCCGCAGGACTGCACCGCCGGCAAGGCCTGCGGAAACGGCAAATGCGAAGGCGACGAGACGCCAAAGACGTGCAAGGCGGACTGCGCCGACATCTGCGGCGACGGCACCTGCGGCAAATCCGAGAACTACAAGACGTGCGGCTGGGACTGCCCAACCTGCGGAGACAAGACCTGCAGCCCGTACGAATCCAAGACCGGCACATGCCCGGCGGACTGCACGGCCGCCTGCGGCGACGCCCTCTGCCAGAAAAGCGAAACCGCCAAGACCTGCCCGCAAGACTGTAGCGCGTAACAACCGCACGCCAAGTAAACGGCCAGAAAAAAGGCCCGGAATTGGCCCCCTTGCGTCCGATGGCCTTAATGGAAAAAAAGCAACGTCGGAGCAACGCAAAAACGCCGGCGGGTTTTCCCTCGTAAAAAACGGTATTTACCTCTACGTCCACGTCGTAGAATACCTTTAAAAAGGAGTCACGGATAATAGGTGCGCTCGTTTTTACCTCGTAAAATCGGCGCTCTGCCGGTTCTGCAAAGGGAAAAAGAAGCGACCCAAAAAAAACCGTAGGTGGTTAAATGGCAGTAAAGAAACCGTTCGGTGGATACACCATCAGCTTCGACAGCGTCAGCGACTGGCCCATCAGCAAAGTCTTCGGCAAAGGCAAGATTACGCCGTCCGAGATGACGAAGCTGCTCTGGAAGTTCGTCAAGGGCAACAAGCTCTCGAACAGCTAAGAACGGAATAACGCCCAAAACGGGCATCGTCTTGATTGAAAAAACCTTTTCTTTTTTTATTTTCTTCTTCTCAAAAACGCATCTGCCGCATCACAGCGCAAGCCCAAACAAGGCCAGCACGGCCAAGAACAGGCCCACCCATTGGTGCCGCGCAAGCGTTTCGCCATACACCGCGACAGCCAAACCGACGGCAATCATGGGGAACAAGTTGGCAATGGGCGCGACGATGGAAACGAAGCCGGAGGACACGGCGATCGCAAAGGCGAAGTAACCGAAGAAATAGGCAATGCCAACGGCCCCGTTTTCAACCACCGGAACGGTAAGTTTGCCCCTGTTGAACCAGGCGAACGGAATCAGGTAGACCAGCATAAACGCCTGCATCCAGGATGCCGCCGTCAGAGCCCCCACGTGGCCAATCA
This sequence comes from Microcaldota archaeon, assembly GCA_016188965.1. GTDB lineage: Archaea > Micrarchaeota > Micrarchaeia > Norongarragalinales > Norongarragalinaceae > JACPGT01. The sequence goes on along the minus strand of JACPGT010000016.1, from coordinate 24,755 downwards.
AAACGCCCATCAAGGTAAAAGCCACACCGTGGGCCAGGATGGCCGGAACCATGACGCGCGCGGTTTGTTCCGGATGCAAGGAACGTAAATCCTTCAAACCCACCAGTACGCCGCCAAAAACGGCCAAACCGGCGAACGCAATGGAAAGCGGTTCGGGCCGCTCCCCCAGCACGAGAAGCCCCAGGGCCATGGCGACCACGCCGCCGAGAGCCAGAAGCGGTGACGCGACGGCAATTTTGCCGCTTTTCGCAGCGGACACGAAGAGAAAGTCACCCAAAAAAACAAGGAGGATCGCAGCAAGGGCCAAGACGTACTGAAACACAGTCAGAGGCCGGAAGTGTCCGCCGAACAGGCCAAACAAAATCCAAAGGATAGACGCGAAAGCCAGGCTGAAGACCAAGGCGTTGTAGGCGTTGGTCTTGCGGGCCGCACGCGCGTTCAAAAAATCGCCGGCGCCCCAACCGATGGCGGTCACGATGCCGAAAACCAGGAAATCCAACATGACGATGAACCCAAACGGCTTACTTGCGTGCCAGCACGACGGCCAGGCCACCGACCAAAACCATGCCGGCCGCCAGCCACTCGACGGTGCTGAACGTCTCGCCGAGCCACCACGCGCCCGCGGCGATGCTGAACACGCCGGCGAAGAACTGCGTGACGGCGCCGGTCAGCCACACGCCGTTGTGCTGCACCGACTCCGTATACGCAAGCGTCCCCACGACGAAAGTGAAGAAGGAAAGAACGCCGATTTCAAGCCACGGCGGATTCGTCGGCATCACGCCGGCCAAAAAAGCCAACGGCAGCAGCCAGGCGGCGGCAACCGCGAAACGGATGACGACCAACGACAATGCGTCGTGCTTTTCCAGCCGCTTGGAAAAGAACAAGTAGGATGCGAACAGCGCGGATGCGGCCACGATGACGACGCCGCTGAACCAGTCGAAGCCTCCGGCGGCGAACACCAACGCACCGCCGCAGCCCAAAACAATGCCGGCCATCTGGCCGCGCGAAAGCCGCTCCCGAAAGAAAAAGACCCCATAAAGGACGGCAAAGAACGCCTCCAAGCGCAGCAACAAGCCGACGTGGATGGAAGGCGCCAAGGAAAACGCCAAACCCGTCAGCAGCATGGGCAACGCCAAGCCCACCAGTCCCAAACCCAAGTAATCCTTCCAGCGGGCAGGTTCGAACGAAAGCCGGGTCGAAAACGCGGCCAGCGCCAAGAACGCCATCACGGCCGACACCGCGGACACCAACGCCGCATACGCCAACCAGTGCACCTGGCCCGTAATGACCTTGGCCAAGGGGTTGAACGCGCCGAAAGCAAAAGCCGCCAGCAACGCAAAACCGATGGCCGGTAAAGGGGACGATTTGGAAAGGCGCATGGCTAACAAGACGAAGCCGGTTTTAATAAGCGCTCGCGCTTTGAGCTTCTTAGGTACCTGATTATTCATTCGGCATAAAGGATTGAGCTTCCAGCATGCCAAACGGCCAAAACAAGGCTTAGAATCGGGGAGAACATCGTGTCGGAACGCGTGGGTTTACTGGTCTTTTCGGACGGCACCATTTTGCAAGGCAAAGGCCTGGGCGCCTCCCGCCAGGGCACTGGAGAACTGGTCTTCAACACGAGCATGACGGGCTACCAGGAAGCCTTGACAGATCCATCCTACGCGGGCCAAGTGCTCGTCTTTTCGTATCCGCTCATCGGCAACTACGGCATTTCAAGCTCGGCTTTGGAGTCCAAGCAGGCCTGGGTGGAAGGCGTCATCGTGTCCGAAGCCGCGGCACAGCCGAACCACTACGAATCCCATGCATCGTTGGATTCCTTTTTGCAGGCGGAGAACGTGCCGGGCATCGCGGGTTTGGACACGCGTGCCTTGGTGCACCTTATCCGTGCCGGGGGCGTCAAGCCGGTGGCCATTGACGTCATGGATGCCTCGGAAGTCAGCCTCCGCTCTAAACAATTGCAGGCCGCGGCGAAAAGCTTCGATTACGGCGAAGTCAATTTCGTCGAGAAAGTCAGCGTCAAGCACACGACGAGTTTCCTGCCGGAAAAAAGCGAACGCACCGTCGTGCTGGTGGACTGCGGAGCAAAGTCCAGCATTGCGACGAACCTGGTCCAGCGCGACTGTACGGTGCATCAGGTGCCGTACGACACAACGGCCAGAGACATCCTGGCGCTCAAACCTGACGGCGTGATGTTCTCCAACGGTCCGGGCGACCCGGAACAGTTGCAGGCAACGGTCAAGGCATGCAAGGAACTTTTGGGCCAGGTACCCATCTTCGGCATCTGCCTGGGACACCAGATACTCGGCCAGGCCCTTGGGGCCAAGACGTTCAAACTCAAGTTCGGCCACCGCGGGTCCAACCATGCCGTACTCGACGTGAATACGGACAAAGTCATGATTACGGCACAAAACCACGGCTACGCCGTTCACAAACTCCCGTCGGCGGCCGAGGAATGGCTGGTCAACGCCTTGGACGGCACCAACGAAGGCCTTACCTGCGACAAGTACGACGCGTTCAGCGTCCAATTCCACCCCGAAGCCAATCCCGGGCCATACGATGCCAATACGCTGTTCGACCAATTCATGGAGAAAATCGGATGAGCGCGGCATCAGCCAAAAAAAGGAAAACTAAAACCGGAAGCCAAAGAGGAAAAAAATACGCCCAACAAAAAAGAAAAAGCACTCGAAAAAATGCAAACGTGAAAACGGCCATGCCTTTGGATAAAACCATCAAGAACGTCCTGGTCTTAGGCTCAGGCCCCATCGTCATAGGACAGGCGGCCGAATTCGATTATTCCGGCACCCAGGCCTGCCAAGCACTAAAGGAAGAAGGCGTCCGCGTCGTGCTGGCCAACAGCAATCCGGCCACCATCCAAACGGATTTGGGCACCGCGGACGAAGTGTACCTCGAACCGCTCACGCCGGAGACCATCAAACAAATCGTGCTCAAGGAAAAGCCCGATGCCGTATTGCCCACGCTTTCTGGCCAAACCGGGTTGAACCTCGCCGTGGCCCTGAAGGACTTCTTCCAAGAACACGGCGTTCGCGTCATCGGCACGTCCGTCAAGACCATTGAACTTGCCGAAGACCGCGAACAATTCCGCAACCTCATGCTGGCCCTCGGCGAACCCGTCCCACCCAGCCAGCGGGTCAAGACGCTGGACGAAATGAAGGACGCCTGCGACAAGATCGGCCTACCCGTCCTGCTGCGGCCGGACTTCTGCCTCGGCGGCGAAGGCACCCTCTTCCTGGAAAAAATCGAGGACCTCGAGGAAAAAGGCACGTATTGCTTCCGCATCTCCGGCACGCACCAGGTGCTGGTCGAAAAAAGCGTGTTCGGCACGGCGGAACTGGAGTATGAAGTCATCCGCGATTCCAACGACAACTGTATCACCATCTGTTCCATGGAGAACATGGACCCCGTGGGCGTGCACACCGGCGAGAGCATCGTCGTGGCACCGGCCCAGACGCTGTCCGACGACGACCACCAGAAATTACGCAGCAGCGCCATCCGCATCGTCCGTGCATTGGGCGTGCAGGGCGCTTGCAACATCCAATTCGCGCTGGACCAAAAAAGCGGCGATTACTGGATCATCGAGGTCAACCCACGCGCCTCGCGCTCCTCCGCATTGGCGTCCAAAGCCACCGGGTACCCCATCGCCCGCGTGGCGACCAAGATTGCCTTGGGCTACCGCCTCACGGAGATTGAAAACCGCATCACCGGTTCGACCGCGGCGTTCGAACCCGCGTTGGACTACGTCGTGCTCAAGATTCCCCGCTGGCCGTTTGACAAGCTAGGATTGAGCGAGCCCATCGGCACGAGCATGAAAAGCACGGGCGAGGCCATGGCCATCGGCAAGAATTTCGAGGAAGCGGTAAGCAAAGCCGTGCGTTCGCTGGACCTCAAGTCCTCCAACGTGCTAGACAGCCCGTCCTACGTAGCCACGGAAAAACGCCTGTTCCACCTCATCGAGCAGCTCAAGACGCAAACGGTCGAACAGGTCCAGGACGCCACCAAGATCAACCCGTGGTTCCTCCACAAGCTCAAAAACCTGTCCGCCACGCGGACCGGATTGGTCGACTTCGCGGCATTGCAGGAGACGCCCGCCGTGTTCAACATGGTCGATACGTGCGCCGGCGAGTTCGACGCCAAGACGCCGTATTACTACTCCACGCAATTCGCGTCGCACAACGAGTCCAGGCCTTCGGAACGCAAGAAAATAGTCATCCTGGGCGCCGGGCCCATCCGCATCGGGCACGGCATCGAGTTCGACTACTGCACCGTCAAGGCCATCCAGGCGCTGCGCGAGGCGGGTTTCGAGACCATCGTGGTGAACAACAATCCAGAAACCGTCAGCACCGACTTCGACATATCCGACAGGCTCTACTTTGAACCGCTCACGGTCAAGGACGTCCAACGCATCATCCAGAACGAATCTCCGATACAAGGCGTCCTGGTGCAGTTCGGCGGCCAGACCGCGCTGAACCTCGCCGCGCCCCTGCAGGCGCTGGGCAACACGATTTTGGGAACGACCGTCGACGATTTGGACCGCGCCGGCGACCGCAAGCAATTCAAGGAACTCATGGACTCGCTTCTGATTCCCACCGTCCGCAGCGCCATCGCCCGAAGCCGTGAAGAAGCACTGCAAGTCGCCCAGACACTCCAGTTCCCGCTTCTGCTGCGGCCTTCCTTCGTCCTGGGCGGAAGAGCCATGTACGTAGTCAAGAACATGAAGGAACTGGAACACCGCATCGAAGAATCACTCATGATTTCCGACGGAAAACCCGTCATCCTCGACGAATTCCTCGACGACGCCATCGAACTGGACGTGGACTGCCTCGGCGACGGCAAGCGCTGCCTGGTGGCCGGCATTCTGGAACAGATTGAGGAAGCCGGCGTGCACTCCGGAGATTCGGCTTGCGTCCTGCCCGCGCAACGGCTGTCAAAAGAAGTGCTGGAACGCGTGCGCATCTTCGCTCAACGCATCGTGACCACGCTGAAAGTCAAAGGATTCTGCAACATACAGATGGCCATCAAGGACGACAACATCATCGTGATCGAAGTCAACCCCCGTGCCTCCCGCACCATCCCGTTCGTCAGCAAAGCCATCGGCTTGCCTTTGGCCAAGATGGCCGCCTTGATCCAAGCCGACGCGATGACGCTGGAAGACGTACACGCTCAGCCGGCCACGCGCATCGCGGTCAAGGCCTGCGTCTTTCCCTTCAAACGATTCCCCTTGGTCGATCCCTTGCTGAACGCGGAGATGAAAAGCACGGGCGAGACCATGGCCTTCGGCTCAACGTTCGCCGAAGCATTCCTCAAGGCAAGCCAAGCGGCCGGACAGCACTTCGGCGACGCCGTGCTCATCGACGACTGCGGGCGGCATACCGACAAAATCAAAGCCGCGTTCCAAGACGCCGGCGTCAAGCTGGCCACCGACTACCACCAGGCGTCGTTCATCGTGTCCACTGCTTCCGGCGAGACGCATGCCGCGCTTCGCAGGACATGCATCCGGGACGGCAAGACGTGCATCACCAGCCATTTTGCCGCCTTGACCGTAGCGGGTAGCCTCAAGGAAAAACCGGCGTTTAGCCTCGTGCCCTTAAGCAAAGTGCATGAAAGCGCATCCGAAATCCGGAAACCGGCCCAGACGACCTGAAATGAATCCGAATAAAGGCGTCACCGGCCGATTCGTCGGCCTTTAAATCCGCCTTCCGACCCAATAAACCCTGTCAAAGGCCCAAACGGGAGGCCACAGAACAGCTACACCGCACGTTGTGCAACGAGGTCGTGACCGTGATGAAGAACAAGTTCCTTTCCAAAGCCAAATCCGAAGTCCAGCTGGCCTATACGCGGGATTCCTACATGGTGCAGGCCGTCCGCTCGCTGGACGACTTAGACGAAGTCAAATCCCTGCTCTTCCAACGCCTCGACGAATGGTTCAAGATTCACTTTCCCGAAATGGAATTGGGCAACGAAGAGCACTACGCCTACTTTGCCGCCCACGTCACCGAAAAAGACGTCTTTTCCAAATTGGCCGAACAAGTAGGACCGGACAAAGCCGGCGAATTGAAGGCCAAGAAATCCAGGACCTTCGGCGCGCCCTTGGAAAAAGAAGACCAAGTCGCACTGAAATCCTTGGCCGAAACCTACCTTCAACTATACACCACCCGCAAGGAACTGGAACACTACATCGAAGCCGTCTCCCGGCAAGTCATGCCGAATGCCACGGCGCTCGTCGGCGGCCTCATCTCCGCCCGCCTGCTGTCCGTCGCCGGCTCCATGGAACGCCTCGCCACCTTCCCGGCATCCACGCTGCAAGTCCTGGGCGCCGAAAAAGCGCTCTTCAAGCACCTCAAGAAAGGCACGCTGCCGCCCAAGCACGGCCTGATTTTCCAAAGCCCGTACGTCAACGGACAACCCTTTGACAAACGCGGAAAAGCCGCCCGCGCACTGGCCGCCAAACTGGCCATCGCCCTTAAGGCGGACTTCTACACGCACCACGACATTTCCGCCAATCTGTTGGCCGACTTGCAGAAACGCATGACGCAGATCGGCAAATTGCCTACGCGCAACATCCAACAGAAAGACTACCGCGAAATGGATTACCAGCGCAGCCGCGAATTCAGGGGCATGCGTCCCAGCGGATTCCAGAAAAGCGGTTTCGGCGGCCCCCGCGAAAGCGGGTTCCGAAAGGAAGGATTCGGACCGCGCCCGCACGGCGACTTCAACCGAGGACCCCGTCGCGAAGGCGGATTCAACCGCGACGGCCCCCGGCGTTTTGACGACCGCCCGCCCCGCAACGACGGCCCGCGACGCAACGACTTCGACCGTCCCCGCTTCGGGGACAAACCCGCGTTTGGCGACAAACCGCGCTACGGAGACAAGCCGGCTTACGGCGACCGACCCAAATTCGGCGACAAACCCCGCTTTTCAGACCGGCCCCGGCCTCCGCAAGGTGACCGGCCGGCGTATGGAGACAAACCGAAATACGAAGGGTCGGGCGACAAGCCGTACGGCAAGAAGAGGTTCTTCAAGAAACGCCGCGACGAGTAAAGGACGCAGGCGGAAAAAAAGCAACGCGGGTATCCTCAATCCGAGTGAAAACACCATGGTCAACACCACGACGGACTACTTGATTCTCACCGGATTCATCGTGTTCTTCATCGCAATCATCGCGTACGGCATCATGCAAAAAAACCAACGCCAAAATCAAATCAAACAATTCAAGAAAAGCCCGGACCTTCAAATTGGCAAGCCCGTTTTGGTCCACGGAATGGCCGGCGGCACGGCCTACGCCTTGCCCTCCACCGGCGAGAAAGTCGCCTATTATTCCATGTCCGTCGTAAGCAGCCAAATCACCGAAACCCAGGTTCTTTACAATTCCAGCATGGAGGGATTCGGCGCCTTTGCGCAAACCGGCGACTTGGACATCACGGACGCCGGGAAGACCTATCGCGTCAGCATCCAGTCGGCGTTCGACAATTTCGCCATCGGCACGGATTTGATGAAGACCACGGTCAATACGATGGCAGCTGGTGTGAACCGGACGTTCCTGGACAACGCCGTGGAACTGAAGACTAAGCAATCCGTGCTCATGGTCGTATTCGGCTTTTTCAATCCCTATTCAGATGCCGGGTCGAAGACCCAGGTCAGAATGCCGTTATACAGCCGTAAGACGGCAAAGATGGATTCCCAACCGCTATTGGGCCAGAAAGGGCCCAAAAGCAACGTCAGCACCCGCACCAGCCGCTATACCGTGGGTCGTGACGTGCCCCAAAGCGTCCAAGACCTGCTGAAGGCCAAAGGAATCCTGGGGAACCTGTCGAAGGAAGGCCAGGAAATCCTATTGGTCGAAAACTACATCCCCTACGGACAGGACGTCTATGTCTTCGGCAAGCTGGGCGAAAACAACGAAATCGTATACGGCGGAGACATAACCCAACTGAGCGTGTCGTACCAAGACCCTGAAACGATCTGAACCGGCCACAAACAAAGTCGAGTTAGGTTTTGGCGGCCATCCGGCGGTGCTCCATCACGTGCGCGTTGAGGTCCAATACGGTCTTTCCCAAGACCAGGATGACGGCGGGCAGGCTCAGCATGAACCCAAGAATGATAGCCAACTGCATGACGAAGATGCGGGCGTAAGGCCCGCCCATCAAATCACCGCCGCCCACGCGGGAATACTCCTTCTTGTCCACGTAATTCCACTTGTACGAAAGGCCGTGGCTCACGATCATCCCCGCCAAACCCACGCCTAGGTTCACATACAGTTCACCCCAATTCGGCGCTTCGGGCAAGAACGCCAAGATGAAGAAGAAATGGACGAGCATGAAGATGCCGAAATGAAACGTGAAGAAAACCGTCGCCAACAGCTTGACCACGACGACGGCGAACTGGCCCAGCCACTTCAAGTGCCCGGAGTCGAACAAGGGCTTTGCCGGAGCGCCTCCCACGCCCCACAGCTTGAGCAGCGAAAACACGCCGATGACGGCGCTTTCCAACCAATACAACAACAAAAGCAACGCCTGGTCCCATCCGAAAAACAGGACGCCCACCAAGGGCACGGCGTTGGACAGCAACAACACGATTACGGACGGCTGCGTCAGAGCATCCCGAATCGAAGCCAAATCCATGCAGTGTTTACGATGGGCCGATTAAAAACCCAAGATGAAAAGGCAAAAAGTAAAACATTTACAGAACGAAAAGGAAAAACAATCACAGGTCGCCCATAAGCCAAATCAACAACAAACCCAACGCAAGATACTGGGGAATCTTCTGCCACGGAACCGCGGGAAAACCCTACGGTTTTCCCCCAGTTTCACGTTCCTCCGGCCCCCTTTCCCTCGAATCACAGGTTGCCCATAAGCCAAATCAACAACAAACCCAACGCAAGATACTGGGGAATCTTGTGCCAATCAGCCTTGACGCCGTACCATTTGTCAAAGTGTTCGGTCTTCGGCGCGGTTCCCAAGAATGGCTTGAACGTCCCCTTCATCGTCCAGGTCTCCCCTGACGGCGTTACGAAAACGGGGTTTAAAAATATTCCCCGGATTCCGACGGCCACGACATTGGACGACCAAGCGGGACTCAAACGGACCAAACCGATTAAAACGCCGCCGGACTCAAAGACATTACCCATGCTCGACATGAAAAAGTGGCCCGTTTACACGCCCGTGAGCCATTGAGCGATCCGATTCAACCTACGTGAAATTAGATAACGAGGAATGAAAAAAATGGAACTTGAAAAAATAATTCAGGCAGGGCTTTCAAACCCGTACAAGTTTACAACCATAATTGGAATTATTCTTGCACTTTTTTCATTTGGATCGGTTTCTCTACTTACATACGTCTTCACGCTCCTATGGCCAGGACAAAACTTTTTGGTCCTAGGAGTTCTATTCATTCTCGACGCGGCATATTTTATTTTCTTTTTGGAGACGTTTAATTGGACAAAAGGAGAGTTCGAAAAGTGGGAGAAAGTTGCCAAAATCGACTATTCGATCAAAAATCGCCAGCAAAGAATCCTAACCGTAGTCGAGGCACGAGAATTCATCTATGCACAAAAAACATATCTTGAATGGTTGAGGAAAAAACCAAGCAAAGAAGAGGAAAAAAGAATTACAGAGTTTTTCAAACTAATGATAAAAAACAGGGAAAAGATCGAAACAAATCCATTAGAAGAGTAGTGGGCCCGCCCGGAATCGAACCGGGTATCCTTCGCACGTCAAGCGAATGTCTTACCAATCGACTACGGGCCCTTTTGCGTCTTCTTGTTTTTGGCCGTGTCCGGAACGTCCGGAGTAAGCCGTTTGCTTGGACGAAAAGCAGCATTTCTTCTTTGGAGGAATGGGCTTTTAAACTTGTTTTCAAGGCGGGCAGGCGTCAACCAGTCGGCCCATGATGCGGCGCATGAGGGGTTGGTAGTCTTGGCCGAACCACGTGCGGGAATAGCTTTTCAGGTTCAAGTTGAGTTCGTAGCGCTGGCCATAGCACTTCATGACGTTGGCTTTGTCGGACGCCCCCACCGAATAGCTAAGGAATCCGTTGCGGGTGCCGGAAGCGTTCACGGCGGATTCCAGCAGTTCTTCCGGCCGCCAGTGGACGCGTGCGTTGGACAACGTCACGCTGTAGACGTAATCGCCTTCGACGGCGCCCATGGACCAGACGCTGGCGTCGATCAGGCTGAACGTCGTGTCCTTGCGTTTGGTGACGCGGCTGACGTTGAAGATATCGTTCAAGACCGGTTCCAAGCGCAAGGCGGCGTCAGCAAGCGTCGGAAAGGACGAAGCGTTGGCGGACGCGGCAGTGGAAGGCAACGCCGTCGCAGTAGGCGAAGGCAACGCCGTGGCAGCGAGGGATGGCGATGGAGTGGCCGTCACCATAACGGTCGTCGGCGTAACCGTTGCCGCGAAGCTGGACGTAGGCGAAGCAGAAGGCACGGTAGCCGAAGGTTGCAGGCACGCAGCAAGGGCGATGGCAAGGAAAAACAGGAGGAAGAAGCGGTTCATGGGATTACATCACGCGAGTAATAAACGCGGCAATGATTTTAAGCGTTCGGAAGTAGCCAACCGGCAAACGGGCAACAACCAGAATCGTCACGGCGTGGCGGCTGGCTTGGACAAGGTCGGCACGGCGACCAGCGAGAATACGATGAAATAGGCCCAGATGACGGCGGCTTGACCCCAGAAGGCCCAAATCGGGTGCAACGTGTAGAGGATGCCGGCGATTAGAGGGCCGAGGATTTGCCCAAGGGAGTTGAACGAACCGGCCAATCCAAGGACGGCTCCGCGGCGGGCCGTGACTTTCTTGGTCAGAAGCGACGTCACGGACGGAAAGACCAAGGCGTTGCCGGCGACGAAGACCGTCAACGCCAACAACAAATGGGGCCAATCGGTGGAGAATTGGAGCAGGAAGAAGCCGGCGCCGGATAAAAGCAAGCCGATGCGTATGAGTTTGAGCTCGCCAAAGCGGTTGACCAGGCCACCGGAGACGAACTGCATGACGAAGATCATCAAGCCGATGTAAGCGAAGACGAGGCCGACTTCGGCCGATGAGAAGCCCATCTTGTCAGCCGTATAGAGGGCCAAAGTCGCATCGATGCCGCCGATCATGAAGGTAATCATAAACGCCGAAACGAAGAGGAACAACAAAGGCGAGCGGAGGCGCTGCAAAAGCGTCACTTCCTGCGCCTGCAAGTTCCGGCTTTCGGCTTTCTCGTGAGGCTCCTTCAGCTGGAGATAGACGCTGGCAAAATTCACCAACGTGAGGCCTACGGCAACCAGGAAGGCAGTCTGGACGGAAATGGCGGCGGCCAATCCGCCTACGGCAGGCCCCAGCATGAAGCCCATGCTGAACATCATGCTGAACAAACCCATGGCGCGTCCCCGCTGTTTCTCCGTCGTCAAATCGGACAACAACGATATGGCGGAGGGAAAGACGGCGCCGGCGGCGATGCCTTCGATGGCCCGAGCTAAAAAAGTCATCCAAAGCGAGTCGGAGACGGCGAAAACCAGGTAGGACAAAAAAAAGCCGGCAATGCCCACCAGCATGACTTTCTTGCGCCCCACGCGGTCGGACCACTTGCCGAATACGGGGTTGAAAATCAAGCCCATCAAGGCAAAAGTCGACGTCAAGAGGCCCAGTTCGAACGGCTGCGCGCCCAACGACGTGACGTAAAAAGGCAGGATGGGCAGGATGATGCCGAAGCCGAAGGCCACCATGAACTGGGTGAACAGCACGGCGGGCACGCCGGGCATTTGAAGGACTTCCTTGAACGACATGGCGGTCAATGACTCCGAAAAAAAACGAACCGGCAATCCTTGTATCGGGCAGCCAATAAAAAGAATCCGGCACAACGCCGTTACGACTGCCCCCGTCGCCTGAAAACAGGTTTTTTAAGCCGAAAAACGTAGGAAAACAGTGGGCATGAGCCCATTTTTTCCGAGGTGCCTTGATTCCATGCAACCCCATCCCGACACGCCCGCACAAACCAACCCGCACGCATTGACGCCGGAAGAAGGCGGCGAGTCCGAAATCCCGACCGAACGCCTGGCAAAACCGATGCACGCCGGCCACCCCGCCTCCGAGCCACGCAAGCCCCTCGTGCTTCGGGACAACACCGTATTCATCGGCAAGAAAAACGCCATGAGTTACGTCCTGGCCGTCGTCTCGCAATTCAACCAAGGCTCGAAAGAAGTCAAAGTCAAAGCCCGCGGCAACTCCATCAGCCGCGCCGTCGACGTCTCGCAGATCGTCAAGAACAAGTTCCTGCCCGATTTGAAGATCGGACTTGCGAACGTCTCGACGGAAGACATGACGTCGGAAGACGGACGGCATAGCCGCGTGTCGAGCCTCACGCTGTTGTTAAGCAAATAAGACGAACAACCCGAAACGCAGGACGAGCGGCTTTCGTTTGGCGCCAGCGCGAGCCTGAAAAAATCAGGTCGAAGCCAGCGCCATATCCCGCCGCACGCCGGACACGACCGCCGCCTTGAGAGCATGCGTCGCCCGCAGGCCAAAACGTCGGTCCAAATTGCGGAACTTGTTCGCGCATCGCACGTCGAACGCCTTCTTTGCAGCGGCGTAGGCGTCGCGCTCGTGCGCGTTGCGCGCGCCGCTCTCGCGTGCGCTGCGCGTCTTTTCGATTACGCCCAGCGAATGCGCCGGTCGGAAGAGCTTGGCCGAATATGAAGCGGCCAACTTGACCGCGGCATGCGCCGGCGGGTTGCGATCCGACGCGACAATGGAAATGGGAGCAAACGAGGAAAGGAATGCAGACAAATCGGATTTCGGCCAGTGCTTCCGGCTCTTGAGCGCCACGAGCCGGCCGTCCAAGTCCAGCACGGCGACGGCAGTCCAGCTTCCCGAATCGACACCCACGATGATGGCAAAACCAACTCCCGAAAGCGGTTATGGCGACGGCTGAATAAAAGCAAATCGGAAAACCGCGAGGGAAAAATAAAAAATTCGGAAAAATGGAAAGAAAAAAGAGAAAAAAATGAAAAAGAAAGGAAAAAGGCCCACAAAAGAGCCTTAAGCGCCAATGCCTTACTTGCGGCGCATGCCGACGAAGTAATACAGCAAGCCCAGGACGACCAAAGCGCCCACGATGTACAACAACGTGTTGTCCGTTCCGGCAGGCGTCGGAGCCTTCGCAGCCGCTGCTTCAGATGGAGCCGCCGTGGGCGCGGCCGTAGCAACCACACCGGAAGAACGCGGAGCCAACTTGGGCGACTTGAACTCCTTCAAAACGGAAGAGTCAAGTTTCTTCGAAACGTCCACCGTGGCAATGAATGTCTCCTTCGGAGCCAGAGTCACATCCCAAGTAGCCACGATGGAGCCGGGGGCGACGGACGTAGGTTCAGGCGAAATCCGAACCACGCCGGATTCATAATCGGCAAAGTCCAACGGCAACGTGTACGTCAAGTCACCGCTGAAACCGGAAGCCGGAGCGGTATACGCCACTTCCAATGTAGCCGAGTCGCTGGCGAAGCTGCCGCGCACCGTTGTCGCCGTGCCGACGTTCTCCGTCTGCGTCTCCTCCACGGGCTGGCCCGTGCCCGTCGTCGTGGGAGCCGAAGGCAAAGCCGGGGACGATGTCGACGCGCTCGACGTAGGCACTGCAGTCGCCGTCGGCGTGCTTCCTCCGCCGGTCGAACCCGTGCTAAGCGTCACCGAGAACGTCCGCGCGCTGGAATTGCCCGAATTCGACGCGGCATCGTAACAGTTGACCAACCAAGAGTGCGAACCAGCCGTTAAGCCAGTCACGCTGACCGTGCCCGTCGCGCCTTCGGCAACGGTCTGCACAGTGCCGGACAGAGCCGAGTCAATGTACAAACGGCAAGCCGCGGTGCCGGTGGAGTCCGAATCTGCGAACGAGAACGTAAACGACTGTGACGAAGACGTCAACGCCGCCGCGTTGGCCGGAGTCGAAAGCGTGACAACTGGAGCCGAAGTGTCCGTACTGGTGGTCGTGACCGTCGAGCTGAACGCGTCGGACGAATCACCCAAGCCGAACAAGATGGGCGAAGAAGTGACGGCCGCCGTGGCGTTCAACGTGTAGGTGAACGTCTGGGATTGGCTGGCCAAGAGGGTGACGGTGCCGGAAGACGAGTCGCCGCTCAAAAGCGTGAACGCCGAAGAGTTATAATCCAGGTTGTAGGCCGTCGTCACGGACGACGTGGAGGACGGGTTGGTGACCGTCACGGTCACGGTGATGGAGTTGCCGACGCGAGGCGTGGAGTTGGAAACCGAGCCCAACGTCGTCAACGTGTCCGGATTGATGAAGACAATCGTGGCCGGAGTCGAGGAAGACGACCCGCCGGAATACGTCCCGGTCACGGAGTACGAATACGTGTCAGCAGCAGCAGCCGAAACGACGAAAGACAACGACGTAGCGGACGTGCTAAGCGAAACGGTCGAATAATAGCCTCCGGAAGGATCCGAAACAGTCAGGGGACTGCCGCCGGCGCCGGTTCCGGAAAGGGAAATCTGCGTGGCGCTTCCGGACGAGTCGGCCGTCACCGACGACGTGACGGTCACGTCGGTACCCGTCGTGACCGACGACGAAGACGCCGACGTCTCGATTGAAGAGATGGCGAACGCGCCGGCCATCGGGACCAGCAGGAGTGCCAATAAGGAAAATGCGACGAGTTTCTTTTCAAAATCCATGTTTCGTGTCACCACCAGAGACGATTCGGATAAAAATGGGAAAAAGAAAAAAAAAATTACGGGCCACCTTGGCCCATGGGACCGCCCCATTGGCCGGACCCTCCGCCGAAGCTGACTCCGCCGGTATCGAACTGCTGGTTCAAGTCACCCAAAACGGCAAGACCACTGAGCCGGTAAAAGCGGTTCGGCAACCAACCGCCCGGCATGGTGTAATTGAACTGGACACTGCCCATGGCATCCGTCAGGAACCCGGATTGGATGGCGCCGGTCGTCGCGTTGTACATCGTCAACGCCGTTCTCACGCCCCAGGATTCGGCGAACATCGTGATGTTCACGCCACCCATGTTCGAGTCGTTCAAGTACATGGTCTGGCAGGTCAACGACAGGTTTTGGTTCGCCTGGGTGATTTGCGGGTTGAAGCCGTTGCAGAACGCGTTGAACGAGGCGATGGTCACCATATTACCGCCACCTCCACCGTACGCGGTCGGATCCCGCTGGATCTTCGCAAAAGCCTGCACGAACTGGCCGTTGGCCGTGCCGTTGACTTTCCAAAGCAGCATGCGTTCGCCTGCCGTGGAAACGTTAGCCTGGACGAACGCCACGCCGTTGTTGTCCGAGTAGCTACCCCGAGTGCGGTATTGGCTGGCCGGCAAGAGGTTGACGAATTGGGTGCCATCCAGCGACATGTTGCCCACGCCCATCAAGTCGACATAGGCATTGGTGACCTTTTGTCCGCCATTGAATACGCGGTAGGCCAGATAGAAGTTCTGGTTGACGGCGTTGCGGCCCAGGCGGATGATGCCCTGCTCATCCATGGGATTTTCATCGCCTTTGGCCAATTTGACCGCAAAGCAACCTTCCAACATGGTTACGTACAATCCAGAGTAGCTGGAATTGAACCGAGCGAAGCCGCGGTGGCTGCTGGACGTGTTCGACAAGGTCATGACCGTGAAATTGCCACCGCTGTTGTTGAACACCAGCGTGTCGTACACGCCGGCAGTCAAGTTGTCGATGACGGCTACATACGTGGTGTTCGTCAGGCTGAACGGATTGTCGAACGATATGCCTTGCATGCCGCCGGAATAGTTCAACGCCGGCTTGTAGCATAGGTTACCGCTCTTGGACGACACGTTGTACGTAGTATTGATTACGGAGAAGTTTAACCGGGAAGTGATGCTCGGTTCAGCGGGATCGAACGGTTGACCAGGACCACCGCCCATCGTCAATGGGAAGCAATTGAACATCGTACCGTTCTCGGTGGCATCGTCACGCACCGCGCATCGCGCATGCATCTGCATGATGTAACCCGAAAGCGGGCGTACTTCCAACGAAGAAATCCGGGTGCGTGCCATCAATTCATTCGTAACGGACCGGGAATTGTTGACGACGACGACGAAGTTGATTTGACCGACGTCCATGGTCGGGACGGTGAACGTCACGTTCCAAGTTTCTGCGCCCGGCGAAAAGCCTATCTCGTCAGCCGACGAGTTCCAACCGTCAAGCACTTTCACGGCGCTAACCAGCGTGGTACGCACCTGGGTGTTGGACGTCATGCTCTGGGCACGAATCGTGACATTGTTACCACTGGTCGATACGTTGGTCGAAGCGTTGACCAGTATCGACACGTTCTGGCCTACGGCAACCGATTCCGGCAAGGCAGGCATCTCGGCGAAGTCGACACGGTAGGGGCTTGACTCGAAACCGGGCAGTTGGCCCAACGCGGATGGCTGCGTCCCAATGCCAGGAGTGCTGCCGTTGGTCAAATTGACCATGAGCCTCATGAAGCCCTGCGGCCACGACAACAGGCTGAAGTTGGCAGGTTCCAGGGTGACTGCGGCGGCGCTGGTAGTGACGTTATACACCAGATTGCCCGTGGCCGCGATGGAACGCTCGGTATTCGTGTCGCGGTTGGAATACCGGATGGACGTGACTTTCAGGGTGCCGTTGATCAAGGAAGCGCCGGGATTGCCCTGCTGGCCGCCTTGGAATCCTTGCCCGCCGAAACCAAGACCTTGGAAGGATAGACGCACGGTATCCGTTGCACCGGAACGGGGAGGCATTCCGAACGGGAATCCGGTGATGCCGCCTTGGAACTCGCGTCCGCCTTGCTGGGGTCCGGCGCCTTCGCCTCCGGGCGGGCGGAAGCCTTCGGGCTTGAACAATTCGAACGAGCCGGAACCGCACATGAAGCCTGAAAACGCCTCGTCTTCCGTGCCTTGGTAGGACACGTTGAGAATCATGTCATACGGCCCGGGCATGAAAGACTTGGACGTATTGAAGGTGACGTTGTACGTGGCCGATCCGCTGGAATCCGTCGTATTGGTGGTGACGCCGGTGATGAAGGTCGAATCAAGGACTTTGCCGGAAATCACATGGCGGACAGCTCGGACGCCTTGGACGGAGACGCCTTGGACCGATTGCATGGTCCGCATGTCGAACGCTTCCAAGAAGAAAGCGAAGGTGCCGTTGCAGGAAATCTGGGGGTTGAAACCGCCTTGGCCATTGGAGGGACCGCCGTGGGCCTCAATGGTCGAGCTTTTGACCATGAAGCCGTTGCTGCCAGTAAGGACGCCGACCGTGGTATTGACCGTCAGCATGACTTCGCGCGGACCCGTCGTGCCCCCGTCGTGCCGTCATTAGGCCGGTCCAGCACCACGCGGAGGACGTTGCCGCTGTACTGGGGGTATTGGATGTAGTACGACGCGTTTTCGACCCAGTTGGTCAATTCGGACGCGGCACCGATACCGAAGCTGAACTTGCGCACGACGATGCCCGTCACGTTGAGGATGGCGGACCGGGCCAACGAAGAGCCGGACGTGAAGTTGATTACTTCAATGTCGAAAGAGACGTTGCCGTCCTTCTCGAAAATGGGCATTTGTCCGCACGACGAGATTTCGCCGACGGCGCCGGGGCACGGCCGAGTGGACAAGCGGTACTCGCGGACTGCGACGATCCCTTCGGCCGGAATGCGGAGCGACGAATTAGTCGGGTCCACCAGGATGGCGTTGATGCGGTAGTCGCCGGAAGTGGCCGGTACACCGATATTGATGGCGCAGATGTTCGTCGAACCGGCGTATTGGACGACGCCGGTGGAGAACACGCCGGTCCACGACGTGTTGAGGCCCGTGGCCAGGTTGGTGAAGCCGCTGAGGACGATGGAGTCGCAGGCAAGGGTGTTGCCGGCACCGTTGGAAGTTCCTGCTACCAGCGAGTCATCCGAGTTGTTGTATAACAAGACGTTGAAGCGGACGGTCTGACCCGGCAGGATGACGCTGCGGTCGCCGACGTGCTGGAAGAAGTCGTCGCCGGCCTGCAGACGGGCAAGGCCGCCGCGGACTTCGAACTTGCCCAGGGTCTCATAGGCGTCGCCTTGAATGCGTCCGACGATGCGGACCTTGTAGTCTCCGGGCAGGAAGGTATTGCGGAAAGTCACGTTGTTGGCACCGGGGTTAGTCGAGGCATCGATGGCGGTGAGGTTGACTTCCGCGACGGTGTTGTTGGGCAGGGTGATGAAAGCGGTGATGTACTCGCCGGCAATCAAATCATAGGCCGTACCGTTGGCGTAGCGCGATTTCACGATGAGGTTGACGGCGGAGCGGGGTGCGAAGGAGACGCGGGATTCGCCGGAAGTCGTTTGCGAGATGAAGGAAAGCCCCATGGCGGATTGGGTCTTGAACACGAAGTTGGCAAGTCCGTAGTCGACGACCAGGGCGTACGCTCCGGAAGCCGTCGAACTGACGGAGATGTTGTATTGGATGACGCCTTGG
The DNA here is from genome assembly GCA_016188965.1 of Microcaldota archaeon. GTDB lineage: Archaea > Micrarchaeota > Micrarchaeia > Norongarragalinales > Norongarragalinaceae > JACPGT01. The sequence goes on along the minus strand of JACPGT010000016.1, from coordinate 6,312 downwards.
GCGTTGGTCCGAGCCGAAAGGTTGTACAGGGCGATGTCGGCCGTTTCAATCTGGCCTTGGGTGTTGTAGACGCGCAGGTACGGGATGTTGTTCGCCAGGGCGGTGGAGCCGTTGAAATAGGTCACGTTGACGGTGTTGTTGGTGCTGCGGGCGAAGGGCGGCTTCTGGGAGAGGATGACGACGGAGACGTTGGTGGCGTTGGAGACGAAGAAGCGGAGGGTGCGGCTGTGGTTGTCCGAGCTGTTAGTGTAAACGGTCAGGTTGTCCAGGGCGAAGTTACCGGCCAGGCCGCGCGTAGTGCAGGGAGCGGTGATATTGAGTGTGAAAACGCCGGTGATGTTGGCGGAAGAGTTGTGCGTCGAGTTGTAGACGACGGTGATGTTGTACGATGCCAGCGTCTGGGAGACGTTGGAGGCGTTGATCATCGAGCCGGACAGCGTGATGTTGGCGCAGGGTTGCACGACGATGGGACCGGAGATGTTGAGAAAAGCGCTAGTCTGGCTTCCGCCGGAGCCGGCATCGGGGGCGAAGCCGGCTTGCAACGGCAGGACGAAGAACGCGGCCAACAGGATGGCGACGAAGGCAAAGCGGCTGGACGTACATTCAGAGTTCGACGACATAGTTAGGCACCCTCCGACTGAAAATTTCATAAATGGTAATCGGAAAAACGCAGGTTATCTTTATAAACATATCCCCGTTTTTCGTCGGGTAGCGAACACCCAATCGACGTAAAGCAAACTTTACAATTTGGAAAGTAAACGTTACAGTGTTTCGGCGGCCTAAAACAAGATGAAACGCGTTACGGCGCGACGGACCTGCGGGAACAGGAAAAAAAGCGAAAAATGAATGGACCGCGCTCACTCGTCATGCGGAGTCGGCACGCGGAAAAAAACCGTCAAGCCGGGTTAAGTTTTACTTCCACGAGACGCGAACCCGTCGGACCCATCGCACACCGGATCCCCGGGAACCCAGGTTCCCTGGACATCCGTCGTCCTCGCCCTCCTGAACTCGCGTGCGAATTATAACGTATTCAGCTTGACTTCCACGAGACGCGAGCCGGCCGGACCCATCGCTACTCCAATGAGGCAATCCGCGTGCTTGTACAGCGTCTCGTTGTGACTCACGACGATGAACTGGCTGTGGGACGCGAGTTGTTTGAGCAGCATGGCCAGTTTGCGAGAATTTTCCTGGTCCAGCGCGGCGTCCGCCTCGTCCAGGATATAGAGGCTGGAGGGGTTGCGGGACTGGATGGCGAACAGGAAAAGCAAAGCGATGAGGGATTTTTCGCCGCCGGACATCAACTCGAGGTATTTGACTTCCTTGTTTTCGAGTTGGACCTGGATGGTCAGGCCGCCGGCAAAGGGGTCTTCGTGGTTTTCCAAAAAGAGCGTGCCTTCGCCTTTGAAGATGACCTTGAATAAGCGTTTGAAAGCGATGTTGACGGCGTCGAAGGCTTCCATGAACGTGGCTTTCTTTTTCGTCTCGATTTCGGCGATGAGCGAGAGCACGGCGTTTTTCTCGGTTTCCAGCTGGACGACGCGGACTTTCTGCCGGTCCAGTTCTTCCGATTTCTGCTGATACAGTTCGGGTGCGCGGAGGTTGACGGTGCCTAAGGCTTTGATCTGCTCTTCCGCTTCTTTCTTGCGCAATACGAGGTCGGCTTTGTCCTTGTCCGTCTTGTTCTGGATGACCGGTACTTCCTTGAATTCCTCGTATTGGACTTTCAGTTCGGTCAGTTTGGTCTCGACGGCGACGCGTTTGAGCTCGGAGTCCTGGCGGTTGGTGGATATCTTGTCCAGTTCGAACTGGAGCTTGCCTTTCTGGTTGCCGGATTTGGCGATCTGCGCGTCGAGCTCTTCGCGTTTTTCGATCCAGGCCTTCAATTCCTTGGATAGGCTCTTGAGTTCGTCGTTCTTGTCTTTCAGCTGGCCGCGCGCGGATGCGACGCGTTCGTCCATGTCGCGGATGACTTTCTGCGCGGATTCTTCTTCTTCCTGGATGGATGCCATTTCTTTTTCGACGCCGGCGTATTGGCGGGCGTAGAGCGTCTTTTGCGTCTGGATGGAACGTAGTTCGTTCTCCAAGCCGGCGAGGGTGATTTTCAGTTCGCTGACTTTGTGTTCTTTTTCCTTGAGCTGGTTGCCGAAGTGTTTCTCCTTCTCCACGTCGACCAGTTGTTTGGCTTCCAGATAGGATACGTTCAAGTCGGATAGTTTGCGGACCCATTCGGCGCGCTGCTCTTCGGCTTTCTCGACGGCCTGGCGGCAGGTTTGTATTTCTTTTTCCAGCTGGCTCATGGCGGAGTGCAGGTCTTTTTGTTGCTCGCGCATGGCTTTTTCGGCGTTCAGTACGTGTTCCAGTTCCAGTTCGATCTTCTTCAATTGCAAGTCGGCGTCGGCCTTGGTTTTGCGCTGCGTGGACATTTCTTCGCGGATGGCGTAGAGGCGCTGGACCACGGCGTCTTTCTCGGCCTTGCTTTTCTCGAACTCCTTGGAGTATTCGGAGAGTTTGGCCTGTTCCGCAAAAGCGTTGATTTTTTCCTTGGATTTGCCGCCGGTGACCAGGCCGGACGGCTCGAACAGTTCGCCACCGCTGGTGACCAAACGCGCTTTTCCGGCCCACTTCTCGGCGTCTTTGAATTTGTCGAACAGCACGGTGTTGGAACAGGCGTAGGCCACGGCTTTCTTGAACTGTGAGTCGAATTCCAGAAGGTCGATGAGCATGCCGACGGCGCCGGGTTTCTTGGCATATTCATCATCTGCCGCGGGGGATTGGATCTTGTCCAGCGGGATGAAGGACACGCGGCCCAAATCGTGGGCTTTGAGGTGTTCGATGACCGAGCCGGCGGTCTTGACGGAGTCGACCACGACGTATTGCAGGCGGTTGCCCAACGCGACGCCCAGGGGCACGGAATACTTGGATGAATAGCGCACCAGTTCGCCGAGGGTGCCGAAGATGCCTTTGTTTTTCTCGCGCATGGCCATGACGGCCTCCAGCCCGCGGGAGGATGAGTCGCTGGCAGCACGGAGACGGCCTTCGGTAGTGGCGATTTTTTCCTTGAGGTCCAAAAGGGCCGTTTCGAGGGCGGGGAGGCGTTGGTTCAGCTCCTTTTCTTCGGAGAACAATTCGGCCAGCCGTTTTTCCTGGGGCGCCAGGGTGGCCTTGGCCGTACGGCGGGCGTCCGTCAGTTCGGCTTTCTTGGGAGCGTAATCGTCGAAAACGCCTTTGCGGAGGCGCGTGAGTTCCTGTTCCTTGACTTTTTCTATTTCTTGTTGCTTGGACGCTTCCAATTGCAGGCCGTTGAGTTGGTCCTTGCAGCCCTGCATCTGCTCTTCGTACTGCTGCATGCGCTTGCGGGCGTCGAAGAACTGGCTGGACATGGATTCGGACTTCTGCAGCATGGCGTCGAGCTGTTTTTGTTCCTGGTCCAGGAGTTTGCGGACGGATTCGACGTCGGCGGTCAACTGGCCGGATTGACGCTCGAAGCCTTTGACTTCGTCGCCGGCGCGTTGGTGGTCGAAGAAGATGGTCTTGCGTTTCTCGTCGAGCTTCTTAAGCACGCCTTTGCGGTCCTCAATCAGGCTTTTCGCAGAATCGATTTCGGCTTGCAGGGCGCCGATGGCGCGCTGCAGCTCGGATTCGCGGCCTTGGCTCTTCTCGACGATGGTCTTGTTCAGCGCGTCTTTTTCCTGGTACGTCCGGTCGATGGAGGCTTCCAGTTCCTTGATGGCGGCCTGCAGCGACTCGACTTTGTTGCGGTAGTCCAGATTGGCACTGACCAAGGATTCGAACTGCGCCTCCATGATTTTCAGGTCGATGTGAAGCAAGGTGGCGGCCAGTTGGCGTTGCTGCTGTTCGAGTTGGAGGTATTTCTCGGCGTTTTTCTTGTCGTTCTCCAGTTCACACAAATAGCCTTCGCGTTCGGCAAAGACGGTCTGGGCCTCCTTGAGCCGGCCGTCGACCTTGCCCAGTTCGAGGAAGGCTTCCTGTTTTTTTTCCTCGTAGTCGGACACGTTGGCGACAAAATCGATGAGTTGGCGTCGGTCCTTGGAGTTCATCTCGATGATGCGCTGCACTTCACCTTGCTTGATGACGTGGTGCAGCGAGATGCTGTGGTTCGTCAGGAAGTCTTCGACCACGTATTTTTTCACGGTCTTGCCGTCCAGCATGTACCGCGTCTTGCCGTCTTTCCGGATGAGCCGGCGGACTTCGTGCACGCCTTTGGGGAAGACGCGGCGGACTTTGCCTTTTTCCTCGACTTCCTGGACAGCAAAATCGGTGACGTCATCCTCGACCAAGAGGACGCAGGACTCCGCCACGTTGGCGTTCTTGAAGATGAGGTCTTTCGTGCTCTTGACGCGGAGGCTCTTGAGGCGCATCTCGCCGAACGCGAACAGGAGGCTGTCCACGACGTTGGACTTGCCGGAGCCGTTGGGGCCCACGACGGAGGTGAACGATTTGTCCAGTTCGACCGTGGCCTTGGAAAATGATTTGAAATTCCGAAGGACGATGCGCTTGGCGTACATGGAGCAAACAAACCTGGTGGATGAAAACGGGCCTTAAGCCGGTTCCTAACTTAGACGGAAAACCGCTTTATAGCAATGTCGGTCCCGCCCGGAGCAAAGGCAAACACGGCATCTGGGCAAAAAAATGAACGCGACGCCTGGCGGTAAAAAAAAAGGAGGACGGAACGGGCTGCCACCGATGGATGCAATACGCCCGTTAAGCGCCCGTTCAAGGAAAGGGGTAAAAAAAAAGGGTTCGGGGCGGGCGGGCTCATACCACGCAATCCAACACCACGCGCCCGCCGACGGACGTCAATTGGCGTGCCTGGAACGGCAAATCCGACAGGACTTTCTCGATTTCTTCGTACTTCAATGCGCTGACATCGATCTTCATGCCTTCCACCTCATTACGCATAAGCTCGAAGCAGGGTTTAAAAAGAAAGAAGAGGGGTGCTGGCCGGTGACTTTGGCAATGTCAACGGGGCTGCCGCCCACGTTGACAAACCTCGCTACCGCTTCAGGCCGACGCTAAAAACACCGAAAAACGAAAAAAGAAGAAAAAGTCCCAATGAATTCAATGCGTTTTTAGAGTCCTTGTTGTTTTCGGCCGAAGACGAAGTAAGCCCCGACACCCAACAAGACTAACACGCCTAACGCCGGCAACGTCCAATCAAAACCGCCCGGCGTCGGAGAAACCGAAACGGAAGCAGAAGCAGTTGCTGACGGAGTGGACACGACTTTCGCCGCCTGCGCCGCACGCGCCACCACACGAGGCGTCGAAATACCCTCACTCACCTGCCCCCGCGTCAATTCACCCGGCACCTTCGCCTCGGCAGTAACGGACTCACCCGGCTCCACATTATCAAACAACCACGTCACAACAGCAGAACCACACTCAATCCTAAACGGCCGCGGCGAAAAGACCACACCGACAGCCTCGTAAGCCGAAGGATCCGAACCCAAACACTCAAGAAACTTAAATTCACGCGTAACCTGAAGAGCCTCAAGCGCCAACGAACCCACATTCGTCGTCTCCACCAACACACGCGAGATACTACGCGTCCCACCCGACGGCACAACCACACTTGAAACCGAATACGAAGTCCTCACCACCACACCCTCACTACTAGCCCCACCACTCTCCAAAACAACGGGTTCAGTCGTCTTAGTCACTTCCTCCACCGGAACCACCACTTCCTCCACCGGCTCCACCGTTGCCTCCACCGGCGCAGCCGACGGCTCAACCGACGGCTGAACCGACACCACCGGAACCACCGACGCAACCGGCGTCACAGACGGCACAACCGGCACCGGCGTCACACTCGGCGAACCCGAACCACCACCCGACGACAACGACGACACCGACACCGAAGCCGACGTCAAAGTACCATTCAACACCGACGCATTCGAATACACCGAAGAACCGTCGACGTAAACCGTACACGACGCCGTGGACGAAACCGCATCACTAAACGAAAAAACCAACGACGAGAGCGAGGAGAGCGCCGCCGAATCCGCCGGACTAGACAAACTAACCGAAGGCGGCGTCGCATCATCCGTCAACGTAACAAAACGGCGAACGGAATTATTCCAATTACCCAATGAATCGTTCGCCCACACCGTGTAGTTGAAATCCCCCGTATTGGAGATAGTGACGTTACCAAAGCACGAATTCCCACTGCGGTTCATCGAATAATTGGCCGCCGTACCATTATTGAACTCCAACAAACACGAATCCGGATTCGCTTCAGTGAACGACACGTTGACTTCCGAATAATTCAACGCCGACTCCGAACCATTCGCCAAC
>JACPGT010000015.1 GCA_016188965.1 Microcaldota archaeon | reverse complement strand
GTTACGTCTTGTTGGCGAGCGATTTGCCAGGTGCTGAGTTGTTTTTTGTTCATTTCACGTATTATCCATCGGGCTTTAGAGAGGGAAAGTTTTCTCATGCCAACTCGGTTGGCCGAGAGAACCTTAATTCCGGATAATACACGTTTTCTGCTTCCCAAAAAGTCTTATAAACCCCCCTTGGCAACAAAAGTAACGCTTTTTCTAAGCTTTCGCGGCCCAACGGCCCTGATGCGTAAGCGTTAGAGAGTGATTTACTTGGCTAGAATGCATACGCGCAAAAAAGGCAAATCGGCATCCCACAAGCCGGTCGGCAAGACCAGCTACGCCTGGGTCCCGGCGGACAAGAGTGCCGTATTGAAAATCATCGAGAAGCTGTCCAAGGAAGGCAAATCGGAAGCCGACATCGGCCGCATCCTCCGCGACGAGCACGGCGTCCCCTCTGTGAAGGTGCTCTTCGGCGTCAAGCTCGGACGCCTCCTCAAGGAGAACAGCTTCCAGACGAAATACCCTTCCGACCTCATGTCGCTGATCCACAAGGCCGTGCGCCTCTCGCGCCACTCGGGCCTGAATAAGCGCGATTACCACAACCGCATCAAGCTGGGTCACGTGGAGTCCAAGATCAAGCGGCTGGTATACTACTACCGCGGCAAGCGTCTGCCGGCGGACTGGAAGTACGACCGCGAAGAAGCGGCCCTGCTGGTCAAGTAAACGCAAATGTTTGATTTTCCGGTGATATGATTGGCTCAGAAAAAAATGGTGGATTCGTGGAAGTCCAAGTCCTGGTATAACCTGGTCTCGCCCAAGTTCCTCGGCGAGATCAAGATTGCCGAAATCCCGGCGTCGGACGAAGACCACCTGATGAACCGCATCATCGCCTTGCCGCTCAAAGAAGTCACGCACGACATCTCGCACATGTACACGACGGTGCGCCTCCGCGTCGAGGGCATCAAGGACAAGAACGCCTACACCAAATTCATCGGCCACAGCGCCTCCCGCGAATACTTAAGCACGCTGGGCCGCCGCAACCGCGACGTGCTCCGTGTCGTCTATACGGGCGTAAGCAAGGACGGCGTCAAGCTCACGGTCAAGATGGTCGTCGTCACCGCCGTTCCCTGCAGCACGCCGCAACGAAAAGCCGTGCGCAACGCGGCGCTGGCCGAACTCAAACGCATCATCGCCGAGACGCGATTCGGCGACTTTATCCAAGGCGTGCTATACAACAAGATCAACCCGCAGATCCACAACCTGGTCAAGAAGATCGTACCCATTTACCGCGTCGAGTTGTACAAGACGGAATTGTTCGAGGTCTTCGACGAAACCGCTGTCATCGAACTGGACCGCACCAAGAAGGAACGCGAAGCCGCCGTGGCAAAAGACGCCGAGGCCGAAAAGCCGGCCGAAGGCGCTGTTGCGACGGAAACCGTAGCCGCCGCTCCGGCAACGGATGAAAAAGCCGCCGAGCCAACGCCGGCGTAAGCGGCAATGTTTTTTTCCGACTCTTTTCGTTTTATTTTGAAGTAATAGCGTGCGCTCTATGCCGTACGGCATTTTTTCTTTTGAACGAGCGTGCGCTGGCTTTGAGGTTCATCGGCTGAAATTCAGGCTCGAAAAAACGCGGTCTTTGCCGGTTTCTTACGTCCGGATGCCCAAGGAGGCTTTCAGCGTGTTGACGACATGCGGGCTTTTGAGCCAGAGGCCTTGTTCGTCGTCCGGTTTGGTCCTTTGGTCCGTGAGGAATAGCAGAGCCTCGTTGTCGCTCAGCAGCATGCGCGTCGAAGGGTCGTTCGCGAAATGCTGGTCGGCCATTTCGACGCCGTCGCCGGTGCCCGCGGAGGTGACGAAGGATAGGCGGACGCCGCGGTCCTTAGCTTTGGCCAGTTCTTTTTGGTGGGCCTTGAATTTGTGCTTGAAGTGGTCCGAATGGGCGGCCAGCACGATGTGCTTCTTGGACGCGGAGATCATGGAACTCATGCGGGAGTAGATGGCGTCGCGGCCTTTGAGGGTCCAGACGCGGTCTTCCGACGACGCGGTGACGCTGGCGGACGGCTTGAGTTTTCCGGAGAGGTTCTTGGCCAGCTGGTCCATCTGCTTGATTTCGTCCTGGAGAGTAGCTTCTTTTTGTTTGCGCAGGGTCTTGACGGCTTCCTCCAGCGGCAGGGCGCTGTAGCGCAGGGGCCGGCCCTGCATGACGGAGACGAAACCTTTCTCCTGCAAGGAAGTGAGGACGTCGTAGGCGCGGGGGCGGGGCAAATCGCCTTTATCGGGCGCCGAGATTTCGCCGACCGTGAGACTGCCGTACGTGCAGAGCGCGGCGTAGGCCTTGGCTTCGTATTGGTTGAGGCCGAGCTTGCGCAAGGACTCGATCAGCTCGGGTTCGACGGTCATCTCGGGATTATTCACGGGTTGCACCTATTTAAAGACTCGTTCTTGTTTCCACACGGTAGTTACACATATGCCCCCAAACATTTATTAATGTATTTACTCACCGATAGTAACAATATTCATCGGATGGTGTGGATATGAAATTGTCGTACTTGCTTGTCGGAATCGGCCTCCTGTTGGCTGCGGTGTTGGCCAACGCTTTTACGCTCTACGTGTCGGAGGATGCCGTGCATACCGCCGGCACGCAAGCCGTGGTCTATGCCTATGCGTCCGAGCGCGTCGCCTTTTCCGTACAAAGCGAGTACGTCAACGCCCGCGTCGAGAACCTGGGCGACCATGCCCAGATCCATCTGCTGGCTCCGGACTGCTTGCAAGGCACCCAGACGATCACCATCCGCGCCACCAACGGCACGTCCAGCCAGGAAAAACGCATCACGCTGACGAACCAACCGCGCCAATCCTGTTCTTCCTACATCCAACCCACGCCGCTGACGGATGCTTTCTTTGTGCCCAAGTCTTTGACGTTTTCCCACACGTATGACGCCACGCATTACGATTTGGACGTCGATGCCGGCACGGCCTGCACCAACGTCGTCGTGGGCCAGACCGTCCAGCAGAAAGTCCGCCTGTCCAACCAGGGCGCCGCCGTGACGGTGCGCCTGCGCCCGGCAGAAGATGAATCCGCTACTCACACGTACCTGGCGCGCGAGGAATTCGTGCTGGACCGCAATGAACTGAAGTCCAGCGTCGCGTACATCCGCGCCCTCAAGCCCGGCGTGCACTACGTCGCTTTGGAGGCGCTTCGTGGCGACATCGTCATCGGCCGCGCCTCGGCCTGCGTCAATGCCGCCGATGTGTATCATGCCACGTTGACGGTGCCCACGCGCATCGACGCCTCGGCCTGCCAGCTGACGTCGGTGCCGGTGCAGGTGCGCAACGACGGCACGGCACCCCAGACGTTCGTCATCCAAGGAGACGGCTTGACTCCCCAATCGCTGTTCGTGCCGGCCGGCCAGACTGCCCAGGCGGACGTGCAACTGGACGCCTCCGGTTTGCGTCCGAACGAGAACGTCGTGGCCGTCACGGCCAAAGGCCAGAATACGGCCGGAACGGCGTTCATGATCGTCAACGTCATTCCCTGCGCGGCGCAAATCGTCACCACGCCGGTCAGCATCTCGCCTGAGACGCTGGTCTGGACCGTACGCGTGGACAACGGGCAGGACACTCCTTTGCGCAATGTGACCCTGTCCGTCAGCGGCATCCCGACGTCCTGGACTCAAGTAAGCGACGCGGTCGACATCCCGCCGCACTCGTCGGCCGATTTGACGGTCCGCGTCACGCGCACCACGGATGAAGGCGCCAACCCCGTCATCCATGTGCTGGCCGATGGCCGTGAGATCGCCCAGCATGCCGTGGCGCCAATCGCGCCGCGTTCGTCCATCACGGGCCGCGTAATCGGCGCGATTTCCGACAACCTCTTCTTCATCCTTGCCGCGTTGCTTTTGGTGGTGGCGGCGTTGTGGTTCCTCGGCGCCGGTTCGAACCGCGAACGCCAGGCCGCCGCGGTGCAGCCGGTGGACACCGGTTCGACGGACCAGAACACGGAAATCTACAAGGGCCAGGTGCGCTCCGTCAAGGTCAAAGTCGAATCGAACACTAAGACGGAGACCAAGCCGGACGGTAACGGCCGCAACCGACACTAATCGGCTTTGTGCCGCATTTCCTTTTTCCGTTTTTGTTTTTCAGTGCCCAGCGTCCGCTCGGGTATTTCTCGGAAATCTTTGGCCGTTTGGGTTTTCGGCCTTTTTTTTGTTTTTCTTTTTTACCATCCGTACGTGCGTCCGATGGCGCGGCGGAACAGCACGCTTAAGGCCATGGCTTCGTCGTCCGACACGTTGACGTTGACTATTTTGAGGCCGACGTCGGATTGCGAGGAGATTTTCATGAAAAAGCCATAGTCGCCGCGCGTCAGCTCGACCACTGTGTTTTTGAGGGTGGTCTCGCCCGGTACCTTCGTGGAGTCGTGGAACAACTTGGTCGTGGGCTGTTTGCCTTCCAGCACCAGCAAGAGCTTGGCCAGTTCCAGGATGGATACCTTGACGACGATTTTTTGGTTCCAGTCGAACTGCTTCTCTCCGGATTGCGGCGCCGCCTCGACGAAGACCGACTCCTTTTCCGGGTTGTAGTCGAACTGGACGGCCGAGCCGCGCAGCGTCTTATTGGGCTTGTAAATCGAGAACTTCTCCATGGGTTTTCTTTCACCTTCATTCTGCCGTGATGGAGAACTGGCCGTCGTGCTTTTTTAGGACTTGGACGCGCTGGCCGGTGACTTTGAGCGAAGTCGATGGGTACAGCCATGGGCGCATGGTTGTCTGCAGGACTTGGCGGAGTCCAAGTCTACGCATCTGCCGCCCCCATCGACAAACTCCGCTACCTCTTTGGGCTTTTGTCTGGCCAGTGCGGCTGTGAATTGTTTTTCTTCATGTCGAACCGAATTCTTTCTTGAACCGCTGTTCCAGCGCTTGGAGGACTACGTCTTTTTTCTTGGGCTGCAGCCGCATCGAGGCCGCACCGGGATGTCCGCCGCCGGAGGAAACGGCATGCGGGAGCTTTTTTAGTTCGGCAATCCAGGCGTTCGCCGCGAAGCCCAACTTGAGCGCCGACGGATTGGCGCGGAAAATGACGCGTTCGTCGTCGTACCCGACGGTGACCAATGCCGGGCCTTTTTCGAAATGCTCGTGAAGCCCTTGCACGATGCCGCCGCGGGGCGGGTAGTCGTCGGTGACGTAGGAAATGTCCAGCCACTGGACCGTGAGGGGTCCGACTTGTTCCAAGCGGCGTTTGGCAATGGCCGTCTGTAGCGCCTTTTCACGCAAGCGCAGGCAGCGCTGGTACAGAATGTCAATCTGGTTCTTGTCGTCCAGGATTTCGGCGTATTTCTTCAGCGTGTACTGCTTGTCCGCGATGTAGTCCAGCACGACGGGTTCCTTGAAGTCGATCTTCTTGGCAAACGGGCTCTTGTCGCCCTGCATGGCGAATTCCGCCCAGTCCTTGCGCACGGCGTACGTCGCGGCGGCAATGCTGTATGCCAATGTTGATGTGCAGGCCGACGAGTCGCCGCCGTGCTGGAACGGATGGACTGCGACGTCGTACTGCGCCAACGTCGTGGAGGAAGGCGGGTGGTGGTCGACAATCATCAGTTCAAAGCCGTCGGCTTTCGCTGCCTGCAGCGCGTGGAGGCTTTCCTCGGACGCGCCGTGGTCCAGTAAGAGGATGAGGGGTTTTCGGGCAAAATCGTCCGCTTCCTTCTGCAACACCTGTAGATGCTTCATCTCGAAAATGGGCGCTTCGGCCTGGAATGCCCGAAAGTGTGATTTGGGGTAGGGCAATGCGTGCTTCTTGACGAAGTGCTCGATGAGGCTGTGGATGTACAGCGCGGAGGTGATGCCGTCAGTGTCCTCGTCAAAGCGCACCAGGATCGGCTGCATCTGCAAGACGGCCATCTGCAATCGAGTGGCGGCTTTTCGGAATGCCGGCTTCATGGTCTTGAAGATGGGCGCGTCCACCAAGGGATCGGCATCGCGCAGATCCAATAGCGCGTCTTGCCACTTTTCGGATTCTTCCGCGGCTTTTTTTTCCTTCTCTTCGGCCACCGGTTCGATGGAATCGGCGTACAATACGTCGCCTTTTTTACGGCCTTGGATCTCGACGAATTCGCCGACCGCAAAGTCGCTGGTCGTTTCGTCCTGCACTACGTGGAGGACACCTTTTTCGCAGAGGATGAAATAGTCGGGGTTGGTCGCGAAGCTTTTGTAGGTGATCTGGGCAATCATGGCCAACAACAGTGGACGCGGGTATTTAAACGAAGTTTGGATGTTGTTGGCTAATGGACAAACTGCCGCCCAAGGACCGGTCCTTTCGCAAAAGGACCCCACGGGAATCACTGCGCGGGTTGGCTAGATTTGAGCAGACGTCCCCGCATAGGTGGTTCATGTACAAAGTCGACAGCGGCTTGCGGGATTATGATGAATTCCATTTGTCCGGGGACCCGCAATTCGGTAGTTTCGAGGACGTCGCCGTTACGTTGTACCGCCGTCTTCACGAAAGCAACGCGCTCCAGGGCCGTCAGCCGTTGCGGGTGTTGGACCTCGGTTGCGGCAAAGGCGTCTTTCTGAAGGAACTCAAGGAACGGCTTGAAGCGCGGGGAATCCCGGTCGAGGTTCATGGCGTAGGTTTGAGCCGCATCGAGCCGGAATATGCCCGAACGCACGGAGTCCGGGTCCACATCAAAAACGTGGAATCGCTTCCGGTGGGTTGGACGGACCGGTTTCACCTCGTGATTTCGGTCGGCGTTTTCAAGCATCTGGATGGCGGCATCCAGGCCTTGCGCGAGGCCCATCGCGTCCTCCATCCGGAAGGCCGCGCCTATCTGCACTTGGGCCACGAGCAGTACCATGACGTGGACTGGCAGCGGATGGCGGCCGAGCACCCGGAAAAAACGATCGAGCACGAGCCGTGCAACGTCGAATTCGGGAAGAAATACACTCCTTTGCGGCTGTTCCGGGCAACGCCGCATTGAGGCGTAAGGCCTAGGACCGGCCTTTTGGCCCTGCGGCGGCAGCTTTTAAAACCGGTTTTGGCATATGTTGGATAGTCGTTTTTTGCCATTTTCGAGGTTTATTGACTATGACGCAAAGTGCCAAACTCATCAGCCCCCGCCGCGGCCGCCACACGGCGTACAACTACCAGTACATCCTGGACGTCGGCGCCGCCGACCGCAAGGCGGCCGAAAAGTTTCTCGGCAAAGTCGTCCAGTGGACGACGCCAGGCAAGAAGAAATTAGCCATCAAGGGCAAGATTTCCCGCGTGCACGGCGTGCGCGGCAAGGTCGTCGCCCAGTTCGAAAAAGGCCTTCCGGGCCAAAGCATGGGCACGTCCGTCGCGCTGGCGTAAGACCTGCGGCGCCTCTTCCATTTTTTTCATCTCTTTTCATTTTCCGGTTTTTGTTTTTCCGAGTCCAGCGTACGCTCTTTGACCGGGGCCGCCCGACGTGGTTTTTTTTGCGGCCTTTATTTGGTCGTCTTGCATAAGGAATCCGACATGACTTCGAAAACCAAGCTTCAGAAAATCACGGAAGGAAAAGCCGTCGTCTGGGCATATCCGGAGGAAGTGCCAGGCGAGGCCGTGTTTTACAATCCCCGCATGAAGACCAACCGCGACTTGTCCGTGTTGGCCCTGAAGGCGCTTTCCGGCCGGTTGAAAAAAAAGATGGTGCTGGACGGTTTTTGCGCCTCCGGAATCCGCGGCATCCGCTACGCCCGCGAGGCAGGCTTAGGTCCGGTCGCGTTCTTGGACACAAGCAAGGCGGCCATGGCGGTGTGCAGGAAGAACGTGCGGCTAAACAAGCTGAAAGCGGCCGAATTCATCCAGCAGGATTTCGATTCTTTCGCCACGTCCGGCCGCTGTTTTGACGTGGTGGAACTGGACCCCTTCGGCACTCCCGCGCCTTTCGTTGCCACTGCCGTGCGCTTGTTGCCGAAAGTCGGCGTCTTGAGCGTGACGGCGACGGATTTGGCCACGTTATGCGGCTCGAAAAACAAGCCGGCGGCACGCCGGTACGACGCCCAGCCGCTGTACGTCGAGTATGCCCACGAGCTGGCCCTTCGGATTGTCGCAGGCCACGTGGTGCGCCAGGCCGCCATGCAGGACGTCGCCGCGGTTCCCGTTTTTTCGTTCTACCAGGACCATTTCGCCAAAGTGCTGTTCCAAGCGTGGCGGGGTGCGCAGGCGGCCGACGCGGCGTTGGAGCAAATCGGCGTCGTCTCGCATTGCATGCATTGCGGCCACCGCGAAGCTAGCCGTCGTCCGTCGTGCGTCTGCGGCAAGGCGATGGCCGTTGCCGGGCCCCTGTGGCTTGGCGACGTCAACGATGACGGCGTGCTTTCCGTCATGAAAAAAGGCACGAAGGACGCCAAATTGCACGGCTTGTTGGACCTATTGGCAGGCGAAATCGGCTTGCCGCCGTACTTCTTCGACGTTCATAGCGCAGGCCGCGGTGCGGCGTCTCCCAAGATGGATGACGTCATTTCGCGGTTGAAAACAAAGGGTTTCCGGGCTGCCCGGACGCACTATTCGCCCACGGCCGTCAAGACGGATGCAGGCTTGACGCAGTTGAAAGCCGCCATTGCTGGGTCGGATGAATTCGTGCGGAAAGAGAAAAATTGAAGAAAGAACGGATGCCGTTGCGCGCATGCCGTTTTATATATTGTCTCTGTTTGTTTTTTTTGTTAAGGGTAGGCCCCGGCATGGTAACATCGTTAATTTCTTCTGTACGCCCCGTCGAATCAGGCCGTTTTGGTCCCAGCGGGCGGACGGGCATGCATTCCGGTCTTTTTTTGGTCATTGCGGTTTTTTTTCTGGCGTTGTTAGTACAAGAAACTCACGCCGCCACGATAAACCGAGGGACTTTTAATATTGGTTATATCGTGCAGGGAAACGTAACGGTTAGGACGACTTCGGCGGATATGAACCCTCGGGTTTTCCTGTACACTTATTTGTCGTATCTAGGAAACGCGAACACCACTGCGAATTTGACTCTTCAACCCGGGATCACTTCAAACGGCGCCGAGGGACTTAACCAGTTTGTTTCGGTCAGGGGCGCTGTGAATATGCCGACCGATCTTGAACTGTTGACCGCAAATTTAGTGGTCCCTCCTGCGTTCTTGTATTACAATTATAGTGGCCAGACCGGCTACCAAAACATAACTTCCTTAAACGGCTTTTCTCCAGTATCTGTTGCGCAGAGCATCCTGGGCTTGCCTGCCACTGTTGCACAAAACACTTCAGAAGTCACCAATGGTAATCCGTTCAACGTCTCAATCAACGCCACAACTGGAAGCACAACTTTCGTCGGAGTCGGTCAGTTATCAAATTGGACGGCCAACGCTACGATCAATATTTACGAGGCGTCTTCGGTTGTGTTGTCTTCGCCTGCGGATTTGAATTTCACGTCGTCGGCGTCGGTCAACTTCACTTTCTTGGCTTCGTTGAACGCGTCCATAATCGATTGTACGTTGTTTACGAATCGGACGGGTTCGTGGGCGGCGACGCAGGTGAACCAGTCGGCGATTTCCAACGGGTCTACCAACGGCATCAATTATACGTTCGGTTCC
>JACPGT010000014.1 GCA_016188965.1 Microcaldota archaeon | reverse complement strand
TCGCTCTCGTCGTTGGTTTTTTCGTTTAGTGATGCGGTTTCGTCCACGGCGTCGTGTACGGTTTACGTCGACGGTTCTTCGGTGTATTCGAATGCGTCGGTGTTGAATGGTACTTTGACGTCGGCTTCGGTGTCGGTGTCGTCGGGTGCGCATTTGTGGAATGTGTCGTGTACGGATGCGGGGTCGAATCAGGGTAATTCGTCGGTGTTTAGTTTTTCGTTGTCGTCGGGTGGGGGCGGTTCGGGTTCGCCGAGTGTGACGCCGGTGCCGGTGGTGCCGTCTGTGACGCCGGTTGCGTCGGTGGTTCCGGTGGTGTCGGTTCAGCCGTTGGTCGAGCCGTCGGCTGCGCCGGTGGAGCCGAGTGTTGAGCCGGTGGAAGAAGTGGTGGTTCCAGTGGAGGAAGTGTCGTCCACGACGGTGCCGGTGGTGTTGGAATCCGGTCCGATAAGCGGCGAGGGTGTTTCGAGCGTGGTGGTGACGACGTCGTATTCGGTGTCACGTGTGGCGTTGCCTTCAGGCAGTTCGTATTCCCGGTCGCACGTCTTGTTTGATGTGGTGAATAATGGCACGGCGGCGTTGTCGGATTTGCGTTTGACGAAGGAGTTTCGTGATATTGAGTGTTTGGGTTCGGATCCGGCGGCTTACGAGGCTGTCGGTGTGGTCTTCTCGCCGCGGCCGTTTAGGATTGAGTGTGGTTCTGCTGTTGTGACGTGGTTGTTTGATAATGTGGAGCCGGGTGAGTCGGTGACGGCTGAAGTGACGGTTCCTGGCGAATTGACGCGGGAGCAAGTCGAGGAAGGTATTTCGACGCCTCGTGTGGTGGCGCGTGCGGCGCAGGCGGCGAAAGCGACGGTGCGGCCTTCGGTTTCGCCGGTTGCTTCCGTTTCCGTTGCTCCCACGCCGGGCGGTTTTGACTGGACGCTGCCGGCGTTAGGCGTGTTAGTCTTGTTGGGTGTCGGGGCTTACTTCGTCTTCGGACGCAAGTCTACCGGACTTTGAAACACGCCTTGGACCCGTTTTTTTTATTTTTCTCACTTTTTCCTCTTTCTTCGTTATTCTTTCCGTTTCTCCCTTTTGGACTACGCCGCACCTCCCCGCGAGTCGCCGGTGTCGCGTCACCAGACGGAGCAGTTGGTTATCGGCTTTGGCGACCGGAGTGGTTCCATCTAGCTGGAGTGAGGCAAAACCTACGTTTAAAAATAGAACTACTCAAAAGTAGTTATTTAATTGGTTCGTTGATCGTTCTTCGATTTTCGTGAATGGGTTGGTGTTCTGGATTTGCGTATCGTAGCGTCGTGCCTCGTTGTCATCGGACTTCTTTTGAGCGTCAGCTTGGGGGCTACGTTCATATCCCCTGATTTGGAAGACCAGGTTCAAAAGCAGGGTTCCGCTCCTGCCTTAATAGTGCTGGAACCGCCGGCACCCCGTTTTTTGTCCGCCGAATCAGCGGATCGCCCTCGCCTGGAAACTCCGGAGACTTATTGGCTCCTCAAGACGCGGTCGGACCCAGAGCCCCAGGTGTTGCGACCCGTTTCCTCTGCCTCGAAACTGGTCCTCAAGGCAAATCTCTCGGCCGATTCGTTGGGCTCGCTTCAATCAGTGCCCCTTGTGGCCGGCGTGTACTACGATCGTCCCGTCCACGCGATGGACGCGGCCAGCAACGCCCAGATCGGCGCGGAAAAAGTCCAGCAAACCCTTTTCCAGGGCGCCAACGTGACGGGTTCAAACCAGACTATCTGCGTGGTCGATACCGGCATCGACTATACGCATGAAAGCCTCGGTTCCTGCGCTGGGTATTACCGCTCCCTTCCGGACAACGAAACGATCCTGTATACCGCCAACGACACGCTTCTGGTGTCCACCGGACAGCAGAGTTTCATCACCGGACCGACCGATACGCAGACTTTGGACCAAAGCTTCGTCCGGTTCTCGTCAGGCCGCGTTAACGCGTTTTCCTTCGAGCGGGAGGAATTGATCGCCTACAACGACGATTTCATGTTATCCTCAATCACCGTGGAAAAAACCACGGACTTTTATGTAGTGACCGACAACCGATCCTCCGGCAACAGCACCCAGGGCTTGGTCATGTACCGCAGCCCCACCACGGGCCTCTTCGTTCCTTTTTTCGATTACCAATCCAGCGGCTCCGCAACGTTCGGCACGCCGCTTAACTCGATGGAAATCATCTGGACGCGCAACATCTTCGTCTACCCCCAAAACGTCACGGGTTGCGTCATGCCGGCACCGGGCACGCCTTTGTACCAAAGCGGTCTGTCCCACGCCCGCCTTACGCCGACGGAAAACTTCACCATAACCAACGGCCGGCCCGTTGCGTATGGCTACCAACTGTTCAACCGGTTTTTTCAAGGAAACCTCACCGTTCTGGCTTCCGGTCTGAATGCTTCCTGCAGCGGAAACGCCGTACTTCAATTCAATGGCTGGAACGGCTTGATCCGCCCTGGCTTAGGCCTGCCTTCGGTCCGATACTCCGTGGAAAACAATTACGTTCCATACCACACCGGCCGCGGCGTCCGCAAGATACGCCTGTACGCTCCTGGCATTTCGCTTGGCGCCCAAGACCCCCAAGGCGTGCACTCCTTGTGGATTCCCGAACCCAGCGTGAACGAGTCAGGCACCGAATCGGCCTGGTCACTTGACGTGGGATACGCAGACTCGTCCACCCCTCATCTGGCACCTGTAAACGGCACGCCTGCCGCTGGTTACAGCGCAGCCTACACCCCCGAGCGCCTGCTTCCGCTGGAAACAATCCAGCCCGGCTTTGTATCACCCCAAAAAAGCGCTCTCACGCAACTTGCTCTTGCAAGCGCCACGCTGATTTACACCGACGCGTCCAACGCTTCCTTGGTCGAATCAGGCCACCCGTACGGCGACCACGACGACCTTCGCTACGTCATTCACCGACCCGGGTTTTCCTCCATATCCCTCCACTTCGTAAACTTGTCCGTCGAGGCGATTTTCGACAAAGTATTCATTGAACATCCCAACGGCACGATCGTGGCCAATTACTCCGGAACACGGCGCAACTTCTGGACGCCCCCGGTGCCCGGTGATACGGCCGTTGTCCATCTGAAAGCCGACGTCTTCGGCAACAGCTACGGTTTTGCCATCGACCAAGTCAGCAACTCGACCCAGTCGCCTACCGAGCGCTGGACGTGTCCCCGCGTCCTGGCTGCCGCCGACTTCATTTCCGGCAGTGAAGGCCTTGATGACAACGGCCACGGCACCCACGTTGCCGGCATCGCGGCAGGCTCCGGCATCATCACCGGCGTGGCTCCCACTGCGTCGTTATTGGCCGCAAAATCCTTGGACGCCTGGGGCGCCGGATACTCCTCCAGCATCATCGCCGGAATCGATTGGTGCGTAGCCAACAAAAACGCCTACAACGTTTCGACCTTGACCATGAGCTTAGGCTCGTACGAAACCACGCCGTCCGCCTGCGACAGCGACCCCATGGCGCAGGCCATCCAACGCGCCGCAGACGCCGGCATCTTCGTCTCCGTCGCTTCCGGAAATTCCTATAACGCCTCCGGCGTCTCCTACCCGGCCTGCTCCAGCTACGCGCTGGCCGTCGGCGCTGTCAACTCTGCCGACTCTGTGGCGTCATTCTCCAACGCGTGGAACCGTTCCTTGGTCCTGGCACCCGGAGTAGACGTCCTCTCCGCATTCCTTAACCAACAGACCAAACGGTTCAACGGAACGTCCATGGCCGCCCCCCACGTGGCCGGACTTGCCGCGCTGTTGCAAGACTTTTCCACGCGCGCCAACGGCAGCCGCGTTTCGCCCGCTTACCTACGCCAAACCCTGCAACGCACCGGCATTTCTGTCCGCGATGCGCGCAACGACCTTTATTATCCCCGCGTCGACGCCTGGGCGGCTTTTCAAAGGCTTAAAGCGGATTATTCTCCCCGGAACCTGACGCTGACTTCGTTTGCCAACGGTTCACTCGTTGCAGACTCTTTTGTGAACGTCAACGTGTCATTCTTCGACGACGGACCCCTTTCTTCCTGCATCTTCGAATGGAACAATGGCACCCGAACCAACCAATCCATGACCGTGGGAAACACCACTTGCTCCACCGTGCTGGCCGGACAATCCGACTCCAACGGCACCGGCAGCGTCCAATTCACCGACACATACGGAAACACCGCGAACCTTTCTTTCCAACTGCGTTTCGCGCCTTCATTCAGCACCGTCCGGCTCAACGTGGCCAACGGCACTGCCACTTCCAACGCCTCTTTGGCCCTATCCGGTACTTTTTTCATTCCCGATGCTCGCACCTGCATTTTGTCCGTTGACGGCGCCAACCAAAGCGCCAACGCGTCAGCCTGCCAATTCAACACCACCCTGTCCGAAGGCTGGCACGCGATTCAACTGTTCGTGCAAGACGCGTCCAACGCAACGGGCGCAAGCCCACGGACCTACGTGCTGGCCGACCGCACCGCCCCAACGGCACCGATTGTAACGGCCCTGGCTAACCGTTCTGGATTCATTCACCTCAACTGGACGCCCGCCACCGACGCCTTCGGGCTTTCCGGCTACGATGTCTACCGCAACGGCACGGCTTTGTTGCGACTTTCGGCCAACCAGACGCAGTACGACGACCGCACCACCGCCAGCGGTACGACCTATGCCTACCACGTCGCGGCACTGGATCTTCCTGCCAACACCAACACTTCCCGGAATGCCACTACAACGGCCAACGATTCCGTCGCGCCCCAGCCCGTGACGAACCTGACGGCATCCAACCAGCCTGACGGCTCGATCAATCTTTCGTGGACCGCCGTTACGCACGACGCCGCCGGCGAGCCGGAAGCTTCAGTCACGTACTCCGTCTACCGCTCGGCCAACGCGTCGGTTCCCGTCCTTTCCAGCCTTTTAGGCACGTTTTTCGCCTCCGCTGTTTCGGCCAACGCGACGCTCTTAGGCACGACCCTCCAGACGTATTTCATCGACCACTCCACGTTGTCCCCCAACACGACGTATTCCTACGCCGTCCTCGCTACAGACGCCAACGCCAACGTCAACGCCACCGCTTCGGCCAACTCCACCTTGAACCAAACCACGTCGGCCACCTGCACCTCGAATTTCTCCGACTTTTCCTCATGTTCCGGTGGCTCCCAGAGCCGCAGCCGCACGTGCTTTGGCATCGTACAAACTGAAACGCAAGCCTGCCTCTCCGGCGGATCCTCCGGCGGCAGCTCGGGCAGCTCCAGCACCGGCTCCAGCGGTTCCACCTCCAGCAGCCCAAGCACCACTGCGACGACGTCCACCTCCAGCGGACCCCGCGGCAGCTCCGGCGCCGGCGGTTCCGGCAACCAACTCTTCCCCATCGAAACCCTGCCCGGCGTATTGGACTTCACCCGCGGCACACCCGCCTCGACCCAATTCACCGTCTCGTCCTACTACACCGGCTACCTGCGCTACCTCAATTTCACCCTTGCCGGCATCCCTCGCGACTGGTATGAAGTCCTCGGCCCCACGGTCGTGACGCCGTTGGGCAAGACGGATTTCTGGATTTCCTGGCGCATCCCCGAATCCACCCAAGGCCGCTATCCGGTCACCCTCGAACTATCCGGCGTGGGCACCAAGAACGCCGGAACCCTCCGCACCAACTACTCCTTCCAGCTCGTGCTCACAACCCCCTCCAGCACCGCCCAACTGCAAACCGCCCCCACTACCGGCACGACGGCAGTACCCGCTTTCGCGCCCCTGCAGCCCGTTGAATCCACGTCGCGCTCCAACGCCGGGCCCTTGAGCGGCGCCGTCACCGCCGCATCCATCCAGATTTCCGACGGCCTCTTCTACCTCTTCGTCCTCGGCATGATCATCGGCGGTTACCTCTGGGTTCACAGCGGCCGCCGGAGCCAATAGTCCCGTCTTCCATTTTTTCCCGTTACCTGCTCCCACTTTTTCCGCTGCGTAGCAACCACTTTTCTTCTCTGCGTCCGTCGCTTGCCGTCCCCACTTGCTTTTTATTCGTCCCTTCCGTTCCCATCGACATGTCGCTGGACGTCTCCTCGCTTCCCATCATCAGCCTCGGCGTCATCGCACTAGTCGCCCTGCTGATCGGCGGCATCTTCTCACGCTTAGGCCTCGCCTCGTCCGTCGGCTACATCCTCGCCGGCGTCATGCTGGGCCCCCTCGGACTTGGCATGCTTGCGCCCGGCGAAGGCCTGGCCGAACTCTTCGGACAAATCGGCCTGCTCATGCTGCTGTTCTACTTGGGCCTCGAATTGAGCATCGACAACTTCCGCAAGACCGGCGCCGTCGCCTTGGCCCTCGTATTCGTCGAGACGGTCGCCGCGTTTGCCACCGGCTACACCATCTCCAAATTCTTCGGCTTCACCGACCTACAGGCCCTCGTCGTCGGCGCCATGCTCCCCTTCGCATCCACCGCCATCGTCGTCAAGTTCATGATGGACAAGAAAATCTTCGACTGGCCCGAAAGCCGCGTCGCCGTCAGCTCCCTGGTCATCGAAGACTTCCTGGCCATCCTCGTCCTCGTCTTTCTCACCAGCCTCTCCACCGCCAAATCGCTCAACCTCCTCGTGGTCAACGGCCTGCTGTTCACCATCGCCATGTTCTTCGTCGTCCGCAAAATCTCCAAATACGCCCTCACTCTGCTTGAGAAAATCGGACACCAGGACAAGATGGCCATCTACGCCATCGGCGTCGGCCTCGTCGTCGGCTACTTCGGCGAATTGCTTGGCATCTCCAGCGCCTTAGGCGCCTACTTCGCCGGATTTGCGCTGGCCGAGACCAAGTATGGCGAACGCATCAAGAACGAACTGGGCGTCTTCCGCGAATTCTTCATCCTCTTCTTCTTCGTCAGCTTCGGCGTCATCGTCACCCTACCCACTTCGACGGCCATCTACCTGCTGCTCGCCGCACTGCTGGCCGCCTACATCCTTTCCAAGATGGTGGCGTACGGCATCTTCGGCACCGCCTTAGGGTTCAAGCCCAATGCCGCCATCACCACCGGCGTGCTCATGGTCGCCATCGGCGAATTCTCCATCATCATCGCCTCCGCGGCCGCCGCCGTCCTGCCCAACAGCGCCGACATCCTCTCCTTGGCTTTCCTCATGACCCTGGCCACCGCGCTGATCATGCCGCTTCTGTTCAACTACCGCCAGAACGTAGCCGACCTCTTCATGAAAATCTACCCGCCCCGCGCCCGAAAATTCATGGGCATCATCGGCATCGAGATGAAAGCGGCCGAACGGCTCTCCCACGCCTTTGAAGACGCCTTCTGGACTTCGGCCCGCAGCCTCCTGGTCAACTTCCTCATCGCCCTGGCCGTCGTCTACATGGCCGCTCTTTTGAACACCGAATTCATCCTCCCCGCGTTTCCCAATCTGCCTTCCTCCGCCACCTTGGCCCTGCTCATCCTGCCCCTCGTGGTCTGGCCCATCTACCGCACCTTCCAAGAACTCCGCTTCCTCAGCACGCTTTTAGTCGAACGATTCACCGGCCCGGCCGCCGTCGAGAAAACCGCCGAAGCATTCGTCGGCCTCATCATGGTCTTCACCGGCATGCTCGCCGCCGGCTGGCTCTACGGCATGCACGTGCCCCCCCTCTTCCTCCTATTACCCGGACTCTACACCGGCCTGGCCCTTCTGTTCTTGTCCCGCTCGCTTTGGTCCTGGTTCGAACGCGCCGAAAACGTCCAAGGACTCCTCGACGAATCCGCCAACCGCTCCGCCCAACTGACCCAGATGGCCAAGACCTTCGACACCCGCGGCGAAGTCGTCTTCCGCCTCAACGAAGAACGCTCTCTGGCCAAAGAACAGATATCTGAAGCCCTCGCCGCCGGCAACACCGCCAAAGCCCGCCACCTGCTCTCCGCCTTCCGCCGCCGCGAAGCCGCCCTGCTGGAAAGAATCCGCCGCTTCTCGCCCGTCCACCCCTTCAAAGAAAAAAACCGCTCCAAACACCTCGAAGGCTACTTCTTAGGCAAACTCCGCCCCAAACGCCAGGCCAAGGACAAAAAGTAGGACGACGCCGACCCGCCTCATCCACCCATTTGACGGCGTGCATTGCCCGCGTTTTTTTTCTTTTTTCCGCTGCGCCAGCGCTTTTAAGCCGCCGCTGCCATCATGCTTACCGGATGATGACCGCGAACAACCACGGATCCGGAACGCGCCCTCACGGGTGCTCCTACCGGGCATGACGACGCTGATAGCGGCTGACAACTCGATTTTCCAAATGAATCCCTCTGCACCAATGGCGTGCGGCAAAAAACGCCCCCTCTCTGACTTTCATACCCTTTTTTTTCCACGCCTCCTACTGCCTACGCCTCCTGTTTCGCCCCCATGTCCGCCGCGCGCCCTTACGGATATCGTCCGGCTTTCGCTGTCGAACCGCTTTCGCAACCTTATAATAATTGGACGTCCACTAATGCTCCGGTGATGCATCCATGGTGGCCAAACGCCGACGCCTTTCCCCCTTCTTCGACGACGACTTCGATCGCCTCTTCCAAGACATGGACTCCTTCCACTACCTGGTTGACGACATGATGCGACAGCACATGGGCCCACACGCCGTCCGCGCCAAGCTCCAACCCGGCCAACCCCTCGTCTACGGATTCTCCATGCGCGTAGGACCCGACGGCAAACCCCACGTCGAACAATTCGGCAACGTCCAACAAGGCAAAGTCCAGAAAGAACGCGAACCCCTGGTCGACATCGTCGACCTCAAGGACGAAATCCGCATCGTCGCCGAACTTCCCGGCGTCCAGAAAGAAGCCATCCACATCCACGTCCACGAAGACCAGCTCGACTTGGACGTCCGCGACTCGGACCGCCCATTTGCCAAACGCATCCAGCTGCCCGCCGCCGTCCAGGACAAGACCGCCCAGGCCACCTACCAAAACGGCATCCTCGAAGTCATCCTCAAGAAAAAAACCGGCGCCGGCAAAAACCGCGTACCCGTACGCTGACGCTTCTTTCCACTGCGGCCCACCTGTTTTTCCTTCTGCGGCCACTTTTCCCATTTCTTCCGCCGCCATTCGACCGTAAAGTCCGCTTTACTTTTGGTAAAACTTACTTTACTTTTTTTACATTTTTTTGGCAAATCTTTAAATAGACTTCCCGAATTACCCCTTCAATTTTCATTCGTCGGGAGGACTTACCATGGAATTTTCGAACAACCGCACCGTTTACTTCGCTTTCATCATGCTGGCCTTCGCCGGCATGGCCTCCGCCGAATTCTACAACGTCACCATCAACGTGCCCATCACCGGCGTCGGCAACTCTACGGTATTCGGCGGCCGCCTCAACCCCCTACCCACCGGACTTGTCGCCTTCGACAACGTCGACAAACGCGTCAACGTCGCCGTCAACTGGACGCCCTGGGGCGAAGCGGACATCAACCTAACCATCGCCCGCATCTGGACCAACACGACCGGCACCTGGGCCATCAACCTGACGAACAACACCGCATTAGGCAACGTCGCCAACCAATCCTTGGGCAACTTCTCCTACATCGTCGGCATCCCCGAAGGCTTCTTCACCCTCGCCATCAACGCCACCAACGTCACCGGACCCTCCCGATTCAGCTCCAACCGGACCCTCATCGTCGACTTCACTCCCCCCGTCTACCGCTTCGTCACCGGCGGCACGAACAACACCAACACGTCGTTGCGCTACTACTTCGTCAACCTCACCGTCAACGACACGTTGAGCCCCATTTCCTCCTGCCAAGTCACCAACGAGTCGACCGGCAACAACCAGACGATCGCTCAACTGCCCAACAGCATGAACACCAGCTGCGAGGTCAACTTCACGTCACTGTCCGACGGCACCTACAACTACACCGTCTCCGTCAACGACTCGGGCAACAACTTCAACGACACGTCGCGGTACTTCTTCATGATTGACGGAACCAAGCCCGCCGGGTTCAGCCTCCTCCGACCCAGCTCCAACAACTCGTACACGACGTACAACTACACGTTCATCAACGTCACATTCGTCGAAGCCAATCCGAACAACTGCATTCTCGAGTACGGCAATGCGACGCAGACGGCCAACTTCACCATGAACGCGTTCAACAACGGCTCGGGTGGTTACTGTAGCTTCAACGTGACGGGCAACTTTACCGTCGCGGCGAACCAGACGCACAACTTTACCGTCTGGGTCAACGACTCATCCGGCAACATCAACTCGACGGGCACCTACTTTGTGACGCATGACTCTCCGACGGGCTTGTCGTTACGTTCTCCGACCAACGCGTCGTACACGACGTACAATTACACGTTTGTGAACTTCACGTTCTTGGATTTGAACCCGAACTGTATCCTTGAGTACGGGAATGCGACGCAGACGGCTAACTACACGATGAGTAAATTCGTCAACTCGACGGGTGGTTATTGTAGTTTCAACGTGACGGGCAATTTCACGGTGGCGGCGAATCAGACGCACAACTTCACCATCTGGGTGAATGATTCGGCAGGTCAGATCAATTCCTCCGGCGCGTTCTTCATCACGCACGACTCGTCGATTCCCAGCGGTTTGTCCGTCCGGTTGCCCTCGAACAATTCGTTTACGACGTATAATTACACGTTTGTGAACTTTACGTTCTTGGATTTGAATCCGAATAACTGTATCCTTGAATTCGGTAATGCGACGCAGGTGGCGAATTATTCGATGACGAAGTTCGCCAACTCCACCGGTGGTTATTGTAGTTTCAACGTGACGGGTAACTTCACGAACCCCATGTTCCAGACGCACAACTTCACCGTGTGGATCAATGATTCAGCTGGCAACCTCAATTCCTCCGGCCTCTATACCCTGGCGCACGACTCCGTTCTGCCCACTGCCATCAACAACGCCTCGCCCACCCTTGGGAACAACACCTTCACGCGCCGTGAATGGGTCTACGTCAACTACACCCTGACCGACTTGAGCCCGGTCAACTGCACGCTGGTGTTCACCCACGGCAACGGCACGACCTACAACTACTCGATGCAGCTGAACGATTCGGCTATGGGCACGGACTTCTGCTACCGCAATGTCACGTCCGCATTCACGGTCACCAACCAGAATGCGAACTACACTGTGTGGGTGACGGACTCGGCCAGCAACGCCAACTTCTCGTCCCTCCGATACGTCAGCTTCGACAACGTGTCGCCGTACGCCTTCAACCTGGTGAACCCGACGTTGGCCAACAACTCGAACACGACGAATGCGAACAACTACGTGAACATCACGTTCACGGAAGACAACCTGGCTAGCTGCACGCTGAACATGTTCACGCCGTTCAACGGCGGCACCGGCGCCAACTTCTCGATGTCCACGGTCGGCGAAACGAATTGTTACTTCGACGTAACGATTTACGCCTTGGACGCCGTACGCAACTACACGGTCTGGGTGACGGACGACTCCGGCAACTACAACTCCACCGGACCCTACTTCGTCCGCGTGGACACGACGTTCCCCACGGCCCCGGCTTCGGCCACCCCGACGTTGGCCAACCTGTCCAACACGTCGGTCAACTGGCTCTACGTGAACTACACGTTCGAGGAAACCAACCCGGCCAACTGCACGCTGCAGTTCCGCCACGCCAACAACACGCAGTACAACTACACGATGACGTTGCTTGACACGTCGGGTACGGACTACTGCTACCGCAACATGACCGGTTTGGCCAGCGGGCTGGTCAACTACACCGTCTTCGTGACGGACTCGTTGAGCCAGACCAACGCATCGACGGCCCTGCGCACGGTACGCGTCGACACCACGACGCCGAACGAGATTACGTTCGTGTCGCCCGCGTCGAACTTCTACAACACGACGCAGCCCAACGTGTACGTGAACGTGTCGTTCAACGCCACCGCTCCGGCCAACTGCACGTTGCAGTTCAACAACCGGTCCGGCAACCTGAACTACTCGATGACGCTGGTCGGCAGCGGTTCCAGCGCGTACTGCTACTACAACGTGACGGGCAACTTCACGGCCACGGGCCAGGAAGTCAACTTCACCACGTTCATCACCACCGGTGCCAGCCTCAACAACGCCACGTCCCTGCGCACCGTGCGCTTCGACAACGGCACGCCGACGGTGACTCTGACGTCTCCGGTTGACAGCGCTTCGCTGACCGCGGCCCCGGCGCTTGCGTTCAATTACTCGGATGCGCTGACGTTCGGACGGTGTTACCTCTACATCGACAACGTGCTGGTCACGACGATTTCCGGAGTGACGGGTGTCAACTCGACGACGCCCACCGGCATCGCGACGGGCACGCCGCACACGTGGATGT
This sequence comes from Microcaldota archaeon, assembly GCA_016188965.1. Lineage (GTDB taxonomy): Archaea > Micrarchaeota > Micrarchaeia > Norongarragalinales > Norongarragalinaceae > JACPGT01. The sequence goes on along the minus strand of JACPGT010000014.1, from coordinate 4,254 downwards.
ACAGCTGCATCGACGACGCCGGCAACGTAGGCAACAGCACCAGCCGGCAGTACTCGGTAGCCGTGTCCAGCGGAGGATCGACCACCACGACGACGGCGACTCCGACGCCGGCTCCGGCCCCCGCGGTCGTTCCCGACACGTCCGTCTCCGTCCCGCCCATCACCGGCGGAGGAACGGTCGAGCCGGTCGCACCCGTAGTCGAATCGGAATCCCTGGGTACGTCCGGTGAAGTATCCGGAACGTTCACCGAGACGTCGACGCAATTCACGCAGACGTACGTCGCTCCGGCGTCCGGCGTGAACGGCGACGTGACCATGGAATTCCCCTTGGACTGTGCGGATTACGAAGCGGGCCTGGTCAGCATCGAGCCTGAACCAACGTCAGTCACCTGCGGCAGCGTCATCGCGACGTGGTCCGTGGTGTTGGCCCCGCAGGAAACGTTCACCGCCAAAGTCGAAGTCGCCAAGAAACTCGACCCCGTCGTCTTGAAGGAATTCAAGGCGCCGACGGTCGTTGCCAAGACGCCGGCCGCGACGGCGCGGCCTTCGGCGACAATAGCCGCTACGGTTGCGGCGACGGCGGTTCCGACGCCGGCTTCGGCTGACAACACGCTGTGGTACGCCGTGGGCGCCATCCTGCTGCTCGGCGTGCTGTACTACGTGTTCGTCGGCGGCAAGCCCAAGCACAAGGGTCTGTAAGGCTCTTTTTTTTCTTTTTATCCCGGGCGGGTTTTCCGCCCTTCCTCTTTTTTCTCTCCTTTTTTCCTCTTTTCTTCCGTTTTTTCCGGTTTGCCGGTCTATTGGGCGTTTTAGTTTTTTTTCCTGCTTTTTCTGCTTAGCTTTATTAACGCCTTTTCGGTAATGGTTCCACGACCTTCACGACGTGATTCCCCATGCGCCGCTTTGCCCTCTTGTCCGCTTTGTTTGCTTTGTTTTTATTTGCCGGCTTTTCCGGTGCCGCCGTGACCAACGTCACCACGTGCCAGACCATTTCCGCTTCCGGGTTCTACGACGTCAACACCAGCCTGTTCATTCCGGACGCCACCTGCCTCACGGTTACCGCCAACGATGTCAACCTGGACTGCCGGGGCAACACCATTTCCGGCAATTTGAATGGCGATAGCAACATCGTCGCCGTTTACGTCAGCGGGCGGAACAATTTCACGGCCTATAACTGCCGTCTACTCAACTATTCTAAGGGCTTCTTTGTGACGTCGTCCAGCAACGTGACGCTTCGCAATAACACTATTTGGAACATGTCCCAAGTCGGCATTGACGTATTCACTGCCGTGAATTCCAGCGCGTTTTACAACAACACGCTTTCCTATGCCGTCAACGGCATTAACTTCAATGGCGTCCAAAATTCCACGTTGTACAACAACCGCATCCACAACATGTCGCAAGCCGCTATCTATCTTGCCGGCGGTTCGGGCAACAACGTCACCAACAACACGGTCTGGAATGGGACGAATACCGGCATCCAGCTTGCTTCCTATGAGAATCTCACCTATGTCTTCAATAACACTGTTTTCAACATCACGGAAGGCGGGGCCATCCCCTCCGTACTCTTTTTGGGCGATAACTACAACACGACCGTGTTCCGCAACACGTTGTACAACAATTCCGACTGGGGCATCCGCGTCTCGGGTGGCGCCTACGTCAACGTGTCCTACAACTCCGTTTCGAACCAGACTGGCAATGCCATGCGCCTGGAAAATGGCGTGGCGTTCAGCAACTTCGACTACAACACGTTGAACCGCACGGGCGGTGTCCATCTGGGCGGTGCCAGCTACAACAACACGTTCCGGTCCAACACTATCGAATACTCCACGCAGGGCATCTCGCTGCAGACGGGCCCCCAGAACACCACCATCCGCGGCAACACGTTTCGCAACCTCACCGGCGCGGCCATTGGCCTGTCCAATTCGTCGTTCAACTACGTCTACTCCAATAACGTGACCCAGTCTACTTCCAACGTATTAGTGACCGACGCCTTGTCCCAGAACAACACGGTCTATTCGAACAACGCATCCTTCATCTACGCCACGGCCTTCAGCCTCTCCAATTCGACGGACAACGTCCTGTATGACAATCGCGTCGAGAACGTCGTCGGCGGCTCCGCGTTCCAGCTCTGGTCATACGCCCACCGCAACCGCTTCTACGACAACGTCGACACGGGCCACCCCAACGGCAACGGTTTTTCCATCCTCCTGCTTTCCGAGAACAACACCGTCTGGCGCAACAATTTCACGTTCCTCTCCTTCGGCGTCGGCCTGGACTTGTCCAATTCTTCCTACAACAACTTCTCATACAATCGCATCATCAACGTCTCATCCAACTGCATGACGGTGACGTCGTCCGCCACCTTCAACACCCTCCAGGCCAACACTTTGGCCAACACAAGCACCCACTGCGTCTACTTCGGCTCCCAATCGAGCAACAACACGGTTTCCGGCAACGACATTTCCTTCGTCTACGGTGGTGCTAGCGGAATCGCCGTCGCCAATGCGCAGAATAACACCTACCGGTCCAACACGATTTACAACGTGTCTGGAAACGGCATCAGCGTGGACACGTCTTCGAACACCAACCGCATCATCAGCAACGTCATCACCAACACCAGCGAACGCGGGATCCAGGTCGTCCTTTCCTCGTTGAACAACACGGTCGCATCGAACAACGTTTCCTTCGCGTACAACGGCTATCAAGGCATCTTGGTTGACGGCTATTCCAACTATGCCAACGTGTCCTACAACCTCGTGCAGAACGTGACGGGTCAGGCCGTCAGCGTGATGGGGCAGTCCCAATACGCCACTGTCAAAGGCAACACGATCATCAACACGACCGGTTCAACGTACGGCATTCACATCTACAATGGTACCTGGTACGCCACCGTGCTCGACAATGCCATCAACAACACGATGAACGGCATCTTGGTGTCTCTGAATTCCTCTAACAACACCTTTCGGGACAACTCCATCTACTTCACGCCGGGCGTAGGCGTCCTGATTGACTCCGCGTCCAACAACAATACCCTCCTGCGCAACACGATCATCAACCACACGTCCAACGGCGTTCAGGTTGATGCTTCGCAGGACAATTACGTCCAGAACAACACCTTGGCCAATTCGACCGGTGGCTTCAGCATCCTCTTCAACGCCAACACCAACCGCACGCTTGTCGAGTACAACAACGCCTCTTTTGCCGCCCGCGCGCTGAGCATGGGTACGTCCGACAACAATACTGTCCGATACAACCGGTTCTTCAACCACTCCGGCCGCATCGTCAACCTCGAGGCCTTTTCGGACTACAACACCTTCACCGGAAACATCATCGAGAACACGACGGCCGACGCCCTGATCTTCGCTGGGTCGACCTTTGGCACGTGGACCAACAACAGCTTCCGTTCCATACAGCAGCTATCCGTCGTCGGTTCCAACAACACCTTCATCAACAACAACCTCACCGAGATGCTGCAGCCCTCGCTTTCGCTCTCCGGCGCGAACAACACCTTCCAAGGCAACAATTTCTCCTACGGCGGCTGGGTGTGCGTGTTGCTGGACGGCGCGACGGACAACTATTTCGACAACAACGTCTACCAGTCCTGCATGGGCCTCGTCATCCGCGGCATCTCCACTTTCGACCGGTTCATCGGAGACCGACTCGTCGGTTTGTCCGGCACTCCCCTTACCATCCAGAACGCGTCCACGGGCCTGCAATTTACCAACGTCACGATCCCCGCATTCGGCCCATCTGGCATCACACTTAACCAATCTTCTTCCGCCGTATTCCTGAACGTGACCTTTGACAAGACCAGCGTCTCCATCTACGATGCCGCCAGCAACCTGACCTACCGGTGGTATGTCCGCGTGAATGTGACCGATCAGGATGGCGGTGCGGTCAACGGTGCCAGCGTGTCCGTAGTAAACACGACCGGTATGAATGAGTCGGCGGTTAACGTTTCCCAGACGAGCGGTTCGGATGGTTTGACGCCGTTCGTGGCGGTTACCGAAGCATTTTTGACGATGGTGTCGACGAATAATGTTTCGTCGTATAATTTTACGGCCGGCCGCTTGGGGCTTTATTCGAATTCTTCGTTGTTTAACGTGACGCAGTCCGGTACGGTCACTGTCCAGGTGAACGTTCCGCCGGTGGTAGTTTTGTCAAGTCCGTTGGATGGTTTGTTTAATCGGAGTCGTACGGTGATTTTCCGTTATGTGCCGACGGATGCGGATGATGTGACGTTTTTGAATTG
>JACPGT010000013.1:68562-197082 GCA_016188965.1 Microcaldota archaeon | reverse complement strand
TGGTACAATGACGTGCGTCCGCACATGTCGTTGGAGCTTGCCAGCGGGCGTTTGCGGACGCCCGCGCAAGCGTATGCGGAAAAGAGGGGTAAGAAATGACCATTTCAAATCGTAGAGGGAACCTTAAAAGCGGACAACACACGAAAAAATCAACCACTTCCTTTAAAGGAGTACTATCCTAATTATTCCATGAAACGTCTGCGTCGGTGCGCCACTTTCCATTATTCGCTGCACGAGGTCTGTCCCCGATGCGGCCAGCCCACTGTTTCCGCGCATCCGCCGAAGTATTCGCCGCATGATCCGTACGCCGACATCCGCCGGAGGGAAAAATATGGCTGATTCCGCCGCGCATTCCTTCTCCGGATCCTTCATCCGTTTCAGCCAGAAACCCAAGTTGCGCAACCCGTTGATGATCGTGGGCCTGCCGGGCATCGGCTTCGTCAGCAAGCTGGCCGTCGACCACTTGGTACGCCTGCTGGAAGCGAAGCCTTTTGCCACGCTTTACTCTCCTCATTTTCCCAACCAGGTACTTGCCCTCAAGTCAGGACGATTGCGGCCGTTTTCCATGCGTTTCTACTACGCGCGCCTCAAGAAACGCGACCTCGTGCTGGTCCGCGGCGACCTGCAGCCGCTGACCGTGGAAGGCCAGTATGAAGTCTCCGCGCATTTGTTGTCTTTTTTCCAATCCCTCGGCGGCACCGACGTGCTGGCCATGGCCGGTTACGCGGTCAACCCTGCGCCGAAAGTCCCTTCCATCTACGGTTTTTCCACGTCTAAGCAGCTCTGGGCTGACCTGCATCACGCCGGCGCCAAGACTACCGCCGTCATCGTGCCCATCGTCGGCATGGCTGGCCTCGTGCCTTCGTTGAGCAAGTTGTACGGCCTGCGCGGCGCGTGCCTGCTGGTCGAGACGCCGGGCAACACGGTGGACGCCGTGGGCGCCAAGAACCTCGTGGGCTTTTTGTCCAAGTGGCTTGGCGAGGGCTTCGACGTCAAGGCGTTGGACTCGCGTGCCAAGAAGGCGCAGGTGCTGCTGAAGCGCATCGAGAACCAGGCCCGCCAGGAAGAAACCGCGGCCATCGCCGGCAAGTCGCCTGAAGCCCTGCAGAAGGAAACGCAGGCGTACATCCGGTAAATATCGCAAGACGCTTTTTCATGTGTCTGTTCCTTGTTTTTTTAACCCTGGTCAGTATGTTTTTATTGTTTTTAATATCTAAATTGGATATTATTTGATAAAAAGATATATAAATGAATTAATTCTTTCTATTGTTGAAATGGCTAAAAACGATGTTAATGACGATAAAACTGTTAGAAAAGGGCTTTCAAAAATAGAAGCCGCCCTATTATCGGAATTGGCCGAGGAAGGGAAAAAAGTAATCGACGTACGCGATTTCAAGGAAAAAATCGGAAGCCCCACGAGGGCCCGGCTCATCGCTTCAAGACTTTACAAAAAAAGATGGCTCATTCGGGTTGGGCGAGGTAAATATCTGATTACTCCGCTTGAAGCCGGGAAGCGACCGCGTTGGACTGAAGATGAAGTTCTTATCGCTTCCAAATTGGTAGACCCGTACTATATCGGGTTTTCACGGGCACTTTACTATCATTCTCTGACCGAACAGGTTCCAAACAGCGTTACGATTGCCACTACTAAACCGAGGAAAAACCGGGTAATTAACGGCGTCAAATACTATTTTGTCACTTTGAATCGCCGTAAGTTTTTTGGCTTTGAAAAATCAAAAGTTGGCGGCGCCGCCGTAATTTATTCTGATTTGGAAAAGACCGTGGTCGATTGTCTGGATCATCCGGAATATTGCGGTGGGCTTGTGGAGGTGGCCAAGGCTTTGGTTGAATACGCCCATTCCGCACGTGAAGAACCAAACTGGTCGAAAGTCCTGATTTATGCAAAGAAAACCGGAAATGGGGCGATATTCAAACGATTGGGTTTCTTGGATGATGTGCTCAAGCTCGGCATTCCGTCTGAATCGGTATCCTGGCTTAAAGAGAACCTGTCCAAGGGGTACGCACCGCTGTCCTCTGGGGCCAAAATGAAAGGAACCTACAATTCTAAGTGGCGGCTTGAACTCAATTATCCACTTGAAAAAATCCGTTCCGTGATTTCATGATTGACGAGGCCGAGTTGAAAAGAACCGCCGCGAAGTTGAATATCTCGACGGAAGTGGTTGAAAAAGACTATGCGCTCAATTGGATGCTTAGCGCCATTTCAGAAAACAAACCCCTTCATGATTATTTGGTGTTCAAAGGCGGAACCTGTTTGAGCAAAGTCTACTTTTCAAATACGTGGCGGTTGTCTGAAGATTTGGATTTCAGCGTAAACCCCGCCCATCTGCTTGATTTTGATGCGTTCAAGGCAAACCTAAGTGCCGCTTTGGAGGCCGCTAATGCCGCCGGCGCCCCAATGCTGCAAATTGACGGCGACCCATGGGAAAACGACGGCATGATTCGGGCCCGAATCAAATATCGGCGCGTGGCGCAGGTTGTAAGCCCCCAGACGCGTGCGGCTGCAATCAAGCTTGAGATCAACAAAGTCGAGAAAGTGATTTACGCTTCGCAATCGGGCAAGATTAGCCCGATTTTTTCCGAACCTGCGCTTTTTGAAGTCCAATGCTACGCCTTACCTGAGCTTTTTGCCGAAAAACTCAGGGCGTTGATGCAGCGAAGTTACGCACGTGACTATTATGATGTCTGGCGGATGACGAAACTGCCGCCGGCCCAAACCGGTTATAGTGATCACGAAGACCATCTGCAGGAAGTCTTATCGAAAAAATGCAACTTGAACCAAGTTCCTTACGAGCCAGAAATCATTTTTTCGCATCAACGAATCGGTGACGCCCGGGAAAAGTGGAACGAAGAATTGGAACGCCTCGTTTCACCCGGGCAGTTGCCGGAATTCAATTCCGTTTTGCATGAGTTGAAAGAATACTTCCCAAAAATAGACGCCTTGGCCGAATTCAAACAAGACCCTACGGCGGAGCACACCCGGACCATAATCTATCTTGGTAAAAACAACTTGTACTTGGTCATGCGTGCAGCACAGGTTTTGGGTGATCATTTGCGAAGTAAACGGCCTAAAACTGTATTACTGGCGTTGGATGCTGGTTTGGAGTTGGCTGGTGTGGACAAGCGGATAGGCCGTGGTTTTCTTGAATGGTATTCGGATTTGCTGAAGGCAATCAGCGAGAATCCGGAATCTTTGACACGACAAAAGGCAAAACACCTTTTGGAAAATCTTGAAAACCAACGCAGGGGGCCCTAAAAATCCCGATTTCATGTTCCGACTGCTCGGTTTTCTTTTTTGCCGCAAGCGTCTTAACGCGCCGGCGCGCTACTTTTTCCATGCTGCACTTCGCCGACTTGCATTTTCACAGTAAGTATTCGCGTGCCGTCTCGCCGGACATGTCCCTGGAGGGCCTCAACACCGGCGCCAAGGTCAAAGGCCTCACAATCCTGGGTACCGGTGACTTCACGCACCCGCTGTGGTTCAAGGAACTCAAGAGCCGCCTGGAGGCCGACGAGGTCGCGCCCGGTTTCTACCGACTTGCCGATGACGCGGATTCCGTGCGCTTCATGCTCACCTGCGAAGTCAGCACGCTATGCTCCACGCCCGCGGGCGCCAAGAAAGTGCACCATATCCTGCACGTGCCGGATTTGGAACAGGCAGCGCAAATCAACGACGTGCTTTCCAAACGCGGCAACCTCATGGCCGACGGCAGGCCTATGTTCGGCAAGACGATGCCTTCCGAATTAGTGGAATGGGTGCGCTCCGTTTCCAAGGACGTCGTCGTGGTGCCGGCCCACGTCTGGACGCCGTGGTTTTCCGTCTTCGGCTCCAAATCGGGCTTTGACTCGATGGATGCGGCGTATGGCGACCAGGCGCGTCACATCTTCGCGTACGAGACGGGCATTTCCAGCGACCCGGCCATGAACTGGCGCGTCTCCTCGCTGGACGCCTTGACGCCCATGAGCAATTCGGATAGCCATTCGAACGTCCCGTGGCGATTGGGCCGCGAATGCAATGCGTTCGATTTTTCGGAAAACGCGGATGAAGGGCCTGTTTCGGATGCCTTGTCGTATTCTTCGTTTTGGAAATCCGTGCGCGAAAAAGACGCCGATCATTTCAAGTTCACCATCGAGACGCCCCCTGAATATGGGAAGTACCACTGGGACGGCCACCGCGCTTGCGGCTTTTCCTGCAAGCCGGCGGAAACGAACCGGCTCAACAGCATCTGTCCGGTGTGCAAAACGCCTCTCACCATTGGCGTGGAATACCGCGTGGAACAATTGGCCGACCGCCCGGTCGGATTCGTGCCCAAGGACGCGATTCCGTTCAAGACGCTGCTGCCGCTGCATGAGTTGTTGTCCGCCGTGCTCGGCATGGGGCTTGCATCCAAGAAAATCCAGGCGTTGGCCGACTTGCTCATCCAGAAGGCGGGAACGGAATTGGACGTATTGCTGCAAATGCCGGAAAACCAAGCGGCTGCCATTGCCGGCGACAATATCGCCCGCGCCATCTTCGCCAACCGCGCCGGCACCATCGAGGTCACGCCGGGTTTCGACGGCGAATACGGCGTGCCCAGACTGACGTGATTTCCGCCGCCTCCGATCCTCCTGCTCGCAAATCCAGTACGCTCGTGCCTTTCTTTCATGGATTTGCGCCTATGCCGGTTCCGAAGTCCCGTTTGCTGTCTTGCACGTTCCTTGTTGATGCTTTTGCCGTCCGGCGATTCCTCTGTTCGAAGCGGCGTCACGCATTTATACTTCGTTTCCGTCTTGACTACTGGTGGGAATGGACGTATGCCTTCGGATGATATAGTGTGGGCAGGAATCGTGCTGACCGGCATCGTGGTACTGCTTTCCTATTACGTAGTCGTCTGGGCCCGCACCGTGCGCAAGCAGTTGCAGCGCTTCAACGAGTCCGCAGGCCTGTTGCAGTCACGTTGGTTCGGACTGGAGAACGACGTAGGCGCCCTCACGCGCGAATTGGCGTCCAAGGTCTCCGCCGCCGACGTCGAGCGGTGCTGCGCCGCATTCGTGCTTCTCGCACCCCGCAAGGCGAAATCCAAGATGGTGATGAAACGTGGTTGATGCCGTGACGCTCGGTTTGGGCGTAATCATCCTGATCGTATTCGCATACATGGTCAAAGTCGTGCTGGACCTGCAATCCACGATTTCAAGTTCGGTGGACCGCATGGAACGCCAGTTGGGCCAGTTGGAGCAATCCGCCGCCCAGGTCAGCTCGGATGTCTCGGGTATCAAGACGGCCATGAACGAAAAAGTCGACCGCTCGTTCGTCGAACGCCGGCTCAACGGCCTGTCCGACCTGCTGCGCAAGAAGAAACGTTGAATCCCCGCCCATTTTTTTCCCGTGAACCGAACATCCGTCGAAACCGTTGGGAGTGTCATGGAACGTACCGCGTGCAACGATCCAGAAATCGAGTACCGTGCGGTCCGCATCTTGGGTTTCGCCGTCCTGTTTGCTTTCGTGCTTTCGTCCGCGCCTTCCGCCGCAAACGTCACCTTGAATTCGCCGGCTGACGGCGTGCTTCTTTCCGCTTTGAACGTGTCGTTCTCGTACGCGACCGATTTGAACGCCACGTCCTGCTCGCTGTACGCCAACGCATCCGGTTGGTCTTCGGTTTTTTCCACGGCTAGCGTCACATCGCTTTCGTACGCTTTCGGCTCGGACGCGCAATACCTTTGGGCCATCGCGTGCACCGATGGCAACCAGACGGTCTTTTCCGACGTCAACCGGACGTTCCGCATCGATTCGACGCCGCCTTCCATGCCTTCGGGCCTCAACGCATCCGGCAGCCCTTTGGTCAACTTGTCTTGGACTGCTTCCGTTGATACTTCCGCCGTGACGTATGAACTCTCGCGTAACGGCACGCTGGTGTACAACGGCAGCGGCCTGTCGTTTTCAGAAAACGTCCCGGCGTCCACCACCTACAATTATTCCCTCCGCGCCGTTGATGCCGCCGGCTGGTCTTCCGCTCCCGCCTCCGTTTTGGTCAGTGGTCCCGCGGCCACCGTCGTGCTTTCCAATTTCACCGTTGCTGCCACGTCTTCCACCGCTACGGTTTCCTGGACGGCAAGCCCGGCGGCCAATGCGTCCATCACGTACGGCACCGGCGCCACGTCGCTGACGGTTTCATCGTCTTTTGCGTCCACTTCGGCAAGCTTGCCTTTGGCCGGCCTTTCGGCTGCGACGACGTATTCTTACAACGCCACGGCCTGCGCCGCCACCTGTACTACGGTTAGCGGGACGTTCCGCACCCTGCCTTCGTCCTATCCGTCGCCTTCGCAAATCGGCGCCAACGGCTCGGCCACCGGCACGCTCGTGCGCTTCTCCGCGTATTGGAGCGATTCGCTCAACTTGTCGTACTACGTTTTTTCGTCCAACGCGTCCGGCGCATGGGCCAACGCGACGTACACGTTCAACGGATCGTACAGCAACCATTCCCTCACGCTGCCGTCCACGGCCGTGACCGTCGCATGGCTCTTCTATGCCAACAATTCGCAGAACGCGCAGAACGCCACGGCCCTGCAGAGCCTTTCCGTCATCGTGCCGACCAGCACGGCCACGCCCGTACCAACCGTTACGGCCACGCCGGCGCCTACGGCTGTTCCTTCCGCCACCGCCATGCCCACCATTCCGCCGGAGCTACTGCATCCGACGGCCACGCCGCAACCCACCGCCACGGCCCAACCCACTCCGCAGGGCGTTGCCGATTCCTCGGCCCCCGCGCCAACACCGGCTTCCATCACGGCCACGCTTGCCGGCATCATGGGCGACTTGGTGCTGGACGCGGCGAATGCGGACTTCGCCTTGAGTCCCACTGGCCTAGTCATCGGCGTAAACGCTTCCAAGGCCGACGTGGTTCTGTTTACCAACTTCACGAATCAAGGCGACGAATTGACGATCCAGCTGGAGGTGGATCTCAACGGCTCCTCCGGTGCCATCCAGCTTTCTTCGCAACCCACCACGGTGGAGACCGGCCGCATGCGGATGTTGGAAACAGTCCCGCAGGCCGTGACGCCCGGCGAGTATGATGTCGTCGGCAAAATCGTCGCCGTGGACAGCGGGCAGGTCCTGGACCAAAAATCGCTCAAGTTGCGCGTCGCGTCGACCTACGCGCCTTCGTCTGACACGCCGGCTCTGACCGGCTTTCTCGTCGTTCTTTTGGCCGTCTCCGCCGTCCTGGCAGGCCAGCTGAACTCGGTCAAGAAGGAATTCGCGTAACCGGTTTTCACGCCTAGGCGGAAAGATGCGGATGCCGCGGCTGCTTCCTTCCCCGTTTTTTCCGATTCCCTTCTCTTCGTTTCCTTCCGCTTTTGCTGTTTTCCGTTTCGTTTTCTTTTTCCCTCCGCGTTTTTTTTCGCTTGAAAAACCGGCTGCGTGCCTATAACCCTTTTAAACTGCCGGACCGTAAGGCCTTGCATGGACATGGCCTGCCCGCAGTGCGGCAACCCCAACTTGGACGTGGACCCGCAGAACAGCGTGGTGTACTGCAAGCAATGCGGGTTCGCCGTGCAGGTCGATCCCCAGACGGGCAACGTGACTCCCTTGAGCCAAGGCTCCGTACCCCAGGCGGGTGCGGCGCAGGCACCGCCGGTCTACCAATCCAGCGGTACCATCATGGGCATGGACAAGATGACGTTTTTCATGCTGGGCATCGCGCTGGTGCTTTTCGCGGTATTCATCCTCAACTTGGACATCACGCTGGCAGGTGCTGGCGCCCTGATCTTGGCTTTTCTGTATTTCCGGGCCTAAGCTGCGTCCGGCGCGCCTTTTGCTTTGCGTTCTTTCGTTGCTGGCAGAAGCAACGGCTGTTTCGCTTGGCGAACTTAGCTGCACGCGTTTTTGGCCTGCGGTACTTTCACGTCTTGCGAAGTCCGCGGTCTTTTGACCACGTCTTCGGATAGTTTAAAAAGCGCTTGCCGCGTAGTAAAGTGCACCCACGACTTTCGCGATTTTCCATGCCTTTCCGACAATTCCTTTCCTGGTTGCAGAACCTCTTCGGCAGCCGTCAGTCCTTCAGTTTGGGGCTTTACGGCAACGTCAACGCCGGAAAAAGCACGTTGGCCAACCGCATTTCGAAGGACTGGTCTGGCGAAGAGATGAGCACGGTCAGCGAAGTGCCGCACGAGACGCGCGAGGTCATCAAGAAGGAACGCCTCGCCGTGCGCGTCGACGGCAAGATCCTGACCATGAACCTGCTGGACATGCCCGGCATCGCGACGAAGGTGGACTACCGCGACTTCATCAAGCGCGGCATGAAGCTTCCCGACGCCCAGAAACGCGCGAAAGAGGCGACCAAGGGCATCATCGAGGCCATCAAGTGGCTGGAACACGTCGACGCGGCCATGCTGGTGATGGACGCGTGCGAAGATCCCTACACGCAGGTCAACATCACCATCTTGGGCAACTTGGAGGCGCGCAAGATTCCCGTCATCATCGTGGCCAACAAGATCGATAAGAAGAACGCGAAAGCCGATCGCATCCGCGCCGCGTTTCCCCAGCACCCTTTGGTCGAGATTTCGGCCCTCAAGGGCGACAACATGGACCAACTGTACCGCGCCATCGCGCAGTACGCCAAGGGATAATCGCCATGGGTATCGAAATCCAGTTCATCGCCGCGGAAAAGCTCAAGGACAAGACGCCGCCCCAGAAGGTGGCCTTCATCCTGGATCAGGTCAAGAAGTCGAAAAACCGCATCTTAGTCATCGAAGGCTCCCTTTCGTCGACCGACGAGAAGGAACTGATCGCCAAGACCATGGGCGAAGTCAACAAGAACTTTCCCGGCATCGAAGTCGCGTCCTTGGGAGAACAATCCTCCACCCTCAAGACGCAGTTAATCAAGCTTCTGGGGGGCAAGTCGTCGGGTTTGACGGTCGTAGGCCCCTCGACCTTGGTCAAACAAATCAAGCGGGATCCGGACAAACTCAGCCTGTTGACCGGAAAGTGAGCCGCTTCGTTTTTAAGCGCGCCTGCCACTTTATTCACGGGTTGTATTTCCATGCCTCACAAATGCGTGCGTTGTAGCAGCATCTATCCGAACAACTCGCCCGAGCTGATGCGCGGCTGCACCTGCGGCTCGCGCGTCTTTTTGTTCCTCCGCGACGAATCCAACCCCTCCACTCCGCTTTCCATTCCGCCCACGCCGTCTGCGTCTTTACCGGCTCCTGCGGTTCTCCCTTCTCCTGCGTCCATCGAGCCTTCCGAACCGGTTGCTGGAACGAGTCCGGTTTCTTCGCCCGTTTCGTCGGACTACGGCTGGTTGGAAGACGAACTGGCCTTCCTGTCCAAGGACAAGCCGGTGTCCGTCGAGGTGGATGCTGTCGAAAACCTCCGCATCTTGGAGAAAGGCGCGTACGAAATCGACTTGCCGTCTTTGTTCAAAGGCGAGCCTCTGGTCATCAAGTCCGACCAGCACGTGTACTACGTCAAGCTGCCGCAGCCCAAAGAGTGAACGCGACTTGAAGCGATTGGTCCTCCTGTTTTTCGTCAGCTTCATCCTGTTGGGTTGCCTGGATTCCTTCAAAACTGAACCGCTTCCCAAAGACAAGCAACGCCTGGCGGGTTGTTGGCAATCGCAAGACCAAACCTTGTACTTTATGGCGTCGCCCGATGGCTCCGGCCGCTACGTTGCTCCTACTTTGAGCATCACGGCACCCCTGCGCTTCAACGGGTCGGACGTCAACCTCGGCTTTTTTGGCTTCGAACGCACCCTGCACTTTGAAAAACTGCCTTCGTCTTTCCCGAACCAAGACGCGTTCGTCGCCAACGGCACGACGTTCCAAAAAATCAACTGCAACGATTTTCCCGAATCGACGAGTTGAGTGATTTGGCCATCCGACTGTTCATCACCGGCGGCACCATCGAAAAAGCCACCAAGGGCCCGCCGCACGTGGGGTACGACGCGCAGAAGACGGTCATCCACGACGTCTTGAAGGAAGCCCGCTGCTCCGTCCCCGTTGCCGTCGAGCAACTGATGAACAAGTCCAGCCGCCATTTGACGGCCGACGACCGCGCCTTGATCGCGAAAAAATGCCGGGATGCGCCGGAAGACCGCGTCGTCATCACGCACGGCACCATCACCATGTCCGAAACAGCGGAATACCTGGCTGCCCACGTGCACGACAAGACCGTCGTGCTGACTGGGTCCATGGTCCCGTTTGCTTCTGGCCAGTCCGACGCCGGATTCAACTTAGGCGCCGCCTTGGTCGCCGTCCAGACGCAGCCGCACGGCGTGTACGTCGCCATGGAAGGCCGCGTCTTCACTTACTCGACGGAAAAATACGTCCACGACCCGGCAAAAGAATGAAAAGGCTCAGGTTCCTTCAACTCCAAAACCATGCTCAAACCAACGTCATCCACTCGAAAAGCCGCGTCAGTTGCCCACGACCCGGTGTGGCTAGAAGTCGAGCAAATCAAACCCTTCCCGCTGGCACCGTGCGACGCCATCTATACGCACGCCGCGGCCACGGTCAAGCACCTTTTGGGAAAGCCCATTCCGGGCTTTGCCTTCCACTACCGTGAATATGGCATCGAGTTTTGCATTGCGGACGAGGACCGAGCCGACTTAGGCGCCCGCATCCTGTCCAAGATCAAGGACCGCGCGTTTACCGACTCCGTCGTCCAAACCGGCCTCCGTGCGTGCGACGAACTCCTGCAGGTCGCGGAACCTTTTGTCCGCAGTGCCGATTTTTCCAGCGCCGACCTTGCCGACCGCTATGCGCGTTATCTCCAGCTGTTGGGTACATCCATGGGCTACGGCTACCTGGGCAATTTGCTGGACTACGCTTCCGACGACGTGGACAACGTACTGTTGGCCGAACTGGAAAAACGCGTTGACGCCAAAATCAAGGACCGCCGCGCCGCCATCGAAACCCTGGTCGCCCTCACTACGCCGGAACAATTGACGTACCCCAACCAGGAACACCAGGAATTCCTCCGTCTTGCCGTTGACATTTTCAAAAACAAGCAGGCGAAAAAATCATTGCAAGAAAATGAGACGGGTTCCGCGTCTTCGGCTTCCCTCCTTCCTTCCGTTTTCTCCGCTCGATTTCCCTCGCTTGCCGTTCGCATCCAGGCCCACTGCCAAAAATGGGCTTGGCTGTCGTTTCTCTTCGTCGGCCCGTCCAAATGGACGGATTCGTACTTTTACGGTCTTTTGAAACACATGGCGCAAAGCGGAGAAAATCCGGCGGATGAGTTGGCCCGCCTGGAGGCGCAGCCGAAGAACATTGTCGCGGCCCGGAAAAAAGCCGCCAGAACCGTGGACGATGACTCGTACTTTTACGCCGCCCGCCAGTTGGCGTACCTCAAGGCCATGCGCAAAGACGCACAAGTTCACTCGTACTACTACTTGGACGGCTTCTTCAAGTACGTGGCTCGCCAGTTCGGCCTCTCGCCCACGCAAGCCCGCTTCCACACGTCGGACGAACTCATCGCCATCCTCCGCGGGCACCAAGAGCCGGACGCGGCCCGTGCCAACCGCCGGTTCAAGCAATGCTTCTTCTCCACGTACCGCGGCAAAATCGAAGTCGTCGAAGGCCAAGCCGCCGCTAAACTGGCTGAAAAAGTCCGCCGGCCCCAAGTGGTCGCAACGGACCAGATTCGCGGCTCGTGCGCATGTCCTGGCACTGCGTCAGGAACGGTCAAAGTCGTCAACACGGTGGAAGAGGCCGAAAAAGTCCTGCCCGGCGACATCCTCGTATCCTACGCCACCAATCCGGAGCTCGTATCGGCCATGCGTAAAGCCGCGGCGATTGTTACGGACATGGGCGGCCTGACCTGCCACGCGGCAATCGTCAGCCGGGAATTGAACATCCCGTGCGTCATCGGAACCAAAAATGCCACGGCCGTGTTGAAAGACGGCGATATGGTGAAAGTTAATGCGGACGATGGATCGGTAATGAAATTAGCTTAATGGCGCTTTTTTCTATCCGAAGTTCCATTCAGCAAAACGTGTACGGTCGGAATTTCAAGAGAAATGCTGATTCCGGCACGCTGCCTTTCTTCCAATGCCTGTTTTACAGTTCCGACCTTTCCAAAATCAATGTTTGTCTTGAATTCTGAAGGGTCGATTTTCAATCGTCCGGCCAATTCCAGCAATTCGGGCTGAAATTCCTGATGGATATCGGCCAACACGTTGGGATGAATCGGCCCATTCATGAATCCCCAGTCTTCTGGGTCTGCATGTCTGAAAATTACTTCGGCGGCTTGAGGAACATCGGCATAAAACTTTTCCCGTTTCCGCCAGTACTCGGCGGATGCCTTTTCTTCCTGGCTTTTTTGCTGCTCAAACTGCTCCGCCTTATGCCTTGCCTTCTCGTGCATGGTTTCCAAGAAATCGGCCAAACGGAAATGAAACAGGTAGTGGGTAACGCCCGTTGGCCGGTGTGCAAACGTTCCGTCCTTTTTCTTGTATATCTCCATCTTTTGGAATGGTCTTGAACTTAACCAACCCCTTGCTTTCATGTTTTCAATGAATGTCCGCATACGTCGGATAACCCCCGATTCTTTTTAATGCCCTCGGGTTCTATTTAAATCGGTTGGTTAGTTTTTTCGGGTCGGTTGGTGTTCAAAACGATTGGTGGCCCTATGGAGCCGTTAGGTGGGGGGCCATTTGTCGAGGTATTTTTGTTTTATTTGAGCGATGCGGTTGGTTGTCGAAATGTTTGAATTGTTACAATTCTCTGTAAGCAACCGCATGGTGTGTTGTTCTTCTGGATAGTTGTAAAGGTCGGGACGGCATATTGCGTAGTATGTGTCGGTTGCAATAGTGTTCATTTGTTCGAAGACTTGCGAAGTGACGTATTTTTGGTCGAGGTATTTTCTTGATTCGCCGTGACCCCAAAAAATTGAAACAATTAGAGAAATGGCTAGAATGGAGATAATTCCATATAGGACGGGGGTTTTCATCGAGGAATCACCGTGTAGGGGACTGAAAACTGCCTTAAATTACTATGTTTTTACATAGCTGGCTACTTTCAATTACAAGTAAGCTATTTTTGAGGGGTTCAAGTCGCTATTCTGTATGAACACGGACGATTTGGACGCCCGAAACAAAGTTATCGCCGCCTTGGGCCGCAAAAACGTTATGGCCCTCTTAGATTTGCTCCAAGATGGGCCTAGGCGTTTTTCTGACCTCGATGTAATTCAAAATGAGGCTCAACGGAGTAAAGCTCTAAAGGAACTACAAAAAATACGGCTGCTCGAAGATGAAGTCATCGAAACAAATGGCAGACGCACAGTTGGATATCGCCTATCTGGGGAAGGCAAAAGAATACTGGCCGTCTTGCGACAAATTTAGCCCGACTCCTTTGGCTTGATGAAAAACAGATACGCGCGCTCAGTTAGACGGTAGTAGCAATTTTCGACGAGACGAACGCCGCGTTTAGTTTTCATTCGTTTGCAATCAACAAATTTTAGCCTCACTAAAAATTCCATCACTGCTTTTGTTCGGACGTAATTCTTGCGCCCGTAGGTGTTCCTAAGTTCGCTTAATGTAACTTCGCGGTCTTTCACAGGATAGGTGGCGACTAAGTGGTCGAGTACTTTTTCAGCCAAATCAAAATATGATTTTCCTGCTCTATGTATGTTCGATGCCACGCTAGTCGAAGGATGATTGACCTAAAAAAGTAGAATGGTATTCCATTTATCCCAGTAGTATACTTTTAGTACTATAAGTATTTTTTTCATACTAATAGTCAAAATAAAGTACGAATAGGACGAAAGAATTAACTTGACACTACTACTAGTTACAATGAAACTGCGCGAGAAGCATCTAATAGCAAAAGTGAAAAAACTGGAAGGGTGGTGGAGCGGAATCACGCCTGCCTGAAGAGCAGGACCTTAGCCGGAATGAGGGTTCGACTCCCTCCCCTTCCTCAATAGTTACCTAGATGATAAAAATCAAATAAAAGGGTATCGCAATGGATGACGCCGAAGAAAAAATCACGTTGCCTTATGTTTGGCTAGACCGCAACCGCATCTATAATGGCCTAGATGCCATTGTTGATTTTCTTTACAAGAACAGCGACCCACAACCAAATAGCGCACTGCGAACAAACAAATTGTACGCCGTATTGCCATACGATGCTCAATTTACTCGTCAGCTGATTCGCTTTTCCGAATATTTGGGTCTGACTCATGCTGATGGAAAAACTAATCAGAAAAAAGTCCTGCTTTCAAAACTAGGCATTGCGTATGCCACTGCTGCAAGCATGGAAGAAAAACAAAAATTGTTAGTGGATAATTTACCCGAACTCTATCACATGGTATATGAATGGCTAAAACAGGAGAAGCGGCTAAACACCGAGCAGCTTTCAGTACGTTTGCTACATTACTTTCATTCGAAAAATAAAGATGTGGGTTCTCAATTACTTTTCAATAGTGCAATTGATTTACTAATTACGCATCTATTGTATTTAGGTTTGATACAGCTTGCCGTTCATGAGAATGACCCTGACAAAAAGCTTCTAATGTATATTTCTAAGCCGGAAGATGTGAAGCGACTAATTGTCTCAGAAAGTGTGGACAGACTTATTCATTTAGTGAACGAGTATGCGTCTGCTTTGAACCCGCCCCGGACTTTAGAAGACATCGAATCCGACCTAAAGGATTACCTTGTCGATTATCATCCGATAATCCGCGCGAGTTTTGACCAACTTTTCAGGTCTAAGAACGAAGTTACTTCAAAAGCGCTTTGCGAGTTAATTCTCCGACAATTAGAGGTGTTGGGGGAAAGCAAAGCCGAAGAGACAAAGAAATAAGTCATTCTTGAATTTCGATTCGAACTTTTTTTCCAACGTATTTCAAAAGCCTTGAGTCGTGAATAGTAATTGAGCCGTAGGTGTATTGGGTTGCCCCTTTTTTCGTATTTTTTTTGTGGGTTTTTATTGTGACTTTTAGGTTTTTTTGGAGGATTTTTACCATTAATCTTCTACGGTAGAAGAATTAATAAATATGCCGGTCCAGTACCTAATTCAACAAAAAACAAGAGGTAGATAACTAAGGCATGGAACCCGAAAGGGACTTGCCGCCTAAGCCGAACGTTTCGCAGGTTTTGGCGGCTGAAAAACAAGCGAAAAATCAAGAAAAAACGGAGGAAAAATGTGAGTATTGCAATTCGAAAAACACGATGCGGTATGGATGCAGAAAAATCAAGAATGGCGTAAGACAAACCTACTTTTGTAACGTCTGCAAGCGGAAGTTTTCTGTTGGCGGTTGTTTCAAGCGTCATAAGTTGACGCGAGAAATGGTCGCTGAAATTTGTGACTTGTATTTCAGGAATTTCTCTCTAAGGGCTATTTCGGCGCATTTTCGAGATTTTCGGGATATGCGAATTAGCCCTGTAACCGTGTTGGGCATTATCCGCAAGGCAGTGGGTAAAATCAAGTCGTTTACTGACACGCTGGTTCCAGAAGTGGGAACTGTTTGGGGTATCGACGAGACGATGTATCTTTGTCGAGATTTAGAGTCGCGGTATGCTTGGAATTATAATGCGATTGATTTGGATACGCGGTTTTTGTTGAGCCAGCAGTTTGCCTTAACTCGCAGTGAGGAGGATACGGTTGCGTTTCTAAGTAAAGCGAAGCATTATGCGGGGAGTGGGCCGGTTTTGATTTTGTCGGATAGCATGAATGTGTATCCGAAGGCTATTAGTCGGGTTTTCAAGTTTGACCGGCCTCGGCATGTCAAGTCGAATGGTTTGGAGGGTAAGTCGAACAACAATAAGATTGAGCGTTATCATGGGAGTTTGAAAGACCGTTTGAAGCCGATGCGTGGTTTTGGTCGGTTTAGAACTTCGGCGTTTTTGCTTCACGGTTCGGGAATCTATTACAATTTTGTTCGGACGCATTTGGCAATTGGCAAGACGCCTGCGGAAGCGGCAAAAATCCAACTTCCCGAAGGCAAGAACAAATGGTTGGCGTTGCTTGAGTTGGCGGATTCACCAGTTTGTGCGGATTTGAAGCCGGAGTCAGCAGTATGACGGTGATTCGTGCGTCAGAGTTGTCGGAGTTTGGTTATTGTCAGAAAAAGTGGTTTTTGAATCGGACGACGCCGAAGGACTCTGCGTTTACTTCGAGTCACTTGCTGAAGGGTCAGCAGGTGCATGACGAGTTAGACCGACAGTTCATGGCAAAGGTGACGACGAGTATTCGTTTTCAGACGTTTATGGAGGCGACTAGGCGGGTAGTAATGAGGCCGGATGCGTCTGACGCGGTTTTTCGTACTCAGGTTGGAGAAGTGCTGTTAATTGGAAAGCCGGATGAACTATGGTCTGACTCGACGGGAATCTATGTGGTGGAGGATAAGCCGCATTTCTCGGCGTGGGAGGGTTATCGGCTTCAAGTAATGGCGTATGCGTTCATCATTTTTCGGGAAAACCAGCGGAAGCTGGGTTTGCTTGGAAAGAAAGTTTTTGGGTTATTGAGGAATAGGGATACGGGAGAGATTTTTTGGCGACGACCCTATACGAAAGAAATTGACCGCGTTATTGAGGGAAAGCTTCTTGCAATGCACAAGTGCCTCACGGTTAGAGATTTAACTGAAAAAGTCACGAACAAGCGAAAATGCGCCGGATGCCGATTCGAACAAAAATGCTGGGGAAACGTTCAACGCTAGTCTTGCGGCTACTGTGTGAGTTCTTCAAGTTTCATAAAAATATAAAATGCGATGAGTTCTTGCACGATGGCGAAATAGGGTTGAATCAGGACGGCTATGCCCTTGAGGTAGATTGCGTTGAGTAGCGAAAAAATGGCCGGAGTGATGACTGCGGCAATAGTGAAGTAAATTGCCACAAGCCAGAAAAAGAACAATAGTATCGAGAACAAAAACTTTGACAAGTTTTTCAATAAGGGTCGCTTGAATAGAATTCCGGTGGCGCGTACTACGAATATCAGTAGGAGTGCTAAAATTAGATAGAATATTACTGTGGCTTGTAGGTTGTCTTTGAAGTATTCTTTGAATCCGAGCAGTAAAGCGCCTGCGGCCAATGTTGCCCCTAACAACAACTGGTCTATTGAACCCTCGTCAATTGCGTTTACTATTTTATCGCTTTCAAAGCCGTTCATTTAGAGCCCCATGTATTTTTGTGCAAACTTTTGCATTGGCTCGTAGGCTCTGGTCTTGTCCGAGAAAAGGTAGATTATTGCGAAAAGGGCTAAGGCTAATGCCCTTTGAATCGGGGCGAAGTTGGTGGTTGCGGCCAAATCGTAAACTAGTTTTAAAACTGAAAGCAGGTCAGAAAAATAGTTTCCAACAAAGTTATGAAAGAATAGGGGTACGATTAGGCTTAGCGCCACTACAAAAAGGAATAAAGTTGTTGTTAAATTCGCCCAAACTTTATCCATTAGGTAGTTAGGTTCCGGTCTTTTAATGCCCGTTTTGTCTGCATTTGGCTGTTTGTTTTGAGGTTCCATTGCGCCAACCGTTTTGAACACCAACCGAACGGCACTTCCGACCAACCGTTAACTGAACAGAACCATGCCCTCGCAACCCTTTTTAACCTGATTCGACCAATTAAAAAAGAAAGCACTTTTGCGTGCTTGAACTTTTTTTCCCCTCCAGCCCGGACGGTTTTTTTCAAGAACATCGCGAGTGGTTTACATGGCCGGATCGACTGGATTTACCAAGAAGCTGACCGACGCGCCGGAAGCCATCACGTTTGACGACGTCCTTCTGCAACCCGGCTACTCGGAAGTCGCCATCGCCGACATCGATGTGTCCACCCATATTACGCGCAACCTCAAGATCCAGGTCCCCATCGTTTCTTCGCCCATGGACACCGTCACCGAGGGTAAATTGGCGGTTGCCATGGCCAAACGGGGAGCAATCGGTGTGATTCACTACAACATCCCGGTTGCCAAGCAAGTCGAGCACGTGGCTTACGTCAAGGCCCAAGAACTGCCTGTGGGCGCCGCCGTGGGACCGCAGGACGACGAACGCGTCTCGGCCTTGTTGGCCAAGGAAGTCGACTTTTTGGTCATCGACACGGCGCATGGCTTCCGTAAAAGCGTCATCGAGGCTGTCAAGCGGTACAAGAAGATGGGTGCCGACGTGGTGGCTGGCAACATCGTATCCCGCGAAGCGGCCGAGCAGATGATTTCGGCTGGAGCCGACGGACTCCGAACTGGTCTTGGGCCCGGTAGTATATGTGTCACGAGGGTAGTTACTGGGATTGGTGTCCCGCAATTGACGGCCGTGAGCGAAGTGGCCGACGTTGCTTCCCAACACAAGGTTCCCGTCATCGCCGACGGAGGCATCAAGTACTCCGGCGATTTGGCCAAAGCCATTGCCGCCGGTGCGTCGTGCGGCATGATGGGCAATATCTTCGCCGGTTGCGACGAGTCGCCGGGTGAATTGGTCGAGGTCGACGGACAGAAATACAAAAAATATCGAGGCATGGGTTCGGTCGAATCGCTTAAGGCCAACCATGCCAACCGGTATGACGCGTTCAAGAAAAGCCATGTTCCGGAAGGCGTCTCCGGTTTGACGAAGTACCGCGGCTCGGTCGAGGACGTCATCACGCAGTTCGAAGGCGGCTTGCGCAAGGCCATGGTGTATGTCGGCGCCAAGAATCTTGACGAATTCCAAAAGAAAGCGCGTTTCGTGCGCATCACGTCGTCGGGTTTCACCGAGAGCCACCCGCATTCGTTGATGGACTTTGACGACACGGCCAACTACGCTAAGCGATAGCCCGAAGGAATGCTTTCATGATTGCCGTACTGGACTTCGGAGGTCAATACACGCACTTGATCGCGCGGCGCCTGCGCGACTTGCACGTGCCGGTCCGCCTCTTTGCCCACGACGTGCCAGCGGCCGAGATTGCCGGCGTGCAGGGCATTGTCTTTTCGGGAGGTCCGTCCAGCGTCTATGCTTCGAACGCGCCCCGGCCCGATTCGAAGGTCTTCGACCTGGGCATTCCCATCCTCGGCCTCTGCTATGGCCACCAATTCATCGCGAACCATTTCGGCGGGAAAGTCGAGCGCGCCACGCGTGAGTACGGCGAACGCGAACTGGACGTGGTCAAGGCCGAAGGCGTGCTGGACGGATTGCATCCTAAAGAAAAAGTGTGGTATTCGCACGGTGACAGCGTGTTGGTGCTTCCCTCCGGCTTTGAAGTCCTGGCCAAAAGCGGCGACTCGATCGCGGCCTACGCCAAGGGTTCGATTTATGGCCTTCAGTTCCACCCGGAAGTGCACCACACGCCCTGCGGCAACGCGGTGCTTCAGAACTTCGCGTTTACCATCTGCAAAGCCAAAAAAACGCCCGGCACGTTTTCGAAGGACGCGCTCATCGCCGAGATGCGCCAGCGCGTGGGTTCGCAGAACGTCGTCATCGGCGTGTCCGGCGGCGTGGACTCTACCGTCGCGGCCTTCCTGCTGCGGCAAGCCGTCGGCAAAAAATTGTTTCCCATTTACGTTGACACCGGCCTGATGCGCAAGAACGAGACTCGAGAAATCCAGGAATTCTTCAACGACTTCGACCACTTCGTCTTTGTCGATGCGTCCAAGGAATTCCTGTACGCGCTCAAGGGCGTGAGCGATCCGGAGAAGAAGCGCAAGATCATCGGCCACCTCTTTGTCGAAACGTTCGAAAAGGCGGCGCAGAGCGTCCCCGACGTCGGATACTTGGCGCAGGGCACCATTTTTTCTGACCGCGTGGAAAGCGCGGCCGCCGGCGGCAAGGCCACGTCCAAGATCAAGAGCCACCACAACCTGACTCTGCCGGAGAAGATGAAGTGGAAGGTGTTGGAGCCTTTGGCCGAATTGTACAAGGACGAAGTCCGCCAACTTGGAAAACAATTGGGCGTGCCGGAGGCCATCCTCAAGCGCCACCCGTTCCCCGGTCCTGGTTTGGCCATCAACGTCGTCGGGGAAGTCACGCCGGACAAGTTGCACGCCGTACGCGAGGCGGATTACATTTTCATCGACGAATTGCGGAAAGCCGGATGGTACGACAGGATGTTCGAGGCTTTCGCCGCCATCCTGCCGGTGCGCACCGTCGGCGTCAAGGGCGACGAACGCTCGTATGAATACCCCATCGTGCTGCGGGCGGTCGAGAGCAAGGACGTGATGACGGCGGACTGGGTTCGTCTGCCGCCGGAGCTCTTGCAGAAAGTCGCTTCGCGCATTCTGGGCGAAGTCGAAGGCGTCAATAGGGTCTTTTACGATATTTCTCAGAAGCCGCCGGCGACGATTCGGTATGAGTGATTCCCTCCGATTCGCGCGCACTCTGCTTTTCTTTTGGGGCGCCTAGCTTTTCTTTTTGGGGGGTTTGCCTTCGCTTCCTTTTGAGTCTTCGGCTTTTTTCGCCGCCACTGTTTCCCAAGCCTAATATTACATCGCCACGTTGTATCTGCGGTTCACTCCCCATGCTTCAGAAAGAACTGCTGAACCTGTTGGACGACGCCTACCGCTGGAGCCGCATCTCCAAGCTGCACCTGTTGGCGTTGTACTGCCTGGTCAACGGGCCCGAGACGCCGGAAGACGTCTACGTGTACGTGCAGGGCGCGGTGGCCGGCAAGCGTGACTCTAAGGAACTGGACGCATTGGTCGATTCGCTCAAGACGTCGGCCCTCGGCCGCCTGCGTCACATGGACGAAGCGGCGGAAAGCGCCATCCTGGCGCAACAGGCCGGTAACGCGCTTTTGGCGCCTTTCTCCTTTTTTCCCGGCGCGTCGGATTCCAAGAGCCTCTTTTCCGAGGAACAGGTGCAGAAATTCTTCCACCAGAACGCCAAACGCTTCACCGAGTACAAGGACCACGAAGGCCGCCTCAACATCTGCTTGGTCAAGCTGTCGGACAACGGCGTGTTCAGCATCCATCCGGAGTGGGAGTTCCGCGTGCGCAAGTACCTCACTCGCAAGTTCCACGAGTTGAACCTGCGCGTTGAGCGGCATGCCTTGGAAGGACGGCTTTTGCCCACCATCCGGACGCTTTGAAAAGAAGTCAACGCTTTGCAAAAAGGCGACTTGTGCAACGATCCCGTCCTTTTTTCGGATTTCGCCACTGCTTTTTTTGAAGGATTCTTCTTTTTTTCGTTTATTTGACGTAGCCCTTGATTTTGTCGGCTTTTTCCGTATCCTTCGCGATGCCCAAGCTGAATGCCACGTTCAGCGTGCGTTCGCCGAATCCGCGGGCACGAATCAAGTCGGCATCCTTCAGCTTGCCCACGCCGACGAAGGACAGAGGTCCCTGCAGTTGGGCGGAAAAGGTGTTCCTCTCCACTTGCGCCCCTTTCTGCTGCAGCGTCTGGACGGCCAAGTCGAGGTTGCCGGCGCCTTTCTTTACGCAGAAAAGCGCCAACTTGGTCTTGGAGACGTCTTTTGTTTCCAGGTATTTCTGGACGGAGAATCCTTTATCCAGCATCCCGCCGGCGAAGACGAAGTCGCAACCTGCCCACGGCGGTTTTTCCGCTGCGGTCTTGACGGCCACCGTCGCATTCAATTCCTGCGCGCCTTGCGCGATGGCGTCGGCCAACGGTTTCACGGCTGCGCCTTCATACACGATCAAGACGTTCATCACTGTGCTGTAGGCGGTGCCAAATTAATAAATCCCGCGCTGCGTTGGGTCTTGTTGAAAATCGGAAAAAGAGGAAAAAAAGCGTTTTGGTTTGAAACAAAATAAATGAAAGGCGTTTGCAGTTGCCGAAGGAATTTGTCGTTGCTTTCGTTTTCCAGTTGCCTTCCGCCATGGCATCATCCGTTGCTTCTTTGACTCTTTCAACAGAGCCGTCGCGTTGCGCCCTTTTTTCCAGGAAATCAGGCAAATGCGGACAACGTGTGCGTCAGGACCTTGCGGCCCACGGCGTTCGGCAGGCCGAAGACGCGGTCGGCGCCGTTCTGCTCCAAAAACAGCACGGGTCCTTTGGCCCCCAACACCGTGCCGTTGAGGTAATCCGTGCTTTTTGCCGTGGTAATAGCCGGGTAGTGGCTTTGCATGCTCTCGATTTTCGGCTCCAAAGCGTTCTTCTGGAACAACTTCGTGACTCGGCGGATTGAATCGCTTTCCAACTCGTCTTGGATGGCGGATTCCACCGGCGTCGGCAACTGAAGTTTTTCCGCCGTGGTGTGCCGCCCGATGTAACCGGAACGCACCAAAGCGGATTCGATGACGCGGGCTTGTTGGCCGTTGAGGCCGGAAAAGACGCGCACGGCATAATCGGCGCCCTGTTCGACCCACCGTTTGCGCACGCGCGCAGTCTGGGTCACGCCCGCTTTGACTTTGTCGCCGAAACTGGCCAGGTACACGGTATAATCCTTGCCGAAGCAATCCTCCTTCCATTGCGGCGTGAACTGTAGGCACGTGGCGCCGTCGCACCGCAGGCACGATAGGAAATCATCTTCCTTGGCGCACGTCGCGCATTGCTTTTTGCCCGTCGCTTTTTTCGGACAGTCATGGCGCGCGCCTTGCTGCGTGTAGCCTAAGCAGTAAACGTCTGTGGACAATGCCAGGTTCACGGTCGCGCCATTGGAAAGCACGATGTCGCATCCTTCGGCTTGCAGCACCGGCACGAAGTCGGCCGAATAGTATTGTCGTACGATGAGCATGCTACAGCGGTGCCGAATGCGGGATAAAAATCGTTGGACGAACTGGCCGGTGAGTTTTTGTTTTTGGCCCCCAGCGAGTCATTGGATCAAATAGCCGCCGTCCACGACAAGGGTGTGGCCGGTGACGGCGTCGTTCTCGGCCAAAAAGACGGCTGCGTGGGCGATTTCGTCGGGTCGGATGATCCGCTTCAGTGCCGCGCTTTGTCGGAATTGTTCGATTTTTTCCGGTGGAAAAGCACGCAACATGTCGGTGTCGACGTAGCCTGGCGCGATGGCGTTCACCCGGATGCCGGGCGCCAGTTCGTTGGCCATCGTCTCCGTCAGCGACTTGACGCCGGCTTTGGTCAGCGAGTACACAGCGACGCTGGGCCGGGTGCGGAAGCTGCGGATGGATGCTAGGTTGACGATGGCCGAGCCGGCGGGCAGGTGTGGCAACGCGTACTGGACGAGGAAGAAGGGAGCGCGGAGGTTGGTGTTGACGATTTTTTCCCACGTGGCCGCGTCCGTCTTGCCGACGGGTGTAGGCGTGTTCATTCCGGCGTTGTTCACCAAGACGTCGATGCGGCCGCATTTCTTCACCACGGCGTCGATGAGCTTCTTGCATTCGTCCAACGACTCGACGTCGGCTTGCACGCACCGTTCGGCCCTGCACTGTTTGGCGATTTTTTCGGCTTCTTTTTTGGTCTTGGCCGACTTGTAGTGGATGACCACGCGCGCCCCTTTGTCGGCGAACGCCTTGGCGCAAGCGGCGCCGATGCCGGCGGGAGGTGAATTCGGGGTGGAACTGAACCCCCACGAAGAACGGGTGTTTGGATTCGGGAAGCTCCAGAATCTGCATGATGGGGTGGTGCGGCGCTTTGCCGGAAAACACGAGGCCGGCTTTTTCCAAGACGTCGATGTACTTTGGGTTGCATTCGTAGCGGTGGCGGAAGCGCTCGTGCGCCGACGAATCGCCGTACAATTTCTCGGCCAGCGTCCCCTTCTTGATCTCGACTTTGTGCCCGCCGAGGCGCATGTTGCCGCCAAGTCCTTCCTTTTCCTTCTGTTCCGGCAGGATGTCGATGACGTCGTCCTTGCATTCCGGCTCGACTTCCGTCGTGTGCGCGCCCTTGATGCTGCAGACGTTGCGCGCGAATTCGATGACGGCCATCTGGAATCCATAACACAAGCCGAAGTACGGCACGGAGTTTTCGCGGCAGTGTTGGACGCAGAGGATTTTGCCTTCCACTCCGCGGGCGCCGAATCCGCCGGGCACGATGACGCCATCCATGCCCTTGAGCGCCTCGGAAGCTTCTTTCAGCGTCTCGATTTTGGTGGTGTCTACCCAGTGCACGTTGACGTGCGCGCGATTCGCTTCGCCGGCGTGCTCCAAGGCGTTGAGGATGGACGCGTACGCGTCATGCAAGCCGGTGTATTTGCCGGTGATGGCCACGTGAACTTCCTTCTTCGCTTCGTGCATCTTCTTTTCGAATTCTTCCCAAAGCGCCAACGCCTTTTCCTGCGCCTTGAGCTTGCCCTTGAGTTGCAGGATGTCGCACACCGTTTCGTCGGCTTTGCATTCCTTCAGTTTCAAGGGTACCTGGTAGATGCTTTGCAAATCCTCAAGACCGATGACGCGGTCGACGGGGACGTTGGAAAAGATGGATAGTTTTTCACGGATCTTCTCGGGTATGGCCTCGCGCGAGCGGCATACGATCAGCTGCGGCTGGATTCCTAGGCTCATCAGCGTGCGCATGCCCAGTTGTGCCGCCTTGCTCTTATGTTCGCCCAAAGCGGAGGGCTTCAGGATGTAGGTGACGTTGACGAAGCAGCTGTTGCCCGCGCCCTCTTCATACGCCAGTTCACGCAGGGCTTCCAGGAAATAGGCCGATTCGATGTCGCCCGCCGTGCCGCCGACTTCGATGACGACGACGTCCGCTTCAGTCTTGAGCGCCAAATGGCGGATGAATGCCTTGATTTCGCCGGTCACGTGCGGGACGAACTGCACGTCGCGGCCTAGGTATTCGCCGGCGCGTTCCTTGGCGATGATCTGCGAGAAGAGTTTTCCGGCCGTCAAATAGTTGTCTTTCGAGATGTCCTGGTCCAAGAAGCGCTCGTACGTGCCGAGGTCCATATCGCATTCCGTGCCGTCGTCTAGCACGAACACTTCGCCGTGGCGGTAGGGGTTTAAGGTGCCGGCATCCACGTTGAGGTAGCCGTCGAACTTCATGGCCTCCACGTGCAGGCCCTGGTCCTTCAAGAGCTTGGATAACGATGCGGAGAATATGCCTTTTCCCACGCCGGAAATCACGGAGCCGGTCACGAACACGTACTTGGTCTTGCCAAATTGGTAGTTCTTGGGGATGGGCGTGTAGAACTCGTGCTCGTCCGTTTTCTTGGCCAGGCTTTTGATGAGTGCTTCCTGTTCGGATTCCGGCTTTTTCGGCGTCATGTGGTTTTTCCCTTTCTTCCGGCCCGGCAACCTTCCGACGCAAATGGAGGCCTCTGGACCAAAAACGGGCGAAAAATTCGTGCCTGAATGGATTTACGGGTTGAAGGTTTTTAAGGGTTGTTGCGGAGGCGGACTTTCTCTGCCGCCGCCATCCGTGCGTGAGTTTTTTCTTGGTTTTTCCTTCGTGTCGCGATGTTGCCGGTTTGCGTTTTACAGTAGCAGCAGCACGATGAGGGCGAACACGACGATGCTCTGCAACGACGTGCCGCCCGTCAGAGCCGCCATGCCTTCCGTCAGGCTGACGGAGCCGACCAGGCGGTTGAACAAATACGCGCCCAGAAGGCCGATGAGCACGACGACCACCAACGGCAGCAGGCTCAAGAGCAACGCGATGAATCCGAAGACCAGTTGGATGCCGATGACGACCTTGAACACTTCCAAAAAAGCGCCCCAGGCGTTGAACGACGCTCCGGTGCCCCAGCCGGCGGAACCCATGCCTAGAAAGACGAAAGTGGCCACGAGCAGGCCGAGAAGCCATAGCGTCTCGTCTTTCGCCGAATACGCCCAATCAAAAAAACCCATACTACCCGTCAGTAGTGACAAAAGGGGGTTTTAAGGGTTTGGGGGCGGGGGTCCGCCTACTCGATGATGATGGCGTTTTCAAGGCCTTTGAAATCGTGATCCACGGTCAGCAATTCGAGGCCATGTTTTCGGGCTGTAGCATACATGATCCCATCCGCCAAGCCCCACTTTTCATGGGTTTTTTTGCGATCGGCAGTCATGTATCCGGCCGCGACCAGCGTGTTTTTTTCCATTGGCAGAACGCGGGCGACCTTTTCCATCTGGTGGATGAAAGGTTCCGGCGATTGCCCTGACCGCAATGCCCACCGGGTGATTTCGGCATAGCTGATGGCGCTGGCGTAGGCAGGACCGCCGGTCAGCCATTGGAGGATTTTTTTTCCCTTAGCCGTTGCAAGGAAGTATTCGATCCACGCGGAAGAGTCCAGTAGCATGTTATTCCCATTTGCTCCATTTTACTTTCTGGTACGGCTTCATCCCTTTTCCCATTCCGAATCCTTTTTTTATGGCCTTTTCGTCGATATCCAGAAACGTAACGAATACCCGCGTCCCTTTTTTCCAGTGCTTCTGTCGGACTATTTTGGCCGGAATCAGTACGCCGAGAGATGTCCCCACTTGTCGAATTTCCGCTTCAAACACGACCTGCATCCACCTCACCGCGTTTATCATATACATTATAATATAAATGTTGAGTAGAAGGAAAATCAACCCTGACTAAAAAAGAGGAGAAACAACGTTGGCGTTACGCCATGTTTTTCCTGAACAATTCCCGGACTTCGTTGGGATGAAGCCCGAGGTTCTGCCGCAGGAACTGACCTACCAGGAATTCGAGGGACTTGGCTTTGCCGGCGCGGTATTCCGCCACGGCTTTCGCGTTTTCGGAGATGATCTTCAATACCAACGCGTCGGCCGCCGTTTGCGCGCCGCTTTCTGCCAATCCGACGCTTCCGGCCTGCATGACGGCCGCAAAAGTCTTCTTCTCCGTCACCATGCGCTTGATGTACTCCATGGCGGCGCGTTCCGTGATTTTTCCGCTTTGGATGGCGGCAAGCAATGCGTCCAATTCGGCAACCGGCAACGCCGAATCCGGCGCGTCGATGTCATTGTAGTTCATGGCCTTCAACAAGTAGCCGCACGTCCAGCGCGCCAAGAGGTTCTTGTCCGCGGTCCTGGAGGATTCGAAGTACGGCAGCAATCCCTGGTACACCAGGATGGGTGCGTATTGCGCCGGAACGACGCCTGCCAGGCGTGTGATGGCCTTTTCCGGCAACTCCTTGGTCGCGGCACGCACGGATTCGACGTACTCGTGCGAAAGCGTCAAGGGCGGCAGGTCCGGCTCGACGATGTAGCCGTAATCCTCTTCCTGCTCTTTCGTCCGCATCAGAAGCGTGGTGTCCGTCTCCTCGGAATACAGCCGCGTCTGCCGTTCGATGGTTTTTCCGGTCTGTAGCATTTTTTTCTGGCGGAAGCGTTCGGACTGCAACGCTTTTTCGACCGCGGCAAACGACGTGATGTTCTTGATCTCGACGCGCTGGCCGCCGCGGATGGATATATTCGCATCCGTCTTCATCACGCGCTCGGCTTTGGCGTCGATCACGCCCAGATACGCCAAGAGGCGGAACAATTCCTCCAAATAGGCTTTGGCATCCATAGGGCTCTTGAGGCACGGCTCCGTCACGATTTCCAGCAGCGGCATTCCTGATCGGTTGTAGTCCAGCAGGCTGTACGTGCTGTTGGCCATGTTGCCATGCGGATACACGATCTGCGCCGGATCCTCCTCGATGTGAAGCCGGGTGAGGTCTACGGAGTTTTCGCTGACCTTGAGTTTTCCGCGCAACCCCAGCGGCCGATCGTACTGCGTGATTTGGTAATCTTTGGACAAATCCGGGTAATAGTACGTCTTGCGTGCGAAACGGCTGTCCAAATCGATGTCGAAAGTGAGCGCCTGCGCCGCCCGCACCGCCAATTCCACCGCTTTTCCGTTCAGCCGCGGCTTGGATCCCGGAAGGCCTAGGCACGTCGGACACGTGTACTGGTTTGGCAACGCGTCCGCCGGCGCCTTCGCGTTGCAACCGCAGAACAACTTGGTCTTGGTGTTAAGCGTCACGTGCGTCTCAAGCCCGATTTTGAGGCCGTCATCTTCGGCCTGTAGGGCGGCGGGGGCGTTCATGTGCGTTGCCCCTCCACGGCCTCGCCGTAATGGCGGACGATGCCTTCCTGGAAATGATCCGCGACGATCTGCAAGCCCACTGGCATGCTTTGCGATGTGCCGACCGGCACGCTGGCATGCGGCAATCCGGCCAAATTCGCCGGCACGGTGCACACGTCCATCGCGTAATGCTCCAACGGCGACAATTTTTCGATGTCGGAAAACCGAGGGGCCACGCACGGCATGGATGGCATCAACAACGCATCGTATTTTTCCAGCAGGTTTTTGAGTTCGCGGATGACCAAGGTCCGCACGCGCGCGGCCTTGTCGTAGTACTTGCCGCGGTAACCGGCGGTGCGGGCGAAACTGCCCAACAGTATACGGCGCTTCTCCTCCGGTCCGAAAAGCTCGCGCACGCGCGTGAAATAATCGGTATACGTCTCGGATTCCTCCGGCGCCGGCTGTTGGCCATAGCGCAGGCCCACGAACTTGGCCAAGTTTGTCGACGCTTCGGCCATGGCCAGAATATAATATGCATACAAAGCGTTTTCGGTGTGCTCCAGCCGGACTTCCTCGACGGCCACGCCGGTCTGCTCCAGTTTTTCCACGGCTTGCATCGCAACCGTGCGCACGCCGGCCTCGGCTTTTTCAAACAACTCGCTGACCACGGCCACTTTGCCTTGGATTTTTTTCATCGGCGCCGGCACCAGCGAAGTGGAATCCAACGCATCCGGACCGGCCATGGCGTCAATCAAATCGAACGCCTCGCGCACTGTTGCGGCCATGGAACCGATCTTGTCCAAACTGTTGGCGTAATCGATGAGGCCGTACCGGCTGACTTTGCCGTATGTCGGTGTCACGCCCACCACGCCGCAAAAGGCCGCCGGCGCGCTGATGCTTCCGCCGGTCGACTCCGCCACGCACGGAATGCCGGTCGCCGCGGTGAGCACGGCGCATCCGCCGGACGAGCCGCCCGCCGCCCGTGACACGTCGTGCGGGTTCTTAGGAACCTTGTACGTGTTGGCGTTGAACGTCCCGAAACCGAACGCATCCATCACTGTTTTTCCCACGACGGTGGCGCCTTTTTGCTGCAAACGCGAGACGGCCGTGGCCGAAAAAGGCGGCATGTAGCCTTCCAATATCTTCGAGCCGGCCTGCGCTGGCATGCCTTGCACGCAGAGGTTGTCCTTGATGCCCAAGAACGTGCCGGAAAGCGGACCGCCAGCCGGCTGGCCCAACGACTCGGGCACGAATGCCATGCAGGAAAAATTGGCATCGGCGCGGCGCACCTTTTCCAGAGTTTCAAAGCGGTCCGTCATGCCGTCTTCATCATCCTCGGGCCTTTGATGTAGCCTTTCTCGGTGCGGCGGGCGTTGGCCACCGGCGCCGGTGACGGCTCGATTTCGTCGGGCCGCAATTGTGCCGGGATGTCGACGGGGTGGTATGACGGCGGCACGCCTTTTGTGTCGACCTGGTCAAGCCGGTCAAACGCCGCCAACACTTGGCTAATCTGGTGGCTGAACGTCTCTTTTTCCCTCTCGTCCAACGGCACGCGCTGGGCGGCCGCGATTTTTTCCAGAACCTTCCGCACTTCCATGGCACACACGACGAACGACTTTCAGACGACTGGAAAAAATAATGTATGAAGAACTGAAAAAATGAAAGCGCCCTGGGTCGGACTCGAACCAACGACCTGCTGATGTCTGGCGTTCTTGGCTTTGAAAAACCGCCGCCAAAAAAGCTAACAGTCAGCCGCTCTACCGGCTGAGCTACCAGGGCCTCTGAAAACTAGTTATTGATGATGCGCTTGCTGGCGTGGGCGCGGACTTGGCGCTGCAACAATTTCTCCAGCTGTTCAAGACGCATAGCTGAATGGTTGATACCAGAGGATTTTAAGGGTTGCGGGAAGCCTTCGCAACGGTCCGGCCGACTAGTCTAGGCGCGTTCGTTCCGCGGCTTTGCGGCGCATCCGTTTAACGGTTCGGTTGGGGTTGCGGGCTTTTGCGGAACGATGCTTCGCTGGGCCTTGGAAAAGATGAAAAAGACGCATCCGTCGGCATTGGCCCACCGGCTGCTTTGGAAAAAAATGCAAAAAGAGGGAAAAGGCACTGTGCGTCTTTTTTTCGGCGGTGTGCCTTTCCGTTTCCGTACGTTGTTTCGTCCTTTCGGCATTTTCGACCCTATTTAGGGCCTTCTGCGCCTAGTGTCCGATGATGACGGTACGTTTCGATCGCAGGGTGCGCTCTTTTCGGAACTCCTTGAGCTGGTAGAAGTACGCGGCACCCGCCAGCGCCGGCACGGCCAGCACGGGCTGCACGAAGAGCAGGTAGATGCCCAAAATGAGCAGCACGCCGTAGTAGATCTGGAAGCGGACGTACTCCTTCCACACGGCCAAGAAGCGCGACACGTAGTCCCACCGCGTGGTGGCGCGCAGCATGGGTACCTTGCTTTCGGTGATACCCATGGACACGACGACGCCGGGGTTGTGCTCGATATCGGAACTCATCTTTTCACACCTTCGCTATTTCGAAGTTGGCTTGCTTTTTTCCTGTTTTTGTTCGTTTTCCGCGTATTGCGGATTCAGCTTTTTCCTTTTTTTTGTTTTTTTTGCTTCGCGTTTTCGTTCGTTTTCTTTCTTTTCCGATCCGGTTTTCCTTCGTTTTTCTCGTTCGCGTTTTTTGTTTTTTTTTTGGTTTTTTTGCATTTGCTTTTTTTTGGATAAATGAAAAAAGAAATGAATGGTCGTTTTCTACTTCGTGTGGTACAGGGCCTTTCCTTTGAACCAGGTGACGGACCACGGCGGCTCGATCAGACGGCGCGACCAGTGCAGGCCCGCCATGTACGCGAACACCGCGGCCACGTACAGGCTGACGTTGTACGTCAGCACCGTCAGCACGAAGAACACGATGGCATAGAAGTACGACCGGTATGCCGTACCCAGAGCGCCCGTGCGGAAGCCGCTGTCCACCAAACCCGAGAGGAACTGGGCACGGGTGTGCACGTGCAGGTTGTGCACCGGCACTTTCTTGCCGCCTTCCATCATGTGGCCCACTTGCTTCATGGGCACGTACATGTGGTGCAGCTGGCGTCCGTGGTCGCCGCCTCCGTGGCCGCTCTGGCCGTGGGCGTCATGCCCGCCTTGAGCCTTCCCCTCGATTTTGGCGGCGCCGGTCTTCTCGACGTACTCGACGAGGTGCGAGCTTGTGTAGTTGGTCATGGCCATCTTATTTCACCGTGAAGAGCCAGTACAGGACCGTCAGCACCACGATGGCGTTGATGATCCAATCCGGCAGGATGAATCCGTGGTCGAACATGCCCGTCTTGAAGTCCGTCGGGCCGTCGATGATCTTGACTAGGCCCATGTCCTCCAGGAAGGACATCAAGTGCGTCTCCCACGGCGCGTCCTTTTCTTCGTAGATTTCTTCCGCCATTTTTCGGTTTCACGTTTGGTTGGTTTTTTTCGAGGTTTTTCGGCTTTTTTCGCGACTTTTCCGGTTTTTTCCGTGTCGCGTGCTTTCCCTTTTTTTTGGGTTTTTTCGTTTTTTTGAAAAAAATGAAAGAGGTTTTTCTTCGTTCCTAATCGACCAGCGTCAAGGTACGGGAGGCGCCGAACTTCTTGGCGATGAAGTCGTACATCCAGGCCAGGTCCTGATGGCGCGCCGACAAGGCGAACATCAACAACGCGCCGGGCGGAAACGTTTCCAGCGTCAGCAACCCGAGGCCCAAAAAGACCACGGACTGCACTTTCGACGTGACGCCCTGGCGCCACCATTCGACGTATTCGGAGAGGTATTCCCACCGCGTGAACTGGCGCAGGTTGGGCGGGACCGTGCGGTCCACTTCCATGGGCATGTACGACACGTGCGGGGGGTGGTCCGCCGTGCTGATGCCCTGCGCGTGCTCTTCGTGGGCCTCGTGCATGGCGTGTTCGACGTCCTCCGCCGCGTGGTGCGCCGGCGTGGCCGTCGACTCGATGTCGTGCAGCAGGTGGTCGCGCGGGTCCACGGGTCCATGTCCACTCATGTTTTACGAATCCTCGTTCCTTTCCTTCCGCCTACGTGCTTTCCAGCAGGTGACGGCTCTTGTAGATGTGGTTGATCGTGAAATCCTTCTTCAGGTACTCGCCATAGCTCCAGGCCGAGGCCATGCCGGCTGCCGCCGAGAGGTACGGGTTGATGAAGATGAGCCACACGGCCGCCACGGCGCCCATGATGGCCGCCGCGCGGTGGAAGTGGTACATACGCCAGTTCGTGATGCCCGTTGTCAGGAATTTCTGACGCGTCTGCACGTTGATGACGGCTTTTCCTTCCGTGGCCACCGGGATGAACATGGTCGTCTGCTCGAATTCCTTCGGTCCGTGCCCGTGCTCGCCGG
This sequence comes from Microcaldota archaeon, assembly GCA_016188965.1. Classification (GTDB taxonomy): domain Archaea; phylum Micrarchaeota; class Micrarchaeia; order Norongarragalinales; family Norongarragalinaceae; genus JACPGT01. The sequence continues at coordinate 164,966 of JACPGT010000013.1, read as the reverse complement.
TGAACTTGGCCTTGTTGGCCGAGACGACCTGCTTGATTTGTTGGGAGTTGAATTCATGCGCCATGCTTTTTTCGCCTGCTATATTACTCACAATCATTATTTATAAACTTGTTGGTAGTAACATATTCGCCATTTGGGTTTGGCTTCGCCTATATTATATATGACGAAAATCCTAATAATCTCCAGCAATTCCAAACCGCGTGCCGGCCGGTGGGGGGGGCTCCGAGGCAAAGGGGAGGGTGAGGCGCATGGCCGCTGTTTCGTCCGGTTTTCGACAAACGTCGGATTTTCGACCCCTTTTCGGCCTGTTTTGGCCTGTCCGAGGGCTATTCGTCAAACAGCGTAAGGTTTTGGAAAGGTTTAAAAACCGGGTTCCGATAAGTATTCCGCTTCGGCTAAAGGCCGGACGGACTGTCGTTGTTCCCGGGGTTTGGGAAATGAAAAGCAACGTCCGTCGGGTTACGGCCGCAAGTTGTTTTGGTAACTAGACGAACGATGTTCGTCGAGGTGGTTCCGTGAAAAGTTTGAACGTCAAGAAAATCGCGACGGCTGCTGCCGGCGCTGCATTGCTGGGCGCCGCTTTTGCTGGCGCAGTCCAAGTGGACTCCAGCGGTCTGAGCAACTTCCCGTTTTTCTCGAACGGTGCTCCGAACCTGAAGATCGTCGTCGGCTCCCAGGCCCAACCCTCGGACGCCGTCGCCGCAGCCAACATTGCCGCTATGATCGGCAACATGGCCTACACGTCGCAGGACATCACCGTCCTGGGCGCTGACCTGCTGTCCTGCTCGGGCGGTACGGCCAGCACGACCTCCACGGATGACAAAGTCTCCTTGGAAATCACGACGCCGGGCGTCAACCCGAACGTGGCCTACCAGATGAAGACCTACGTCGAAGGCTTCCTGGACACGAACACGACGGATGACCGCGTCAACGACCTGACGGGCACCAACACCATCCTGGGCGGAACGTCTCCGTTCGCCAGCGCTGGCCGCAAGATCACGTCCTCGGAATCGGCTTTGGCCTTCAAGGGCGCGATTACGGACTCGCAAGTGTCCAAGTCGTACACGCAGGAGGAACGCTACTACGTCTACTCCAAGACGCAGTACGACGCCTCGACCAAGACGGTCAAGGCCAAGAACCCGCAAGTCGCGTACGAATCCATCTTTACGAACCCCATCCAGGTTTGTACGGAATTCACGCCGGACGACTCGACCTGCTCGGACACCTACAAGACGACCAAGCACCGCGTCAAGGTCAAGCTTTTGGGCGCGGACTGGATTATCGTCGGCATGGACAACTTCAACTCGGACACGGCCCTGCCTGCCACGTCAGTTCTGACGCTGGGTAAGGAAGTCTCCTACAAGGAGTTCATGCAGATCGGTGACACTGTCACGTCCCCGAACGGCATTTCCGCCAAGCTCAAGGACATCTCGGCCGTCCCGACCGGTACGGCGCAGTTGCTGTCCGTTTCGTTCGAAGTCAGCGATGCCAACGGCAACGTGATCGACACGACGACGCTGCAGCAAGATGGCGAATACAACAAGAATGGTATCGTCATCCGCGTCTTCCAGGTCTTCGCCGGTCTGGGTCAGACCAGCTACGCGCAAGTCAGCGTCTTTTCCGACAAGTTGGCCCTGCAGCAATCCAGCTCGGTCAGCACGGACAACACGAACTGGCGCGTCAACCTCGTCGGAGGCGGAACGTCCTACGGTCACTCGCTGGCCCGCGTCCAACTGACGCGCTCGGTCGCGTCGGACCTGAACAAGGGCGACTCGCTGAACTTCCTGGACAAGCCTGCCCTGATGAAGCTCACGTACAACGGCCTGGCCGACGTCTCCTACGACAAGCTGACGTTCGCGACGGGTTCGCAGAGCTTCCAGACCAGCGCCACGGACACGACGACCGTCGATTTGTCCTACATCTTGGCACAGTCGACGCTGACCTCGCCGTTCGACTTCTCGGACGCCGCTTCGGCCCCGACCAACGCCCGTGAATTCTACATCATCTCGGACGCCACGGCGGCTGGCAACGGCTCTGCGGGTACGGTCTTCTTCCGTGACCCGACGACGTCGAACTTCGTACCGTACTACAGCACCACCATGGTGCTGGCCGGTGCGGCCTACACGACGTCCGCCACCAACGTGCGCATCAGCACGGGTACGGGCGCGAAAGTCTACGACTTCGGCACGGGTGCCCGGTTCACGAACAACACGGCCGCCAACTCGACGATGATGGCGGGCGTCTGGACCTTCGGTACGGACACGGGCTTCGCTACGGCAGCCACGTTCCCGGCAGCCGCGATTTCGAACGTGACGGCTTCGGCCGCGCGCTTGACGCCTTCGGGAATCGTCCTGACGAACGCGAACGGCAACGCCACGGTTGACGGCACCCTGATGGGTCTGGCCGCCGGTACGGTGCGCATCAACTTCGAGAACTGGAACGGCACGATTACGCCGGGCCAGGGCGCGACGGGTGTGTCCTACAACGTGGGCAGCAACTTCGTGAAGTACAACTACGGACCGAACTTCGTCTACCTGCGTATCACGCCGGCTGGCTTCGAAGCGGGTGACATGACGACGATCCGCCGTGGTTTGTTCGTTCCCGAGTACGTCACGACGGAAGACTCCGTGCAGGGCGCTTTCTCGCTGGGTGTAAGCCAGGCGAGCTCGAGCACGCCTCACTTGTCGCTGGAAAGCGGCACGGCCACGGGTGGTTACTTCCCGCTGACGGCGTTGGGTGCGGCTACGTACACGACGACGGCTACGACGCCGACGCTGTACGAAGTGGGCTACATCTCGCCTCGTGGCAGCAAGTTGGCGGCCTTGAGCTTGACGAACGCGGAAATTCAGTACGCGACGACGCTGGCTCATGCTTTGACGACGCTGTCGACGGCAGGAACGGACACGGGCGCCAACAAGGCGACGACGGACTTCAAGGCGGGCGAAACCGCTTTGGACAACAACGGCTACAAAGTCGTGGTCAAGACGATCACGGCTGCGGGCGCGTCGAGTGGCTCGACGGGTGGTTCAGTTTCCGGCGCGGACGGCTTGAAGCCTTCGCAGGAGACGGCCTTCGTGGTCACGCCGTTGGACACGGCCGCGTCTCCGCTGGTCGTGACGGATGCCTCGGCTGGTGCTCAGCCGCTGATCGTCGTCGGTGGTCCGCTGGTCAACTCGGTCGCCGCTTCGGCGCTCTCGGGTGCTCCGGCTGCCTCGGCTTCGGATGAACCGGTGGTCAAGGTCCAGGGTGACAAGATCCTGGTCTACGGCTACTCGGCGTCGGACACGACGTCGGCTGCCAACAGCCTGATCGCCTGGTTGTCGCAGAATGCCGACAGCCTGCAGGGCCGCTAAGCTCTGAAAAAGGGGGTCGAAAGACCCCTTTTCCCTTTTTTCTTTTTTCCCTTTTTCTTTCCCGTTTGTTTTTTTCAGCGCCAGCTCGGGCCGGCGTCGCGGGCGGGGCGTTCGGTTTTTATCTTTGTTCGGAGTCATTATAGTGGGTGTTTTCTGGTCATGGATTTCAAGAATCTGGTTTACGGTTTGGTAGTGTTCGGCTTATTGTTGGCCGGTTGTACGCAGCCTTCCGCGCCGTTGGCGTCGCCTACGGCGTTGCCTTCGGTCGCGGCGTCGCCTAGTCCGTCCGTGACGGTGGCGGCCGCATCGCCTTCGGCTGCAGCGTCAGCCAGTCCGACGGCCCGCATCCCGTACATCGCGTCGGCCAAGCCGACGACGTTGCCTTCGGCTAAGCCTGTGTCGACCGCCGCGCCTGCCGGCGTGCCTACGTTGGCAAAGTTCGCGGCGGAGTTCAACGTGGCGGTGAATGCGGCGTTCAACGATTCGCGCAAGGCGTATGAGAGTGCGGAGAACGTGTGGGTGGTGGATGACACCCAGGCGGCGTACCAGTACACTATTTTCATCCGGCCGTCCAAAGGAAACGCGTTCGGCGCGTTCGACACGGTTCGCACGGTGGTTGGCGCCAATGGCACGGAAAAACGCGTGTCGCTTACCGAAGGCGAGACGGGTCCGTATTACAAGTACGCGTTGACGATGAAGTGCTTCAATGCGCGTTACGACGTGGAATTGACGTTGTTGGATTATACGCATATCAATGGCAGTGCGCAGTACCGCCGGACCTTGGGTCCCAGCGTCATGCTGACGTTGGCGGATGCCTGTCCCAATTGAACGGCACCGTTTTTTTGCGGATGACGGTTCTTCGGGCGTTTCCGAAGGACCAGACGAGTCTTTTTATAGGTTTTTTTCCAGAGTCTTGCGTATCGATTCCCTTTTCTGCCGCCTTTTAATGCGCCGGCTTTCTGGGTCATGTAGTCTTTAGTCCGCCGTTTGTCCGCCCGGCTGTCCGGATGGACCGAGGCTGGCGTTGTGGTTGTGAACGAATCATGGTTTCTCGCGATCAGTTGCTCAAGTACGGCGCGTTGTTGTTGATCGTCGTCTTCGTGGGTGAGACGGTCTTTTTGGGCCTTTCCACCGCGCGTTCGTCGGATGCCGACGGCGGGCCGAGTCCGACGCCGTTGTCGTTCTCGGGAACCGCGCAGGTGCGCGGCAAGGTGCTTCAGCTGGGTTACGCCGGTTTGGCGGTGTGCGGTGCGGCCACGAAGTTGGATGAGGAACTGCGGACCTATCCGGGCGTGCGCAATGCCTTGTTCGCCTCGCCGGACGTGTTGGCCATCCAGTTCGAAAAGAACGCTTCGTTGGACTTCGTCGAATCGCGTGTGGCGGACGCCTGCCAGGCGCCGCTGTTCCGCTCGGCTGGCATGGACTTGATTCCGGCGCAGTTGGAGTTGAACACGTCGACCGGTTCGCAGGACGTGTCGGCGCGCCAGTTGGACGCGTATTTCTCGAATCAGGGCTTTGCGGGTTTTCAGGCGTTCGTCTCGCCTTCGCTGGACGTGGGCGACGAGGCGGAGCTGTCCGTCACCGTCGTGGTGCAGGACAACCAGTTCGTGTCCGTCACGGCCCAACAGCTCGAATCGGACGTCCTGTCCGCGTGGGGGGGCACGGCGTCGCCTGCGGCGGGTGCGTCCGCGTCGCCGGAGCCTTCGGTCAACGCGTCGGCCGGCAACGCTTCGGCGTCTGCTTCGCCCGTCGCGTCCGGTTCGAACGCTTCCCAATGATTTTTCCAGGTGGTTTGAATACTATGGCTTTGAACGTTTCGAAGAATGATTTGGTCGAATTGGAGTACTCGGCGAAGGCCGAGGGCCAATTGTTCGACACGACGTCGGCGGATGCGGCGAAGACCGCCGGCATCTTCAACGAGAAAGCCGCGTACGGCCCCGTTCTGGTCGCCGTGGGCAAGGGCCAAGTCATTCCAGGCTTGGATGATGCGTTGCAGGGTGCCGAGGAAGGAAAAGCGCAGAGCGTCAAGCTGCCGCCGGAGAAGGCTTTCGGCAACCGCAATCCGGATTTGGTGCGTTTGGTGCCGCTGGCGGCGTTCCGCGAACAGAAGATCGATCCTTATCCCGGCTTGGTGTTGGAGATGGATGGCCGGCCGGCGAAAGTGCAGAGCGTGGATGGCGGCCGCGTGCGCGTCGACTTCAATTCCGACTTGGCCGGCAAGACGGTGCAGTACGATTTCACGGTGAAGAAGGTGTACCGGTCCGCCGAGGACAAGGCCCAAGCCTTGGGGCGGAAGTTGTTGTCGGCGGAGGCGTCGTTCAAGGACGGTTCCGTGTCGGTCAAACTGGCCCTCAAGCGGGACATGGCGGCCGACGTGGTGCTGAAGAAATTCCGCTTCATCGAACAGGCGTTTTCCGTGCTGGATGGCGTCACGTCCGTCAAGTTCGAGGAAGAATACACGGCATAGGCGGCTTCACTTTCAAACGCCGCCGCGCTCTTCCTTTTTTCCCCTATTTTCCGGTGCCGGTTCTCCCAGGTTTCATATTTTTTCCGGTTTTTTCCTTCCTCTTTTTCTTTGTTTTCACTTTTTTTCTTCCCTTCTTTTTTTCTCGTTTTCTTTTACCGTCTTTCTTCATCTGATGCGGCTTTCTTTTTTTCTCAACCACTTTTTCCTTCGGTTTTTTTTTCCGTATTTCTTTTCCCGGTTTTTCTTTTTCTCTCCCTTCTTTTTGCTTTTCCCGGTTTTTCCGCTTCTCCTGCCGTCTAAACCTTTTTATCCGGCCTCCTCGTCCCTTCTGCATGGGTATTTTCGATTCCCTCAAGGCCGTCTACGATTCCATCGAGGAGGCGTACTACGGCTTTGCCGAAGGCCTACAGACCGCCGGCGTGCCCTTCATGGATTTCTTCGTCACGCCCATCGAGGCCCGCGGCATCCCGTCGCTTCCCGTCTTTATCCTCCTCTTCGTGGCCCTTGTCGGCGGCGCGCTTGTGCTGTTGACGTCGCAGGCCGACGGCGGCACGCGTAGTCTTTCCATCACGGTCCAGTCCGCGGGGCAGGCCGTGGACGGCGCCGACGTGCAAATCCTCTTCCAAGACTCCATCATCGCCCAAGGCAAGACGAAGGCAGGAAAAATCACGTTCGACGGCCTGCCTGGCTCCGCCTTGACGGTGCGCGTCAGCAAGTCCGGCTTCAAGACGTTGACGCTCAAGGCCAGCGCGGGGCAAAGCACGCTTAAAGCCGATCTGAAGTCCACGCCGCCGGGCACGGAGGACCTGCCGGATCCCGGCTCCGTCGACTACAACGTGCTGACCGTCGTGGTGCTGGATGCCGGGTCGGAACAACCCGTGACGGCGGCCCAAGTGTTGTACGTGTCGGAGGACGGCAGCGGAACGAAGGCCACGGACGAACAAGGGCGCGCGGTTTTGCCCAAAGCGGCTTTGACGAACATCCGCGTCAGCAAGGAAGGTTACAAGACCGAGACGCTGGCCGTGCGCGACGGCGGACAGACCACGGTCTTTCTGAAGTCCTTAAGCGGGTCCTTCTTCGGCGGCGGTGACGTCGGCTCGGGGGGTTCGGGCGACGGCTCCGGTTCCGGCGGCAACGGCGCGGGCGGCGGCGACGGCAATTCGACCCAGCTGGCCACGTTCGGCGCAGTCACCATCCAACTGTCTTCCAGCGCTGGGCCTTTGGAAGGCCACGTCCGTCTCTATGGCGCGGGCGGCACGCTCTTGGGTGAAAGCGACACCGTTGCCGGTGCAGCCGCGTTTTCCGCCGAAATGGGCTCCAGCGTGTTCGTCACCGCGCAAGTCGCCAACTTTCCCCTCTACGACGGCTCGTCGCGCCCCCAGACCGTGACGGAAGACACCCAAATCCTCATCACGCTGGACGCGTCCGGCGGCTCCGGTGGTGGCAACGCATTGGACACCGTCATCCGCGCCCAGGACGTGCAAGGCAACCCGCTTCCGTTCTCTGCGCGCATCATCAAAGCTCCCTTGATCGAACTGGCCACGTATGAAGGCGAGCGTTGGGAACTGCAGGTGCAGCCCGGCGCGTACTACGTCTATCTTGACTCCGACGGCTACCTGTCCAAGACGGCCGACTTGCAGGCCGGCAAAGACAACGTCTTCACCTTGGAAAAGGCCACGGCCTTCAACTCGGCCGCCCTCACCGTCGCCGTACAGGACGAGTACGGCGCCGCGCTCTCCGGTGCCCGCGTCACGCTCTTCCAGAACGGCCGCTTGGCCTCCCCTGCCCAATCCACGGACTTTTCCGGCTCGGCCGTCTTTAGCGAGCTTTCCCTCTCGGCCTACGACGTGCTGGCCGAGCATGCCGGACAGAACGCGACGGCCCGCGTCAGCATCGAACAAGGCGGAAGCCGTCTGCGGCTGCAGTTGACCATCCACCGCGCCGCCTTGCGCGTCAGCGCCGTCTCCGCTCTGGACAATGCGGCACTTGCGTCCGTCTCCGTACACGTGGACAGCCAAGGCCAGGCCTTTGCCGACGCCACCACCGACACCAACGGCTCCTCCCGCTTTTCCGACGTTCCCGCCCAGGTCCAGACGCACGTCATCCTGACCAAAGCCGAACATGTCCCCTTCGTGGCCGACCTCGTGCTTTTGGACGGCGAAAACCGCGTATTGCCCGCGGTACTCATCCCCCAAAGCGCGACGCAAGGCGCCCAAGTCGGGCTCGTACAGATCCGCGATTTGTCCGGTCAGCGCGTCAGCCAGCTTAAGACCGGCCAGCAATACGTCGTCGAACTGAACGCCACGCCCGCGGCGTCGGCCACGAACCAGAGCATCTACCTGCGCGTCGGAAGCAAAGCGGACATGGAGTCCGACGACGCCTACATCGCCGAATACACCGGCGCGGATGCCGTCCTGCGCAGCTCTACGTACAACCCTTCGGCCAACTGCCAGGACCTTGCTTCCCATTTGGTGTCCAACTCCGACGGCTACAAATGGGTCGAACTCCGCTTCAACCAACCCGCCGTCCGCATCGCCACCTTCCTGCTCCAAATCAAACCCGACGCCCGCTCCAACCAGCCATTGTCCCTCTACTTCGCCACGCAGACGAACAGCGGCCTGCTTTCCGCCCGTGATCCGCCCGACGCGCAGGCCGCGCTTTGCTACCCCCGCACGTACGAATACAAGATACCCCTCGTGCGCGGCATCAGCGGCACGCTCCAGGGCACGCCGACGCCCACGCCCGGACCCGCCACGCCCACCGTCCTGCCCACGGCAGGCACCTTTACGACGTCCGTGAACATCCACTACAACCCCGCCACCGGAAAAGTCGAGGCCGACGCCACCGAAATCACGCTGCAAGTCGACCCCATCTACCCCCGAGACAGCGTTCCGTTGCGCATCACCGACGAGCCGTCCTGCGCCATCGAGACGCGCATCGAAGCCACCCACTCCGGCTGCTACCAGCTCGGCCGCACGTCGCTGGCGTTCGAAGCGAAGGATTACCGCCCCGATTGCCCGGCTTCCGTCAAAGCCAACGAAGTCATCCTACCCCAAGGAGACGCCAACCTCATTTTGGCTGCCATCTGCGCGCCCAACAGCCAGATCAAACTGCCCATCCGCATCAACGCCCAATCCGCCACCTCCATCAACACCGCGCCGGCCACGCTTGACGAAGGCGAAAAAACCGCCAAACTGCTATACGTCATCAACCAGAAACAGGCCGGCACCCGCACCTTGACACCGCTGGGGGCATCCGGCTCCATCGCCGTTGCCGCCCAAGGAGCCGCCGCTTTTTCCTGGTCCGGCCCCGGCACCCTCACGTTGCTCGACGGCGACGCGCAAGTCGGCCAATGGACGTACAACAACGCCCCGGCCTACTTCGACGGCATCGGCACCATGGGCCCCCGCGTCGAAACCGCCTCCGACTATTTGTCCTGCGCGCAAGGATGGTGTTCGGGCCAGGCCGCCTTGCAGGCATTGCGCCATTTCCAGACCGCGGCCAAGAACACGGCCGTCGCCACCATGTTCCGCCGCGGCCAAGACACGGCCCTTCCCTCGGCACAACCCACGCCGGTTCCCACCGCCATTCCTTCCATTACGCCGACTCCGTCGGCATCCGCGTCGCCTTCCGCCACCGCGTCGGTTACTCCCACTCCTTCCGCGACGGCCAGGGCCACGGCATTCATCACCCCGACTCCCACGCCGTCTGCCACATCCACTCCCACGCCGACTCCGTCGGCATCCGCGGATTCGACCCCCGTCACCCTGCACGTCAACGACGTCAAGACCGCGGCCAACGGCAACCAGATCAAACTCACCGAAATCCTGCAAGCCTCCGGCACGACGTATGCCGGCTTCGACATCCGCTCCCCCGCCGGCACTGTGCTGACCGCGATTTCCAAACAGCAAGGCGAGTTTTACGAAGGCAACGGCTTGCGCTTCCAAGTCACCGCCATCACGTGGTCCGATTCAGAATCACAACGCTCGGTGCAAGTCCAGCTCCTCGGCAGCTGGACGGCTCTTCCGGCCGCCTCCGCGGACTCCGACGGCGTTGCGGCATCGTTCGAAAACCGCCCCGACTCCGTTGCTCCGTCCTTTGGCTCTTCTTTGTCTTTCGCCACTACGCCTCCCATCACCCGCGAACCCTTCGTCTTTTCCACCGTCATGCAACTGACGGAAGGCGCGGACAAGGCCTTCGACATCTTGGGCGTGCAACGCGTCGGAGCCGGATGCGGCGGACTGCCCGGCGTGTACCACGTCACCGCGTCAAGCCTCGACGGCAACACGTTCACCTATTCGGCGCAAGCCATGAAACTCGAACAGAGCTTCGACGGCCGCGGACAAGGCCTGCTGCTCTGCGGCTTCCTCCACGCCGCCGGCAACCAAGTCGTCACCGGCAAGAACCCGGCCCTTCCCTCGCAGAACCAGGCGTCGGAAGAACACACCAAACCCGACACGAAACTCGCCATCTTCACGTTAGCCCCCGTCTACAAACAACAATGCGAAGCGCTGGGCAACCAAGTCGTGACGCTTCAGAAGAAGATTGCTGCGGAAAAGGCTGATTTGAAGCAGGCTGGAACGGCTCTCCAGGCTGCTGTCACACAGCTTCAAAGCGGAGTGAACGTAGCTATCGCTGCGGAAGCGGCGTCCAAGGGCGCAAAGTCGTCCAGTGTAACGAATTCAAAAGTGCCGGCCTACACCTGTACCGAAGGAGTCTGCGTCCCCTGCGCCAAAATGGGCTGTGCTCCTGGCTATGACGGCGCGATTGCACCCAATGGGCAAGCCGTCACTGCTGATGGCGCCGCCCGCTTGAACCTATTCAATGCGAAAACGGCCTTATCTGAAGCTATCGCGCAGACAAATCTACCTGAAGAAACGTCAACGACTGCTCTCCCGTCACCTGCCGCATCTTCGCCCGGGCCTGCAACTGCCGCCGCTCAAAAGCTGGAAGCGGAATTCACGATTGACATTGGTGCAGTGGAGACTTCTCGGCAGTCCGCCCTTAAAGCACTTCAGGCGGCCAATCCTCCTGCGACCGATGCAGGAAGCGCTGCGGCCGTTGCTGCTGCTGCTGAATCATCCGGCCTTGCAAGCGCGGCGCAGACTAAAACCGCCGCCGCGCTTGCGTTGGCTAAGACCGCTGCACAAGCCGTGACTCAAACGCGTTTGGCTTATGACAAGGACGTTCAGCAATTGGCCGCCACAAAACAAAAGTGCAACGCCATGCGTCCTCCCCTTTTCGAGATTCCGTTCGGCCTCTGGCCCCAGCAGTCGCAGTTCGCCTGCCCTACGTCCGACCGTTACGAAGCGGAAGCGGCTAAATTGGAGGCCGAAAAGCTCGCGACTCAAAAAGCCCTTGACGTCGCGTCGGAATACGGCGCCGACTTCGGCGCGGATTTGGACAAGCAAATTGCCGACGCCAAGGCTTTGGCGGCCAAAGGCTGCGTCGCCCTTTGCAAACCCAAGCCTGCGTGTGTCGAGTCGTTCCCATCAGGCCGGCAATTCACGCAAGTCATCCACCTCGGTTTGTCTTCCGACTGCCAGCCGTTCTCCAAGACGGCCGCCCAGGATCTAGCCAAGAGCATGGTGGCCAACACCGTGATGAAATCCCTCGGCCCCTACGCGATGATGGCGTCCTTTGCCACGGGCGGCTCGTGCAACGGCGCCCAAGGATACTTCAGCAAAGACAACTTGGGCGGACCAGGCAGCTTATCCGGCGGGCCTTCCGGCGGTTACATCGGTTAAGCGTATTTTCGCCATTTCTTTCGGCTTACGCATCCTCTTTTTTTCATCGGCCCGCAGGCTTTTTTCGGAATAAATACGCCGTCGCGTTGTTTGTCCTGGGGCGCATCGATATTGCTATACGCTAGTTCTTCTCACGAAACCCAGTCCGCAACCAAATGCATGCCGTACGCCAGGAAACCGTTGACCGCCACGGACGCGTTCTGGCTCACGACGTAGACCAGCATTCCGAAGACGGCGGCGGCAAGCCCATGGTGCGTGACGCCGCGGTGACGCGGCTTGATGAGCCACAATAAAAGCGCCGATGCAAAGCCTGCGGCCGTGGCGGCGAAGACCTTCGCGGAAAACGGGAAGTTGACCGTCAGGAAAACGAATGAAAAAGCGAGTGCGAAGACGACGGCGAGTGCGAAGTGGAAGATGCGGGTTTTCTGATGGTCTACGTCGGGAAGCCACGCGCCCAGCGCGGCGGCGGCCAATAACGGCCCGGTCCACGGCGTCGCGGATGCCACGTTGAGCAGATGGCAGGCCGCAAGCGAGACGGCGAAATGCTGGTACCAGTTCATGACGGTTCGGACTTCTGATTCGGTCCTTGGTTTTTCAGCGTTTGCCCGGGTGCTGGCCGGTGACGCGACGCGGATGGGCCGGCGGCCCGCGTTTTTGCTTCATTTACCCGGGCTTCTTTCTCCTGTTTTTTTCTTAAACCCGCGTCCTTTTTCCCTCGCGGGCAATTGTTTACGTTTATATAAGAGTGCGAAACTATTCTCTGGTGGACCTATGGGCTTGAACGAGTTATACCAATCGTTGGAAGACACGTATTACCGCTTCATGGACGGCCTTGAGAATTCCGGCATCAAGGTCTATGAATGGTTCATCAATCCCCTCGAAGACCGCGGCATGCCTTCCATGCCTTTCTTCTTCCTCGGAGTCCTGCTCATCCTCGGCATTGGCGCGTTCGCCGCCATGTCCGTCCTGGGTGGCGGTTTTCCGCCGCTTGGCAATTCCGGCGCCGTCAACGTGGCCGTCAAGGTCACGGGGCCGGATTCTGTCAACCTTGAAAGCATCCTGGTCAGGCTTTCCTCCGGCGACGACGAGTTGTCCGCCAAGACGAAAAATGGCGTGGCCAACTTCGAATCAGTGCCCTACTCCAAGAAGATTACCATCCGCATCGACGCGGCTGCTGGATACAACGCCTTCTCCAAAGAATTCCCCTTGCCGTCCGGCAAGTCGTCGGCCACGTTTTCCATCTCGTTGGAGGCCGCGGGCGGTTCCGCCGGCGGGTCCGGCTCGTTGGTGCTCTTCGTCAACGACGACAACCAATTCCCCTTGAGCAACGCCGAAGTGCGTTTCCAGGACCCGTTGACCGGCGAATTCGTCACCCGACAGACCGACGCCCAAGGACGCGTCACGCTTTCCGTGCCGCCTTCTTCCCCGGCCGTGACGCTGGCCGTCTCACATGACGGCTACGAAAGCACGACGCAGTCCTGCCTTACGAGCAGCTCTTCCTGCTCCGTCACGCTATACTCCTCTGGAGGCGGAGGCGGCGGAACGGTCACTCCCAATCCATCCGTCCAACCCGGTTCGGCGACGGTGCGCGTCGAAGTACTGGACCTGCAGGGCAACGGCCTGTCCGGCCTCGTGACGCTGTACCGCAACGACAACGCCGAAACTCTGGATTCTTCGGCGACGGATTCCCAAGGCGTGGCGCGTTTCGACAACGTCCCGCTGGGCGTCGAAGTCTACGCCACGTTCGACCCGGACAGCAACGATTTCAGCTTGCACACGTTCGACTCGAAAGTCACCGCGTCGGACACCGACTTCTTCGTCCAACTGCCCAAAAAGACGACCACCGGCGGCGGAACGGACTTTTCGAAAGTCTCCCTCCAAGCCGTCGACTCGGCTAAATCCCCGATTCCAGGCGCCCAAGTGCGGCTCTACCTGTCAGGAGCGGCCTTGCGCGCCGTGTCCGACATGACGCTTACCGATGACGACGGCAAAGTCAGTTTCGACATCGCGCCGTCGGCCCGCGTATACGCCACGGTATGGGCCGAAGGCTACTTGCCGGCCACCACGCGCGTGCTGACGGGCGGCGAATTCACGCAACAAGTGCTGGACCGCGTGCTGGTGGGCAACCACGGTTCTCTGAACGTCTCCGTTATCGATGACACCGGCGCGGCCGTCTCCGGCGCGACCGTCACCCTGCAGACGCATGATGGATTCCCCCTGGGCCTGCCGGCTCAAGACACGGAACTGGACGGCGCCACCGTCTTTGGAAACCTGCCGCTCAAGCGCGTCAAGGCCACCGCGGTGTACGGCGCCCAAAGCGGACAAAGCGACATCGTCGAAATCGGCCTGGAACCCAAATCGATGCGCATCATGCTGCAACCGGCCACGGCGTTCGTCTCGGCCAAAGCATTCGACGCGGCGAACCGCTCGGCCATGTCCGCCACGTTCACCGCGGCCCTCTCGTCGACCAACCGCGTCGTCGGCACGTGCCAGAGCAACGGCACGGCCTGCTCCATCCAAGTACCGGCGAACCGCAACCTCGTGCTGTACGCCAACGCCTCCGGCTACGTCGGACTGTCGTCCGAGGAATTCTCCGTCGAGCCTAGCGCCACCATGCACAAGTCACTCTACCTGCTGCCCTCGTCGCTGGCCAACCAGTTGACCGTGTTGAGTTACGCCGTCCTGGACGAGAATGGCCGCAACGTCACGGCGCTGGACAAGGGCCGCATCTACTCCTTCGCCGTCTCGTTCAACCTGCCGTCCAACGCCCGCAAAGCCGGCGTGTTCCTCCGCGTCGGCACGCAGGCCGACGCGGCACAATCCATTGCGACGTTCGGCGACTATTCCCAACCCTCGGCTGCCGAAATCGTCAAGGGCGGCCGCTTCAACCCCGGCCCGTCCTGCACCGACGACTTGGGCGACCAGAACGGCCCCATCCAATGGATCGACTGGACGTATTCCTCGCAATTCGGCGCCGGCACCGTGGCCGCTGACGTATTCGTCAAGCCCGACGCGAAGCCCCGCGACGAAGTCGTGCTGCACTACCGCCTCTATGCCCAGGCCGGCGAAATCAACCTCCGCAAGCCGGAAGACCCCCGCTTCGGAGGCCTAGAAAAGACCGCCGATTTGGATTCCTGCTATGCGCAGACCGTCACCATCAAGCTGCCCGTCATCGACGGCAAGAGCGACTGCAACGACCGCGCCTGCCTCTCCACCCGCTTCTACTCGGCCACGGCCAGCGCGGCCAACGGCCTCCGCGTAGACGCTGGCTCGACGTTCAACGTCTCCATCGATTTGCGCGCCTTCGAAGCCCTTGACGCGCCCCGCTTGAGCATCACGACCAGCCCGTCCGTCCAAATCACCGGCTACGACTTCGGCACGCTCACGCCCGTCAGCCCTGCTTCCACCACCGTCAGCATCCCCTTGTCGTTCTTCCAACGCACCAACGGCACCCTCTTTGCCAAAGCACTGCTGCCGACGGCCAGTTCCCGCTTCAATCTTGCGTTTTCCGACACGCCCGGCGCCATCCTCGACGTGAACCGCTTCGTCGTCGTCCAAGGCACCGGCACGTTCGTCATCGTGCCCTCACCGACGGCCATCGAAACGCTACAGGATAACACGCTGACGGTCGACGTCAAGTCCGACCGCAACGTTCCCGTCACCGACGCCCGCCTCACCTTGAAGGAAACGCAGGGCTCGCCTTTTGACGGATTCCCCAACGAGCCCATCACCCTCCAAGGCGACGGCTCCAAGGACAACGGGCAAGACGGCATCTACAAGTTCAAGAAACTTCGGCCCCACGCGCCCGGCCTGTTCGCCGTCGTCGCCTCGCGTGACGGATTCCAGGAAGGAGAAGCCCAAGTCGCGGCCAACGCCACCGAACCGCTCGAATTTGGCTCCGACATTTCCAACGTCGAACTCGACTGCAAGAACCCCACCACCCTGACCGTGTCCTCGCGCGTCAACGCCGAACTGAAAGTCGCCGCCTCGTTCGCCGGAACGGCCTGTGCCTCCATGCGCGTCTTGAGCACCACGGCCACGACTACCCCGCCGGTACACGGCGCGTCCGGCTCGTCGTCCGCCAACTTCCGCGTCAAGCCCGGAAAAGACACCCGGATCCTCCTCACGCCCACGACGGACGGGGAATGCTTCCTGGCGTTCAACGCCGAAACCGTCAACGGACAAGCACTCGGCAGCTCGATTGCCGTCCTATCCTCACAATGCGGCGTGTCTGCCAGCCCCACGCCAACCGTTTCGCCCCAGCCGGGCAACGCCTCGCCTTCGCCCACGCCCGTACCCGGTGCGGACTGCGCCGCCCGCGGCGGCCAATGCGTCGCGCTGGGCCAATCCTGTCCCAACGGCTTCATCCCGTCCACGTACCAGCCATCCTCGCCCACGTGGCCCACCGGCTACACGCCATACTCCAACGTCCCCGGCTACCCATACGGCCCATCGCCGTACAACACGGGGCTTCCGCCCTACTTCTCGGAAAATCCACCCAACCCCTACGGCACGCCCACGCCTACTCCCTCCGCCACCGCCGCCGTATGCGCGGAAGGCCAGCAATGCTGCATCCCCGTGTCGCAAGTCTGCCAAGCGCCTAACTTCAACTTCCAGAACATCTTCTCCAAATACCTCGGCTACTACCTCGGCGCCCAAACGCTGGGCAACTATCCCCAGCAAGTCACCGCCGCGTCAGCACCCACCCAACTGACGGCGACGCAACGCGGCGTGGCGCTCAAGAAAGCCGGCGACGGATGCACGCCGTCCGCCAGCGGCATTTCCTGCACCAAGCCCATCTTCCCCATCGTGCCGTACAACGCCTTGGCCTTCAGCGTCGAGAACCAGCTGTTCAACACCGTCGACATCCTGACGCAGTACAACAATCCCTGCTACGAAATCCAGGAAGTCGGCAAGTTCTCCGGCGTCAACGACATCTTCACCGACATCAAACAGAACCTGCAGTCCCAAGTCGGCCTCCTCACCCGCCAGACGCGCACCTTCGTCGTGACCTTCCGTCCCCGCGCCCAATGCGTCCAATACACCGCGGGACAAGACGGCCAAATCAAGGTCGAACCCATCGGCAAAGGAAAAGACGGCTTCCAAGTCAAACTCAAGCCATTCGGCACCGGCGTCAACCTCGACGCCCGCGACTACATCGTCCACTTCGCCGTCCAAACCGCGCAAAGCCAAGCGGATCACTTGGCCTTCATCGCCATGCCCTCCGGCGCCATCACCCTGCGTGGAAAAACCGGATTAAGCTTCGAGGAACCCGCCGTTTTTGCCAACAACATCCAATCCAAACAAGTCCAGTTCATCCTCAACGGCGCCGGCCTGACCAACTTCGTCGTAGCCGGCACCGACGCCCGCGCCACCACGCTGACGCTCAAGAAAGACGACAAACTCACCTTGAAATCCGGCGCCACGGCCACGACCGCCACCGAATTGCCCCTGCAAGTGACGATCCAGCCCGCACCCGTCGGACTTGACCAATACGACATCGTCGGCAACGTCGGCGCAAGCGAAGGCGCGTATTCATGCTCCGGCGCCAACTACTGCACGCCGGAACAAGCCACGGCTTATCTTGAAACCGTCAAGACCGCGCTGAACGCTTTTGCCGTCCAATACCTCGCCTCCGTCGACACGCTGGCCTACGAAGACCCCCTCGGGCTCAACGGCGGCGACGGACAGGCGTACCAACGCTTATACCAGCAAGCCATGCAGGACGCCTTGCGCGAATACATGGCCCTGCGTTCACAATACGAAGCCTGCATCCGGCAAGGACAGGATCCCTTGGCCCAGACGCGCCAACAATGCCAACAGAGCGGCATCGCGCCCATCTACGGCTACAACCAGAACACGCCGGGATACTACGACCAGCAAGGATTCAGCGGCGGCTACAACCCCTACGGCAGCCCCTACGGCGGCGCCAATCCTTACGGTGGCGGAATCAGCGGCGGCGCGGCCGTCAACCCCGCGCTCGGCGGCGGACAAGTGCCTTACAACCCGTACCAGTCCAACTTCTACCCAGGCCAAGGCTACTACCCAGGCTACGTGAACGACCCGACCATCCAGCAAAGCTTCGGCGACGCCTTCGGACAAGGATGGCAACAAGCCGGCTGCCACTCGGACATCCTCAACGCCTTCCAATACCAAGGCCAACTGAACACCGGATACTTCAACCCGTTCATGCAGCAACAACAGCAATGGTACGGCTACAGCCGCGGCGTCTACTCCAACCGCAAACCCGTCATCGCCGACTTGCAACCCGTCATCGCCCTGCCCGTCAAAGAAGCCGGAAACTCCGGCGGCATCAAAGTCTACCAAATCAAAGCCGACTTGACCGGCGCAAGCCAGACGGGCGACAACGTCGAATTCGAACGCTTCGACCGCATGTCCTCCACCCCTGCCCAATACGACCCGCGCCTCTGGACGCAAGCATCCGACGCGCCATCCGCCAACCGGCCGAAAGGCTCGCAGACTTTGAAGGAAGAGTACCGCGGATTTCCCTACCTCAAACTCTCCGCCGACGGCAAGAAATACGAAATCCAAAACTGGGTGCCCAAAGGCGCGACCACCACCCAAAGCAACGCGCCCGTCAGCACTCAGGCCCAAGAATTGTCACATGCCCCCAAAGCGACAAGAGACGATTCCACGTGCAGCAGCGAGTCTATTGGAGGATGCCGCGGACAGAAGGCCGATATGTCGTTCACGTGCAGTATGGCGTCCGACCGCAGCCAATCCGGAAACGGAAAATGCGGTCCCAATTTGGATTTACTAACGCCTCCTGGGAAGACTCCTGGTAGTGACGGCAAGGTAATTTGCCGATGCATAGCTTCATCGAGTTAGGCCGTTTGTCATGTCTTCCCAAAACTTCATCGCCGCCGTCGCCTTCGCCGCCCTCGTCGCCGCGGCCTTATTTGCCGCCGGACCCGACCGCGTCATGACCGGGTTGGTCGTCGGAAATACGCTAAATTTTGAAACGGGTACTGCCTCTTTCGATTTTGGTGCCAACGTGGACTATGACTCCGGAAATGCTTTTCGATTACCCGTACAAAACAATATTTGCGACCGCGAGTACGCGCAAGAACAAGCGCCCGTAGAAGTTTTTCCTGGGTCTACCCAAAAGAAAATATTTGCTGACAACACGGCGGTTTATGGTCGCCTCAGCCGTAATTATCAATTTTCTGGAGCGGATTGCTTTAAGACGTTGAAAGCCGACCCCGATTTACTAACCGCTCTGATAACTATTGGCACCGAAGATATCGCCGGATTCAAAACGTGGTTAGCCGCCAAACGCGCGGGTGGTTCTCCGGGTACTGCCGTCGCTTCTGGACCAACCGGCTCCTCCGGTTCCCGCCCTCCAGCCGAACCCGCTCCCGATTCTGTTTCGGATCCCGGTTCAGGGGGAATTCGACCCGCAGCGGTGGCTGCACGACCCCCCTCCTCTGTTGTTCAGGCCTTCACCCCGGTTGTTGGCACCACCCAAATGCAGTCCTCGTCTTCGTCGCCTTCCGCCGTCTCGACTTCCGGCATGACGCTGTACAACTTGAACAAGTGGCCCGTCGGGTTTGCCAATCCGGAAGCGGAAGAAAAACCCTTCAAGGAATACATCGAAGCGCAAGTCAAAGGCAAATATATCCCAGTCGAAAACGGGTTGCCGCCCAAAGACGGCGTGACGATCGACGCGTCGTACCCGGATTCATCCGCTTCGTTTTCCTTGCTGAAATTATCCGGAACCACGCTATCCGCGCAAACCTACTGCCAAAGCGGACCGACCATATCGAGTGACGCGTCATCTTCTGCGGGTTCCACGCGGCCCGCGTCTTGCGAAGAACAACAGAAATACACCCAAGAATTGCTGGCGTACGTCCTCGACGAAGGCCGCGATTCAACCGAATTACTCAAAAAATGCAAACTGACCCAAACCGGCGACAAACAAGCCTCCGCGATTTGTGACGGCACTACGCCAACCGCCACCGGCGGCCACCCCGCACAGGCCTCGCCGTCCCGCGTGTTGACGGACGCGAAGCAACTAGGCCACGAACTCAGGCAACAGGCCGAGCGCCAAGGCTTGGACTTGACGTGCATCAGTGCGGTCAAAGTCAACGTCAAACCCGGTTCTTTTGACGGCAAAGGCGGCAAAATCGATTTCACCATCCAGCTGAAAAACGCCCCGGTCAGCACGCCTCCGGCTGCAACCGGCACGGCGTCAAGTGCCGCCAGTTCAGCTCCAGCTTCAGGGGCCCAACCGGCGCCCGCCGTGTTCTTCAGCATTTCGTTGCAGTCCGTCCAACTCAAAGAAGGCGGCAAACCCGCCAACTTCGACGATTGGGTGCCCGCTTGGCCCGGGGCGTTATGGAGCAAGTATTGCGTCAATGCCGGTGAGGGCAAGAAGAATTTTGGCGCGACGGACAAAGACAAAGCGTGCAACGAAGTTGAGCCCGATAGCCCTATTTACAAAGCCCTACAAGCCGCGTTGAAGGCCGAGACTCCCCTCTCGTTGGACTTGGAAAAAGACCTTAAAATCAAAGTCGCTGGCATGAAAGGCAAGGTGCCTGCCGCCGAAAGGAAGAAAGAAGAAAAGCCGGCCAAACCCGATAGGAACCCGACGAATGGTGATTTGCCGGCGACCCGGGCCAATGGCGACGATATCTGGGGGCGGGTATATTCTGCGCCGTATTCTTCCATCGACTACGGCGAGCCAGTCGCAGCCGGATTGTTTTTCGTCGACAACGACGGCCCGCCTTCGACGGCAGAGTCGGTTTCCGGCGTGCCTGTCAACGGCCTCCAGTCACCGACTGCGCTCAAGACAGCGACGACGGCTTCCGGATTCAACTATTATAAATTCACGAGTTCCGACGCGGTTTCCAACCCTGTAGTGAAGGCGTTCAACGTCGGTTTCGGACAAGCCGTCGCCGTGAAGGTATTCGTCCACCAATGGTTCACCCGCACGCCGACGAGTCAAACCCAGCCGGCTGCCGACACTAGCCCCGCCTCGACCACGCCTGAAAAAGTGTATTGCTCCACCCCGCTGGACCAAACGACTTTGAAGGACTTGGGCGCGAAGCCCGCCAAGCCGTTCGACGTCAAGGGCTTGGAAGAATTCAAGCAAGTCGAGTCGGAACCCGTTCGAACACCTGAACGCGTAGATTCCGGGGACGCCCCTCGCAGCAGCGGTGGCGGTGCTCCAAGCGGAGGGCCCCAATCCTCCGGCGGTGGTGAACCACGAAAAGATCCCGCTCCGGGTCAGGCCTGTACTGCCGGCGGAAAGAAAGGGACATGTATAACTACTAATGCCTGTACGCAGAAAGGTGGTACTTCGTATTCGTCAAGCCAAGGTGGAACTTGCACGCAGTATTCAGCTTCCAATATTCAGTGTTGTGTTGTCTCTTCGCCCCCCCTCCCCCAGGGCGCCCCGCCTGGAGTTCAACCCCCTCGCGTAGGCTCCGGACCAACTACTGTTGGCGAAGGTTCTCCCTGTAGTCTGACGCCGACCAGGACCAACGGAAGGTGTTTGGCCAACAGCCAGTGTTATCAGACGAAAAACTTCCAAGGCAACGGCAACTTCGTCTGCCAAGCGGGGTTGACTTGTTGCGCGGTTGCCTATTCGGATTCGGCATTTCAAGGTTTGGCCTGCAGCAGCATCTCAACTTCTGACTGTACTAACAGAAGGGGCTGCAGCGTACAACCCATAATAAAATGCAGTTGTATGTCGGGCGACTACTACGTGCCCCAGTCGCAGTGCGGCAGTTTAGGTAAATACGCTCTATGCACTGGCTTTCCTAGCACCGCAACTAACCAATGCTATGGGTAATTTTGAATTTTCAATTTCATTCGCACTCCTTTTTTCCTTCTTCCCTCGTAGAACGGGGGTTTATAGCAAAGCTTGCATGTTTCACGACTATTTGGCAAGCTTTGCTAGATAGCACCTAGCAAGTCTTTCCAAGACTTGCGGGTCTTGCGGATACTTCCGCAAGGCCACACAAAACCGTAGCGGTTTTGTGATGTCCCACAAATTGCCGGACAATTTGTGCGGAAACCAAGACTATTGAGTCGGGTTACTTTCTTGGTTTGCTATAGCGTAGTGTTTGAGCCTTTCTTCGAGTTGGTCGGATGAGAAGGGCGGGTGCCTTTTTCGCGGATGGGCGGATGCATTCCGGCAAGATTAACCTGCCCCTGACGTTGGCGTCTTCGCTTTCTTTCGGCGTGTTAGGTGACCGCGAGGTCGTCACGGGTTTGGCTTTTTTTTCGAACCGGTTATCTTGATTTTATAAATCGTGGCTTCCAGTTCGTTGATGTTTTTGTTGATGGTGGTCCACACGCGGTCCATGTTGACGCCGAAATACGCGTGAATCAGGATGTCGCGCATGCCGGCGATTTCCTTCCAAGGCATTTTGGGGTGCTGGACGCGGATGGATTCGGGGATGTTTTTGACGGCTTCGCCGATGATTTCAAGCCGTCGCAAGACGGCGTCTTTCGTCTGCATGTTGGCGTTGAAGTCGTCCCGGTCCATTCCTCGGACGTATTCGCGGATGAGCAGGATGCTCTCCAGGATGTCGTCGAGGTAGACTCCGATGTCGCGCTTCATGCGAGGCGGACCTCTTGAGCCAGGACTTTTTCCCGGAGGGCCGGCTTGAGCGAGTCGTATTCCACGAGGTCGACTTTGCATCCCAACGCCTTTTCAAGCTGTAGTTTGAGAGCGATGAATTCCAGCAGGCCGATGTTTTTTTTGAATCGGACCAGTATGTCTACGTCGCTGTCGTTGCGCATTTCGTCACGGGCAGCGGATCCGAACACACCTGCGCGGCTCACGTGGTGCCGCTGGAGGATGGATGCTATTTTACGTTTGATGGTTTTTACGTCCATACGGTTTGCCTTTTCTTCTTACGTTTTTTCTGTTTCCGGCCTTTTTACTGCTTCGTTTGCCTCCGTGTCGGGTTTCGTCCTGTGGTTTTCAAGCCCGCAGCCGCCATCCCTTTTTATTCCCCCTTGCCCTCGTAGACTAGGGTCAAAGAATCCGTGTTTGAATCGTTTTTCGAGTGGTCGGACGAGCAGGGCTTGCCTTTCCGCAGCTGGGCAGACGCCTTGCAGGAAAAAGGCATTCCGCCGGCCGCCTTGCTTGTCATTGCCCTGCTTTTGATCGCGGGCATAGCGTTTGTGTTTTTCAACCAAGGCCCATCGACGGGTTCGGTCGTCGTTTCGGCGTCCAGTTTCGCCGGCGAGCCTTTGCCGGGCGTGTCCGTCACGCTGACGGATTCCGGGTCCTTCAAAGCGTCGGCGTCGACCGACGCGTCAGGCAAGGCGTCTTTCGACCAAGTGCCGGCAGGCAAAGTCAACGTCAACGTCTTCTCGTCGTCCGCCGTGTTTTCCGAGCCGAATTTCGACCTGACGGTCAAGGCGGGCCAGACGTCGCGCAAAAGCGTGTCGGCCAGCCTCCAGGAAGCGCAAGGCGTCAGCTTGGTGGTGGACGTGCAGGCGGCGGACGCGCCGACGCTGACGCTGTCGGATGCGGACGGCAAGGTCATCGATCAAGTGGCGAAGCAGACGTCGTTCTCGTTTTCGGTTCCCAAGAATTCCGAGTACGTCGTGAAGGCCGAGCAGGAGGGCTTCACGCCGGACGAGCAGCGCGTGCAGGTCGGCGAGTCGAACCGGTACGTCATGCTGGTGCCGATGAAGAAAGACCAGGCGACGGACGCGCGTCTTCACGTGCGCGTGGTCGAGGCCAAAGTCGGCGGCGGTCCGGTGGCCAACGCGTCGGTCCGCGTCTTTCAGGCCGATGCCTTGTTGAGGACGGCGGAAACGTCGGAAGACGGCTCGGCGCCGGCGTTGGACGTGCCTCTGGGCGGTTCTGTCCGGGTCGTGGTGTCGGCCGAAGGTTTTTCCGAAGCGTCGGAAGACGTCAACGTGACGCGGCCGGATGAGACGGTGTCCGTGGCGCTTTCGGCGTTGCCGCCGGCGTTCTCCGGCGTGCGCGTCACGGTCAAGGATTCTGCGGGCAACGCCGTCTATTCGCCCTTGGTGCGGCTGTATGTGGGTGCGAAGCTGGCCGGCGAGTCGTTCCCCGAGGAAGGAATCGCGATTTTCAACGTGTCGCATTCGTCGTCGTTGGCCGTCTCCGTCTACAAGGCCGGCTTCCTGCCGAAGTACGTGCCGTCCATCCAGAAGGACCAGTTGGTCGTGCTGGAAGATTCCGACAACCAATCGACCCGCGTCCGCGTGCACGTGACGGACCGCCGAGGCACTGACGCGTCGCGCGTGTCCGTCTTTCTTCTGGACGAAAAGTCCAAGCCGTTGGGCTTGCCGGTGCGGCTGACGGGCGAGGACGGCGTGCAGGTGTTCGACGACGTGCCGCTCCGCGTCATCCAAGTGGTGGCATCCGACGGCGTGCGTTCGGTTTCCAGCGGCTCCGTCGCGCTCGATGCAGACTCCAACGAGACGCAGGTCGACTTGCAGTTCCCGCCCGTGTCGGTGGGCGTCAAAGTGTCCGTCGTGGACCATTTTTCGCGCAACGGCCTTGCCAATGCCAAAGTCTCGTGGTCCAACGCGTCGTGCAAGACGGATTCCAAAGGCGCCTGTTCCATCGCCGTCCTTGAAAGCGAGGACGCGCAGTTTCACGTCAGCGCGGACGGCTACTCGTCGATGGATGCCTCCCCTCTGCCCGTGTATGCCGGCATGCCGCCGTTGACGTTCGAACTGACGTCCAGCCAGGTGGCGCAGAACGTGAGGCTGCGTTTCGACGGCGTTTTCGACGTTTCCGGCCGCAAGGTCCATTCCCTCTCGCCGTTGAGCGAGTACGAGGCGCGTTACGCCATCGTGTCGCCCGGCGTTTCGTTCTCGAAAGCCGAAGGTGAAGTGGCCCTCGAAGGCGCGGCCGTGCTGGGTGGCCAAGGCGTCGGCGCGCGGGTTTCCAAGAAAGGCTCGGCGGAGAACCGAGCGTTGCCCGACGTGCCGCCCGTCGACATCGGTCCGGATGGCTTTTCCCAGCCCTCTTTCGAAGTGACGCAAGGCGGGTCCGTCTGGTTCGTCAACCAGGACAACGTGACGCATTTCATCGTTTTCGACGACGGTCAGAGCGTCACGATTCCCGACGGCCAGAATCGTTCGGTCGTGTTCAACAAAGTGGGCGGCTTTTCGTTCAAGTCGATGCGCAACCCCGAGTTGTCCGGCTTCGTGACGGTGCTTGCGCCGGCGGCCGTCGAAGTCCAGGAAGCGACCGGCGTGCTGTTCGAGTACGGGCCGTTCAACGGCTCGCGCCAGTTTAGCTTGCGTTTCAAGACGCCTTCCAGCGGCACCGTCGTGCTTTCCCACCGTTCGGCTTTCTTCACTCCCGTCGAGACGCTGCGTTCGCCGGCGGAAGGCCTGACCGAATCCGCCCGCCTGTCCGTCTCGTTTTCCGGCACGTGCACCGAAAACGTGTGCGTGCAGTGGCATTTTTCGTACAAGGGACGCAAGAGCTCGCGCCTCGACCTGCCGTGGGGACAGAAGGCGTCGTTGGTCGTCAACGTCTTCGGCCTCTCATCCGACGGCGTCCTTGGCGTGTCGTCCGGCACGCCGGCCATCGTGCTTCTTTCCGGCCGCAGCAATTCCAGCGTCGCATCCCTGACGCCTTCGGCGGCCCGCATCCGGGCCGACGCTGGTCGCAGTTCGGCCGAGTTCTCGTTCCAAGCCGTCCGCCTGTCAGCCGACGCGCCGTTGTCGATCAACGTCTCGGACGGCCGATCGGTTCTCTTCGAGACGGAGGCCTTCGTGAGCGTCTTTTCTCCGGGCACGCCCGGGCTGGTCGTATCGGTGCGTCCGGACCGCGTCGAGGCCTTGAGCGTGTCGAAATTGGTGTTCACCGTCAAGGACACGCTGGGCCAGTCCGTGACGGGGGCCCGCGTGAGCGTCGATGATCGGGAGGCCGTCGAATCGGGCAACGCGTCCGGCGTCTACGTCGTGGACGAGATTGAGCCTGACTCGCTTGCGCCTATTTCGTTCGAAGTGACGAAGGACGGCTACCGGCCGTTTTCCGGCTCGATTGCCGTGCAACCGCCGGAGCAGGCCGTTGACATCACGCCTCCAGCGTTGGTCATCAGCGTGGATTCCAAGGAGCCCGCTTCGGCGTCCGTCCAATTGTCCAACCGGCTTGCCGACAAGCTGCGTGCCTCCATCAGCGTTTCGCTGGACGCCGGCGGCCAGATTACCGACGTGACGCTTTCGACGACGTCGCTGTCCTTGGCCGCAAGCGGCACGGCGTCGTTCGACCTGAAGGCCGCCATCAAGGAATCCGTCCTGGAAATCGCCAAGAAAGCGGGCCAATTGAAGGAAAAAGTGCGGGGCACGGTGCACGTCCGCGTGTCCGGCAAAGGCTACTCCGAGTCGTTCGACGTGCCGTTCACCGTTGACGCGGTGTTTTCGCAGACGGCCATCGACGAGTCGTGGTCCGTCTCGCCGGACGCGCTGCAGTTCAACCTGGAGCCGCCGAAGGACAAGACGCAGTCCGTCCAGATGACGGTGTCCAATACGGGCGCGTACCCGATGGTGTTCAACGTCGAGCAGACCCTGGGCCTTTCCATCCAGCCGGCGTCGCTCACTCTGCCGCCCGGCTCGCAGGACGCGTTCACCATTAAGGCCTTCCTGCCGCGTGAAATCGACTGCTTCAGCGAAGACCTGCAGAAAAAAGGCGCTCTGACCGTATACGGTTCGTTCCAGGGCCTGTCCTCGAAGAAGACGGCTTCGGTCAACCTCGACGTCTCCACCGCCAGCTTGGCCTGCCAGCCTCCCAACGGCTACCGCCTCACGTTGCCCGTGGACGTACGCATGGAATTTCTGGCCAACGCCCGCAGCAAGTCCAACCCGGACGGCAGCACGTCGGTCTTGTTGCCTACGCGTGAATTGCTGTGGTTCGGCACCGGCGCGTCCGTCACACCCATCGACGCCCAGGTGCCGCAAGGCACGGCGTTCGTCCTGGACCGCCGCTACGTGCAGGCCTTGCCGGAAGGCGGCTGGACCATTTCGTTCCCGTTGGGCGTGACGCTCAACCTGCCGTCCGATGCCGACTACCAGCCCTTCGGCGCGTCCGGACAGATGCTCGTCACGCTGGACAACGCGCAGATCATCCTGCCGCCCGGCGTGCAAACGCCGCAGGCGCAGGGCAACGCCCGGCTCTCCGCCGCCGGCGTGCGCGTGCCGCCTTTGCAGCCGGTCACGTTCCGCCGTATTCCCTTCAACTACGATGCGTTGCAGAACCTGCTGCCGCCGGACTCCGTCGAGATCAAGCTTCCTACCGACGCGCAGTTCGACTTGTTGCCCGGCACGGTCGAACGCAAGAATGTGCAGCCCAAGACGCCCAACGCCGCCAATTCGTTGTCTTACCTTTCCAAACCGCAGTCCGATGCCCACTTGCAGAACCTCAAGGCCATCCAGTTGCCCGGAGGCGAACGCCTAGCTTTCGGCGACGGCGCCGCTTTAGACGTTCAGAAAGGCACGCTCATGCTGCCGTCCGGCACGTCCTTGTTCGTCTCCCGTGCGCGCGTCAGTGCCGTCAAGGATTTGCCCATCGAGGAGGCGTTCGAACTGCGCATGCCCCTGTCCTACGCCTTGAGCGTGCATGGCCCTTCGCCCAAGGCATTCAAGACGCAGGACGGACGCAACGCGCTGAAGCTTTCCGACGACGCCGTGGTCGAGGCATCCTGGACGCTTAGCGTGTCCAAACAACTAAGCCAGAACGTGCTGCGCGTAGCCCGCGACAACGCCTTGACTTACCTCAAAGGCGCCCACGCCCGCATTCCCTACGACCCGGCTTCAGTGGCCAAGTGTTCCTTCACGTACGCGCCTCCGGACTCCGTGGCTTTCACCCTGCCGACCGGAACGGCGGTACAGAAGACGGCGAAAGGGTACGAAGCCATCCTGCCGGCCTGCGACGATTCGGCCCGCCTCGTATTCTCCGTCAGCGGCGGCTCGGGGACGGCCGAAGTGTTCCATAGCCCGGCCGTCAAGAAAATTGTTTTTTCGACCGACAGCGAGTTCACCGTAGGCGACGCGTCGGACGCCGAGGAAAAAAGCATCCGCACGTCGGATGCCGTCGAGCTGACGGCGTGCCTCAAGGACGCTGCCGGAAAGGACGTCGCCGACACGCTGAAGGAAGCCAAGGTGTCCTTCGCCGAAAAATCGGTGGTATCCATGCCCCAGCGCGTCCTGGCCAGTTTCAAGGAAAACCAGGCCGACGTGGACCTGGGCGTCCTGACGCCGATCTCGTTCGGCTCGAAATCCGGCTCGTTGACGCAGTTGGGCAGCGCCAAGAAAATCACGCTTCATCCAAACGGCCAGAAGATCCAGGCCGCCATGCCGCCCCAGTACTCCGGTTCCGGCCTTCTGATGCCCAAGGGCTCGTCGCTTTCCTTCCTGCCCGTATGCGAGAAAGGATCCGGCCGCCTCGACGTGTCCATCACGGCGGAAGACGTTTTTGCCGCTTTGGACAAGGACGGCAAGATGGGCGTGCTGGAAATCACGTTCAGCAACAAGAATCCGGAATTGTTCACCCAGAAGAAGGAAATCTGCCTGTTCAACAGCGGCAAACAGAGCATCATCCTGGACGCCGTCACGTCCGAGCCGGCCCAAGCCGTGTCCGCTGAACACAAGCCCATCTTCCAAGCCATCGCCGGAGCCGATTCGACGGATTCCAAGGTGCCTTCCGAACGCGCCTACTTCTCGGAACCCAGCGCCTACGGCAAGCGCCAACGCCTCGCGGTCGAGCCGTCCGTGGAAGGCCAGTCCAACTGCCGCGCCTTCACCCTTGAATTCAGCCTACCGCCGGACGTGCTTTGGAAAGACAAATGCATTTCGGCAAGCAAAGTGCCGCCGTCCATGGAAGGCCGGTACGCGTTCAAGTTCAACGACGTCAACGGCGAGCCCGTTTCCGAATCCGAAAAACACCGCCTGCCCGTCAAGATGATTTTCGACGCCAAGGAGTCGGACTGCCAGGCCTACCAGGATCAAAAGCAGTTCGTCGACTTGAACGCCGTATCGGTCAACTACGACACGGCGGAACTGGCCGGCATCGCCGGCGGCACCGGCGCGGACAAGCTGTACTTCAAGAGCGCCGGGCACGAATTGTTCTTCGCCATCGTCAACAACGAGGAAAAGCCCGTCCGCGTCAAGTCCATCTCGGGCGCAGGCGCCGGACTCATGACGTGCACGCGCGTGGAAGGCGGGTCCAAGACGACCTTCCAGCTGCAGACCGGGGCGGAAATCAAGCCGGCCGACGTGATGCTGCTTTCCTGCGTGTCCAACCCCGGAAGCCAAGGAAAACAAGGCCCTTACATCATCGACTTTCTGGGCGATTCGTTCAACCCCACCAAGACGATCAACGTCCACGTCTGGAATCCCGGACCCTCCTCTTCGCTCTATCCGTACTCGCCCATCGGAAAAGCCGTGCCTTTCTTCGACCCCCGCACGGCGACGCCCAAGCAGAAAGGCCAGATGGGCCTCGCGTCCTACGAAACGCTTGCCTTTGCCGACGCGCCGTCCGCCAACGCGCCGCCGGCTCTGACGCCTTCCGCGGCCGAAGCCGCCGCGGCGAATCCGCCGGAACCGGAAAAGTCCGCAGCACAGAAGGAAGCGGAACGCAAGACCGAAGCGCAAGCCCGCACGCAGGCGTACCAGAACCTTCTGGACTTCCGCACTTGCAAGAAATTCTTCTGCACCAGCGGCCAGGCCGAACGCGCCGTCTATTCGTTCGCCAGCACGTTCCGCGAACTGGTCAACCAACGCATCAACAACAACGGCCAAGCCACCGAACTTTCCGGCCTTTCGGCGTTCTGCCAGTCCCTCGACAGCGGAAAGCAATTCCAGAAATCCACGGTCCTGCAATTGACGGAAGGCGCCTTGTCCGGCGATGACACCTTAGCGCAGTCCCTGCAGTGGGAATCACAAATCAAGACGCAGTTCTTCCCCGAAATCAACCAAGTCGTCGTCCAATCCTCCGGCTCCGGCCGCATCCTGTTCAACGGCTGCGGCATCTACCGGCTCACCGCCCGCCTTGACCCCGCCTGCGGCATCCAAGGAAGTTCAGTGTCCGAATGGATGGGCCACATGCAAGTCGAGCTGAACGTCGAAAAACTCCAGGAATGCCCCGTCAACTTGGCCAACGCGGCGCTTCTGACGGCCGACACGCCCGTGTCGTACGCCGGCAACCAGTTGGGCACCGGCAGCGTCATCGGCGCCGTCAAGCAAGTCTTTTCCTGGAACACGCTCAACGCCGTCGGCGGCTTGGCGCAATCCGCCGTCAACTCCGGCGACAAAGGCAAAGTCGCCGCCATGCTGGAAAGCGTGGGCCGCCTCCGCCAAGGCGTGCTAGGTACGTACGGCTCGGACGCCAACGACAAGGACGCCCTCGCCGTCAAGATGACGTACGCCTCCGCGTTCGGCGCCAACGCCAAAGACGCGAAAATCAAGTACTGCAACAAACCCGGATTCGAAGACAAGCCCTGTCCTGCCATTCCGTACGAGAACGCGAACTTCTGCTGGCGCACCGGAGGACCCGTCCTGACGAAGTTGGGCCTCACCGTCACGGGCCTGGCGCTCCTCCAAGCCATCGCAGCGGCCAACCCCGCCTCCGTCACGGCCACCGGCGGATCCTCCTTTCTCGTCGGAGTCCGCTCCTTCATCACCAACTACCGCCTCATCACCGCCGCATCCGGCTGCGGCGCCGGCGCCGTGGCCGAATATTTCCAAGGCCGAAGCGTCTTGTCCTGCCGCGCCCTGGAAGCCTGCACTTCGTCGGTATTAGCCGGCATGGTCGAAATGGCCAATCCGTTCTTCGGCGGTTGGAAGCCCCTGGCCGCCGAAGCCCAGTTGCTCCGCGCCACGTCCACGACGACCCTCGGTTCGACCCTGACAGGAACCGCCATGCGCTCCGCCGTCGGCTCGTTCGCCCTGCAGAGCATCGTCGGCGGCGCGACGGTCGCGTACCTGGAGAATCTGGCCGGCCCCGACGTCACCGCCACGCCGCCAGTTGTTCCCATCACTTTAGTCCTGCGTCAAGGCTTATCCCCCAACAAAGTCTACAGCGGCGGAGTCGCGGCCCGCTCCTACATGATCAACCTCATGCCCGGCGAGTCGTATCGCAAGAACATACAAGCCGCGACCAGCTCCTTTGCCGCCCAAGGCTTCTTCGGCGCGCAAGGCCGCCGCACCACGGAACAAGCCGTCCGCGCGTTCTATGACGCCGGAAACGGAAAACCTGAAAATGCGTTCAGCAATGCGTTGTTCCACGGCATGGCGCTTCTGTCGCCGGATGACAAGAAGGCAGCCGCGGCCCTCATCGGCAGCAAGGACCCGGCGAAAGTCAAGCAAGGTTACGCCATGGTTTCCACCAACCTAATCAAGGAAAACCCCGTTGCCGCCCGCCAGTTCTTCGTCGAAAACCTGGGCCTCGCCGGCCCCGCCAGCTTGCAAGGCGATGCGTTGACGGCGCGCCTTCGCTCCACTTTTTCGGCCCTGATGCAGTCGCCGGAATTCGGCCCCCAGACTTTTGAAGTACTGAAAGGGTCCACGAACAAGATTCCAGCGGGTGTGCTCACCCGCTGCAGTGGCAATCCCGCCGGATGCATGGCTGAATTGGACCGACTGAACTACTTCCAGACCGCGGCCAACCAGGAGTATCTGCTGGAACAGCTTACGGGTGAGAAATCCAAATTCCTGATTGTCACGAGTGAAAAAGGCAGCGGCGCCAAGTTTCTAATCCATTCCAGCAACGCGATGCGGACCAACCTCATGGGCGAAGCCCTCGAGCCGTTGGAAAAAGAAGCAGGCGTACTCTTGCGCACAAAATTGAGCCTGCCGGATACGGCTCCGGATGCTGACGTGGTTACCGCTTTAGGCAAACGCACCGCGGCGCAGAACAAGGTCCTATTGGATCAATTGAAGAAGGAAAGCCGCTACCTGCAACTCATCCAATCTGCCGACGTGGGCACTGGTTTGGCGCCGGCCATCAACGACATCGTCAAAACCGGAAAATTCCCGAATGCCGCAGGCGAAACCGGCGCGGCGATTGTCAAACGATTCGAAGACGGTGCGCTGAGCTTCACCGATCTTTCCGACGCGTTCCGACGCCAAGGCGTCGAAATCGGCGCGTCATTCGGAGGCGTGGCGTCGGTTACCGAGGTCGGTGCCAACCGTCTTGACTCCACCGGATTCCTTAAAGGCGCCAAGACTCCTGCCCAGAAAGCCAAAGCGCTGGCCGACTTGCAGCTGTACGACCGCGACGGAAAACCCGCCAAGTTGACGCCGTCGTTGTTGGCGGATGCGGAAGCAACGCTGGCCGACCAGCAAGCCGCGGCCCGCAAGCTACTGAACGCCGACGGACGCGCCCGCCTCGCCCGCGGCGCCAGCGCATTCGCGGCATTTCTTTCGGCCTTCCTGTTCAACACCGATTTTCGGCCCGTGCAGATCCAAGTGTCGGCCGACTCCAGCGGCAGTCACGTCATCGCCGTCCACACCGAAAAAGGAAAGCCGTCGGCCGAAAGCATCTGCATCAAGGGCGCGTCCGGCTTATGCGAGTCCGGCAACGTCATCAGCGTCTCGAAGCTCTGCGGCAATTCGGGCACCTGCTTCCGCTTGTTGCAGTGGCCCGACGGCCAATCCCAAGCGTACGGCCTCGTCGTCGGATTCAACGACGACGCGCTGGTCGACCCTCGCTTCATCGGCTCCATCTTCCTGCCGGAGGAAGCCCCCCTGCTGCCCGCTGACCTCCAGCTGTTGAAACTTCCGCCCGGCTCGTCCATCGACTATGCGCCGTTGCCCGCCGTCGGGTTCAAGGAATACCAGCCCGCGGCCGAGAATCCGAAAGTCACCGCCCGCCAAGTGCAGATCCAAGCGGCGCAGGCCCTCATCGACCAGGTCAACACCGACGGTTTCAAGAATTCCCTGTCCGATGCCGACCGCCGCTCCATCATCGCCCTTGCCAACCAGGCCATTGCCGCATTCCGGGCAGGAAAAGACGCCGAAGGCGCCGCCAAACTGTCCGCCGCGGACCAGGCCTTGACCCGCCTGCTGTCCAAAGGCCAGACCGGAGGATCCAAACCATGAACCTGCGCTCGCTCGCACTACCCCTGGTGTTCGCCGCCGCCGTTTTGTTCGCTTACTTCTTCACCGACTTGGGCCCGTGGTCATCCGAGTTGCTTTCACCGGCTTCCACGACCGTCTCTTATTCAGACGAGTACGAGTCGCACAGCTTGGCTTTCACCGACGCCGTGCGCGGCTACTCCATCCGCTACCCCGTCGGCTACCCGTTGGAAGTCGAAGACGGCAAAACCGCCCTTTTTTTCGCCCCCGGCCCCTCCGGCCTATCCGAGACGTTCGTCTTCCAAGTCGTGAACGGCACGTATACGCTGGAAGAACTCAAGGACATCGCGTTTGACGAATTGGCCGTCCCGCCTGATTCCGAAACCGTCCAGACCGTCGACGGACGCCGCATCCTCCGCTTGCAGTACCGCATCGCGCCTGACGAATTCGGCGAAACCCTCCACATGGTGCAAGGCCTCGTGCCCTGCGGCGATTACTCGCTGTACTTCGTCGCCTCCATCCCCGAATCCCTCAAGGACGACATTTCCCTCGCCGACTACAGCCTCTACTCGGCGAAATGCGGCCCATCCACGCCGACTTCCTGATTCAAAAAGACGCACATCCTTTTCTTCCAAACTTTTTTCTCTTTTTTTTTTTCATTTTCCGCCGGAACCGCACTGCCTTCTTTTTATTCTCCGCTCTCCCTTTCCGGCAACACTTCCCGCCGAGATGCCGGTCGCAGCCGTTTCCTCCCGGAAATCAAGAAACGCCCAAAGCCGCCTCTTTTTTATTTCCGCCCAAACCCAATGTCACCCATGTCAGACCATGCTCATGCGGAGGAAGGCGAGGAAGAACTCGACGAAGGCGGACCGACCCACGCTCGCCCTTTGCCAAAAATGCAGGAAGCACCCGCCGTCCTGCACTCTGAACTGTTGCCCGCTTCATTCTTCCAAGTCCGGCACCGCATCCGGCTAGACAAGCTTCCGTCCGGCAAATCCTTCGCAACGGTCAACGACGTTCCCGCCTCGAAACTCCTTCCCGGCCACAAAGACTACGACCCCGATTTTCCCATGGTCGGAAAATTCGGCGACAACCACGCCCTGCTTGCCCGCGCCGTCGAACAACTCGTCAACGACCCCCAACACGCCACCCTCAAAGCCCGCTTAGCCGGCGTACTTAGCGACAAACGCGGCCAGCCTCTGGACTGGCACGGAAACCTGGATTCCTTCTTCACCCATCTTCAAAGCCAAGCGGCCTACGGCGAACTCAACGGGTACAACCCCAACAACCCCTTCCACCAATTCCTCAACCTCATCAACCACGCCGCCTCCGAGGCGCATGACGCTTCGCGCCAACCGGATAGGCCGCCCGGAACGCAACGCGGTGCGAACACTCCTGGTTCGCAACGACCCGGCGAGCGGACGGGTCCGCAAACGGGACGACCGCCCGGTTTTCCCGGCGGATCGCCATACGGCGCCATGCCCTATGGGCCCTACGGTTTCCCTCCGCATTTCGACCCGTCCATGCCGTACGGCGTGCCCCACCCGTCGTGGCTGGGCCCCGAAGCCGGACCGTACCTGTTTCCCGGCATGCATCCCTCGCATTTTTCGCCTCAAGCGCCGCACGTCGGACCCACCTTCGAGCCGGCCATGTTCGGCCACGGCCCGTACCACTCGTTTCCCTACGCCCCCGTGATGCCGGCGGGCCACGGCGCACCCGTTTTTCCAGGCGGCCACGCCGGTCCGCTTCTCGGCGCCGCTCATCCGGGCTGGGCTCCGCAATACGCGTGGTTTGCCCCCCACTTGGCGCACGTGCCGCCGGAACACTGGCAACAGATGGGCCTGCATGGATTCATGCCCGGCCAGGCTCCCTCCGAGCATCCATACGGTTCCACGCATGAGGACGCATTCCGTCCTTCCGACCCGTTCCGCACACCGCCGGTAGCCGAACCCCGGACTCCACACGCGACCGAACTGATGCAGGTGCTCCTGCACAAGGACATCTTCACGTCAAAAGAGGCCCGCGCCACATTGGGCCGCGAATTGGACGCGCTCAAACAAGAAGGCCGACTGCCCGGTTTGAACCCCTTCGGTTTTTCCGACAAGCAATTAAGCGGAACGTTCGAAGAAGCGCTGTCCCGGCGCAAGGCCAACCTGCTGGACGTGGTGCGCACGTTGGCGCATCCGGCCATGCCCGCCGACGTCGCCGAACACCTGCATGCGGCCCTGTTGCGCGGCGTCCTGCACCACGCCGGAACCGACCCGCGGCGCGCCAACTACGTCGCATCCGAATTCAACCAACTCGCCCTCGAGAAGCACGTCCGGTTCCAAGAGGGCGGACTGAAAAACGCCTACGACGCCGTACACGGCGGCCGCATCAATGCCGTACGCGACCACATCATGGAAGGCGGCGACGGCTTCGGCAACGAGTATCGCAACGCCATCCACTCCATCCGCCCCACCAGCGCCGCCATCCCCGGCGCCAGCCACCACGAAGTCCACACCCGGCTCATCAGCCTGGCGCGTCGCATGTACCGTTGAGCGCAACCGCTTGATTTTTCCACGCGAATGCCCCCGCATAAACGCGAGCATTTTTAAACCTCCTTGATGGTAACTTTGGTTATGGCCATATGGGACTCTTGGTTCGGCGGGCATGACGCCGACATGCCGGGCGGACCCGGATACATCCGGCGTCGTTTCTACGACAACATCCGCCAAGGCTTCAAGATTTCCAAATCCAAATCCCGCGGCCCCAAAGCCGACATGGGCGACTTCGTCCGCAACGCATTTGCCAACGCCGGCGCGCTCGGCATGGTAGGCGCCCTCTCCGGCGGCTGGTCGCTTCCCGCCGCCTTGGTGGGCGCCAAGGGCTTCATCAACTTCGGCCAAGGCGTTTCATCCATCTCCAGCCACAAACGTTCCGCCGAACTTCTGGACCACGCCCTCGGCGGCTCCCTTTCCCGCAAGTACGGCAACCTCAACCTCTCTTCAGAAGGCCAAAGCACCGTGCGCACCTTGTTCGCCGGCATGGGTTTAGGCGGCGGTGCGATCAACCTGGGCCAGATTACCGCGTTGGTCAACAATGACACGCACCGCGACAACGTCCGGGCCATCCTGACGGATGCGCTCCAGGACCGCTGGGTCAACCCCGCGAACGGACAAGTCGAAAAACTGGAACAACACGAGAAAGCGGAATTGTCCAGCCTCTTCGGCTTGGCTTTCCTCGATCACTGGAGCCGCAACCGCATGCATACCGAAGCGCACGCCGTTGACAACGGCATCGGCACCCTCCTACAGAACGGAAGCGCCTCCGGCAAGAGCTTCTACCAATCCCTCAAAGGCAACCGCGCCCGCGAGGAAGCGTTCGCCAAGAACATCATCGAACCCAGCGGCCTGGCCCAGAACGAAAAAGACTTTCTGTTCCACATCTTGGAAGCGCAAAAAGACGCCGACATGGGCGCCGCCGGTTCGTTCAACAAAATCCTCGGCGGCGCATTGGCCATGGGACTGGCCGGATATGCCGACGGGCAGTTGGGCCACGGCGCGCAGCAAGCCCAGATCGATGCGCTACGCAACGCCGTACAGCAGCACAATGAATTATTCCAGTCCATCCACGAAAACCTCAACATCCGGCTGGACACGCAGACCGGCGCGGCCATGGTCGGCAACAAAATCCACCTGCAAGGCATCCTCAGCCGCGGCAACATCGACCCGCAATTGGCCGCCGGCTTTCTGACTAAAGGCGCCCACACACAATTCGGCTCCATGGACTCCCTCTCCCCTGCCCAAATCGCCGCCCACCAAGGCCTTCTTGTCCAAAAAATCCATGCATTGGCGCAATACAGCCCCTTTGTCAAAAGCGTCACGGCCCACGTCGACTGGGGCAATGCCGGCCCCTTGTTGGGTGAATTGAAAAACCAAGCCGCCTTGGCCGCTGCCGGAAGCCCCGTGCATCCGGGTTGGGCCGCCATCTTAGGTCTGCTGACCGGCGCCGATCCCAAGACGCTTCCCGGAATCCAACTGCCGCCCGGACACGAAGGAATCGTCGAACCCTACGAAGACCCTTACGGAACCGGGGACACTCCGTACGAAACTCCGTACACGGCGAATGAAGAACCCGGCGTCATCGAGCCGTCCTACGAGATTCCGAAGCCCGCGGAAGAACCGGTTCGGCGTACGCCCCGGCGTTCCAAGACCCGGCCTACCCCGTTTGAGCGGCCCGCTCCCATTGCCGGATTCCACCCCCAGTTCGGACCCATCTTCATGGGCCAATTCAACTACGCGCCTTTCCACTACAACCCGCACATCGCCCCCGGCGTGCCGCACCCGATGATCTTGGGCCACGCCGCGCCGGTCATGTTTCCCGGTGCCTTTGCCCACGCATCGGCTTACGCCGGATATGGACCCGCCATGTACCCAGGCGCTTTCGCCCACGCTTCCGCCCACGCAGGCTTTGGCCCAATGATGTTTCCGGGAGCGTATGCTCACGCTTCCGCATACGCCGGCCACGGCATGCCCATGGCGCCCGTGGCAGCCGCCGGAGCGGGCATGTTCGGCCCCATGGCGTTCGGACACGCGGCCCCCGTGGCCTTCGGTCCCGGATTCCACGACGCCCACGCGTACGCCAGCGCCCACGCTTTTGCCGGAGTAGGATATCCGCACGCCGCCATGCCTCCGATGTACAACATGTTCGCGCCGCAATTCAACTTCGCACCCCAATTCCACTGGGGCCAGATGCAAGACCACATGCATGAATGGATGGGCCACTACGCTGCCGAATGGATGAAAAAATACGGGCCCCGAGAACAAGGCAAGCCGTCGGAAGAGCAAGCGCCTTACGGCGCGCACGAGCCGGAAGCGGAACACCCCTACGGGCACGAAGAACCCTACGGACATGGCGAGCCGTACGAACACGAAGAAGGCTACGAACACATGGGCCCCCAAGACGCCCACGCCTACGGAGCGCCGGCCCCCCAAGCGGAAACGGCCACGCCATACCAATCCGAATTGCCACAGTCCTTGGAACAGCCGGCCATCCGCAGCTCCCGCAAGGCACGCAAACTCGTCGGCCGTGCGTTGGACCGCTTGGTCGAACGCGGCCACTTTCCTGCGCCTTACGCCCTGGGCCACGAAGAACACGGCACGTACGAATCCTACTTTTCCGCCAACAAACAAGCTCTGCACGGCCTGGCCGGCATGATGGCCCACCCGTCGATGTCCGGAGCCCCCTACGAACACCTGCCCGGCGCCGTCAGCCGCGCCTTGGCCGAAAGCGGCGTGTACGGCCACGCCGGCGGAGAACGTGCCCCCATCCATGAATACGGTTCCGCGATGCCGTACGAACATGCCGCCCGCGTGATGGAGCGCCGCACGGTCCGCTTACATTGATGTCGAATTGAGGTGAAACCCGTACATGTCGTTGAGTTCCGATTTATCCAAGAAAATCAAGCACTGGTCCGAAAACCCGCTGGTCCGCTCGCGCCTAATCGCCCAGATGGAACTTTTATCCAAGACCAAGTACCTCAAGAAGCCCTTCAAGGCCACAGCCGCCATGTACCGCGACGCCCAGGCGTTCCTCAAGGCGTTCTTCCAATCCATCCGCGACGCCAACTTCGCCAAACACGCCAAGCTGCCCGCCCTGCACTCCCTGGTCGTCACCTTGCTCATCGCGTTGGGCGACGACCGCGGCATCCGCAAGAAAGTCGGCGCATATCTTGAAAAGCAATCCCGCTTGCCGAGCCTGACGCAGGCCTTCGAAAACTTCCCCGCCATCTACTCGCACGCCTTGGCCAGCCTGCCGCCCCAGCGCGGCAAGGAAGCCCTCTCCGTGTCGCTGCTGCGATTCGCCTGAAACCGCCCCTTTGGACAATTCGCTTTTCGGAGTGCTGCGTTCGAAAAGCGGCTTTTTCTAAACTCCAAGCGTCCGCTCGCGATTCATTCCAGTTGTCACGGCTTATCGGGAATCTGGAATTACAGTTTGCTTGATTTCGCTGAGCGCTTTGCGCAGGCCTTCCGGCTGGGCGGCCGGAAGCCAGTGCCATGGCTTGGCTCTTGCATGTTCAATGTCCAACCAAACAGCTTTTCCCGTAAACTTCCAGGGCGTAAGTTTTACTCTCCACCCCGCGGCGTTCAATGATGACTGGTGGTGAGCCGCGATGTCCGAAATCCGTCGGTGTAGTAAGGCCGCCTCTCTGCTGTTCTGAGTCAAGATACCTATATTGAATTTTTTACCAGTTCCAAGCGGCCCATATGCGCCGAGACTTTTGTTCGCGGCTTTGATTGCACGCTGCACGCGCTGCTGGAACAACTCCAAGTCGCGCAACACCGCTGGAATGCTCGGCCGAGAGGATCGTTTCTGGGACTTCTGGGCCGTTTCGTGAAGGTCCTGCCCGAACTCAGCCGGTGCGTTGCTGGGCCTGGCGGTTCCATATGCGCTCATGCGCAGGATGGTGTGGTGCACTGGCCCCGCAACTTCGGACTCGTACTTCCGGTGCTCAGTCGTTACGTTCCAGCCAGCATCAGCAAGAGCCTGTTCGTATTTTTTGATCGCGGCGTTGATGCGTCCGCGATATGCGTTGGCCGAGGCTTCGTTAACGTGTGTTACATCAAATGCCGTTTCCTGTCCGTGAACGCCGGCACGCAATTCAAAATCGTACGTGTGCTGTCCCCGCATCTCATCCCGGACGTGGCCGGCCACGGTCTGTTTGAATTCCCGCAGTTGAGGCTGGGCACGCTGCTCTTTTTCCAAAAGTTCCCGCTCAAAACCGTTCAGCCGTTGCATGCCTCTCTCCTCCTGAATGTGAGTCTCATATTTCGAGATAAGGCCGAGTATATTATTATTGTCTCCGCCTTTTTGGCGCGTCCTCTAGAACATCGGTGCCTGGCGCACCCACGAATGCGTCTGACTTTGGAGGCTTTGCCGGTGAGCTTGCCAGACTTTCTCCACATTCAGTATTTGCACGCGCGCTCCCGTGATACGTCCCGTCGGTGTCTGCTGGACTTGCACGCGGTAATCCGCCGGCGTCAAGCCGATTTGTTCCATGCCGGCCGCCAGCATTCGCTGTGTTTTGGTAAACCAACCCGGCGTACGCATCTGACGCATCCGTTGCATGTACGCGTTGAAATGGGACGAGACTTCCCGCGACAGGTTTTGAGCGTTCAGCAAAGCCCATGGCGGAATTTGTCTGAGATGGCCTTCCCCCATGTCTTTGAGCGCTTCGTCCGCATCAAAATTACGGTACTCTCCGACCATCGGGCGGTTGGCCAGAAGCGTGTGCAGGCTTCGGCGGGGATTGTCCAAGACTCCAATGAATTCGGGCTCTGAAATAACCGCGCCGGCATCCGTCAAACGCTTTCCAAACTCGATTTCCTCCGCGACGTTGCGATCGGGATTGAACCCCCCTACGCCAGCATACGCGGCCGCGCGGAATGCGCCATGCCTTCGGGGGCGCGTACCGTTGTAGACGTCCGAAAACGCGTTGCGGTAATTATGAAACGCCCAATACAACGGCACTCGTCGGGCTACGGACGGAGCCAAGCCGTAACCGATTTTCAAGAAGTCAGCTCCCGGTTCCTTTTGTCCTTGTGCCAGGAGCCAGCGAACAAGCTTGGGGTGCCGCGCGACCACGTCTCCGCCAGACGTAATGATCATGTGATTGGCTTTTTGTGTGCTTTTCCTGTTCAGGTTGCGCAACAATGATAGGTCGGATGCGAATTTGAATATAAGCCCCATGTGCACGCCTTTGGTGATTCTCTGGCCGTTCAGGCCGATGTCCTGTTCGGGAAAATTGAACTCTTTTTGGACCAGTCGGATTCTGTACCGGGGATTCTTGCGTTGGAATTCGCGCACGCGATCGGCCGTCTTGTCCCATTTCGCTGCCGCGTTTGGCTTATTGACCAACACGACGATTTCGTAATCGTTTGGATTGACCCGATGTTGGCGCGTGGTCCAGCCTTCCAACGTTCGGGTAATGTTCTGTTCCTCGTTGGCCGCCGCGATGACGACACTCATCTTGCAATCCTTGTGCATGGATGGCAGGCTTCGGTTGAAACGGTTCAATTCCTGAAGGTAGCCGGTCCGGCCCCCGGTTAATCGATAGAGCGTTTTTGTCCAAGACGCCGAGCGCGCGCGATCTTGTTGACCCAATTGTTCCAAATAGTGGTGTTGTGCAGCGACACGAGGATCGGTGATTCGTTCCCGTGGACTTATTCGTTGGAATAAGTCTCGGATGATGCCGGAATCCGGCCAACGCCATCGGATTCCTTCCTCGGCGCGGGGACGGGGTAAAACCAATTCCATGAGTGGTTTTTTTTCTTCTGCCTTTTTATACCATCATATTGGCCGACAGGGCCCGTGACGTGTTGTGCTGGACGCTAAAACGTTCCGTTTTTTTTTGAATTCACGTTTTTTTTCCGGGCTATTTTCTGACGTAACGATTCAGCATGGCCGCGTTAGTTGTTTTCCTCGATTTGCTGGGATGGGATTACGGTGTGATCGGCGTGCTGCTGTTCGGTTCGATCACCCGGTTGAATGCAAGTTTACAGAGGTTTCGAACTTGGCGAAGAATGGTTTTCTGCCACCGATTTCCGGTTTGGTGCAATCGTCCTGGATC
The DNA here is from genome assembly GCA_016188965.1 of Microcaldota archaeon. Classification (GTDB taxonomy): domain Archaea; phylum Micrarchaeota; class Micrarchaeia; order Norongarragalinales; family Norongarragalinaceae; genus JACPGT01. The sequence goes on along the minus strand of JACPGT010000013.1, from coordinate 123,740 downwards.
CGGAACGTGATTCGAATCCGAGTCGGATCGGTCTTCTTGATTCAAGGCCAAGCCCTTAAGCGTCCAAGCTTTTCGCACAGCTTCGGCGCGTGATTCAGGTTCTGAGAATTGGTTGATGAATGCATCGCGGTCGGCCGGTTCCAGAAAGAGTATCAGATGGTGTTGGGCCAACACTCGGCGCGGGGGTTGGCAGTCCTGCGTGCGAAACATTTCGGCGCGTCGGGTTACGTAGATTGGATTTTGAGCGTGCACGTGTTCCAACAGCATGGCTCGCACGTTTTTCGGTAGTGCCTCTCCGGAGATTGCTCGCATGCCGCGTGAAGAAACGCGGACGTTATCCAACTTCTTGCCGGTTTGCGGATGGCGTTGATCTTGAAACCATTGGTGCAATAAAAATTCGGCCAACGGGCTGCGCACTTGGTTAGCACCGCACACCACGCATATAGATACGGGTTTTCTTCTTTGGATGGCCAATTTCACACGTTCGAGGTGAATTCTTTTGGTCTGCATTTTTTGTCCACCGTCTCCCGTCTTCTTGTGGGCCTGCGCGGGCTATATTTATTCCGTTATGCGAAAAGGATTGATATGGATTTTATCATTCGTCGAATCGGTCGCCCACGTCCGGGTGCATTTCAAGAAGAATCCTTGTCGCTCAAGGCCGGTGATGCCGTTTCTTTGGGCCACCGTCCCGGCCCTCGTTTTCACTTGCCGAAATCCAGTGACGTCAAACTGCGTCATGCCGTTATCCAGCGTTTGGCTTCGGGTCAATATGTTTTGTTCAGGCGTCAAGGCGATGTGCACGTGCGGGAGCCCGAAGCGTTCCGCAGTCGTTTGTTGACGCCATCAGATCGGATCGTTCTGCAACACGACCTGGAATTCAAGATTGGCCGCCATACTTTCCAAGTCGTTGATCCTGCCGTCGAGAAACTGCCGTTCTGGGAGCGCCCGATTTCCCGCCGCAAGTTCCTCGGTGGCGCGGCCGTGGGAGCCGCTGGCGTCACCACCGCTGCCGTGGGTTTGGCCGGAACCAACCCTTTCATGCGTCTGATCCGCTTCCTTTCGGAAGGGCCCTTTTCGGACAAGGCGGCGTCTTCGTTCGCGCAACGCGTCGCCATCGGCGCGTACCCGTTGGCGTCCTGGCGTCAATCGCAGGGTCGGGAAGTCGTCGGGCCGGTTCCCAAAACGCCGGTGCATTTCGTGCCGCACGAGGCGTTGGCCGATTTGGGCCACAAAAGCGGCGTGCGTTTTTCCGGCAACTCCGTCTTCATCCGCCTTAACCAGGACTCGCAACAACGCTGGATGCGCCAGCCCGGGAACGGTTTTTTCACGCCGGAGGAGCGCGACGACTTGCGTGCCATGGTGCAGGCCGGCGTGCGGCCGCACTTCGTGCTGGAGCCGACGGAAGGCCTGTACAACGTCCCGAAGTACCACGCCACGCTGGATTCCATTGCCAAAGACGTCTCCGAATTCGGGCCCGCCACGCTGCAATTCGCCCCCGGCTTGAATTCTCCGCGTTCCCCGTATTATTGGAAAGAGAATAAGGATTTGGTCCAGCCCTTGGGCGCGGTGCGCGAGGCTTTCCGCTCGGTGCACGCGGCGTTCGGAGGCAAGGCGAACGTCTCGGTCGTGTTCTCGCCTTTGTTGCCGCACGACCCGGCGCTTTTTTCCGCGCAAGCCGACGAGATTTCGCTACTGGCGCAAACCGTCAAGCCGTACGTTTCCGGCGCCGGCGGCTTGTTTTATCCGAATTCTTTGCAAAGCGTGGACGGTTTGAACCATTATGCCGACGTGCTCAAACGCCACCACGTGCCGTTCGTAGGCCTGGATGGCTTTGCCGCGCGCGGCGCCAAACCGTTCGAAGAATCCCTCAAGCGTTTCAAAGACCCGCGCATTTCCGAGCGATGGAAATACCTCAACTTTTCCGACGTTCCAAATACCTTGGTTGAACCGGGCAACAAGGTTTCGCCTTGGACGCTGACGTCGGAAAAAATGCGCTTGATGGGCGAACACCTCGCGAAGTGAGTGCCTTTACGTGCTTGCCCGCACGCCTACCCCGCGCCGGGCTTTGTCCGTCGGCTGCCGGTTTTTGTCGGACCGTTGCGGTGCCGGCGGCTCGACCCGCGAAGCTAAGCTGCCGCATGATACATTTTTTCGTATGCTTTTTCCGTCTTGTCCCCCCTTTTTTTTGAGCTTTTTTTGGACGACTTCCGGCAACCCGCTGATTTTGCTGTCGGATTCCGTCCCGGTTTTTCGACAATGCTCTTTTGTTTTTCACCCTGCTAATCCCGAATCGGGCTTCTCGTTTTCGCTGCTTTCGGCCGTTGTGGTTTCACAAAATACTTCGAGTTTGTGTTTATGTATGCTTAAAGATATCAAAAAAGATATCTTTATTAACTTATGAACTAATCCGGTGTGGAGGTAGGGTGTGGAATCGTGAAGTTGTTCGAATTCATGAAGGAATTATCCGGACTGGGCTTGACGTCGTTCACCCTTGCAGATGCCGCCCGCGTGATGCGCAAAAAGCCGGAGTACGTCAAATTGTTCCTGGCCCGAGCAATCAAACGAGGAGCCATCGCCCGCGTCGAGCGGGGCAAGTTCGTCCTCGCCGATCGCACCCCGTTCGAAATCGCTGAAGCCTTTGGTGTGGGGTACGTGTCGTTCTTGTCGGCGTTGTCATTCCACGGTTTGACGTCCCAATTGCCGCGCACCCTCCAACTCGCCTGTCCAAAACCGAAAAAGACGGCGACGGTGGGATCCGCGCGTTTTGTTTTCATCCGTCTTTCAGCTTTCCGCTATTTCGGGTTCAAGCGGTATGGCTCGGTAACGGTGGCCGAGCCTGAAAAGGCGGTGCTGGACGGTTTGTACCTACCGGAGCATTTACCCATTACCGAGGCAGCGTCCGCAGTCGGGCAGTTGGACGCGTCCAAATTGGTGGAGTATGCAAAGCGGTTCGATTCGCCGATCGTGGCCAAGCGCCTGGGTTTCCTGATGGAGCGGGCCGGTCTGGATGCATCGGGTTTGAGGAAGCTCGTGACCCCGTCCTATGGCTTGTTGAATCCGAATTTGCCTTCCCGCGGCAGCAAGAACGCGGCGTGGCGCATCCTGGTGAACGAGGCGATGGAATGATTACGCGGGAGGAGTTGGCGCGAAAAGCAAGGACGCTGGGCTTCCACTTGTACCAAGCGGAGAAGGATTACCTGCAGCACCAGTTGCTGCGGGCCGTCTATTCAAAGACCACGACGGAATTCGTGTTCAAAGGCGGCACGTGCTTGCAGAAAACGATGGGTCTGGACCGTTTTTCGGAGGATTTGGATTTCACGGTCTCTGCGGATAGAAGCCCGCTTGAGTGGGTTGAACACGCGTTGGCCACCGTTGACGATTTCAAGCCGCGCTTATCCCGCAGGTTCACGGATGAGCGTTCCGCATCCTTCAAAGTCCAGCTAGCGGGCCCTCTTTTCAACGGCGAGGCCAAAAGCATGCAGCATCTGACGTTGGAATTGAGTCTTCGCGAGAAACCGCTTTTGCCTGCGCAGGCGCGAAGGGTCGTGCCTCCGTATGACGACATCCGGCCGTACACCGTTTACGCCTTGGATTCCGCGGAGATTCTGTCGGAAAAAATACGGGCGTTATTGACACGGGACAAGGCGCGCGATGTCTACGACGCATGGTTTTTGCTGCGAAAAGGCGTCCGGACGGATTTGGATTCGGTGAACAAGAAATTGAAGTATTACGATGTTCGTTTCGCTCGCGATGAATTCGCATCTGCCGTCCAATCCAAAGCCAAGATATGGCGTTCTGAATTGGGCGTTTTGATGAAGAGTCCCCCGGAATTCGGGCCGATCGCCGACGAAGTCGTCGCGTCCGTCCTGTCCTTGCTTCAAAACGAATAAATCTTTTCGTACGCTTTTGCCGTCTTGTCCCATGGTCTTCTTCAAGCGTGCTGGCGACTGTCTGTGTACTTGAATGCCTCCCTCTACTTTCACTGTATTTAAGTATTTTTTATTTATACGATAGTTATTTATATGTGCTGAAATCATGTTTTCATTATGTCGTTGCCGCGGGAGGAGGAATTGGGCCTTTTCGGGAAATTGTCCTGGAAGGAAGCGTTAGCTTTGATCGGGCCGCGACGGGCGGGCAAAAGCACGCTGGCGTTGCGCCTGTTGGATGCGTGGCAGTCTAAAGGGGGCCAGGGGCAGTATTTTGACTTGGAAAAGACCGGCGCTCCGTCTTCCGTCCCGGCACTGGCTGACGCGGTTAAGGCCGTACCCAAAGGCGGTTTGCTGGTGCTGGATGAGATCCAGACGTTGTCCGGTTGGGAGCGCCTGGTGCGGGAAGAAATCGAGTATGGCAGACACCACGTGTTGGTGACTGGTTCCAGCGCGTCGCTTCTATCCAAGGAAATCAGCACCATCCTGGCCGGCCGCGCCGTTCCCCAGCATGTGTTGCCCTTGTCGTTCCGTAATGCCCGGGCGTGGGGCCTGAACTCGTTCGAGCAATACCTCCGCGTGGGGGGTTATCCGGAATGCGTGTTGCGCACGAATGATGCGCCCACCTTGCATCGGCTGTATTTCGAGTTGGCGGTCTTGCGAGACGTGGCGGCGCGCAAGGGCATTCGGGAAGTCAACTCGTTGAAGGACCTGGCCATCTTGTTGCTGTCGGAAAGCGGCAAAGTCATCTCGTCGAAAAAGACGGCGGATGCCTTGGGCATAAGCCAGCCGACCCTGCGGTCGTACGTGGACGGACTGGTCGACGCGTTTTTGGTGTTGCGAGTGCCTCCGTTAGTCCGCTCTCCTCGTGAGCGGTTGGTGGCCGATACCAAGCATTATGCCTGGGATACGGGTTTGCAGAAGTCGGTGAGCGTTTCGGAAAGCCCGGATTTCGGCCGCCGTCTGGAAAACGTGGTGGCGGTCGAATTGGCGCGCCGCGGTTATGACCTGGCATACCTGGGCGGGACGGCAGAGTGTGATTTTGTCGCGACGGCTCCCGGCAAGGCACGGCTTGCAGTCCAAGTATTCTCCGGGGATTCGCTTCCTTCACGCGAGCTGGAGGGCCTGCAGTCCGGAATGAAGATGGCGGAACGCGGCCTTCTTTTGACGGCCAGACCGGTGGACGCCGTTTTGCCTCGGGGTGCGGAGTGCAAGACGGTCGAAGAATGGCTGCTGGCCGGACCTCGGACGCCCTGATTTTTACCGTTCGCCATTTTTTTCGTTTCAGCGGTTCCGGTACATTTTTTCGTACGCTTCCGCGGTTTTCTCCCACGTGAACTTCTTCAGGACGTGCGCGCGGCCGCTTTGGCCCATTTTCCGCGCTTTTTTGGGGTCGTCCAGCAGGTGTTGGATGCGTTTGGAAAGCGCGTGGGGGCTTTTGGGAGGAACGAGGAATCCGTCTTTTGGGTCGCGGACGACTTCCGGCAATCCGCCGATGCGCGTAGCGACGACGGGTACGCTGCAAGCGAGGGCTTCGGCGGCGACCATGCCGAACGGCTCCCACAACGACGGCAAACAAAAAACGTCGGCCGCGGCGTAGTACGTCGCGAGTTCTTTGTTTGTAATCTTCTGCGTCAATACGTGCACGCGGTTTTCGATTTTCAGCTTTTTGGCCTGGTTTTTGAGTTTTTTCTCCAAGGGTCCGCGTCCGACGAGCACCAAATCGGCGTCCACGTCGGCCATGGCGTCCAGCAGGTATTCGAGGCCTTTTTGGGGCACGAAGCGCGCCACGCAGAGCACCATGCGTTCGATGCCGAGGCGGTCTTTCACGCCGCTTGCCTGGGGCCGGAAAACGGTGCCGTCCACGCCATTGTACGCCACGGCGGTCTTGCCTTTGAACTTCTTGGGCAGCGTCACGTCCAGCGTGTTTCGGCTAACGCCGAGCACACCAGTGCAGGCGTTCATGATGGTCTTTCCGATGGTGTCGTCGTACGCCTGGCCCCAAAAATCGGTGGAAAAGTCGATGCCGTCGGGGCGTGCGTTGTGCAACGTCAAATACAGCGGCTTTTTGGCTTTCTTCGTCCAGTTGACCAAGTCAAGTCCGTAAAAGAATCGGTTATGGGCGTGCAGGACGTCGTGTTGTTTCAGGAGCCGTCGGACGTCGGCGGCGTGTTCGGGCATCAAGGGCACCGGCGGCGGCAGGGGGCCGGGCAAATCTTTGAGCACCCATGCGGGGGTGCGCACCACGCGGATGCCGTCCACGGTTTCTTCTTTCTTGGTGCCGGGCAGCCGCGCCGTCAGCACCGTCACGTCGTGCTTTTTCGCCAGCCGTCGGCTGACTTCGTACACGTGCTTCTCGGTGCCGCCTTCGTACGGCGGAAAGAACAAGTTCAGCATGAGGATGCGCATGATGGGCTCATTACGCTTTGCGAGGAAATAAATGGTTCGGACGTCCGTTTGCGGAAGGTTTTTCGCTCCGAGTTCATGGATGGCAGAGTACCGGTTTGCCAACGATTTAATACCAATTATTGCATCGTATTACTTGGTGGTTTTTCATGAAGACTGTTTCGCTGCGGTTGGAAGAGTCCCAATTGGCGCGTCTGGAAAAAGTCAAGGGTTTCCTGCCGGCGACCGATTCAAGTTTCGTCTTCCGTTACGTCTTGGAAAAAGGCTTGTCCAAGGCTTTGCTGGAAAAGGCGATTGAGGAATACGTCAACGGCCGGGCCACGACCGCCAAGGCTGCCGAAATCGCCGGCTTGAGCCTGCGGGAGATGAATGCGGAACTGGCCCGTCGCGGCGTCTCTTTACATTACGGCCAATCTGATTTGGAGGAGGACCTGCATGCATAAGGTCCGCGCCGTGGCGGACTCATCCGTCCTCATTACCTTCGCCAAGTCCAAAAAATTGGACTGGCTTTTGGACACGTTTGAAACACCTTTATGGATTCCCCCGGCGGTTTACGACGAAGCCGTCACGATGGGTCTTGAGAAGAAGGAGCCGGATGCCCGCGTCATCGATGCGGCCGTCCAACGCAAGTCCATCCAAGTCCGGAAAGTGAAAAAACGCTTGGAGTTGCCCTTTTTAGATGCGGGTGAATCTTCGGTCTTGGCGTTGGCTTTGGAAAATCGTCTCCCCGTCGTCTGCATCGACGAGGCTCCGGCCCGCAGCGCAGCAAAAAGTTTAGGGTTGAACCCAATTGGCACGTTGGGTGTGTTTTTCATCCTGCTCAAACGAAAGCGAATCAATCAGCTGCAAGCACTGGCCCTTGTAGAGGACATGGTGCGTCGCGATTTCCGGATCAGCGCCAAGATTCTGGAACGATTCAGGAAAGAAACCACGTTGCTTTAGAGGAATCCAACTTTACAGCCTCGCGGCCAGAACGTCCAACGCGGCCGCCGTTTTCTTCCACGAATACGTCTTGGCGACGAATGCCCGCGCGTCCTGGCCCAACCGTTGCCGCATGGTCTTTTCCTTCGCCAACTTAGCGATGGCGGCGTGCAGTGCTTTTGAGTCGGACGGCGGCACGACCACCGCCGTCTTTGCGTGTTCGAACGGCAGGCCGATGTCCGTCACGATCAAGGCCAAGCCGTTCGCCGCGGCTTCCAATGCCGACAAAGGCAGTCCTTCGGACAACGACGGCAAGACGAAGGCATCGGCGTTTTGATAGTAGGCGGAAGGGTCGGCGTGGTAGCCGGCGAAATGAACGTTCTTCAGGCCAAGGCGGCGTGCTTGTTCTTTCAATGCATGTTCCTGGGGCCCGCTTCCCACGATGGTCAATTCGGCATCCAGGCCCGTCATGGCCGGGATTAAAAACTGCAGTCCTTTGACTTCGATGAGGCGGCCGACGAAAAGCAATCGCAACGGCTTGCCGGTTTTCGCTTTTTGCAAGGCGGGCCTTTTTTTCTTTTTTCCATTATCCTGCTTTTGAATCGCGACTCCCGGCGGAATGATGTCCGTCCATTTGGGCAAGAATCCCAGCTTGTTCTTGAACTGCTCGCGTTCCTGTTCGCTCAAAAAGACGACCGCGTCGGCATGGCCGTACGCCGTGGTCTCCAGTTCGCGGATGATTCTTGCAAGCCAGTGGCCGTGCTGGGGTTGGCTGTAAGCGACGCCGGCGGGAAGCGCGATGAGCGGCCGATTCTTGATTTTCTTCAACGCGAGCGCCGCCAGCGTGGCCATCACGCCTTGGGTCAGGATGACGTCGAACTCGAGTCGGGACGCCTTGAAGAGGGCCGCGGCGTTGAAGGACGGGTTGCGCAGCAGTCGGCCGGAAAGCCATCTTACGGCGTGCACGTGGATGCGAGGATTTCGCTTAAGCGCGCGGGCCGGTTTCTTGAAGCGGCGGGTCACGACGTGCACGTCGTGCCCAGCGTCGGCCAACGCCTCCGCCAGCTGTTCGGCGTACTTCTCGTAGCCGCCGGATGGCAGGGGGTCGTCACGCGAGCCGGCGCCGAAAGGATACTCCTTCGCACCCAGCAAAAGCCAACGCATGCACAACACTACGGCTTCCGAAAATAAAAGGCCGTCAAATGAACGATTTTTTCCAGAAACAGAGAACGCTGGGGATTACGAAACGACCCCGAACTGCCTGATGAGTTTTTGGAAATTTTTAGCACCCGCCAATCCGGCACGTATATTAAGGGTTCGCCTATCACCTTATCAAACCAAAAATTGGCTGGTGAGATGATGGGGTTGGACGTTGTTCGTGTTGCCGGAATGAAAATCGGTTTTGCCTTTTCCTTTGTATTCCTTCTCACCTTGTTCAGTCCTTTGACTTCGGCCGCACAGTACCATTGTGTCAATCCATATACCGGGGCGATTGTTGTACAAAGTACGCCTTGTACTCCGGATTGCATTTTCGGCGATATTGGGGTTAATGGTTACATGACCGGCATATTCAAGGAAATCGAGGCCCAACAGGGTCCTGCGGTCATCGACATTCTTCGTCGTTATTATCAAACAACGTTTGATGACTTTTTAAAGACCGGAAAAATCATTTCACAAGGCGACGGTTACGTTTTCGCTCAAAATTTGGATCCGATTTCCGCAGCTAAAATTGTCAGTATTGCTAACAGTTTCCGCGTTGATTCTTCAATCAACCGTTTACAAATAGCCCAAAAAGTACTCCGTGAGAACCGGGCAGGTAAATTTGGTGGAATCGCGAACTTAATTAGCGGGATACGCGGGGCCAACACGGGATTTTCCATTTCAAGTTCAGAACTTTCCGGAACGCTTGGTAGAATTTATGAAATTCAGCAACGCAATCCCACGGGCGGGGTAAAGATTGCCCAGGCGTGCAAATGTGGTGCAGCCGCTTATGGCGGAGTCGCGTCTTCGAGGGCCAAGACCTCAAGTGGTTTTTGTTGTGTTGTAAAAACAGGAAACAGCTATTCTGCCAACCCCGCGTCCAACGATTGCAAGGAAGTAGCCGGCGGTTATATTTGGAAAGGCGGGGGTACTATTGATTCTAGTTTTACCCAAGGCAAATGGATTTCATTCCCAGTTGGCTCCGAAGTTCCTAATGGTCAAGTGAACGCTCGGGCTATCGCTGATGCAAGCAAATGCTTCAAATATGAACGAACCCAAGTGTATAACGGTCAAATATATGCTGCTGTTTTTTATAACCCGTCAACTTGCGACCCGGTTATTGATTTTAAAAAGCAGTCGCTGATTCTGGAATTCAGTTCACCTACGAACCCCTCAACATTCTATCAGTATCAAGTATCCGGTCCCAAAAAAGTGACCGTCGTTTTCAAAGTGGATTCGGCTTCGACTGCTGCGGAGCTTGACGCGAAACTCAAGGCGTTAAAGTACAACTACTATACGTACGCCATTACGATACATCCGAGAATTGCGAACCAGTTACTCGCTTCAGAAGAAACCTTGCGGCTTTTGCCCCGCGATACGCCTGCATCTAGAAATGCTAAATATACCTTTGCGCAAATTTTCCACAAAGGTACTAACTGTTTAAGCAGTAGTTTTATTGGGGATTTGGCCGATTCGGGCGTGAATGTTGGCGCTGGTGGCAAACGCATTACGAGTGGTTGTTAGGAGTTGACTATCCGGATGCGTCCCGTTCTCTTGTTTTTTTTGGTTTTTTCAGGCTTAGTCCTGTTCGCGTATATTTTTACACAGACTCCGCCGTCCTCCTCGGATGACGCTGCGGGGCCGCTTCCAGTGACCAAGACCCCTTTTTCGACTCCCTCGGTCGTAGCGACGGTGGCCGTGGCGACTGCCGTAGTTCCCCTCATTGATTCCTCTTCGACCGATGTGACCCCAATCGGTGAGCCTTCTGGTTTAGAACCCGGCGGTTATGCTGATGGTTCTATTGAATCTGATGACTCTGACTCGTATTCGGACGCGCCGGAGCCTGAAGCGTTCGACGCCGAGTTTTCGTCTCTCGATGCGGATGAATTACTTGTCGATTCATCGGTTGATGCGTCTGACTCGGATTCTTCCTTTTCAGATGAACCTCCTGCGCCCGATGATTTTGCTCCCGATGATTCCGAAAGCCTATCGCCTCCGGAGTAATCGGTTTCGGCTCCCAATTCTGGGCCCAGTATGCCGCTTGAATCTCGGGTACGACCCGGCGCTGGCGCACACCCAATGTACGCCTTTTTACCAATCACCGCATCATGAAAAGCTATAGCGTGGATTTCGTCGCCAAGCTGCGGAACGCGATTTACAGGGCAAGGCGCAGGCTTTTCCGCTGATTTTGGCGTCCGGATCCTAAAACCCGAGAGGCCAGGCCTGGCGGTGGAGCAATTGTTTATCGGACGGTTGTCCTACGCGATGTCGACGCTGTCGCCGGCTTTCGGGGCGGAGGCGTTGAAGCCTTCTTCTTTGAGTTGTTGGGCGAGGAGGCGGCAGGACTCGTCGTCGCCGTGCACGCAGTAGACGTATTCGGGATCGACTTCTTTAGCGTATTTCAAGAGTTCCGAGCCGGACGAGTGGCCGGAAAAGTCGAATTGTTTGATCGGCAGGCGGATTTTTTCGGCGTAGCCGGTGAACCGCACCTTGTCGCCTTTTAGAAGCGCTTCGCCGTTGGAGCCTTCGCCTTGGTAACCCGTCAAGAAAACGGCGCCTTTGCCATGGTGGTTGACGGCCTTGAGGTAGGATAGAATGGGTCCGCCGTCCATCATGCCGGACGTGCTGATGATGACGCCGGGTTTTCGGGCCGCGGCGCGTCGTTGTTCGTGCGTTTCGACGAAGCGGCAGTCCTGCACCGCGCTTTTAAGGGCTTTGGCGTTGCGCACGTAGGCCGGGTAGTCCATCATGATTCCGGTGACGGCTTTGGCCATGCCGTCCATCCAGATGTCGGCGTCGACGCCTCCGGATTGAAGGATCATCAGCATTTCCTGCGCGCGTCCGACGGCGAACGCCGGCACCAACACCGTCAAGTCGTGGTCGACGGCGTCCTGCACTTCTTCGCAGAATTTCTTTTCCAGTTCCTTGCGGGGCGTGTGTTCTTTTCCGGCGTAGGTGGATTCCATGATCATCGCGTCCACGGGAACGTCGGGAGCCTTGGCGCCGGCGTGCAGGCGCGTGGGCTCCGTCTTGAAGTCGCCGGTGTACAGCAGGGTTTTCTTGTTTTCGAGCAGGATTTGGGCCGAGCCGAGGATGTGGCCGGCGTCAATGAAGGAAAACTTCGTGCCTTCGTAGAACTGGTATTGCGCGCCGTAATCCATGGGCATGGCGTGTTGGGTGAGCCGTTGCACGTCTTTTCGGCCGTAGGGCAGCGCCGTCTTGTTCAGGATGGCGATTTTTTCCGAGTCTTCCCACAGAAGCGAGACGAGCGGCATGGTGGGAAACGTGGCGAAGGCGGGAATGGCGTGGTTTTTGTAGAGGGCCGGAGCGGCGCCGGAGTGGTCCAAGTGGGCGTGGGACAAAATCAAGGCGTCGGCGCGGATGCGCTCGAGGTGGGGCAGTTCCGATTGGTTGGCGTCATGCACTTTCATGCCGCAGTCCAACATGAGGTTGATTTCCGACTGGACTAAAAACGCGCTTTGGCCCACTTGCTGGGCCGCTCCTAGGAAAGTAATCTTCACGTGAAGAGTTTGGCCGCGCGCCTTTTTATAGCAAACCACGAAAGTTTCCCGACAAACGTGTCATGATTTGCTATCTAGTAAACCCGCAGAATTGGTTGGAATAATTTGCGGGTTTACTATATAGTGAATCCGAAAACCAGTTGCAACTTTTCTCCGTGTGTGTTTCTCACGGCGGTGTCCGCTTCCATCTATAGTCGACCACGAAAGTAACCCGACTTAAGAGTCGTGGTCGACTATCTAGCAAACGGCTCGAAAGTCTCGGCGGACTTTCGAGGTTTGCTATATTTATGGCCCTTTTCCGTATGGTTTGCATGCTGCTGGATGTGCGTGATTCGCTGCAATTATTGGACCGCTACCGTTTGGCTTATCCAAAAACGGCTTTGTGCGAAGGGAAAGCCGACGTGCTGGACCAGGCCTCCGGCATGGCCTTTCCGTTGGTCCTCAAGGCCTCGTCGCGCCAGCAGAGCCACAAGACGGAAAAAGGCTTGGTCCAGTTGGGCATCCGGGACTTGGACGAATTGGCGCATGCGTTCGACCGGTTGGCGTACAAGTCTCGCCACTTCGAGCTGGACGCGTTCGTCGTGCAGGAACAGGCGCACGGCGCTGAATTGATGGTGGGGGCTTTGCGTGACTCCGTTTTCGGCCCCTCGGTGCTTTTCGGTTTGGGCGGCGTTTTGACGGAATTGCTGCAGGAAACCGCGGTGAGGGTGTGTCCGTTGGCAAAACGGGATGCGCAGGCGTTGTTGTCGGAAACCAAGGCGCGTATCTTTTTTCAAAACGGTGGCTTCCGCGGCAAGAAGGCCTCCGCGAAACCCGTGTTGGACGTGTTGCTCAAGACGTCCAAACTCATGGAAAAGGAATCCGTCGAATCGTTGGACTTCAACCCCGTCATGGCCGATGAAAAAAAAGCCCTGATTGTAGATCCGAGAATAGTGGTGCAAGAATGAACCGTGACTTCCGTAGCCCGCCGTCCAAATCGCCTTCAAAGCCCGGTTTGTCCGTTTTTTTCACGCCGCGTTCCGTCGCGGTCATCGGCGCGTCGCGCGACGCGTCGAAAGTCGGCCACGGCGTTTTGAAGAACCTCGTCAGCGGCGGCGTGTTCTACGCGCAGTCGGCCAAACCTTTTTCCGGACCCGTCTATCCGGTGAACCCGGCGGCGGAGCGGATTCTCGGCAAACGCTGTCACGCTTCGGTGTTGGATATTTCAGGGCCCGTTGATTTGGCCGTGGTCTGCGTTCCGGCGCACGCCGTGCTGGGCGTGGTGCGCCAATGCGTGCAAAAAAAAGTCAAGGCATGCGTCTTGATTTCCGCGGGTTTTTCCGAGACGGGTGACGCCGACTTGCAGCAAAGCATCCTGGCAACGGCGCGAAAAGGCGGCATGCGCATCCTGGGTCCCAACACGTTAGGCCTCATCCGGCCTTCCATGCGGCTGAACGCCTCGTTCGGCCTGACCACGCCGCGGCCCGGTTCCATCGCTTTCTTGTCGCAGTCCGGCGCCTTGGCTGACTCGGTCATCGACTGGGCGCTGGAGGAGGACTACGCGTTTTCCGCCATCGTGTCCGTGGGCAACATGGCCGACGTCGGGTTTGCGGAACTCATCGAGCACTTCACGGATGACGTGCAGACGCGTGTCATTTCCATCTATGCCGAAGGGGTGCAGGACGGTCCGGCGTTCATGCGGGCCCTGCGCTACGCCGAGAGGAAGCGAAAACCCGTCGTCGTGCTGCATGGCGGCAAGACCAAGACGGGCCAGGCCGCCGCATCGACGCACACGGCGTCCTTGGCGTCGTCTTCCGCCGTATTTGAAGGCGTATTGCGGCAGACTGGCGCCCGCTCGGTTGACACGTTGACGGATTTGTTCGCCGTCAGTTCCGCTCTTTCAGCCTGTCCGCCGTGCCGCAACGCGTGGGCCGTCTTGACCAACGCCGGGGGCGTGGGCGTGCTGGCGTCGGATTACGCTGACCGCTTCGGCGTCCGATTGGTGCCGCTGTCGGATGCCGTGCTGAAGAAGCTGGACGCGACGAAAAAACTGCCTTCCACGTGGTCGCGCCGCAACCCGTTGGACCTCATTGGCGATGCCACGGCGGAGCGCTACGCTGCCGCTTTGGGCGTTTTGATGTCCGAGCCTTCCGTTTCCGGGGTTCTCGTGGCGCAGACGCTGCAGACCATGACGGAACCGATGGAAAACGCGAAGTTACTTGCCGCGGCCCGCAAGAAATTTCCGAAAAAGCCCATTTTGGCCGTCTTCTTGGGCGGCAAGTACAGCCGGACTGCCATGCAATACCTCAACCGGCATGGCGTGCCCCAATTCGGCGAAGTGGAGTTGGCCGTGAAGGCGGCGGCTGCGCTTTCACGTTGATCTTCAGCTGAATTCATGATGTCCGGTATCCGAATTTACGGTCATAATTCTTGTGGTCTAATACTTCCAGGACGATGGCGAAAATCTTGATTTCGGTTCCGTGCAGCGTATAAATCATCCGCCAGTGTGAATCCAGGTTCAGTTTCCACAAGTTCGTCACGCCGAATTCTTGGACGTATTGTTTCGGAATCAGGCGTTTGGGGATGTGTTTTCCGGCTTGCGGGTCCTGGATGAGTTTGCAAAGGCCGCGCTCGACGAGTTTGAGCAGGTATCGCGCTTCGCCGTTTCCTCTGTCCGCACGCGCCTGAAGCGACACGAACTCCTCATTGAACGGCTCGGAAAGGCGGACTTCGTGCATGCATGTGGAGGGCTTTGCGGTTGGCTTTATTCGTTGGGTTTATTTTTTCTCAACTCTGGGTGAATACGCCTTGCTCTTGCGTATGAGGCTGCGACTTTTCCGGTCTGCGAAAATCCAGACGATTTTTCTTTCCTTGGTGAATACGATCTTGTTCGATGCTTCCAAGTAGGCCAAAATGAGTTGGAACGTCGGGTATTGCGTTTTCTTGGGCAGGCTGCGCCACAGTTCCATGCGGGTCGATTCGTGCCGGGCTTTGCGTATGGCGTCTTCGACCATGAGCACTGTGTCAAGCCGGGGGTAATGGGTAACTTTTCCGGGCCGCATCCAAGCGTATTGCATGGATTATACATGTATGTATAACTATTAAAACGTGCGTTGCCGACAAATCCGCCTTGAATCAGAGTAACTTGGCTTTCTTCAGCGATGCCACGTCTTTCGAGCGCGTCAGCAGCATGGCGGTGCGCAGTTCGTGCTTGAACTTTTGGATCAGCAAGCGGACGGCGGGCGTCCCGTCCGTCTGCTGCGCTTTGATGAACGGCGACGCGGCTCCTCCGATAGTGGCACCCAGGCGGATGGCAATGGCTACTTCCAGGCCGTTGCGGATACCTCCGGAGGCGATGAGCGGGATTTTGACGGCGTTGGCGCACTGCTGCAAGGCGTCGGCGGTGGGGATGCCGAAGTCCCGAAAGACGTCGCCGGAAAAACCGTGGCGGTAATGCTCCACGGCACTCCACGACGTGCCGCCTACGCCGGATACGTCGATCGCCGAGCAGCCGGCTTTTTGAAGCTCTTTCGCGACGTCGGCGTTGATGCCGGCGCCGACTTCTTTTACGATGACGGGAACGGAAAGCGAATCGCACAATTCGGCAATTTTCTGCAGGACGCCGGTCCAGTCCTTGTCGCCTTCCGGCTGCACGGCTTCTTGCAGCGGGTTCAGGTGGACGCACAATGCGGTGGCCTTGATGCCGTCCACGAGGCTTTGCACTTGCTTGACGGAGTAGTTTTTGAGTTGGTAGCCGCCGATGTTGCCGCAAAGGAAGAGGTTTGGTTGGCGCACGTCGTAGGTGCGGGCCAATTCGCGGTGTTCCAGCATGGCGCGCTGCGAGCCCACGGCGAAGATGATGCCTTCTTCCGCGCAGGCTGCCGCCAGTTCGCGGTTGATCTTTTCGGCATCCGGATATCCGCCGGTCATGCCGGTGATCATCAGCGGTGCCTTCAGTTCGCGGCCCAAGAACGTGCTCTTCATGGAAATCTTGGAATAGTCCAGTTCGGGCAAGGCGTAGTGCGAAAAGCGGACGCGTTCAAAGCCGTTGGTCACGCGCGTTTCGACGTCGCGGTGCATGACGATGTCGACGTGCTCGCCCTTTCGTTTTTCCGTTTGCATCACGGGGTCCATGAAAGCCTTTAGTCTCCTGTTTCTTTTATAGGCCTATTTTTTCTCCTTTGAAAGGAGCGTGTCGTCGTTTTCAACGCGAACGCCTTGATTCTGGATTTTGACGTCCAGCGGCTCAAGCCCTTTTCTTTTCCAGAATGCCTTGACTTTTTCGGCGTCCTTTTCCGTCAGGCACAGCGCGACGAGGTTGTCTTTGCCCCCGGCGCCGGGCGACTTGCATACGAACGCTCCGTTCTGCAGGCTTTGGTAAATGAGTTCGCGTACGTCGGCAGGCTCGATGGGCGCGCCGCTCTGCTCTCCCAGCTGGCGCGTGAGGGCGCGTCCGGATTCGAAGAAATCCTTGAATAGTCCGAGGTTTTCCTCCGTTTTCTCGGTGTGCAATTGTTCGAGATAGGCGATGGCGTCGACGTTGGCGTCGTTCAAGTCATGCATCAGTTCGGCGTACGGCTTAGGGTGCGCTTTCTTCCAGGCGCCGGTCAGACGCGTCATGCTGACGGTGGAGGTGCTTTCTTGCGGAAAGGTAGCCAACGCTAAGTGGAAAAAACCCGGGACTTCGAGGGGGCGGATGAAGTAGTCCCACGGCTTTTCGGCGCTTTTGGGAAAGCCGTCGACGCGTTCAGGGCTGTAGCGTTCGTATTCTTGGGAGCCGAAGACCGACGCGGCCACGTCGTAGCCCGAGCCGACTTTGCCTTGGGCTTTGGAGTGGGCGACTTGCGCGCAGTGGTGCGTGATCTTCGAGTCGTTCACGCCGTGATGCAACAGCAGCGCGTGAACCATGGCAACGGTCGCTGCCGCGGAGGAGCCCAAGCCGCTTTTTCCGCCGCCTTGGGTGAATGCGGAATCGCTGCGTGTTTCCAAGGTGAATGGCCGCATCTTCATTTTTCGGTATTCGAAGTATTCCAAGACCGTTTGGGCGGCGGCTTTGGCAAAGACCGCGGCAGGAACGTCGTTTTCCAGGATGAGTTGGCCGGTTGTCGGTTTGGGCGATGTGATTTTTTGTTGGTCTTTTTTCGGTGTTTCCTTCGTTGAGGCGTCTGTGTTTTTCTTCCACGAAGCGAACGTGTCGAGGCCGAACTGCGGTGCCCGGATGCGGATTTTGCCGTCGATGCCTGCCGGCGTGATTTCGCAGTGGACGCGGGCGTCGACGGTGAACGAATAGCTGACGTTGCCTTTTTCCAGGATGCTGTAGCCGCCGATGAGGCCCACGCGGCCGGGTGCGGAGACGCGGATGGCTGTGTTCACGTTTTTGCTTGCAGATGAGTTAGCCATTTGGTTTTTCCCGGGCATTGCCCACTTTTTTCCTTCACGTTTTGACGATTCCTTTTCCTTCCACGTACTGGTGCGCAATAGCCGTTCCGTCTTCTTCCAGCAGATGTCCGTTTTTGAGGTATTGCGGGCCGTTGCCGACTTTGCAGGTGATGATCTTCTTGACGCCGTCGATGCTTTGGAGCATTTTTCTGACGTTGGCGGCCTGGTCGTCCGTCGTATAGACGTGGGCGTTGGGCCCGGCGTCGAACGTGTACGCGGCCTTGATTTTTCCGGCGGCTTGGTTGTACTCGTTCACCGCGTACATGATTTCCTTGGAGTAATCGTTGAGGTAAACGATGGGTGGCCAGGTGTCCAGCATGACGGCATGCATGTTCATGGCCTCTCGCATGGTCAACTCTCCGAATGCCGGGAAGTCCTTGGACTGGATGGCGGCCTTGATGTCCCGCATCAGAACCGGGATGTAGCTCACGCGGGCCGGGTATAATGCGCTGGTCCGGATGGTCTGTTTCATGCCGGAGCGCGACGAGACTTTCTTCTTCTTCGCGTCGACCACGGCGATGACGTTGCGCAGTTCGGGCCAGTGCGATGCCGGCGCCACCTGTTCGGCGTACGAGTCCGAGCCGTCCGCCTTCTTGCCTGCCTTCCATTCGACGCATCCGCCCATCACCGAGCGGCAGGCCGAGCCGGAGCCCAGACGGGCCAAAATGGACAAGTCTTTTGCGTTCAAGTCAAGGCCTGCGGCTTTGCTTGCGGCGCACGCCAAGGCGGCCATGCCGGCGGCCGAGGAGGCGAATCCGGCGGCGGTGGGAAAGCCGTTGAGCGAGGCGATTTTGGCCTTGTGCCGGATGCCGGCCTGCTTGCGGATGAGTTCGAGCATGCCGAAGCGTTCGGCCGTCTCTTTGTCCTGCAGGTCCATCTGTTGGCCGTTGAGCCAGAGTTCGTCCTGCCTGAATTTCGGCGAGAAGACGACGGTGGTGCGGGTGCAGAGCGTCTCGTCCATGGTGAACGAGAGCGAGGAATGCGTGGGCAGGATGAGCGTCTCGTCGCGCTTGCCCCAGTACTTGACGACGGCGATATTCGGAGTGGCTTCGACCGTTGCTCGCATGCTCATGGAAATCGACACCTGGAACGACTACGTTCTGGTTTGGATGTAGGAAAGAATGTCGGCCGGCTTTTTTAACGTCGTGACGTCCGACGTCTTGGGCTTCCCGGCGCCGGGATGAGCCGATGCCATGTATTCGTCGAGTTTTCCGTAGCCCCATTGCGCGTAGAACAACCGCACGTGGTCCTGCAAGGAAAAGAGGACGGCGGGCATGTCGTCTACGAACCAGACGTTTTTTTCCTTGAGGGAGTCGACCTGCAAGGGCTTCAGTAGGTGGCTTTTGGCGAAGAACGAGGACGAGCCGACGACTTTGTCGAACAAGCCGTCAAGTCCCTTGACGCGGAGATACTTCTTGAGGCTGCCGTCGTCGCGTGCGGACACGACGGCCATGCGCTGGCTTTCCTGGCGAAGCTTTTCGAGGGTCTTCACCACTCCGGGGTATACGGGGTTGTTGTCAAAATCGGCTTCCAAGTGGGCGTCGCGGTGGCGGTGGTACGCGTCGCGAAGCTTGAGGACCACGTCGCGGTTCTGCTCGAAGGATTTTTCGGTCTTTTCCGGCGTGTGGTTAGTGTCGCCGCTTTTCCTTGTGAAGTATTGGGCGAAAAAGTCCGTGGCTTGCACGGCTGTCTTGCGTTCGAACGAGAATTCTTCGGCCGTCAGGCCCGGTAGGCCCAACTCCTGCAAAGCGCCGTTGTAGCTCTGGTGGCACTCGTGCAGCGTGTCCACCAATACGCCGTCAAAGTCCCAAGCTAAAATCATCTAAACCACTCTGCTTTCTTTCTCCACAAAAACGCGAAAGCGTTTTTGGGGCGCCGCAAAGCCGAATGGCTTTGCGTGCGTTTCATGAAAGTTTTCTTTCTTTAGCAAAGAAAGAAAAGTTTCACGCCGTCAAAGTCCCAAGCAAGAATCATGCAGGTCCAAGTCCCGTTCGTCGGCTGTCGGCTTCCATACGGCTTTAAAGCCGGAAAAACAGCCTTCTTGTTGCCTTAGGGTAGCTTTTGCCCAGCGGTGTTTTTATGGTTGTGATTTGCGCTTCCGCCCCCAACAAGCTGCATCTCTGCGGCGAGCACAGCGTGGTGTACGGAGGTAAGGCCCTGATTGCGCCGGTGGAAATCGGGGGCCGTCGCAACGTGGTGACGCTGATGCCAACGGACGCCGGCGTGTTCCGTTTTTCCGGCGATTTGGGCTCGGCGTCGATTGACGGCGAGCGCATGGCGGGCGACGCCATCTATTTTCCCATTTTGGAAGTCGCTTCGTACGTATGCCGGCAGTTGGGTGAAGCGGTTCCTTCACTCGACGCCGTCCTGGAGTATTCAGGCTCGCCCAAGGGCACCGGTAGTTCCGCTTCGATTCCCGTTGCCCTGGCCGTGGCCTTGTACACGTTCTTCAACCACGTGCCGAGCCGGCAGGAATTGTATGATGCCGGATTCGTGGGAGACAATGCGTACCACGGCGGCAAGAGCTCCGGCGGCGACGTGGCGGCCGTCTTGAGCGATCAGGCCCAGTCGTTCCACCGCGTGTTTGAGGCCGGTGGCAGCGTCAAGGCGATTTTCGAATCCGTCGACCTCCATTTGCCTTCCGGCACTTCCCTGTTGCTTGTTTCTTCTTCCCGTGGCCAGCCCAATGCGTCCACGGCGGCCCAGATCGAGTTGTTCGCCAAGGCGCATGGCATTGCCAAGAAGCCGGCTGACTTATCGGATGCCGAGCGCATCGCCATTGCCGCGCCGTTTGACGCCGTCGTTTCCAAGATTCAGTCCTTGTGCCGCGAAGACGCCGACGCGCAAGAACTCGGCTCGGCGTTGGAGGAAAACCATGCCTTGCTGCAGTCCGTGACCACGGACGGCATCGAGGAAGCACTTCGCACGGCCCGGGATGCCGGTGCGTTGGGCGGCAAATTGATTGGCGCCGGCGGCGAAGGCGGTGCGTTGGTCGTGCTGTGTCTGGATGATTCCGTCGAGAAGGTGCAGGATGCCTTGCGGGGTCGCGGTTTTGCGTCGTGGCCCGTTCAACTGGCTCGAAAGGGGCCCACGGTGGACGACATCCGGCCGGATTAGATTGCGCGTTTTTCCCAGGTGGTTTTGATGACGAAGCAGAAGATCGGATCCCCGCATGCGCCCAAAGCCGTGGGTCCCTATTCGCAAGCCGTCGAGGCGGGCGGTTACGTCTTTCTTTCGGGCCAGATTCCTGTGGGCCCGGATGGCACGCTGTTGCAGGGCTCCGTTGAGGAGCAGGTGCGCCAGATCATGGCCAATCTCCAGGCCGTCTTGGAGGCGGCGGACTTGTCGTTTGCCGACGTGGTCAAGACAACGATTTACTTGACGGACATGGCGGATTTCGGCAAGGTCAATCCCGTCTACGGCAGCTATTTTTCCGAGCCGTTTCCCGCACGCGAGACTGTCTGCGTCAAGGCCCTCCCGTTGGGCGCGCAGGTGGAAATCAGCATGATTGCGGCAATACGGAAAACATAGGCTCCTTTTTTCCGGTCTTCTGGTTTTTGCCGCCTGACCATCATCGCGATTATTCTTTTAGGAATATTTTTGTTTTTGTTTATTCCTATTTTTTCTTGCCGTCTTTGTCTTTTCCGATGCTCGCAAAACCGTTGTGCAGCAAATAGAGCCGGCGGTGGTGGGGATTGGCATCGATCTCGGCGATGGAGGCGTTCTTCAGCTTGAACATGCGGCAATGCTCCAGCGGCAAATCCAGCAAGGTGGCCAAAAGGACGCGGTTGAGGATGTTGTGGCCCACGATGACGACCGTCGGGTTGCCGTCTTGGGACTGGAGCTTTTTGACCAAGGGCTGAAGGCGGTCCTGGACGTCCTGGAGGCTTTCGCCGTTTGGAAAGCGCTTTTTGGGGTTGTCAAAAATGTCATTGAACAAGTCGGGCTGATCCGCTTTGGTCTCTTCGTGCGTCGCGCCTTCCAAATCGCCGAAGTCGATTTCGATCAGTTCCGGAAGCACGATTGGTCTTTTGGATGAGAGGCCGCGGGCCGTAAGCTGCGCCCGCTGGAGGGGGCTGGAGTAAACGGCTTGGATTTTTTCGTGCGAGAAAAAGCGCTTCAAAGCGGCCAATTGGAGGCGGCCCCGTTCGGTCAGCTGTCCTGGCGTCTTGGCCCCTTGCAACTTGAAGCTGGCGTTGCCGGTGGTTTGGCAGTGGCGGATGATGAAGAGTTTCATGTTCGCAAGGCTAACGGATAGGTTCCCTTTATTCGTTGTTTTCTTTCTTTTCCGGCCGCGGCAATAGGCTTGCCTCCGTTTTAAAACCCGCCGACGTATTGCAATAATGGCTTCCAAGGCGTCGTCGGACCCGACCATCGCTTTGCTGTTCGGCTTAGGCATTGGTCTTGTGCTTTTGGCGTTTGGTTTCAAGCGGTTGGGCCTCAAGCAGCGCATCGAGAATACGCCGACGTCCAAGGTCCGCTCCATCGCCATGGGTCCGGTGGAAGTCTCCGGCCGCGTGGTGCCTTCGGAAGATGGTTTACTGGAGGCGCCTTTTACCGGCTCGCCGTGCGTGTACTATCATTACAAAGTCGAGGAGTACCGCGGCGGCAAGAACGAAAGTTGGCAAACCGTGGCCTCCGGCGTGCAGTCCAAGCGTTTTTTCCTGCGTGATGAGACGGGGGATGTCCTGGTCGATTGCCAAGGCGCGGAGGTAGACTTGCCCCATGATTTCTTGCAGGTCGGCCGGCAGGACCCTCCGGAGCGTATCCAAACGTTTATGGCTTCGAAGAAGTTGAGTCATGAAGGCTGGTTCGGTCTTAACAAGGAAATGCGCTACACGGAGTGGCACTTGGCGCCGGATGACGGGGTGTTCGTGACGGGCACGGCAGGAGACAACCCTTTCGTTGCGGAGGGTACGGCGGTTGAGGGCGTCAAGGACGTCTTGATTTCCAAAGGTGGCGGCTCGAATCCGTTCTACGTGTCCGACAAGTCCGAAAAGCAAGTATTGGGTAATCTGGTATGGCAGGCCTGGGGTGGCATCCTGGTTGGCCTGCTTCTGACCGTCGGCAGCCTGGCTTGGCTGTTCATGCATTGGAAAATATTCTGATTCGCGTAAAGGGGAGGGGAACAATCCGTGGCATTGGGTCTTGAATTGGTCGTGCTTTTCGTCTTAGGCGCCGTCGCGCTGTTTTTCGTGGTAGTGTACAACGGCCTGGTCGGCTTGAAGAACGACATCCGAAAATCGTGGTCGAACATCGACGTCTTGCTGCAGCAGCGGTACAACGAATTGCCCAACCTGTTGGCGTGCGTCAAAGCGTACATGGCGCACGAGACCAAGACGTTGCAAGCCGTCACCGAGGCCCGCACGGCCTTTATGAATGCCAAGACGCTGCCGGAAAAGGCAGCGGCCGATGCCCAGACATCCGGCGCCTTGAAGTCGTTATTCGCCGTGGCGGAAAATTATCCACAGCTGCGCGCCGTCGAGAGCTTCCAGCAACTACAGAGCCGCATTTCGGGTCTGGAGAACGAGATTGCCGACCGGCGCGAATTCTACAACAACGCCGTGAACCTGTACAACATCCGCATCGAGTCCATTCCCGACGTCCTCGTCGCTAACTTGTTGTCGTACAAGCGGGAGGAATTCTTCCAGGTGTCGCAGGAAGCGCGTCAGGATTTTAAGGCGACGTTTTGATGGGTTGTACTGTTTGTTCGGACATCAATGACTCCGTTGAGGCTGACGTGCTGGCCCAACAGCGGCTTCCGGCCTGTGTGGAAAAATTCGAGGACTTCGGCTATTACGGCGACGACTTGGATGCCTTCCATCTGCTGAAGTGCCCGCAATGCGGCGCGTATTTTGGCCGCCACGACTGGGACCACTTTGAGCAAGGCGGCGCCGTGGGCGTGCGCGTGGAGCGCATCGGCTTTGCCGAGGCGGCGGAAATCCTGGAAAAAGTGGTGGAAAAAATCAAAGACGCCGAATGGCTTTCGAATCGGTACGACGTAAAGAAAATCAAGAAAGAGCTGGCGCGCCTGAAGATGGACGGCACTTAGGCGGGCTTTACGCTTTCTTTTCCAGCAATTCCTTTGCCCGAGCCGCGTTGACGTTCTTTTCCTGCGCCATCTGCGCCGCAATACGGTCGATGTCGTCGCCTTGTGCGCCAACCATGACGGCAATGTTTTTCGCGTGAAGCTTGAGGTGCCCGCGCGAGATTCCTTCCGTCGATAACGCGCGCATGGCGGCAAAGTTTTGGGCAAGGCCCACCGAGGCGAGCACTTCGCCCAAGTCGCGGGCCGACTTGACGTCCATGATCTTCAAGCAAATCTTGGCCAACGGGTGGGTGCGCGTGGCGCCGCCGACCAGACCAACTGCCACCGGAATGGTGATTTCACCTTTCAGATGGCCTTCCGGCGTCTTGGAATAGGTGGTGAGGCTGGTGTATTGGCCGTTTTTCACGGCAAAGGCATGCGCTCCGGCTTCCATGGCGCGCCAGTCGTTGCCCGTGGCAATCACGACTGCGTCGATGCCGTTCATGATGCCTTTGTTGTTGGTGCAGGCGCGGAACGGATCGTTCTTGGCGAATTCGTACGCGTCCAGGATGGCGTTCACCACCTGTTCGCCCGTGAGGGTGTTCTTGGTGCTTTCGGCCAGCGCGTCCTTGGTCCAGATTGCTGTAGCGGTGGCGGTGCGGTGGATGGCTAAATTCGTCAGGATGCGCAAGCGGGCCTGTCCGCCGGTAAGGGCTTCCAAATCCGGACTGATGGCTTCGCACATGGTGTTGACGGCGTTGGCGCCCATGGCGTCCTGGCAGTTGACGTGCAAGTGGACGATGAGCATGTCGCCCCGACCCGTTTTGAGCATGCGGGTCTGGATGTCGTTGACGCCGCCGCCGCGGGAGACGAGCATGGGGTCTTTCGCGTTGGCTTTTTCCGTAAGCCGTGCTTTATTGGCCTGGATGGCGTCTTGGGCTTTCTTGAGGTCGGGGATGCCGACCATCTGGACTTGGCCGATCATGACCGGTTCGGTGCTGGACGCGGTAAATCCGTTGGGTTGGGCCAGTTTGGCGGCAAACGAGGCGCCGGCAACGACGGATGGCTCTTCCAGTACCATGGGGATGAGCCGCTCGCGGCCGTTGATGGTGAAGTGGGTGGCGATGCCCAACGGCAAGGCGTACGTGGAAAAGACGTTTTCGATCATGCGGTTGGCTACTGCCGAGTCCAAACTGCCGTATTGCGCGAACAGGGCTTTTTCTTCAGGCGTGAGATTGGCGGCGGAGGCGATTTCGTCCAATCGGGCGGATGGGCCTTTGGTCTTGAATTCTTTGGACAGCATAAAGCCTTCTTGTGGGGCAAAACGTTCAAAAAGGTTCGGGTATAGCAAGACGCGAAATTGATTGGTTGTGTCTAGTCGCGTCTTGCTATTCAACAAGACCGGCCTGTTCGTATTTGAATTTGCCGGTCTTGTTGTATTGCCGCAACCGGCTTTGGCGATTGTCGTAGATTGGATTGTTTTTTAAGCCGGATGGAGATGATACGTGTCCTTCCTGCGTGGTTTTGAGGCTTCAGTCTCCCGTCCATGCCAGGTTGTAAGAAAGGTTATTTCTGCCATGACCAGAGCGGGCATCATCGGGTACGGCGTTTCCATTCCCCATTGGCGCATCAAGACGACGGAGATCGCGCGCGTGTGGGGGAAAGACGGAGAGCACGTCGCCGCCGGATTGGGCGTCAAGGAAAAAGCCGTCGGCGGTTTTGATGAGGACTCCGCCACAATCGCCGTGGAGGCGTCGCGCCGTGCCGTGAAGATGTCCGGCATCGACGCCCAGAAGATTGGCGCCATCTACATTGGCTCCGAATCCAAGCCGTACGCGGTCAAACCCACGGCGGCCACCGTGGCCGACGCCTTGATGGCGGGGCCTGATTTGATGGCCGCGGACTACGAATTCGCTTGCAAAGCCGGCACCGCCGGCATCCAGACCTGTTTGGGCCTTGTGAAGAGCCACATGATCGACGTGGGGTTGGCCGTGGGCGCGGACACGGCGCAAGGGCGGCCCGGGGATGCGTTGGAGTTCTCCGCCGCATCCGGAGGCGCCGCTTTTTTGGTGGGCCGCGAAAAAATCATCGCCGAAATCAACCACACGTATTCCTACACGACGGACACGCCGGACTTCTGGCGCCGCCAGCACGAAGAATTTCCGATGCATGCCGGCCGCTTCACCGGCGACCCGGCCTACTTCAAGCACGTCGTTTCCTGCGCGAAGAAGACGATGGAAATCGCGGGCACCCAGGCGTCCGACTACGCGTACGCCGTGTTTCACCAGCCCAACGGAAAGTTCCCGGTGCGCGCCGGACAGATTTTGGGCTTTTCTAAGGAGCAGATCCAGACGGGCCTCATTACGCCGGTCATCGGCAACACGTATTCCGGCGCTTCCATGATCGGCCTTGCCGCCGTATTGGATGTCGCCAAAAGCGGCGATCGCATCTTGTGTGTGTCATACGGCTCCGGCGCAGGGTCGGACGGCTTCGACCTCACCGTCACGTCTGAAATCGTCAGGCACAAACCGGTGGCCCAAGTGCAGGACTTGGTGGCCAAGAAGGAATACATTGATTACGCGACGTACATCAAGAACCGGAGGAAGCTGAAATCGCTTTAGTTTCTTTTGGTCAAGCTTTTCCAACAAAATCGCCGCAAGCGATTTTGAGGGCGCCGCAAAGCTTTGCTTTGCGTGCGCTTCGAAAGAAAAGGTTGATTGAGAACAGACGCAGATTGAAGAGCCTGTAATGCAACAACATCCATTCGAGGTCATTTGAAAACAAAGCCGCTTGGAAAAGAAGAAAAATGCGTCCGTGGCGTTTGCCGTTGCAACGTTGCTTTCGCTTTTTTTTCTTTCCTGGCTTTACGCAAAAAAGGTTGTTCTTCATGAGAAAAGTTTCCGTCATCGGAGTAGGACAGACGACTTTCGGCGAACACTGGTCCCTATCGCTTCGGGACCTGGTGACCGAAGCGGGCATCAAGGCCATTGAGAACGCCAACGTAGAAGGAAAAGACGTCCAGGCGCTTTTCGGCGGCTGCATGGCCTCCGGCCGTTTCATCGGCCAGGAACACATCGGCGCCTTG
Source organism: Microcaldota archaeon (assembly GCA_016188965.1). Lineage (GTDB taxonomy): Archaea > Micrarchaeota > Micrarchaeia > Norongarragalinales > Norongarragalinaceae > JACPGT01. Next base: position 97,235 of record JACPGT010000013.1, on the reverse strand, counting down.
ATGGCCGACCAGATGGGTATGAACCCCGTGCCTGCGTACCGCACCGAAGCGGCTTGCGCCTCCGGCGGCGTCGCCCTGCGTCTGGCTTACATGGCCGTCGCCGGCGGGATGTACGACGTCGTCGCCGTGGGCGGCATGGAGAAGATGACGGACGTCTCGACCGAAGATGCCGCCGTCGCGTTGGCCGGTGCCGGCGATCAGGAGTCCGAATTGTTCAACGGCGCCACTTTCCCCGCGATTTACGCGCTCATGGCCCGCCGCCACATGCACGACTTCGGCACGACCGAGGAGCAGATGGCGCTCTGTGCTGTAAAGAACCACGGCCACGCAGTGCACAATCCGTACGCCCAGTTCCGCAAGGCCATCACGGTCGAAAACGTCATGGATTCCGGCTACATCGCCTCTCCTTTGAAGCTTCTGGACTGCTCGCCACTGACTGACGGCGCCGCGGCCATGGTTTTGTGCGCTTCCGACAAGGCCAAGGAGTACACGGACAAGCCGGTGGAAATCGCCGCTTCGGCGCAAGCCTCCGACACGCTGGCGTTGCATGAACGCCGCAGCCTCACGGGCTTGCATGCTACGGAAGTGGCGGCAAAAGATGCGTATAAACAGGCCAAGATTGCGCCCAAGGATATCGACTTGTTGGAATGCCACGACTGTTTTTCCATCGCCCAGATCATGGCGTTGGAGGACTTGGGCTTCTGCAAGAAAGGAACCGGCGGCAAATTTGTGGAAGAGGGCAACACCGATTTTGGAGGCGTCATTCCGACGAATCTCTCCGGCGGCCTGAAAGCCGTGGGCCACCCCGTCGGCGCTTCGGGCGTGCGTGAGGCCATTGACGTGGTCCGCCAGCTTCGTGGCGATGCGCCGGCGCCTGTGCAGGTCAAGGACGCGCAAATTGGTTTGTCGCACAACGTGGGCGGTTCGGGCGCCACGGTCGTGGTGCACGCGTTCAAGAAAGGATTCTGAGTCAAACGAGAAAAATGTCGTGATTGAAAGATGAAAGAAGCACTTCCGTTGATGTGGCGCAACATTCCCGAGCGATACAACCTGCTCGGCACGCACTGCCAGACGTGCGGCAAGTATTATTTTCCCATGCGTAGAGTGTGCCCCACGTGCCGCCGCAAAGGCAAGCTGGTGGACGCCAAAATGCCGGAAACCGGCAAGATTTTGTCTTACTCCCAGGTCTTCGTGGCGCCGTCGGGTTTCGAGCATGAGACGCCGTATTTCCTGGCTATTGTGGAACTGGCGAACAAGGCCACGCTTTTGACGCAGATCGTGGACTCCAAGGCCGATGTCGTCAAGGAAGGCGCCAGGGTGGAACTGGTTTTCCGCAAGATTTACGAGGATTCTCCCGAAGGCGCGATTGCGTACGGATACAAGTTCCGAGTCGTTTAAACGTTGAAGGGGGCGAGGAAGACGGATTTCCAGGGGGAAACCCGTGGGTTGCCCCCGGGGATCCGGGCGTGATTGCGTACGGATACAAGTTCCGAGTCGTTTAGTCTTTACCCGGTTCCCGCGGCGGTTGATTTTTTCTCTACCGAAGGTTTTTAGTCCCGAAGTCGGCACATTCTTTTTCATGAAGCCGAAAGTAGACGGGTATCGTGCGCACCAGTGGCTGGCGACCCATGGCAAGGAGTGTGAAAAATACTCCGGTCAATGGGTCGCGGTAGGGGAATCCGGTATCTTGTCCGCCTCATTTTCTTTCAAGGACCTCATGGCCAAGGTTGACAAACTTTCGGTATGTCTTCCCATTATCACAAAAATCCCCACCGATGAGGACGCCCTCTACATCTTGCGTGCGCAGCCCTCATGATGGCGTTTACGTATCAGGAGCACGGCGGGCGCCATTACCCCAGTTTGAATATCGAACTTTGCCATCTGGATAAGCGAGTCGCGGCCGAGGCGCTGGTCGACTCGGGTGCGAATTTCTGCCTGTTCAAAGCCGAATTTGCCGACGCTTTGGGCATTCCCATTGAACGCGGGACCAAGGTATTGTTCAAGGGAATCGGGGGCGACTTGGCCTGTTATCGTCATGTCCTGACTTTTCGAATTGCCGGCCGCGATTTCGAATGGCCTGTGTACTTCTCCCGCCAATTCCGCTTTTCCATGAATTTGTTGGGTCGTGGCGGATTCTTCGAACCGTTTGACGTGACTTTTCGTGAACGCCGGAAAGAACTCGTTTTGACGGAGGCCCACGAATAGTTTTTTCGAGGTACGTGCCTATGTCTTCCGAACCCTTTTTGTACAACTTTTACGGTCGCGACTGTCCGTGGTGCGTCAAGATGCACCCCTTGGTCGACCGCCTCGAGCATGAGACGAAGCTCAAGGTCATGCAGCTTGAAATCTGGCACAACGCGGAAAACCAGCTGAAGTTCAAGGAATTCGCGGACAAGATCGCGCCTGCCTGCGGCGGCCGCTTGGCCGTTCCCGCCTTCTACAACCTCAAGACGGGTAAGGCCCTCTGCGGCTTCGTGCCGTACGAGGATTTGAAAAAATGGGCCCTGGCCGCCAGCCCCGGATAGTCCGGGCGGGCCGTCGGGCAGCAATTCCCTCCGCTTTTTTTCGGACTTTCCGTTCCTCTCACCGTTTTTTCCTATTCGCGGTTCTTTTTTTTCCCATCTCTTTATATTTCCCCGGCGGCCTTCTGCATGCGAGGATTTTTTTGCCCGTTGGGGTGCACGGGGTAGCCGGCGTCTCTTGGCACCGGTTGCCATTGGACGTAAGGGTTTCGGCGCATGATCGGCATTTACAGCAACTTCGACGAATTCTTGGCGCAGGCCCGCCAAATCGGCGTGCAGGACGATTTGCGTGCCCTGTTGAGTTTGGACGTGCTGTTCTTCGAACAGTACGAGGACTATACTCTTTTGAGTCTGAAGGATTATTCCGGCGCGCCGAACAACCTGCTCATTCTTTCCAAGCAGAAAAGTCTGTTGTATTCGGAAAAGCAGATCACGCAGCGCGACTTTAGGTTGTTCCGGCAGGAAGTCAAGAAGCAGTTCGGCGAGAGCACGGCGTTGGCGTTGCTGGCGCTGCAGGAAGTGCTGAAGAGCTATTCGAAGCATTTCGAGCACATCAACGCCCAGATTGACTCGTATTCCGGCACGCAGGACTTGCCGCACATCGAGTCCACCACCATCGATTTGCGCAAGCTGGCCGTCCGCGTGGAGGACTTCGTCAACCTCTTGTACACGCTGGAAGACCGCAAGGTCCCCGTGTTCGTGACGCAGTACGTCTCGTACGACTACGACCTTCTTTTGGCTCGCTCCCGTCACTTGTTGGACCGCTGCCGCAACCACTTGCAGGAACTGCGCGATTTGCGGGGCGAGATCGAGATCAAGAACACGATGAAGCTGAACCTGCGGTTGGAAGAGCTCACGAACATCATGAAGAAGCTCACCGCGCTGACGCTGGTCTTGATGATTCCCAACATCCTGTTCAGCTGGTATGGCATGAATTTCAAGTTCATGCCGGAGTTGGACAACCCCTTGGGGTATCCTGCCGTCCTCATCACCGGCGGCGTGCTTTCCGTCGCCATGGCTGTCCTCATGAAGCGGCGCGGTTGGCTCTGAACCGTTCCGGCCCGGTTTTCTTGTTCCCCGTGTCCGTAATGCCCGTCTTGTCCGTTCTCCTTTTTCTGCCGTGTTCCTGAACCTCTTGCAACCTTTAAATGCTTCAAACGGCTTGGTTTGTTGACCTGTTTCATCTCTGCGGTGTATTGTTTTTGGCTGAAAACTGGATGGTGTTGGCGTTGGCCGCCGTCGTGCTGCTCGGCGTGGCCAACGTGCTGTTGAAACTCGTCGCCCTCAAGGCCGACGATTTGCGCTTCACCGCTGACTCGCTCGTTTCGGTATTGCCGGTGGTGGCCGTCGCCATCCTGACGTTGTCCGCTTTTTTGGTCTGGCAGCTGAAGCCTCCGTCCGAACTGCTGATTCTGGCCGCCGGTTGGGTCGTCGCCTCCGCTTTGGCTGCGGGCCTCATCTTCCTTGCTCTACAGAAAGGCAGCGCGTCGGTCGTCACCGCTATGCTTGCGTTGTCGGCCGTGGTGGTGGCCGTCCTGTCGTTCTTCCTGTTGGGCGAGAAGCTCACGTCGCGGCAGTTGCTGGGCATCGGCTTGGCGATGGCTGCGGCCGTGGCGTTCGCGGCGTGAGCAGGGCTTTACGTCCGCTTTCTTTATTCCGTTTTTTTTGTTTCCAGCCTTCTCTTGTTCTTTGCTTGTTTCGCTTGATTTTCGATTTTGCCCTCTTTTCGGTTTGCTATAAATTCCCACGGTTCATGGGTTTATGCATGGTGTCCGTTCGGCGTCCTTTCCATTTCTATCCTCGTTTCCTCGGTTCGGGCCGGTTTGCCCGTACGTACACGCTTCCGGAATTCGTCCGGCATGACCAGCCTTTGTCTACGCGGTTGCCGAAATTCGAGTCCCATGCGCGGGACCAGTTGAACCGGTTCTTCAATTTCCGAGGGGCGTTTTTGCCCGTTCAGATGCGGAACGAATCGAATTTCATACGGGAACAGCTGTGGCATACGCGGGCCTTGCTGGGTTTCCTTGAGGACAAACGTATTCGCACTGACCTTAAGAACGGCAAGATTCCGACACTGGTGCGCTTCGAGCGGCCCCATCCGCGTTCTTTGATGGACCGCATCATCCAGAACGTGCCGCTCTTCGGCGTGAGCGCCGCGTCGCTGATCAGCATGGGCGTGCCTCTGCCTTGGAACATGGTCGGCGGCAGCCTGGCGACGGCCGTGCGTGAATATGCGGAGGACTTCCGCTCTCACCGCGATTTCGAGAACGGCCTGCGCCAGGAATTCAAGAAGACGGGCCGGGATCCCGAGCCGTACTTGAGGCTGTATCGGCACTTGGATGCGATCATCCCGCATCCTCTGGGCCATACCGCGGAGCCACTGCCGTTGGCGCTGCGTTTGGAGAACTTCAAGCAGCTGAATGCGTTCCATTCCAAACTCGAGGAACTGCACCACTTCGCCACCGGGTATCTGGAGGGACTCGATGCCTTGCAGCGTGCCGTGAGCCAGGGTTATTCTCGGAATAACGCCATCGATATGGCTCTCAAGGAGATGACGGTGCACATCCACCGCGCCCAGGAAGTGGCCGAATCGATGCGGCAGGGCAAGCTGGTTCCTTTGGAGGTCCAGGGCGATCCGCTTGAACGCGTCCGGACTGCGCCGATGGTGCAAGAAGCCGAAGCGTCCCTGCTTAGGGCATGCCGCAGCCGGAAGACGCCTTCGCCCAGGAAAAAGAGGACCTCGAAACCCAAGGAATAAATACGTTTTTTGGCACTACCGTTGCATCGGCTTTATTTGCGTTGAGCCTTTTTCTGTCGATTTTTGGCACTTAAAGGGCGTTTCGAGGTTTCCATCATGACGACCGCTTCCGTGATTCCATCCGTTGCTCAGGCACCTGCCGCACCGGTTTTTGCTCCTTCGGTGTCGCCTAATGCGGCCATGGCCAGTCAGTCCTTCGATTACGATATCCTGATCATCGGCGCCGGTGCGGCTGGCCTGACGGCCGCCGTTTACACGACGCGAAAGAAGCTCAAGACTTGCATCGTGAGCATCGACGTGGGCGGCCAGACGAATTTGACGTCGAACATCGAGAACTATCCGGGCGTGGATGCGATGCACGGCGCGATGTTGATGCAGGAATTCCTCAAGAAGGCCGTTTCCTTCGGCGCGACGCTGGTCAGTGGAAAAGTCGGCCGCGTCGAAAACCTCAACCCGGGCTTCAAAGTCCATCTCAAGGATGGCACTGCGCTGTCCTGCAAGGCACTCGTCTTGGCGTTTGGAAAGGTCCCGCGCACGTTAGGCATCCCCGGCGAGGATAACTATTTCGGCAAGGGCATTTCGACGTGCGTGACGTGCGACGGACCCTTGTTCAACGGAAAGGACGTGGCCGTGGTCGGCGGCGGCAACAGCGCCATTGAGGGCGCGTTGGAGATGTCGCACATCGCCAAGAAAGTCTATCTGATCCACCGCCGGGACAAGTTCACGGCCGACGCGGTGACGGTGGAGAAGCTCAAGAAGACTCCCAACATCGAAGTCGTGTACAATTCGGTGTGCACGGAAGTCAAGGGCGACAAGTTTGTGCGAAGCGTGACGGTCGAGGACGTCAACACAAAGGCCAAGAAGGATCTGGCCGTTTCCGGCATGTTCCTGGAAATCGGCTTTATCATGGACATCTCCATGCTGGATGGCTTGGGGTTGCAGGTGAACGAGAAGAAGGAAATCGTCACCGACTTGCGTTGCAACACGAACGTGCCGGGCATCTTCGCCGGCGGCGACTGCACCATCATCCCCTACAAGCAGACGGTCATTTCCGCGGGTGAAGGTGCCAAAGCCGGTTTGGAAGCGCATCGTTATTTGACGGGTGCGAAAGGAATTTCGTTGGATTGGGATCATTAGTTTGTTTTTGCCGCGGACCGAAGAGCGCTTTTCAAAAAGGCTGACGTTATAGCAACGCTTGCGTGGCGTTTCCGATAGTCGTGAAATTTGCTATAGGAATACCGCGTATCGTCCCACTTGGCAACTTGATCCGGCCGGTGTTCGGAGTCTCTGGATGGATTCCGTCCTGTCCGCGTCCTTGTTTGCGTTCGCTTTTCAGCGCTGTCCGCGTCCGAATCCTTTGAACACTTTCCACGTCGGCCGCATGTGGCGCTGGTAGGTGGCTTCGGCCGCGTTCCACTTTTCACGCGGCAGTCCCATGCCCGGATAGATGACTTTTCTCAACGTTTCCGACGTCGTGGCCTGCGGCCCGCTTTTGCCTTCCACGCCTTTGTACTCGATGCCCCCGGCTTCGACGGCTTCTTGGCGCACGCGGGCCATCCGTCCATGGATGTCCAGTGCCAATTGTTTCAAGTCGACGAACCGGGTTTGCGACGGGTCCGCCTTGATTTTTTGCTGGAGGTTCTCCAATTCATGGCGCATCAGCGTGGCGGTGATTGCCACGTCGTCCACTCCGGCGTCCGGCCGGACCGGCGTGATGGCTTTCTTAGCTTCCATGAACAGTTCGGAGTCCTTGATGTCTTGTATCGAGCGGATCACTTCCGGCTTCGATTTGGGCGCTTGTGTTTTTTGGACCGAATTTTTGAACAAGGACATGCCGCCCAACGTGGCCGCTACGGCGGCTCCGGCGGCCAGCCACGTTCCCCACCGTTTGTAGGCGGGCTTGATCGCGACTTCATCCGGATGGATGTCCCGATCGTAAACCGTTGCCTCGTCAAGTTTAGTGCCTTTTTTCAGTTCGCCCACCAATAGGCCGCGGACCTTTCCGGCCACGGCGGGCGTCAGCTCGTCGGCGTGGAACAACACGCCTCCGATCTTGAAGATGGGCGTCCGGCCCGCGTTGTGCGCCAAAGCCTTGAGCACTTGCGCGTCCTGTCCGTTGGGGAGCTTGAATACGTCGAGAAAACCCGTCTTGCGTCCGGCCCGGCGGAGCGAGTGGACGGCGGCCCAGACGTCTTCGTGGCTTTCGGCCGAAACGTGCCTTCCGGCCATCGGGACTCTTAAGTTGTCCACGTGCTGGATGCCGTATTCCTTCCGTAATTGTTTCGCGGCCAGGCTCGCCAGTTCGGGTTCCTGTGTTTCGAGCTGTTGTACCCGGGCGTTGGCCGCTTCCAGCTGGCCGCGGGTACGTTCGTGACCTTGCTTTTCTGCTTCCAATTCGTTTTGATGGAATCGGATGGCCTCGTCTTTCGATGCGACGACGCTGGAGTGCTCGGTTCGGAGCCGGCTCGTGATCTGGCCGATTTCGCTTTGGTAGAATTCATGGATCTTCCGGGAGGCTTCTTCCGCTTTTGCTTGTTCCTGCTGGCGTGCGGCGGCCACTTCGGTTTGGAGGTGCTTGCCGACCGCTTCGCGGATGGATTTGACGAATCCCTTGATTGAGCCCAGCGAGACGCCGATGCGGCCGCGCACGGGTTTAGGAATGCTTTCTTCGCCTTTGATGCGTTCATGCAGCACGCCGATTTGTTTGTGCATTCGGGTCAGCGCTTCTTCGTGGGGAACAGCGGGCACGTCGTTTTTCACCTTCTTTTTTTCTCTGTCATACGTTGGGACCGCGGGGGCTTTTTAATGGTCGGTGTTTCCAATGAATCCATGCCCAAGGCGTGGTTTTTCTTGCTGTTGCTTTTCTTCGGGTTTTTGCTGTCCGGCTGCCTGCAGACGCAATACAAATACGTGTGCTCGGACGGCCGGATCCTGGATTTGCCGCAGGCGTGCCTCGCGGATGCCTCTGCCGGCGTATCATCCGGCCCCGGCGGCGCGGTGGGTAGTGCGTTGCCGCAGCCGACGCTGCCGCCGTTTTTCGCGCCGTCCATCACGCCGCCTTCGTCCGGAGAGCTGGGTTTCTTGGAATTGGCCGTCCTGGACCGCGTCAATGCGGCGCGCGTCGAGAACGGTCTTGGCGCGTTGGAGTGGAGCGAGCGGTCGGCGTCGGCGGCTCGGAAGTACGCGCAGGAACTGGTCGAGTCGGGCCGCTTTGCGCATACGGGCCAGAACGGCAGCAACGTGCACGAACGGCTGGATGCGGAAGGCCTGGTGTATTTCATCGCGAATGAGAACCTGGCGCAGGTGTCGTTCAACGGCACGGTTCCGGAGGCGAAAGCCGTGGTGGACGGCTGGATGCAGAGCCCGGGCCACCGAAGCAACATCATCGACGTGGACAAATTGTACAGCCATGCGGGCGTGGGCGTGTACTGCGGCACGGAAGTCTGCGTGTTCGTGTATTCGGCCGTCAGCCTCCGGCGGTCGGCGTCGTATTCGTTGGAGCGAAACTTCTATTCGTTCGTGTACGTCAACGATCCGGGGTACGGGTTCGGGCGGACGGTTCCGGTGCGTTTGGTGTTGTCGGACGTGTCCGGACAGTTGGACGCGTTCGTGTTGCCGAATTCTTCGGTCTTCGAGGAGGCCAAGAGTCTGCCGCCGTCGGATTTCAAGGCCCGGCGTTTTTCGTACCTCAAGGCGTTCGAGGGCACTCCGGGTTTCACCGAGTACGTCAACGCGTCCGTGGGCACGGGTGTGATGTTCGTGAATGCGGGTGAGGGTTCTGCTCGTTTTTCGTTGACGGTGGAGTTGACGGGTTGAATCGAGTGGTTTCTTTGCTGAATTTCTTTGGATGTTTAGGGGTCAGGAAAGAAAGTGTCGGCTGGGAGCCAGGTCGTCTATAACCGCTACTATTTTTCTCCGTAACTCACTGGGGATTTCCAGGCTTTTACCCGGTCTTAATCCCGTTGGAATGATGGCGAACTCGGATTCTTGGTCATCCTTTCTGGAAACAATGACGGTCGCGCCTATTCCTCTTGTTTTAGGAAGTCGCATTTTGACCGTGTAAGCGCTTTGCACTCCGGTTTCTTCAAATGGTAATTCTCTTTTTTGAGCGACCGCGACCACCGTTTCTTTTGCATTAGGTCGCGATTTATGAAATAAAATGGACCCTGAGACATGGGGTGGCATGACGTCGCCTTCAATGTCCATTTTATTGCCTAGAAAATCAGCCCAGCTTGCTTGCTTTCTGGCATTGCCGTTGAGCAAGCCTATTCAAACTACGTGTTCTAACCCGCCCACTTTGGCGTATGTCTCTTGCATGCAAACCGCCTCGCAAACAGGCTGGCTTTCGAGTATTTATTCTTGCCGATTTTCAACAAGTCGGCTGATGCGCCTGCATTTAAAGCCGATGGCGCTATTTCGTTCATGCCCGAGCAATCCGGCTTGTTGCCGCTTCACCGCCGTTTGTCGGCATTGCACCGCCGGTCCATGGATGTCATCCATCCCACGCGCCACGTCTTGGAACTCAATGGCCACGTGTTGACGGTTCGGACGCTGCGCGAGCGTTTTCCCGCCCGGGCCATCCATTTGCACAGCCTGGGACCCGCGGTCCGTGGCCGGGTGCAGCGGGGCCTGAACAGTTGGACGGCTCGCCGTGCGGTGGCGTTGGATTTTCGCTCCGCCGATGGATTGCGCAGACAGTTGAAGCGTTTGTTGGGCCGTCGAACGTTCCACGAAATCCACGTGGGCAGCGATCCGGCGCTTTCGCCGGAACTTTTGCCCGTACTATCCGGTTTTCTGAAGGAGGACGGCTTCGTCTTCCACTGCCAGGGTGTTTCGGTGCGGGGTTCGGGTCTGGGTTTGGACGAAGACGTCGAACGGCCTTCGGCCGCGTGCAGGCGTAACCATGAGGCGCTTTCGCGGTTGGCGGAAGAAAACGGCCTTTCCATTTTTTCGTATGCGTACCGGCCCAATCCGTCTTTGTATTGGCGTTTCTTTCGTCAGGGCGAATTTCATGAGCCTGGCGGAGAGGTCAACCGGGATTTGAATGCCGAATTGGGGGCGCACCTGGCCGGGCACGAAACCGCCCGGCATGCCGTGGTCTTTAAGAAGCGCTGATTGCGTGTTTGGTCTTTCAGCGTTCTGGCTCTAGGTTCCGTGTTGCCAGCTTTTCAGGTAGTGTTCTTGCTCGGCCGACAGTTTGTCGATCTTGACGCCTTGCGTGTCCAGCTTGGTCTGTGCGACGAATTGGTCAAGTGCGTCCGGCAACAGGTGTACGCCGCTTTTGAGGGTCTTGCCTTTCTTGAGCAGGTGTTCGGCGGCCAGGGCCTGGTCGGAGAACGACAGGTCCATGATTTCCGAGGAGTGGCCTTCGGCCGCGGCCAGGTTCGCCAAGCGGCCTTCGCCGATCAGAAAGACGCGTCGGCCGGACGGCAGGGTGTATTCGTCGAGGTTGTCGCGCAGCGTCTGCTTGCTTTTGGCCAGTTTTTGCAATCCGGCGACGTCGATTTCGCAGTCGAAGTGCCCGGAGTTGGCCAGGATTGCGCCGTCCTTCATTTTTTCGAAGTGTTTTTTGGTCAGGACGTCCTTGTCGCCGGTGAGCGTGACGAAGAAGTCGCCGTATTTCGCCGCCTCGTCCATCGTGGTGACGGTAAAGCCGTCCATGTGCGCGGCCAGGGCCTTGACGGGGTCCACTTCGGTGATGGTCACTTTGGCACCCATTCCGTGCGCGCGCACGGCCATGCCTTTGCCGCACCAACCATAGCCTGCAACCACAAAATGTTTGCCGGCGACCAGTGCGTTGGTGGAGCGCATGATGGCGTCCAGCGTGCCTTGAGACGTGCCGTAGTAGTTGTCGAAGTAATGCTTGGTGGGCGTGTCGTTGACGGCGATGACGGGGAATTCGAGTTTTCCGTCCGCGGCCATGGCGCGCAGTCGGATGACGCCGGTGGTGGTCTCTTCCTGGCCGCCGACGATGTTGGGCAACAATTCGCGCCGGCTTTGGTGTAGCGTGTTGATCAAGTCGGCGCCGTCGTCGATGACCACGTGCGGCAAGACGTCCAGCGCGGAGTTGACGGCTTTGTAGTAGTCTTCTTTGCCGATGCCGCGCCAGGCGAAGACTTCGATGCCTTTTTCGGCCAATGCCGCGGCGACGTCGTCCTGCGTGCTTAAGGGATTCGAGCCGCAGAGGGAGACGCGGGCGCCGCCGGCCTTGAGGGCCAAGGCCAGGATGCCGGTTTCCTTGGTGACGTGCAGACAGCAGGCGATGTTCTTGTTGGCGAATGGTTTTTCTTTTTCGAAGCGTTTGCGGATTTCAGCCAGTACGGGCATGTTGCGTTGCGCCCAGTCCAGTTTCTGCATTCCTTGTGCGGCTAATTGGGGGTTCTTGACGTGGCTCATGAACGGAATCACCTGTGTGTTGGGAAAAGCAGTGTTGGGCGTGGCGTCTTTTTTAGGGTTTGGAAGACCCCGGTTTGCCGCCCAGGCGTTTTGAGGTGGTTCTCGCACGACTTTTTTAATGGGTGCCTCCAGCATCTTGGATTGGGATTCGTTTATCATGGCCGTCAGTGGTTTGTGGATGCTCGTCGTGTTCTACGGCATCGTGTATGCGTTGTTGAACGGCTTTTCCACCGACTTCTTCGTCCTCCTGGGCATCGGCGGCGGCCTGGCGTTCGTCCTCTCTTCGTAAGCCTCCGCATCGTCTGCGTTTGCTTGCCAGGTTACTTGGCAGTTGGCCTTTTGGCTTGTCCGGCCTGTAAGCCCATGCGGGCTTTGGCTTTGCATCCGACCTTCTTTTTTTTCGCTTTGCTTTTCCCGTCTTTTTCCTTCCGTCCGGAATACTATTCACATTCTTTGTCCGAATTCCGTCGCAAGCGACCGCCGGCTTTAAATAGGTGGGCGTCGCAATACCAAACCTGTCCCGCAAGGCGGGAGCGCATCCGCGGTGGGGTTCTGACTCGTGTGCGGATGCCACGCGCCCTATGGCGCGTGAGTAGGCAGGGTCGGGAACCGTTTACCGCGCGTTTTTCAGCGTCAGCGGTTTTTACGATTTTCCGTCCTTTTTCAGCGTAGCATGGTGGAGCGGTTATGTCGTCGGATCATGTTCATTCCCATACAGATGCATCGCACGAATTGACCCGCAACCTCCAGGCATTGACGGATGAGGAATCCAAGCTTGCTCGGGAGACCGAAACGCTGGTGCAGGAGAAGCAGGCCGTGATTGATGCCGCCCGCCAGAAGGCCCAGGCTTTGCTTGAAAAGGCCCGCGAAAAGGCGGAGGCCGAACGGCAACGCGTCCTGGCTTTGGAGCAGGCCCGCGTGGACGCGGAAAAAGACGCTTTGCTGAAGCAGGCGGACAAGGAAGCGGCGGCCCTGAAAAAGAAGAAACTCAACTTGACGTCCAAGCTGTTGCCCTTGGTGTTCCCGTAGAGTCCTGCCTCTGATGTTCTTCCCTGAAAAACTCATCAAGGTCCGCGCGTTCTGCACCAAGGCCCAGCGCGCCGCTTTGGTCGACTCTTTGTACGATTTCGGCGTCATCCATGTGGCCGACGCCAAGGCATTCTCCGCATCCAAGCCGTTGGATCCGTTCCGCGTGATTTCCGAGAAGCTCATCGTGTTGCGTGCGTTGGCCAGCCAACTGGGCATCGTTCCGGCGGCTCGCGTGCGCGAGAAGCCCGTGGACGCGTTGGTGGCCGATTTTGACCGCCTCAAGGTCGACGAGCTTTCGGCATGGCTACGTTCGGCGGACGACTTGCGCCGCCGCGTTTCCGAGCTGGAGGAACGCCAGGTCAAACTCAAGCCGTTCCGCAAGCTGGACGTCGATGCGCGCCTGCTGTCGTCCCCCCGCCTTTCTTTCGCTTATTTTGCTCCCGGCCCACATTTCTCCTGGGACGCGTTGCAGAAGGTCACTCCCGGCGCGAAGGGCTGGAAGGTGCCGCAGGAACTGGCACATGATTCCGTGGTGGTGCGCGACGGCAAGGACCACTATGTCTTTTTGGCGTACGACTCCCGTTCGGACGAACAGGTCAAAGCCGCGCTGAATACGGCGGACCACGTCTTCGAGATTCCCCGCGTCAGCGGCTCGTTTTCCCAGGCTTGGGATGAACTGGAACTGCAGGTCCAATCCGCGCATGCCGAATGGGCCTCGGTGCAGCGCCGCCTGGATTGGTTCGTCCAGCACAAGGCCGCCGCGTTTTCCGAATTGCTGGCCGGCTTCGATGTGGCGGCCAAGAAAGCCGAACTGCCGACGAAGTTCGGCCAGAGCGCCATGCTGACGGCGGCGGAAGGCTGGATTCCTGAAAAGCGGCTGTCCGAGTTGCAGTCCGCGCTGGACAATCGCTTGGGCAGCGGCGTGTTGCTGGAAACGGTGCCGACGCGTGAGACGCCGCCGACGAAATTGAACAATCCGCGCCCCATCCGTCCGTTCGAATTCCTCGTCAAGGCTCTTTCGCTTCCGAGTTATCACGAACTGGACCCCACGATCCTGACTTTCATCTCCTTTCCCATATTCTTCGGCATGATCTTGGGTGACGTCGGCTACGGCTTGGCCATGATCGGCATCGCGCTTCTGATGCGCCGGAAGTTCAAGACCGGTTTCTTCCGCAGCATCGCCGGCATGATGATCCTATCCGGCATCTGGACGATGATCTGGGGATTCGTCTTCGGCGAATTCTTCGGCGCGGAGACCATCTTGGGCTTCCCGCTGCATCCGATCATCCACCGTTTGGAAGAGGAAGGCATCATGCACCTCATGCAGTTGTCGCTGTTCTTCGGATTCGTCCACTTGGGCCTCGGTTTTGCCGTGGGCGCATACGTGGCCTTCCGGGAGAAGCACTTCAAGCACATGGCCGCGAAAGTCTCGTGGCTTTTCATGCTCGTGTCGCTCATGGCCGTCCTCTCGCTTTCGGCGAACATCGAAGGCCTGGCGCTTTTCGCCGAATACGGCCGCCTGCTTCCCGACGCGTACTGGCTGGGCCTTGTCGCCGCCGCCTTCGTCGGCCTGCTGCTGACGGAAGGCGCCAACGCCGTGTTCGAGCTGCCCAGCGTGGTGGGCAACTTGGTGTCCTACCTGCGTATCATGGCGCTGGGCATCGTTGGCGTGGTGTTGGCCGGCATGGTCAACCAGATTCCGCTTCAGCCCTCGCTTGACCCGATGGGCCTGCTGGCGTTCATCCTGTTCTCCATCGCGTTCATCGTGGGCCAGGTCTTCGCCCTGGCGTTGGGCATTTTCGAATCCGCCATCCAGTCCCTGCGTCTGCACTACGTGGAGTTCTTCTCGAAGTTCTACCACGGCGGCGGCCGCGCGTTCGTCTCGTTGCGGGAGGAAGACCAACGGCCGTGAATCGTATCCTGCGTATGAGTTTCGTGTTTGAATCTGAGGTGAATTGAAGTATGGCCATAGATTTTGGAACGGGTTTGATTGCGTTGGGTGCCGGGTTGGCCGTCTTGGGCGGCGCCATCGGTACGGCATACGCACAGGCCAACATCGGCTCGGCCGGCATGGGTCTTCTGGCGGAGCGCGAGAACGCCTTCGGTCAGGTCATCATCTTGCTGGCGTTGCCTGAAACCATCGTCCTGTTGGGCTTCATCATCGGCTTTCTGCTGCTCGGCAAAATCGAGTAAGCGGACCGATCGAACCGCCGCAAAAGGCAGTTGATTGCACTATGACGTTGGATCAGTTGCGCAAGGAAATCAGGCTCGAAGCGGCCCGTACGCGCCGTGAGGCGCTTAAAGAAGCCGAAACCGAAGCCAGCCGCATCGTGAGCGAAGCGGAGGCTTCCGCCAAGTCCATCCTGGACCAGGCACGCATCAAGGCCAAGGACGAGGCGGCGCAGAAGATGAGCCAGGTTTCGGCCGCACGCCTGGAAGGCAAGAAACGCATCGCCGAGGCGCGCGACGCCGTGGTGGCCGAGCAACTGGACGAGGTCAAGGCCGCGTTGCAGGAATTCGCCGATTCGGCCAAGTACGACACCGTCCTCAAAGGGCTGGCCGAGCATGGTGCTGACGCGCTGGGCGGCTCGGTCCGCATCCTGGCCCGCCGAAAAGACGCGGCCAAGCTCAAGAAGTGGGGTTATGCCGACGTGGCCGAGCACGAATGCTGGGGCGGATGCATCGTGTCAACCGCCGACGGCCGCATCCGCGTCAACCACACGTTCGAGGCGTTGTACGAACAGAGCCTGGAGAAACTCCGCCAGGCCATTTTCGAGGAACTCTAGATGCCGGATCTCATGTACGGGTATGCATCCACGCGCATCAAGGCGATGGAGACGCGCCTGCTGTCACGCAAGCAGATGGCCGACTTGTACGGCGTGTCCAGCTTGCCTGAGATGACGGTGCTTCTACAGGAGACTTCGTACAAGGATGCTTTGGTGCACGCGTCGCAGAAGCACTCGGGGATTGAACTGCTTTTGGTGGGCTTCCAGGACGTCTGGATGCATACGCTGCGCAAAGTCGAGGACATCATCCCCGCGCGGGCCAAGCCCGCTTTGGACGTGCTGTTGCGTGAGTGGGAATTGCAGGACATCAAGACCATCTGTGCCAAGAAGGCGTTGGGTCAGCCGGTGAGCATCGACGAATTAACCGTGGCCACCGACGCCGGCCGCAAATTGGCCGAACGCCTGCTGGAACAGAAGGACTGGGCCGGCCTGGTAGCCGTCCTGCGCCTATCCTGGACCGGCGATGCGGTGCGCGCCGACGAAAAACGCATCCTGGAACAGCGCGATTTTCGTGCTTTGAGCCAGGCGTTGGACCGCACGTACGCCAAGCAGGTGTCCGCCGTCATCAAAGGCAAGGACCATCCCAACACGCGTCAGCTGCTCAAATTGCGCCAGGAATTCCTCCACAGCATGATCGTGTTGCGCCTCAAGTCGTACGCAAAGCCTGAAGACATCCAGAAAGAACTCTTCGGGAGCCTCTCGCTCAATGTGCAGGCGCTCATCAAGGCGCCGGATCTGGACGCGGCCATCGCGCTTCTGGACCTGCCGGACGACGTGCTGGCCGCCTACCGTGCCAAACCAGCGTTGAGCACCATCGAACTGGCGCTGGAGAAGCGCTTCATCCAAGGCGTGCTACGTACGTTCCGCGCATCGGTCTTGAACTTCGGCGTCGTCATCGGCTATCTCTACCTCAAGTCGGCCGAGATCGCGAACCTCAAGCGCCTCGCGCTGGGCAAGCACTTCGGAGTCGAGGAACAATTCAGACCCTTCCTGGTCGGGGACGTGGCATAGATGAAAGACGCGATTGCAGTGGTCGGCGATTCGGAAACGTTGTTGGGCTTCCGCTTGGCGGGCGTGCAGAAGACGTTCGAGACGCGCGGTGACGCCGACGCCACGCTGGCCGAGGCGCTGGCCGCCGATCACGTCGGCATCCTCATCGTCAGCCAAGACGTGATGGAGGCCGCATCGGCCAAGATGCGCAAGAATGCAGAGGAAAGCACGAAGCCGGTGGTGGTGGTCATCCCCGGCAAGAAGACCAAGACCGCTCAAGGAAGCGCCAACCTGGCTGCGCTGGTCAAGCGCGCCATCGGCGTGGACATCATGAAATAATCATTGCAGGTGAAAATCGCCATGGGAAAACTCGCTAAGATTTCAGGACCGGTCATCGTCGCCGAGGGCATGCTCGGCGCGCAGATCAACGAAGTCGTCAAAGTCGGCGACGAGGAGCTGCTGGGTGAAATCATCTCGCTGAAGTACGACCGCGCCTCCATCCAGGTCTACGAAGACACGTCCGGTCTGAAGCCCGGCGACACGATTGTCGGAACCGGCGCGCCTTTGCAGGTCGAGCTCGGTCCTGGCCTTCTGAAGGCCGTTTTCGACGGCATCCAGCGTCCGCTGGACGTCATCCAAGCCCGCACCGGTGCCTTCATCCACCGCGGCGTGAACATCCCTGCCTTGGATCCCAAGGCCAAGTGGGAGTTTCAAGCCGTCGTCAAGAAAGGCGACACGGTCCATCCCGGCGACATTCTCGGTACGGTCCAAGAGACGAACATCGAGCACAAGATTCTCGTGCCGCCGCATTTCAAGGCCGGCAAATTGTTGGCCATCAAGTCCGGCACGTACACCGTGCGCGACGCCATCGGACAAGTCGGAAGCTCGGACCTCTTCCTCTCGCAGAAGTGGAGCGTGCGCGCGCCGAGGCCCACTAAGGAAAAACTCCGTTTTTCCAGCCCGCTCGTGACTGGCAAGCGCATCATGGACACGTTCTTCCCCATCGCCAAAGGCGGCGCTGGCGCCATTCCCGGCCCGTTCGGCTCGGGCAAGACCGTCAACCAGCAGGACTTGGCCAAGTACTCTGACGCCCAGGTCATCGTCTACATCGGTTGCGGCGAGCGCGGCAACGAGATGACGGAAGTGTTGACGGAGTTTCCCAAGCTGGAGGACCCGCGCACCAAGAAGCCCTTGATGGAGCGCACCGTTCTGATCGCCAACACGTCCAACATGCCGGTGGCCGCGCGTGAGGCTTCGGTGTACACGGGCATCACGCTGGCTGAATACTACCGCGACATGGGTTACTCCGTTGCCTTGATGGCCGACTCCACTTCCCGGTGGGCCGAAGCCATGCGTGAAATCTCGGGCCGCATGGAGGAAATGCCCGGCGAGGAAGGTTACCCGGCCTACTTGGGCCGCAAGCTGGCTGAATTTTACGAGCGTGCAGGCAACGTCCAATGCCTCGGATCGCCTAGTCGCGAAGGTTCCGTCACCGTCATCGGCGCCGTCTCGCCTGCTGGCGGCGACATTTCCGAACCGGTCTCGCAAGGCACGCTGCGCATCACCAAGGTGTTCTGGGCGCTGGATGCCAACTTGTCGCGCCGCCGCCACTATCCGGCCATCAACTGGCTCAAGAGCTACTCGCTGTACGACAACGAGCTGGCCGATTGGTATGCCGAACACGTGGGCAAAGACTTCTACCCCATGCGCTCGAAAGCCATGGGTTTGCTGCAAAAGGAAGAGGAACTGCAGAACATCGTGCAGCTCATTGGCCCTGACGCCCTGCCGGAAAAAGAGCGGCTCGTGTTGGAGGCGACCAAGATGATCCGCGAGGACTTCTTGCAGCAGAACTCGTTCGACCCCCAGGACGCCTACGCAACGCCGCAGAAGCAGTACTGGATGCTCAAGACCATTCTGCACTTCTACGACAAGGCCAACGACGCACTGGCCGTCGAGATGCCCCTGGACAAGATCATGTCGGTCAAGGCCCGCGAACAGATTCCCCAACTCAAACGCGTGCCCGACGCGGACATCAAAAAGACGTGCGAGCACATCCAGAAGGAGTTGGACGCTGCCCTGACGCCGCACGCGCACGCGACGCCTGTGCACAAGGCCAACGCCAAGTCCGATTGACCCCAAGGTGAATGAACGAAATGATCAAAGAGTATCAGACTGTAAAGGAAATCTTCGGTCCCATCGTCTTCGTCGAGGACGTGCCCGCCGCGGCCTACAACGAGACCGTCGAAATCATCATGCCCTCCGGCGAGAAGCTGCGGGGGCAAGTGCTGGAATCCTCCAAGGGTCTTGCCGCCGTGCAGGTCTTCGGCGCCACGACCGGTCTGGACACGCACAAGACGTCCATCCGCTTTTTGGGCGAGACGTTCAAGCTGCCCGTGTCGGAAGACATGCTGGGCCGCGTCTTCGACGGCACCGGCCAGCCGCTGGACAAAGGCGCGCCCGTGACGTCGGCCGAACGGCTGGACATCAACGGTTTTGCCATCAACCCGTACGCCCGTGCCGAGCCGCACGACTTCATCCAGACGGGTATCTCCACCATCGACGCTCTGAACACGCTGGTGCGCGGACAGAAATTGCCCATTTTCTCGACGGCCGGCTTGCCGCACAACGAACTGGCCGTGCAGATCGCCCGCCAGGCCACGGTGCGCGGATCCGGAGAGGAATTCGTCGTCGTCTTCGCCGCCATGGGCATCACCAACGCCGAAGCGCAGTTCTTCATGAAGGACTTCGAGAAGACGGGTGCCTTGGAGCGCGCCGTGCTCTTCTTGAACCTCGCCAACGACCCGTCCATTGAGCGCATCCTGACGCCCCGTTTGGCCCTCACGACCGCCGAGTACCTGGCGTACGAGAAGGACATGCAGGTGCTGGTCGTCATGACGGACATGACTAACTACTGTGACAGCTTGCGTGAAGTCGCCGCCGCCCGCCAAGAAGTGCCCGGCCGCCGTGGCTACCCCGGTTACATGTACACCGACTTGGCGTCGCTGTACGAGCGCGCCGGCACCATCAAGGGCAAGAAAGGCACCGTCACCCAGTTGCCCATCTTGACCATGCCGGAAGAGGACATCACGCACCCCATTCCCGACTTGACCGGTTACATCACCGAAGGCCAAATCGTGCTTTCGCGTGAACTGCACCGCAAGAACATCTACCCCAACGTCGACGTATTGCCTAGCTTGTCGCGGTTGATGAACTTGGGTATTGGAGCCAAACGCACGCGTGAGGACCACGCCGGCGTCTCGTCCCAACTGTACGCGTCGTACGCTCAAGGTCGTGACTTGCGCCAACTGGTCGCCGTCGTCGGCGAGGAAGCGCTTGGAGAAAAAGACAAGAAGTTTCTCAAATTCGCCAACGAGTTCGAACAGCGCTTCATCCAGCAGGGCCGCAACGAGAACCGCTCGATCGAGGACTCGCTGGACCTGGGCTGGGAACTGCTCGCCGGAATCCCCGAGGACGAACTCAAACGTGTCAAGCCGGAACACCTCGAGAAATACGGCCGCAAGTACCGCAAGTAAGGCCGCGAAAAACGGCCATTTTTTTTTATTTTTTTCATTTTTCGAAAAGGCAAGCAAAACGGCCGGAAAATGCCGGCTTCAAAAAAGAAAGACGTGAATTCGCATGCAGATGAAAAAACACCCGATTTTGCAGGACGATTTGGGCCTGTAAACCGGCTTAATCAAGGCATTCGACACCTAAAGTGACTCCGACATGGCAAAAGAGAACGTAAAACCCACTCGCATGGAGCTCTTGAATACCAAGGGCAAGCTGAAACTGGCCGAAAAGGGCCATAAGCTGCTCAAGCAGAAGCGCGACGCACTGGTGCTGGAGTTTTTCAGCGTTATCAAGAAGGCCAAGAACCTCCGCTCGCAGGTGGACCATCAGCTGATTTCCTCCTACCGCGCGCTGGCCGTTGCCGAAGCCATGCATTCGCGTCTCTTTTTGGAAACCGCCACGCTGTCGGCGCAAGCGGCGCCGGAAGTGGACGTCTCCACGGCGAACATCATGGGCGTGCGCATCCCGAAGATCCACGGCGTGGCCATCCAGCGCAACCTGTTGGACCGCGGCTACAGCGTGCAGGGCTCTTCGGCGGCGTTCGACGAGGCGGCAGAATCGTTCGAAAAATCGCTGAACCTCATCATCCAGCTGGCCGAGACGGAATCCGCATTGCGGCGCCTGTTGCAGGAAATCGAGAAAACCAACCGCCGCGTCAACGCGTTGGAGTACAACATCCAGCCGGACCTCAAGAACACCATCAAGGGCATCCAGGGCCACCTCAACCGCCTGGAAGCCGAATTGTTCTTCTCGCTGAAGGTGACGAAGAAGCGCTTGGAGAAGAAGGCCATTGCTGAAGAAGATGCCAAGGCCAAAGGAAAGTCAAAGCGTTGATATTTCCCTTCTCTGTTGAGGGGGCGAAGCCCAGGGCGGGCCAGGGGGAACCGTGGTTGCCGACGATGCGACGTGGCTGCCGATGGTCGCAAAGACCATCGGAAAACACCGTCATCGTCGGTTGCTCCCGTGCCCCGGGGCGGCCGAAAAGAAGGCCGTTGCCGAGGAAGGAAAGACGGCGGCAAAACGTAAATCAAAGAACTGATTTTTTTCAGGCCGTTTTGCGGAAAAGCCCGGCGTGTGGTTGACCTCTGATTTCCTTGACTTTTGGCGCCATGGGTCCGTGTTTGTTCGTCGTGAACCGTTCTAACAGGTACGTCATGGCTTTTTTGGGGTTCCATCGCCTGTGCGTTTGGCCTTTGGAATCGGCCACTTCTTCCAGACCGTGGTGGTAGGCTTCGTTGCCGATGCGTATTCCGTCGTTGTATTTTCCCGGCGGCGTAGCGGCCGTCTTGATGCCTTCTTCGAGCCGGAACATTTCTTCAATGGCGTACTGTGAGTTGTGGTTGGTCAGCCACTCCATTGCCGGGTACCGTTTGCGCAGGTGGGCTACGGCGTGGGCGAATTCATGGGCCCGCACGCGGCGGATGACCTGCACGTCGCCGTAGAATATTCCCCTGTTTCCTTCCTCGTGTGCCAGCACGTGGGTCTTGGGTAGCTTGGCCCACCGTCGTATGAACTTGCGGCGTTTGCGCTGGCTCATTTGCCGAGGTTCGCCTGGCCGGCTGCTGGATTTGAGGCCGAGGTGCCGGAAAATGCCGTAGAGAAAGTCGTTGTCCTTCTGGCGCAGCGCCCACTTGATGTCGTCCGGCGTGTAGTACTGGCTTTGCTTGGCTTTTTCGTCCGCCAGGTTCAATAGGTCTTTCAGGGCTTCCGGATGTACGCGGGCCAGCAGGCGGGCCACGTGGCGGTAATCTTCACGCGTCGCTTCGCGGCTCATGTGGAATTTAACGGGGTCGGCTTTCTTGGTCAGGCGGTCCATGAAGCGGTGGAAAACGCGTTGGTCGTAGTATTTCTTGGATAGTTCGTTAAGCCGGAGTTGTTCTTCCGGCGTTCGAAGTTCTTTGGCTTTTATTTCAAGCTCCAGGTATTCGCCGTAACCGTCCGGATCGGGTTTAATGACCCCCGCGTCCATGTTTTCGAGGAATCGACGCATCACACTGGGCTTGCGCTGCAGTTGGCGGACGTTTTTGGTCTTGCTCAAGGCCCGCCGGTAGACCGACTCGCTGAAGTACGTCTGGAAATTCTTCCGGTGCCTCACTTCGTCGTATTCCAGCAGGGCTTTCAGCACGCCGGGCGAGACCACGTGCTCGTCCACTCGTTCCCGATTTTTGTCCAATGCCACTTGGTTTCGATCCATAGCCCGCTTCACGATTTGCCATGTGTTCGGATGCTCTTTGAGTTGGCCCCACACTTCATCCAACAAGTCATGGTGCTCCGATTCCGTGCGTTCCTTGGGCGTCTTGGACAAAAGCTCGTCCAATCGCGGGATTTCCGCCATCCACGCGCGTCGGGGCAGCATGCTCGCCTTACCCTCTTTCTTTTGTTTATACCTTTGCGTTGTCGGATTCTTTGGTTTCTTGGCTGTTTTCTCGGTCAGAATCAAACGCCGAGAGTTTTGTCTGCCCCGTCGCGTCCACCAACCCGCTTACGCGCACGCCGACGAGGCGGATTTTGCGTCCGGATTCCATCGCGGGCCGCATCAGCTCTTTGCCCACCGCCTTGATTTGGGTCAGTGCCTGCGTGGTCTTGAGGCTTCGGGCGCGTGTGTGCGTTTCGAAGTTGGAAAAGCGGATCTTGACGCCGACGGTCCTGAAAAAAGCGTTTTCGCTCACGGCGTCGGCATGCACGCGGCGGCACAACTCCTCCAGCGTCAGCCGCAAATCCACCCAGTTGTCCGTGTCGTGCGAAAACGTCGTCTCGCGCGAGATGGATTTGGGTTGCCAAAACCCGCCCAGTTCGGCCGATCCATGCCCGTGCCGCCGCGTACAAATGAAGGCCCCAGGCGCCCATGCATTCGGCCAAAAAGCGGGGTTTGCTGTGCGCAATGTCGCCGATGGTCACGATGCCGACTCGCTCCAGACGCGCCTTCGTCTGGGGTCCGACGCCGATGAGTTTCTCGGCGGCCAGGGGCCATACTTTCGCCTGCAATTCGGCCGGCCGGATGAGCGTCAAGCCGTCCGGTTTCTGCAAACCCGCCGCAAGCTTGGCGAGGTTTTTGTTCCACGCGATGCCGATGGAACACGTCAGACCCGTCTTTTCACGAATGGCGGCCTTGATTTGGCGGCCCGCATCTTCGGCCATCGTGAAGTCGCCCGTTTGGCTCAAGTTGACGTAACCTTCGTCAATTCCCGTGCGCTCCGTCTGGCCGAACGGTCCGGCAATGCTGAAGATATGCCGCGATACGGCCGAATAATGCCGGTAATCCACCGGGAGAAAGACGGCGTCGGGACAGCGCTTCCACGCCTGGGAAATCGGCATGGCGGACTTGATACCGTATTTTCGGGCTTCGTAGTTGGCCGTGCACACCACGCCTCGGCCGTGGCCGTGGTGCGGATCCGCCCCGACGACGACGGGCTTTCCTTGCAATTCGGGCCGGCGTTGTTGCTCGACTTGGGCGAAAAAACAGTCCATGTCCAAGTGGGCGAGGATGGACTGTCGGCAAGTCGGCGGCGTCCGTTTTTGGCTTTCGGCCGCTTCGGTAGCCCTGGCGGTGCCTGGTGCGGAGTCGGTTGCCTGCATCGATGCCTTCCTCGGGACTCAACGGGCCGTAGGGCGAATAAAAGGCGGAAGAGAGGTGCTGGCCGGTGGGGCCATTCGGCACGGTTTTTAACGCGTTTTCTCATCATTTGCTCCGGGATTTTCGCGTTTTGAAACGCCCAGTGCATACTCCATGAACAAGCGCCTCGCCGTCGTTGACCAAACCCTGTGCAAGCCGGA
Source organism: Microcaldota archaeon (assembly GCA_016188965.1). GTDB lineage: Archaea > Micrarchaeota > Micrarchaeia > Norongarragalinales > Norongarragalinaceae > JACPGT01. The sequence goes on along the minus strand of JACPGT010000013.1, from coordinate 73,410 downwards.
CCAGTGCCAACTGGAGTGCATTTCAGTCTGTCCGGTCAACAAGCTGAACCAAGAATGCATCGTCCTGTCGGATGACCGCAAGTTGGCCCTCATCTCCGCGCCGCTGTGCACCGGTTGCGGGCTTTGCATCAAGAAATGCCCTTTCCACGCCATTTCCATCGTCAACCTCGTCGCGCCCGTCGAGGACAAGCTGGTCTTCTCGTACGGCGACAATTCGTTCAAGCTCTACGGCCTGGCTTTGCCCGAAAAAGGCATTTTCGGCGTGTTGGGGGACAACGGTTGCGGCAAGTCGACCAACGTCAAGCTGCTGGAAGGCAAGCTTGCGCCCCAGAAGTTGTTGGTCAAGGAATGGACGCGCTATTTCGAGCAAACGCCGAACCTCGTGGTCAAGCCGCAGGAATTGGTCGCCGCCAACTTGGGCAAAGTCGGGCTCCTTCTGGACAAGATCGGCGGACCCCGGTTGGCCCAACTCAAGCAGACGCTGGACTTGGACGACTTGAAGGACCGCGAACTGAACCAGTTGTCCGGCGGCGAATTGCAGCGCGTCATGGTCGCCGCCGCGCTTTGCAGGCAAAAAGAGTCCTTCTTGTTGGACGAGCCCTTCGCTTTTTTGGACTACGCGTACCGCATCCGGCTGGTTGAATACCTGCGGAAGCACTTTGCCGACCAACAAGTCATCCTGGTCGATCACGACTTGTCGCTTTTGTCGTACGCGTGTGACCAGACGTACATCCTCTTCGGCGAGCCCGGAGTCTACGGCATCGTGTCGCAGCCGTATGCGACGGACCGGGCCATCCACATGTTCCTCGAAGGCTTCCTGGAGGGTGAGAACGTACGCTTCCGCGATGAGCCCGTGCGGTTCAAGCCGCCGACGCAGGAAACCCGGACCGAGGCCAACGTCGTTCTGCCAAGCGTCCGCATCGAGCGCGGTTCTTCGTTTTCCGTGGATAACCCGTCGGAAATCACGCTGAATGCCGGCGAAATCGTCGGGCTCGTGGGCCGCAACGGGACCGGAAAGAGCACGCTGGCGTCGCACTTCGCCCAACAGCTGGGCGGAAGCCTGAAGCCCCAACTGTTGGACCGTTCGGACGACCTGGTTCTGGGGGTATTGCGCGAGGACACGCCGTTTCAGCAGCGTTTCATCCGAGACATGGCCATCAAGAAGCTGGAATTCTTCACGTTCCAGCAGCTCTCCGGCGGCGAATTGCAGAAAGTCCGCATTTTCGAAGCGTTGTCGCACCCGGCGAACCTCTACGTGGTGGACGAGCCGACGAACATGATGGACGTGCGCGGCCGCGTCGCCCTCTCGCGGCTCTTGCGGGAAAAGGCCAAGGAGGGCGCGTCCATTCTGCTGATCGACCATGATTTGGAGTTCGTGCTGAACACGGTGGACCGGCTCATGCTCATCGAAGGCGTTCCTTCCAAGAAGGGCCACGTGGCCGGCGTGTTCGACAAACAGGACGGCATCACGCGCCTGTTATCCGATTTTGACTTGACGTACCGCCGCGACTCCCAGACGGACCGCCTCAAGTTGAACAAAGCGGGTTCCCAGAAGCACATGAAGCTCAAAGAGTCCGGCAAGTACGTCGAGTAAGGAAGAGGGGCGAGGAGGAGCATATCTCCAGGGGAGAAACCCGTAGGTGTCTCCCCGGGGATTGCAAGTTGAACAAGGCGGGTTCCCAGAAGCACATGACGCTCAAAGAAAGCGGAAAATACGTCGAATGAAATCCGTTTCCGTGGAATAAAATCTGTTCTTGTCGAATGACGATTCTTGCCATTCCGCACGCCATATATTCGGAGACGTTGGATTCTTATCATGCCTCGGCCCATTCAACGGGACTCTCCGTCTATCCGGGCGTTTTTTCGGTGTCACGGCATTTTGGGAATACCCGCACATGAGGCTTTGGTTTGTCACGCTGAAGAAGAAGGTCCGCGATTGGCCAAATGGATTCTTAACGGTTTTCCGAAAAAGAAGAGTTTGGTCAGTCGCGGGACTGGCTCTTTGTTCTTATTTCCGCTAACCCGTGCTGCGGTCCATTATGAATTTTATCGTGGAGTGCTGGCTGTTTTGGCCCCTAAAGCTAAGGTTGCGCAACTGGTAACCCCCAAAAGTTTGACTCCAACTCGAAAATATGACGACGTGCAAAAGACGGAGTTGAGGAAACATTTGTCGCACGTGTTACAGTTGAATCCGCAGCGCGTCCGGGTTGTGGACGGCCGTGGGCTGAACACGACTTTCGATAATATCGTGGGCGGTTTAAGGCGAGCAAGTCAGGATTCGGGCGTGGAATGTCCGGAGATAATACGCGACCTTAATTTCGAAACAATCGACCGCCACTTGTTCGGGTTGGGCTTCGACTTACCCTTTCTTTGCGCTACTTGGTGGCAAAAGGAGCCATCCGGCGCCTCCGCCCGATACCGTGCCTCGAATTCATCCGAACGCCGCCAATTCGCAAAGGAGCGTCTTTACTTTTATCGTTTGGGCCGGGTGTATGCCAACGCGTTTTTGGAAAAGGAACAAGAAAAGAAGGCAGGGGGGTTCCGAACGCTTGGGCATCGGGGCGAAAATCAGCGGTATCCTGATGACTTGAGTGTGTAGCGCTCCGATTGTTTTTTTGCCTGTCAAGAACCCCTTTTTAAACCGCTTTTTCCTTTATTCTTGAAGTTGTTTTCTCCCAATTTGGGGGAGTGGGGAGTTGACGGTAAACGATGTTTTCAGCCGTCGGCGCGCCTCTTTTGCGGCGCGCGAAAAGTCGCAAAAAAGGAAAACTTGCAAAAAAACGTAAAATGTACCGTTGGCCTTCTTGCCGTCCGGTGTTTCGGGCGACTTGATGTCTTTCGGATAGTTGAGGAGTGATTCCATGGATTCCGCATTGATGATGCCGCTGGCTTTTGGCGCCGGCATCGTGTCGTTGGCATTTGCCGCGTTTTTGATCTTTAGCATCCTGCGCAAGCCCGCCGGCTCGGACAAGATGAAAGAAATCGCCAAAGCCATCCAGGAAGGCGCCCAGGCATACCTGATGCGCCAGTACAAGACCTTGGTGCTCTTCGTCGTCCTCTTGGCCGCGCTGATCGGCTGGCTGCTGAACGTGCAGACGGCCATCGCATTTCTCGGCGGCGTTTTGTGTTCGGCACTGGCTGGCTACGTCGGCATGATGGTGTCGGTCCGGGCGAATGTGCGCACGGCCGAAGCGGCAAAAAGTGGCCTTGCCCCCGCGTTGGGCCTCGCTTTTCGCGGCGGCGCCGTGACGGGCTTTACCCTCGTCGGCTTAGGCCTTCTGGGCGTGACCATCCTCTATTCGTTATACGCCAATTTGGAAGTCCTCATCGGCTTCGGCTTCGGCGCCTCGCTCATCTCGCTGTTCGCCCGTGTGGGTGGCGGCATCTACACCAAGGCGGCCGACGTGGGCGCCGACTTGGTCGGAAAAGTCGAGAAAGGCATTCCGGAAGACGACCCGCGCAACCCGGCCGTCATTGCCGACAACGTGGGCGACAACGTGGGTGACTGCGCCGGCATGGCCGCCGACTTGTTCGAGTCGTACGCCGTGACCATCATTGCTGCCATGCTTTTAGGCGGAATCGCCGCTTCGACTCTTGGCGGTGTAGGCGGCGTTTTGGAATACGTCATGCTGCCTTTGGGCATTGCAGCTGTCGGGGCGATTGCCGCAATGATCGGCTTGTTTTTCGTGCGCTTGGGCAAATCCAAAAACATCATGCACGCGCTATACAAGGGTGTAATCGTGTCGGCGGTTTTGTCCGCAGTCGGCTTTTACTTTCTTACCGCACCTGATTTGAGCCTGTTCTTCACTTCCTTGATCGGAGTCGCCGTCACTTTGTTGATGTTCCTCATAACTGAATATTACACCGCGAAGGAACACCGGCCTGTGCAATGGGTTGCCGAGTCTTCAAGGACCGGTGCCGGAACCAACCTCATCGCAGGATTGGCAATCGGACTTGAGTCGACCCTGCTTCCCGTTTTGGTGATTGTCGCAGCCATTGCAGCTTCGTACTCGCTTGCCGGAATTTACGGCATTGCACTTGCTGCAACTGCAATGTTGTCGGCTACGGCGATGGTCATTGCCTTGGACGCTTACGGACCCATTACCGACAATGCCGGCGGAATCGCCGAAATGTCAGGTTTGCCTGCCAACGTCCGCAAGGTGACCGATGAGCTGGATTCGGTGGGCAACACCACCAAAGCCACAACGAAAGGCTTTGCAATTGCCGGCGCCGCTCTTGGCGCGTTGGCTCTCTTTGCCGCATTTGCCGAGGCAACAAAGCTTACCAGCATCAACATCCTGCAACCGGCCGTGGTAATCGGCCTGTTTTTGGGCGGAGTTTTGCCGTTCCTTTTTGCATCGCTTCTGATGCGTGCGGTCGGTACTGCTGCCTTTGAGATCGTTGAGGAAGTCCGCCGCCAGTTCCGCCAAATCAAGGGGTTGATGTCGGGCAAGGGCCGGCCGGACTACGCGCGCTGCGTCGACCTGGCGACCGCCGGTGCACTCAAGCAGCTGATGATTCCGGGCATCCTGGCCGTGTTCTCGCCCATCGTGGTGGGCTACCTCTTCGGCGTGGAAGCGCTGGGCGGACTGCTGGCCGGTTCGATCGTTTCGGGCTTCCTTCTGGCCTTGATGATGGCGACGTCCGGCGCGACGTGGGACAATGCCAAGAAGTACGTGGAAGACGGACACTTCGGCGGCAAGGGTTCGGACACGCATAAAGCCGCCGTGGTCGGCGATACCGTGGGTGATCCGTTCAAGGACACCGCCGGACCTTCGTTGAACGCGCTGATCAAGGTGCTCAACACGGTTTCGCTGGTCTTCGCCGGCGTCTTGTTGACGTACGCGC
>JACPGT010000013.1:0-68500 GCA_016188965.1 Microcaldota archaeon | reverse complement strand
CCGGCGGTCTTTTTCCTCCCTTTTCATTTTCCTTTTTTTTCTTTCTTTTTTTTTGTTTTCGTTTTTTTCTTTTTTTTTCGTCCGTTTTTTCCGTTTGTTTCTATCGGTTTTCCACCCTCCCTGCCGTGTTTTTATCCCGCTTTTTCCATCCGATAGTGTGTTGACTTATTATGGACGACCTTGATTTCGAAGCCAAACTCCAAGCCGCCATCCGCTCACTTGGCCTGCGAGCGGAACACCGCCATTTCGAGCAGTCCTGCCATTCCGTGGCGGATGCCGCGGCGGCCGTGGGCGCGCAAGCGGAGGACTTTGTCAAGAACGTCGGCCTTGCTGACGCGGCCGGCAACCTGGTCATCTGCATCGTCAAAGGCGAGGATAAGGTGGATACGGTCGCTGCTGCGCGCTTCGTGGGCGTTGCAAAGCTTAAGAAGGCCACGCCGGAATTGATGTTGGAAAAGACAGGTTACCCGGTGGGTGGCACCCCGTCGTTTGGTTATGCCGGCCCGGTCCAGGTTTTGGTGGACGAGCGCGTTTTGGAAAAGCCATTTGTCTGGACTGGAGGCGGCTCGGCCCAGGCCTTGGCCAGAATCGCGCCCAGCGAGCTATTGAAGGCCAACGGAGGATTGGTCTGCCGCGTGCGATTGCAGGCGTAGTCGGTGGCTTTTTGAACCGCGTCCGCTTGAATGATGTCACAGGTTTTCCGTTTCATGGCTTCCCAAGTCAACGCCCTTGTCGGCGTCATCATCACTTTGCTGATCGCCATCTTCGCGTTCAAGAAACGCCAGTTGAGCGAGAAAGGCGTCATCTCGGCCATGGGCGTCGGCATCGTCATCTTTGCCCTCGGCGGCTGGTCCTGGTTCCTGTTGCTGGTCTCGTTCTTCGTCTCGTCCTCCGCGTGGTCCAAGTACAAGCGCAAACAGAAGGAGGAATTCGCAGCGGAACATGAAAAAGGCGACATCCGCGATGCCTGGCAGGTGTTGGCCAACAGCCTCTTTGCCACTGTCTTGGCTGCCGTGCATTTCCTACAGCCGGATGCGGCCTGGTTCGCCGCTTTTGCCGCGGCCGTGGCTGCCGTCACGGCCGACACGTGGGCCACCGAGATCGGCATGCTGGATGGTCGTGTCTTTTCGTTGTTCGGCGCCAAGAACCCGGTCCGCGGCCAAAGCGGCGTCGTGTCGCTGCTGGGCCTGGCCGCGTCCCTCGGTGCGTCTTTGTTGATTGCTGGCTTGGCAGTGGGTTTCAACGCCGTCAACAATTACCTGGCGCGCAGCGGCTTTTCCGACGTGTTTTATCCCCAGTTCATCGGCAACGTGAACTTCGTGCTCATCGTGATGGCGGCAGGATTCGTCGGCTCGGTGGCGGACAGCGTGTTCGGCGCCACTCTCCAGGCTCGGTACGTATGCGAGCGGGACGGCCAGCCCACCGAGCGTCTACAACACAGCTGCGGGTCAAAGACCAAGTTGGTCAAAGGATTCGCCGTCATTGACAACGACTCCGTCAATTTCCTGGCCTCCGTCGTCGGCGGACTGCTTGCGTACGGCCTGGCCGTGGCGTTCCTGTAAACCGGGCAAATCGAAAGAAACGCGATGCGTGGGTTTTACGTAAAACGTCGCCTTCTTTCCGACACGTCGTGGTTTTCTTTGGCGTTTTTTTTTCAATCAGGTCGGTTTGTGACTCATTTTGCAACGGGGGTATTCTGTTTATCCGGTCGACCTGCAGTCCGCCTGCAGGCATTCGGTCCAAAGTTGGTCCGCCGTCTGGGTGGTGTCGTCCTGGAACCAGGAGCCGGCGTATTGGCCGCTGCGCAGGTCGCGATTCAGTTTCGGGATGAGTTGGGCGTCGTACGTTTTTTCCACGTAGTTGAGAAAGGCGGCGGAACACCAGTATCCCGACGTATAGTGGGCGCTTCCGCTTGCGCAGTGCGCATAACTCCACGAATTGGCGTAGCCGGACCAGTAGCGGACGTAGTCGGCGATGCCTTCCACCAGCCAAAACGGCGGATTCGTGCCGGTGTAGCCTTGGTGCACGTGGGCCATCTCGTGCACGATGGCGCCTTGGTCTTCCGGATGCTCGGTGAACCACGTCGTGCTTAGTTCGATCAAGTTGCCGCTGGTCTGGCCCGCGTACTGCATGTCGGAACGCAGGACGATTCGGATAGTCTGCGTGTTGCTGCTTTCCATCTTGAGGCGGATTTTTTCGTTGTTGGCCTGGCACGTCTCGGCTGCGGCTTGGGCGAACGATGCTTGGCCGGTATCTGTGGAAAAGTCCACGGTGCAAGCAGGCGAGACGCAGTAGGTGGCGTTGCAGGAAACGGCCGAAAGTGTCGGGCTTGCGGATGCTGTGGCCGTGGCGGTTGCCGATGGATTCGGCGTGCTTTCCGTCGCTTCGGTTGCTGACGGTGTTGGTACGGACGTTGTCGTGGATGTCGGCGTGTTCGTCGGTTGTTCAAAAATCGTAGGTTCCGGCACCGAGCCTTGTGTAGGAAACGTGGCGGTGGGGCTGGCTTGCGTGCCGATGGTCGGCAACGCGGCTGCATCTTGCCTCTGCGGGCCGCCCTGGAGGCAAGCGCAAAGCAGCAGGCTTGCCGCTACGAGCCAGAATAAGGATTTCATTTTTCGACTGAAGTTTTCGGATTTTCCTGCGCTTTACCAGACTTTGCGGCGTTTGGGCCGTCCGCCTTTGTGCGACTTGTCCTTTTCGCGGCGTTTGGCGACTTGCTTGCCGCGGCGGGCCTTCTTGGATTTCAGAGCCATAAACGTATTCCTCCTATTGCGGAAACGGACGATTGGATTGTTGTTCTTGATGTCGCGCACGGTTTAAATGCGCTTTTCTTTCACACGTTTTGCCTTCCCATGTGCGGAAGGTATTTAGCACGCTCCGCTCTATCGAAGGACATGCCTGGCGGCTTGAATTCGGAAGTGCTCCGAGGAATCCATGAAAAATGCACGCGGACTTACGAGGGCAAGTATTCCCGGCCTTTGTTTGGCCGGAATGTCCATTTGGAATCGAATGAGCATGACCAGGTCCAGCGTCTTATTGTTGCGGCTGAACGCCAACACGAGCGGTATACCGCTTTACCGGAGTACGCGGCCCATTGGGAAAAGCTCACGGTGAGCCTTGAGCAAATGCGGAAAACGTACGGGACCTTGGGAGAGGATTCGCGCGTGATTGTGGATCCGGCGGCAACCGGCGTTTCCCGGCAAAAGCGGGGCGACGTGTTGGTGTTGGTCGTGCCGCCTTCCATCCGTCAGCTCTATGATTGGGCTTGGAAGATTCAGTCTTTGAAAAACCATTTGCATCAAGTCAATGTCGGCGCTGCAAGGGACACGTCTGCCACGCCTTTTGGTGAAGCCGTTCGCTCGCTTTACCACTTCGTGAAACAATCCGATGCCTTTTTACCGACGCCGTGATTTTGGTTTGTGACGCTTCGGTGTCAGAAGCACACCATCTGCTTGTACAAGTTGTATCGGGATTGCAGCTGGCCCGGCGTCAGTGTCTGTAGGCGGCGCAAACCGAAGTCTTCGACTGCAAAACTGCCCATGACGTGGCCGTAGGCCATGGCTTCCTTCAGCGTTTGGACGTCGCGCGATCCTTTGCGCGCGATGTGGCCCAAAAAGCCGCCGGCAAAACTGTCACCTGCGCCCGTGGGGTCGATGATGGTTTCCAAGGGAAACGCGGCTGACGGCAGGATGGTGTTGGCCGTGAACAGGATGCAGCCGTTTTCGCCTTTCTTGATCAACACCATTTTTGGGCCCTTGTCCAGCACGTATTTCGCGGCCTTGATGAGGTTGGCCGAGTTGGCGTATTTGCGGGCTTCCACGTCGTTCAGAAGCACGCAGTCCACTTTCGCGATGACTTCGTCCAGGTTCTTTCGGTCATGGTCGATGTAGTATTCGATGGTGTCCATGAGCGTGAACGACGGGTTTCTGACTTGCTTGAGGATGGATAATTGTTGTTCCGGCAGCGTGGTGCCGAGGTAGACGTACGGCGTCTTGGTCCAGTTCATCGGAACCGTCGGCTTGAACGACGCCAGGCTGTTCAATTCCAGTTTGTTGTACTCGCGCGTGTGCAAGTCGTGGTGGTAGTTCCAGTCGCAGAACATGGTGCGGCCTTCCTTCTTGACGCCGGCTAAATCAATGCCTTTGTCCTGCAGGAGTTTCCAGTGTTCGGCCGGAAAGTCCTCGCCCACTACGCCGACCAGTCGGACGGGGGAGAAGTAGGTGGCGCAGTAGGAAAAGAACGACGCGGCGCCGCCCAGCGCCCTTTCAATCGTCTGGAACGGCGTGCGGGTGGTGTCTAATGCAATCGAACCGGTACTGATAATCATGGGTAAAGCGTCCGTTCATCTTTGCGACGGCTACGCTCATAAGGCTTTCTTGGCCACGGGTGAGCGTACGGGCTGGGGAAGAAAAAATGAAACGGAAAAAAGGAAGAAAGCGTTTCGGGTGGTTTTAGCCCTTCGCGCCTTTGAGGTATAGGAACGTGTTCAGCACCATGTTGCGCGAGCCTCCGGTCTGCGTCGTGCCGGGGTCGAAGCCGAAGTACAACGTCTTTCCGGCCAGGAGGCCTTGGCTTTCGATGATGCCGAACGTCGCAGGCGAAGTCGGGCGGCCGCCGATGCTGTCGATGTACGCCAGCACCTTGGCGTTGGCGTTCGGCAACACTTCCGTCACCGTTCCGGAGAATGCGAAGTTCTTGATGCCGTTGAACATGGGGTGGTCGACCGAGACGACGCGGAACTTGCCGCCGGAGACTTCAACCGAACCGCGGGCGTTGACGACTTCGTGGAACAGCACGCCGCGGTACGTCACGGGCACGACGTCGCCCAAGGATCCGATGCCGATGTCCCATCCGATGGCGTTGGGGTCGTCATTGACGCGGATGCATGCGTCTCCAACGACGATGAGCTTCCCACCGGCCTTGACGCGGTCGGCGATGACCTTGCGGGCGGTGCGGTCGCACACCGGCGAGCCTTGCAAGATGACGATGTCGAATCCGTCCAGCACGCCGGGTACGATGAAGTCCTGCCGCAGGTCGGCGGCGTATTGGACGCCGGCGATGCGGAAGTCTTCCGACTGCATCATCTGCTTGAGTTGGTCCGAGGAATGGCCCACGACGGCGATCTTGATTTGCGGCGCGGGGAACAGGTTGCCTACGACGGGCACCGAGTTGAGGTTCAAAAAGCCGAATTTTCCGGCGATGAAGACACCCAGGATGACGATGAGGATGAGCGGGATGAGGCTTTCATACGCTTTTCCCGGCGCTGCGTATTGTCCACGCTTCATTCCAAAACCACCACTTGTAAGTTTAAACATATCCTTTGTCCTGGCTTCGTGACTTTATAAATCTGAATGCCTTTTAAAGCGTTGTCATTGCCGGACCCGGCTTCCGCCCCCTTTTTCCGCCGTTTTTCAACCCGCGCTTGCCGTGACGGGGATGTCTTCGGCGGGCGCGACTTCCAGCGGTTCGTTGCGGCTAGGCGGGAACGCGTCTTGCGAACATTGGGCGATGTAGTCCCAGGTGTTGGCAAGCAGGGTGGCCGAATTGGTGCGTTCCGGCGGGTAGGCAAAATAAATAACTTTTCCGGCGTAGCGCGTTTCGATGATGCCGGGGTAGCGGTTTTTGCCGTCTTCAATGTACGCGATGATGTCAGTGGACGCCGGGTCGACCGAGACGATGGCGTATTCGCGGATCTGCGTGTCCGTCAGCTTCTTCAGCAAGCCTTTGGCGACGAGGTGGTCCGGAAGCGCGATGGAGAGGTTGACGAAGTATCCGCGGGTGATAGTGCGGTTGTACTCGGCGGCCGTAACGGCGACCAGCTTGCGGAAGCCTCTTTTGACTTTGCTGTAGTTCTGGATGGTGTCGTACGTGTCGGTCTTCTTGTATTCCTCGATGCTGCGGTTGGCGTAGTTGCTGTCCCACGTCAGGTTCCGGGCGTTCAGTTCTCGTTGGAGCCGTTCGTAGTACGTCTGGTTTTCCTGCTGTGCCAAAAGCAGGTCGTACGGGTCGACGTATTGGGAAGTGGCCGAATCCCCGACGAACACCAAGGTGCCGCCTTTTTCGACGAAATCGATCAACACCTTGATTTGGCGGGACGACAACGAACGGGCGCGCTCGAGGATGATGACATCGTAGCGCTTGAGCAGGCCGGCGCTCAAGTCGTCCTTGGAAATGGGCAAAAGCGCGATGTCCGGACGCAAGGCCCTTATTTCGTTCTCGAAGCTTCCGCGCGCTTCCAAGTCGTCGGCCACGGGGTTGCCCATGCCGTCGCCGGGCGGGCCGTAGATGAGGCCGACTTGCGCGTGGCTGCGGGTGATGACGTTGCAGTAGACGTTGCACCATCCGGGGATGACGGAGCAGTGCACCCATTGGAACTTGGTCAGCACGACGAGGAGGACGACGACTAGGACGGCCAGCACGACGAGGTGGGTAAGGTCTTTTCCGATGTTGGAGGCCATAGCTAAACGTTAAAAGGGACACTCTATTAAAAGATGGCTATGTCGCATGACAACCGCATCAGCACGCCGCAGTCCCAGACGGGCCTGATGCGCTATTCCGACGTGACGTCCAGCGCCATCCAGATCGACCCCAAGATCGTCATGGCCCTCTGCGCTTTGGTCATCGTCGCGGAACTGGTCTTTCACGCGCTTTAGACTGTTTCGCACCGACGGCGTTTATTCCCCCGTGCGTCCGTTTTCCGGTACCGGGACCTACAGGACGCGGACGAACAGCCCGCGTTTTTTCTCGATGACTTCGCCTTCTTCTTTCAACAGGTACAACAACGTGAGCACGCCTTCGAGGGGCTGCTTGACCAGGGCGGATAGGTCGGATGCCGTCTTGGGTTCCTTGAGGCCGACTAAAATGCGATCGGCGTAGGTTTCGGAATACCCGCGTGCGGCAAGGTAGAATTTCTTGTCAAATCCCCGGATGCCTTTGATTTCGCCGGATTTGATGAGGCCCTCGAATCGGAACGAGAAGCCTTTCGCCTCGTCTTCGCTGGAAAGCACGAGGAAGCCTTGGCGGTCCAACGCGGTTCCAGTCGAGCCGTAGACGGATGACGGACCCGCCGGTTTGGATGCGGTTTGGGACGAAGTGACGGACGGCATCGGCGTAAATGGTGGGTGTGGCGTGGATACCGGTTTGCTCGCCGTGCCGGTTGCGGGAGTTGCAACGGCTTGGCGGACTTTTTCCGCGGAAACGGACGAGCCTTTGCGGACCAGAGTCAGAATACCCGGCTGGGTTTCGACGAAGTCGTATTCGTCGTTTTCGGTGATGCCGAGTTTCTGCCGGAGGCTTTCCGGTAGGCTGATGGCCAAAACGGAGCCGTGCTTGAAAAATCGCATGCGCTGTTCCCTGGCTTTGTCATGGGCCCGGGCACCTATTAATGTTTTTAGCATCCGCATCACGGTGCTCCCGCCTCCCGTCGTTTTTCGTCCGATGGAGACGTCCGTCCGTTTGCGTCCTTTTCTGCGTTGGGTTGATAAAAACTCTACCCAATGTTTAAGCCTATGCTTCGGCCGCAAGCAGGGCATGCGCGTTTCCATCATCTGCCTTCTCATCGTCTTTTCCGTGTCGGCCTCGGCTTTGTCGTTCTCCGCCTACGCGTTCCTTTTTCCTCCGATCGAGCCTCCTTTGACGCTCCAGCCGTGTACGGCCTTCTTGCGGCCCGTCGCGCTCGGCGGGAAACTGGCCCAGGATGCCGGATTCGAGCAAGGCGTCCGGCTGGGCCAGGATGCCGTGAAGGGTATGGCGCAGGCAAGAAAGATGGCGCAGTGGCAGGACTCGCCGTTGTTCTGGGGCGGCGCCAACGCCGCGTTGAATGGATTTCTCTCCGTGGCGTGCCATCGCGTGGCCGCCGAGGCGCTGCGTCAGGCGGTTTCCGCCGTCGATTCGAACTGGCCCGCCGTGGATGTCTGCATCGCGGACTTGGAACACGCCGGCGTACGGCTGGATGGCCCGGCCAAAGGGCTTTATTCTGAATTGGAAGCGGAGCGGCAATCCATCGAGAACCGCTCCAGCGGGCCGGGATTGGGTGGCCGCGTAGCCGATGCCCTGCGTTTTGCCGAATCGGCACCCCGTTCCGACGAAGGCATGGTTGCTGGAATGGATGCATTGGTGGGGCCGCAAGGAGTGCTTGAACGCCAGGTGTCCGTGTGCCGGGACGTTGCGCGGGTGCTTTCGCAGCTGGATTCGGACTTCTCGCGGCTGGCTGACGAAGTGGACCAGCGGCTACAGGACGGTCAGCGCCTCGAGTCCCGCCTGGCCGAGCAGAAGATTTCGCTGGTGCCACAATACGCTTTTTCCCTGCAGGGGCCGTCGTCCTATACGCGGACGGGGTGGGTGCAGTCGTTTCCCGAAACGCTGCAGCAGGCCCGTCAGTCCTGGACCGATGCGCAGGAAAACCGCCGCAAGGCGGAGGACCACTGGAATGCGGGGCAGTTAGGCTTTGCTGAACGCGCCCTGTCGTACGCCCATCAGGCCCGTGAGCAGGCGGAAGCCGCGGCAACCGCTTGGGGAGACGTCGACCGGCAGACGGGTCGGTTGGAGTCCGACCTGTTGCGGCAAGTGGATGCGCTGCGCCGCGCGGTCCAGCAGGAGCATGCCGATGGCGCTGCGGACGTGGTACGCACGGCTTTAGCCCGTCAATCCGCGTTGGAGCTGGCGGATCGGCCGCTGCCCGCCTCGCGTGGCGAGCGCATCCTGCAACTGGCAGACGCCGTGACTGCCCTCAACGCTGCGCAGGAAACTGCGCGTCGACCCGCCGAGGTATCGAGCCGGTCGGAATCGGATAGGTTGAAGTCCTGGCTGGACTCGGCCGCTTCGGACGGCCTTGACGTATCGGCCGAGCGGAGCCAACTGGCGCAGTGGGCCGCGTTGGGCCCGGAAGCCGGCTCTTCTGTTTTCGAGGCGTTGGAATCCATGCGGCAATCCGTCCTGGACAAGGCTGCGGCGCGTTTCGGGCGTCTGGAACCGTTGTGGCTGGAATTGCTGCCGTTCAGCCCATTCGTATCCTTGCCGGCTGATTCGTTCGACGTCTCCGGGCGGCTGCAGCTGGATGCCCAGCTGGGCCATCTGGCCGCTTTGGAAAAAAAGCTGGAAGCGGCCCGCCATGACGTGGATGCGCACAAGGCCGCTTGGTTGAAAGAGTACTTGGAGCGACGGCTGGAGCTGCGTTGGTTCGGCGGGCCGGTGGTGGCCGATTCGCCTGCCAACCGGTCGTTCTTGCTTTCCATCCAGAACGACTTGGAATTCGGACTGGACGGGCCCCTTTTGCTCAAACGCCCGCTGTTCATCCCGGCGTCCGCCCGGCTTACTTCTGCTACCGGCGTGCGTCTGCTTCCGGACGGCCTCCTGCTGGAATACGTGCCGGCCGGCGGTCTCTTGGCCGCGGAAGGAGTTGCCGACGACGTGTTAGTCCGCACGCGTTCGCTCAAGGAAGAAAACCGATACGCGTCGCCTTCCGTCGTGCGGCGTGCTTGGGTCCTGACGTTGGATAGCGAGGTGGACGGTTCGGCGCTCTGGATGCGGGCCGTGGACTATCCGGTGGAACGTCTCGGAATTTCGTCCGGAGAGGCGGCCTTCGACGACGGTTCGATCAAGGCGGTGCTCTCGCCGCTGAAAAAAGGCGTCAACGTCTTTCATTTCGAATTCGACGTGCCGCAGCCGGTGCGGTTTGACAAGACGGCCGTTGCAGCCGGGTGGTCGTATTCCCTGCAGAGCACGGTTCCGTTCGACCTGGCGTTCCAATGGCGGTTGGATGAGCCGGTGGCTTGCACGCCCGAATCGCCGGATTTTTCAGTAGCAAAACTGTCTGACGGTTTGTACCGCTTTTCGGCCAACGTCTCGCTGAACGCATATGAAGTGCGGGACTTTCTTGTTCAGCTACCATGCGTTCCCGAGACGCTGGCCAACCAGACGGCCTGGCTGGAACGCCTACCTGCGTTGGCGCCGGATTCGGCCGGCGTCCTGCCGGAAGTCCGGCGTGCCTTGACGGAAGGCCGCTTTTCTGACGCCACGTGGCTTCTGTTTCAGCTGCAGAATGCTCCCGCGGCGTCCGACCCCTTAGAGAAGTACCGCGCCTTGGCGGACGATGAAGACATCCGGCCCTTGCTTGAGCGGGCCGACGCGGCATGGCGGCGCTCCGATTCCGCCGTGCTCTCGGCAGCCGTCAAGGAATTGGATGCGTACGTCCGGTCCCAGAAAAACGCGTTGGGGGAAAAAATCAAGGCGGTCTGCAGCCGATGTCCGCAAGAGGTGGAGTCCGCATTGCACGACGCCAAGGCCGCGTTGTTCCTCTCGGACCTCTCCGGCGCCCGCGGGCAGTTGGCCACGGCCCAGCTGCGCTTGCAGCAGTGGCAGTCCGAGCAGTCGGAGGCGAACCGGTCCATGACGGACTTGGTGGCCCGCATTCGTTCCGCGTCCTGGCCCGCTTTGGCGCGTTTTGAATCCGCTTGGTCGGTGTCGGAGCCGGCGTTGCGCTGGCGCAGCCGGCAGCTGTTGTACTCCGAATCTAAGGCCCATGCCGATGCGCTTCAAGCCGCGGTCAAGCAGTTGCAATCCGCGGCCGGCAAGGCGGAAGACGGAAAACCGGTTTCGTTGGCGTCCGTGGAGTCGGATTTCTCGGCGGCGGTGCAGGAGGAAGCCGCGCTGGAATCGCTTTTGGACCGGCTGGAGGCCGACGGCAAGGCCGCGTTGGATGCGTCGGAAAAAGCCGTACAGCAATTCGGCGCGTCATCATCTGCCTCGCCGCTTCTGGATGCCATCCGCGAGGCACAATCGCAAAGTCGTTTTGCCGCGGCCCTTTACGCGTCCGAACAATTGGCTTTGCAACTGCAGCGCGCGCCTTTGGCATCCGTTTCCCCGGCTTCCGGTCTACTGGGTTCGCACTCGCTTCTGGAAGTCGGCGCAGGCCTGGGTGGTTTGTTGGTGTTGGGCGGCTTGGCTTACTGGTTCAAGCTGCGCAAGTCCGATGAGCCGGAGTTGGAGGAAATCGGATAAGAAATGCTTAAAAGCATACAAACATACTAAAAATATGGGTGTATGCTATGCGTACGACTGTCATTTTAGAGGATGAGGTGTATGAAAAATTGGTCCAACAAGCCGTCCGACGATACGGCACGGCCAAAAGTCTTTCCAAGCTCTTGAACGTTCTGTTGAGGCAATCCATGCAACAAGACGAAAAAATTCCCGAATCCATGTTCGGCGCTTGGAAAAACGAAAAGCCCATGGACTTATCCGACTTGCGTGAAGAGGGTGAACCCCATTGATCGTTTTGGATTCTTTTGCATGGATTGAGTATTTCAATGGGTCGGCCGCCGGGCAACACGTCCAGCAATGGCTCTTGTCCAAGAAACCGGTGGCCACTCCTGCTACCTGTTTGACGGAAATCAAACGCAAACGGATTCGAGAAGGCCGCCCGTGGCAAAAGGAAATGAAGGCCATTTCTCTTTTAAGTCAAGTGATTCCACTGACGGAAGCCATCGCGCTGCGCGCCGGGGACGTTTCCGAAGTCCATTTTGCCGACGCTTTGGTGTACGCCACTGCCCTGCATTTGGGCGGGACATTGCTTACCGGGGATGGACACTTCAAGGGGCTTCCGCACGTAGAATTCCTGCAAATCGATTGATTATTTTTTTTTCACTTTTTTTTTCAAATGTGCCGTACATGTCCGGGTAAAACTTGATGCGCAGGCTTGTCATTGCCTTTGGATGGCACTGTTCAGGATTTACGAGGAAGGCCACGCCGCGCTGTTTCCCGTCCACCTTTTTTTGACGCCGTGGTCGCACCATTTGGCCTACTTGGCCGGCGAGCCGCTCACAAACCGTGCTTGTGCAAAGGGCTTGCGTCGGTGAGGTAAAGCCAAGCTTTTTGTAGGGTCCTTGCGTTTTCAGCATGAGCCATTATGGAACTGCCGACTTTGGAACAACTGCAGGCCTTGATTCCTCTGCTGCCCAAGAAAAAGCCCGTGCACAAGCTGAAGTGGAAACTGCCCGAGCAGCGTTTCTCCGTGCCCGTCGAGGATGCGGAAGCCCGCGTGGGCGTGTTGGAGAAGTTGAAGTACAAGTTCGTCTCCGGCGGCGAGTTCATGGACGTCGTGCACGCCAAGCAGTACGGTGAGGGCGTCTTTTCGTACTTCATCGTCCGCACCGAGAAGAAGACGGAAGACGAGCACGTGCTGTTCGACGGCTACATGATCCAGGAAGAGGAGCCGTTGGGCCTGAATTTAGCCAGCAGTTTTTCGTTCATGGAAGACCTCGAGCAGTTGGGTTACAAGCAGTCCCTGCAGCGCTCGGTCACGGAATGGCGCTTTCTGGTGCCGCCGGTCAAGGTCGCCGTCTTTGACATCGAGGGTTTCGGCCAGTTCATGGAATTCGCGTTGCCGGCGACGAACTTTCAGAACGAACGGCAGAAGCAGGAAAAAAAGCTGGACGATTTGTTCAAGAAATTCGGCTTCAAGAAAGAAGACGCGCTGCCCACCGATGTGATCACGCTGCAATGGCTGTCGCAGCAACAGGAAGCGCCAAACGCCGGTCAGGGCCCGGCCGGTCCCCGATGAACTTTTGTATTCGAGCCGCAGGGGGGATGCCGGCGTTCTTAGAAAAAAAGGGTTCAAAACTGGGTCCGCTTATGCTTCGCTGCCACCGGATTCTTCTTCGAAGTCCGATTCGTCATCCCAGTCCTCTTCGTCCTCGAAGTCGTCCTCTTCCTCGTCTTCCCATTGGTCGGAATTCTTCTTCTTTTTGCGTTTTTCCGGAGTCGCCATGCGCATCCCTCGAACAGAAGCTGTGCATATTACGGGGCTGCCTTTTTAAAAGTGTCGGTTTATAAAGGCGTTTTTGCGTCGCGCGTTCAGGACTTCGCGAGGCGGACGGCGTTCTTGCGCAGCCACGCCGACCAGTCGACCTTGTCGCCTTGGCGGTTCAGGATTTTTCCGGCCGCTGTCTTGGCGCTCATTCGGCGCGTGGTGTCAATCGGCATGACGCGGCCGTCGCGGTAGTTGTCTTCGGCTCGCACCAGGCAGTAGTCCAGCGCTTCGCTTTCGACGTTGCTGCGGATCTTGTCCTTGGAGTAGCGGCGTTTTTCGAGGCGTTTCTTGAGGACGTCGGGCTGGCAGCGCATCACGACGACGATGTCGGCGCCGGCGTCGAATTCGCATAGCAAGTGGCTTTCCGCGATGCCGTTGGGGTGGTTGCGGAACCACTCCGTGACGGCACGCTGCAGGGCGCGCATGTTGACGGTTTTTTCCGCCTCGCCGCGGATGATGCGGTAGATTTTGCGTTGTTCCACCAGTTTTTTTACGTCCAATCGGGGGTAGTGGATTTGTTCGGCCAACGTCTTGGACAGGCTGGTTTTTCCGGTGCCGGGCGTACCGGTGATGACGATGCGCATGCTAATGGTAACGCATGGCCGATGGTTAAATATCGCACTTTGGCCCTATTGCACGTCATGACTTCGGCGCGCGAGGCTTGGGTGGTCCGTCGGGCCCTTCCGCACGAATTCGATCAATTGGCCCGCATGGCTTTCCAGAACGTGCCCCAATTGAATCCGGGCGAGGCTCGACTTCCGCCCGAATTTCGGCGCAGATGGGTATCAGAAGCGGAGTACCGGAATCATCTGGACCAACCGGGTGTAACGGCGTGGGTGGCCGAGTCCGGAGGCCGTCTCGCCGGCATGGTCGTGACTCACGAGTTGCCCCGCGGCCGGTTTTCAAAAGAGCTGCACGTGGGCGCCCTCACGACGACGGGCGACTTCCGCTACGGGCCGTTGGCTGCCCGCCTTATCCGGCACGTGGTGGAGCACGCGTTGCAGCGCAACGTGCGCGTCATCGAATTCGAAGCTCAGACCCAGCTTGCCGCCAAGTACCGCACGTATCTGGAAGGCCGTCTGCCGTATGGCTTGAAACTGGTCCAGACGCACACCCTTGCTCACGGCCGGGGCACCTACGAAGTTCAGCTTCCCTACCGCGGCTTCTGGTCTTTCCTGAACCTATTAAAACGCCGTCAATCCAAGTGAGAAGTCATGTCGTCTTTGAACATCGCCGTAGTGGGCGGAAGCCCGGATTCGCGCAAAGCCGCGGCTTCCGCGCTGGCCAAGAAATCGCACAACGAGGACGTGTCCTTCTACCACACCGTGTTTTCCGGCAAGAAGGTCAACGTCTTGGAGCCGTCGTCGTACCCGGAAAAACCCGTCAGCCTGGCCATCGCGCTGTCCGGTGCGGATTTCATCGTGCTTTTGGCCGAACCTTCCCCCCAGATGGGTGAGACGCTGGTCTTGCTTTCGGCATTAGGCAAGAGCCACGGCGTTCTTGTGGGCGTCCACGACGTTTCCGCTTTCATGAACGAAGTCGGCCTGCATTACGACGTCTTTTCCACGTTGGATGAGGCCAAGACTAAGATTCTTTCCTTCGAGGCGCAACGCCCAAAGGACGCGCCGCCGAAAGCCTGGCTGGACCACGCTTTCGACGTGCGGGGGGTGGGCAGCGTGGCGTTGGGCTTCATGGTGCAAGGAACCATGCACGTGCACGACAAACTGCCGGCAAAACCGGGCGACGTCGCACTTGAGGTGCGTAGCATCCAGCAGAACGACGTCGACGTCGAGCACGCGGAAGCCGGCGACCGCTTCGGCATCAAGTACAAAGGTCCGGCGCCTGACCAATTGGGCCGCGGGACCGTGCTGGGCGACGTGCCGGTTTTTGCCGAAGTCGAAGCGACGGTGAACGTCCCGAAGTACTGGAAGGAGCTTCCCGGCAAGCAGCTGCACGCCGTGGCCGGATTCCAATCCGTGCCCTGCCAGGTTGATAAGGACCTCGTCCCCGGCACTGCGGTCGACTGCCTGATCCAATTCCACAAACCCGTCGCCCTACGCAAGGACGCCGTGGTGCTTTTCGACCTGAACGCCAAAGGCCTGCGCGTCGCCGGCGTGGCGCAGGACGTGGGCTGAAGCGGGGCATGGCGGACGCCAACGAAGTCGTGCTGGGCTACGTCATCTGTGCGGATGCCGGCGAAGGCCAAAGAATCGCGGACGTCCTCGTGAGAGAAAAACTGGCCGCCTGCGTCAACATTCTGACCGGCGTGCATTCGGTATTTTCCTGGCAAGGCGAAGTCCAGCATGCGGATGAAGTCCTCCTGTTGTGCAAGACGACTCGGGCCAAGATCCCGGCTTTTGAAAAGAAAGTCAAGTCGCTTCATTCCCACGACGTGCCCTGCGTCTGTTTTTACCCGGCCATGCACGTCGGCGCGGAATACGAAAGATGGCTGCGGGATTTCCTGGCGGTGACATGACTTTGATCGCGTCGCTGGACTGGGGGCCCGACTTTCTTTTTCGAAAAAGAAAGTTACAGCAAACCAATAAAGTAACCCGACAAAATACTATTGGTTTGCTGTCTAGCAAGACCGGCCAAATCGTCGTTAAATTTGCCGGTCTTGCTATAGGCGCATCAAAGAAAAACGCATTTCATTGGCGGATGTTATGATTGTTGCGCTAGATTGGGGTGGAAGTTGGGCCGACGCCGTGCTTTGGGCCGACGGTGCCCTTCGAGGCCGTTTCAGCACGCCTTCGCGCTTTACTTCCGCCGAAGAATTGCTGCGGGGCCTGCTGGAAAAAACCGGCATTTGCAAGGACTCGGTTTCGCACGTCGCGCTTTGCGGTGGCGACGTGCGGCGCGTGGGGTCCGAATTGTCCGGAATCCTTGTTCGGCCCGTGGACGAGTTGGAATCCATCGCCGCCGGCGCGAAACAACTCAGCGGCTTGGATGAAGCCGTCGCCGTGTCCTGCGGCACCGGCACCGCCGTAGTCTACTACGTCGAGGATGAGGGCCTTCAGACCCTGCATTTGGGTGGCACTGCCGTGGGCGGCGGCACGCTGGAAGGACTCGGACATTTGTTGCTGAAAAAGCCGGTGGAGGAACTCGAAGCGCTGGCCCAAAACGGCGCTGGTTTGGACCTGACCGTCGGCGACATCGTCGGCAGCGGCATCGGCGTCGTGCCGGCGGACGCCACGGCGTCGCATTTTGCCAAGGCGTTTGACGACGCCCGCCCGCAAGACGTGGCCAAGAGCCTGCTTCACTTGGTGGCCGAAACCATTGCCACGGTGGCAAGCGTAGCGGCGGACAAGACGGGTTGCAATGACTTGGTCTTTAACGGCCGAGTCGCCCAAAACAAACTAATCCGGCAGCGCATCGCGTTTGCCTGCCAGATCCACGGAAAGACGCCTCATTTTCCGGAAAATGGCCAATACGCGACGGCGATTGGTGCGGCGATTCAGTCTCAAGAAAATAAAAATCAGTAAGCAATTTTGGGTTTTCTTGAATCCATTTCTTCTTCGTAATCTTTGTCGCTGTCGACGTGGATGACGCCCCATTTGGGAAACTCTTCAAGCGCTTTAGCCCATTGCGTTGGGGTCCATTTCTTCTCTCCTCCGGTCGAAGCAATGGTTTGTGTTAGCCTTAGCGGATTTTTCGTCATGGACTTCTTTGGATTTTGAAACATAAATACGGGGAGAAGGGAAGAAAGCACCCGGCGGTTCCGTATTCTCTACCCCACCCCCGCGCAAAGCTTCAGGCTTTGCGGGGCCCGACAAACGCCGGAGCGTTTGTCGAGTACAGAATTTCCGGGTGCTTCCTTCCTTCAGAGGAAAGCCGTTATGGCGGCTTTAGCAACACGACTGGCAATTTCCGGATTTATAAAGGAAAGGAGGGGTGCTGGCCGGTGAAGAGCGAAGCCATCGGGCCTGCCGGCCACGATGGCGAGCTCCGTTCATTCGATGGACTCTCTTTTAGCAAAGAGCGCACGCTAATCAAAAGAAGTATTGTCATCGGAAAAGCGGCGTTCGTTTCAGCCGATGTACGTCTGCAGGACGCGGACTTCCGTCGGCGTCAGTTTGACGACGGATTCGAAGCCGCAACCGGGGCAAGGCGGGAAGTGAAGCGACAACTGGGCCCGGGCGGTCTGCTCGGACGGGAAGAATTGGAAGTTTTTCGCGCACCCGCGACATTGGACCATGCGGCCCAATTCCTTGCATTTCATGTATGTACTGTTATGTGCTAACTACTATAAATGGCTCGTGGTGGGCCGGTTCCCGGTCCCCCCTGTTATCGATTCCCCCTTCGCCCATAACAATGTTTTTGTTTTAACGGTATCGTTATTAAAATAACAATATTTATATTGAGTGCGGGTCTCCACCCTATTGGTTTCACAATCGAGGTGGGTACGTCTATGAATTCGATGCGTTGGATGTTGTTGGGTGTGTTGGCCGTTTCGCTGATGTTGGTCGGCTGCACGGCGCAAGGAAGCGTGAGCACGACGCCGACGGCTTCGCCAACATCGTCCGGAGGGTATGGCAGCGGCACGACCGCCACGGGCCGTGCCGTGTTCGGAGTCACGGACGCGGCGGCGGACATGGGTGCCGTCAGCAGCGTCCAGATGCGCATCGATTCGGTCCAGGTCCACAGCGCGTCGCAAGGATGGGTGACGGCGTCGAGCGAATCCAAGACGGTCGACCTGTTGGAGTTGAAGGCGCAAGGCGCCACGGCGCTGCTGGCGGACGCCCAGCTGAAAGCCGACACCTATGACCAGATGCGCATGGATGTGTCCAGCGTCACGGTCGTGGATGCGGAGGGCTCGCACCAGGCCAAGATGCCGTCGAACCAGATCAAGTTCATCGGCGACCTCGTGGTCAAGGCCAACGGCACGTCCAGCGCGACGTTCGACTTCATCGCGGACGAGTCGTTGCATGTCGCCGGGAAGGCGGAAGGCCAAGGGAGCGCCGAGGCCAAGTACGTCATGGCGCCGGTCATCCAGTTCGAATCGCGCACGGACGCGAAGGTGAACGTCGAGAACGGCAACCGCGTCCAGATCGTCGGCGGCTCGGTCAAAACCAACGTGAAAGTCGGCATGGATATCAAGGGCAACGTCGGCATCGGCCTGGCCATTCCGGCGGATGCCGTCGTCCTCGTCGGCACCACGGGTGACGTGATCATCGGCGGCACGCTCAACTCGACCGGCAACATCGTCGGTGGCATCGGCGTGGGCGGTTCGAGCGAGGCGTCCGGTTCGGCTTCCGCTGACGCATCCGGCTCCGCTTCTGGCGGGGCATCCGGTTCCGGCAGTGGCTCGGTCGGCGGCGCCGTGAGTGGCGTTGTCGGCGGAGGCTACGGCTGAACCGTAACCTCCTTTGTTCCTTTTTTTCCGGTTTTCCGGATTGAATGCGTAATGCACGGCGGGGCGCTCCGAAGTCGCGCCATGGGGCATCCCTGCCTGCGTCAACCAAACCGGCGGGAGGTGGTCGCCTTGTCGACCAACATGGATGAGGAAATCGCGCAGTGGATTTCGGCCGCCGTATCGTTGGGCGCGGTCCAAGGCATGGCCGGCTGATCCTGACGCCGTCCGGATTCGCCATTCTTCTTTTGCTTTTTTTCTTCCGCGTCTTTTCGTGCGTTCTGGCCCTGACGGTGGGCTATAAAAAACGGCTCGCGCAACAAGAAATCCGCTGTTTTTGGGCCCGTAGCTTAGCCTGGTTGGAGCACTCGACTGATAATGCGTTCCGGCACATGCCTGAACCTTTGGACATCGAGCGGTCGGGAGTTCGAATCTCCCCGGGCCCATTGGTCGCCCCGGAGGAAACCTACGGTTTCCTCCTGGCCCGCCCTGGGCCTCGCCTCCTTCCCTTTTCTGATTCGCAATGCATTCGTTAGGGTGGGGCTCCGGAAGAACGTGACCGTGCAAATTCTGCTGAATTTGCGGGTCCCATAAGTCCTCCGAAGACTTATGCGGAAACTGAGGGAAGGCGTTCCTCCCCGCGGTTCCGGTTACAAATCTCCCCGGGCCCTTTTTATCAAAAGCCTTTAATTCACGCCCGCTTTGGCGATTACATGAACGCTTTAATTGCCGTTGCTCTTTTTTTCGCCCTGTTTTTGGCAGGTTGCGTCCAGAACGTTCAAACTCCGTCCTCGAGCAAACTTGCGACTTTCGCGAGTCCGGACGCCGGTTTTTCGATCAAATATCCGCAAGGCTGGAGCGTGCATGAGACGCCTGACGAAGTTTATTCCGTTCAGATCGAATCTTATGGAGAGGAGATTCGGGTGGCAAGCCACGACAACAGCGTGGAAAAAATGTCGCTTAAGGACCTTGCGTCAACTTTGGTGGCAGGCATGAAGGATGGCGCGGCGGAGCAGAACGCCGGGACGATCGACGTCGTCTTCGACGGCCCTACTGTGGTTAATGGTTACGATGCCCATGCCGTGGTTTTAGAACCGCAAGACGATATTGGGGTTAAGAGGAAAGCCGTGGTGATCCAATCAAAGAAAAGCCCGGGCAAGGTGTTTTTGGTGATCGTTGGTTCGTTGAAGAACACGTTCACCTCCAACAGCGCTCTTTACGAATCCATCTTCCAGTCTTTCCAAGAGAACTAGCCGTTAGCGTCCCACCAGCTTCATCAAGTCCGCCTTGGTGATGATGCCGTCGATCTTGTCCTTTTTCCGAACAAGAACAGCGAAATGGTAGTTCAGAAGAGACGAGACGGCGGGCAGGGGCGTTTTTTCATCCACCACGGGAAAACCGTCGCCCATCACGTCGGCAACTTTCAATGCGGACAATTCCGCCATGCCCATGCCTTCGGAAATCTTGTCCAGCACCGTCTTGTCCGACAGGCTCCCGACGGGGTGGCTGCCTTCGTAGACCGGCACCTGTGAGAAATCCTGCGATTTCATCAGCTTCAGGGCTTTGCCCACTGAATCCGTCGTCTTGACGTGCTGCACGCCGGCATGCATGATTTGGCTCGCCAGTGGGGTAATCTTGTGCTCGAGCCGCTCAATTGCCTCGAAAATCCGTACGGCGTTGGAATACGAAGCGTCCAGCGTCCCGGCTTCGATTTTGGCGATGAGCGACTGCGACACGCCCGCCTCCGAGGCGAGTTGGGACTGGGTCAAGCCTAGTTTCTTGCGCCGCGCCTTGATTTCCTGGATGGACGGCAACATGGTTTTTGCCCGCTGGCCGTGCGGACGGTTGATGCCTGCGTCCGCCGGTGCCGTTGAGGTGGAACCGTTCCGGGTCGGCGGGTGGGGTTGCTTTCCCGGAACGGTTTTTTCTTTGCTGGGTGGGGGAAGGTGGGTTAGACCGAATCCCAAGACACGAAAGCAATGGATGCCCGCGCGCTCTACGGTACTAACCAAACACCCTTTTTATTCTTATCGGAATAAAGTTGTCAGGAATTCTTTTAACGCGCCCGCCGCATCAGTCTGTCAGCCAGTTCATTTGGAGGTTCAAGCTATGGCAGAACGATCGTTTTTCACGTCGGAGTCGGTTACCGAGGGTCACCCGGACAAAACCATGTGACGGCGTTTGCCGTCCCGTGCGTGTCTACAATCTGTGATCAGGTATCCGATGCCATCCTCGACGACCTGCTGCGGCAGGATCCGCAATCGCGGGTAGCGGTCGAGACGCTGACCAGCACGGGACTCATCATGGTCGCCGGCGAGGTCACGACGAGAGCATATTCGGACATCCAGGGCATCGTGCGCAAGACCTTGGAGGGAATCGGTTATACCGATCCGGAGTACGGCCTGGATTCGAAGGATTGTGCCGTGCTGACGGCCATCCATGAGCAGAGCCAGAACATCGCGATTGGCGTCGACGAGTCGCAGGACCATGAGCAGGGCGCTGGCGACCAGGGCCTGATGTTCGGTTTTGCCTGCGACGAGACGCCGGAACTCATGCCGCTGCCCATTAGCCTGGCGCACAAGCTGACGGCTCGCTTGGCCCAGGTCCGCAAGGAGGCCATCCTGTCGTGGGTGCGGCCGGACGGCAAGAGCCAGGTCACCGTCGAATACGTCGACGGCAAGCCGAAGCGGGTGGATGCCGTGGTCATCGCCGTGCACCACAATCCGGACGTGCCGCAGGACAAACTGCGTTCCGACGTGATCGAGCAGGTCATCAAGCCGGTCTGCGGCGCGTGGCTGGATGCGCAAACGAAATTCTTCATCAACGCCACCGGCATCTTCGTTGTGGGCGGACCGGAGGCGGACACGGGTCTGACGGGTCGCAAGATCATCGTCGACACCTATGGCGGCTACGGCCGGCACGGCGGCGGCGCCTTCAGCGGGAAGGATCCGTCCAAGGTGGACCGCTCGGCGGCGTACATGGCGCGGTACGTGGCCAAGAACCTCGTCGCGGCCGGGTTGGCTTCGAAAGTCGAGGTGCAGTTGGCGTACAGCATCGGCGTGGCCGAGCCGGTTTCGGTGCTGGTCAACTCATTCGGCACAGGCTTGATTCCGGATGCGGCGTTGGAAAAACTAGTGCGACAGCATTTTGTCCTCAAGCCGCGGGCCATCATCGAGCACCTTCGGCTTAAGCGCCCGATTTACCGAAAGACGGCGGCGTACGGGCACTTCGGGCGGGATGATCCGGATTTCACGTGGGAAAAGACGGACAAGGCCCAAGACCTGAAGGCCGCCGCTGTTCGAATCGCGGCGGTCGATTGAAGGGGGGTCGAGGCGCTCAAGCAGGCGGCGTTGCGGGTCGCTTCGGTCTGAACTGGACGCGACGCAACCGTGCACGTGGGGGACGGTTGTTTTTTTTCTGGCGTCAGTCTTCTTATTTTCCGCCGTGCGCGTGCCAGATGGATTTGGGTTTCATCTGTTTTTGCTTGGCAAGCCGATGCATGGCTGAATGGAGCCCGCCGTGTTCTTTCGACAGCGTCTCATAGTCCAGGCCGCGGTTGACTAAGAGCCGTACTCCGGCGTGGATGACTAATTCGTGTTGTCCGCCGTAGGTCCGGACTAGTTCGCCGAACCATTGGGGGTGCCAGCGTTCGGCGAAGGCGTTCTTGAAGTTGGGGTCGGATGCGAGTACTTTGGCCCGGCGTTTGAGGCCGGATGGAATCGGGAATTTTTCCTTGGGCTTCGGGATATACGGCATGTCGTCAGACCAGTTTGAGCGCCAGCACGGCGGCGGCCAGGAGGCCAAAGTGCAGGACGCGGCTGATGAGGGAGTACGTAGCGAATTTTCGTACGTCCATTTTGACCAATCCGGCGACGAAGGTAAGCGGGTCGAACACGGGCGAGGCGGGGATTACGCCCAGCAGGACAATGGGGATGGGGCCGTAGCGGTCGAACAGTTCTTCGGCTCCTTTGAGATCTTTTTCGGTGATGAAGTGCGAGATGAACCGCTGGCGCAGGTAGTATGCCAGGTAGTAGTTGAGCAAGGATCCCAAAAAGGCGGCCACGATTGATACCGCGACGACCGGCAGGGGGTTGGACGCCGAGAGCTTGATGGCGACGGAGTACGCTAGGTCGGTTGGAAACGGAAGCAGGGAGGAGCCGAAGAAGACGATGAGGAAGACGCCGGGCAGGCCGTTGTCCTTGACGAATTGTTCGGCGGCTTGGAATGACTGCGGGAACTGCGCGGCCAGGTAATCCAGCGCCAGCAAGGCCAGGAGGATGAGCGCGATTCCGACGAGGGCTTGTTTGATCAATTCGGCATGGCGCGCTTCATGGTGGGAGGCGTGCGTGGCGATGGTCTTGAGCGTTTTCTTGGCCATGTCGGTTCGTCGCATTGTCAAACGATGAGGTGAATTAAAAACCGGTCGGTTCGTCCGGGTTCCGGTCAGGGTTTTCGGGCGATGATGCAGAGGTTTTGTGCGTCTTTTGGCGCCGCTTTTTGGCCGTTTTTTTCATAGCTTCTTTTTTCCACGTGGAAACCGGCCGACTTCAGCAGGCCTTCCAGTTCGCTTTCATCGAAAAAATAATAGTAGCGCGGTTTTCCCTTCCAGGGCACGTCGACTTGTTTGGGCTTGTCGCGGAAGCGGCGCTGCAAGCGGTTCCACACCGTCAGGCACAAATGGCCGCCCGGACGGAGCACGCGGAACAGCTCTCGCGCGCCGGCGGCATGCGCGTCCGGTCGCAGATGGTGAAATGCAGCGAGGCAGAACGCGGCGTCCACGATTGCGTCGTCCAGGGGCATCTGCTCGATGCGGCCTTGCAGGATCCGGATGTTGGCCACGCTTTGGGTGTGTGGGCGGGTTTTTTCCAGCATGGCGGCCGACGCGTCCATGGCGATGACGCGCTCCGCCGTCTTGGCAAGCTCCAAGCTGTTGCGTCCGTTGCCGCAGCCGGCGTCCAGCACGGTCCCGTGGGCGTATTGCCGGAAAAACGCCAGCGTGGACGATGGCGTTTTGCGGTTTTCGTCCCATTCGTCGGCAAGGACATCCCATTCGTTCTTCATGGCGCAAAGAAGGAGATGATCGGGGGTGGAAAAAAATGCGTTGGTTAGGCGGCTGAAGCTGCCAGGGTGAGAAAAACTGGTTTTTTTGGGGTTTTTTAGAAAAAGGAAGGTAAACGCTTTCGACCGCTCCAATGATTGGCCAAAATGGCTTAACCGCCCAATCGTTAAAAACGCGGGCGTGCAATAAAAACCTTATGGCAGTCGGGAACGTTTTTTCGTCAAATTCGGTGCGGACCGGCTTGGCGTGGGTATTGTTGTTAGCCATGGCCGTCGCCGCCACGACGGCGGTGCAGAAAGCCAAGAAGGACGCCGAGCCGTGGCTGAACCCGGTGGTCACGCAGGACGAAGTGGCGGCCACCGAATGGATCAAGTCCAATACCGCGCCGAGGACCGTGTTTGCGACCGGCATCTTCGAAGGCGAATTGGTCATGGGCAAGACGCGGCGGGAAGGCACGCTGGGCGGCGATTGGGCTATCGTTCCGGACGTGATTGATCGCATGAGCGACGTGCAGTACCGCATCTTCGGTGCCAACAGTTCAACGCAGGCCTGGCAGACGGCCGTCAAGTATGGCGCTGCATACGTGTGGGTGCCGAACCGGCAGATGTTCGCGGGGTACGAATGGAAGTATCCGGCCGACGTGTTCGACAATGCGACCTATTTCCAGAAAGTCTACGACAAGGGCGTGCGGATTTACCGAGTGAAAGATGCCGCGTCCAGTGAGTGATTTTGGATGGTTGACGTTTTAGGTATGGCTCTTTTCCTGCTTACCGGCCAGGTCTTGGCGTGGGCGTTTCTGTCCAAATTCAGCTGGCCCGTCAAAATCGGCGCAGGCCTGCTGGCGTCGGTGACGGTGCCGGCGCTTCTGTCCACCGCGCTGAATTGGGTCGGCGTGCCGTTCAACCCGCTGACGGTCTACGCCGTCTTCTTGGTGTTGTTGGCCGTCGGCGCCTGGGTGCTTTGGCAAAAGAGGCAAGGCAAGAAGTAGCGCGTTTGTTTTGGCCGGCTTCGGCAGCCTTGTTTTCGTCGCACTCGGTATTCCATTTTTGCGCTTTTTTTTTGGGTTTCAGTTCCAACGGTATTGTCCGCGGAGTTTGAGCGTGTCGCGGAATATCTTCCACGTGCTTTTCAGCGTGTTCTTCGCCAAGTCGCCGCCGTCCTTTTCCTCCCACTCGATGGGTACTTCGACCACGCGGAGTCCTTCTTTCTTGGCCAAGTACAGCATTTCGACGTCCCAGACGAATCTCCGCTGCTGGGTGCGGGCCGACAGGTCTTTCGCTACGCTTGCGCGGAAGGCCTTGAAGCCGCACTGCGTGTCGGAAAACGGCAAATTGAAAAGCAAGCGGACGAAGCGGTTGAAGCTCCACGCCGCGATCTTGCGCAATGGCGTCAGCGCGGCGTGGGATTCGCTGGAGTACCGGGTGCCGATGGCGATGTCGTGGTGTTCCAATGCGGAAAGCAGTTTGGGCAATTCGGTTGCCGGCATGGCGCCGTCGGCGTCGTAGATGACGATGACGTTGCCTTTGGCCGAGGCGATTCCGGAGTTCAGGGCGCCGCCTTTGCCGAGCCGGTTGCGGTGCGGCAGGATGCGGACGTTGCGGATGCCGCTTTTTTTCACGGCCGCGGGCGTGTCGTCCTGGCCGTCGGCCACCACGATGATCTCATACGGCCGTTTGCGGAGGACGGGCGCCAGTTCACGCAGCGTGGGCCCGATACGTTTTTCCTCGTTGTATGCCGGGATGACGATGGAAATCGCGCGGTTTTTCGCCATGGATGGTTTTGGTTTCAAACGTTTATTAGGGCCGTGATGTTCGCACTCCGTTGTTTCGATTTTTCTGCCTCATCAGAACGCCCATCGTCCGATGGCGTACAGGAAGAATAGGCCGCCCATCAGCAGTGTGAAGACGGCGGAAGTGAGGAGGTGGACGTTGGGACGCTTCGTCCATCGCGCCAGCACGAAAAAGAGGGGGAAGATGGAAAGCACGTAGCGGGGGAAGCTGATTTGGAACGAGACGCTGGACAGCGCCAGCAGCATGAGCCATCCGTAGGCCTGGTATGAGGGCCGCAGCCAGCGCATGGCGCCTAAAAGCAGGAAGATGACGAATGCCAGCGAGACGAGGACGGATTCGGCCACTAAGGTGCGGTTGAGGGATGGCGGGTCCTGCCGCACGTCCTGGACGGCGTCGAGGGCGAATTGCCACGGTGCAACGAGCGAATGGTGCCAATGCTCGCTTTGGTAATCGATGAACGTCCATGCGTTGCCGCTGACCGCGACGTTGAGGGCGACGTATGCCAGCAATCCGAGCGGGACCAGCAGCAATCCGGCGGCGCGTACGGGTTGTTCCTTCTGGCTCCATGCTTCTACGGCGAGGGCGGGCAGAAGCAGGATGCCTTGCAGACGGGTGGCGGCCGCCAAGCTTCCGAGGATTCCGGCGGCCTTCCAGCGTTTTTCGCGGGCGTGGCAGAACGCGGCAAGGGTAAATGCCATGAATAGCGCTTCGGTGTAAGGCAAGACGAGGAAGTACGCCGTTGGGAATAGGAAGAAGAAGTCCAAGGCGCGGTGGGCTTCTTCCTTGGGTCCGTCCATGCGGGCCAGTTTCTGCAGGTAATAGCCGGCGGCTACGCTGGAGCCGAACGATACCAGCAGGCCGGAGAGCACGGCGTGCTGCACGATTGGGTTGAACAGCGCGATGGCCAACGGGTATAGCGGAAGGAAAACGAGCAGGAACCGTTCCTCTCCCACTGCGCTGTAGCCGTTGAGCGCGAGGTTGACGTAGTGCACGGCGTCCCAGCGGACGAGCACTTCCGTCATCATGTCCGTCAACGGCGCGGCGTTCTGCAAAAAAACGCGGCCAGCCAGGTAGGCTAACGCCAGCATCGCGATTCGGACGGCGAAGGCCAGGCTGAGCGAACGCCAGAGGAAGGGATGTTGTCGGATGAACCGTCGGGTCGGCTCGGTCCAGGCGCGTACTTCTTTCATCGCAGTGTCTTTGTCTTGTGCAAGGTATTTGTGGCATCCGGTCTTCAAGGCCTTTGCGTTTTCCGGTTGTTTCCCGTTGCTTCTTTTAAGCCGGTTTTACCATCATTTTGCCGGAATACTATGGCTGTAGGAGTTGGGGACGGCAAGTCACACGCGTCGGGTTTGACGCCCGTGCAAGGCGCGCTCGTGGTGGTGGCCGTGCTGGCCAGTGTCTGGGCGCATGCTGGCGTCTTTGACGCCTTCTTGGCGCCAACCTATGGCAACACCGGGATTCATCAGGCCAACGCGCGCGAACTGGTGGAAACCGGCCACTATCCTTTCCAGAATGACTTTTCCTACGGCGGCGGCATTCCTAACTTGTACGTGCCGATTTACCGCTTCGCTTTGGCCCAGCTCGTCGTGCTGTCCGGTTTCGACTTCGACTTGGCGCAGCGCGTGATGGTGCTTCTGTTCGCATTGGCGCTGCCTTTGGCGTTCTTCGCTTTCGGTTCGTCCTTCGGCACGTGGACCGGCATCGCTTCGGCGTTCTTGGCATCCGCGCCGTCCGAGTTGCTGATCTATACCATCCGGCCGCTGCCGCAAGGCATGGGCTTGGTGCTTTTGGCGTTGGTCTTCGGCCTATTGTTTGCCGCAAGCCGGTGGGCCGTCCTCGGCGGAGTCTTGGTGGCGTTGGTGCACCAGGAGGCGGCGGTGTTCCTCGCGTTGACAGCGTTCGCTTTTGCCGCGGCGTCCAAGATCCACGACGTGCTTCTGAAGACCGACTCGTCGCGCGTCTTCTGGACGGCGCTCTGGACGTGGGCCGCGACCACGGGGACGTACTTCTTGTGGAACTTCCTCATCCTGGGCCACTTCAACGTATTCGAGTTGGCACAGTTCAAGCACCGCGAAGGCGGACCGGTGAGTCCTGACTTGCTTTTGGACAAGACCGGCTGGCTCGTGCTGGGCCTGGCCGCCGTCGGCTTGCTGATTGTTCTCTGGCACGTCTGGCAGGCATTGCGGCGCGAGAATCCGCGGCCAGTCCTGCTGCAGGGCTTGTTGTTGGCGTTGGTGGCCGTGGGTCTTTTCGCCATCAAGAATGACGCGTTGGGCATCGGCGTGTTCATGGACCGGTTCATCGTCTACCTGCAGTTCGCGCTTATCATATTGGCGGCGTTCGGACTTGTCCAGACCACGGCGTGGATCGCAGGCCGCGAGTCGGGGTCGGCCTGATGTGGTCGCTTCTTTTGCCGTTGCTCTTCTCGGCGGCGTTTTTCGGATTCTTTCGAAGGCGTTTTGACGATTTGCCGGCCGTGGGCCTCTCCGCTGTGGCGGGATTCCTGGCGTTTTCCTGGTTTGGCATGGCGGGGTATTGGTTCTTCGGCTTGGATGCCGGTTTTGCCTTGTCCGCCGTGGCGTCCGTGGCCGCGTTCGGGCTTTCGGCGTGGCGCTTCGGCCTGCATGCCCCCCGACTTGCGTCCATCTTTAAGCACCATCGCGCGTTCTGCATCTTCCTGGCCCTGGCCGTAGCCGCGTTTTCCTACTTGTCGTTGACGCATTTCGTCCAGGTTGAGCCGGACGGGTGGTATTCGTCGGGCAACACGTGGGGCGATTTGCCGTTCCACCTCGGCGTGATCCACTACTTCGTCTTCGGCCAATCCTTTCCGCCGGCGTACGTAATCTTCGACAGCCCGCTGGGGTATCCGTTCATGGCCGATTTTTCCACGGCTTTGCTCATGCCCGGCGCGTCGCTGCAAGCCGCCTTGTTGTTTTCCGCTCTGTCCTGGTTCCTGGCCTTGATGCTGCTGTCATATGCCGTCGGCCTCAAGATGGGTTTTTCCAAATCCGCCTGCGTCCTGGCGTTGGTGCTTCTGTTGTCCAGCGGGGGCCTTGGGTTCATCGATTTTCCGGCTGCTGCCGTACGCGACGGCATCGGTTCGGCCCTCATGGCCAAGGATTACACCATCCTGCCGCCCACGGCGTGGACCAACGTCGTGACCAGTCTCCTTCTGCCCCAGCGGACGTTGTTGTTCGGCGCGGCCGTCTTTGCCGCCGTCCTGTTTTTGTTGCTTCACGCTTCCCGCCGCCATGACTTCCTGCTGGCCGGGGCCCTTGCCGGTTTGTTGCCGTTGGTGCATTGGCATTCCTATTTGGCCGCTATGGGCGTTGCGGTATTCTATGCCGTGTCGGCCCGCCGCAAAGTCTGGCTCTGGTTCTTCCTTCCGGCAGTGCTGTTGGCGTTGCCTCAATTGGCCTGGAGCCTCCAGCAACTCACTCCTTCGTCCTTGATTCATTTGCAGCCCAATTGGACGGCCAACGCGTGGGACCCCATTGCCGGCGCGGCTTTCTGGCTGATGCAGACGGGTTTCTGGATTCCGGCGTTGCTGTTCGGTCTCTGGTCGGCGACGCGTGAACAGCGTCAGCGCTTTCTGCCTTTCGGAGTGCTTTTCGTCCTGGCGGCGTTCGTGAGCGTGCATCCGTACGCGTACGACAACCTCAAGTTCTTCTTCTTCGTCCAGTGGGCCGCGGCGTTCTTCATCGCGGCAGGACTCGTGTCGCTGTGGCAACGAAAGCAGCGCGTGCTTCAGGTTGCCGTGGCGGTCGTCTTGGCCGTCCTGGTTTTTTCCGGCTCTTTGAGCATCGCGCGCGAAGCCGGCCTTCACTGGCGGCTGTATGATGCGAACGACTTGCAATTGGCCGAGTGGGCCCAAAGCAACACCTCCCGCTCCGCCGTGTTCCTCACGTCCACCGCGCACAACCACCCGGTCTCTTCGCTGGCCGGCCGCATGACGGTCTTAGGCTACCCGGGCTGGTTGTGGAGCCACGGCTTTGACTACGGCTCCGTGCAAGCCGACGCCAAGGCCATGTATGCCGGCGACGCGGCCCGCCTCGAATCAAGCGGCGTGGATTACGTCGTGGTGGATGCCAACGTCCGCCGGGATTACGCCGTCAACGACGAATTCTTTTCCGGCAAACCCGTGGCGTTCCAGAATGCGTTCTATCGCGTCTACGCCGTCGGCACGCGGACTTCTTCCAACCGCTGAATGCCGCAACCAAAAACGTAAAAACCCAGTCCGCCACCGCTTCTTCATGCGCGGTTGGTGGTGGTTCGACGTCAAAGTCTGGCTCATGCTCATCCTCCTGGGCGCTTTGCTGCTGACGCTCTTCAAGTATTGACGCTTCTCTGCCCTTTTCAGCAAACCGTGCTCGTTCTTCCCGCGGCTTTTTTAACGGGCTTCACTACTACTTTTCTTTCATAAGGGCCCGTGGCTCAACCAGGATAGAGCGGCTGGTTCCGAATACCGGCTTTCAAGCTTTTAAGGCCTCTTCGGAAGCCGAGGCTTCGATCTTGGGAGAGAACGGCATTATTGGCTTTCTTTCCTAGTGGGAGAAACCAGCAGGTTGCGGGTTCAAATCCCGTCGGGCCCGTTTTGCGCCGGAACCGCGGGAACCTACGGTTCCCCCAGTTTCACGGTTCTCCTGACCCCTCCCTTTGAATTTGCACGCGAATTCGAGGGGGCGAGGCGCAGGCCGTGCCAGGGGGACGCGTCCCCCGGGGCGACCGTTGCAAATCCCGTCGGGCCCGTTTTCAGCAAAACGCTCGGCCCTGCCGGGCACGAGCGCAAACCCTTCTTCTGCTTTTGGCGTTCTGTGTGCTGACGTGCTCGTCAGAGCGAATTCGCCGACCCATCAACGTTTTTGCGTTGTTGGTCAGCACAATTTCGCCGTAGCGAAATTGTGTGGCCTTACAAGTTCCGTTGAACTTGCAAGACGCTGGACTTGGTTTTTCGCCAAGTCTTCGCGCCCTGCCGGGTACCGCGACCAATTTTGTCTTCTTTCCGGCTTTTTCTTCGAGCCCAGCTATTCCGTGAGGGCATTGACGGGTGTGGCGTGTCCCGTGATTTTTTCGTGCACCAACAAGGCCGCATGAGCGTCGACGGCGGCGTCATGCGCGTTGCCTTCTGGCCACAAAAGGCCCATGGAGCGGACGGCAGCGTCCAGTTTGGGCCATTTGTAGCTTTGCAGGTGGCTTTGGGCGTCCAGCATGATGCAGTCGCCCCAGCGGTTTTCCGGCACGTTCCACGGTTCGGCCGCCAAGAAAGGCGCGTCAAAGGCTTTGTTGTAAGCGCGGAATTGGACGGCGTCGCCGCTGGATTCGATTCGGAAGACTTGTTGCCAGAATTGTTCCGCTACGAAAGACGCGGGTTGGGCCGCTTGGAGGATTTCCTTCGTGATGCCGTTGATGTCCAACGCGGTTTGCGCCCGTCCGCCTTTGAGGTATTGCTCGCCAGGATGGCAGTATTTTGACCAGGTCTTGACTGCCCCTGTCCCTTTGGGTTCGCGCCAGGCCATGCCGATTTGCACCACGGCGTCAGGCCTCGGCTGATAGGCTTTGTGGCCCAATCCGGTGGTTTCGACGTCAAGAACGACAATCGGCATACGCAAGCAGCCGTCTTTTGAACGCATGCGGACCATATATTTCTGGCGGTCATTGTGGCGGAAAAAACCAAGGCAACTCGAAAAAAAGGCCACCTGAAACCCGATTTTTCATCGGCATCTTCGGCAGCGTCGCACTGGGATTCGGCATACCGCTTGCCGTCGTCCGAGATTCCTTGGGAAATCGAGCAGCCGCCGTCCGAACTGGTCGCGCTTCTGGATTCCGGCCGTGTCAACGCCGGCTCCACTGCCCTGGACGTGGCGTGCGGTTCGGGCAATTATTCGGTTTTTTTGGCGAAAAAAGGATTTGACGTGACGGGAGTCGATTTTTCGGAAAAGGCGTTGGCGCTTGCGGAAAAAAAGGCGCAAAAAGCGGGGGTCCGGATTGATTTTGTCAAGGCGGACGTCCGGCACCTGTTGTCGGCTTTGAACGGCAAGAAATTCGACTTCATCCTGGACTGGAGCCTGCTGCACCACGTCGCGCCTGTGGATTTGGATGCCTATGCGGCACAATTCGGCAAGCTGTTGTCACCCGGTGGCGTGTTGTTGCTTGCGTGTTTTTCCGACGCGGACGCGCCAAAGGCGGGCCAGTCAGAAGCCGTGGGCAAGATGGGAAACGTCATGTATTATCGGACGCGCAACGAAATCGAGGCGGCGTACCGGCCGTTGAAAGCGGCGGATTACCGCGAATGCCGGTTGGGTAAGAAACAACAACACGCGGGGCATTGCTTTGTTTTCCAACGTCAATAGATGCGGCTTCTTTTTTTGGGGGGTGGCTAGCTCATCGGGTACGTGGCTTTGAGGGCGTTCGCAATGATGCTCGCTGTCGCTTCCACGTTGCTGTGTTTTCGCAAGAATGTGGAAAGCTCTAATTGGATTGAGTGGTCCGGTGTTCCGGCATGGAATTGGACGCCGTTTTGCCGCGACCATGCTGGTTGAAATCTTCCCACGTCCGCACGGAGTCCATGTTCTTGAAGGTTTTCGTCCAGCTTTGACTTCAACGTATCAATGTCGGCACGTTTTGCCCGGACTACTCCTGTGTTGCTGCCGGCTTCAGGATGCGGCCGACTGCCACCGGCGCCACGAATGGCACCTCGGTGGTACTTCGCTCCGGCGCCGATGTCGATGCCCACCTGCTGCGAATTGTCCTCCATGCCGTGGATGTAGATGATGACGGCCCGCCCTCCACCTCGGCTTCGCGCCGTGGCCGCCAAGGCCTTGACGTGGTCGTAGAACTGTTTCATGGGTGCTTTCTTGCGTGCCCATCCGTATCCGCGTTCCGTCCAAGGCAACTGGTTGAAGTCTTCCACGTCTTGCGGGCGCCGGGACGCTGCGGAATTGCTCGGCTTGATGAACTTCTCGTTGACGACGAGGGATGCGCCCAGCTGGCGGGCGAGGTGTTGAGCCACTTCCTTGGTCCGCAGGTCGTCTCCGGCGGCGTGGGGTGCGACGATGACGAAGTGTGTGCGGCCTTCCTGTCGAAAGCCATACAACGTGCGCGCCATGCGGGGTTCCTTACGCGAACGCTATTTTCCCGAGGCCCCAGGCCAGGATGGTGGCGAGGATCTTGATGGCGACGTTCATTACGCCTACGACGCTAAGCACCATGAACGCCAGGATGATGCCGAAGTTGTCCGTCGCTTGCTTGAACGCCGGCAACTTTTTAACTTGCGCTAAGGCTCCGGCGGTGACTGCCTCGTTGGTGGCGGTTTCCTTGAATTGGTCCGCGAGGTTAGCCTGGGCCTTCTTGAGCGATGCCGTGCCCAGCGTGATGAACTGGTTGTATGCCGCGTCGGACGTCAGGCTGGTTTTGACCGTTTCGGCCCACTTCTGGCGCACCGAGGCGTTGAACGAGGAAAGTCCGGGAATGGTCTCGATGGCGGACTGGACGCTTTCGGTAGAAATAGAACTTGCGAAGGTTTCCTTCGAAATGGCGCCGCGCAGGAAGGCTTCGTCCACTTCGACGTTCTTGACCGCGTCGGCCACTTGGCCTCCCAAGTCAGGCGCCATTGCCACGGCCGAGTTGAGGAAGCGGTCGGAATAGTATTGCGAGTTGGCGCTGACTTTCATGAACGTCAACACGAACGCCAACAATGCCAATACCAGCAGGGCGCGGCCGACGACGTTCCAAGCGCCGGAAAGGTTCATCTTGGCGGCCCGCGAAGCGAAGAACGAAGCCGCACTTGCGGTGAGGGCGAACGCCAGAAATGCGGCGAAGTACGGCGGGAACATCACGCCCAGCACGATGGCGGCAAGCCCGGTGGGTGCCAATGCCAACAGGCTCATCAGCCAATTCTGGCCGTAGCCGAAGTGCATGGACAACGCCAGCACCAATGCGAACAGGACGAGGAACAAGATGAAGGAAAGGCTGTACAGCTTGGCCGCGGAAAACTGCATGCGTTGGACGTCGACCAAGTCGGTGACGTGCAGGCTGGCCGCCTGGAACAAGTAGCCGGCGAATGCGAACAAAAGCAGCATCAGGACCAAAAGCGGGGCCTTGAGCTTGAACGCGTCGTCCAACGCCAACGGAGGGATGGAAAACGAAAAACCGGTTTTGGCCGATTCCGCTTTGGCGTCTTTTGCAGAGTCGGGTTTGGTTTTGGCATCCGTGTTCTCGGGCTTCTTTATTTCGTCTTTCTTTTTTGCAGCGGCCATGGTGGCCTTACGTCAAGGGGCTATAAAAAGTTGTGCCGGCGGCTGGCTTTGCCGAAAACCGCGCGACGGAGGCAAGACGGGTCTCTGACGGGAGAGGACCGACGGAAACGAAGGGCGACGCAGGATGGGTTTTTTTTACGGACGACTGCCTGTGCCGATGCCACAGCAACGCGGAGTGTTTCAAACCCGTGCTTTGACGCCGTCTTTTTCAATGATAACGGTGGTTTCGGCTTGTGCCACCATTTCCTTGTTGAGGTCGACAGACCTTTTCTTTCCAAAGAAAAGACATGCAAAGCAGAGCTTTGCAGATCCCTCAAATTCGCAAAGCGATTTTGTTGGCTCTACCAAAAGAAAGGTTTTTGTTTTACACGAGCGCTTTAACGGAATCTTTTTCGACGATGACCGTCGTTTCCGCCTGTGCTACCATACCCTTGTTGAGGTCGACAAACCTTTTCTTTTCGAAGAAAAGCTTTACCAAAAGAAAAACGCGAATTCAGACGAGTGCTTTGATTCCGTCTTTTTCGACGATGACCGTTGTCTCTGCTTGTGCCACCATTCCCTTGTTGATTTCCACCAACACCGGGTAGTCGTGCAGGATGCCTTGGCGCGTCAAGTCGCGCACCGCCAGGTCCACCGAAGCTTGCGAGCCGAGCGCGGGCAGTAGGTTGCGGCGGGCGAACGGAAGCGTCTGGTATTTCTCGAGGATGAATTCGACGGCTTTGCGGCTCTGCGGCAGGCGGACGGGTTTTTCCTGCACCATGGAAAAAATCTCATCCAGCTGTCCGTCGGTCACCTTGCCGCCTCCGTTGGTGCAAAACGGCTCTACGGCGAACACGTCGCCTTCCTGAAAGACGTAATCGCCGCGCGGCACGTTCGGCACGGAAACGCCTGCGTGCACGACGTACGGCGCCAAACTGTGGCCACAGAGGTTTTCGACGGGCTGAAAGCCGCGCGTGACGATGGCTTCTTCGATGGCCGCTCCTACGTCGCGCACGTTGGCTCCGGCTTTCATCACGCTCAACGCGTCCTGCAGCGCCTGTTGCGCCGCTTCGATCATCTTGGCGTGTTGGTTGTCGAAGTTGACGGTGAATGCCTGGTCCACGATGTGGCCTTCCACGTGGACGCCGAAGTCGACTTTCAAAACGTCGGAATCCTTCAGGACGCGTTCATCGCCGATCAGGGGAGTGTCATGCGCGGCTTCCTCGTTGAGCGACAGGTTGCAGGGAAACGCCGGGGCGGCGCCTTGTTCGGTGATTTCGGCTTCGATCTTCTCGGCGATGTCCAACAGCTTCAATCCGGGCTTGACGTAGTCTTCGGCAAAGGACCGGACGGAAACGGCGACGCGGGCGGCTTCAAGGTAATGCTTGAGCGTGTCGCCGTGGTGGCCGGCATGTGCGTGGCCGTGGCTGGCGTGCTCGGGGTCTTCATGGTCGTGTTTTTCGTCAGCGGAGGTTTGCGATGCGGATTCTGGGGCCGCTTTGGAGTTAGCCGTCATGTCTTGAGTTGGGCGGGCAAAGGGATTTAACGGTTTGCAGCCCCAACGCCCTACATGGACTACCGAGCGGGCTTGTTGGCCTTTTTGTTCGCCGCGCTGTTGTTGGCAGGCTGCACGCAACCGCAAACGACGGGAGCTGTCTTGAATTCGAGCGCAGTTTCGACGATGGTCCCGACAATTGGAGTGGGTTCGATGGCAGTCAAAAGCGGAGATACGGTCAAGGTTGATTATTTAGGCACGACGGAGGGCAAGGTGTTCGACACGTCCATCGAAGCCGAGGCGAAGAAAGCCGGATTGCCGGCCCGTCCGACGTACGAACCGCTGGCGTTCACCGCCGGCGCCGGTCAGGTAGTGCCCGGTTTTGACAAGGCCGTCATCGGCATGACCGTCGGCCAGGAAAAGATGGCCGTGCTTAAGCCCAGCGAGGCGTATGGCGTGTCCGACCCGCAGGCCATCGTGCAAGTGCCGCGTTCGATGTTCGACAACTCGTCCGAGCCGCAAGTCGGCCTTCAGGTGCAGTCGCCGCAAGGCTATCCGGGCGTCATCACGAAAGTCGATTCCCAGAACGTGACGGTGGACTTCAACCACCCGCTGGCCGGCAAAGAGCTGACGTTCAAGATCATCCTGCGCGAAATCGTCACGAAGTAGGCGGTCCACGCCTGTCTTTTCGTTCTCCGTTTTTCCGGTGGGTTTGCCGCCGACCCTTTATTTTCCCGTTTGCAGCCGCTGCTTTCGCGTTCACTTCTTCCTGGCGGTTGCGGCCAGGCCTGCCATGAGCGCGGTCAGGATTAGGACGACGGGGTCGATTTCGGGCGTGGGTTGCGGCGGCGTGCCGGCAATGGCGAACGTACACGTGTCCACGCTGCCGGAATAGTTGGCTACCACCGTATATGCGCCGTCGCCCGTCGTCGAGACGTTGAATGCCGAGCGGCCGTTGACGCAGCCTAACGGCGTGACTTCCGGCTTCGTCTTCTTGGGCGACGTGACGTTGAGTTCCACGGCGGGGTCGCAGGTGGCTTGGCCGAACGAGAGCGTCAACGTGGCCAGCGTGACGTTGCGCGTGGTTAGCAGGTTGGACGGGCAGGACATTCTGATTGAGGCTTCCGGCCGGACGTTGGGAGGCAAGCTGGTTGAAGGGACCGCTGTTGGCGTTGCCGTTGGCGTGACTGAAGGAATGGGCGGAAATGACGGACTGATGGACGGCGTTGGAGAGGGACTTGGAATTGGGGTCGGGGGGTTTGAAGGTATCGGCGTTGATGACGGGCTAGCAGAAGGAGTCGGGCTGGGTGTGGGCGTTGGACTAGGAGATGGTGTCGGCGTGGTGACGGTTACTTGGGTTGGCGGGGTTTTTTGGCCGAACCATTCGACGTTCTGTTGCGCCATCTGCCATTGGAATTCGTACGATCCCGCTGTTAACGGGGCGGTGATTTGGAAGCTGAACGTTTTGCTTTGCCCGGGTGCGACCGTTTCTCCGGCGGTCATGGGTTGGGGGTTGGCGCCCCAGATGGTGTAACCGGCGTCGGTGGGATTCACGGGGACGCTTTGACGCAACAATCCGAGTTGGTACCCGTCGGCGGTCCATGCCGTGGTTCCGTTGTTTTTCATCGCAATGGATACGGCAATGCTTTGGCCGGCGGTCATCGTTGCCGGTGGCGGGCTTTGGCTGACGAATTCCGCGTCGTTCTTAAGCAATAGCGGGCACGTCGGCCCTGGCAAGGGGTGTCCGCCGTAGCAACAGCCGTTTCCGGAAGGCCAGAGGTATTCTGTTGGAGCCGAGTCGCAGCAGATGCCGTCGTACATGGGCGTGTTGCAGATGGCACTTGATGCCGCCAGCGTCATTCCACTTAAAAAAGTCATGAACGCCAGTGCCGCAAGAAGCACGCGCATAGTCGTATTTCCTTATTATGGTTTGCAGCTGTACGCTAGGGACATGTAGTGGACTAGTGATCCACTTACTGTTTTTCCCGCTCTAAAATAGTGTGGTCCTGGAACTAAAGCAACCGTATAATACGTACAGGGGTCGCCCGATGTTGTTTCAGCGGCGTAAAGCGTGCCATCAATGGAGAGCTCGGGCCTACCGTAACTGCCGTAAATTCCTCCACTTGAGCCAGAGGCGCATGCTGTAATCATCACCACTGGGCAGCTTGAGCCTGGAAGGGACACCGCCGCCATGACTGTTTGTGGAAGTTGCATCTGTG
Organism: Microcaldota archaeon; assembly: GCA_016188965.1. Taxonomy (GTDB): domain Archaea; phylum Micrarchaeota; class Micrarchaeia; order Norongarragalinales; family Norongarragalinaceae; genus JACPGT01. Next base: position 31,545 of record JACPGT010000013.1, on the reverse strand, counting down.
TTGAAGACGAATATCCTTTATCTGTAAGAACCAGAGTGCCTCGGATGTCTGGTGCAAGCGCCGCTTTGGCGAAAATGGGCGTGGCTTGCGAGAGAAAAAGTGCGAAAGCGATTAAGAGGAATCCGGCTAAAAAAATGGTTTTTGCCGTGGTGGAGACGTTCGAAAAGTGGATCACGTGTGTTGGGTGCGTTTTTTTCTTCATTCAACCGCCTCTTTTTTCCGTCTTTGCGTTGCCGAGCGCCGAAGCAAATCCAAGGCCTTAATGCGGCAGGAGTTTTAAGGCTTGCCGGCTTTGAGTTTTGAAGAAGGGTGGGGCTTTGTGGTTGACCGCGTGGTTTTGGCATCGATTGCGTTGGGCGTCTTGCTGATCTTAGCTGGCGACGCGTTTATGTTCTGGACGCAGGCCCGTGCAGATGCTGATTTGCAGACCGTGAAAAGCGAATGGGCCAATTCGCGTTCAAGCCTCGTCGTTTTGCCAGTGACGAATTGGCTCTTGGTTGCGCTTTTTTCTTCGGGTTCTTTGGCCATCGGGTTGGGCGCTGGTTTGTGGTTGGGCCGACGGTTCGGCAAGAGACGGTAGGCGGTGAGTCATGGCTGTTTTTCGTCGTTTGTTGCTGGTCTTCGCCGTTTTGGCTGGCGGCTACGTGTTTTTGGCGTTAGTTTTGGGCACGCCGTCTTTCTTGGCTACTGTCACGTCCGATAGCATGGCGCCGGCACTGACGCGGGGTGACTGGGTCTTGTTGAAAACAGAGTCGGCGTACGACGTTGGGGATGTGGTAGTCTTTTCTAGGGATGATTCGGTGTACGTCCATCGAGTGACGTTCGTGGCGTCTGACGGCTCGTACCGGACCCGGGGGGATGCCAACGTGGCGGTGGACGGCTGGATTGTGCCGCATGGCTCAGTGCAGGGAACCGTCGCATTTAGGATTCCTTGGTTCGGCCATTTGGCGTTGGTCTTAGGCGGCCGCTGAAGTCTTCTCACGTTTGACTTTTTTTCTTCTTTTTTTGCCTTCGTATTTTGGGTAACGGTATTGGCCTTTTCCGGCGTGTTTAAAGGCGCTTTTTTCCTTCTATTTGCCGGATGGACAAGACGGGCATGGTCAAGGATTCGCGAGGCAAGATGATCAGCCTCAGCAACATGCTGGTCGAACTGCCGTCGTCGCGCATCCTTACGGCGTATCTTCTAGTCGTCAGCGTGGTGGCCGGCTTTCTCATGCAGTTGTTCCGCACGGCCGACCCCCTTCAAGCGGCGTTTTACGGCAGCGCGCACGGCTTCTGGGTGCTTTTTTTGCCGGCGTTGTTGACGTACGGCTTGCTTTCATATGCCATCAAGAAGCATTTCGATGCCTACGCCTTGGCCTCGGCGTTGCTTGTCACGTCGTTGGTGGCTTCAGGCTACGTGCTGGGTTCGCTTGTGCAGGGCCTGTTCGGCTCGGGGCTTTACACGGCCGTCTTGGTGGTCAACGCGGCTTCGGTGGCGGCGTGGTTGATTGCGTTGCGCGTGGTCCTTTCGGCCGGCCCCCGCATGGCGCTGGCTTTGTGCGGCGCGCATGCCGTGTTCAACCTGGCCGCTTTGGTGGTGTGGAACGGCTTCGGCCTCATCGCGGGCCTGGGCGTCAGCGTTTCGTCGTTGAGCCTGCTGCAGTTCGTGCTTTCCGCCGGCATCCTCCTTCTGGCGTTGGGCGCGCTGGTCTACGTGCTGAACGCGCCTTCCGAGCGCAACTTCGGCGTCAGCACGACTGAAGCGTTGGCGTTGTTCTTCGCGCAGTGGGTGCATGGTGAGCAAGGGTTGGAGGATTTCTTCGGCGGTTTCGGCCAGAAGGTACGCACCTGGATCGGTGCCGTGGCTTTCCGGCGCAAGGACGGCTCGCTCAAAGCCGCCTTTTTGGTGCCCCAGATTCACTTCGGGCCTTTTGGCAACCTGGGTTCCAGCCGATTGCCCCAACAGCTTTCCGATTACTTCCGTCGCGAATTCGAATCCGAGGCGTTCACTTTCCACGGACTGGTCAACCATGATATGAACCTGGTGCACTCCCGGGAGGCCGAGGTCGTGGCGCAGCAATTCGGCGACCTGGTGCGCACCGCGCGTCCGTACGCATCCGCGGCATTTCTTGACCTGCGCCAGGTGGGCGAGACGCGGGTCGCAGCTCTTGGCTTCGGCCGGAGTGCGTGGATCAGCCTGACGCGTGCGCCGCATTCGACCGAGGATTTCGACCTGGGTGCCGGCCTTGCTCTCCGCAATTTGGCGCTGCGGCGGTTCGACGAAGCGCTGGTGGTGGACCGGCACAACAGCTTGACGAACGGCGAGATGTTCGACGTGGGTTCCGACGTGTACAACCGCTACGTTGACGCGGTCGAAAGCCTCCGGGTGCAGTCCGGCGGGTCTTTGCGCCTGGGCGTGGCGTCGGACTCGTTGCCCGAATTCTCCATTCCTGACGGCATCGGCGGAGCCGGCCTCAAGGTCGCGGTGTTCTCAATGGGTCGCAAGAAGGCCTGCGTGGTGCTGGTGGATGGCAACAACGCGGTGCCCGATTTTCGCGCCAAGGTCCTCAAGCGCCTTGAACCGTTCGGTTTTGACCTAGTTGACTTGTACACGTCTGACACGCATTCGGTCAACACTATCGGCGGCATCCACAATCCGGTGGGCGCGCGACTGGACCGAGTATTGCTGATGGACCGCATTGTGGCGGCCGTCAGGCTGGCTTTGGATGACTTGGAGCCGGTCAAGGCCGCGGTCAGCGCTCGCCGCATCGACGTGTCGGTGTTGGGCGTGCAGCGGCAGGCTGAATTGCTTTCGACCATCAACGCCATCGTGTCTGTCGCGAAAGTCGTCGCGCCGTTGGTCTTCCTGATTTCAATCGGGCTGGTGTTGCTGGCGTTGCGTTGGGTGAGTCCATGACCTGGTTGGGCAAGAGTGGTTGATGCGCATGCGGATTGCTTACTTTACGGATACATACCTGCCAAACGTGGACGGAGTGGTGACCAGCATCGTCAACACCCGGGCCCGGTTGGAAGCGCAGGGACACGAGGTGTTCGTCTTCACCCCGGGCAGCCAGGGTGATAAGAGGCTCAACGCGGATCCGCGCGTGCTCTTCTTCCGCTCCGTCGCCCTGCCGCAATACCCGCAGTACAAACTGGCCTTGTTTCCGTATGTCAGCGCGGTGCAGTCGGCCCGCAAGGTCCGGCCCGACCTGATCCACTCGCACGCCATCACGTCCATGGGTTTGGCGGCACGAAGCACGGCTTGGCAGCTGAAGGTGCCCATCGTCGGCACTTTCCACACCATGATCACTGACGGGACGCAGTATTTGACGAAGAACGCCTGGGTCAAGCGCAACGCCTCTAAGGTTCTCTGGCGCGGCATTTCGCTATTCTACCGCGGCTTCGACGTCGTCTGCGCGCCGTCGCATGCCACGGCCGAACTTCTGCGGCACCACGGCGTGCAACACGTCCGCGTGCTTCCCAACGGCGTGGACACGGCGCGCTATACGCCGTCGGTTGACCGCACGGTGGTGCGCAAGCTGTTGGGCATCCGGCCGGACGAATCCGTCGTCATCGTCGCCGGCCGCATGGGCTTCGAGAAGAACGTCGATGTCGTCGTCAAGGCGGCCAAGCGCGTCCTGAAAGAGCGGCCTGTGCGGTTCATCGTGACGGGCGACGGGCCCGCCCGTTCGTTCTGCGAGGAATCGGCCGTGACGCTCGGCGTGCGCAAATCTTTCGAATTCGAAGGCTTCGTCAACGGCAAAGCCCTGCCGTACTATTATGCGGCCGCCGACGTTTTGGTCAGCGCGTCGGCTTTCGAGACGCAGGGGTTGTCGGTGTTGGAAGCCATGGCCTGCGGCACGCCGGCCGTGGTGGCCGACGCGTTGGCTCTGCCGGAAGCGGTGGATGACGGCAAGAACGGCCTGCTCTTCCGACCTTTTGATGTGCAGGACTGTGCTGCGAAGATCCTCGACGCGTTGGACCAAGGCTCCGCAAAGACGGCGGCGTGGCGCAAGGCGGCCCGACGCAAGGCCGAGGCGTTCTCGTTGGACGAGTCGGCCGAGAAGACGCTGGAGATGTACGAAGAACTCGTGTAATTTTTCGAAAAGGTTGCTATTTTTCAGCCTTCGAGTTTCTGCTCAATGGCGTCCGCACTGCGGTAGCCCGGAAGCGTCTGTCCGTTCACGACGAGGCTCGGATACGTGTTCACCGCGTTGACCTTCTGCAATGCATCGACGATGGGCGCCTTTAAGTCGACGTCAAACGCGTAGATCATGACGTCAGGCCGCTTCTGCTTCAACACGGGTCCGACCAGGCCCTGTCGGGTGCATTCGGGACAGTCCTGGTTGGTGTAGAAGAACAGGATGGTGGGAATCGACGTGCCGCAGTATCCGTTTATTTTTTGGACCAAAAGGAAGTCGCGCGCCTGCTGCACCATGTATTCTTTTTTCAGGCGCAGGACGGTGGCGTCGGTGCGGCCCCGCGTGTTCTCCAACAAGTCCAGTTTCGCGCCGAATGCGGTGGTCTGGCGGTCGAATTCGGATAGTTGCGCTTCCAATGAGGGGCACAGCAGCGCCTGTGAGGCGTTCATCGACAGCAGGAGTTCGACTTCGCCGGAGCGGCCTTTGAGCGATTCCAGCTGCAATTCAAGGCCGTCGTTGACGCTCTGCGTCAGGTAGGTGCCGGCCAGGATGCCGAATCCGAAGAGGAACGCCGAGATGACGAAGGCGGCCAGGTACGTCTTCCATGAGATGGAGCGCATGGTACGTTTCAAGGGCCGTCGGGGTTTTATTCGCTTCGGACGCCGCGGCCTCGGCAACGGGTCGTTGGCCTTCGTAGCGGTTGCCTTACCAGCGGAGTTTTTCGCCTTTGATTTCCTTGAATGCCGTCACCAGCCAGAATAGCGTGATGAGCGGCGCGTAGAGGATGAGGTAGAGCGCGAGGAAGGGCGCGGAGAGGGTTTCGCCTTGCAGTTGGCGGATGCCGACGTAGCACCACACCACGCTGGACGCCAGGATGATGGCGGACAGCACGTGCAATGGCTTGAGGCCGAACCATACGCCTTCGATGCCGTAGGACAGCAGGAGGTTGGGCGCGCCGGTGAGCAGGGAGTACAGGGCAAGTCCGAAGACCAAGAAGAGCGAGAAGATGGAGAGGATGGCCAGGGGCATGACGAGGATGCCGAAATCGCCGTATCTGGGCGAGACGAGGTAATAGTGCTTGAGGATGTTGCGGATGCCGCCGCGGTGCCAGCGGACGCGCTGGCCGATCAAATCGCTCAACGATTCGGGCACCGCGGTGTAGACGACGGCGTCCATGGACGACGCGATCTTGTATTGGTAGGCCTGGATGCGCATGGCCATTTCCTGGTCTTCCAGGATGTTGCGCTCGTCGTAGCCGCCCACGTGGTCGAACACGGATTTTCGGAACATGCTCAAGGGCCCGGGCGTGACGTTGATGCCGTTGATGAATGACAGCAGCTTGCGCGAAAAGACGGTCAGGAGGTATTCGATGCGTTGGAATTTTTCCAGCGTGTTCTTCGGCTGCCAGACTTTCATCAGGGGCGTGGCGGCGGCCACCTTGGAATCAGCAAAATAGCCCACCAATTTGAGCAAGGCGTCTTTTTCCATGTAGGAGTCCGAATCCATAGTGGCCACCATGACCGTGTCGGCATGCTTTAGGCCGTTGTTCAAGGCGCGGCCCTTGCCTGCGTTCTTCTGGTGCAGCACGAGGACCCCTTTCTTGGCGTACGAGCGGGCGATCTTGAGCGTGGCATCCGTCGAGCCGTCGTCGATGACCACGATTTTCTTGCGAGCGCCGGGCCATTGCGCCTGTAGGGCGGACTCGAGGGTGGCCGCGATGGTCTTTTCCTCGTTGAACGCGGGAATCAGGATGGTCAAGGACGGCAGTTTTTTGGGCGGCTTTGGGGATTCGCGCACGCGGTCCTTGTTCTCCAAGAACACCAAAAGGAAAAACACGGTGGCAAAGAGCGTGACGAATGCCAAGCCGTACTCCAGGATGGTCTTGAGGTCCAGCATGCAGGAATTAGCGAAAATCGGGCTATTAAGCTGCCGTTTTTACCTGCTCGGCTTACGTGATTTCCCGGACGATGGCGTACCGCTTCGTTTTTTTTCCTAAAAGAAAGTTGACGGTGGTGTGGCCCCAGTCGTTCAGCAAGCCCAGGAAGCCCATCTGCTGTAGGCGGCGGTTGGACGTGTACGCCGTGTACTGCGTCAGGAGCACGACTCGGCCGATTTTGGAAACCCGAAGCGAGAGGTCCTGGTCTTCCGACGCGTGCATGTCCTCGTCAAAGCCATGCACCTTCCAGAAGGCGTCGGCGCGGTAGAAGACGCAGTTGCCGGCGATGACGGGCCGGCCGATGGCCGTGCTGACGCGCACGATGCCATTGAGGATGCTGAAGAAAAGCTGGGTGTTCCAGTCGGACACGTCGGGACGCACAACGCATCCCACGCTGACGACGTCCGGCTGCATGCGGAGGATTTCCAACGCCTTGTCCACAAACTCTTTTTGCGGCAGCGTGTCGGCGTCGTTGAACAAAAAGATGTCGCCTTTGGCTTTCCTGGCTCCCGCGTTGCGTCCCGCGGCGATGCTGGCGGCTTGCCAGTCCCTGCCGCGTTCGTAGACCACGTCGGCGTATTTCCTGGCCAAGGCGGCCGTGCCGTCCGTGCTCTTGCCGTCCGCCACGACGATCTGTGTGCCCTTCGGCAGGCGTTTTTTCAGCTCCCGGAGGGTGTGGCAGATGATCTTTTCCTCATTCAGCGCGGGCACGATGACGGAGAGTTTCATGCAGTTCTCATTAAACCCGCGCCTTTAAGCTTGACGCATCTGACGTCTCAGGTTGAGAAAAATTCTACCGATGCTTTTTATTCATGGGCCGTGCCCTTTTTGATCGGTTGTCCTTATGCCTTCTTCGATCGAAAGCGTCGCACTGGAATTGTTGGATGAGTTGGCGGAGGATTCCAAGAAACTTCAAAGCCAAATCGGGCTTCAGCGTATCTGCATTTTGGGTAATCACAGCAAATCCGCCCAAGCCATGGAGCAAATGGCGGACCGCTTGAATGCCGGAAACTACCCCGCAACCCTGATTCGGCGAATTCCAGATAGTGCCCAGATGCCCCTTCCGGATTTTGAAAAGGAAGTGGCAGTTCTCCAAAAAGCGCATGTCATCGTCATCATTGATGCCGACAATGGGGGCGTGGTCGGAGAGTGTGCTTTCCTGATGCAGAATCCGGACTTGCTTGAGCGGACGGTTTTGATGGTTCCGGACGCCATTGACGCCGACTCGCTTCTGAGCGTCACCAACCATTACGTGTATTTTCCGACAAAAATAACCTACGTGCCGGAAAACCTCGTTGAAATCGGCGTGAAGGCCGCAAAACAGGCCAGTCATCGTTTGGCGTTGAGAAAATTGACAAGAATTGGCGAGGCAATGCGGAAAAGCTAAAAACTCCATATGCGTATGGTTTATCGGAGATGGGTGTGATGTCGGACCGGCTTTCGTTCTTTCACGACTTGGATTCCCTCAAAGTCATGCTGGTACTTTATCGGGATAATCCGGACGTGGATTTGGAAGAGTTGCGCCGTGAAGCCCGCTTGGACCCTGCCGCCCTGTCCAACGTATTGGCTGAACTGATTAAGGCCGAATTGGTGCATGTCCGTACGGAAAACGGGGAGCAACTGTTCACCTTGAGCCAAGAGGCCCGTATGGCGCTCAACCGACTTGATGCGCCGGCGCAGTTGCTATCGTCGACCGTTTGAGTTCCTTTACTTTTTTTCTTAGTCTTCGTCTTCTTCGTCGTCCTTTTCGTGCTTGCGCGTCAGCGAACGCAGGCGTTCCAGCAGGATCTTCTGTTCGGCCGAGGCGACGGTCTTGCGCGTCACGTCGATGACGTCCGGGTTGACCGAAACGCTGTCAATGCCGAACCGGACGAGGGCTTCGGCGAATTCCGGGTAGACGGACGGCGCCTGTCCGCAGCAGGACACTTTGACTCCGTACTTGTGGCACGCCGTGATGACTCGTTCGATCGACTTGATGACCGCGGGGTCGCGCTCGTCGAAGTCCTCCGCCACTAAAGAAGAGTCGCGGTCCAATCCCAGCGTCAGTTGCGTCAAGTCGTTCGAGCCGATGGACATGAAGTCCACGCCCAACTGGCAGAATTCCTCGGCTAAGATGGCGGTGGAGGGAACTTCGCACATGATGCCCAGTTTGAAGTCCTTGTTCTGGTGCAGGCCCGAGGATTTGACGAGCTTCTTGCAGAGCTTGTACTCGTGCAGCGTGCGCACAAACGGGATCATCAGCCAGAGGTTGGTCAGTCCGTATTCTTCGCGGACTTTTTTGATGGCCGCCAGTTCCATGTTGAACACGTCGGGGTCCTTGATGTAGCGGAAGCAGCCACGAAAACCAATCATCGGGTTTTCTTCCTTCGGTTCGTACTGCTCGCCGCCGTCGAGGTTTCGGTACTCGTTGGTCTTGAAGTCCGTAGCGCGGTAGATGACGGGCCGCGGGAAGAAGGCAGAGCAGGCCTTGCGCAGGCCGGATGCCAGGGCGTCGACGAATTCCTTCTGGCGGCCTTCCGCGATGAGCTTGCGGGGGTGAACGCCGAGTCCTGCGACCATGAATTCGGCTCGAAGCAGTCCGATGCCGTCGACGTTCTTGCCGGCCACGCGGTCGGCCAGTTCCGGCTCGGCCAGATTGACGTATATCTTGGTGCCCGTAATGAGGGGCGCGCCGCCGGTGGCTATTTGGGCCTGTTCTTTCGCTTCGGCGCCGAAGTCGACTTTTCCTTCGTACAGGATGCCGCGCTTGGCGTCCACGGTGACGACTTGGCCGTCGTGCAAAAGTTGCGTGGCGTTGGTGGTGCCCACCATGCAGGGAATGCCCAGTTCGCGCGAGACGATGGCCGCGTGGCACGTCATGCCGCCTTCGTCGGTGATGATGGCGACGGCTTTCTTCATGGCCGGCACGTAGTCCGGCGACGTCATCTTGGCGACGAGAATGTCGCCTTTCTGAATCTTGTCGATTTCCTTGGCGGTCTTGAGGATCTTGACGGCGCCGATGGCGATGCCGGGGGCGGCGCCGAGGCCTTTGAGCAGTACGTTCGCCTGGCTTGCGTCCATGCCTCCTTGCACCTCCTGGGGTTCGGTCTTGCTTTCGTCGTGGCTTTCCTTGTACGTGGTCACGGGCCGGCTCTGCACGATGAACGCGTCCTTTCCTTCGATGGCCCATTCGATGTCCTGTGGCTTGCCGTAGTGGTTCTCGATTTTGCGGCCCAAGGAGGCGATGGTCGTGATTTCTTCGTCGGACATCTTCTGGATTTCCTGCATTTCTTCCGGCACTTCTTCTTCGCGGGTCACGGTGCCGACGCGGACGATCATCATGGTTTGTTTAAACACGCGTTTTTCGATGATCTTGTTGGAATTCTTGTCCACGACGTAGTGGTCCGGCGATATGGCGCCCGAGACAATGGCCTCGCCGAGGCCGAAGCCGCCTTCGATGACGATCTTGGTACGGTCGTTGCTCATGGGTTCGACGGTGAACATGACGCCGGACTTGTCCGACTGCACCATCTTCTGCACGACCGCGGCAAGGCCTACGCTGACGTGGTCAATTCCTTGGTCTTGGCGGTAGTAGATGGCGCGCGCTCCGAACAAGGATGCCCAGCAGCGTTTGACGGCCTGTACCACGGCGTCGGCGCCTTGGATGTTGAGATATGTTTCCTGTTGTCCGGCAAAGCTGGCTTCGGGCAGGTCTTCGGCCGTTGCGGAGGATCGGACGGCCACGAGTATCTCGTCGTGTGTGGCGGGTATGAGGCTGACGCCGCAGAGCTTGTTGTAGGCGCGAACGATTTCGGCGCGGATTTCCGACGGCACCTGTTGCTCCATGATGGCCGCACGGATGTCGTCGCTGACTTGTTGGAGTTTTTTTGAGTCTTCCGTGTCAAGGCCCTGGGTCTTGGCCAGGACGAGAGCGTCCAGGCGGGTGGACTGCATGAATGCGTGGTAGGCCTGGGCGGAAACGATGAATCCGGGAGGCACGGGAAAATCGGCTTGCGTCATTTCGCCCAAGTTGGCGCCTTTGCCACCGGCGACGGATAACGAGTTCTTGTCCAGTTCGTTGAACCAGTAAACGACCTTGTCCACGCGTGCCCCACCTTTTCGGACTTTTAGGCCCCCACTTTTCGCCTCGATAGTCCCGTTGCTGTTCGTCAACTGCCGTTAGTAGGCATGTCGGTTATAAAACGCTTTTCCTTCCTTCTGGGCAGGCGGGTGACGCGGATGTCGTGTGGCTCGTCTTTATTTTCCCGGTTCGTTTTTCCGGCTTCAAGCGAGCGTCGTCTGCTTTTGGCCGAGATTTTCCAACGGCTGCGCATCCAGCCCGGCTTTGCGCAAATGGTGCGCGAACACGTCCGCGGGCCCGTGGGTGGTGTACACTTTTTTGGGATTGCATTGTTGGGCGAATTCGATCAATCCGGGAAAATCGTTGTGGTCGCTCAACGCAAACGCCGCGTCGCAGCCGGCGTAGCCGCCGCTCAAGGCCCAACCCGTGGCCACGGAGAGGCTGGCTTTTCGGCCGTACGCCTGCTTCAAGCCTTGCGCCATGGCCGGCTTGACTTGGTGCATCGGGACGACTGCGGCAAACGCACCGCTTGCCAACGTGGCGGCGTCATTCACGGTATAATCCAACGTGACGCCGTATTTTTCGTAAATCTCATTGAGCGCAGCGATGGGCGGACTGACGGCCGGCGCGATGCCGGCTTGGTTCAAGGCGGCGACGACTTCCTGGGCTTTGCCCAAGCTGTAGGCGCCGATGACGGCGATGCGACCGAGAGCCAATTCGGCGGAGGCCCATTTGCCGATTTGGTCATACATCACGGCGCGCTCGACGAATTCATATTGGGGCAGGCCGTAGGTGCACTCCATCAACAGCACGTCGCAGTCTTTAGGTTGCGCCGCTTTCTGGGTCAGGGAGTCTTGCGACAAGAAATCGCCGGTGTACAGCACGGATTGGCCCGCGTGCCCGTTGGCCGCGCTTTCGGCGTAGAGCATGCGGGAGCCCAACACGTGGCCCGCGTTGAGCAATCGGACTTGCGTCGCGCCTTCCTCTTCGGACTGGTGGTGTTGGACGGTTTTGGGCGGCACGGTCTTGCCGCGGGCCGACAACAAGTCCATAGTTTCCGAACTGGATAATACTAATTCGGCTTTGCGGAGGGAACGGTAGTGGTCCAAATGCGCGTGGGACACGAAGGCATGCGTTCCCGGCGCGTCCAAGGCGATGGAATGCGGTCCAGCGCGGACATGGGCGTGGTCGTCGTGAAAGGTCAGCATGGCGGGCGTACTTTTCACGACGAGGGACGATTTAAGGTTTAGTCCGGCCTTTGCGGGCCAAGCCGAACGCCGCCAAGGCCGCTGCCAAGACCAGCCATCCGGATAATTCCGGCGTGGGCGTGGGGGCGTGTCCAACCACGTCGAAGGCGCAGCGACTTTGGAAGCTGCCGTAACGGGCCGTCACGTCGTAGCTGCCGCCCTGCGTGGTGTTGATGGTGAAGCGGTGAAGGCCCGTGGCCGGGTCGCACGAGCGGTACGAAACGGCTTGGTATGTTTGGTTGGCGTATGCCGTGACGGTCATGGCCGCCCCGACGCAGGCGGGTACTCCGTCCGGCGTGTAGAACGCAGACACCGTCGTGTTCTCCTCCGCGACGACGCCGACCGGGCAGCGGATTTTCAGTCCGTTCGACGCGCGTTGGTCGGGCGTGGGGCTGGCCGACGGCGAAGGACTAGCGGATGGAAGAGGACTCGGGGCCGGAGAGGGAGAGATAGAAGGCGAAGGACTCGGGAAAGGACCGGGGGAGGGTGAAGGAGACGGGGCCGGAGTTGGAATATATGACCTGCAACAAAACAGGCCGCCGTTGTAATCGTAGCCGCACGCGGCTTCATCTTGGTCGCAACGAGCATACAGGTTGACGGTAAGGACTTTGCGAGAGCTGGACCACGGATTGTTTGTGTTCTTGCACAACACGCCAAGAGAACCTGACTTGCTAATGCCGACCGCGTACTCGTTCGTTTGGCAGGCGGGCGCGGTGTTTGAATAACTTCTCTTGACGGTATCGCCGGTCAAGTCGACGCCGGACGTGACATCGCAACAAAGCACGTCAGCCTGGTTCTCCGAGAACCCGCACATGACCTGGTTGTCACCACACGCCACGATGGCATTTGTTCCGCCCGCCCCGGGCTTGGGGGAAGGGTTTCCGGTCCAAACCGCGTAACCGGAAGTGAAAGCACTCCGGCAATCCAAACCGGTTACGGCGCCGGTTGCGCCTTGCGATACACCGGACATACTCTTGCCATCCGGACAATTTTTGGGGTTTACGTCAAAAGGCACGTAGGAATAGGTATTCCGACGCACGACGACGGGCCGGGTTTCAGCCGTCCGCAACGCGCAGCAATTCGCGCCGGAAAACCCTCCTTCACTGGAAAAAAGAGCTCCCAGGAAAAAATCCTGCCCCGTACAAGTATTGACCGACGTCGCCTTGACCCTGCAGGCATCCCAGACCACGGAAGTTCCGCCGGTTAGCGCCCCGTCAGTTGACGCCGGACAACAGCGGAATGAATCCACGCTTGGGGACGGGGGAAAATTGTCGGCAACGCCGATGGCGACCTTGCCGTACGGACAGGTAAACGTCTGGCCGGCACTGGCGGATCGGGTTTCGCAAGACGCGTAATCTACGTCAAGCGCCCCGCCCAAAACAAGTGGCGCAAGCAGGACGAGCAACCAAAACAGCCGACGCATGGGAGGCGTACCCGCTGAACATAGTTAATGCTTTCGACAAGAAGACGCGAAGGCCGGGGCCATCGGATTTGACGGAACGCGCCAAACCGGAAGGATGCCAACGCCAAGCGCGACGTTGCGGGGGGCGGCGCCGGGGAAAAAATCCATGGACGCGCGGGTGGCCCGGATTACCAGTTGCCCAAACCCGTTTGCGTGCCTTTCATGCGGATTGAATCTTTGTCATAGCCCAGTGAACCTAGGATTTTCAGTACGGCGGGCAGAACTTGGTTGTTGATGTAGTAATCGGGGTCGTAGTCCTTGGCCAATTCGGTCACGCGTGCTCTTTCCGAAACGGCTTCGCCCCCGCTTTTGCTGATGACGTAGGCCACCATGCTGTTTTCGGGTATGTTCATGCCGTTCTTGCGGGCATGCAGGACGGCGCCGACTTCCGGGCTCTTGATTTCGTAGTTGGCGATTTTCTTTTTCAGTTGCGTGTAGATGACGCAGTCCTCCAGCGGCACGCGGCCTTCCTTGAGGTCGTTCACGACGTTGCGCACCAAGTCGGCGGCCTTCTTGACGTCGCCTTCCTTCAGCAGGATTTCCAGCACCTGCCGCTGCGTGTTGCGCGCGACCTTGCTCCAGTCGCGCCTGACCAGTTCGAACCCTCGGATCTTGATTTTTCCCTCTTCATTGATTAACGCGTACTTTTTCTTGGCGCCGGTTTCCTCGGCCTTCTTGCTGACGAAGATGCCTCGGGGGTAGAAGTCCTCCAGTTCCAGCTGCATCGATTCGGGCAGGGCGGCGTTGACCTTTTTGGCAAAATCAACAACGCCTTCCTTTTTGTTACCACTATATTGTAGAAAAATGGAATCCGTATCGGAATATAAGACGTTGAACCCATCGGCTTCGGCTTTGGCAATGGTGTCCTGGATGTATTGGCGGCCGTAGGCCGTGACGCTTTCGCCGCATTCGCGCCGGAACCACCGGAAGCGCGGGTAGAGCAGGACGCCGTACGTCGAGTTGGCCAGGATCTTGAGAGCCCACTGCTTGCCGTACAGCTGCTTGTATTCCGCGGACTCCTGGTCCAACGCCTTCATCTGCTTTTGGATGGCAAACCGCGTGGTCAGGACTTCCTGCAGCATGGCCGGGATGAGGCCTTGGCGTTTCTTGCAGAACCGATGGCCCATCGGTGAGACGTGCGCCTGTCCCTCGCCTTTGCAGCAGTCGCAGTCCAAGGTGGACGGATCGATGTTGTGCGAGATGATGATGGACGGGTATAGCGACTTGAAGTCGAAAACGGCCAAGGAGTCGTAGACGCCGGGTTGCGGCAGCTTGACGTACGCGCCTTGGATCGGCGAGGCCGTGCGTTCGGCCACTTCCTCGGCGCTGGGCTTGTTCGGCGCAATCTCGCCTCTGTCGAACGCCTTCTTCAGCAGCAGCGCTTCAACCAGTTGTCCGGAGGTGAAGCGCGAGGCGTCAAAAAGAGTGGTGCCGGTGACTTTGCCCAAGGCGTAAAAAAGCGGCAGGCAGTACTCGGCCAGTTCGTAACAGGCCACCGCGTCCTGGCGGCTGTACTCAATCAAATCCGCCAAATGCTGGCCCTTCTCATTCCACGCCGCCACGATCTGGTCTTTGGGGAAATCCATCTTGGTCTTTCCCAACAGGCCTTCGTACGCGCTTAACTGCGTCATGCGCGCAAGTTTGGTGGCTCCGATGTAGTTGAGGAAGTAGACCGTGTTGTACACGTCGAAGTGGATGCGGCCGCCAACCGACGTGACGTTACGAAGGCCCAGGCGCTTGCTCTTGGCCAGCGCATGGTCGCGGCCGAAATGCGCGATCGCTCGCGTCTGGAGGCTGCGTTCCGTGACGTAGGGCATGTCGAACACGTCGCCGTTGTACGTGCACAGCACGTCGGTGTGCTTCTCGCGCAGGACCTGGGCCAGGCGTTCGAGCACCTCTTTTTCCGAAGCGAGGTTCTCGACGAATCCTTCGGTGCGCGGCGGCTGGGCGTACGTGAGAACCTTGGACTCCGTGGCGTCGGCGTACGACGCCATCAGCAAGGGGTCGCGTTTGGCATCCGGCATGCCGCTGGGGTTGTACGTCTCGATGTCGAATGCCAGGATGTTGTACGGCGGGACGGCGTCGGTGGCGTCCGAGCGGATGGCCGTCACCCAGCGCTTGCCCTGCCGCCTCTCGAATTCAACGTCGACCTCCGCGCCGGGCGTGAGGTGGTTGTCGATCAAGTAGCGCCGGGTGAACAGGATGTTGTACTCGTACGTGTCGCCGTAGTGCCGCACGGCTTCCTGGAACTTGGGCACCAATCCGGGATGGGCCGTGACCAGCTTCAGCACGTCGGTGGGCTTGCCTTCAATGAGGCGGCTGACCGTGTCGATGCGCTCAAAGGTGTAGTTTTTTTCGCCGTCGTTGGCCTGGACTTTTTTCAGCGGCTCAAGGGCCGAAGCAAGGTCCTTGGGCTTGAGGTAAAAGTAGGGCTCGTGCTTGTGGTAGGCCCGGATGGACTTGCCGTTGACTTTCAGCAGCAACCGGATGGCCCGCTGGCTGTGCACGTAATTGACATCCAACAACCAGGCTTTCACGTCCCATGACCTCTTGCGTCCGAAATGGCATAACCGCGGCGCGGCTTGCGGAAACGAAAAACAAGTTTCTTTTGTTTTTTCTGGCGCCGTTTTCCTGCCGTCGTCCTCCGTTTTTGCACGGTTTGCGGTCTTTCTGCCGCTTGCCCACCAGGCACCTTTAAGTAGCCCCCTGCATTAAAAACCGCTATGCCCGTCAAATCCGCTCCGGCCGAGGACATCCGCACCACCATCCGGACGCTCGATTCCAAAATCAACCTCGTGGTGGAACGGCTCAAGACGCTGGAGTCCAACCAAGAGATTGCGGGCCGCACCTTGTTGGCTCTCAAGGACCAGGTCCGCCGCCCCGCGCCTGTTGCGGAGCGGTCTTCCGCACCCGTTGCGGCCGTTCCCGCCGTGGACCTCGGACCTCTGCAAACGGATTTCAAGAAGCTCAAATCCGACGTCAAGGAACTGACCAACACGGTCGAAGAACTCAAGTACGTGTTGGACCAGATCAACCCGCTGAATTACGCCACGGTGGACCAAGTCAAGGATTTGTTGGACGAGAAGCTCAAGAAGAAGTAGATTTTCCGTCACTTCAGGCCCAGCGCATTCTTTCCCGGCCGCAGGCTTTCCGCTATTCTTCTTTGCTCATCCCTTGCCCAGGAAGTACGGCAACGCGTTGAGCAAAATCAGGCCCAGCATGAACAAACCGGCCGCCGTCGACAATTGGGCGGCACGTTCCTTTCCGAACTTCGGCACCAGTTCATAGTAGATCATCTTCTGACCGTCCGTGATGAACAGCGGCAACAGGTTGACGATGCCGATGAGGATGTTCAAAAGGTAAGTCCAGCTGAACAACACCAACAGCAGCGATACGGTGGCGTACGCCTGTTCAGACCCGCTTTTTGGCCGGTTGTTCAGCACGCCCACGGAGGACAGCGTAATCTGGATGCCCAGCTTGCCGTCGTCGCCGATGGGTACGACCTTGTCGCCGAATTGCGTCGTGATGCTCACCGATTCGCCCGGCTTTTTCGCCGAAACGACGCGGCCGATGTCCGCGACTTTTCCCACGGCCTGTCCGTCCACGGCCAGGATGCGGTCCTCCGGTAATAGGATTCCGGACGCGGGGTGCTTGGCGTCCACCGACTGCACCACGACTTCCATCAACGGCGTCTGGATGCTGCGGCCATCCTGGAGGAAGACGGCTTGCGGGTTGTCCGTCAGGTTGATCGAAAGCAAGTCGCGCGTGTTGTTGATGGTCTTGCCGTCCACGGATGCCAGGATTGCTCCGGCCTGCAGGACGCCTGCGAGGCTTGAGTTTCCTGGAACCGATTCGACGGCGACGCCGGCGACCATGCCGGGCAATATGGCCATCAGAGGCAGCGAAAGCGCGAGAAAGACGAGGAAGAACAACGTGTTGGACGTTGACCCGGCCACCAGGATGCGGCGCTTCTTCTCCAACGGCAAGGTGTCCAGCTTCTCCTCGTCAGGTTCGACGAACGCGCCCACCGGCAAAAAGCCGAATAACAGCACGCCGGATGACTTCAACTTGAGTTTTTCCACGTAGCACAGCACGCCGTGCGCCGTCTCGTGCACGATGGCAATGACCGCGATGGCAAACAGCGCCTCGCCCGGCACGGTGACGAAGGGAATCAAGAGGCGCACGCCTGCCGGGGTGTTGGGTACCGTCAGGATGGTGTACGCGTGCACCGCCATGCCCAGCACGCCCAGTCCGATGAATCCGGCCAGAAGGCCGACGGCGGCGAAGATCCACTCGCCGTTCTGCACTACGCCGGACAGCGAAGACAGCAGGCTGGCCTGCATGAAGACCGCCAGCAAGGCGATGAGGGCCACGGTGTGGCCTGCGGCTTTCTGCAATCCATATGTGCGCACGGCCCAGGGGATGCCGAAGGTCATGCTGGCGCCGAAATCGGCCGATTCGCGCGAAAAACGCGGATGGTTTTCGCCAACGGTCCGCATCAGGTCGAATCCGGCCAAACTTCGGACCATCAAGAAGCCGTAGAACGATTCGATGCCGGTAATCTTGTGCACGGCAAATCCCGTCAAGACCAGGACCGCCAGCGCGGCAAGCACCCGGGCCATGAAGTCGATGGGCGCGTAGACGATGAAGAAGAACAGGAGGATGCTGGAGAAGAACACGGAGGATAGGATGAACGCGTGGCGGCGGTCCTTCTGAAGCAATACCCATGCGGCTTGCAGCACGAGCAGTGCGCCGGTGGCCATCTTTGCTTCGTTGGACGTGGTTGTGAACCAGGCGATGCCGATGCAGGCCAGCTGCACGAAGGCGGCGAACGCGGTGTGGAACAAGGTCTTTGACTGGCCGTTTTTGCCGTTCAGATTTTTCTGCGCAGGTTTGGTTTTCGTCGTCTTTTCCTTCATGAGAATCCGCATCACTCGTCGTTCCGCATGCGCCGCGGATTCAATCGTTGGGCCGAACTGAAAAGAAAAAGGTATGGTTTATGCCGAGGCAATCGTGCCGCGCCCCGACCCGCTATTTTTTCTTGATGGTGACGATGTCACCCAACGTGAACTCTTCGGCCTTGCGCGGCCCGGCGGCCTTCGCCGGCGCCGGGCGTGCGTCCGAATCCTTCTTCTGCTTCTCTTCCGGCGCGTCCTTGGCCAGCAGCGTGATTCCCAATTCGTGTTCCAGCTTCTCGACCTGCGCGGGCGTGGGTTTTCGGCGGTTTTCCTCGAAGGCACGGATGTCCGTCTCCGAGATGAACAGACGTTTGCCCAGCTGGGCGCGGTCCCATCCTTTGGCCTCGCGGGCCGACTTGATGGCCGCGCCTGCGTCGTCGATGAAGTGGACGTCATCCTGCAACCGAGGCCGGGGTGCCGGCGCGCGGGGCTTGTACTCGTCGTAGACCTGGAAGCGACTGCCGTACTGGACACAGTTGGGGCAGAGGGGCACGCGCGCGCCTTCGACGTAGCCTTCGCCGACGGCTTGCTTTCCACAGACTTGACAATACTCCATGATAATCGTCCAGGGTGCTTTCATGTCCGCAAGGGACTAAAAATGCTTTGTTTTCCGGTTTGGTCTTGCTATATTTCACTTCTTGCCGGCTCGGTTTTCTTTCCGGCAGGCGCCGCACCGTTTTCGTCGAGCCGCGTATTTTGCACCGTCCTTGCCGCGGCCTTCGTTCCGCCGGCTTCCAATATTAATAAGCTTCCCCGCGAACATTCTGCCGGGAGTTGTTCGCATTGGGCGTTTATCTGAAACCCATTCTCGTCAAGCACGAGCACCCGCTGGATGAGTTGGCCGGAACCTATGCCGTGGACGCCTACAACGTGCTGTACCAGTTCTTGACCATCATCCGCCAGCCCGACGGCACGCCCCTTTTGAACTCCAAACGCGAAGTCACTTCGCATCTCTCCGGAATGTTCTACCGCACCTGCGCGTTGCTGGAAAAGAACGTCACGCCCATCTACGTCTTCGACGGCGAAGCGTCACCCCTTAAGGCGAAAACCATCGCCGAGCGCGTCGCCGCCAAGGTCGAAGCCGAGGAACTGCTGCGCAAGGCCCGCGAAGAAGGCCGCTTGGACGAAGCCGCCCGTTTGGCGCAACGCACCGCCCGCCTCACGCGTCCCATGGTGCGTGAAGGACAGCGCCTCCTGGATGCCATGGGACTGCCTTGGGTCCAGGCGCCGTCGGAAGGCGAGGCGCAATGCGCCTTGATGGCGCAGAGAGGCGTGGTGGACGCCGCGGCGTCGCAGGACTTCGACGCCCTGCTTTTCGGCGCGCCCAAATTGGTGCGCAACTTGACGTTTTCCGGCCGCCGCAAACTGCCCCAGCGCAACATGTACGTCACGGTCCAGCCCGAAGTGTACGACTTGCAGGAAAACCTCTCCGCCCTTGGCTTGACGCGCGAGCAATTGGTCTGGGCCGGCATCCTCATCGGCACCGATTTCAACGAAGGCGTGCTGGGCGTGGGTCCGAAAAAAGCGCTCAAACTGGTCCAAGGCGCAAAATCAACGGACGAAGTCAACCAACGCCTCATCGACCTGGTCGCCCGCGCTGCTGCGAACGCTGCCGCGAAAAAGGCGAAAAAGCCAAAAAAGAAGAAAGCCGAAGACGATTTTGATGATTCGGACGGTGCGGCGCAAACCAATGACGATCCGGATTCCGACAGTCTGGACCCTGCCGGTTCCGCTTCCGTTTCCGAATCCGTCGTGCCGAAACCCGTCGACTTTGCCGCGTTGGAAGACTTGTTCCTGCGGCCGGCGTATGCCGAGGTTTCCAAAGCCGACCTGGCGCGCAAACCCGTGGACGTCGCGGCCGTCAAGAAGATCATGGTCGAGGAGAACGATTTTTCAGACGAACGCGTCACGGCTTCCCTTGAGCGTGCTTTCAAGAACGCCGACGAGAAGCAAGGCAGCTTGAGCAAGTGGTTCTAAAAAGGCTCAATCCGTCGCGTCGTTATGCGCTTGGACCGTCTGCTGGATTTTCTCGTGAAGCGCGTCGAATACGCTTGCCATGATGCGTTTGATCTCGTTATGCCCGTCTTCATGGCCATCAGAAATTAATACTTGCTTCCGGTGCGTGCAGGCTACCTTTCGGATGCCCGTTTTGGGCCAAAACACACCCTAATAGACCCGTCTTGTCACTCACTTATTGACAGACTGATGCGATTTGTGTCTTTCTGAAATTAGGTGATTTGAATGAAGGGAAAAGTCAAAATGTTTAACAACGACCGCGGTTTCGGCTTCATCACCGGAGACGACGGCAAAGACGTGTACGTCCACTCGTCGGCCATCCAAGGAGGCACCGCGTTCGCCATCGGCGACACGGTTGAATACGACGTCGAGACGTCCGACCGCGGCCTGCGCGCCAAGAACGCCAAGAAAGTTTAAACTGCTTTCCGCGTTTTGGTCCAACAACCGTTTCTTTGAGGGCCGTTTGGCCGATTCTTTTTTTTTACTTGTCTTCATACTATTTTGCCCTATTTGAGAAAAGGTGCGGCGTCCAGGTTCTTAATGCCGAAAATCCGGATGATTTTTTCCTTCCCCCCCGGGGTCTTGGCCAGGCGCTCGTAAAACGCGTTGGCTTTTTGGATTTGGGCGTTTAGAAATGCGGAGTGGTCTTTCTTCCAAGCACCCTTGCTGTCTCGGACGTAGTGGGCCCAGCGATCGATTTGTTCCAAGCGTTGGTAGTCCGTCATAATCGCCATTTGTGGATGAGTTCTTTAATCCGGTTAATCTCATTTTCGTCCACCTGTTCCGCATAGACGTTGCGTAAATGGCGGGCGTCTTCCAGATCCTTGTCCGATTTGAGCAGTTCTTCCTTGAAGGCGATGTTGGTGTTGATGCTGCTGAACCAGACGTCAAGGCCCGTTAATGGCAACTTCACCCGGTTCTTGATTTGGCCTTCGTCCAGGAGGTCTTTGGCCAGTTTCAATTCCATTTCCGGCAACAGGTGACCTTTGAGGATGTATCGGATGCCGAGATTGTCCTTGAGGTAGTGGTCGTACAACTCCGCGGTTTTCGTCCCTTGGATGCATTCGAATCCGGCTTTTTCCAAATCGGTGTGGATTTTTCCGAATTTTTCTTTCGGTACCCGTTCCATGATGATGTCAATGTCTTCGGTTCCACGGCTACGGCCCGACGAGATGGCGACGAATCCGGAGACTACGATGTACGCAGCATGTTTCTCCAGCACGTGGCAAAAACGCGTGCAGAACGAGTCCAGGATGTTGCGGTCTTCGACGCTTCGCATGGCATTATGTTGGATTCGACGGGTGTTAAAGTATTCGGCTGGCGCACCTTGCGTCCAGTCCTATATGCGGCTGCCGCACATCGAAAAATAAAAGCATGCGGCTGGCGGGAATCGAACCCGCATCTCAACCTGATTCCAAGCCGGTTCAAGGCGTATTTTCGGGGCGTTTATCCCGGCTTATGGGAAGGTCGTATCATGCCACTGGACCACAGCCGCTTCTGGTTGGACTGCACCATGGCGGCGTTTGATTTTAAGCGCTTGGTTTATTCCCGTGCTGCCGTCGTGCGTTTCCGCCGTCTTATAAGCCGGTTTCGTCCTAAGACTCGTTCTAACTTCCCGTAGTTCCCACGGGGTTTTTCCATGTTGCAAAAGACCTGTCCGCGTTGCGGCAAATCAAGCTCGGACGTCGCGTTCATTGCGGCGTTCTGCAAGGACTGTTACCTGCAGCGGCAGCCCTTGTACGAACTGCCGGAATTGGAGTTGGACCGTTGCGTCAAGTGCGGCCGCATGCGTCTGAAGGGCTTCTGGCGCGACGAAAAGCAACTGCCGGACTACTTGCGGGAGAAGATCAAGAGCAACCACGTCATCAAGTCCATCGCAGCCAAGCTGCACGTGGATCCGGATTCGAAACTGGCGCATGCCGACGTTCGTATCACGGTTCAGGCGGAAGGCCAGACCGTCGCGCTGGACGACCGGTTGGACTTCCGTTTCATCAAGACGCAGTGCCCGGATTGCGCTTTGATGTCCGGCGGGTACCACGAGGCCATCATCCAGCTGCGCGGAAACCCCGAGAGGGTCGAACGCTTGCTGCCCAAACTCCTCCGCCGTCTCGAGGCGCGGACTTTCATCTCGAAAGTCGTGGAGCACAAGGAAGGCCCCGATATCCAGGTGGGGAAGAAAAGGCCGGCGTTGGAAGTGCTCTCGCAGTTGAAGCTGGAGTTCGAGACGTCCAACAAGCTGGTCGGCGAGCATCAGAACAAGCGCGTGTACCGCACCACGGCGTGCGTACGGCTTGAATAGCGTTGCCGGGCGGAGCCGTCATACGAACTGGATGTAGAATCCGCGTGTCGGCGTCTTCCATCCGCCGTGCTGATCCACGTCTCCGAGGGCGAAAACTTTTCCGACATGCGTGCTGACCCGGCGGCCCGCTTCGGCTTTGAGAAATTCGGCCACTTTTTTGGCTTCTTCCTGTAGTTTTTTCTCCACGACGCTTTGCGTTCCTTTGCCCCTGTTTTCTTCCAAGTGGACTTCGATCTGGCCGGGCTCTCCCGATGCAGGTCTGACTTTCCAACCCTGGTTCTGTAGCCTGCGTCGAATGACTTCGGCATGCAATTCCGGCATGTCTGGGTCAAGGACAATAAACCTTAATTAACTTGTCCGCCTTTTCCAACGATATGCGCGTCGGTTTCTTGGATTGCAGGACCAATTCGAAGGATGCCTACTCTATCTTCTCGCCTTTGGTGGACCAGCAGGCCAACGTCCAGGCGGTCCGGCTGACGGCGCCGAATCCGTTCAAGGTGCCGGCAGCGTGCCGCAAGCTGTTCGCGCAGGGCGTCGACGCCGTCATCGCGGCCGTGACGACGGAAAGCGACAACGAGCATGAGATGTCGTTCATGCGCGACAAGGTCGCGGATGTCGAAATCCTGGAATCCAAATACGTCTTCCTCGTCATAGAAGACGTGCACGTGCGCGACGAGCAACTTGCCGAGAGCCTGTCCCGCGCGCTTCGGCAGGCGTTGGAGTACCTGCCGGCTGAACCCGTCCCGACGCCCAGCGCGCCTGCCGGAATGGACATGTTTTCCGAAGCCGCGTCAATCCCGCCCGCGGCCAAAGGCCAGGAAGAGGAGGAAGTCAACGATTTTCTCGGTGAAGGCGGCGGCCACAAGTTATTCTGATGGCGCGTCGGTTGTCGCGGTCCCGCCGTTTTTTATACCTGTTTTGTCTCTTTGTTGCCTTGATGAAAGGCTCTTCCGTCTTCAAGTCGCAGAAGCTTCTGAAAGTCAGCGTCGAGCATGACGGCGACTGCCTCCAATCCGTCACCATCCACGGCGATTTCTTCCTGTATCCGGAAGACGCCATTGTTGAGCTGGAATCCGGCCTGCAGGGCGTGGCGCTGGAGCGCGGTGCACTGGAAGGGTACATCGCCGCTTTTTCGGCCCGGGTGCAGGTCTTCGGCTTTTCCGCTTCCGATTTGACGTCGGCTATCCTGATGGCGGCCGGAAAGGAGCCCAAGCCCGTTTGATTTTTATCGAATCCAAGGTTCGTATTCATGAAACTTCTGAAAACCGGTTTTTCCGACGCGTACCTCAACATGGGCATCGACGAGGCCTTGATGCGGACCTGCCAGGAACCCGTCCTGCGGCTGTACGGTTGGAAGCCGCATGCCGTGTCCATCGGCTATTTTCAGGGCTTGGAGGAGGAAGTGGATTTGGATGCCTGCAAGCGCCATGGTGTCGACGTCGTCCGGAGGGTGACCGGCGGAGGAGCAGTGTACCATGCGGATGAATTGACGTATTCGTTCGTCACGCGGCAGTTCGGCGGCAACATCTTGGACTCGTACCGGGACATCTGCGCTGGCATCTTGCTGGGTCTGAAGAAAATCGGCGTGGACGGCCAATTCGCGCCTTTGAATGACCTGATCGTCAACGGCAAGAAATTCTCGGGCAACGCCCAGACGCGCCGTGGCGGCGTCCTGCTGCAACACGGCACCATCCTCTTGAGCGTGGACGTGGACCGCATGTTCGACTTGCTCAAGGTGCCTTCCGAGAAGATGAAGGGCAAGCTCATTTCGGACGTCAAGCAACGCGTCATCGGAATCGGTAAATCGTTCGGAGACGTCGAACGCGCCGTGGCGGACGGATTCGAGGAACACTACGGTATGAATTTGGAGCCCATGGGCGTATCGGAAGAGCAGCTTGGGCTGGCCTACACGTTCGCCGGAAAGTACCGCTCCGACGAATGGCTCGGCATGCGATGATTCTCCACCCGCAACCGTTTGACGTTGATTGTCGAATCTTCATTCGTTTTTATTGATTGGGGGCGTTGAAGACTACCAAGGCTTTTTTCCATGTCCATCCCGCTTACCGTATCGGCCGATTCCGCGTTGGAAAAACCCTCCTGGCTGCGCATCAAGCCCGGTCATGGCGAACCGTTTGCAAGCGTCACGCGCACCGTGCACGAGATGGGCCTGGTGACGGTCTGTGAAGAGGCGCAGTGCCCGAATCTGACGGAGTGCTGGTCCGGCGGCACGGCCACGTTCATGGTCTTAGGCGACACCTGTACGCGGGGTTGTCGCTTCTGTGCCGTCAAGACGTCCCGCAACGGCCAACCCGTGGACCCTATGGAGCCGCAGAAAATCGCCGAAGCCGTTCAGGGTTGGGGCCTGGATTACGTCGTCATCACGTCGGTGGACCGAGATGATTTGCCGGATCAGGGCGCCAACCATTTCGCGGAATGCATCCAGCAACTCAAATCCCGCAACCCGGACTTGCTGGTGGAGGTGTTGACTCCGGATTTCCGCGGCAATGCGGAACATGTCCGCACCATTGTCAAGGCCAAACCGGACGTCTTTGCCCACAACGTGGAGACAACTCGCCGCCTGCAGAAGGGCGTGCGGGACCCGCGTGCCAATTATGATCAGTCGCTCGGCGTTTTGCGCGAAGCCAAGAAAATGGGCGCGGCGTATACCAAATCGTCCTTGATGCTCGGATTGGGCGAAAACGAGGCCGAAATCAATCAAACATTGGATGACCTCCTCGCCGCTGATGTGGACGTCGTCACGTTCGGCCAATACTTACGGCCAAGCCGGCTTCATCTGCCGGTACATGAATACGTCACCCCGGAGCGATTCGACGCTTACCGTGAAATGGCGGAATCCAAGGGCTTTCTTTATTGCGCGTCCGGCCCGTTCGTGCGCAGTTCATACCGGGCCGGGGAATTCTTCATCCAGAATTTGATCCGACGGAGGCAACGAGCCTGATGGTCAGCAAAACCGCATTTGAAGGCAAGGTCGAGTACTGGCAGGTGCTGGACGAAAATGGCGTCGCCGACAAGAAAATGGAACCGAAATTGTCCGACGCCCAACTGAAGGCGATGTACGAACACATGGTGCTTTGCCGCCTTTTCGACCGCAAAGCCGTTTCCTTGCAACGGCAAGGCCGCATGTACACCTACGCGCCCATGGAGGGACAGGAAGCCGCCCAGGTGGGGGCCATGCACGCCTTGGGTCCGGACGACGTCGTGTTTCCCACCTACCGTGACCACGGGACTTATTTGGTCCGGAACGCGCCCATCGAGCAGCTTTTCGAATACTGGATGGGTTTTGAAGAAGGCCTCGCCATGCCGCAAGGCGTCAACGTTTTTCCTTTGTCCATCACCGTCGGCAACCACTTGCCCATGGCGGCGGGCATGGCGTGGGGCATGAAGCTGAAAAAGCACGCCAAATTGGCCATGGTGTGCTTCGGGGACGGCGCCACGTCCGAAGGCGATTTTCACGAAGCGTTCAATTTCTCCTCCGTCCACAAGACTCCCTTGGTCCTGCTGTGCCAGAACAACCACTGGGCCATTTCCGTTCCGCTGAACAAACAGATGGCCTCCCAGACGGTCGCCCAGAAGGCGCTGGCGTACGGCGCGTGGGGCATCCAGGTGGACGGCAACGACGTGCTGGCCGTGTATGCCGCCGTGAAGAAGGCCCGCGAGCGCGCGCTCAAGGGCGAAGGGCCCACGCTGGTCGAATGCCTCACCTACCGCATGACCATGCACACGACGGCGGACGACCCGAAGAAGTACCGCACCGATGCCGAAGTGGAGCCTTGGAAAAAACGCGACCCGCTGCTGCGCTTCGAGGCCTACCTTTCCGCACGCAAAATCTTCACGCCGGAATACAAGCAACAGGTCGAGCAGGCCGCGGTTCAACGCATCGAGGCCGCGGTCAAGACGGCGGAAGGATTCTCCGCGGCTCCTGAAACCATGTTTGACTTCGTGTACGAACAGAAGCCGTGGAACCTAGCGGAACAGCGCGATGCCTTTTTGAAAGGCGATTGAAAAGTCCAAAAGGCGATTCTGACCTATGAGCGAAAAAACCCTGATTGCCGCGATCAATGAAGCCTTGCGCCAGGAAATGGAGCGCGACCCGATGGTTTTGGTCATGGGCGAGGACGTCGGCGTGGACGGCGGCGTCTTCCGCGCAACCGACGGCTTGCATGCCAAGTTCGGCGAAGATCGCGCCATCGACACGCCTCTGGCGGAGTCCGCCATCGTGGGCGCGGCAATCGGTCTTGCGGCGTACGGCTTCCGCCCGGTGGCGGAAATCCAATTCGCGGGCTTCATCTATCCGGCCATCAACCAGTTGTTCAACCACGCCGCCCGCTTGCGCATGCGCTCGCAAGGACAATTCACGTGTCCTTTGGTGGTTCGGGCGCCGTGTTCTGGCGGCATCCGGGCCTTGGAACACCACTCGGAAAGCATGGAGGCGCTGTACGCCCACGTGGCCGGTTTGAAAGTCGTCATCCCGTCCACGCCGTACGACGCCAAAGGGCTTTTGGTGCAGAGCATCCGCGAACCGGACCCCGTTATTTTCCTGGAACCGTCCAAGTATTACCGTGCGTTCAAGCAGGAAGTACCCGACGAACTGTACGCCATCCCGCTGGGCGAGGCCGTCATCCGACAGGAAGGCTCGGATGTGACGCTGGTATCGTGGGGCTCCATGGCCAAGCCTTCGCTTCAGGCCGCGGCTGACTCGGGCAAATCCGTGGAAGTCATCGATTTGCGCACGATTTCGCCGTGGGACCGCGATTTGGTGTTGCAATCCGTTCGCAAGACCGGCCGCTTGGTCATCGCTCACGAAGCCCCCATTACCGGCGGATTCGGCGCCGAAATCGCCGCCTGCGTGGCGCAAGAAGCCATGTATGACCTCAAAGGGCCCATCTTGCGCGTGGGCGGCTACGACGTACCCATGCCGCTGGCCCGCCGCGAAGACTATTATATTCCGAGTCCGCAACGCATTGCAAAAGCACTTCAAAAAGCGTGCGAGGCGTAAGCGGTAAAATGGCCGAGACAATCTTATTCACCGACGTAGGCGAAGGCATCCACGAGGGGAAACTCGTCCAATGGCGCGTTGCGGAAGGCGAGGCCATCAAAGAAGATCAGCCGTTGTGCGAAATCGAGACGGACAAGGCCGTCGTGGAGATTCCCTCATCCAAGACCGGCACCGTCCTGAAGCTTCACGCATCCGTCGGCCAAATCATGCACGTGGGCGACTCTTTGGTCACCGTGGGCCAGCCCGGTGAATCCATTCCCGCTGTCACGGCTTCCGCGGTATCTTCCGGCCACCCTTCTTCCCCCGCCGCGCCGGTCACAACGTCTTCTTCGCCAACCGTCCCGGTATCCAAGCCCCCGGTTTCGGCACCGACTTCCGCTTCGCTTTCGGCAACGTCCGCGCCCAAGGCCACGCCAGCCGTCCGCAAGTTGGCGCAACAACTCGGCGTGGACTTGAATCGCGTGAACGGCAGCGGTCCGGGTGGCCTCGTCACGGAAAGTGATGTGCAGTCCGCGAAGAGTTCCGCTTCAAAGGATGCCCAAGGCGCTTCATCTGAGCTTCCGGCCTCATCCAGTCAATACCGCCAGGCTGCGGCAGGTCCGTCGATTCATCCGGCCTTGATCAAGGCCGCTCCGTCGGTCCGGAAACTGGCGTTCGAATTGGGCGTCGACTTGGGCCGCGTCCAAGGTTCGGGCACCGGCGGCCGCATCACGGAGGACGACGTCCGCAACGCGAACGCCCCGCAATCCACGGCAATGTCCGCATCGGCTCCGACTGCCGCTTCCGTTCCGGCATCCCCCGTTTCCGTATCGGTGCCCGCGCCTTCCGCTGCCACTCGCCGCATCCATGTAGTATCCCGTCCTTACGGCACGGAAATCCGCAAGCCGTTCACTCCGGTCCGCAAAATCATTTCCGAGCGCTTGAGTTGGTCCGCGGCCTTGCCGACGGTGACGCACGTGGACGAGGCGGACGTCACCGAGCTTTGGAAAATCCGCGAAAAAGAGAAAGTCCACGCTGACGAGAAGGGCGTCAAGCTGACGTTGTTGCCGTTCGTGGTCAAGGCCGTGTGCAAGGCATTGCAGGAGTTTCCAGACTTCAACGCGTCGTTGGACGATGAAAAAGGCGAAGTGGTGTTGAAGAAGTATTATGACGTGGGCATCGCCGTGGACACGCCCATCGGTCTGATGGTACCCGTGTTGAAGGACGCGGACAAAAAGTCGGTCTTTGACATCGCCCAACAAGTGCAGTTGTTGGCCACCAAGGCAAAAGAGCGCAGTCTGAAGGCCGACGAGTTGTCCGGCAGCACGTTCACCATCACCAACATCGGCTCCGCGGGCGGCATCTATGCTACGCCGCTGATCAACCCTCCGGAAGCCGCGATTTTAGGCGTCATGCGCATGCAGACGCGGCCGGCCTTTGCGCCCGCGAAAAAGAACGCAACCGATTCCAAGGCCAAGCCGTCCAAATCCGCGCCCAAAGTCGAGGCCCGCCAATTCCTCCCGTTGTGCCTAACCTTTGACCATCGGCTGAACGACGGCGCGGCGGCCGCGTTGTTCGTTATGGAAGTCAAGAAGCACTTGGAAAATCCCGAGGGTTTGCTCGTGGGCGACATCTGATGCTGATTTACGGAGTTGAATACTCATGGTGATGGGTGACTTACCCCAACAGACCGACTTACTCGTCATCGGCGGCGGACCCGGCGGCTACGTGGCTGCCCTTCGAGCCGCTGCCTTAGGAAAGTCCGTCACGTTGGTGGAAAAGGAACGCCTCGGCGGCATGTGCCTCCACTACGGCTGCATCCCCTCCAAGACGCTCATTCACGCCGCCAACTTCGTTGAAGACGCCCGCCACGCCGAAGAAATCGGGCTTACGGCTTCGACTTCCGTTGATGTGGCTAAACTTCGGGCTTGGAAGGAAAAGGTCGTCGGCCAGCTCTGCCGCGGCATCGAGCACTTGTGCCAAAAGCGCGGCGTGACGGTCATCCAAGGCGTGGCCCAGTTCGAATCGCCCAACCGCGCCTTGATCCATCTGCCGGACGGCAAGCAAGGCATCGAATTCGGCAAAGCCATCATCGCCACGGGTTCGAAAAGCATCGAGATTCCCGGTTTTTCGTACCGCCAGGCCCGCATCTGGAATTCCCGCAAGGCCTTGGAATTGACGGAGATTCCCAAGCGCCTCGTGGTCATCGGTGCGGGGTACATCGGCCTGGAGTTGGGCTTCATGTACGCCAAACTCGGATCGCACGTCACCATTTTGGAAGGAATGCCTTCGTTCTTGCCGCAGGCGGACAACGAAACGCGGAAGCTTCTGGAAAAACGCATGAAGGAACTCGGCGTCGAACTCAAGCTCAATTGTAAAGTGGAAGGATATTCCGAAACCACGCCGTCCGCCGGCCAAAAAGTAGGCGGTGACGCGGCTTTGACGGTCCGCACGTCCGGCGGCAACGTCTACACGGACTATGTTCTCGTCTGCGTGGGCCACCGGCCTTACGTCGAGGGCTTAGCGTTGGAAAAAGCGCGGGTCAAGACCGATTCCAAGGGGTTTATCGTGACGAACATCAGCATGCAGACGAACCAGCCGCATATTTATGCCATCGGCGACGTCCGAGGCGGGCCCCTTTTGGCTCACAAGGCCTATTTGGAGGGAAAAGTCGCTGGCGAGCATGCCGCGGGCCACAACGTGGCGTTTTTGGCCAAAGTCATTCCCTCCGTCATCTTCTGCGACCCGGAAATCGCCTCCGCCGGCTTAAGTGAGGAAGAGGCCAAGAAGCAAGGCCTGCATGTCAAGGCGGCCAAATTTCCGTTTCAAGCCTCCGGCCGCGCCTTATCGATGAATGCCGGTGACGGCTTCGTCAAAGTCGTCGCTTCGGAGGACAACACTATCTTGGGCGTGCAGATCGTGGGCCCGGATGCCGGCGAACTCATCGGCGAGGCCGTCTTGGCCATCGAATTGGGCGCGTCCGTGGAAGACTTCGCCTTGAGCATACATCCACACCCTACTTTGTCCGAAGGTTTGACCGAAGCGATGGAGAATTTTCTAGGCAAAGGGGTTCATTCGTGATTCCTCGGCTTTTGTGAGGGGGCGAGGAGCAGGGCGCTCCAGGGGGACGCTTCCCCCGGGGCGACCATGTGAGAACTTCCTTGGTAAAGGCGTGCATGCGTGATTTCGCGTCTTCCTTAAGCCGGGTATTTTTCCGACGGGCTGCGGCCATACGGGCCTTTGGCCTTGTTCAAAACCGAACAATTCCATTCGTCGTCCGACGTCCGCCGGATGGCTTTTACGCCCCGTTCTACACCGTGCGTAGTAGCATTTTGAACCCGTACCGTACGGGTTGCAAAAACAAAAGGGGTGGGATAGAACCATGGCGAACAAAACCAAGAGGCAAATCGGCTCGTACGCCTTCATCTTCGGCGTATTGTTAGCCGTCCTGCTGGGCTTCATGCAGGCGCCGGTCTGGGCCATCGCCATCATGGCGGTCTTAGGCCTGGTCGTGGCCGGCCTGAACATCCGGCATGAAGAAGTCCGCTCGTACCTATTGTATAACGTGGCCCTGATGGTGGGCGTCGGCACGTTGTCCAACATGCTCAGCGTCCTGACGGCGCCGTTGGGATTAGGGTCATTGGCCGTCTTGCTTCAATCCATCTTGGGTAACCTGGTGTTCTTCGTGGCTCCCGGTGCCGTGCTGATTGCCTTGAGCGAGGTGTATGCCTTGGCGCAGGGCAACCAGACGCCTTCGACGTTGAACCACTGGGTCAAAACCATCCGGACGGCCTAAACGCTGGCCCGGTCTTTTCTTTTTTTTCCCTTTTCGGGAACCACGCGACCTTCTTTTTCGTCATTTGTCGTAAACGGTTTGCTTTATACGTCGGAATTTGCCCCATGGCTATTGGTATTTTTGAACCGTACCGCAAGGACTGCCGTTTTACGACGGTCCGCGAATCGGTCTGAAAATATCGGAGTGATGGGTAACCATGGCTAAGCAAAGCGGTAACATGATGGGCTCGTATGCCTTCATTTTGGGTATATTGTTGTCCGTCGTATTGGGTTTCATGCAGGCGCAGGCCTGGATGGTCGCCGTCCTGGCGATTTTAGGTCTTGTCGTAGCATTACTGAACATTACGGATAAGGAAGTCCACGCCTACTTGTTGGCCAACGTCGCCATCATGATCGGCGCCGGAACGTTCAGCAGCATGCTGACGGTACTGGCTACCCCGTTGGGCATCGGCAACATTTCTACGATGCTGCAAGGCATTTTGGGCAACTTGGTGTTCTTCGTGGCGCCCGGTGCGGTCCTGATTGCGTTGAAGGAAGTCTACAACATCGCCCGCGACCAATAAATTCCGCGGATTGACGTAAACCAATTCGACAAACGGCCGAAAACGGCCGTTTCTCTTTCTTCTTTTTCCCTTTTGTTTTCCGTTTTTTT
>JACPGT010000012.1 GCA_016188965.1 Microcaldota archaeon | reverse complement strand
TGGAGCTCGAAAAAGAGATCAACTTCGACGGGAAAAAGCTCAGGCGGATCGAGGTCGATCCTACCACGCAGGAAGTCACTGGATTTACGGACAAACGCGTGGAGATCAAGGGCAGGCCTACGTGGATCGGCGGTGGTCCCGAGCGCGGCTTCTATCCCATCATCGAAGTCGCTTCCATCCGGGAGCTGAGCTCGTAAGAAATGAGCGGCGACAAGAGCCTCGACAGAGTCAGACTGGATGGAGACAAGTAAATTAGGGAGGACACCATGATTCTCAGGTGGTTGCTGATTGCGATCCTCATCATCGTTCCAACCGTCGCGCTGAGCGGGGCGGCCAAGCCGGCAATGTGTGCTCAGGCGGTTTGTGAAGGGCTGTGCGACGGAAATAACCCGTGTAAGAGTCCGTGTACATGTAATTATCCGAAAGGGGCCACGGTCGGATATTGCTGGCTCGGCAAAGTGGAGTAATACCCAAGCCGGGCCACCTCGCGGTGGTCATGAAATACCCTCGCAATACAAAATAATGAAGCTGCTGGAGCTCTCTATAACGGTCGGCCTTTTGCTTTTTTACGCCTCAGTACTTGATGCGCAGGCGCCGACTCCGGTTGTCAACATCGGTCATTCGGCCGAAATCCTATCGCTAGCCTTCAGCCCCGATGGTCGCTTCCTGGTTACCGGCAGTCGTGACTGGACGGCGAAGCTTTGGGAAGTAAGCACGGGCAGAGAGCTTCGAACTTTCAAGACTCATTCGTTGATGGAGATCAGCTCTGTGGCCTTCAGTCCCGACGGTCGCCTCATTGCCGCCGGCAACCAAGTTTCTAAAGAGGCCCTGCTCTGGGAGGTCGCCACCGGCCGAGAGGTGCGAACCTTTGATGCCGGTTCCATCGGCTCTTTGGCCTTTACATCTCTGGCTTTCACGCCGGACGGACGCACGCTGATTGCGGACGCGGGCGACACGGTAAAGCTCTGGGATGTGGCCACGGGCAGAGAGATCAGGACGCTCAAAGGCCATTCGGATCGGGTCTCCTCGGTCGCGGTGAGCCCTGATGGTCTCACCGTCTTGACCGGCAGTTGGGATCGGACGGCCAAGCTTTGGGAGATCGCCACGGGCAAAGAGCTGCGCGTCTTCAAAGGTCACTCGGGCGGGGTAAGCTCCGCGATGTTCAGTCCCGATGGTCGCTCGATCCTCACGGGCGGTCAAGATCTGAAGGTGAAGCTCTGGGACATCGCCACGGGCAGGGAGCTGCGGACGTTCGAAGCCCGTTCGAAGTGGATCAGCAGCGTGGCCTTCAACCCCGCGGGCGACTTGGCGCTAGCGGCGGGCGGAGAGAGCGCTCAGCTTTGGGACATCGCTACGGGTAGAGGGCTCCGGACTTTTGCAAGCTCCTCGGGTGCGATTCTTGTCGCGGCCTTCAGTCCCGACGGCCGGTCCGTAGCGATGGGCGGCGAAGACCGTAGGGCGACCCTTTGGGATATCGCCACGGGCAACGAGCTACGGACGTTCGGCGGATCGAAGTCTGTAAAGTCAGTGGCGTTCAGTCCCGACGGCCGGCTCGTGATTACGGGCGGCGATGACAAAACCACAAGGGTTTGGAATCTTTCCACCGGCCGGGAGATCATGACCTTTAAGGGCCACTTGGGCGGGGTGGAGTCCGTGTCGTTGAGTCCCGATGGCCGCCTCATCATTACGGCCGGCGATACGACGGCGAAGCTCTGGAATATTGCCACCGGTAAAGAGCTACGAACATTTAAGCATCCAGCCTGGCTGAAGTCCGTGGCGTTCAGTCCCGACGGACGCATGATCGCAACCGGCAGTTACGATAAAACGGCGCGGCTCTGGGACATCTCCACTGGCGGAGAGCTGCGGAGCTTTGGAGCCCATCCCGACACCGTAACGTCGGTCGCTTTTAGCCCTGACGGCCGCTTGCTGATCACGGGGAGTGACGATAAAGACGGGACGGCGAAGCTTTGGGATATTGCCACGGGTAAAGAGGCGCACACGCTCAAGGGCGACCGGGGCGGGGTAAGGTCCGTGATCTTCAGTTCCGACGGCCGTTTCGTGGTTACAGGCGGCTTTCAGGAAGCGATCCTTTGGGATGTCGCCACAGGGCGAGAGCTGCGGACGTTCAAAGCCTACAAACTGTTCTTATCGTGGGCTTTGAGTCCCGACGGCCGCACTCTGATCGCAGCCGGGATCGCCGGCGACATATACTTTTGGGACACGGCGACGGGAAACGAGCTGTGGACGTTTCAAGACAACGTGGATTATATCTATTCTGTCGCCTTTAGTCCCGATGGGCGTTTCGTGCTCACGGGAGGCTCAGACAACAGCGCTAAACTTTGGCTTACCGAGACCGGCGCTCTCCTTTGTAGACTGATTTCGTTGGAGAATAACGAGTGGGTAGTGTTCGCGCCCGACGGACGCTTCGACGGCTCGCAGAACGGCATGAAACTTATCCATTACGTGCAGAATAACGAGTCGCTGCCATTGGGATCATTTTTCGATCAATTCTATACGCCGCAGCTCTTTGCCCGTATTCTCTCTGGAGAATCCAGTCAGCTCAAACCCGCGGTGGATATCTCCGTTGCGGTGGCCAGACGGCCCCCGCGAGTCAGAATCCTTTCTCCGAAGCCGGGCGAGAGCTTCATGGACGACAGGGTCCAAATCACCGTGGAGGCCAGCGACGAGGGTGGCGGGATAAATGAGATCCGGTTGTACCATAACGGCAAGCTTGTCGCGGATGACCTTGTTGAAAAGGAGAGCCGCAGAAAGAAAACAAAGGCCTATCTTGCGACTCTGGTGCAGGGTCTCAACGACTTTCGCGCCACGGCTTTCAATACCGACAGAACCGAATCCCCGCCGCACTTTCAGGACACGGTTCGAATAGAGCTCAAGGCCGTGCAGGCCGAGGCGCGCCTTCACGTCCTCGCAATCGGAATTAATGACTACAAGAACGCCAGGTTGAACCTGGGACAGGCTAAAGCAGATGCCGAGGAATTTCTCCGAGCAATTGAGCAACGCGGCAGGCCTATCTTCAAGGATATCGTTTCTCACCCTGTTTATAACGCCGAGGCAACACGCGAAAGGATAGAGGCCGAGCTTAAAAAAATCGCCGCCGACGCCAACCCCCAGGATGTATTCATTCTATATTACTCCGGCCATGGAACCACCAGCGTCGGCAGTGCGACCAGACCGCCCGATTTTTACTTTGCTCTAAACGAAGTCACTCAACTCTACGGCGATGACGCGTTGTTGGAAGCAAAAGGACTGTCGGCGACAAGGCTCAGAGAACTCCTTGCGAAAGTGAAGGCGCAAAAACAGCTCGTCATTCTCGATGCCTGCGAGGCGGGCGGCGTGGTTGAAGCTTTTAAGATCCGCGGCGCGCCCGAGCAAAAAGCTATCGCCCAACTATCGAGGAGCACGGGCTCGGCGGTGCTGGCCTCGACCGGCACGGATCAGTTCGCGGCGGAATTTAAGGAGCTGGGACATGGGGTGTTCACTTACGCTTTGCTCAAAGGTCTGGCGGGCGAAGCGGCCCGCGATGGAAAAGTTACGGTCAGCGGAATAGACGCTTACCTGCAGGGTAAAGTGCCTGAGCTGACCAAGCAGTATCGCGGCAGCCCACAGTCTCCTATGAGATATCTGGCCGGGCAGGATTTTCCGTTCGCCATGGGCGGAGATTCATGAGCCTTGACCCCTTCCGTTCAACGGGCTGGGACACGGCGAGGCCGCTTACCGAGCGCTCTTTTTGGGAGGGTGTCTATGTTGCGTAAATTCTGGGCTTCAATAACGAGCGCTCTCATTTATTGTGAAAGGTTTTTGACCCGACACAGACGGACAACTCCGGGCCAATCCGTGAAACATTCAGGAACCGGAAATCGATCGGCGGCAGCAGTGAACTCCCGAATGTTGCGTGCGCTGATACTCATGATGCTTATTTTGCCGGCGGAACCCCGGGCGGCGTTCGGGGAAGAGGCGAGTGGATGGATAGGCGTTTACATCATGCAGGTCCCTCCGGAGACAGCCCGCTCGCTCGGCTTGGGGAAGGATCAAGGCGCCCTCGTGTTTGAAGTGATTGAAGCCGGGCCTGCGGACAAGGCCGGGATCAAGGATGGCGACATCGTCGTCGAATTTGATGGGAAGAAGATCGACAATTGGGAGAGCCTCGCTGACCTCGCAGCGGCCACGCCGGTGGAAAAAGAGATAGAGGTGAAGCTTCTACGTACCGGACAAGAGATCACCCTCCGGCTCAAAGTGGCTCCTTTGCCAAAGGTCATTCCTCCACGAAGAAACCGATGGGCTATGATAAGCCCCGATCTGAACCCCGGCCCCAGAACAAACCAAATGTGAGTTCCTTAGCCAGCTCTTATGGGATTCACCCACCTCCAGCTTTCAGATCGGTCACCACGAAGCTGAAGTTTACTCGGACCGACCCAGAAGTCATCAAAGGCCGGCTGCCGCTTGAAAAGGGAGGATGGACTTTTCTGTGGGAAAACGAGGCGTTGGGCCTAGGGCGTTACCCCTTCGACTCATGGCTTTACCCGTTTCACTTTCAAGATTTTCCGCTGATTCATTTCGACATCGACGGAGCGGCGCGCCTGCACGAGACTCCGGCGCTGGCCTGGGCGCTGACGGTGGTCTTGCGCTATGTGCTTGATAAATTTCCTGAAGGGGGAGGACCTTGGGACAAGGATGAAGCGGTGGCGCTCGTTAAGGAATGGTTGGAGCCGGGCTTTTTTGTGGAGGTGCCAAGCGCGCCGGAAAAGCGATGCGCCTATTTCAAAGAAAAGCCGCGGGAGTCTCCGGATTGCAGGGGACTCTGGCTGGGGATATGCTTCAGCTTGCGAAGAGATGGATGCCCACGGGGAAGCCGAAGAGGACTACGGCAGGGCGCTTGAGATAGCAGTTGATGGAGAGACGATGATGGAAAGGGTCCGCGCGCGACTCTCTGGCGGAAGGACCGAGGAGGCGCTTTCGCACCTGACGAAGGCGCTGACGGGGAAAACGCCGACTGGGTGCGCTTATGACCCGAGGCCAGGAAACTTCTAGCCGCGAGGAAATCTCCTTGGCTTGCTTTGGAAACTTCGCTGGAGGAATGGAAAATCGATTTGGAGGAAAAAGAATTCGCCAGCGTGCTGGAAATTTTTCTAAAAGAGCTTACCTTCGATCCATCCTACAGCCAGTTGATTTAAAAGCCTCATACCCCAATCGGGGGGCAGATGTCCAGCCCTATCTTTGGGCCGGGCTTGGGTTGACATCCCCTTATCGGATACTATCTGGCCCAAAATCAGATCCGCTTTCGCCTTGGCCTCTCTGATGGCTGCTAGATGCCGGGGAGGGAGGCCTGGGAAGGACGCTTCGAGAGCGAAGTGGTTGCCCGCCTACAGTTTTGGAATACCTCTAGCTGCATGCCGACTCTGGCGATTTCAATTATTTGTTCTTTGGGTTTGATCCGGTAGACAAGCCGACATGGCCGGCCCGTCGGATTACAAGAGACCCTTCCGTCGGAAGTAAGAGCACGCGGCGCGCTCCGTTGCGCCTCCCAAGGTCTCGGGTGGCATGAACCGCGAGGCTTTCGCATCTGGATATTTGCGCAGGTCGACCAGCTTCGATTTCATCTCGTACGCGATTCCATGCAACCAGGTTCTCTGCCCGTTGCAATCCCACTCGAGGACTTGAGTCGAGTTCTTGTATTCGGCACCGTTCGGCGCCTTCTGGGGCGCCGGATGCATCGTGAGAACGTAGGCCTGAATTCCGCCGTGGGGTCCTTTTTCGATCGAGCTCACGTTGAGATCAATCCTGGCGATATCCGAGTTCACTAGGATCTCCCACTCATCGCCAACCGCCTCCGGGGCGGCGGCTCCAACGACGGCGCCCGTCCAGAGCGCGACTAGGAGTATCTTGCGCATGGCCTCTATCATTCGTTTTTCCTCTCTATCTCGCCTGCGCGAGCGGCTGCGCCGGGACTTTCCATTCCCTGGGGTTTGCCGGCGGCGGGGCCACGTTGCGGGGGGCTCCGTCCCAATTGACCTGGCCGCAGTGGCCTGCGGCTTCCGGGGTGCGGGTTTTCTTGCATTCCGCCCGCAGTCGCGCGGTGACCGCCTCAATGCGCGCTTGCGCGTCAGCCAGTTTGGCTTCCGCCTGGGCGCGGTCGGCTCTGAACTTGTCCATTTTGGCGCTCAACTCCCTGCGGCGGTTTATGATAGGGTCAACACGCCTCTTCAAGTCGGCGTTCTCCTTATCCAGCTGCGCTCTGTTGTTATTGATCCTATCGATTTGCGTCTGTAGGTAGGGCTTTTCCCCCATACATCGGTCATATATGGGTTTCGGCAGCGTCCCCGTACACCCGGCGTTGTGCACGCGCATTTTTTCGTTGACGACCGCCGCGTCCTCATTGTGATGTTTGAGCTTCGCATCTCGCAGCGCGATCTCTCCCTGCAAAACCAAGAGCTGCTGGTCCCAAATATTCAGATCTTTTTTAACGGGTGGCGCGTTCTCCGCCACGTAGTTGATCACGTTGAGCGCGTCGGCCTTGGCGGTAACCGCCGAGTCGAGCTGCGCCGAAAGATCGGCGATTTTGGCGGCATTGCCGGAGGGTTGGCCGAGGCCGGGCGAAGGAAACGGCCCGGGAATAACGCGCCCGCCAGCGCCGTAAAAATATGAGGGCGAAGCTTCACGGCAATCTCTTCCTCCTTCGGGGGATATCGTCCTTTACGAGACAGACCCCCTTACCTGTCCCAAGTGCCAGGGAAAAATGCGGATCATTGCGTTTATTGACCAGCCTGACGTCATTAAAAAGATCCTTCAACACTTAGGTCTCTGGGAGGACTTCCATGCTCCGCCGGAGAGAAGTCCGCCAGGAAAAAAACTTACCTTCGATCCTGCCTACAGCCAGTTAATTTAAAAGCCTCATACCCCAATCGGGGGGCAGATGTCCAGTCCTATCTTTGGTTCGGTCTCAGGCCGCTTTGGTGTTGACATAACGTCTCGTTATTGGATACTCTGCGCCAAGAAAAGGGTTCGGGACCGTGTCGTTCATTCGGTGGCTCCTGGAGGCTCTCAGGCCGGGACTGACACCGAGTCATTCGGGGCAAGCTGAGTTCCCTGCCTGTGCGACGGCAGACAGGTCGGCTGCGCCGCTTAGCTCATGCCTTGCCTTCGCTTTTATCTTTTCTTTTTTTCTCGTCCCTTCTTTCGCAGGTGGTGGGGAATCACCTGAGCAGAAAGCCGCGCTGGAGGAGGCGGGAAAACTCCATAAAGAAGCCGGCGCCTTTCGCCAAGCCGGCAAATTATCGGAAGCGGCTGCATCTTATATACGCGCGGCTATCATTCGCGAGAGCGTCCTAGGGCCGGAGCATCCGGACGTGGCGGCCTCTCTAAATTCTTTAGGATCGGTGTACAACGAGCGGCGGCAATATGCGCTGGCGGAGTCTGTTCACAAGCG
>JACPGT010000011.1 GCA_016188965.1 Microcaldota archaeon | reverse complement strand
TGGTACAATGACGTGCGTCCGCACATGTCGTTGGAGCTTGCCAGCGGGCGTTTGCGGACGCCCGCGCAAGCGTATGCGGAAAAGAGGGGTAAGAAATGACCATTTCAAATCGTAGAGGGAACCTTAAAAGCGGACAAC
This sequence comes from Microcaldota archaeon, assembly GCA_016188965.1. GTDB lineage: Archaea > Micrarchaeota > Micrarchaeia > Norongarragalinales > Norongarragalinaceae > JACPGT01. The sequence continues at coordinate 101,493 of JACPGT010000011.1, read as the reverse complement.
ACAAAGCCGGCACAAAACCCAAAACGATAATTAAACAAAATACGCGGGGTTACTGCCCGGCAAGTTCCGCCATGAAATCCACCGACCTTGCCACGACCACGCGCACAACGACGTACCGTCGTCCTTTCGCTCCCAGCCACCGGCCAGACTACCCAAACGATTTTAATCGCAGCCGTGACAACGATTACCGATTGCCATGACTGAATTCAACATCACCATCACCCACACCACGTCCGGAAAAGAAGTGGTCGTCGCCGTTGAACCGGCGTTCACCGTCTCATCCATCCTCGACGTGCTGTCCGACAGCCTCAAACTCAAGGACCGCTTCGTTCTATCCACGGCCGACCACCGCATCCTAGGCCCCGACGTGACCATCGGCGAAGCCGGAGTCAAGGAAAACGACCACCTGCTGCTCATGCCGGACCCCACCGGCGGATGAAAAAAACACGGTTACGCCGCGCACGCCGGACATGCAAAAACAAAAATAAGCGTATCATCCTAGCCATGCATTCGACTTGGTCTTGCGTATGCGACTTCCCGACGCCATCTTCCAACGACGCCTCCAAAGCGAAACAGGGGAACTGACCGCCGCCGGCATCCATTTCGAAGCATCCCAAGACGGCATGGAGTACACCGTCAGCCTCACCAACGCGCCAGGAAAGTTTCTGGACAACGGCCAACTATACACCCGAACGCAGCACACCGTCCTGATTGAACTGACCCGCGACTACCCCTACCCCGGCGGATTGATGGTCTACTGGCTGACTCCCATTTTCCATCCCAACATCCGGGCCGAAGACGGCGCCGTCTGCATCCAACTGGTCAACCAATGGAGCGAAGGCCAGACCCTGCTTTCCGTCATCAACGCACTATACCAGCTTCTGAAAAACCCCAACCCACAAAGCCCGCTGAACGAGGAAGCGGCGCGATACTACCTGGAACACCCCGAACTGGAACAAAACGTACCCAAAGGGCCGAGGGTGGTCAAGTTATGATTCCGTTTTTCAACCGGTTGGCCGAGTTGGAGTCAACCGCAAGAATACGATACGATCAACGCGAAGTGAAGGTCGAACATTTCACGTCGGGAAGGGTCATCGTGCACGTCCGCGCCGAACTGCCCGATGGAACCAACTCTGAAGGCGCCGGCGCGTACTGGGAACAAATCAAATCCGAATTAAAGCCTGCCGGACTCACCCAGTTGCGGATAGAGCCTGGAACTAATCCGAAGGAAGCCCACATGACGCTTACCGCCAACATCTACGCCGGCCATAAAAACCTCGAAGCGGCCCGTGAACGAATCCGGCAGCGGCTGGAAATTATCGGCGTACTCCCACGAAAAGTGATTTGGGATAAACCCGAACCCCGGGGCTTGCTCGAAGACGCACGCAAAAACTGGCAGAATTGAAACGGACTAGACACCATGAAAAAACCAGCCATCGTCAAAGTCGTCCAAAAGGCGTTGGAAGAACGCGCGCCTCCGCATGAGAATGATTACGAATTCATCGAAACCTGGCCGAAAAGCGAAAACACAGGAAAAAAAACGGGGACTGAAAAATGAAAAGAATCCGGGCCGCGGCGGACGCCATCCAGCTACACCTCCAGCAACAAGGCCTCCGGGGAGTGGAACCCCACGAACAATGGCAAGAAAAAAAATGGCTGGGAGGACTGTTCACGACACGACGGATGACCGCAATACATCTTCACGTCCCGCTCACGCACGAACAAACCGAGAATTACAACCGAGGAGACGCCAAAAAACAACGCCTGCCACCCATGGAAAAACTATCCGGAATCATCCAACTGGCGTTGATCGAGGGACGCGAAGCCCGCAAGACACACGGCATCAAAGTGAATACCGAAGAACTGAAAGAAGGCGGAAAACACGCGGGATGGAAAATCCTCGTCCACAAATGACCGACCGTTTCGAAGGTCAAACACAATACCACCCCTCAAAAAGCACGGTTATGCCTTCCAGAACTTCTTCGTCCGGATGAAATCCTTCTGCGACTGCAACAAGTCGTAGAACAAATCAACATCCGTCTTGTGCAGCCGCGACAAGACGCGCGCCGCGCCCTCCGGACCCACGCCATACGTGCTAAGGGCCAAGACCGCTTTTCGGCCGTAACTGGACACCAGCCCGGCCACGCGCGCCTGCTCCGGCTTGGACAGATAATCTTCCGGAAACAACCGCGGCGAATCACAATGGATGCATTTCAGCGGCTCCTTAAGCGCCGACAATTGGCGCGAGAAGCGCTGCTTGCAGAAATCGCAATGCAGCACCACCCGCTTGGCCAACAGGTCTTCCTCAAAGGCCTTGACCACTTTCTCCGTCGGCTCCGACGCGGCATACAACTCGGAAAACCCGCCGGCGTCCAGCATGGCCTTGGCCAAAGCCGACCAGTGGTCCGCAGCTAATACGCGCACCGACGCCGACGGCAAAGCTTCCTCCAGACCCACCGCATCCAGCTTGTCGTAGAACAATTCGGCCAGCACTTCGCGGCCGATGACCGACTCCCGCATCAAAACCGCCAGCCGCTTGACGCTTACGGCCGTATAGTCGCGGTCCTTGCGCAAGAAGCCGAAGCGCTTGGCCACGTGCACGAAACGCGTGGCGAACATCGGCGATTCGGGCAACTGCTTTTCCAACATTGGCCGCACAGCGGCGCCCTTGAGCGAGCGAAGGATGGAGGCCACCGCCTCGCCGTCCGCGGCTTTCGAGAACTCCAACACCACGCCGTACGCCGACGCGCGCGTCCGCACCGCTTTTCCGCGCGCCGCAAAGGAAGCCGCCAACAACTGCGCCAAAGCGGCGTTGATCTTGTGCCCGAAGAAAGCGTGCACGACAGCCACCGACTTCTGACACTCCACAACCAGGGTGCTGGCTGACGGAGTGAAAAAAGCCGCCTGCTTGGAAACGAACGCACGCGAAAACGAATCGGAAGCAACCGCGGGCACGACAACAGCATCCGTTGCGCCGCCAGCCTCAGCACCAAACAACCCAGATGCAGCGGTGACGTCCTCGCGGGGTCCTGCCGCGGAACCGCCGCCCTCATTTTCCTTGCCGATGACCGCGTCAGCCCGTCCGGCCACGGCCTGCGCCACCAACGCCGCCACGCCTTTTTCCACCGGGATTTCCTCCCCCACCCAGTCCGGAATCGCCGCTTCGACGTCCCGCGCCGGCTCCACCACGATTTCCTCCTCGTCCATCGACAGGACTTTCCACGCCCGGCCACGCGCGATGAACGCCGCGCCCACCTGCAGATAGTTAGAAACGAACGCCTCGTCTAACAGGGCAACGTTTTTGTTCGCCTCGGCGTTCTTGACAAAGAACTTCTTCAAATCCGCAATAGTGCTCAAGTTCTCGTAATAGTAGAACCGCGTACGAGCGTTCGGCTCAATGAAGTCGCCATCGAACGCCACCAACCCCTCGGACGACAGTTGGTCCACCACGGCCCGCGCAGCCACCAAATCCAGATCGCGGTACAAATACGACCGGGCACGGAACACGTCCACCGCCCCCCGTAGCCGGATACGACCAAAATCAAGCGCCAGGCCCGCGATTTGATGCGCCAGCACGTCCAGGCAGCCGTTCCGCAACGCCTGCGGCTCCAAACGGCGCGCATGCGCCAAAACCACCAACACCTCGGCCTCCACCTGGTCTAAATCATCCGTCGCCACCACGACGCCCTTGGGAACCAAATGGTGCTTATGACCCGAACGGCCCACCCGCTGCACCAGACGCGTCACCTGCCGCGGAGAGCCGACCTGCACCACCAAATCCACGTCGCCGATGTCCATGCCCAACTCCAAGGACGACGTGCAGACTAGGGCCTTCAAACCGCCGGACTTGAACAACTGCTCCACTTCCAAGCGGGCCTCCTTGGAAAGAGACGAATGATGAACCGCGAAATCCTCACCCAAAAGAGGCCGCAAAAGCGCGCCGAGCGCCTCGGCCATGAACCGCGTATTCACGAAAACCAACGTCTTTTTGTGCGTGCGTACCAAGTCGGACAACGCCGCCAGGCGAGAAGCCGTCTCGCGGCTCATGCCCTCCAACGCCACGCCTTCCTTGGGACGCACGACCTCCAAATGCATCTTGCGCAACCCCGAAGCATCCACGATTTCAACCTTGGGCCCTAAGAAAGCCGCCACGTCCCTCGGGCTGGCCACCGTCGCGGACAGGCCGATGGTCTGGAATTTGGCCAACAACGACAGGCGCGCCAACGCCAGACTCAACTGCACGCCACGCTTGGAATACGCCAACTCATGCACCTCGTCAACCACGACGAACCGGACGTTTTTCAGCGAATCCCGCATGCCGGCGACCAACAAGGCCCCCAGGCTCTCCGGCGTCGTCACCAAGATGTGCGGAGGCTGCTGTTTCTGCTTGACCCGCTCGTACGAACTAGTATCCCCGTGACGCACGCCCAACGTGAGGCCCAACATCTTGCAAAAGAAGGAAAGCCGCTCGACCATGTCGCGGTTCAGCGCGCGCAGCGGCGTGATGTACAACGCCTGCACGCCCTCCAGCACCACGCCCTCGGCCTTCAACTGGGCAAGCTTCGACAAAATGGGCAAAACCGCTGCCTCGGTCTTTCCAAAACCCGTCGGCGCCATCAACAGGACGTCCTGCCCCGCGACGATGCGCGGAAACGCCTCCCGCTGGACCGGTGTGAATGCCAAAAAGCCCTTGTGCCGAGCCAACTCCAAGACGGACGGATGAAGCAAGCTGGCCGGGTCGGAAGACATGGAGTTTTATTGACGCACGCCGGATAAAATGACGATGCTCCCCCACGAGGCCAAACACATCGAGCAATACCTCATGGACGCCGTCGAACGGCTCAAGCAAAACCGAAGGGAAAACCCGAAAAAATGGGCCGAATTGGAAGCACAGGCAAAACCGGACTCCGACCCCGCATGGGACGAAATCCAAAACATACTGGGCGACGCCATCTACCCCCGCCCCGAAGACCGCGAAATCATCAAAACCGCGCTTGAACTGCACGTCCAAACGGAAACCCGCCTCACCCAGCGGCTGGGACGAAAGCTTCGCGCCGAAGAAAAAAGAATACTGGCCGGCTGCAGCCAGGCACTGCAAGACGCCATCGTACAGAAAGCCCGCCTCCGCATCGCCAGCATGAGCGACCGCGGCTGGAAGATACGCCGCGAATTCCAGGACCTGCTGCACAAACATCCCAGCCACTACGAAATCGTCGGCCGCGGCGAGACGACCCTCGGGCCCATCCGCGACCAGAGCGCACCCGACGCACCGCCCAACTTCGTCCGCTGGATCCGCGCCATGAAACCCGGCGAGGACCTCAACGAAGTCCTGCGAAAACGCGGCTGGCCCGCCGACTTGGTCGTCCAGACCAAACCCATGGCCCCGCACCGCATCCCCATCATCGTTGAAATCGAACCGGCCGGTTTGGTCCAGCACGGCGAGCCGCGCGAAGACACCCGAAAAACACATGAAGCGCCACGGTCTATGCGCCCCGTCATCACCCGAAAAATCCGGATCGCCAGCCACGCCCTGCGCTACCGATTCGCCGTCGCCCAGATGGTCAAACTGCACGGCCAACAAGCCACTGCAAAAAAAACCGCCCGGACGCGCCAGAAGAACGTCGAGAAGACGCTACGCCAATGGACGCAGGACCTCGCCCGACAACTGCCCCGCCCCAGCCGGCAGGCCGCCATCGCATTCTATACCGGAAGGCACCCCAGCGTCGATGAGACCGCCGAATTCACCGCAAGCCGGACGGACGAGCGCGACGTGACCGTCGCCTACCGCCAATTCACCGATGCGGCAGGATACGACCACGACATGACCATCGAGCAACACCTCTACGACGCGCTCAAAAACCCGGAACAACGGCAAGCCATCCTCCAAAGCCCCCACCCCATCTGGTGGATCATACCCCACCAGCAGAAACTCCACATCATCGACCTGAAGAAAACCGCCGAGGCGTTACAAAACAGGCCGGGCACCATCCTCAAGGCCTACGCCGCCGCCCCCGTCGTCCGCGTCGAGTACCAACCCCGCTACAAAAGAAAAACCAGCGCCCGCGTGAGTTGGCAAAACGAACGCCGGGTAAGCGTCGAGCCAGCCACACTCATCAGCCTTGAAAAACTTCGGCAGCGGCGCATGATGCGCGAACTATGACCTACGGTATACCGCCAAAACTTAGGCGGCCCCTCGCGCCCGACACACACCCAAACCCCAACACGACGCCCATACACGCCAAAAACAACCTTTAAGGCACATTCAGACCATTTGAAGGCAACCGTGCCGTCCGAGCCTTTAAATAGGCTATTTAAAGGCAATGGAATATGGGGCGAAAACAACCAGAGAACCCAAAATTAAACATAGGCAGAAAACTCAAAAACAGGCCAAAATAAGCCGACAAAGCAAACGGCAGGTAGAAAAGGGCAAACCGATAGGGCTCGAAAGGCCCCACTACAGTAAAAATCGGGAAAAATAGCCCGCCAAGAGGCAACGTGAGCAGAAATTCACCCGGAATGGTCGATTCGAGACGTAAAACAACCAAAACGAGCCAAAATAGGCAGAAAAACACAAAAAACGCCTGTTTTTTGATTGAATTGGGTCAAAACACAAGGGAAAAGTCCGAAAACCACCATCTCGTTGACTAAAACAAAGAAAAAAGGGCCAAAAAGGCCCGAAATAGGCAGATTTTGGGTAAAAACACTGATTTTTTGCATTGAAAGACCAAACCTGCGCCAAAGGCACATCAAAAACAACTAAAAACACGCCAAAATCTGTGAAAAACGACGAAAAAGGTAGATTCGGGGCAAATAACGCGAATTTTGAGGTTTGGAGGTAAAAAGAGACCAAAAAATCGCCTCTAAACGATTGAAACGGGCCGGAAAACCACAAATCGGGCGCATAATGCGCCAAAACAGGCAGATTTTCACGCATTTTTGCTGAAAATAAGCCAAATGCCGATACAAAGGGCCGAAAGCGAGCGAATTGGGCCCGAAACAGCTGCGTTTTGATCAAAAATGACCAAAAAATGCCAAAAATAGGCAGGAAAATCAAAATTTCTTGAAAAAATGGGGCAGAAAACGAATTCCACCAAAACCCAAAAGTAAATTAAGTAGATAAATTTAGTAAACACTGCCAGTAAACACCGATAACATGACGCAGAACAAAAAAGAGTAAACACAGAATACAGAATCAATTTTCAACTAATCGACGCCAAACTACCAATTTTAGACGTAAATAGATTTAAATAGTGAAACAAAGTTAACATAAATTACCCTATGACAAAACTTATTCGTGTGCAAGAAGAGACATACAATCAGCTCCAAAAACTGTCAGGAAAATTGCAGGCACGCCATGGAACACGGTTCAGCCTGGACAAGACAATCCAAGCGCTTCTGGAAGATAAAGTAGCCCGCAGAAGCCCCGCCGGGGCCGAAAAGAGCCAAAATAAGGCCGAAGCGGATGAATTTGCCGACTCCCTCAAATGGTTTTCGATGCATCACAAGGCGTTCAAAGACGAAAAAAACCCGATTAGTTCAACTAAAGCAGAACAAAAGTAACGCACCCCGCACGCATTCGGGCGTGCCTAAACAAGACACACACCAATAAACGACCTCCAAACGGCCTGAAAATGCCATTTAAACCACAATTTAGGCGGCGCCGTGCAAAGCAAACCACACCGCCGGCCCGTTCAACCAAAATCAAACAAAAATGCGACACACCATTACAATGTTTTAGTAATAACCAAATACCATAATAGTGACAAAAATACCTCATGGAAAGAAGCCACAGTTGGCAAAACCAAATATGTAGTTACACCATTAAAGTATTGAATAAGGGCTAGGGGCCACCCAGGGATGCCCAAACAAGAAATGCAATTAAAACACCCCGAAAGTGCCAGTTCCGCTATTTTTGTTACACCACTTGAGAAGAATTCGCATAATACCAATATATTATTACAAAATAACGGGCAACTCGCGCCCCGTTTCGATCACGGTTTGCACTTGAAAAACATGCACAAACACCCGAACACGCCAACGGGAGCCGGACACGCAGATCGAGCCGCACACGCGCCTACGAGCTAAACCAGGAATAAACCAACACACCAAAATGAAGTAACAATCGACCAATCAATATAACATTTTGATATTGAGCAAGACCGCATTGTTCCACTAATCGGCATTTTCTTCCTCTATTATTAACCCCCAAAAAAACAAAAAATGAAAAAAAACTGCCTACGTTTTGGTGATTTTTGGTTTTGAAAGCGAAAAATTTGGAAAAAACGACCCGCGATGGATCTGGCCATTTTAAAAATTCTCAAAAACTACCACGGGCCGCCAAAATGCCAATAACGGCCCGTTCGGGCCAGAATAAATGGCCAAAAGATTTGGGCCAAAAAAACAATGGACGGCTCGTTCGGCTCCAAACGGTAGAACCGGCCGAAACGCCCAAAACCCTTTGAGTAAACCCTGTAAAACACGTCCAAAACAGGGTTTTGACGCAAATCAAGACATACCACCCCACTGCCGCTATTCAAAAAAAGAGTGCGGTGGGGAAAACCTGCCCAGAAAGACCCGAACGCGAGCGGAAACGGCAAATAGGCGAACTAGAAAAAGAAGGGGTTTTGAAAAAAAAGGCCGTGGACAAAAAAGCGTTGAAAACAACGAGTAAATAAAGAAAACGACCCAAAACCGCCCCGGCCCCAACAATAAGGCGTTTAAATCCGGTTTGCTCGAAAAGGGCGCGGAAGGGAGTATGAAAGAGGGCGGTCAAACAAAATGGAGAAGAGGTACGGACAAGGAAAATCTGCCCATTTCGTCAGCAAACGGTTCTGAAAGAAGCGAACCGAACCCCGGCATAACATTGAACGGTATACCGCCAACACAAACGAGGCTTTGGGAAAAATCAAGGGTGAGCCTGGTGTTCCAGGATTCCTTGGGGCGGAGCGGAAGAAGGGTAGAATAAGGCCAGCACCAATAGGCTGGCCACGATGAACGCGGGGTTGGGCGCCAAGACCAAAGCGGACAGCAATACGATGACAAAGCCTGCGTAGAGCCATCCTGCTTGATCCGGTTCCGTTTGAAGTTTCATGCGTCCAACCACAACACTCAAAACACCCAATTAATATATACAAACGCCACATAGAATATAGATGATATATACCACAAACATGGATGTGCGACGGATTCAGAAAACAGGACGCAATACGTTCATCGTGTCGCTGCCGAAGTCTTGGGCGGACGCAAAAAGGGTCCGGCAGGGAACGGCGGCACACGTGGAGCAGTTGCCGGACGGAGCGCTGCGGGTGGATGTGCAGGGCCAGCCGGCGGCACGCAGCGCGGCGGTGGACGCTGATGGGCCACAGGCCTTGAGAGCCGTGATTTCAGCGTACGTGGCCGGAGCGGAGCACATCGTGCTGAACGGCAAAGCCGCCGCCGAGTTGGCAGAGGCAGCGCGGCAGCATTTGGCGGCCGTGGAAGGCGTAGCGGAGGCACCGCGGCAAGTGACGCTGCGGGTGTACGCTTCGGGGCAGGAATACGTGTTGAGCACGTTGTTGCGGCGGATGCATGCTGTGAACCGCTCGTTGTTCGACGCGGCCGAAGCGGCGTTTTCCAAACCGGCCGAAGCGGCGGCCACGGCGGAGCGTAGGGAGCGGGAAGCCAACCGCTGGTACACGTTGGCGTTGCGGGGCATGGGAACCGGTGGCGGCGCGTCGGGCCGTTTTGAAGCGTTGGCGGCCAACGCCTTGGAGAACGTCGCGGACGAGTTGGAACAGTTCGTCGCCGAAGGGCCGCGGCATTCCAAAGCGTTGTTGGCGCAAGTGCGGGCGGCGTACGAGCAGGCAGCGGGGGAGTTCTTCGACGGCAAAACGGGCGAGGCGGCGTCGGAAGCCCAGGAAGCCTTGGCGGCAGACTTGGCAGCGTTGCGGCGCAAGTCGGCGCTGGAGTGGGCGCGCTTGAGCGACATCCTGCGGTATTGCATGGAGTGGGAGGACACGGCGGCCGATTTGGCAGCCGTGAAAGAGCTGGAAAGCGGAGTCGAGGGAAGTAGTATGTTGAAGGAGCCAGCAGGCGGACGTCCACCGGCCAAGGGGACAAAAGGATTAAGACAAAACGCGCCGTAAGGGCAACGGACATGCACGAAATTTTACACGCGTTTGCGAACGACCCGCGCAGCAAAAATAAATACGGAGTCAAGCGAGTGCAAGCCATCGTACGCGTCCGGGATGCCGCACAGCTTGAAAGGAGCAGGAATCCGTTCACCCGGTTTTTTAACACAGTCAAGGAAATCGAAGGCGAAGGGGCACGAATGGAAATGTTCCCGAGCGAACCGGCAAAATGGCGGGCGTTCAAGTCGGATTTTGCCAAAGTGGGTACGGTTGCAATCGCGCGCCATATCCTTGCGGAGGAGGCAGACGCAATCTGGGAGGAACATGGAATTCCCAAAATGGACAATCCGCATGAAATCGGGAAAATGAGTCCGGAGAAACTGAATCCGATAGTCCAAGCGGCGCTCACCAAATTGTCCGCCCGCCACCAATACGACCGACACTACCTTTTAGCGATCTTATGGAGCCAGACAAAGGAAGGCAGAGCAAAATGAACGGTCCTCGCACGCGCGGTTTGCCTTCGCGCAAATCGCTTCTGTTCGAATACGGCAAATTGCCCATGAGCCTGGGCGCGCGGTGGGAAGCCGACGACATCCTAAAGTTGTTGTTTCCGCCGCACTTGCAGGCGGTGCAGTACGACATCGCCGTCAAGCTGGTCCGGCACATTTCACAAACCGGCGAGATGGACGGAAAGGCCATTTCGGCGTGGCAGCGGGAGAACAACACGGCCAACTCCACCCTCCGCAACCTCGTGATTCCCAAATTGGTCCGCTGCGGCTTGTTGGCACGGGAGCGGCGCAATCCAACGGGCCAGGATGAGAAGGACAAGCGGCACAAGATGGTGCTGAAAGCGTCGATGCGTTTCGGCGAGGCGTTGCAACACATCGGCCGCGAGTGGAGTTCGTTGGTCGAAACGTGGCGGATCAAACGGGGCCAGACCCCCGGCCCGGAAAAAACATGATGCCGATTTGACGGCCAGCGTCGGAAGCGAAACAACCATGGCATCCGAATCGGTCGAAAAACAACAGTTTGCCCATCTGCGGGTTGATTTGACAGACGGCGCGAAAATTCGAACGGGCCAGTTCACCCTTTTCGACCTGGTGGACCGCTGTTTCTCCTTTTCACAGAAGCGCAAGCGGCTGGCCGTGCAGGTCTTGACGCTTCTGTCCGAAAAGCCGCGGACGTTTACGGCGCTTCTGTCCGAAACCCGAGCGCAAAAAAGCGCCTTGCACCTGGCCCTGCGGGCTTTGGAGCAAAGCGGCCTGATCCGGCAGGAAAGAAGGGGCGCGGTGTTCGAGTTATCCGAGGAGTTCGCCATGGGCCTTTGGGCGTACGCGGTGTTTTGGAGGAATTGGAAACGCCGGAGGACGGGTGAGGGGATGACGGGCAGCGACACGTGCGATATGGACGACGTCGCGAAGGACGGGCAAACTTAATAGCCCCACCCCCCCCTTAGTTCCACTAATCGGTCGTTGGGGTGAAACCAAGCGGCCGTAAAAAAAAACACTGAAAAATGGTGGCAAGACAGATGGTTTGGGCCAAGCCGGAAATTTTCAAAGCCATACGCAACGGGAAAATCAGGATTGAGCCGTATGATGCGAAGTTGGTCGGTTCGTGTTCGGTTGATTTCAGGTTAGGGAACCATTTCAAGAGAATAAAAAAATCAAAAAAACCAGTTCTGGTTTCAGGCAACCCCCAATACGATGACCATCTACATGAAGAAATCGTCATCTCGGATGGGAAATTCATCCAACTAAAACCAGGAGAATTGGTTTTAGGAGTTACGTATGAAAAACTGACGCTTGACAACAAAACATGTGCATTTATTGAAGGAAGAAGCAGGCTTGCACGATTGGGTTTGTTGGTTCACGTATCCTCCGGAATGATCCAACCTGGAGTTTCAAATCACCAAGTCTTGGAAATCGTCAACTTATCTCCACATACCCTTCATCTACAACCTAAAACAATCATTTGTCAGATTCTGTTTAATGATTTGAAAGGAAAAGCAGAATACAAAGGAGAATTCAAGAACCAAACAACGGCTTAACGACTTTTTATGTGTTTTTTGTTTTTCCTATTTTTTCTCTTTTGTGTTTTTTTGTTTTCTGTATCTTTTTTCATATACTTTTTCTTTTTGCTTCCGAACAAACACTTTCAAAACACCTTACACTATCACCAACTTATAGCAAAACTTGCCAAATAGTCGTGAAACATACAGCTTTGCTAGATAGCAAACCAAGACACTTGAGTCGGGTTACTTTCTTGGTTTGCTATAAAACCGTTCTTTCCCCACCCCAAGTTGCCCGATGTTCTTTTCACACTTTTCACACTGTCTGGTTTTCCTGCGTGCCCGCCCGTATGTCGATTAGTGGAATTGTGGGGTGGGTGGGTTGTTTTTGTTGTTTCCTTGATGGTTAATTGGTGTTTGTTGTGTTTGGAGGCGAATCAGGTTGGCGGTTTGTTCCCTGCCGAGGTTCTTCGCCTTTTGTTGGGGGGTGTGTGACAGCCTCTTGATTTTTTAATCCGGCCGGCGTAATGCGTGCCAAGCCGGTACGTCCCGTCTTCTTCCCGTCCGAATCCACTGGCGGCGAAAGCAGACGGTTCTGGCCGTTTGGGTGGGTTACTGATGAAGGTCTCTTCCGTTAACGCGCGCTGGATTTTGGACTCTCGTGGTAACCCCACGGTCGAAGCCGGTCTTCAAGTCGGCCGCGCGTGGTTCACGGCTTCCGTGCCTTCCGGCGCGTCTACTGGCACTCACGAAGCGGTCGAATTGCGGGATGGCGGCCGGCCCTTTCACGGCAAAGGCGTTTCAAAGGCAGTCGGCCACGTGCAGGCGTTGGGCAAATCAATGAAGACTAAGGACTTCAAGTCCCAGGCGGAGTTGGACGCATTCTTGTTGAAGGCCGATGGCACGGCCAACAAGAAAAAAATAGGCGCCAACGCGTTGTTGGCCGTCAGCTTGGCCGGCGCCCGTGCGTTTGCCGGCTCCAAACCGTTGTATTCTTACCTGGCCGCCTCGTTGAAGCGCAAGCCCCTTTTGCCGTTGCCGTTTGCCAACGTGCTCAACGGAGGAAAGCATGCAGGCTCGAGCCTCAAGATCCAAGAAGTCATGGTGGTGCCTACTGGCGCCAAGACGTTTGGCGAGGCCGCGCAGATGGTGGCCGAGACGTACCAGAGCCTCAAGAAGGATGCGGTGAAGAAATTCGGCGCGCCCGCGGGCAACGTGGGGGATGAGGGCGGCATCGCGCCGGACGTGTCCAACGTGCGCCAGGCGTTGGATTTGGTATGGCGGGCGGTTGAGGAGAACGGCCATGGGCAGAAGATGGCCTTGGCGTTGGATTGTGCCGCTTCCGAGTTCTACGACGCCCGGACCGGAGCGTACCACGTTGACGGTAAGATCCTGACGCCCGGCGAGTTGTTGAACCACTACGCCGAACTTCAAAGTCAGTACCGCTTCATCAGTATAGAGGATCCGTTCCACGAGGAAGCGTTCGACGATTTTGCGCGTTTGCGCGCGGTGTTTGCTGGAAAATGCCAAGTCGTCGGCGACGATTTGTTGGTGACGAACCCGGCACGCATCGACCGCGCCCAGTTGAGTTGCTCGGCTCTTTTGTTGAAGGTCAACCAGATCGGCACTTTGTCGGAAAGCCTCCGGGCGGCGCAAATAGCCGAGTCGTTCGGTTGGAACGTGATGGTGTCGCACCGCTCCGGCGAGACGGAAGACGCGTTCATCTCGGATTTGGCCACGGCGTTGGCCTGCGGCCAGATCAAACTGGGCGCGCCGGCGCGTGGCGAGCGGACGGCCAAGTACAACCGCCTGCTTCGCATTGAAGAGGACGGAGTGCCTTTGGCGCGGTTCAAACTACCTTAGGGGCTTCGCCTCTTTCTTCAAACAACCTCCTTTTTTCCCAACTTGTTTTTTTCTCTCTTTTCGTTTTTTTCCACTTCAAAGCCGCTGCTTTGTTCTGTCCGCGTTTCCAAAGGCCTATAAAAACACGGCTCGAAAAAAGGTTGGTATGGTTCTTGGCCTATTGTTCAATGCCGGTCTTTTGTTGGGCGGCGCGGCACTGCTTCTCAAAGGCGCGGAATGGGTGACGGACTCGGCGTCGCACGTGGCCGAGCGGTTTCACACCACCAGCGTCGCCGTGGGCCTGATTCTCGTCTCGATTATGCTCTCACTGCCGGAGTTGCTCGTGGCCGGATCGGCCGTTTTCAAGGGCCATCCTCAAATTGGATTGGGCACCATCATCGGCTCGGTCATCGTCAACATCGGCCTGATCATCGGACTTTGTAGCATGATCCGGCCCTTGCGCGTCAGCCGCGTCATGTTGCTGCGCGACTTGGTGTTCATGATGGTGGCGACCATCATTGTGGCAGCCATGGCGTTGAACGACGGCGTGTTGGACCGCGTGGACGGCACCGTTTTTTTGTTGTTGTTCGTGCCGTACCTGATTAACGTCTATCAACAGGAACGCATCCTGGGCAAGAAAGAGTCACAGAAGGAAGGCAAACAGATGGTCCAGACGTTGGAGTTGGTCGGCAAAGTCCACTTGGGCCCGTTGACGTTGCGGGACGGTTTTGGCGTTTTCTTGGCCGGCGGCGTGACGTTGTTGTTGGGCGCGCAGTTCTTCACCGATTCGCTCATCTACTTCAGTTCGACGTTCGGCGTGTCGGACCTCGTCATCGGCATCACGTTGGGCGCACTGGGGCCGTCTTTGCCGAACCTGGCGGCGGCCGTGCAAGCGACGCGGCGGGGTTTAGAGGAGTTAGCCGTCTCCGAGACGATTGGCTCGAATATCTTCACCTTGCTGATCAGCGTGGGCGTGTTCACCCTCCTGCAGCCGGTGACGCTGGAGGCGTCCAGTCGCGCCATCACCCTTCCCGCGCTGTTGTTGATTACTTTCTTGTTCATGGGCTTCACCATCAAGGGCCGCGTGACTAAGTATGAAGGCGCGGTGCTGTTGTTGGTCTATTTAGGCGCTTTGGCGGCCGAGTTGCTCTACGTCGCCGGTTGATTGATTGTCGTTTTGGGCCATGCGCCGGCCCTTTGCCTGTGGCGGATGCCTTTTTTCTTGGCGTGGCCTTTATTTTCGCAGTAATTTGGGCATCAATTCCCACCCGTTGATTGTAGGCCCGGTATTGGTCTCGTCGAACGGCTGGTTTTCGGCCCGGATGCCGGCGCCGCCGAGCAGGTATGGCACGGGGTCGGCCGAGTGCGAATGGTGGATGCACGGCGTGCTGTGATCGCCCGTGACGGCGATGCGCACGTTGGCGAGGTCCAGTTTTTCCAATAGGGGCTTGAAGTAGTCCGCGTCGATTTCCCCAATGCTTTGCGTTTTGCCTTTGGCGTCGCCGTCGTGCCCGAACACGTCGGGTGCCTTGAGGTGAACGTAGACGCCGTCGGCTTCTTTCAGGGTCTTGAGCGTCATCTGCACGGCGTGCGCATACGCGGCTTCGGCCGTTTTTTGTTTGTCCAGGCGCACCACGCGCATGTCCATGAGTTGCGCGATACCTTCCTCCATGGGCATTTCCGAGAGGATGGCCCAGTCGCCTGGCAGGCGTCGGAGTTTTTTGTCGCGGCTTTCCGGGTCGCGCAGCAGCACGCAGTTGGCCGCCAGCGTGCCTTCCTTGCGCCGGCGGGCGTTGATGGCGCTTGCTTCCAGCACGCGGAAGCTTTTTTCGGTGAATTCGTTGACCAATTGCGCCGCACGGCGCGAACCGGCTTCGTCCTTCCAGGCGCGCGCCGGCGTGATGGCCATGTCGAACGTGCGTTTGGCCGAGCCAAGCCCGTCGATGACTTCGTACGCCGGGTCGGTGTTGCTGATGTGGCAATCCAACGGCTCCTGGGCGTGGATGACCAAGACGGCGCGGTGGCCTTTGGTGGCCACGAAGCTGAACGTGGCGTCGTCTAGTTTGACTTTGGCGTTGACTTCGGCGGCCAAGGCGTGCGCGTCGGCTTCATCCAGGCCCCGTCCGGCGCGGCGGTCCGCCAACGTCTTGCCGTCGGCCTGGCAGGTGGCGAAGTTGGCGCGCAGAGCCAGGTCGCCGGTTTTGAACGCTACGTTGGCGCCTTTAGCCTCCAAAAGCCCGCGTCCCACGTGGTCTTCAAACGGATTCTGCCCCAGTACGCTACAGACGCCCACGTCGGATTCCGGCGCGATTTGCTTGGCGATGCGCAAATGGCCCACTTGGCCGCCGCGGGCGAGTGTCTGCAATGCCGGCGCGTGCGCGGCCTGCAGGGGCGTTTTGTTGCCCAAGTCGGGGTGGGGCAGGTCGCCGACGCCGTCGAGGACTACGAGTAAGCGTTTCATATGCGCGTTCACCTGGGTGTTGTCGTAGACTCATTGGGGGAAAACGCGGGAAAATAAAGGTTGGCCTTGCGGATGACGTTGCTTTCTGTGGCTTTTCTGCCTCCGTCTTCTCGCGAGGGGGCGCAGGCCGTTCCTTCATCTCGGCCCCTTGCGCTGGCGGGCGCCTCTTTCCGTTTTTTCCTTTTCCGTTGCTTGTTTGTGCAAAACGCCGCAACCCCTTGTTTTTAAGCGGGTGTTTTCACAAAAACCTTCATGAAAGTCAGATGTAAGAATTGCCGCTTGGAATTCAAGGCGGATGACCGTTCCCGCGTCTCTCGTTGCCCTCGTTGCGACTCCGATCGCCTCGACATCACCCGCGACCCGCTTCCGGAAACGCCCGTTTCGAACAAGCCGGGCGACACGCAGATTGGCGCGTCATCGGCCATTTCCGCCGCGTCCAAGCCGGCGTCCGGCGATTCGCCCAAAGTCTATTCGTCCGGCGGCGCTGTTGTCTACGGTGATACGAAAGACGCTTGGAAGAGTTATCATTCCAACCCGGCTGGCGGTTTGGGCTGTCCGCATTGCGGCGGCACGTCGTTTGAATTCAACTACAAACGCAAGGAAAAAATCTGTAAGGCGTGCGGTGAAATTCTGCCGCTTCCTCGGAGGATGGCGTAAATGGTCTTAGCCGTCATCACCAACACGTTGCTTTTCCTGACGTTTTCCGTCTTCGGCCAGATTACCAACATCTTGTCCAACCCGCTGTCGGACGAATCGGCCTGGTGGCTGGTACTTGTCGGCATGGCATGCGTCGCGCTTATCGTCTGATTCTCCGCTATTTTTTCCGTTTTCTTTCCGAGGTTTTTTCCCATGCCGGCGCCCGCTTCTGAAAACACGTTCGCATCCGTCGATAGGGCCAACCATGCCAACGGCAAGTCGACGAAAATCATCCTGCTATCCGGCTTTTCCGACCAAGAACTGCACGCCGTGATTGACGCCTACCGAATTAACAAACAGATGCCGACGGCCATATTCGCGACCGTGACGGCGGCGTCGGAAAACTTCAAAGTCAAGGATTTGCTGGCCGAGTTGGAATTGGAAAAGAAACAAATTGAGGCGGCTGCTGCCAAGATTAACCCGGAAACGCGTGTTTGACGCCCATGTCCGTGGGCCTATTTTTCGGCGCCATCCCGCGTCCATTAGTTTTTTCGATACCATTCGGACGGCTGGGTCCGGCGGATTTCGCCGTACCATTTCTTCGCCGTCTTGGTCGCAAGTTTGGCCTTGACGCCGTCCCGCCACGCGCGGGCTTCTACATGCCCCGCTGCCATGTATTCCTGTGCCGTAACCGCCATTTCCAGAAGGTCCGCATCTTTTACCACCGTCTTGATTGCAGACGGGATGGGTTTATCAAGCTCTAGACGGGTCTTGGCCGGTGACGCGGCGTTCTGCTCCACCGCGGCCCGTATCGCATCCGATCGGACGTATTTTTTGGCCATTTTGTGCAGGTCCAGCGTACGCGCCTCGTGCGCGTCGTGAAATAATGCCGCCACGGCTGCCGCTGGCGCGTCAAGGCCTTCTTCGAGCGCCAATGCGTACGCGATGCACGCGGCGCGCCAGGAATGCTCGGCCACGGTTTCCGGTTGCCGCACCTTGGCGGTCCACCACCCACTGCGCGCGATGCGCTTAAGCTCGCCCAGTTCGTACAACCACTCGGCAACGGCCATGTTCGTTGTCAAGGGGTTTTCGCCCTATAAAGCCCGCTTATTCGTCCTGCGGTTTTTTGCCCAAGTAATACCAGAGCAAGTACACGTGTGCCAACATCTGCGCTTTCTGCCCCCCCGCTTGCTGCAAATAAAACGAGGGAAACCATTAAAACAAATATGTGCATAATTCTTTCAGTAAATCGTATTTTTGAGACCAAAACGCTGCGAAAAGACACAGTAACGGATGGGGGGTGGGTGAAAATGCCGAGAAGCAAGCAATTGTTGGACGCACGCCGGTTGCAGGTGCTGGACGCGTTGTTCACCAAGGGCGGCCTTCGTCCCAGTCTCTCTTTCTTACAGAAGAGCACCGGGCTTTCGCGGCCCACTTTGTCGGCGTCGCTGGATTTCCTGTACGCCCAGCATGCCATTGTCTCCTACTTGCCTTCATTGAACTGGCGCAAAATGGGGTTTCCCGTCGAGGCTTTCTCGATGGCCAGCTTTGACTTGTCGGAAAAAAAGACGTTGGACCAAATGGTGGCGTGGGGTCGCAACAACCCGCACGTGCGCTTCTTTGGTTCCATCGCTTCCGGCGAACACAACCTCGTCTCGCGCGACATGTACGCGACGGTGGAGGACTTCCACCGCGATACGGTGCGGTTGTACCATGAGGACGTACCGGATGCGTATCCCCTCGTGCGCCGGCGCGCGGTGTACTTCTTTTCCGACCCTGTGTATAAGGACGACCGTTTCAGCTTCGCCGTGAGCCAGATTTTGGCGGCGCAGGGACCGGTGGCGGCGAACAAGAAAATCCAGGCGGCCGATGCGGTGCGTCTCAAAATCATCAAGGCGCTGTTCGAGCCCGGCGCCATCCGGCCGCACTTGCGGACCATCCAACGCGCGACCGGCCTGCACCTGGCGACTATTTCCTCCTCGTTGGAATTTCTGCAGACGGAAAACATCATCTTCGAGTACTTGCCCCGGCTGAACCCCCTGGCTTTTGGTTTGAAGCTGTTCGGTTTCCTTCTGTTGCAGATCCCGCCGGTGCCGCGCGAACCGTTCAACAAACTCGTCTCGGCCGCCCAGGCCGACCCCAACGTCATGCTCTTTTCCTCCATTGCCGGTTCGCAGTACAACGTGTGCCTCGAATTCTTGCATCCGGATGTCAGCTCGTTCAACCGACGCCTCCAACAGTATTATGAATCGGTGCCGGAACTGGTCGCCTCGCCCAAAGAAATTCTATACGTCACCGAGCCGATTTACAAGAACTATTCGCGCAGCCTCACGGTGCTGAACCTGCTGAAGCGGCAGTTGGGCGTCTAGCGGTTTCTAGTGGAGGCTGCGCGATGGCCGCCGCCGCTTTTTTTCAGCCATTTCTCCGGGAATTCATACTCTTTTTTCTCTGGTTCCGTGCGGGTCCTCATCTTGGGCCAACATCCGGAGAAGCTGTAGAAGCAGTGCCGGGTTGATGTTATCTGGTTTGATTTGGTGTTCATGAATCGGAATGAGCCTGGGTTTGTCGTGGCCTTCCAGTAGCCTCAAGCGGGCCCGCATGATTTGTTGAGTGTCTACGGTCAGCGGCACGATAACGTCGATTTCGCTCAAATGCAGTCTTTCGCTCGTCCGTCCTTGTGATAAGTGGTATGTGCCGCTGTGCTTGGCAGTTTCATCATACAATCCTCCGTGATAGAGGCGTATGTTGTCCATTCCTTGGCTTTGGATGAGATCCAGCGCGGCCCGGTGTACGTTTTCCGATGCCCGGATTCCCAAGTCACAGAAAAAAGCCACGCGTGTCGGTCGTTTCTGTTGCATACGGGTTTCCTGCGTCTTTCTTTCCGGGTTCTTGTGTTCTCGCAACGTATAAAAAATCGTGCGTCCCTGCTAACGGCGTCTGTATTCTCTCGAGGTTCCGTCCCATGGGCTTTTTCGATATTTTCAGCAAGAAAGTCGTCAAAGGCGGTCTTTACGATCTGCAATGCGAACTGCACCCCTTCCGCTTGGCTAAATAC
This sequence comes from Microcaldota archaeon, assembly GCA_016188965.1. Classification (GTDB taxonomy): domain Archaea; phylum Micrarchaeota; class Micrarchaeia; order Norongarragalinales; family Norongarragalinaceae; genus JACPGT01. The sequence continues at coordinate 81,382 of JACPGT010000011.1, read as the reverse complement.
AAGAATGACGGCGTAGACTTGGAGATTTCCCTGCAGAACCTGCACGACCAGCCCCTGCTGACGTCGATTACCATTACCGTTCCCCGTGTGCTGGGTATGGACCGCACCGGCATCTCGCACGAGCGTGAAATCCGTTTGGGTGAACTGGCTCCCGGCCAGACCAAGCGTTTCAAAGTCGGCGTGTTTTCCAACCAGAAAAGCGCGCCCGGCACGTATCCGGTCGACGTGTTCGCCTCGGCGCACTACCGCGACTACGGCCACGTGTTGAACCAGGTCCGTAAACGCCTCCCCATCCGCGTCGAATAGGGGAACTATGGTCCGCTTTTTCGGTAACCTGTGCGACTTTTACTCTTGCATTTTAGTTTTTCCATTTTCCGATTAGTGGAACCGAGCTGCCGGAAAGCTTTTTTAAGCCCCGGCGTGCCTCTATGCATCAGTTTTCGCAATTGGTTTTTGTTTTCGGAGGATTGAGCTGAAATGGCGTTGAAAATGTCGCAATTGATTGGGATGGACGTCTACACAGACAAGGCTGACTTCGTCGGAAAAGTCTACGACGTCATCATCGACCTGCAGAAAGGCGAAGCCGCCCGCCTGACGCTGGAGCCCATCCGCGCCGCGTCCAAGGAAGACGCCAAGCGCATCTTCAAGGAAAAGACCATTATGTACAAGTCGGTCAAGGCCGTCGAGAAGATCATCATTGTCTCGAGCCAACCCGTCGCCGAGGAGCCGGAAGAGCCCGTCGAAGCCGCGCCCAAGAAGGCTTTGCCGTACTCCGCCCGCTACCGCCGCCACTTCTGATTCCTACGCTTCGTTTTGCCGGGATTTCCGGCCTTTCCATTTTTTTTGACCTGTCAGCTGCGGCTCTGTGTTTACGTCCCCAGGTCGTGATTTTCAAGGTCGCTTTCCAGCTTCCCGCGTCCCTGCCGCCGACGCTGCCGCTCCGTCGCTTTTCCCGTGAGTTGGATCCGGCGCTGTTCGGCCGCCGCTTCCTGTGCCAAACCTTCATCCTTCCATTCCCGCGCGTGTACGATGACGGCGTTCAGCAGCAAGGCCATGCGGGCGCGCGTCCAGTTGTCCTTCTCGTGTGCCAGGTGCACGGCCGCTTCCATCACGTGGCGCACGGAAGACGTGCTCGACCGATCCAGCAGTCCGCGGTGGATTTTCTCACGTTCCTCCGGCGGAGCGTATTCGTATGCCGTCTTGAAGAACTCGATGGCCGCCCTGGCGTTGGCCTGCCCCGAAGCGCGCACGCCGAGTCCGACCCAAGCGTGGTGATGCGCGGTGGGTTCCTGATGCAGGAAATGTGCGGCCAAGCGCAATAGCGCGTCAGCGTGCTCGCGATGCTTCGCCGTGGCCAGTGGCTCCAATGCGTGCAACAAAAGTTTCCTCCCCTGGTCATCGGCCTCATCGTACTTGCGCCGGACGAACCGCAGCACCTCGTCGCCCCGTCCGGTCAGAATGATTTTCCGGAGCACCTTCGGCACGTAGCCTCGGGCGCCGGACGAATGCGGCGCGTCGTCGCCTCGCGGCCGCATGGCTGTCGCAAAGTGTTCCGCTCTCATTCGCGCCCCCAGGAACTGCAGGATGCGTTGGCTGTGCCGCGGATAGCTGCGGGCGACGCCGGCCAGCGCCTTCATCATGTGCGCCTGGGCCTTCCACGTCGCGAAATCGAATTCCCTCTCGATGAACCGGAGGTATTTGTATCTCCGGTCGGTGTTTCCGGCGAACTGCGACGCGAATGCTGCCTTGCGCTTGACGCTGTCGGTGCTCTTGAGGATCGGCAGGCGCTTGGCCATACGGTTTCGTGGTGTTCGGCGGTATATTATAGCAAACTACGAGCGTGACCTGACAAACGCGTCGCGGTTTGCTGCAAATTGTTCTGTGCTATCCCGCAATTCGTAGAATCGCTTGGGATGTATTTTGTTTTTGGCATCTTTGTCCTAACAAACGCCGCACGCTTGCGCTGGGAAGGGAAAAAACAGGGTGGTTTTTTTAAAAAAGTGAAAGGGGAAAGGATTCGATCAAGAAAACGTTCTCGCGCGTCCAGATTCATGCGGACGTCTTTTTCGCGAAAATTATTTCTTCTTCTTCTTTCCGCCTTTCTTTGCAGCTTTCTTCTTCTTTGCAGCCATGGGGTAGATTCACCGCACGCATTATTGTTCGATGGTATATAACGATGCCGGAAAAAAATCGTGATCGGAAAATATTTTTCAGGACATTTTTTTTACCGAATCCATTTCCAGTGCGGATTTTTTACCTCGTAAAACGGAGGTGTTTTTCCGTGCCGTCTTTGATTTTTACGTGTCGACGCCCATTTTCATCGCCGCCTCGTTTTTTTCGCATATTTTTTTCTTCGCGGCCTTACACCTGTTTCCGATCGCTTGCACTCACTCTTTCCCTCGAACTGACTATTTTTTTTCGTGGCGCGTGTCCGTATCGGTTTCAACGACGATACGCGCGCCTGGCGGCGGCTTGCCTGCGTTGCGGCGAAAACTCAAGATTGCCCGCACAAGGTTTGCAACGTTTGCCGCATGGTGGCGGTTTCGCTTTTTTTTCCTGCACGCGGCAGCCGGGTGAGGAAAAAACAACGAAGTGTGGGGTTTTCAACGGTCGCCCTGCGCCTCGCCTTTCCCGCGTCTAGCTGTTGAAAGTCAAAGAATGAGAAATAGCGGGGAGTGGATTTGAACCACTGATCTCCGGGTTATGAGCCCAGCGGGCACTCCTGGCTACCCTTGAGGCAAAAGTTAATCCGTAAAAATCGAATTAGCTGTTGTTACCCCGCTATTTGCGCTAGGAATACCGTTAGTTGTCTGGGATGAACGACCCTTATATCCTTTTCTAAGTGGCGCCGGTACTGCTCAACTCGTCCTGGCTTTGTCACGACGACGAATGCGGCATGGCGAGGCAATTGGTGCTTGAGCATCCGGTATTTCCGGTTCAGTTTGCGTGACTTTTCTCTTGCGTCATCCCAATCGGTGACTTCGATGAAGAGGTTTCCTGCCGTGAAGTCGATGCTGCAAAAACCGTTGCCCTCATCCGTATCGAATCGTTCTTCGTACCGGTAAGGCACGCCTTGTTTTTTGAGGATGCTTGCCACCTTCTTTTCCAGGACGTTGTACATCGACTCGCCGCACGGCCCGATGACTTTACGCCCGGTATGTTGCAGGCCTCGAATCGATCCTTGTTTTCTTGCGGCCGCGTTTTCCTTCACGTGTATTCCAAGGCAACGATCGTGTGCCGCGTTGCCTCCCTTGCGGCATTTTTCCCGCCACGCCCGTAGGAACGACGGGTCTTGCATCAGCTGGCGGATGCGTCCGAGGCCTTTTTTCGATCCTTTCTTTGCCTTTTCTTTCCACGCCGCACGGAATGCGCGATCCTGTATTCGGGTCTTCAGACTTTGGCCAACCACTTCTCGCATGTTGGTGGCGTATTTTTGACGAAAGGCCGGATTGGCACGCACGCGCTCCGCCATGGTTCGGCCGCCAACCGAACGGGCGATTTTCAGGTATTGCGTTTTGCCCAAGTGGCGGAGGAGCCTCCGCTTGACCGACTCTTACGGCTCCCCGGTCTTTTCCGCGATGGCGGAGGTTGGGATTTTCTGGTCGCGGTATTGTTTCACCAATTCGCCGATTCGTTGGACCATCGCCTTGCCTCTGTCCGGCTATTTTTTTGCGTCCGGATTTCAGGTGCATGCTTAGGGCTGGCGAAGTAATACGGATTTGGACGACGTGGCCGGTGACCGGTTATCACGGGCTTAGACGACTTTGCGCATTTCCGTCTGGTCGCCGATGGTGGGCACGCCCGAAGTCAGGATTTGTTCCAACGCATTGATCTTGTCTTCCAGCATCTTGACTTCGCCTTGGTTCTGCGCGTAGGCCATTTTGCCGTTGCATTCGGGGCAACGGAAGCCGTATTCCATGGCCTTGTCGAAATCCAGTTTGGTGCAGGACTTACGGCACTTGTAAAAAAGGACGGTTTCTTCCGAAGTCATGCGGTTGCGGAGCTTTTCGTATTCGCGCTTCTTGGCGGTGAGGAAGTTGCGCATGGCGCGGTCGGGGTTGATGCGCCAGGTGTAGGTGAACCAGCCGTTGGACATGTTTTTCTCGCGCGTATACTCCACGATGCCATGCTGGTGCAGTTGGTTCAAGGTGGCGCGGATTTCGGCGACCTTGAGTTTGGTCTTTTTCTCGATTTTTTCGTCGGTGGCGCCTTCGCCGAGCGTTTGGGCGATCTGGAATCCACGGTCTCCGGACACTTCCTGGGCAAATGAGAATATTTGCTCCAATAAGGGGCTGGATTTGCCGCGTCGCGCCATAGCACAGCTTTTCATCGCATGGCTATTTATTCCTTGTTACATTTTTCCCGGATTCCGAGGGAAAAATGGACAGTTCTCCGCCGCCAAAGCGTTTCGACAACGTTTTTTTGCCTTCGACTTCGCGGAAAAACAGGGCCAAGGCGGCGATTTCCGAGTGCGGCTGGTTCGTCACGGCCACGTTGCAGTCGCAGAGCTGGTAGACGTCGGCCGGCACTTTTTCCGAGCCGACGACGACGAGGATGTCGCGTGCTTTGCGGATGTTGGCAACGCTTTTTTCCAACGGGATGCCGTACATGGTCAAATGTACCCTGGCGCCTTTGAAGCTTTTCAGAACGGTGCGGTAGGATGTCGCGTATTCGGCCGTGAACCTGCCGCCCCACTTCCGGGAAACGGTGTGCACGCGTTGCAGCAGGTCGTCATCGGCTTCGCCGCAGAAAATGATTTTCTTACCGCCCAAGGCGCGCGCCACGAGGGCCACGTGCATGCTGGCGCGCTTGTCGCGGTCCTTGCGATGGCCTAAACGAAGGACGGTGATCATGCGTATTCCATTCGGCGTCTAGCTCGGGCCGTTTCTCGGGATGATTCGGATGGCGACCTTGCGTTCGGTTTTTTTTGTACGCACGGGCGTCGCGTCGACAAACGCGTTTATTGCGTGGGCCCGGGCCCAGTCCTCCAAAGCGCTTCGCGCCAGGTCACCGGTTCCGACGCCACCTTTCTTTTCCATGATTTCTAGTGTGTCGTAGGTCCTGGTCATGTGTGGCTCGCGCATCTCGCGGGTGATGCCGGTGTCTTTTTCCTTTTGCGCGGGGCTTTCTTCCCCCTTTCTGAATAGGCGTGCCCAAAAGCCAGGGCGCGTCCCCGTTTGCGCTTGGGGGGTTTGTTCTGCGCGTACTTGGGCGTCGATGCGGGCGTTGAGCATTGCCAGGATTTTTCCACGGTTCTCGCCAGCCGTGTTGATCAGCAAGTGCGGTCCGAATTGGACATCCTCGTGGATGGGCGTGTAATCGATGCCGTGACGCTCGAGGTCTTCAATCAGCGGACGGTAATGCGGCGGCAGTATTTTTTCCATGGCGCTACAATGTTCTTTTTCATCGGCTTATATTCCGTTTGTCTGTTTCGGTGCATGAAAAAAGCCATATAAACCCGCTTCGGAACAATTTTTTCCCCTCTGCGCCAGCAACCGGCATGCATGCCTGTTGGCGTCGATGGGCCCGTAGCTCAGCTTGGCAGAGCGTTCGGCTCTTAAGCGCGAAACCACCGCAACTGGCGGCTTCGTTCATGGAAACCGAAATGTCGTGGGTCCAAATCCCACCGGGCCCGTTGACCGCTAAGGGGGAACCCAGGTTCCCCCTCTCCGGTCGCCTCGCCCTCTCCTTCTAATTTTTCAAGACTATTTTGAGGGAGGGGCCGGAGGACAGCACAATTTCTTCGGGAACTTGTGTGGCTCACACAAATCCATCCGGATTTGTGATAACCGTGAAACTGGGAAGGGAAACGTGGTTGCCGTCGGTCACAAGGACCGACGGGGGCTTCCGATTCCTCCACGGTTCCGGTCTCAAATCCCATTGGGCCCGTTTTCTTTTTTTTTTCACACTGACTTGTTTGAAGCCGCCGTCTTTCGGGACTTTTTTTTTAGGGACCAAACTCGCTGCAATACCTTTTTTACCTCGTATTTAAGCAGCCGAAAACCTTTTATTGGCCGCTTCCGTCCCAATGCTTGCGTATTCTGAGAAGGTGGGTTAAACTGGTCGCCCTGCCCGCTCCGATTGGGGCGGGCCTCTTTCTACTTCCACGCTTTGGGTCCAGCGCAGCATTGTTGCGCTATTGATTTGGTCCGCCTTTTCCCCCGTTTTCTTTCTAATCCACAGTTCTCCGTCAGGCGGCGTCTTTTATTTTCCGGCTTCGTTGTTCTTGCTTTATGCGTTTTCCCTGGGCCACGGCGCTGCTGACGGCGGCCGTCTTGATCGTTTACGCTTACTCATCCGGCGGCTTGCTTTATCCGAATACGTCTCTGGTGGCGCAGAATGCCTTCGGTTCGGCCAATCCGTTGGCGCTTTTGTTTTCGTTGTTCTTCCACATCGGCGCGAACCATGTCTTGGGTAACTTGGTGCCGCTGATCGGTTTCGCGTTGTTGTTGGAACGCTCGCTGTCCGGCCGGCACGTCGTGGTCGTGTTCCTGGCCTCCGGCCTGGTCGCCGCGCTGGTCTTCTGGGTGTTGAACCCGTCGTCGTTCCTTGCCGGCGCGTCTGGCGGCATCGCGGGCCTGATGACCGCCGCGTCGCTTTCCCGGCCCAAATGGGGCGTCATGCTGTTGTTGGGTGTTCCTTTGTTCATGAGCGTTGTAGCGTTTCCTGTTTTGGCCTGGGCGAAGGAGGCGTCGTTCTCAAGCCTTGACCAGAAGGCGTCGTCGCTTCAAATTCAGGCGGACCAGCTGGAAGCCGCGGGCCAATACGAGGCGGCGGCCGAGGCGCGGGCCGAAGCCGAAGCGGTCAACGCTACCCTTACGCAGCAGGAAGCGACGGCGGCGGCCGAGGCGCGGGCCGTTCCGGACTTTTTCGTGCATGCTGCCGGCGCTTTGGTGGGCATGTTGTACGTCCTGGCGTTCTTCCGCGAGCGCGTGCGGGAGGGGTTCGAGGAATTGGCTGTGGTGTTGGATAGCCTGAAGGCGCGCGTGCGGGGCGGTTGATTCTTCGCCGGTTTGCCGTGGCCGTCGGCTTCCGTTCAAAACGCTTAAAACGGCATTTGGGCACAAGTCTTTTTCCTTTTGCAGGGATGACAGATCGGCTATGTATCCGCCTGCAGGCCCATTTTATCTTTCCAAGGAAAACGCGTGGCGTTTTCATGGCGCCGCAAACCGGAGTGGTTTGCGAGCGTCCGAAAGAAAAGATGGTCGGACCAAAAGAAAAGGTTCTAGTCTTTTGGATTCGTTTTGGCGGCCAGCGGAGTAGCGGGGTTCAACTCCCCGTCCCTGCTCTAAGCAAAATCATCGGTGCTGCCGCACACGATGGCAAGCTTCGTGATTCTATACGCGTTCTTTTCGCCCTTTTTTTGTTGCAGTTTTTCAAATCGAATTCGGACGGGCCGCCGCCCACATCGGCAACCTTACGCGTGTTTTTCGCATTTTTTTGGCGTTCATTTTCCTTTGTGAAAGCCGTTTTATTGGATGGTTGTCACCATTGGATTAGCAGCGGTGAATGCGTCCGGCGGCATCAGCGTCCAGGTGGGCTTTGCGTGGGGGACGAATGCTTCGTTCTTTTTGCCGAACGTTTCGGCGGTGCATGCGTGGCTTTCGGAACTGGCCCGCCGCATGCACGCCTGATCTTCCTGGGTTTCGATGGGCCTTACGTTTTCCGGGGCCTCCCGCTCTGCCACCCTGAACTCCGGGTTTGGGTGGGCCACTGCACGTTTATTCCGTGTTCTTCGAAACCGGTTTGGAGGTGGCGCAAATCACGGACGAATCCGCTTTCCATCCGTCCGGGGTTGGTACCTGTCTTCTTCAGTCCGGTCAGGTCGAATCCTTCCGGCTGCCAGGATCGGATTTCGATGTCCAAGCCGCGGTCTCGGTAAGTCAGGCAGATGCGCTGGCGGATCGTGCCGATGCTTTCGCGGATGACGGCGTGCACTTCATGCACGGCGCCTTCCTTTATTTTCGGGGCGACTTGCACGCCTCTTTTTGTTCTGACGAAGGCGGCGGCCAAATCCCGGCGCGTCACTTCGTGCATGTTGGTCGGCTGGCCGTGCACCAAATCAGCCAAAAGCCGGACGAGGGCGTCCGCGTTGCGGCGGATGCCGGTTGCCCGCAGCTTTAACGTGACGGCGCCGCCAGAACGCATCTGTTGCTCCACTACTTTCTTGTCGTCGATTATTTTTTCGACCGGAATCCGGATGCTTTGGGTGTCGCACGTGATGCCTTGCACTCGGATGCCTGCTTTTCGGTCATCCGCCCGCTTCGCCATTTCCAAGGCGCGGGACGCCACGCTCAATCGGAACATACGTGTCGTAATGGCTTTGGCGGCTTTAATTCCTCCGGCGTTGCCTTACGCTTCGGATTTCTGCCGTAGTGTGTCGATAGCTGCCCGGGCTTGTTTTTCGTCCATGCCGCGGGCGAGGATGCGGCCGGAAGGAAAGACGACTAGGACTCTTTTTTTCCAGGCGATTTTCGTCACTTGGCCGAATCGTTCGGGCTTCAAGGAAGCCAACGCTTTCTGCAAAACGGGCTTTTCCAGCTGGAAGAGGAACTCGTCGCTGCCGCACAACGTCAGCGCCTTGGTTTTCGGCAAGCGGAACGTTTTTTTCATGCATGCTGGGCAGTTCGGATTTCTTAAAAGTGCCGTCGTGGTGCACGTCTTTGCCTGCACGTCGGTGTACTGCAGTTTTCCGGCTAAACTAGGCTTTCCGGCCAGTAACGCGTCTAATTCTATCACTTGGGTGTGGCCGGCCGTGGCCGTGGTGGCTTTGCGGATGCCTTCGGCGCGGCAGGAGCGCGGCGTTTGCGCGCTGGGGTTCCAGCAGATGAAGCACGCGGTCTGCGGCGTCAGGCAGGTCGTCATCGTTTCGCTGCGGATGGCCGACGTGAAGATCCACGGCGTGCGGTTCACCAAGGCCCACTGGTTGATGAGCGCGCGCGTGGCCCAGTTGTCCGTACAGTCCAGCACGACGTCCGCGCCTTTCAGCAGGGCTTCGGCGTTCTCTTCGGACAGGTGTTCGCTGACGGCTTCGAACCGTTTGCCCAATTTGCGTGCCGCGGCATCCGCCTTGAGGTTTCCTAAGTCGGCTTTGCGGTAGAGCGTCTGGCGTTTGAGCGTGTCTTCGTCGATGAAATCGCGGTCGATGACGCGGATTCTGTGGTGCGTGGGTTTCAGCCGCAGCAGGGTTTCGGCCCCCACGCCTCCGGCGCCCACGACGGCGATGGTCTTGGTCATAGGGTTTCACTCAGCGGGCTTTGGTTTTCAACGGTGGCAGGAGGAGGGCTTCCACGCGGGCGACTTCGGCGTTCAATTCCTTGAACGCCTCATGGCGGCCATTTTGCTCCATTCGTTCGTTCAGGCGTCCCAATTGGTGGAAAAAATGTTCCAGGCCGCCGTTCTCATTCCACGGGACGGGGTACGACCCGTTCGGCTTCGCGGCCGGATGGGGTGCGACGTAGACGTCGCCTTTGCTCAATGGGATGCCGCGTACTTTTCCGTCGCGTTCGGCTTTCCGGATCCGGCGAAGCTGCGTCACTGCGCTCTGGATTTTCTTTTGCTCTGCCTTGTCCTTCCACTCGTGCACAGTGGCGGGGACGTGGCGTAACGCGTACAGGATGTCGCGCATTCGAAAAGTAGGGGGGTTGCCTTCTTCAGGCTTTGCCTTTATTTGAGTTCCAATCCGGCTTCCTGGATGGCTTGGAGGTCTTCCCACGTCAGTTTGCCGCCGGCGCGGAACTTTTCCAGCGCTTTTTCGGCAATGCCGGTGGCTTTCTGCTTGATGGCGTTGCGCTCCGCTTCTTTTTCGGCCTGGATGCGGTCGCGTTCGGCTTTTTCCTCTGCGCGGCGGGCATCCATCTGGGCTTTTTCGGCGCCTTTGACCTGGCCTTGGATTTGGAAGAATTCCTTTCGCTCCTCGTCCAGCAAGGCGCGTTTCTCGTCAAGTTGCTTGAGATTCTCGCCGATTTTCTTGGATAGCGATTCGGCTTTCTTGTACAATTTGAGCATGGCTTCATGGTGGGCGTCGGAGGCCTTGGCATGCTTGGCCAATTCGGTTCGGTAAATGCGGACTTCGGCCGTGGCCGCCCGCAGGTTTTCCTCCAAGGGCTTGATTTGTTCGAACACGCCTCGCGCCTTTTCAGCCGGTGCGAGTTGTTCGCGCAAATCCTTGATGCGGCGCGAGAGTTCCTTTTCGGCTTTCGGCGAGACGGCTTCAGTCTGCTGTTCCCACTCGAGGCGTTCCAGTTCCGCGCGCAGGCGGCCGGGCGACTCGGCGCGGGGCAGGCCGTCCAATTGGCCGCGTAACGGCTTGAGCTTCTCGATGGCCTCGGTGACTTTGCTTTCGGCTTCCTGCCGTTTTTTCTTGAATTCCCGGACTTTCTCGTTCTCGGCGTCGCGCATTTTCTTGAGTTCGGCCGCGTCGGCGTAGAACTTCTTGACGTCGGCGATGGCCTCGCGGCTCTTCAAGCGCAGGGCATACGCCTGTTCCTGGACGGCCTGGACGTCGGCCTTGGCCTTGTGAAGTTGTTCTTTCAGTTCGGTCACGATTGATTCACGAGGGGGTTGGGCGGTTCATGGCAGTGGGGAAAAAGACGGCTTCGGCACTTTGCTTTGTTGTTCGTTGTGCCCCTGCTGTTTATTTTTTCCTTCGCGTTCGGTTCCCGTTCTTCTACGGGTTTTCCAGCTCGATTTCGGCGATGATCTCATCCAGTTCGGCGCGCTGCTTTTCCAGCACTTTCTTGATGCGGATGATGCGTTTCTTGTTCAGGCCGATTTCGCGGTACTTGCGCGCCGCTTTGTTGAAGTGCTCGACGGACAGGGTGAAGTATTCCTCGTTGTCCATGGTCTGCGCGATGTCGGCCATGATCTCGCCGAGCAGCTCGTTGGCCGCCAGCTTCGCCTCGCGCTTGACCTGGTGCTCGCGCTTGAGGTTCTCCTTGATGATGTGCACGACGCGGGCGTTCGGAAACGGCAGCTTTTCGCTTTCCTCTTCGGTTATGTCGTCCGCCTCGCCCGAGGCCGGGGCGCCGCTTTCGGCTTGCGGAATGGCCTGTGAAGTCGCGGTCGAATCGTCCACCATGGTCCCAAATCACCTGAAAATCAATGCGAAAAAGAAGCGTTTTTGCCTCGTGGATTCTTAGGGCAGGACGTTATTTTAAACCGATGCTTTACGGCTCCCTTGTAAAGCCTTATTTTCTCTATACGTCCTGTGCTCTTCATGGTTTTAGGCCCCCGGACGCCGCGTTCGGCCCGGCAGGCGTTCCTCGAACGGGATGCCGCGCGGCTGGCGGAATTTGATACGCAGCACCGCCCGCCATTGCCAGATCAGCCCATGCCTCATTTGGACGTGGCCCACCATGTGCAGTCCTGGCGGGGCGTTCCCGGAGGCGATGTGGTCCAGGTGCGTCATGTGCAGACCGTGCCTTTGGGCCGTTCTGGCCGCAAGATTTCGTACTATTGGGCGCATCACATGGACTGGGTGGGCAAAGGAGCGACAGCTCACGTGCTGTCCCACTTGTTTTCAGCCAGCGTGGCCAATTCCCTACCAAAGCTGCGTTTCATCCCGGGTCAGGAAGGCAAGGCCCTCAAATCGGTCGCTTCCGACGCGTACCATTTCATGCGCGCGTCGGGCTTCGGATGCACCGGCGCCCACCCCGTCTTTGCGCAAGGCCTGATGCAGTTGGTGGCCGTGGAGCACGGCGGTTCCCGGCCATCCCACGTCCGGGTGCACTACCTCAATTTCGCCGGCATGCCCCTTTTCGTCCACCGGGGTTCGGACCCGCTAGGCTCGCGCCTCGACTGGTTCAATCCCGGCCAAGGAGTACCCAGCGACCTGCCGAACCTTGGCCTGTTCTTAAAGGACCATCCCCGTTCGTACCGTCCGCGCGTGCTGGACTTGGGCCATCACGATGCGTTGGTTTCTTATTCGGACGGCGTGGAAGAGGCGCGGGACCGCAAGCGCCGGTTTTTCGGACCACACCTCTTGAGCCAAGCGTCAAGTTGGGACTTCAAGGAGGCCGCGGGCTTCATCGCGCGGTTCAAAAGCTCGCTTCGGTACTTCATGCGCGGCTCGCCGCATCCAGTCGAAGACGCGTCCGTCTTGGTCGTCCGGCACGCGCCTTGACGGTTCGTATCAGAGCAGTACGATGTCTTCGAACCGCACGCCGAATTTTCCGGGGATGTAGATGCCCGGTTCGATGGTGAAGACCATGCCTTTTTTTAGCGTCTGCTCTTCCAGTCCGCCAGTGCCATCGTGCACGTCGAGGCCCACGTGGTGTCCGATGCGCAGGCCGAGTTGGCGGTGGCTGTGCTTCTCAAAACCGTATTCCTTGATGACGTCCAGCGACGCGTCGTTGAGGACGTGTCCTTTCACGCCGGGTTTTGCGCGTTTCCGGGCCGCTTTGTAGGCTTCTTTAACGGCGTCCACTGCGTCTTTTGTTTGCGCGTTGCGGCCTTCGTAGACCGTGTGGGTGAAGTCGGCGCAATAGTGCTCGTACTTGACGCCGATGTCCACCACGACGGGGTCGGACTTTTTGATCTTGCGTGAGCCGGGACGGTGGTGAGGTATAGCGCCATTGGCCGCGGAGGCGATAATGGGCGGGAATGCTTCAAATCGCACGTTGCGCATGCGCGCTTGCAGTTCCAGAAGTCCGGCGACGTGGTTCTCGCTCTTGCCGACCATGTGCGGCCGCACCGCGTTGAAGCACGCTTTGGTCAGGTGTTGCGCCTTGGCGATGCAGGCTTTCTCGTGCGCGTCTTTGAAGGTGCGGATCTTGAGGAATTCCTCATGCAGGCCGACGGGCTTGATTTTTTTCTGCAACAGGCGGTTCAGCAGCAAGCCGTCCGACTCGTCCACCCCTAGTTTTCTGATCTTGTGTTTTTCCAGGTAGTGCCAGAAGTGCTTGCGCATGTCCCGCGGGACGATGGTCCGGTCAGCGAAGTCATACCCGCCTTCCGGCCCTATGCCGTAGGCGACCGTCTCGTCCTGCGTCACTAAGACGGCAAACCAATCTTCCTGCACGCCGGTGAAGTAGTAGGTGTTTGGGTTCTCGTGGTAGAACGACGACAAAAAGACCGGGTGCTTGGACAGAAGCGGCGTGAGCCGGGAAAGCCGGGACGGCGTTTGGGATGCCATGAATAAAGAGACGGAGCCGGGGTTTTTGTGGCTTTCTTTATGGCGTGGCTGTTTGCGCGTCTTACTTGCGTTTGGGGAATTCCTCGATGACGCCTTGCATGAACTTGACGGTCTGCACGATGTCGCGCACGTCGACGACTTCCACTTGCGAATGCATGTAGCGCAACGGGACGCCGACGGAGGCCGTGAGCATGCCGTGGCGGATGTATTGGATGCGCGAGGCGTCGGACGCGCCGCGCTCGGAAATCTCCATTTGCAGCGTCATGTTCGCTTTCTTGGCGACCGATTCGAGCCATTCGACCACGTCGTTGGACGTGATAAGGCCGTAGCCGCCGCCTTCCAGGATGGCCAACGCTGGGCCTTTGCCCAGGCCGACGGGGATGTCTTCCTCGCTTTCGCCCGGTGCGCCAAAGGCGTGCGTGACGTCGACCGCGATGGCGAGGTCCGGATCGATGGCGAACGTGGCCACGCCCGCGCCGAACAGACCGCTTTCTTCACGGACCGAGCCGACCAGGCACAACTCCACGGGCGGTTGTTTGTCGGCATAGGCCTCTGCGATGCCACAGTTGACCGTGCAGCCCACGCGGTTGTCAAAGGCCTTGCCGCTGACCCAGTGTTCGTTGAGGCGGCTGAATTCGCCGGAAAACGTGATGTGCGTGCCGGGCCGGATGCCGAGTTTTTCCGCTTCTTTTTTACTCGAAACGCCGATGTCGATGTAGAGGTCCTTGGCCTCTTGTATCTTCTTCATCTCTTCGCCGTCCATGCCGTGCGGGGCTTTGCTTGCGACCACGCCCATGCGGCGCTCTTTGGCGTGGACCAAGACGCGAGCGCCGATGAGCATCGGATCGTAAATGCCGCCGACTTTGACGAATTTGAGGAAGCCCTTGTCGGTGATGCTCTTGACGGCCATGGATATTTCGTCCATGTGCGAGGCGACCATGACTTTCTTTCCTTTTCCCTTGCGGCCGATGACGTTGCCCAAGGTGTCGCGGGTCACCGAAAAGCCGCAGGCTTTGAATTTTTTCTCCATGAAATCGGCAACTTCGTTTTCCTGCCCAGTAGGCGCGTGCATCAGGCTAAGGGCCTTGAGGGTTTCTTCGGCGTTTTTCATGGAAATCATCTCCGGATAAGAATGAGTTGTAGTCATACTTTCGCCAACCCGGATTTTTAAATCCGTTGTCGTTCCCCCCGCGAGGCGGCTTTTGATTCGACTACTCCCCTCTGTGTCGTTCGTGGATGTTTTTCACCCCGGTGCCTTGCCGGTAAGCGGCTTCACGCGCCGTCACTCTGATGGCCACGTCGGTCCTTGACTATCTTTTCGACGACCCGCAAGCCGGCTGGGCCTATTACATCCGGTCCATCGGCTTTCCCAAGAGGGCGGTCCGTGTCGGCGGCTCGAAACGCTTTTAACGCGCGGCCGTCCCAGTTGTCTTTACTTAAACAACGTGGGTGGAATGGTATGAAGATCAACGAGCTTACGCCTGGAATGGGCAGCGTCAATTTGGATGCCGAAGTCGTGGGCATCGAGCCGCCGCGCGAGATCAACAAGATGGGCCGTGCCCTTCGCGTCGCCAACGCCACGATCCAGGACGATTCCGGCACCATCACGCTGGTGCTCTGGAACGACCAGATCGACATGGTCAAGGAAGGCAGCAAGGTCAAGATTACCAACGGCTACGTCAACACGTGGCAGGACAAGGCCCAACTGACCCTCGGAAAATTCGGCAAAATGGACGTTTTGGGCTAAAAACGGCCAGGCTTACTTTTCCTATTTTTCGCCGTCTTCATTTTTTTTCTAAATCCCTAGCGCCGCGAACGCCAACCCTCCCATGCATGTTGAGGTTCTGTAGCTTCTGGCTCAACAGGACGTAGTACGTTGAGACCAGGAACAGTGCATCCGTGAGCACGGCCAATGCGATGTAGGGAATGCTGACGGGCCGCAACAAAGGCACCAGGCTCAACGCGGCGGCGCCGTAGATGAGCGCGGAGGCGGCTGTGACCGTCACGCGCGGGCCGAGCAGCATGGGCAACGTGGTGGCGCCGGCTTTTTTGTCGCCCTCGACGTCACGCAGCGTGATGATTAGTTCGCGTCCCAGGCCGGCGAAAAAAGCCACGCCGGCGTACAGCAAAACGTAGGGATGCAGCGTGTCGGAGGCGGCGTAGTTGCCGTAAATGAAGCTGATGCTCATGGATGAGGCGATGAACAGGTTGCCTAACAAGGGCCGGGTCTTGAGGAACAGGTCGTACGCCATGCTCAATGCCGTGTAGACGATGGCGATGCCGAAGGCGGCCACGCCGACGGGGTACGTCAAGGCCACGCCCAGGATCATAAGGGCCGAGCCAACCCACAGCGCCACTCTAGGTGTGATGGTGCCGGCGACCAAGGGGCGGTCCTTCCGGTTGAGTGCCTTGTCCGACTTGTAGCCGAAGTAGTCGTTCCAGGCAAACGCACCCCACGTGATCAGCATGGGTCCGACGGCCGGCCAAATCATGGCGGCCGTCAGGGCCTTGGTGACGACGAACTGGCTGACGAGAATGGCTAAGAAAACGATGAGTCCGTGCTCGGCGCGGGTCAGCCTCCACCAGTTTTTAAGCATGGAAGCCTTCTTGGATTCGGACGGATTTAAAGGCCGTTTGGCCCTCGCTTCTCTCCGTTAACCGCCCGTTTTATTTGGCTTTTTGGCCTAAGCTTGTGTCCCCATGTCTTCCAACGTCTTTGACGAAATGCCTGCGTCCGGCGTGTTCCGTGACGAATCCGCCCTGTCGCCTGAATTCCTGCCCGACGTCCTTCCGGGACGCGAAAAACAGATTGAACAGCTGGCCATGGCGTTGCGTCCGTTTGCCTCCGGGCGCAAGGCGTCTTCAGTGCTGATATTCGGCCCGCCAGGAACGGGCAAGACCAGTTCAGCTAAGTACGTGCTGCAGCAATTCAAAGAATATGCGCAACGCGTCCACGTGGCATACGTCAACTGCTGGCAGCATTACACCCAACAGTCCGTCCTGGCCGAAGCCGCTCGGTTGGTAGGCTTGGTCGTGCCCCGCCGCGGCCTGGCCACTGACGAGGTCCGCACCGACTTGCTGCAGTTCATCCAGAAGAACGACATTCGCCTGGTGCTGGTGCTGGACGAGGCCGACCGGCTTTTCCACAAGAAAGAAGAAGCATTGCTGTACGACGTGTCGCGCTCGCCGGTGCCCATCGTGGTGGTGGCCATCACCAACACGCCGGACGTGTTCGAAAAACTCGATTCCCGCGTGAGAAGCTCGCTTTCATTGCAACCGTTGGATTTTCCCCGCTATTCGCCGTTGGAGCTCAAATCCATCCTGCGCGACCGATTGCCCAAGGCGTTCAAGATGGGCGCGTGCCCGGAAGAGGCCGTGGCGCTGTGCGCGGCGTATTCGGCGAAGACCGGTGGCGACGCCCGCGTGGCGTTGGACGTGTTGTGGAAATCAGGCAAGGCGGCCGAGCGGCGCGGCGCGCTGAAAGTGACGCCGGATGACGTACGGGCGGCCATGGCTGAACACGACGCGCTGAACGCTTCGGTCAAAAAACGCATGGCCGGCGCTTTGGAAGGCGAGCAATCGATCCTGGCCGCTTTGGAGGCCGGGCCGAAGTATTCCGGCGACTTGCAGAAGGAACTGGATGTGGCCGAACGCACGCTCCGGCGCTACCTGGAGCAATTGGCCGACAAGCGTTTGGTGACGATCGAGGAAGAACAGAACGTCGACGGGCCTGGAAAAAGAAGACTGGTGCGGAAAGTTTAGGCCAATTATTTTTGTTTTCTTCTTTCTGTTTTCGCTTCAACGAAGTCCAGGAAATGTTGCGCGTCTTCGATGATCATTTCCGCTTCCTCTTGGCTTAAGGTTTCTCCATCGTATTGTGTACGGTGGCGTTGGAGTCGGTACGTGTCCAGTAATTCGACGAGGTCGGGCCCTTCCGGTTCGGTTTCGAATAATGTTCGGAGGTATGCGACGGCACAGACATGGCTTCGTTCCTTGACGCCTGCGTGGAACAACGCGGCTTTGGCGGCTTGCAGCATCGCGTTGTAGGCCATCAGGAACGCCACGTCGTGGTATTGCATTTTCATGTTCCCCTGGGCGCGTTCCAGGTAGTGGCGACCTAAATCCAGCGCGCTTTGAACCCGTTCGGGCTCGACAGGTATGCGCTTGAGCAGTCCGGACTCAAAACACGTCTGGACGTTCATCCCATCACCAGTCCGGTCCCAAAGAGGACGACGTGGTTTTTTCGGACGGACTCTTTGAAGGACGGATTCATCATGCGCCACTGTCCAACGGTAACGATGCGAAGGCTCACGGGGGCGTCGAGCCGTGACGCGGCACGTTTTGGAAATGTGGGATTCTTGGAAAAGACCAAGACGTCGTAGTCGCTTTTTTCATCGTAGGTTCCCGATGCGCGTGTCCCGTACAGGACAATCGAGGTCGCTTGGGGGTTTTCCGAGATGATTGATTTGACAAAATCGTTTTCGTGCAGCGTGGCGAGTGCGTAGGTCCGTTTCAGCGCGTTCACCATTGGGTTTTCGGTTAACCGGTAGAATATGGCGTTGGCCTTGGCTTCGCGTTCAAGCATTTCTTCTTTGAAGTATTCAGTCAGGTACGTGTTTGCTGTTAGGGGGCTTATTTTCAAATGTCGCGCCAAAGCGTTGACGTGAATGGCGCTCGTGGGATGTTGGAGGAAGTATTCCAGGACGCTCCAGCCTTTGAACCGATGCCAAGACCTGAACATATTTCATTTTATGTTCATATTATTTATAATATGGTCGGTCATCGGGCCGACATGATTTTGACGACGTCGCCTGACTTGAGAGCCGTATCCTTGCCTAGGCGCATCTTGGTCTTGGCGTCGATGCCGTATAGGAAGCCAGCGGCGAGGTCCGTGTGGATTTTTTCTGCCAAGTCTTTGGCGGTGCTGCCTTGTGTGAGCAGGAAAGCGTCAGGTAGGACTTTGCCGAAATTGTTCGCGTAGTGTTTTTCGTCCTCGACCGGATACGCGACGATCTGTTTGAGAACGTCGAAGACGACGTGGTCCATCAAGGCTTGCACGCCGTCGTCGCCGAACGCGTTGATGCGCTCGATGGCCGCCTTCACTGCGGCATCCTCTTTCAAAGGCACCAGTTTTCCGTTTTCTTCACGAGCAAATCCGTTTCTGACGGCTTTTTGCTTGGCCAATGCCATTTCGGCCGAAGTCGCAAAGACGGGGTAGCCGCGCTTTTGCAAGGTTTCCAACGCCGCGGCTTTGTCCGGCGCGGCGTCCATTTTGTTGGCCGCGATGACGATGGGCTTGCTTTTCTTGCGAATCTCTTCGGCGTAATCCCGGATTTCGTCTTTGGTCCACTGCGACGTCTCGGATGGCAGTTCCAAGTCGGTGGCTATGTGTGCGGCGTCGTTTTCCGACACCTTCAGCCCGGAGAGCAACCCGTAGAATTCCTTGAGGGGCTTTCCCTTGTTCTTCACGGCGTGCTTTTTGACCACGCTTTCAAACCAGGCCTGCAATTCGTCTTCGAGGATGCGCACGTCCCGCGCCGGGTCGTGTCCCGACGTAAGGTTGCCTTCGTCGTCTGTCTTTCCGGCGGCGTCGGCCACGACGATGAGCGCGTCGGCGGCCGCCAAGTCGGCGAGGAACTGGTTACCCATGCCTTTTCCTTCGTGCGCGCCTTCGACAAGCCCTGCGACGTCCAGCAGTTTGACGGGTATCTTGCGGAGGCCGCTTTGGCAGGCGCTGTTGTTCGGGTCGCATTTCTGCAATCCCAGGACGACGTGGGGGCAGGGCTGGGACGCAAAGGCGATGCCCTCGTTGGGTTGGATGGTGGTGAATGGATAGTTGGCGACCTGCGCGGCGCCTCCCGTGAGGGCGTTGAACAACGTGGACTTGCCTTTGTTCGGCAAGCCGACCAAACCGATGAGCATGGCTTTTCTGTTGGAACGGAGGCTTTTTGTGGCTTGGGATTGGTATGAAAAAAAGAGGACGGGCCCACGGGGATTCGAACCCCGGTCTGAAGCTCCGCAAGCTCCCATTCTGTCCAGGCTATACTATGGGCCCTTTGAGCAAAACGGTCGGACCCTGCCGGGTGCAACCGCAAGCTCCGCGGGTTCTCGGGTCTTTCCTTCTGACTGAAAAACGGGCGACGCGGAATCGCCGGCAGGCTGGGACCGGAGAAATAAACGGTGGCGGGCGCGTCTTTTAAGGCTGACGTGGCGGCTGTTTGTGTCGGCCCGTTAATGTCACAACCTATAAAAGCCGTTTTCGGCACGGTTTGTTGGTTCAATCCATTAGCCTTCAGAAGGTGTTTTGCATTATGAAGTCCTGTATCAGCTGCGGTCGTGACTGTTCGTTGGGCGGCACCAGCTTTGCTTGCCCCTCGTGCGGCTCGAACCTTGCGCGTTGCGACGACTGCAAGAAGCGTGGCACGCATTTTTCGTGCCCGAACAACGACGGCTTCTCCGGCCCGTAAGGTGCGAACGCCTTGGTCCGCGTGATGGTGGCCGGCACGTTCGACTTCATCCACCCCGGTCACTTGGACTTGTTCCGACAGGCCAAAGACCTGGGCGGCGAACTGGTCGTGGTCGTCTCGCGTGATTCCAGCGCGGAAAAAACCAAAGGCAAAAAACCAGTGTTTTCGGAAATCGAACGCCTGGAAATGGTGGCCTCCGTCCGCTACGTCGACTCGGCGCGCCTTGGAAATCCCGGTGATTGGTTTTTGGTGCTGTGTGAAGTGCGACCCGATGTCCTGCTGCTGGGTTATGACCAGAGCGTCGATAAAGAGGCGCTCCGTGCCTTCCTGGAAAAAAACGGTTTGAAGACCCGCGTGGTGCGGGGCAAAGGGTTTGAAACCTACAAGTTCAAAAGTTCGATCCTGAAAAAACACGTCGGCCTGTAGTGGGCCATCAATGCCGTTGGAGTGGATGGTCATCTTTTTCTTTCCAAAGAAAAAGCTGGCCTAACCAAAAAGAAAGGGGTAAGCTCGCGAATCAATTGGTTTTAGTTCAAAAGGTGTGTGCTATGGGTAAAGTCATGGTCGTCATGAAAGTCTTCCCCGACGAAGGCGTCAACCCGGATGAGTTGTGCGCCCGCGTCAAGGCAGTGTCGGAGTGCAACACTGCGAAAGTCATTGATTACGTCTTCGGCGCCAAAGTCATCCAGGCGTCCTTCGTGACGGAAGATGGCTCGGGCCGCGACTTCGAGGCGGAAGTCCAGGCCTTGTCCGGAGTATCCAACGTCCAGGTCGAAGAGGTCGGCCTAATCGGCTGATTTTTTTTCTTTTTTTCAGTCCGCCAGAGCGGTTTGCACTGCCTTGGCTACTTTTTCTTCCATTCCTTTCTCGCACGCGACAATGAGCGTGTCGCGGCTGGATGGACGGTTCAGGGCGGATACTAGGTTCGAAATTTTTTCCAACGGCATGACGCGGCCGTCCTTGATCAGGACGTGGATGCCGTGGTGCGTCTTGTTCTCCGGCGGCAGGCAGATGACATGCTGTTTTTCATCCAGGTCAGCGTCCTGCAGCGCGTCGGTGATGATGCAATGCATCTGTTTTTTCGCGCTTTCCGTTTGATTTTGGCCCGCGGGTTGGACAAATGCTTTCTTGAACAATTCGCGTCGTAGCAGGCGGTTGGCCAACGGATTGCGTTTTTCCGCCAGGTCAGCCAGAACCGCGTCGTCCGTGCCTTGCGCGACTCCTTCCATGGTGATTTGGCCGTCTTGCAGTGACGTGTCCAGCATCTTCTCAACCATCGCTTCGCAGATGCGCACCGTGGGGTGCAGGTAGACGGCGTTGAACATGAGGTGCCGGCTGACCAAGAGGCTTTCGGCCGCGACGGCCCCTTTTTCCTGGATGACCAATTGGCCTTCTTTCAGCGTCATGGTCTCCAACAGGCGCTGGTGGTCCAGCAAGGAGTAGGACACGCCGGTGAAGTAGGCGTCGCGCATGAGGTAGTCCATCCGGTCGCAACCCAGTTCCGACGTAATGATGGTGCCGCCGCCTTTTCCTTCGAAACATTCACGCAGCTCGTGCATGGAGACTCCGTTTTGCTGCAATGCGTCTTTCAATCCCGTCTTTTCGACGAGGTCCATGCCGCGCATCTCGTGCGTGCGTCCGGTCTTCTGGATTAAAAGCCGGTCGGAGCTGTGGGAAAACGCGCCGTGTCCCACGTCGTGCAGCAATCCGGCCAGGCGGACGAGTTGGACTTGTTCATCCGACAGACCGAGGCTCTTGGCCAGTTTTCCGGAGAGGTGCATGGAGCCGAGGGAGTGTTCAAAGCGCGTGTGCAATGCCGATGGGTAAACTAAATGGACCAAGGACAATTGGCGGACGTGCCGCAAGCGCTGCACCAGTGGGTGGTCGAGAATCTGCTCTTCCAGCGGGTTCACGTCGATGCCGCCGTGGATGGCGTCGCGGATGATCATGGGATTGAAAGAGCTGGCCGCGGGCGGGTTTAAGCGTTTTGGTCTTCGGCTTTTACAGCCACGCTTCCCGGAACGTCAGAAACCGCGCCAGTTGACCGCGGGCTTGCGGTTGGAGGCCTGAAGCTTTTCGGATGGCCTTGGCCGTTTTGAAGGGCTTTTGCAGGTGCGAGGCGATGCCGAAGCGCTCCGGCCTGCGTTGGATTTCGCCTACGAATTTCCATGCGTTGGTGTGCGGACGCTTTTCCTCCACCCATACGCGCTCGCCCTCTACGTAAGGTCCTTTCCAAGCGGTCTTTCCGGCGGCGAATTGGCGAACGGCGGGGCCATGCATAGCCGACGGGCCCTTGGTGCGGCGGACGGATGGCAGCGTGGCGTGTTGCAATTCGAAAAAAAGGCAGACTTTTTTCTCGTCTTCGAAAGCATGTCGAGTCAGGACCATAAAGTCCTTCAGTTCGAGTTGTTTCTGGATGTTCAATCCGGTTCGCTCCAGTTGCGGCCAGAGGATGTCTTCGACTACGTCCGGCTTGCGCATGGCGTACACAGCCCACTGCGTGCCGCGTCGGTCCAGGATTTTCTGCAGCTGAGCTGCGGTAGCGGCCTTTTCCTTTTTAGGGAAGAACAGTATCTCATCCGGTTTTTCCCACAAGGCCTGGCAGAGCGATATAAATCGGTGCAGGGTGGTGGCGGAGACCACGGCGGCGACGTTGCGTGACTCATCCACTGCGTCAATCAGGACTAGGGGCGTGTCGAAGGCAGCGGACGAGCCGCGGCCGGGTCCGGCAGTCATGTCGATGCGCACCGGCGGCTTCCACTGCCGAACGGCGTCGATGAGTCCGGAAAAACTGCGGTAGTTGAGGATGAGGTATTCGCATAGGAGGCCGGAAAAGCCTCGGATGCGCAGTTCGGCGCCGTACAGGCCGTTGCTCTTGAGCAGGCGTTTGAGGGCCCTTACGTCCTGCCGCTGGGCCGCAGAAAGCTGTTTTTGCAGGTAGTCCATGTGCAAGGGCGTGCGGTCCACGGCGGATTGGATTTTCTGTCCGGCCTGCGTTTTGTAGCAGGGAATGACTTCGACACTATAGTTTTCGATGCGGCCTTGGAGGTACGGATGTTCGGCGTAATGCATTTCCCACTTGATGCGGAAGGATCTGCGGCAGGCCTCGACGGTCTTCTTGACGATGTACTCTTCAGCCAGGTGGCGCTCAAAAGCGGCAAAGACGTCGATGTCCTTGTCCCCCACCAAGCCGGTGTCGCGCGCAGTCGAGCCGACCAAGTGCAATTTGGCTTCGGGCAGCGCTTTGGACAGTTTGGCCATCAGGCCGTGTGCGAACTTCTGTTCATCCGCCGCCTGTTTGGGCGTGGGCGAGACTTTATGGGCGACGCGCTGGGCGATTTTCTCCAAGCGGGGTTTGGAATCCATGACGGCTCGCAAGCATGACGGCGCGGCCGAATAAAAAAGCGGGCTTTGTCCTGCGGCCGGTTGCTTTAGGAGGTGCCGGGTAGTTTTTCTTTCCCTTTTTTCCGCAACCGTCTTATAGGCGTTTTGCGTGCCTCTGTGCGTATGCCTGCCACCGTATCCAAGGGTTTTCCGTTTTCGATGTACGACGTCCAGCCCGAGGCGTTGTCCGGCAGTGACGTGGCCGTGTTCAACGACGTCGTGGCCCTCGTGGAGAGGCGGTTGTTGTTGCCGTCGTTCTGCCAGACGCACGCATTCGACGTTAACGGTTGGCAGGAATTCATGAATTCGCTGGACGTGCTGGAATTCGGCCTTCCCCTGCAACGCAAGAAATCCGAAGCACTGCTGTCGGCTTTGTCCATGCTTTTGTCGGGTGCGAAGAATCCGGCGGCCATCGCCCGCGCCGTTCTGCGCCGCTTCTACGGCTACCAGGTCATCCAACCGCTTTTTGATGATGACGAACTGGAGGAAGTCTTCATCAACGGCACCGAGACGCCCGTCATGGTCTACCACCGCAAAGCCGGCGTATGCAACACCAACCTCCGTTTCGACGAAAAAAGCCTGGACGCGCTCCTTTCGCAGTTCGGGTCCAAGAACGTGTACGACGACGTGCGTCTGGTGGACGGCTCGCGTGCCAACGTCATCAAATCGCCTGCCGCGCCGTTTCCAGCCGTTACGGTCCGGCTTTTCCACCAGCGCCCCTTCTCCTTGCTGGGCCTCATCAAGGAAAACACCATTTCCTCGGAAGTCGCGGCTTTTTTGTGGGTCGCGTTCGAAGGTTTGCGCCTCTACCCGTTGAACGTGCTCATCGTCGGCTCGGCCGCGGCGGGCAAGACCACGACGCTCAACGCGTTGTCCAGCCTGATTCCGCCGAATGAACGCATCATTTCCATCGAGGACACGCCCGAGTTGAACTTGGTGGGCCGTCAGAACTGGGTTCCGTTGATTTCAGGCACGCACACCACGGCGCAGGAACTGCTGACTAACTCGCTTCGCATGCGTCCGGACCGGCTTATCCTGGGCGAAATCCGCTCTTCGGAAGCCGAGACGCTATTTACGGCCATGAACACGGGCTTGCGCGGCGCTTCGGGTACGTTTCATTCGAACAACGCGCGCGATGCCATCACGCGCCTGGAGAACAACCCCATGAACGTGCCCCGCTCGCTTCTGCCGCTGGCCGATTTGATCGTGGTCCAGCAGCGCTTCTACGATCGCCGCCGCGGCTTGGTGCGCCGGGTGGTGCAGGTGACGGAAGTGTTTCCAGGCGAGAACGGGCCGGCTATCAACGAGGTCTACGCGTGGAATTCGGAGAACGATTCGATTGAACGCACGCCGAATCCGGCCGGCACTATCGAGAAGTTGGCCAACGGCACTGGCAAACGCCCGAAAGACATCATGGATGAAGTCTCGTCGCGCAAGAAGATGCTCGACTACCTGCTGGAACAGGGCTTATCGGACCATGCTCAATTCGCGGCCTTTTTGGACGAGTACTACAAAAAATCGGCCTGATGGCCGACAGTGTCGCAACCGCCTTTATTCTTTTGCGACGCTTCTTGCGCTTTGCGGCTTCTTTTTCTGGATTCCGGCGCGGAGCATGACCGCCACCGGGCTGCCCCTCGGCCTCCCCCGTACGCGTTCATTTTTAACTCCCTTTCGGCACGATTTGTTCCTCATGGACCTGGGTAAGGGATTGCGTCAGGCTTTGGCCAAGCTGTCGGGCCGCTACGTGGACGAAGCGGCTGTAACCGAACTGGTCAAGGACCTGCAGCGCGTGTTGATTTCCAACGACGTCAACGTCCGCTTCGTGCTGGGCTGGACGAAGAAGATCAAAGAGCGCGCCTTGAGCGAAAAGCCTCTGCCCGGCGTCGGCCTGCGGGAGCACGTCGTCAAGGTCGTCTACGAGGAACTTGAAGCGTTCATGGGCAACGGCTTTGAACCTTCGCTTCAGAAGCAACGCATCCTCCTGCTCGGCTTGTTCGGCGTGGGAAAGACCACCACGGCGGCCAAGTTGGCGCGCTTTTACGCTTCGAAAGGCCTTAGAGTCGTCCTGGTGGGCGCCGACGTGCACCGTCCGGCGGCCCGCACCCAATTAAAACAGCTTTCCGAACAGGCGCATGTGGCGTTCTTCACGTTGGAGTCGAACGACGCGGTGGCCATTACGCGCGAGGCCCGCGCGCTCTCCGATAAGTACGACGTCGTCATCCTGGATTCCGCCGGCCGCAGCGCTTTTGATGAAGAACTGGCCGTTGAACTGAAGTCCGTGGCGCGCGAATTCCAACCCGACGGCTCTTTCCTAGTCGTCTCGGCCGATGCCGGCCAGGTGGCCGGGCGGCAGGCCAAGCAGTTCCACGACGCCGTCGGCCTCTCCGGCGTCATCATCACCAAGATGGACGGCTCGGGCAAGGGCGGCGGCGCGTTGAGCTCCGTCGTCGAATCCGGCTCGCGCATCGCCTTCTTAGGTTCGGGTGAGAAACTGGCCGATTTTCGTGCGTTCGATCCGAAGAAGTTCGCCGCGACCTTGCTGGGCTTTCCCGACTTGGATCAATTGCTGGAAACGGCTAAGGCGGCTTCTCAAGAAGAGAAGCTGGAAAAAGCCTGGAACGAAGGCAAACTGGATTATGAGACTTTCCTTTCTCAACTGAACGCGTTCAAGAAGATGGGCCCCCTGAAGTCCGTCATGCAGATGCTGGGCCAGCACGATTTGCCGGAGGAACTGGTGGGCCAAAGCGAGAAGAAGCTCAAGTCGTTCGAGGCGGCAGTGCACAGCATGACCCTGGCGGAGCGGCGCAACCCGGCCCTGATGAAGGAATCCAGCCGCCAGGCCCGCGTAGCCCGTGGTGCCGGCATGAAGGATTCGGACGTCCGCGAATTGGTGCAGCAGTTCGAGAAAACGCAGAAAATGCTCAAGGAAGTCAAGCGCAACAAGGGCCTCTTATCCAAGTTGAGCAAGCAATTCGGCGGAAAACTGGGTTCCTGAGGTTTTCCAAACTCGGTGATTCTCCGTTCTCCGGCCGCGTTTTTCCCTTTACCGGCATTATTTTTCTTCTCCGCGTCCATTTCTTCTTTTCCCGCGGGGTGCCCGACGGACCTCGTTTTCCGCTTTCCGTCTGCTTTTTCAATTCGTCCTGCGTTGTCTGATTCGTTCCTCCCATGTCTGACCCGCACCACTCCGCGCCGAAAGTCGCGCCCGGCGATCCGACTGACCCGCGTCCCGGTTACGGCCGCATCAAACCACACTTCCTGGTCGCAGGCCTCGGCATGCTGGCGTTAGGCTACTTCGGCTACTTCAACTTCCTCGGCTCTGCCCTCTTGGGCATCCTGTTCATCGTCTGGTCGGTGGACAACGACTATTTCGACTTCGGATGATGCGCCGTCGGCCTGCAAACGGATTAAAGCGTCCGGATTCTTTCCTCTACTCATCCCGCACCTGACGTTGGTTTTTCATGTTGTTCGATGCACTGCCGTTTGACGCCTGGATCCGTGTCTTTGTCGCCGTCTTGGTCACGGCCGTATTGGCCTGGCAGGACCACAAAACCAGTTTCATGGACGAACGCGTGCTGTACGCTTTCCTGGCTACCGGACTGCTTTGGAACGTGTTCTTCCTTCCTTTTTCCCAGATGTGGCCGCCAGTGCTGGCCGCCGCCCTCATCGGCATCGTGGGCTACTTTTCGTACCGCGCCGGCCAATTCGGCGGCGGGGACGTCTTGCTGCTGTCCGGCTTGGCGCTATGGCTGCCCGTTTCTCCCTTTGTTCGCACTCCGGTGTTCTGGCCTTTCGTGTTAAGCGTCTTTCTGGCAGCGTCGCTTTTAGCATCCGCCGGCTCGGCACTTTGGTATGCCGACTTGCTGCGGCAACGCGGAAAGTTTCCCGGAAAGAAAGCGGCTTTATTTCTGACCGGTTTCGCGGCCGTCGTGGCGTTATCCCTACTGCTGCCCTTCGGCATGTCCGGCCAGGCGTTCATCATGCTTTTTGGGATTCCCGCCGCATTCTATCTAATCTACCGCCAAGACGTGGTGGATTACGCCGTCGTCGCGCCACAGACGCTGGGCCAACTCCTGGATGAAGACGTCTTGGCTTTGGAAAAACTGGACAAAAAGGACGTGACTCGCTTCGGATTGGAACGCGTGTTGACGATTCCCGCCATGGGAAAACTGAAGAACTTCATGTCTGCCAAAAAAAGAAAGACCGTGCCCGTCTACCGTCATCTACCCCGCTTCGGGCCCTACCTGCTGGCCGGCCTTCTTTTCAGCCTGGCTTTCGGCGACTTGGTCTGGGCGCTGGTGGCCGGTTGACCGGCATGCGTGTGCGCCCGATGTCTTCGGCTGCCTGGTTTAGCTTACAGGTATGATTTGAGGACGGTGCGGGCCTTGGCGTTGTCCGACGTGTCCATGGCCATGATCTTCTCGTTTTTCGCGGCATCCAGGATGTAGACGTTCTTGATGTTGATGCCGGAGTCGGCCAGTTTGCGGCTGACCTTCGCCAGTTCTCCTGGCCGGTCCTTCAGGCGCAACAGGAGGTTGTGCTTGTCGACTACGCGGAAGCCCGCGGCCGTGAGGCTTTTCTTGGCGGCCGGCGAATTGGCGACTTTGAGGTGGACGATAGCCGTACTGGACGTGGCTTCGACGGATACGAATTCAATGTTGATGCCGTCTTTGGCTAGCGCGTCGGAAATATCCGCCAGCAGGCCGACGCGGTCCTTGGCCACTATAGTCAGTTCCGTCATTCAAACCCCACCTCTCATGCGTTTAGGACGCAAGGCATTATTAAAACAAAACGTTTGGAGTGGTTTTTCCATTCTTGACAGTTTTAAGCCTCGTTTTCTTACAAAAATACCTGTTTTTCTCCTGGACCGCTTTTTTGCGGGCCCTTTTTCGTTTGCCGTGCCAGCAATCGCCTAGCACGGGGCTTTGCCTTGGACCGTCAGCACTTTTCCGTCAAACGAGTGCTCGGTTCCCATCATTTCGTGCAGCACGCGGAGGTTGCTGATGGCATGCTCGCTTAAATGGTGCAACCGGATGCGGCTTTGGCCGTCCGCCACTGCGGCGTACAGCAGCAGTTGGTCCAGCAGGTGCGGCTCGCACGCGTCGTCCGTCTTTTCGAAGGCCTGCATCTTGTCCAGCGCTTCTTGGGCCACGGCTTCGGCACTTTTTCTGATTTTCCCCAAAGCATCAAAACCCATGGCTGCTGCCTGCGCGTAGTCGGTCTGAAGGAAAACGACATTTCCAGTACCCGTTGCCGGCGGCGTCCCCACTTGCACGTCGTGGATTCCTGCTTCCATCAACGCGGTTTTTTCGCGTTCGGCCACGTGCGCCGGCAATCCGCAGGATAAAATGATGGCGTGGGCTTTTGCCACGGCTTTCTGGGCGGTCCAATCCAGGACTTTGAGCTTTTGCGCGGGCCGAATTTCAGCCTCCAGTACGCCGCCGCCTTTGGGATAGAATCCGTGGCGTTCGATGCGCAGCGCAACGTCGGCCCCCGTGGCCCGGATGGCCGCAAGAAAGATGCGGTCCAGGAAGTACGCCGGCGGCGCGAATGGCACGTCGGTGCCGCCGACGATGCGCACGGTGCTGGCCTTGGGTGCGAACAACAGCGGCGGCAAGACGCATTGCAGCAGCAAGGAACACGAACCGGCGGTGCCGATGTTGAATTCATACGCGCCGCCGTGCACGGCTTTGGGCTTCAGCGTGACGGTGGGCGAGCCGATGTCGTTGCCGGTGCAAATGCCGCCG
This sequence comes from Microcaldota archaeon, assembly GCA_016188965.1. Lineage (GTDB taxonomy): Archaea > Micrarchaeota > Micrarchaeia > Norongarragalinales > Norongarragalinaceae > JACPGT01. The sequence goes on along the minus strand of JACPGT010000011.1, from coordinate 52,649 downwards.
CTGATGGCCGCTACGGCGTTGACGCAGGCCGAATGCTGCGGCTGCAGGCCGGGTTTGGGCCGGTTCTGGCGGATGTGGGTGATGTGGACGGCTTGTCCGGTCAACGCGGCGAGGCTCAAGGCCGAGCGCAATACTTGTCCGCCGCCGTGGCCCGCGTCGATGGTCTTCATCGGTTTAAGGTGAACGCGGCTAAGTTAAACTGTTTTTGTCCCTGTGGCCGTTTTTCAGCCCAGCAGGGACTGTGCGACCAGTACGATGGCGCCGGAAACCAGGCTGAGGACGGCCGGACTCCAGAGGTCCCAATGCCGCGGATGGCGTGAAAACGAGACGGCAGACTTAGAAAGGCTTGAGCCGATGACGCTCAAGACGGCGGCCGTCAAGGCGCCGGACGTGCTGACCTGTCCGGCGGTAAAAAGATAGCCTAGGCTGGCGATGACGGACGTGGAGGAAAGCAATCCGCCTAAGAATGCGGAAATCCACAGCGTCTGGGGGGTGTGCGGCAGGTTGATCAACATACCAACGGCCAGGAAGACCAACGTGAATTTGGCGATGAATCCCAGCGAGAACACGCGCTGCTGCAACGGCGCGTCCTCGTTGCGCAGGCGCGGTCCGAACGTCAGGTATGCGCCAAGAAAGACGACGCCCATGAACCCCAAAGGCAAAAACGCTTTTTCAAATAGGCCGGAAGACATGATGGCCAGGACGAAGAGGGAGCCTGCAACGGTGCCGACGCTGACGAGATGATTCAAGGACAGTACGTGCCGTTCGTCCCGCACTTTCGGCAGGAAAATCAGCAGCGTGGCCAACGAACTGACGGTCGCGCCTAAAAAAGCGGCGGCTTCGGCGCCTTGATGCTTGGTGTACTTGACGAGTAGGTGCGAGCCGAACGCGATGGCGGTGATGAGTGTGACGACTTTCCAGGCGTATTCCAGGCTTAACGACGTGTCCAGAAACGAGATGGGCACTTTCGGAATAAAGGGATACGCGATAAAGGCGATGATGGCAAAGACGAGCAAGTCCGTCATTTCTTCCTTGGTGACCATTTTGGCGGCGTGGTGCAGGTAGCTTTTCTCCAACAGGATGAACGTGACGGCGATAGCCACGGCCGCCGCTTCCAGACGCAAGTCGAGTCCCACCAGGACTCCGAAGAGGAACGTCAAGGGCAGCATGATGACGGTGGTGATGCCGTGGCCCACGCTTTTGCGTTCGCTCTTAAGGTGGTACACCAGCGCGGACAGCACGAGGATGCCGGCGAATCCGGCCAGGATGGTCCATTCGGATCCTGGCAAGACCGTGGCCAGGAACCCCATCAGGCCGCAGAGCGCGAAGCTGCGCACGCCCATCATAGGATGGCCCGAACGCTCGCGCTCAAGGCCAATCAATCCGCCCAACGCTAATGCCAGCAGGGCGGAGGAGAAGAATTCGGCCATGAAGCAAAGACGGAAAACGCCGATTTAAGGGTTGGCGTGCTGTTCGCTCGTTTTTGTTCAACCTGGAATCGGCACGATTCGCAAACCGTCGTCCTCGGCAAAGATGCAGGCGCTTTGCTTGGGCTTGAGCTTAAGCGCCTTGACCAATTCTTTGGGAATCCGAAGCCCAAGGCTTTGACCCCATTGGCTAAAGGTGACTTTTTTGGATTCTTCGGCGGCTTTCCAGTAGGTTTCCGCTTGTTGCATATCGAACGTAACTTCTCCGCATTTCTTGCACCGATATGCCTGGTACGCCACTCCTTTGCGAGTGCTCCGGAATAGCTCCAAATGGCCGCCGCATTCAAAACAGGTTTTCTTTTTCATGGGTTTGCCTTCCTGCATGTGATCGTGATGATTCGGATTCGTTGGTCCTTGATTTGTCCGACGCACGTGATGACTCGGCCACCCCATGGTTTTCTGATTTTTACCATATCTTTTCCGAACCGGTGAAAGGTTCCAGTCTGAATAACGTATTCGATGACGTCACTTGGCACGTTTCGGCTTTCGGCTCTAAAAACGGCGTGGCCGCTGAATTCGACTTCGTACTCTCCTTTCTGCAAGACATCATCACTAAGATATCTCCGAATATCTTTATATATTTAAAGGAAAAGAGAGGTGCTGGCCGGTGACCTTTTCGAAAAAATTACGCTTTAAGTCACAACCTATTCTGCGGTTTTTTTTAGGTCTTTTGAAAATGCTTTTTTTGTAGTACTAATTCCATTTACCGTGCTCATCAATCCACCAATAAACAAAGGAAGTAAAAAGTCATTGAATCCCGACAAGTTAATTTCAAACATTTTTTGCAGCTCCTGAGGAATAAATGCGTTTAGAAAAACTGCAATCAATATTGATGCCCCACTAAGCAGTGCTAATATCCCATATCCGAAGTAGCCCGCACGATTCAGATCAAGTTCAATTTCTTTCATATGGCAATAAATCATGAAAAGCAAGGCTACAACTACTGCGATTCCTAAAATAATTGGTAGAAGTGCCATCAAAACTTCACTAGCCTAAAAACTATTGCCCCTACAATTGCGAAGTAAATTAGAAATTGCGCTAGCGGTATGGTAGCATTGTATGGTGCGATGAGGGTACCTAGTATTGCCCCAACTATTGCGCCAAAAATGAGTCGATCCCGATTCTTCATTTTCAGACCTTCTTCTTGCCTTCCTTTTTGACGGCGTCGACCATCTTCTTCATCTTGGCCGGGTCGCTCTCTTCGAAAGCGTTGCCGATCTGCACGCCGTCCGCGCCGGATTTGATGACGTGAGCGGCCATTTCCGGCGTTTTGACGCCTCCGCCATAGAAATAGAGGACTTCCGGTCCGCAGGCTTTCTTGACCGCGGCGAAGAACGGCGCTTCCGGAATGGTGGGCGCGCCGGAGCCCGAATCGGTGATGACCACGCGCGAGCCCATATATTTAGCCGCCAGGGCGCAGGCGTACGCCAAGTCGCCGCGCTCCTGCGGAATCAGGTTGGCGTTGCCCATCCAGCCCACGGCCTTGCCCGGCGAAAGCACCAGGTACGTCGTGGGAATGGGTTCGAGTTTCATGCGCTGCACGACCGTGGCGGATTGGATTTGGGCACCGGCTAGCCAGTAGACGTCGCGCGAGTTGAGCATCTGCATGAAGTACACGGCATCGGCGTATTCGGTCAAGCCCGCGGGAGAGCCTGGGTACAACACGATGGGTAAATCGATTTTATCCTGCATCATCTTGACGGTGTCGTCCAGGATCCGGCCTTGCGCGCCAATGGAGCCGCCGACCAAGATGACGTCCGCACCGGCCTCTTCGGCATGGACGGCCGCTTGGGCTCCTTTTTCCATCGACAGCTTGTCCGGGTCAATCAGCGCGAAGAACAGCGCGCCGCTGTCCTTGAGTTTTTCGTGGTAGTACTTCTCGGTCGGACCCATGGGGATGCACCTTGTAATCGTCGGCTTTCCGGCAGCGTTGCCTCATATTAGGCGGGAACCGACTTTCCGGCGGCGTTTTTCGGCCGCATGTTTTTATGGCCGGCGGTTCCCAAATTCCAACGCGACCGTGTTTGGAACATAATGACCCGCCGGGTTTTATAAATGCTCAAAGATGCCCTCCTGCAGCGATTATCGGCCGACAATCTGGACGACGCGGTGCGCCGCAAACAGGAGCAGTTCGTCGGCCTCCTGACGGAAGACGCCGCCTTGCGCGTGCTGGCCTACGAAAACGGCATCCCTACTCCTCGCTTGCCCGTCGAGTTCTTTCCCTTATCGTCGGCGCAAGCCGGATCCTCGTTATCCTGCCAGGTGCGCGTGCTCGCCGTCTTTTCACCCAAACGCTTCCAGAACGCGGAGCGCTCCGGCCGGCTCTGCAAGCTCCGCGTCGCCGACGCCACCTTTGCGGCGGACCTGGTGTTGTGGAACTCCGACGTCGACGCCGCTTCGGGCATCCAGCGCAACGACGTGTTGTGCCTCAAGGACGTCTTCGTCAAAATCCAGAATCCCCTAGAGCTTCATTCGCGGCTGTCGTCCGAATTTTGGGTGGCGGACGCCACGGAATCCGCCGGTGCGAACCTTCCGCTGTCCCCCGTCGTGCCCCGCCGCCTGGCCGAACTGCGCGAAGGCGAGGAAGCCGACGTGTTTGCACGCGTGTTGGATAAGCAGTCGTTGAAGGAATTCCGACGCCAGAATAAGGCCGGCTATTTGTCCAAGATCACGCTGTCAGACGGCGCCACGCGTCTGGCTGCCGCGTGCTGGGATGAGAACGCCCACGTCGCACAATCCTTGCAGATCGGCGAGGCAGTGAAAATCGAAGGCGCGGTGCTGAAAAACGGCGAAATCAATGTTTCGTGGTCCGGCCGTCTTTTGCCGAATCCTGCCAACCACGACTTAGTCGAAATGCAGGCCGCCGTCCCCAAGACGTTGGCCGCTTTGGACGCGTCCGACGCGCCCGTTGAAGTCCGCATCGACAAGGTGCTGGACGCGCAGCGGCAGCACAAGTGCAGATCTTGCGGTGCCAAGAGCGCCGAGAAAAAAGACGTGTGCGCTTGCGGTTCGCAGGACTTCTTTTCGCTGGTCTACGTGTCGCTGGAAGTGTCCGATGCTTCGGGCCCCATGCGTGCCGTGCTGTTCGACGCAGCAGCCACTGAATTGTTGGGTGCCAAAAATACGACGGATTTGAACCTGCTGTCCCAACTGAAGCGGGACTACCTCGTCGGCAAGACCGTGCGGCTCACGGCGTACGCCAAAGAAAGCGCCCGCACGGGCCAGAAAGAACTCGTCGGAAAAGCCGTATTGGGCTGGATGGTTTAATCTTCGTACGCCTTTCTAGCGTCGTCTTCGGGCTTCCACCCGCGGCTTCGAATTTTTATCGCGGCTTGAACCACGGCGCGTTTTTGTTCTTCCGGGAGTACGTCCACTTGACGACTGGGTTGTTCGGTCGGTGAAGGTGCCTTTTGCGGCTCTCCTGGTGGCTGAACATGGGCCTTGAGCACGCGGATGACGTGGTGAGAAAACGGAAATCCGCCGCGGCGGTTGTTGTCGATGATGGCTTGGCGCCACATGCCGAACCGTTTGGCTTCTTCTTTTCCCGGATCGTATTGTTGGTGAGTCGAAGCCGACGGCGAAATCTCTTGGACCTTTCGTTCGATTTTCATCTACTGGATGACGACGCCCAACAATTTAAGGAGAATCAAAAGGCCCACGCCGGCTAAGCCCAGGATGGCGGAAATGATCACGGTGACTAGCGTGATGGATATTTTAATGGATGGGTAGTTCGCCACGTCGGCCAAGATGTTGATGGCCAGCAACGCGATGACGCCGGCAACGGTGTTGGCTAACAGGTTCTTGAAGAAGTACCACAAGACGACGGCCAACAGGATGAGCACGATGCCGAAAATGAGCACGTCGAACGGAAACGCGGCCGCGGCTTGCGCAGCCGTTGCAGTCGGATTCGCCATGTCCAAGATGGTGGAAAAACCAGTTTATACGCCTTTTTTTGTCTTTTTTAAGCCCGCCACGCCGTTTCCAATGCGTCCGGCAAGGCCTTCGCCACGTCGTCGGCCGTGAACGCGCGGCGCTTTTTCGCCACCCAATCACCGGCCAGGCCGTTCAGAAAGGCACCGGCCTGTGCGGATTGGAACAAGTTGTTCTGCGTACTCAACGCCGCCACCAACCCGGCCAGTACGTCGCCGGTGCCGCCCCGTGTCATGCCCGGATTTCCCGTCACGTTCCGGACGACGTCTTTTCCGTCGGTGATAACGTCGATGACGCCTTTCAGCAGGATGATGCAGTTGGTTTTCGCGGCCATTTTGCGGACGTTTTCCGCCGTCGCGGCCAGGCCGAAGCGGCGTTTGAATTCGCTGGCGTGCGGCGTGAGCAGGACGCGGCCGCCAAAGTGCTTGGAATCGGCCATTATCATGGCTCCCGCATCCAGCACGAATGCCTTGTTCGGAAATTGTCGGAGCAGGCGGTTGACGAGGCCTTTGTTGGCGGCATTTTCCTCCAGCCCGTTGCCCATCAAAACGGCGTCGCTTTCGGCTACGGCGGTCTGCAGTTCGCTTTTATCTTCCACCGTGATGAACGCTTTGGACTTGGTTTTCATCTGTCGTGCAATCCAGTGATTGTCTTTTTCCGGTGAATGGAAGTAAATCAAATCCACGAAGGGCGCGGCGGCTTCAATCGCGTACAGCGGCGCGCCGTGGTATTTTTTGGATCCGCCGATGATGCTCAAGACTCCGTTTTGGCCCTTGTGCTGTCCTTGGTTCAATTTCAAGGTCTTGACGTGCGCCGGGCCCACGACGTGCTGCAGCCCTTTGGGCAATCCGAGGTCCACGACTTTGGCGCCGCGTTTTTTGGAAACGTGCATGGAAATGGTGAGGTCGTCGTGAAAGAAAAGCGTTGAGCCAAAACCCGTCGGCACGTCAATGGCCACCTTCGCGCCGGTTTGGGTATTCAACCAAGTCACGATGGCGTCGTACGGAGGCCGTAATTGGCCTTTCAGGCCCGTTCCGAGCAACGCGTCCACGTAGGCGTCGAATTCCTGTTTGGGCAGGTGCGTGGCATCGATTTTTTCGATTTTTACGTTTTTGTTTTTCTTCAGGCGCAGCAGGTTGAGTCTGGCTTCCATTGTTTTGGGCTCGGCGGCCAAGAACACGTGCACTTCATGTCCGGATTCGGCCAAATGCCGTGCCGCGACGAGCCCGTCGCCGCCCTTGTTGCCCGGACCGGTGAAGATGGCGATGTTAGCCTTGCGGCCTCGTCTTTGGAGCGACTTGTCGATTTCGCGCGCCGCCCCCGATCCGGCTTTCTCCATGGCGTCCAGCACCGAGTAGCCGAACCACGGCAGGTTGGCGTCCAGGAGGCGCATGCGGCGTGAGAGGGCTTCGTCCATACTGCCCTAACGTTCGGACCGAATTTATAGTTCCTTGATGCGCGATTCGCCGCCGTGTTTTTCGACCTGAAATACCTGGTCGCATAAGGCCTCCAGTTCGCGCTCGTGGCTAACCAAAAGGATTTGCTGCGCGCCCGCTTCTTGCAGCACTTGGCGCATGCGGCCGAGCTGTTCTTTGGAAAAGCCATCCGTCGGCTCGTCAAGGATGAGCAGGTTGTGCTTCAACGACGGCGTCGTCTGGCGCACCAACGTGTTGAGGGCCAAGCGGTAGGCCAACGCCAACGCGCTTTTTTCGCCTCCGCTCAAGGCGGTGAAGTCCTGCTCGAATCCTTGTTGCCGGATTTGGGGCGTGAACGACGCGTCGACTTCCGCGGAGAGGTCCTGGCTTTCCAGCAGCTGGACGAACCATCTGGAAAACATGCGGTTGAACTCGTCGTTGATGCGCTGCAAGACGTGCTCCTCGATGAGCGAAAGCGCGGGGATGAACGGATCGGCCAGCCAGGCGTTCTTCGATTCAAGATCCTTCAGCTTCACGTCCAGCTGTTTCTTTCGCTCCAGCGCGGCTTCAAGGTCCTGACGATTCTGCTTGAGGTGGCTTTCCTTGGCCTCGGACGCGGCCTGGGCGCTGAGCGTGGCCTGCAAGGCCGCCTGATTTTGGCGCAAGGTGTTTTCGGTTTGTTGCAGGTTGGCTTTGGCGTCGCTTGCGGCTTGCAGGTGGTGTTTCTTGCGTTCGAATTCGTCACGGGCCTGTTGGAGGGACTGTAAGGCTTCAGCTTCGCGGGCTTTGACGTCCTGACGCTGGGTTTCAGCCTGCTGGAACATCTCGGAAAGCTGTTGGATTTTCTGCAACGCCAGTTTCTGCTGGTTGTATGCGGTCAGTTGGTTCCGCAGCGCCATCTCGGCTTGGCGGGCCATTTGCACCGCCATTTGTGCCTGCTTGAGTGCATTCTCCGCGTCCTGGATCTTGCCGTTCAGCCCGTCGGAAATCTTCTGCCCGCACGTTGGACAGGTACCGGAGCGTAACGCGGCGTGTTCGCGCGCGGCGTGCTCGCAAGCGCCCAGTTCCGTCTGGCGTCTGCGCAAGGTTTCCTGGGCGGCTTCCCATTCTTTCTGCGGGTCGTCCAATGCGGCCGGGTTCTGGCCTTGGAGGGTCTTGAGCTCGGCGGCCCACTGCCTGGCTTTTCCGTCCAGGTTCGCCCCGTCGCTCTGTAGGCGCGCGGCTTGGCGTTGCCATTCTTCCACGCGTTTTTGCAATAAGGGCACTTCAGCCGCTTCGCGCTCAAGCGCCAGGCTTTCGGCCCGCCGGCTTTGCACGTCCTTTTCCGCGGCTTGGACTTGCATTTGCGCGTCTTGGACTCGTTGAGCCAGTGCGGGTTTTTGACTTTCCAATTCGGCCAGCTGCTTTTCCACGGCGGCTTTCTGCTGTTGCAATTCCTCGACGTTGGACAATTGCCCTCTGATTTCCCGGCTTTTCTCACGCAACCGTTGCTGCAGCACGCCGGCGTTTTCCTGCGCGGTCTTGTACTCCTCGACACCGAAGGCTTTTCTAAGAGTTTGGAGGCGCTCCTCGCTTTTCAGCGTCAGGATTTCCTTCATCTGCTCCTGCGGCGTGAACACGGCGTAGCGGAAGATCCACGACGTGGCGCGCACCGCCGGGTTCTCACGGAACTGCAAGATGGACAAGACGCGGGCCTTGAGTTCTTCCGGCGAGTAATCGGTGCGCACGCCGTCTTCCTCGATCCAACCCGGCGCCTGGCGTGCGGCGTCTTTCTTGCGCTCCAAACGGCGGCAAACGACGATTTTTCGGCCGTCGACTTCGAAGCCCAACTTGACGTTGCCTTCCGTCGCGCCGTGGCGCAACAAGTGGCCGGCTTTCAAATCGCCCAGGCCGAAAAGTGCGAATTCGATTGCGTACAAAAGCGTGCTCTTTCCCGAGCCGACGTCGCCTTCAAACAGCGTCACGCCTTGGGCGAAGTCGACGCGGGCGTAGCCGTACGTGCGGATGTTGTCTAATTCGAGGAACTCAAGCCTCAATTCCGAGCACCTGTGCGCCTTGCGCCGCGACGACGTCTTCCCAGCGTTTCTTGTTGTCTCCCGGATTCTCTTTGCGCAATACTTCCAGCAGTTGCAGGCTGAGCTTGACGCCCGCTTCTTTTCCAAGACCTTCCGGCAGGTCGCGGTCAGCCAACGTATCTCGGAACACTTTTTCGGCAATGGCATCCGGCGTCTGCGCCTCGACCCGGACCTGTTGCCGCTCGCGGCTTTCCAACGCGTTGTTGACGTAGACGATGGGGCATGCCTGTTCCAACGCGCGCCGCGCGGCCGTCCAGTCGATGTCGGACGGTTTTCCCTCTGCCAGCGTGCCGAGTGTATGCAGAAGAACCACGTCTCCGCTTTGCGCCGTGCCACAGGCTTTCTGGATGCGTTCATTCGCATCCTGCGAGCCCATGCCTTCGGCGTCGATGCGGACGATTCGGACTTTCCCGAAAGGCACGGGAACGAACTCGGCTTTCTTCGCGTCAAGGTCGACGACGTAAAAGCCGTGCGGCTGGCCCGCGATCTCTTCCATGTCTCTAAAGTCGGCGGCCGACAGGGGGCCCGGGTATACTATTTTGCCCCCGCCGTCCGGCGCGTCCGTCAGAAGGCGGGCGTGCACGTGGCCGCCGGCGTAATAATCAAAGCCTTTTGGAAACAGCGAGAGCGGCACGGCGTCCACGCGTTGCAGCGACTGCGGTTTGTGTTCCTGGATGGCGCAGTGAAAGACGAAGATCTTCGGACCCGGCAGCGCCTCCAATGCCTGGGCGTCCAAGTCGTGAAAGTACGTTTTTTCCAAACCCAGCTTGCGCGCCGAAATGCCGGTGATTCGCACGCCGGTCTTCGGATCGGTCAGCACGTCCAAACGGAGTTTCTGCACTTTTTGTCCGGCTTCGTTGACTTCCACGTACTGGCCCGAACTGACTTTTTGCAGCACACCGGCTTCGTTCAGCACGTCGATGACGCTCGTCTGCGTAGGCGAGTAGTCATGCGATCCGTACACGGCGTAAATCGGCTTATCCAACGAACGCATCTTGCGCACCGCGCGCTCGACGACCGACAAGTCGGGGATGGAAATGTCGAACAAGTCGCCGGCAATGATGAGAAAATCGACGTTCTGCTGCTGGACTTCGTCCAACGCCTTCTCGAAGGCCCTAAGGTTCAACTCGCGCAGGCGCGCGTCACGAAAAGCACCGAGGTGGACGTCTGCAATGTGGGCAAAGCGGGCCATGGCGCATTCTTGGAACGTGAGGCTAATATGTTTTAGGGCGGAGTGGCCGGTGGCTTAACCGTACCCTGTGAACCCCGCGGGGTAGATTTGGAGAGGCCTGCACGGATAGTTTACGATGCCGGCTTCACTACAGTAGTTGCCAAGGTCCAGCGAGTTTCTCAACTCCCATGTTTTGGCTCCTGTTCTGTCCATTTCGTACACTGCCTTGCCCCATCGGTCTGCGACAAGCAACGTGTTCTCGTCCACCGGGAAAAAGTGGTCGATGTCGCCCACTTGTTTTTCCCACGTCTTGGCTCGCGCGTCAGTTTGATAGTTACTCATTTCGACAATCTTTCCGCTTCCGTACACGAAGAGGTTCCCCCCGACCGGATATGCGTAAATGATTTGCGTGAGGCCCAAACTGCCGGCCGTAATCGAGTATTTCACTATCGCTTGCCCCGGTATGTCCCCTTGTGCGATTTCCTTGACGCTTTGCCACTTATCCACCACTAATGCGTTTCCGTTGGGCAGGCGGAAGGCGGTTTTGGGCTCGAACGACGTTCCGTGTACGTCGTTTACGATTGTTCCATCCGGCTTGATTTCCAGAAGCCGCGAGTCAAAATACGGCCCATCGAAACTTCCGCTGAACGTGTTTCCGTTCTTGAGCCGTTGCGCCGTGTACGGGACTAAATCCTCGGCCCAATTAGGACCTTTGGCAAACTCTTTTCTGTAAGTCCATACTGTGTTACCGCCAGAATCGATTTCGCGAATTTCTTTTTCTGCGCTTCTTGAAAGAAGCAAGCGGCCATTACCTGACGGTACGACATGATCCGCGTACACTCCGTCCAGCTTCGAAACTATCTTTGCTTGCCCTGCAGAAACTTCGACGATAAGCACCCGTTTGTTATTGCATGTATCGCATGTGGGCGCAAAGTCATAGATCATGTACTGCTTTGCCGTTGGTGTCGGTGTGGGCGTAGCGGTTGTCGTGGGAATCGGCGTGGCCGTAACGGTAGGCATCGGTGTACCGGTCGGTTCCGGCGTGGCGCTGGGGGTGGCTGTCGGGGTCGCACTCGGAGTAGCCGTGGGCGTAGCCGTAGGCGTCGCAGTGGAAGCGACGGGACTAACGGTCGGCGTCGCCGTCGTGGCCGTCGGCGTTTGCGATGGCGATTGCGTTGAACCGGACGGTGTTGCCGTTGCGCTTTCGTATGCCGCGCAGTTACATGGCGTCAGCTTGTCGTTGAATTGGAAGGTGGCGTCGCCGCGGAATGTGCCGTCGGCTTTGAAGCATTCGATTGCCGACCGGGCGGCGACGGCGCATTGCTTGTTCGCGTCAATACCGGGCTGGCTGGTGGTGAGCACGAAAAGCGCGAGGGACGTGATGAGGACTGCGCCACCTAACAGTAGGATGTATTCGAACGTGCCTTGGCCACGCATAGTTTAGGAATATGCCTTTGCGTTTAAATGTATCGTATTTTGTTTTTTCAAGTCTCTTTTTTTCAGGCCGAAAGCCGGAGCGCGTTGGCCATTTTTTTGGGGGATGGTTTGCCGGGTGTCTTTGTCGTGTTGGTTTCGCGTTCCATGGCGATTCTCGAGGTCATGGCGCGGTTTTTTTGTATACTTTGATCGTGGCTTCTGCCGTGTTTTGGCCGCATATGCAGTCGTTCGCCTTCACGTGCACCGGATTGCTGCCTTCATGAAGCATGCCCAACGTGATTTGAGGATTGACCTTCGGCGGCCTTACACAACCGTTTTCAGGAGTTGTCAGGTACGGGCCCCACCCGGAGCCGGTCCAAGCACAGCCGCCTTTGCATTCCCGTCCCGGCACGCTGGTCGGCCCGCCGCTGCATGGCGTATTCTGGCCGTAGCTGCACACATCCTTGTTGACGACGGTTTGGCCGTTTATCTCGACAACGCCCGTGTCATCCATGTTGTAGCTTTCAAGCTCGACTTTGTAGACGTACTCGTTGATTCCGCTGCCAATCATGATATTCTTGGTGTCTTCGCCACGGCCCGCGCCGCAGCTGTATGAGTACTGGCCCGCTCCTTGCGTTCCCGTCGCAGCGCTGTAGTAGGGTCGCACTGTTTCTACCGTTTCGCTGCTTGCCGCGCCTTTGCTTGGCAGATAGCACGCGTGGTACACCCATCGGATTACGTTTTTCAACAACAGCGTCCCGGCTTGGTTCAAGCGGTCAGGCGCGTATCCGAACGCAGCGCCGCACCTGGCCGCGTTCTTGACGTACCACGCCGTTGGGCGCACCGCGTAGTTTGCCGGATTGCTGTCCACTTCCCCTCCTGCCGTTTTCCATCCCCACACGTTCCAGCTGCCGCTCGTGCCGTAGTCCGGCAGCGTGTACGCTCCTGGATTGGCTTGTATTGGGAACGCTCCGCCCCGGTGGTCCGTTGGGGCATAGGCTTGCATGAAGCTTTCCGGCCGGTCAGCCGTGTTAAGCACTTCATAGCTGTTCTTGAGGGTAACTCCTGTGCCCATCGTTAGCGCTTTGAGTCCCGTGTTCAGGAAAACCATTCGCGGCGCGCGGGTGTTGAGGTACGTGTTGATGCTGTACCCGCTGGGCGGCGAATCCGCGACCGCGACGAACGCCGCTTTGCTCCAATCCGTCTTGTATTTCAGCTTTTGCGGCACCCGTGCCACCGGTAGTCCGAGGCCCGTAAACACGCTTTCCGCCTGCGTTTCGTTGAGTGTCAAACCGGGTTGTACTTTATTGTCGAAGTTGTAATCGCGGGTCAAAAGGGCGACCGTTCCGGAAGGCACGGTGTACGCGTACGCGCTGTCGTGCGCCATCCACCGCACCGCTTCGTCGAGCATCACTTTCCCTTCATTGTTTAAGGCCGACGGATCGTGCGCGAGTATCGCGCTGCGGATGCTCCCATCTCCGGTTCCCGTTTCCTTTGAAAACGCCGACCCTGGATAACATACTCCTCCGCACCCGCCCCGTTGGTTCAACGCCTCCCATCCGCCGACGCCACCGGTCTCGAACATCTTGCCGTCGCTGATGTGGATTTCGGCATAGTTTGGAGCCGAGTCGTAATTCTGGAGGAATCCTTTTCCTACGTTCGATCCCGTTTTGGGAAGGATCATCAGGTTACCGCCGGATGCGTCATTGGCGCCCGCCAGCAGCCTGATTCCATCGTGAAGGAAAAGCATGGGTCGGCGTGAACTAAGTGCTTGCATGTATCCGGAAATCTTAGCCGGGGGCGAATGGACTGCGACGACGGCCTTTGCGTTCGAGAAGTCGGTTTTGAAGCGTTCATTTTGCGGGATTACCTGTACCGCAGCTCCGCCGTATTCCAGAACGGTTTTTGCGGCCGATTCCTCAGCCGTAAGTTGCGGGACCGCGTCATAGCTTTTCGCTATGAGTACATACGCGCCGGGTTGAGCTTGTTTGGCAGGAGCGCCACCCGTGACGTTGGCGATGGCTTCACCCAGGACTAGTTCGCCTTCCGGCGTAAGCCGCGACGGGTCGTAGCCGAACGACGCACTATACATTTTTCCAACGGCGCGGTAATGCGACGCACCGTCGTATCCATAACCCGGATTGCGTGAAATCTGGGTCCATCCGTTGTACAACGTTGTCGCGTAAGCGGCATCCCCTCCTTTCGTGATTTGCATTGCGTAGTCGCCCGCGTCATACTTGCCGAGGAACGACACGCTTGCCGACACATGCATCCACTGGCAATTCATGCAGGGTTGCTGGTATCGAATCAGACTCGCGGCCCGGTGAACCAGCAAAAGCGGGGTCGTGGCGCCCAGCGCGTTGTAGTACTTTGAAAGCGGAACGCCAGGGAAATACGTCGTTGTGATTGCCTTGGCCTTGGCAAAATCCGCGGTAAACCTATTCTTCTGCGATATGATTTGCACGGCCTGTCCGTTTTCCTCCATGAGTCTTTTCAACGTCTTATCTTGGGCGTCCAAGTCAATGTCCTGCGGGTTGTCCTTGTAAGTCGATGCAACCAGGGCCACTCTGCCGTCCACCACGTCCGACGGCGCGATAATGCCCAGCGTCCAGCGGAGCATCTGATCCATCACGACTTTTCCTTCATCCGTCAGCGCCGACGGGTCGTATCCCAATGCCGCGCCCCTTCCGTTTGCCGTCGAAACGGTGTACTGGGCGGTGGGCACCGGATAACTCCACGGTATGTCGACGGCGCCGATGGTTTGCCACCCGCCAATGTTGAACGTGTAGTCGTTCCCGCCGGTCGTCATGCTCGCGTACTGCTCCGCCGTGTCGTATTTGTCAAAGAAGGCCGCGCTTTGCGATACCTTGACGCCTGTCTCGCTGCGTGCGCTGGCCGGACGGCCCTGCCCGGAGCCCACGGCGTCGTGCAGCAGTGCGACGCTTACTCCTCTGCCAAGCAAGCTGTTGATGGTTGCCGGCGTGAGTTGTGGAAAGTACGACGCGGCAAACACGGCCTTGTAATCCTTCAAGTTGTCGAACGTGGCGGCGGAAGCCTCGACGCGCATAACGACCAACGGCTTCAGCGGTGTGCCGTATGACCGGATCGCGTTTTCGACCGCTAGTTCTTTAGGCGTAATAGGGGCGCCGGCCGAAGCGAACTGCAGATGCGCCATTCCTTCAAGGACCGTGCCGTCCGGGACAATCAGGGCCACCTGCGCCGGAATCGGCGTTGCGGTTGGTGTCGATGACGGTGTTGGCGATCCTGTCGGAGTCGGGGTAGCTGACGCTGTTGGCGTTGCGGAAGGCGTGGGACCGGGGGTGTCGGTCGGTGTTGCGGATGCGGTGGGGCTCACCGATGCGGTTGGGGAACCGGAAACCGTTGGGTCCGGTGTTGCCGTGGCGGTGGGATTCAAGGACGGCGTCGGGATGGGCGTAGCGCCGGTGTTGCCGGTGACGCAAGTGCACGGTGTTTTCTGGTTTTGGAAGGAAAACGTCGCGGCCTCGTTGAACGCGCCGCTTGGGCCGAAACATTCCAGGCTTTGGCGGGCGGCGATAGCGCATTGCTTGTTCGCGTCAATACCGGGCTGGCTGGTGGTGAGCACGAAAAGCGCGAGGGACGTGACCAGGAGGGCGCCGCCCAGCAGTAAAACGTATTCAAAGGTTCCTTGCGCGCGCATCGGTACGAGCATGTTGGTCGACCTGAAAAGACTATCGTTTGCGGCGGCCGTCAGGCGAAGCGTCGGACCGCGGCCGGCGCCATTGCATCCTGTGCGGCCATAGCCTCGAACTTTGGAAACTGCACCGGAATGGCGAATTTCGTATACACGCTGGAAATGACGGCTTCGCCCTTGTCCAGCCCGGCGATGGCCTTGCTGTCGTCGGTCAGGTCTTGCGCCGCCGAGGCGATGAGCGCTTCGCGCTCCGCGCGCATCTCGTTGCCCAGGATGATCTTGGTGTTCATGTTGGCCAACACTTCCCGCGGGATCATGGATGCCAATTGGGTGATGGCGATGAGTCCGACGCCGAATTTGCGGCCTTCGCGCGCGATGCTGGAAAACACGTTGGACTCGCCTTCGCGCAACACGCGCGGCGCCTCCTCGATGACGATGCTCTTGATTCGGCCCGGATTGCGGCGCGAGCGTTCGAACGTCTCATGGGCCAAGATGCTGCCGATGAGCAGCTCCGTATTCGACGCCAGACGCGAGGTGTCCACCACCACTTTTCGTCCGGCGTCCAGCGCGTCGGAAATGTCCCTGACCGTGGTCAGTCC
Source organism: Microcaldota archaeon (assembly GCA_016188965.1). Classification (GTDB taxonomy): domain Archaea; phylum Micrarchaeota; class Micrarchaeia; order Norongarragalinales; family Norongarragalinaceae; genus JACPGT01. Next base: position 36,883 of record JACPGT010000011.1, on the reverse strand, counting down.
GCCTTCGGGCCGGAAAATGGACTTGTCCAACGCCAGTTCGAGCCGGCGCTGCAGCACGGCCAAAGTGCCTTCGTGCAGGCGGCGGTTGTCAATCCACTCCTGCGTCTTCTCGCCGCGCTTCTCGGAGAGGACTTCGTACAGCCAGCGGTTGCCGAAGTGCTTGAAGTACATCCAAGTGGCATCGTTCTGGGCGTCGGTGAATGGCACGATTCCAGAAAAATGCCAGGGCTTGACGCTTTCGTAGTTGATGGCCATGCTCAACGCGCCGCGTTGCGGATTCGGCGAGTATGCCGCCAGGCCCCGCTCCGCTTTGGGGTGGCCGGAAAGCTTGGCGTAGTATTCGTTGTGCGGATCCAACACCAAAACGCCGGCGTAATCCGAATCCAACAAGCGGTATAGCATGCAATACGTCAAATTCGATTTTCCCTTACCCGTGCCTGCGGCAATCAGCACGTGCGTGGGCAATACTTGTGCGCCGTCCAGCATCACCTGCTTATCCAGGCATTTGCTTCCCGAGCGCACTTGGCCTGCAAACAGCGGCATCTTGGGGTTCTCCAGGAACGCCAAGTCGTCGTCCTGGATGCGCCGCAATGCGGAGAAGAAACGCGGCAGGCTCTTGGGCGTCTTGGCTACGCCATCCCGGATGTGCGCCACGGCTTTGACTTTGGCCAGGACGTAGTTGCGCAATTCGGCTTCGAGGAAGGGTTCGGACGAGACGTTTTCCAACTGCAATCCGGACGCCCATTGCAGGGCTTCTTCCTGCATCTGGCTGCCGTAGACCAAGTCGAATACTTGAAGGAGGATGCGGTCGGCCGAGCCGGGCTCCTGCGCCACCAACAATTCGCCCAGCTCCAGGTTTGCGCCGCTTTTCTGCCGAAGCAGGATGTCAGCATGCTGGCCTCCGACGATCTGGGAAACAATGTCCATATTCCAGGCTCTCCTTACGTGTCCGCGTAGTTATAGCTTGCTTAACCACGCGTGCGCGTCGGTGTGGCGCGCCGCTTCGTCCAACTTCCGGCCCAATTTAGCCGCGGCCAGGCCCTTGAACGATCCGCACTCCGCGTTGGTCACCTTGGCATTGCGGTCCGCATCCACCAAGGCATAGGGATAACCCAAAAACGCCGGATCGCACGCGTTTTCCGCCAACGACTCCAACGGCAGCGATTCATGGCCCAAGAACGACTCCAGCCGGAACGACTGCCGCGCCGCCTTGTGCAGTTTGGCGCAGCCGATGCGCGCCGGGTGATCCGGATGCTTGCTTTCTGCCAACCACTGATACGCCCATTCGCCGCGGCTTTGCGGCGCCATGTGCTCGACGGCATCCGTCACGCTCCAACCCGTGCTGGTCAGCAGCGTGCACGTCTTGGACAGTGACGCCAGGAATTTTCCGGATCGCACGCGCTCCTGTGCCCGCCGGGCATAGAATGCTTCGCGCCGCACCGACGTCTGAAGCGTGCCGTCCTTGAGCACCAAAATGTCGTCGAATTTCTCCAGGATGCGCTCGCACAACGCCCACTCGGCAAAGCGCCGCGTCAGGCTGCCGATCTGCGCCGCTTTGGTGCGCTCGTCACTGTCCGGCACTTCCGAGGCGCTCATTTCCAGCACGCCTTCCTCTTGCAACAATCCGCCTTTCAGTGGGATGATGCGGCTTTCAAAACGCTCGCCGTCCACCGCCTGCGTCAAGCACAAGAATTCGTGCTTTTCCTGGTGCGCCCGCTTTTTTCCTCCAAAGACGTTGGCGTACGCCCGCACCAGCTGCAGCGAGACGGAGGCTCCGCCGATGAGTTCCTGGTTGCCCCCGTCCACGGCGGCCAAGTACCGCACATTGCCTTCCAGCGGCACGAAACGCGACCTATCGAATGCCACGGCTTCGTAACGGGGGTCAGAAAAAAACGGCTGGCCCAGCGGCTTTGCTCGGCGTTCCTGCATTTGGCGGCCGACTTGGTCCAAGGCGTCCAACATGAGTGTTCTTCTTTAGCGCAGGGCTTTTTCAAGCCACGCCAAAGCCTCTTTGGCTCCCGGCGTCTTGCCCGGTTCGTCTCGGAAGTACAACGCCACGGCCTTGCCGTCAATCACAACGTCCTGTAGGCCCTTGATGCTTTCCAGCTTCTTTCGGGCCTTTTCCACCTTGGCGCGGACATGGTGCGGTTCATGCCGGGCCGTCACGCGCAGCACGAACGGAGGCTGCCAGTCCTTGAAGTCGCATTCCCACTCCAGACGCTCGAAAACGCCGTTTGTCGGCTCGGTGATGACTTTGGCGTCCAAGGCGCCCAAATGCATCTTGCCGTCGAACGGCGCCGTTTCCTGCGCCCGGGCCGCGGCGAAGGCCTGCTCGACGAAAACCAAGCCAGAGAGGAAGATGACGGCAGCCACGTCCAACCGGCCGTACCAGGCCCACGCCAGCGTCACGAACACGACGATCCAAAAGACGGCAAAGCCGGCGTGGCGGTAATGCATGGACGGCTTACGAATCCGGCATTTTAAGGCATTTGCCCAACGTGGCGTTTGGAGCTAATTACCCGTTTCGCTTCGCTGACAACAGAAAGGCCCAAAAGTTGCGGAGGTTGCCGTCGTGTGCGGCAGCACCAACGGTATTGCTCAAGGTCACCGGCCAGCACCCCTCTTTTCGTTTATAAAGCGTCCGATACCCTTTAGTGTCGCGGGAAGCAAAACACGTCTTGCCGCAGTTGCAATCAGAAAAAAAGGTGGATGGAAACATGGCGCGCGCGGCAAAAGAAGTGACTGAAACGATGACGGACGAACTTCCGACTCCCGAAGCCTCCTCCGAGGCGCCCGTGATGGAAATCAACACGGCCACCAAGGAAAAGAACAAGAAATCCGTCATCACCTCCATTGACGAACTGCCCGGCATCGGCCCATCCATCGCCGCCAAGTTGCGCGAAGCCGGCTACGACAAGATCGAAACCCTGGCCTACTGCATGCCTTCCGAACTTCAGGAAATCTCCGGCGTGGGCGAAGGCTCGGCCGTCAAAGTCATCAACGCTGCCCGCGACGCGCTGGAACTAGGCTTCGAAACGGGTGTCGACGTGCTGGAACGCCGCAAACTGATCGAAAAATCCACAACCGGCTCGCTGGAACTGGACAACCTCATCGGCGGCGGCATCGAGACGCAAGCCATCACTGAGATTTTCGGCAAATTCGGCTCCGGAAAGTCTCAAATCGGCTTCCAACTCTGCGTCAACGCGCAACTACCCCACGAAAAAGGCGGTTTGGGAGGCTCCGTGGCATTCATCGACACGGAATCGACCTTCCGGCCCGAACGCATCGCCCAGATGGCCGAAGCCAAAGGCCTGGACCCCGCCGTGGTGCTTGGCAACATCCACGTCGCCAAGGCCCTCAATTCGGACCACCAGATGCTCTTAGTCGAGAAACTGGAGCCCATGATCAAGGAGAAGAACATCCGCATCATCGTGGTGGATTCTCTCACCGCCGCTTTCCGCGCCGACTACGTCGGACGCGGCGAATTGGCCGAACGCCAGCAAAAACTCAACAAGCACATTCACCTGTTGCTCCGCTACGCCGACCAGTACAACCTGGCCGTGTACGTGACGAACCAGGTGATGGACAAGCCGGACATCCTCTTCGGCGACCCCACCATGCCCATCGGCGGCCACGTCCTGGCCCACACGTCGACCTACCGGCTCTACGTGCGGCGCAGCAAGGAAGACCGCCGCATCGTCAAACTGGTGGACTCGCCCAACCTGCCGGACGGCGAAGTCGTATTCCGCGTCACCCCGGAAGGAATCGTGGATTGAAAAGCGGCGGAAAAAAGCGGCCGGCTTGGAAGGACCAACCAAACCCCGGGCAGTTTGTGCACACGACTTGCCTGTCTTTTGATTCTTCCCCTTTCCCCCGGCGGCTCCGCCCCCACTTCCTCTCACGGGAACCCCTTTTTCCCAAAGCCCGCAATGCGAAACGTTTTGCGGGGTTTTCTTTTTCCATACCTTTTAAATGCCGGCTTGGCCCAAACGACTCATGGTCGAAAAACCACTGCTCTTCACGGGTAACGCCAACCGCCCCCTAGCCGAATCCGTCTCCAAACTCCTCAAAGCCCCCATCCTTCCGGCCAACGTGACGCGCTTCAACGACGGCGAGACCCGCGTGCAGATCCAACACACCGTCCGCGGCAAGACCGTCTTCATCATCCAATCCACCTGCGCGCCCGTCAACGATTCGTTGATGGAATTGCTGTTCATGGCCGACGCCATGCGCCGCTCGTCCGCCGAAAAAATCGTCGCCGTCATCCCCTACTTCGGTTATTCCCGCCAAGACTACCAGATGGCCCCTCGCGAGCCCGTCTCGGCCCGCGTCGTGGCCGACTTGCTGCAAGCCGTCGGCGTGACCAACGTCGTTACCATCGACATCCACTCCGTCAAAGCCCAAGGCTTCTTCGGCATACCCTTTGACAATTTGAACACCACGCGCATTGCGTCGGAATTCCTCGAAAAAAACCTTCAACTGGACTCCAAAGACCTCGTCGTCGTTTCACCGGACGCTGGAGGAGTCAAACGCGCCTACGACTTTGCCGCCCGTCTCAACGCGCCATTGGCTATCATCCACAAACGCCGCCCAAAACCCGGCGAAGTGCAAGTGACGCACGTCGTCGGCGATGTGGCCGGAAAAACGTGCCTCATGATCGACGACATGGTCGACACAGGTGGCTCGCTTCTCAACGGCGCGCAAGCCCTCAAGGATGCCGGCGCGAAAAGCGTCTACGCTTACGCCGCGCACGCCGTGCTCTCCGCCAACGCGACGGAACGCATCGAAAAATCTCCTGCTCTGGAGCGCCTCGTCGTGACCGACACCATCCCTGTCCCCAAGAGCAAGAAGATCCTCATCTGCCCCATCGCGCCGGTCTTGGCCAAAGTCATCCACGCCATCCAAACCACCGAATCCATCTCACCCTTCGTGGATTGAATCCGGAAAACGGCGTTAACCAGACGAGGATGTCGCGTTTTGCACCGGAAAAAGAAAGTAACCTGCTTCGCTGCAATTTGCCTTTTCCCATTTTTTTCTTTCCCGCGCCTGCCCGTCCATTTTCCTTCGAAGTGACTTGATTCCATGGTCCTGGCCTTCTTGCTCTCCGCTTTCTCCGGTTTTCTGACCAAGACGGCCGACGAAATCAAGACGCCCCTCGGCCTGGCCGCCGGCGTTACCTACGGCGTCGCCCTCGCTGTCGCTGCTTCGCTTGACCCCCTGGTCGCCACGGTTTTCCTGCCATCCGTATTGGCCAACCTGGCAGCCGGAAAAATCGACTCGAAAACCCACGCCCTCGGCTTTGCCGGCTTCATCCTCGGTGACTTTGCTTTCGGCTTCCCGACGATTGCCCTGCCGTTGGCCTTCATTGCCTTTGCCGCCGCCTTGGCCGACGAAAAAATCGACTTGAAACTACCCTACCCGCGTCCTTTCCTTCCGGCTGCCGCCGCTCTCATCAGCGTCCTGACCCACTCCTCAACGCCACTAATCGCGGTGTTGCTGTTTGATGGAGGGTACGTAGTGGCCGAACACGTGTGGAAACACACTGCCGGACCGGCCAAAACCCACGCTGCCGCTCATTCAAAAAAACGCAAGAAAAAACGCTGAACTTCTGGAACACTTATCGCACGTATCGTCTTAATGCCGCGATGAATTCTTCCGATTTTTCAACGTACCATTTTCCGTCTTCATGCGAAAACGTCTGCTTGCCGTAGTCGGCCCCGCTTTTTTCCCGCATCGCGCGTGATACGAGGTTTTTGAAGCGTTCGTCTTCCTTCAGAATCTTATTCTCTCGGACCAGTTTGGCAAAACCCATCGGTGCGTCATCGTGCCGCGTGGGCTTCACCTTGAAAAAATGAAGCATCAGCGCGTCGTTGGCCCGGATGATTCCGTGAATCGCCTGCGCGCACGCCACTGCCGTTAACGCCTCGTCGCTATGTGCTTCCACCAACGTATGCTTGGTCGATGCGACCCATGCTTCCGCTTCCTTCAACGCCTTTTGCGGGTTGTCCGTCATGCGATTCTCACGTGCTCCTTGCCTTCCAGAAACGCGTCTATTTCGCTCTTTTTTGCGAAAACCAATGGCACTACTTTTGTACCAAATTTTTCCGCTATTTGAAACACCAATGCGTCGGCGTCAAAACGGCCATCCGCCCACACAGCCAAATCAATGTCGCTATCCAACTTTTCCTGCCCTTTCGCCACGCTGCCGAACAAGAACGCTTCCTTCAAACCCGGCGTCTTTCTCAAGGCCTCTTCCAACCGTTCCACCGTGAAACCCTGCGGGCTGACGCTCAAGCGCATCAATTCGATGACCCGGTCCGCGTACTCCGACTTTTTCAGCTTCACCGTGACGCTGCCTCCAATGCGGCCCGTTTGGATGATTCCCGCCGGCTCCCACTTTTTGACCAACCGCCACGCAGACGAAAAAGGCACTTTGGCGACTTTCGCCAACTCGCTGATCGTGAACAATCGCTCCGGGAACGCCACGAGCGTCTCCAACAACGCTTTGGACCCCTTGTACTTCACCAACTGCACGGCATCCAAACAAACACCTTAACCTGAAATGAATAGAGCTATTCACTTTTAAATAATGTTGGTTTGTACGATCCATGACTTGAAAAATTGCGTTGCAGCGCCACTTCCAATTCGGTTTATGCGGTTTTGTCAACCCACTTGACTACTTGGATTTCTTTCACGCTCGGCCAGCCGTTCTGCCTGCATTCGCGCTTCAACGCCGGCCCGGCATTCAAGGCAACCGGGTGGCCCACGGCGCGGAACATCTCTTCGTCCAGCACCATATCCCCGAACGCCCAACACTGCTTCAACACGCCGTTTCGGGCATGGGCGTACGCTTCCACGATTTTGCGCTTTTGGTGCGGCTGCGTCAAATCCAACGCCAAGCGACCGGTAAACTTGCCGTTTTGGACTTCTAGGCGGCTGCCGAACGCCGAATCTAAGCCCAAAACGCCTGCGGCCGGCTTGACGACGTCCTCGAACGCGCCGGAAACCGCCACCAATGTGTATCCTTTCGCCTTCATCTCGGACAACAGCTTCTGCGTGTACGGATACAACGGCATCTTCTCTTCCTTCATGAACCGCCGATTCGCCTCGTCAAACTTCCGTTTAGACTCCCCCTGAAGCGCATGCGCCAACTCCCGCAGGATCTTTTGCGAGTTCTGCAACTCGGTCAAGTGGTGCTTCTTGTGCTCTTCATGGATCTTCTCCAAATGGCCCAGTGTCTTGCGGTCCAAGAACCCGGCTTTCGCCAAGAAACGGATATACTGCGGAATCGACGACTCCTTCAGCAAAGTCCCCGTCAAATCAAAAAAAGCGGCCTTCATGAGCAAGACCACGCAAAACCGCCTTAAAGCACTTTGGCTCGGTTTTCCCCCATTCCGTTTTCTGCGGTTCCGGTTGAACTTTTCTCTACCTAACGCCTAAAACCTGCTTTTGCGACCGCCTTTACCGAAGCGGCGCTTTGCGGTCTTCGGCCCCGCCGAAAGCTGATCCGGGCCTCGTTTTCAGGAGCGTTTTTGCCTTCCTCCTTGAAAAAACCCGGAAAAGCTCGGTTCTGAAGGCCAACGGCGCCGCTTCGCACAAACTCGGTTGAACCAATGGACTCGAACGATTCGCTTCGACTTTCTTCTCCGAACCATCCGCCATTATTAAGTAAGTCCGTCTTACTTTTATCGGGTGGTTCAATGTCCGGCACCGCAAACGTCGTCACCATGTCGTCCAAAGGCCAAGTCGTCGTACCCCGCGCCGTACGCGAAGCCGTCGAGGCGCACGCCGGCACGGAATTCATCGTGTACGGCCGCGGCGACACCATCGTGCTCAAGAAAATCCAGTTGCCTAAATTCTCCCAGAACGAGCTTGAAAAACTGGTCGAACAAGGCGAGCGCAAGCTCCGCGCCGCCGGCTTCGTAAACGAAGACGACCTCCACCGTCTAGTCCAGGAAGCGATAGAAAAGACAAGGCGCGGGTGATTGGCATTTCGACTTCCAAAATCGTCTGCGACACCAATACCTTGGTCTCCGGCTTTCTTTGGCGCGGAAACGAATACCGACTCCTATCCGCCGTACTGGAACGAAACGCCGTCCTTTTTTGCTCACCTGCTTTGCTTTCCGAATTCGTCCGCGTGCTGTCCTATGAGAAACTGCGGCCATTCGTTTCGGATCCAGCTCATTATGCTGAAAAACTTGAATCCATGGCCGTATTCGTCCACCCCCGCCAAACCGTGGACCTCATCCAACAAGACCCTTCGGACAACCGCGTGCTGGAATGCGCCCAAGCCGCCAACGCCGACTACATCATCTCGGGCGACGAGCATCTGCTCAAACTCCGCTCCTTCGAAGGAATACCCATCCTGACGACCAAAACCGCCCGCGCACGGCTCGGAATCTAGCCCTCGTTTTTCCAACGCTGCTTTCCAAACCACGGCAAACCCTCGGTTCGCTTGGGTGCAAAGGGCGTAATGGTTTGATTTGAAATCCGTTACCGGTTGATCTGCTGTACGGCCCATTCGTAAAAACGGGTGACTTGCTTTACGATTTGCAGTGCTTGATTTTCGGTGGGCTCATCTGCTTCGTACTCTACGAGATTCTTCAACCGGATGACGTCCAGGAACTGCTTGGCTTTTTCCGTGCAGTTGGGAAGCCCGGTTTGTCCAACGAGCCACGCCGCGTCTTCATGCTTGAAGCCAGCGGAACGCTTGCCCAGATAATACGTGCATAAGGCGTCAGCGGTTGAAATCATGCAATGGATCCCGTTCAAGGAAGCCGCGGACCAATTCCGTTCGCTCTCCGCATGCTTCATTTCATCGTAAAACTCGTGGGCTTTGTTGAGGAACGCGGCGTGCTTATGCTTCTCCACGGGCCTGGTCGGCGTTTCACGCATCGGATTCAACCTCGTTCATAGAGAATTATGCCTTCTTTTTGGATCTTCTTATGGAATTCCGTTTCCTTCTTTTTCCGGTATTCCTCGCCGGTCAGGACGATGGGCGCCAGGCGGTTGCCGAATAACGCGTAGGGCTTCAGACCCGCGTCGGCCAAACAACCGATGGTTTTTTGCTTGTCTTCTTCCGCAGCAACTACGATGAGGACGTCGATGTCGCTGTCCGGCCGCTCCAATCCTTTTGCGACCGACCCGAACAACGTGATTTTTTCGATCTGAACGCCCTGGCACTGGTCCTGGATGAACTGGCCTATTTTCGGAACCAATGTTTTTTCAATAAGCAATGCGTCACGTAGCACCAGTGCGAGCACGTGTTCGGGTTGGAGCTTCCAGGCATCAGTCTTACCTGTCCTGACCCGGGTGATGAGGCCGTGGGATTCAAAAAGCTTCAAAATCCGCCACGCCCCCGGCGCCGAAATCTCCGCCATCCGCGCGCTTTCCCTACCAGAGAATGCCTTTTCGGGAAATCGCAGGAATAACCCGTAAAGCCGGATTTTTTCCTTGCTGGAAAACAGCTCTTCCCAAACGTTGTGAAACCGCATCCTTACCCCTGTTTCTTTTGATTAACACTTGTTTCTTTAAAGTAATATATAATATTTCCGAATTTGTTGAGTCTATTCCGGCCTTCTTTCTTGACCGCCTGGATGTGTTTGCCTTTCTTTTCACACCCCGCCGACCGGCTTTTTGTGCAGCTTCCCCCGTTACGCCACCACAACCTTTAAGCGACCGGTCTGCGTTCTAAAAGCCGTATGGTAGAACGCGCCACCACCGGCATCCACGGCCTAGACGACCTGATTGAAGGCGGCTTCCCCCGAAACCGCACCATTTTGGTGGCAGGCGCCTGCGGCACCGGCAAAAGCATTTTTTCCATGCAGTACTTGTACCACGGCATTACGCAGTGCAACGAGCCCGGCGTCTTCGTCACCTTCGACGAAGCCCCCGAAAACATCCGCTCCGACATGCTGCGCTTCGGCTGGAACCTCCAAGAACTCGAATCCCACAACTCATTTGCCATGATCGACGGCGCCTCCGCCCGCGCCGGCACTCCCTCCACCGAACAAAACGCCTTACAGCCCACCCAGTTGGACATCAACCGCGTCCTGACGGAAGTCTTGACCGTCGCCCGCCGAATCGGCGCCAAACGCCTCGTCATCGACTCCATCCCCGCCCTCGGCTTCCAACTCAACGACGAACACGAAATCCGCAAAATCATCCTCCGCCTAAGCCAAGTCTTAAGCAAATCCGGCATGACCTCCATCATCACCACGGAACTACCCGAACAACCCACCGGACAAGGGCAAATGATTTTCTCAAAATACGGAGTAGAGGAGTACATTGCGGATGGTGTACTTTTGTTTGGCCTTATTGGCACTAGTTCGAAAGCAGACCGGACTGTTTACATAAGAAAAATGCGTGGAACCAACCACAGCGGTGCCATCCACCCTTCTGCAATCACAGAAAACGGCTTTGTTGTAAAGAAAGTCGAAGATGTGTTCAGGTAGTTGAATTGGTTGAGCGAATACCTACTGGCGTACCTGGCTTCGATGAGCTAGTCGAAGGTGGTTTACCAAAGGGCTCGGTAATTTTGATTTCAGGATCTCCTGGTACTGGGAAGACTATTTTTTGTCTCGAGACTCTTTATCGCGGTTGTGAGGCTGGCGAATATGGCGTATTCCTCTCCTTTGAACAAAGTGAAGCGGATATCTTATCCCAAGTTGACGGTTTTTCTTGGGATTTAATAAAACATCTAAAGTCTGGTAAGTTGATAGTACGCCACGTAGATATCTTGGCCGAGCAGAACATTTTCGATTTGATAAAAGAAATTATCCCCAAAGGCGCGGGTTCAGTTCGCTTAGTAATTGACTCACTCACTGCTTTACAAAATTATCCCGCAATGCTACGTAATGCCGACCGCTTAGTTGGCCTCATCACTCAGAAACAACCTACTACTAGTATTTCCGAAGAGTCAATCCGAAGGATGCTCATCCATTATTTTATCAGTGCGTTAAAAAACTTGAAAAATACGACTAGTTTGCTTATCACCGATGTTCCTGATGAGTCTAGTCTCTTAAGCAGTGATGGAATTAGTGAATTCATGTGTGATGGTATTATTTCCATGTACTATCTTGGTCTCGGTGGAGAAAATTCTAGAAATCTCCAGATAAGGAAAATGCGGTGGACAAGTCAAAAGAAGGGCTTTTTTCCCTTCGGAATTTCTAAGGATGGCTTTTTAATTACCGCCGAAGGAATGTCCATCATGATGAAGTGATTTTTCATGATTGGTCTTTACGGGTTTGTGACCAAACTCTTAGTTTCAGGCAATTTTCAATTCAAACAAGGCGAAATAGATTTATTGGGTTCGCCTATGGCGATTCTGTCAATGCGGACCCTGAAGCAAATGAATGACGACGCAACTCGTCATGGTCCCGAATCTTTAAACGACTTATACTTTGAAGGTTGGGTTTTCGGGTATACATTTACCAAACGCCTTGCTGATGCGTTCAATTTAAAGAAATTCGAAGAACGTTACAAAGTTGTCATGGAAATTGCAGCAATGATTGGATTTGGCGACTTCAAAACCGTTGAATTCTACCCCGGTTTTGCTAAGTACAACGTTTTTTCCAATCCTTTTGCTTTGCAGTATCCTAAAGGTTCGGGTTTAGTTGATCATCTTTTGAGGGGAATGAATGCCGGTGGAAGTACGGTAGTACACGAACGAATAATGAATTGCATTGAGTTTGAGTGCTGTGCTGAGACTCGAACTCAATGTCAGTTTATTAGCGCTTCAAATGAGAATTTATCTAAAATGGTTAAGCCTGATTTCGTACGGTCTCAAATTGATTTGGACTATATTATTCCAAAACAGATGGCTCTTCTCAAGGAACTAGGGATTGATTCCGATTGGTATCTAAAATTAAGTAATGATTCGTCGTTAACCGCTTCTTCCCCTAAGCCGCCCGTGTAATTAGGAAAAAACATGCTCTCTTTTAATGAAACTTTGGGGTTTCCATTCTTCTTTGTTTCATTACTTTTGTTAATGGTTTTTGCATTTTTTTTTGGCGTGTTATTTAGGAGAATGGGTTTACCCAGTGTTTTTGGTGAAATTTTCGGCGGGCTTATTCTTGGTTCTAGTCTTTTCCGGCAATTTTTCCCTGATTTTTTTAAAACCTCTTTTCTTCCCGCAACTGACTTTTTATTTTTGTTTTATTGGATTGGCCTTATTTTTCTTATTTTTGTTTCTGGGTCTGAGATTCGAAACAACTTTTCAAAGGACGATCATTTACCTGTTTTGGCTTTGGTAGTTACTTCGACTTTGTTACCTTTGATTATTGGCTGGTTTGGTCTGGGCTTAGTGGATGTTTCTGAGTTAATTGGTTCCGATACAAATTTAGACGCATTTAGAATTGTTGTTGCCGCTGCTATTGCCATTACCTCTATACCGGTAATTTCCAAAATTTTCTTTGATTTGGGAATAATTAAAACTAGATTTTCAAGTATCGTTTTAAGTGTAGCTTCTGTTCACGATATTCTTGTCTGGGTTTTACTTGCAATCGCTACGCAATTAACTAACTCCTCTACTTTAGCTTCGGATTCCATTTATTTACAATTCATTCTCACGATTCTAATATTATTTGTAGTGATTTTCTTATCTACACGACTTAATGAATTAGTGCGCAAAAAGCCTTCCTCTGATTTTTCGCCCACTCTGACTCTAAATTTTGTCCTAATTTTCGTACTATTTTTTGTTGTTTTAACCTATTATCTTAACATTAATCTTATTTTTGGCGCAATGTTGGCCGGAGTATTTTTGGGTGCGTTTTCTTTACCTGTAATTCAGAATGCCATGATGCATATCCGAGAATTTTCTTTCGCTTTTTTTGTCCCAATCTATTTTGCTCTTGTTGGTCTGAAGATTGATTTAATCGCAAGCTTGGACTTTTCCCTGTTTGTCTACTTTTTGCTTGCTTCTTCATTGATTCAGGGCGTTTCTGTACTACTAACTTCAAGAATTTTGGGTTTTTCGTGGCTTTCTTCGTTTAATTTGTCTGTTGCATTAAATGCCCGTGGAGCGCTTGGGATTGTTGTCGCAACAATCGCATTTGAATCTGGTATTATCAGTGAGAAGTTTTTTGTGGCAATTGTTTTATCAGCATTAGTCACCGTTTTGTTTGCCGGTTGGTGGCTAAAGTACGTTTTATCTACGGGCAAAAATCTGTTAGTGAAGGAAAAACTTTAGGCTAGATGATGTGCTGTAGTCCTAAGAAGATCAACACCACGTATGTGAGTAATAACAATCTTGCCTGTCCGAACATTTTTTCCGGATATTTGATAATCTCACTCTCGGTCATAATCAATGCTAGTAATGTGGTTATGCCGGCGCCAATGAACCAGGCCGAGTTTATTTTTTGATTGAACAATATTAGACTTGCCAAAAAGAACACTATTGTTCCAATAATTGTAATTTTCTTTGTTAATTCTGGCCCTGCAAGAAGTGCCACCGTCATTTTTTTGCCTTCTAAATCCCCTTCCAAGTCTTTGAAATCCTTCAGTAAAAATATGAATGCGAATAGTGCGGAGAATGCCGCTATTTGCATGATGGTTAATGTCGGAAGTTCAATATTTTTTGTTGCCACTGCGGCCCCAGCGTATATGGGTATTACTGACGTAATCAATGCCAGGCTTATTTGTGCTAAGGCTCCACGCCTGACAAAATATATTGGCGGCATTGAATAACACAAACTCAAAATTAGAAATAATATTGTAAATCCGAATAATTTAGGGTCTACAATAAACGCTATTGCCAAGCTCATTATGTGTAAAATTCCCGAAACTACGCTTGCCTCTTTTACCGTCACTCGTCCTTGCATTATTGGCCGGTATGGCATATTCACTCTATCGACATCGGTGTCGAAAATGTCGTTAACAATTGCTCCGCCTAAATACGCTGTGAGAAATGTTAAGAATATCAGGCTAGTCTGTTCAATCGGCATGGTTCCTCCGATTGCTAATACTACCCCTAGGACTCCTAGTAGGCCAGTAACGATTCCATTCCATGGCCTGCCTATTTCAATTAGGCTTGAAATCTTACTGTTCTTTAAGTGAGTGGAAAAAAATCGTTCCATTACTTTTCTATCTGTTTTACCCCGTATTAATATGGTGCATTTGTCCGGCTCTGTTGATAATCTAGTTGCCGTGTTCGTGTTCGAATTGGGCGTTCCAAAAGCTGGAAAAATGGTGGGTGCAGAACCTGATTTCCAGCACGGCGGAACGGTTGCGTCGGGAATTCAAACCCGACTGCGCTATTTTGGACTCGACGGGCGTGAGTGTGCGGGCATTTGGCTTCAAAAGAGCTGGCGAGTACCGACCGTATTTGAAGCTGCATGCCCTTGAAGAATACTCGAAAAACGCTCACGCGGTTTGGTTTGCGAAAGTCAAAATCACGGACGGCAACGTGCCCGACGTGCTCGTCGGGTACGAATTCATGCGTTCCGACGTGCCGCCGTCATTGCTTTTGGCCGACAAAGGCTACGACGCGTTCAAACTCTATCGTTTAGCGTACAAGAAGCGTTGGCGCGTTTGCATGCGCCAACGCTCTACTTGTGAGTGGAACCGCGGCCTGCGAGGCCGCGTTCTGAAAGAATACGACGATGAGTTGTACAAGAAGTTGCGTGGACGAGTGGAATCGCCATTTGGTGGCTTCGCCAAACGGTACCATTCCACTGTTGAAGAGCAAAAGAAAGGCACGCGCACCATCGCGTGCATGTTGTGGGCCGTCGCCCACAACGTGCGAACGCTCGCACGCCTTTTTAATTCAATGATTTATTGGACGCTCCCTAATCAACTAAATGTTTATATTTTCTAAACGGTAGCAGTGTTTAGCAGTAATGTTTCTTGGAACGATATTTCGGGCGGATTAGATGTTTTGTCTTCGTTTTAATCTCAAAAACGCATTCATTTCTACTTTTACTGTTTTGCCGTTTTCGTCTGTCCAAGCTCTTTATCTTGAAATCAGAAAGAGTCGATTAGCTAAGAAAAGAAGCGAAATCTTACTTCGATTTGGTTCCCAGTAAAAAATGATGCCTAAACTTCCCCCTTATTCTTCATCGTCTTCTGAGATTAAAGATTTGATTATTACGACTTTGTCTCGTGAAGAACATCTTTCTGCAAAATCTGTTTTTCAATCGATTAAGCTAGATTACGGTTCGAAAATAACGTATCAAGGCGTTCATAAAGCTCTTCGTTCCATGGTGGCGCAGGGAATTTTGGACGCGGAGTCAAACAGGTATTCCGTTAACTCCAGGTGGCTTTCCGAGTTGAACGCGTTTGTTTCAAAGATGGAGGCCCGACGTTCGGGACGGGCGGCTTTAGACTTTGGTGAGATAAAAAACGCTACCTCCACAACCCTGTCCTTTGATTCTTACATGGATGCGTTGTATTCTTTATTGGATAACATGGATAGAGACCGTCAGTCAAACCGTGAGTCTGATTTGGCTATTGCGCATTGGTATCACGCATGGCCCGTCATGTGTGTTTCAAAAAAAGAGTTCGACCAAGTAAGGCGGATGATGTCTGTCGGTACTCAGTATGGGCTTTGCAATCAATCTACGCCTTTGGACCTGGTTCTTGTCGACTTCTGGAAAGATTTGAACGCTAAAGTTCAATTTGGCGTACCTTGTGCAACGCACTGCGATCTTCTTGTGACGCGTGACAATATCGTTCAAATTTTTTTATCGCCGCCTGTGCGTAACGGAATTGACTCTGTTTTTCGCTCAAGCGCCACCGGACGAATCGATTTCGCAAGCCTCTATTCTTGCGTTTTTGGTCTAAAAGGAAATGTGCAAGTTATTATTACTCAAAACAAGCAACTTGCCGATGAGATTCGCGCTGAAACCTTGCAGTATTTCAAGTAGGTTGTTGGCAGTCCATTTTGCTTAAATTTCCTCGTGTTTCTAGCTATTTTCCCAAACCTCATTTTGTAAATCAACCATTCGGTTGATTGGTTTTCAACCAACGTTTTTTATCGGATGGCGTGCGGGTGGGTTACTGCGCGCGTTGGTTTTCGTTTTTGGGGGCTGCGCACGTGTTTCGTGGTTTTTGGAGGAAGGCGCGTATGTCGGTTCGTAAGAAGTCTCGGCGGGTTTTTGTTCGGGACAAGCGGGTTCAGACCGGCGCGGATTTCGTGGCTGCTCGTGAAGACGAGGCGTTGGCCGCGGCCAGCGCGTAATCCTGTCGTTTCAATCTGTTTTGATTTTTGGGCTGTTTCGGTTCGGGGTCTGTAGCTTATGTTTTCGGTGGTGTGTACGCGGGAAGGCGGTTTGAAGGCGGAGTTGATCCGTCAGTTGGCGCGTGAGCCGAAGTTGAGCGCGCGGGATTTGCATGCGCGCGTGGTGCGGGATTACTCGTACGGCGTGACGTACCAGTACGTGCATAAGGCGTTGTCGCAGTTGCGCCGGCAGTCGGTGTTGGAAAAGTCGGGCCGTTCGTACGCCGTGTCGGGTGAGTGGTTGCACGAGGCGTCGGGTTTTTTGGATGAAGTGGGGGATGCGCATGCGTATGGGCGGTTGGGCTCGGTTCTGGAGTTGGAGGAGTTCGGCTCGTTTGAATCCAAGTCGTCTGGAGTGTTGTGCGAGCCGTATTTGTGGGTGCTGAAACAGGCGGCGAAAATCCGCAAGGCTTCCGGGCGTCTGGACGCGGCGTGTTTCCAGCGGCGGGCGTGGCCGTTGGTGGTGTTGGATGGGCGGATGATGGGGTTGTTTTCGTCGGTGTTCCGTGACGGGGAGCAGTACGCGTTGGTGTCTCATGATGGCGTGATGGATGCGTATTTTTCGCGTCTGTGGCAGGAGTCGGGTTTCAAGACGAAGATCGGTGTCAGGGCCGTGTCGAAGGTTTCGGATTTGTTCGTCTGTGGGGATTTTGTCTTCCAGTTGGTCCATTCGGCGGGCACGCGGAAGGCGTGGGATACGTTCTACGACGTCTTGGCCGAGGAGGATTCGCGGGGTTTGTGGTTGGCGCATAAGTTGGCGTGTCGGACGCAGGCTTCGTGTCGCATGGTGGTGACGCGGAATGCCGAATTTGCATGCCAGTTGCGTCTGAAGGCGAAGGCGTTGTATGGGGATGCGGTGGATTTTGATGGCGCGACCCCGCGTTGAAATCCCACCGAGCGTACGATTATTTTATTACGCAATTATTTCCCGTTTATCTTTACTGGTTTACGTTATTTTCACATTATTGCTTTACAAAAAGAGCTTCAATTCCTCTTTTTTTCTCAAGCATCTTTGCATAACGTATATAAATGTAAATTTCGTAGGAAGTGGTCCAAGACATTGTGAGTCTCGCTCGGGCGCTTTTTTTCGCGTTTTGGGTGGGGCGGCGGGTCTGACCAGGCCTGCTTCAGGGCGCCGAAACGTTTTCCTAAGCCAGCTTGAAGGTTGGGTTTTTGGAAGGCGGACGGGCGTTTTTGGCTTTGTCTTGGCGCGGCAGGACTTTGTAGGGTCCAGCCTGCGGTTTGGACGTTTGGCGTATTGGGTCTAGCGGAGCTTTGAGGTGTTTGAGGCGGATGGAAGGATTCTGGAATGGGGGAAGGGTGGAAGATAAGGCGGCTGTGGCCGTGACTGCGAGTGGCGCGTCGGTGTCGGAACAAACGAGTGTTTCAAAGTCCGGTTTGTTGGTGCCGGCGGAGGTCAATGGCGAGGCCGTTTTCGTGGGTACGGTGCAGTTCGTTTACCCTCGTAAGCTTCGGCAGTTGTTTAATCCGTTCGTTCAGGTGCGGGATGCGGAGGGCAACCGCTTCCGCGTGCGGGGTTTGTTGGGTCACGTCATCGCGGTGGAGTCGGCCAAGCGCAGCGAGCCTGCGGGCGTGGTGTGCGTCAAGCGGGCGGAAAAAGAGTTCGAAGTGGTGAAGTGGTTTTGATGGTGTCGGCCGGTGGATAGCGGTTTTGTCGCGGTCTGTCTGGGTTTGGACTGGTTTCAGTAGCAGGTGTTCGGAATGCGTTTTCGGGATTCGGGTTTACGTGAGGCATGCGGTTCGGAGTGCGAGCTGTGCGCGTGTTGGTTGTCGCTTTCCAAGTAGGTCATGGTGGTCTTCATGTTGCGTTGGTTGTTGGTTCTGATGGCGTTAGGCGTTTTGTGGACGTCGTCGGTGCAGGGTTTGGCGCCTGCCGGGGGCTTTGTTGAAGCCGCCCGCGTGTCGACGGTGGTCTTGCCTTCGGATTCCAAATCGTTGGAATTGCCGGGCCGGGTGACGGCGTGGTTATTCAAGAACGCGGATTCCGTGCCGAAGCCGCGGGTGGCGGAGGAGTCGGAAGGGGGCGTGCTGACGGCGGGCTTGGTGTCCAAGGCGTTGCCGGCACGCTCTGGCCGCGTGTCCAAGCCGTGGCAGCCTCCGGCGTCGGCGGTGTGGTTGTTGGTGGCGTTCGGCGCGTTGTTAGTGGCCGTGGCGTCGGCGGCGTGGTGGTGGCAGAAGCCGGGTGGGTGAGGGTCAGTTGCGGTAGATGTTGTCGTGGTGGTCGAAGTCGACGAAGAGGATGAATTTTTTGGCTTTGTCGTAGTGAAAAGTCAGCACGAAGCTGGAGTCGATGTGGACTCTTTTGAGGCGGTTCATGGGGTTCTTGAGGTTTTTGTAGTGCTCGATGGTCGTCTCGTCGGATTCGATGATTTGGTTGATTTTTTTGTAGATGCGTTCTAACCGTTGCGGGTCGCTGCTTCGGAGTTTTTGGATGATGGCCTTCAGTTTGTCGCTGAAGGCGTATTGCGGGGCCATTGGTTCACTTTCCGAAGAGTTCGTCCATTTCTTTCTTGCTCATTGCCCTGTGTCCGTATTTCCGGAAGTGTTCTTCTTCGATGGCTAGGATTTTCTTGACGTATTCGTCGGAGGCTTCATGTTCGACATAGGCGTCGCCGTATGTATGCGCAAGTTTGTCCAGTGCTTGTCCCATGTCGTTTAGGCCGTACTTTTCTTTGATGACGCCGAGTACTTTGCGAGTATATGCGTCAACTTTGAGATTCAAGGTAACGTTATTTGACATAATTTCACCTAATTCCAGGTGATTTTGAATTATTTTAACGCTTTGGTTTTCCATTTTCTCATTCCCGTAGTCAAAGCGTACGCTGGTGGTTAAGAACCAATGGAGGCGTCCTGGCCGGTGAATTCTCCGGCGCGCTTTTACTCTTTCTTGTGTTCGTGTCCGCCGTGGGGCGTTTCGTGGTCGAAGAGGGTTTCTTCGACGACGGCGGCGTAGGCGGGGCGGGTGATGAGGATGCCGACGATGACGCTGAGGATGGCGGCGACGGCGAAGCCCGCGATTTCGACGATGCCGGACAACAGCAATGGGAGCATGGAGGCGAAGGCGAGGCCGGCGGTAGTGAATACGATGTAGAACGCGTCTTGGAAGCGGCGTTTGGTCGAGACGTCGTGTCCGCGTTTCTTGGTCAACTCGTCGGTGATGACGATTTGGTTGTCGACGCTGGAGCCGATGAGGGCGATGACGCCGGCCATGGCGGCTAAATCGAGCGTGCCTAGGGCGCCTAACAGGGTGATGGTGACGAATATTTCGATTACGAGGGTGAACATGATGGGCAAGATCAGTTCAAAACGGCGGTAGAACAGGGTGACGACGATGGCGACTAGGAGGATGGCGGCTCCGACGCCGTAAAAGCTGTAGATGAGGAATTGGTTGCCTAAGGTGGGGGCGATGTTGTAGTAGCTTCCGACGGATGCGGCGACGGGGAGGCGGCCGCCGGCGAGGACGGATTTGAGTTCGCGGACTTCGATGGCCGCGTTTTCTTTGAGTTCTTTCGCGTCGGCGCCTTGGGCGGAGCCGGTGATGGAGTATTGGGTGATGGTGGCTTTGCGGAGGGGTTCGACTTGGAGGACGGGTGCGGATTGCAGGCCGATGGCGTCCCATCCGGTGAGTGCGGCGCCGGTTCCGAATCCTAGCAGTTGGGGCCGCAGTTCGGCTTCGGTTGCGCTGACGAGTTTCTTTTCTGCCGAGGCGTTGGTGGTGGAGTAACCGGCGTTTTGCAAGGCTCGGTAGATGGCCGGGTGGCTGGCGGATAGGTTTTGCGGGATGATAAGGGTGGCGGCGGCGTAGGTGGTGTTGGCGGTGACGTCTTCCAGGTAGTATAGCCGAATGTCGTCGCCTTCTTTTTGGAGCGCTTCGGTGATGACGGAGCCGGGCGGGATGTAGTCGCGGGGCACCAGCAAGGCGGCTTCGTGGGGCCGGTCGAGGAACATGTAGACGTTTTCGCCTTTGTGTCCGGAGGCGATGGTGGCAAAGTGCAGTTCGCCTTCACCGGTTACGCTGAAGGTCAGTTGCCAGCTGCCGTCGGGATTGATTTGTTCTCCGTTGGCTCCGCCGATGCCAGTGGGGATGATGTGCGAGCTGTTCAGGGCGGTTTTGCCTGCGACGATGGCTTCAAATTGGCCTTGGTCGCGGAGGATGGATTCGACGCTTTTGATGACGCTGGCTTGTGCTTTGGGCAGTTCGACGAGGATTTCCTTGTTGCCCAGCGGGCGCACGACGGCCTGCGTCAGGCCGAATTTGTTGATTCGGGTCTTGATGGTGTCGACCATGACGGACATCTGTTGGGCGTCGACCGTTTTTTCCAGCGAGATGGGGATGCGGACGCCGCCTTCGAATTCGATGCCGAGGTTCAAATCGATGGTGGAGGGGTCGCCGTCGCGCAGGAAGATGAGGAACGTGCAGATGAACAGCAGGACGATGAGGATTTGGATTTTGCGGTTGGCCAGGAGGCGGGGGATATTCATTGGGCGTTCCTCCGTTTGCGTTCGCTCATCCAGAGCAGTAACGGCGCGTTTCCGAACCACGTGGTGACGAAGTCCGTGAGGCCGCCGATGGTGGCGACGATGCCGATTTGGTAGTACGTGGGCACTTGCAGTACCATGGCGATGGCGGCCAGGACGCCGAAGCCGGTGATTTGGGCGGCGTTCATCAGGAAGGCCGTCTTGGTGGCGTCAAACGCGCGTTCCGGCCCGGTGCCTTCCTGGGTGCGTTTGAGGATGCGGACGGTCAGCATGGTGTATGAGTCTAGGGAGAAGCCGACGAGCATGAGCATGGCGGCGATGGAGGCTAAGTTCCACGGGATTTGGAATAGGCTCATGGCGCCGGCGGCGATGATGACGTCCGTCAGGGGGCCGATCATGACGGCGAGGCTGGGTCCGATGGAGCGGAACATGATGAAGACGATGAGGGCCAGCAGGACCAAAGAGATGAGGACGACTTGCTGGAGTTTGGAAAAGAAGAAGCCGCTTAACGACGAGCCGACTTCGCGCACCAGGACCGAGTCAGCCGTGACTGCGCTGTTGACGGCGTCCAGCAGGGCTTGGCGGTAGGCGCTGCGGGCGTCGGCCACGGCGTTTTCAGCTTCAATGACCGCGGCGGTGGGCTCGGTTGTGCTTAGGCTGCTGCCGCTGGCGGTCTTGACCGTGGCCGCGGCGGCGTCCAGCAGTTGCCGTCCGAGGGCGTCGGTGGCGCTTTGGCTTCCTTGGCCTTGCGACAGTGCGATGCGGGCGCGGTCGTATTGTTCTTGGAGGGAGTGTACGGTTGCGAGTTGTTCGTCAGCTTGGTCCAGCTGGGCTTTGAGGGGTAGTTCGATTTCGACGCCGGAACCGGCGGGGCTCTCAAAGACGCGCAAGGCGGGTTTTTCGCCGGCGACGCGTTCGATGGCAGCCGAGAGGGCGGCCGAGTCGATGCCGCTGGTGGATTGAATGGTGATCAGCAAGCCGCCTTTGAAGTCGATGCCGGGCTTGATGCCGGGGCCGAAGAAAATCAGGCCCAGGGAGATGGCGATGAGTACGGCCGGCACGACGAGCAGTTTCTTGTAATGCGGGTTCTCGTACGGGTTGGGTATCTTCATGAAGAATCTTACCTTGACTTGTCGCCATCGGCGTTGGAAAGACAAAGCGGCTTACGCGCGTAAGCGGGGATTGTCTTGGAACGCGCCGGGTTAAAAATCCTTTTTCTGGCGTGTTTTTGGATAGTGGAGGGGGTGGGATTTGAACCCACGAACCCACAAAGGGACAGCGCCCTGAACGCTGCACATTTGGCCAAGCTTTGCTACCCCTCCTGTTTGGTTTGGCTGTCTCCGGGCGTTGTTTGGTCGCGTCGGGGTTTGGCCTCAACGGTAGCTGGTTGAACCGGTTATTTCGGTGTACGGGCTGTTTTTTAAGGTTGTTTGCCGGAGCGTGCAACCGGTCCGTTATTCTTTTATGGTTTTTTGGCCGTTTCATTGCTGGTATGACCTATACCACTTCTCGTATTCCTTGTGCGTGGCAAAACAGCGGATGATGTACAGCGTATCCGATTCAATGTTGTAAACCATTCGGGCCTGTTTCGTCACGTTTTCCACATGGTGGGGCACGCCGTGTTTCAGGTGGCGACGTGGCGGCATCTCCGACAATTTTTCTAGGTGGCTTTTAAAAAAAAGCTGTAACTGCCGCTCAAAACCTTCGAAGTCTTCTTTTGCCGTGTCGGAAAACTCGATGTTCATTCCAAACCCGCTTCTTTGAATACGTCTTTCATGGAGTGCGTCTTGGTTTTGCCCGTTCGGATTTTGTTCATTTCGATTTCCACGGCTTTATGGACCAATTGGGCTTCTTCCTCGTCGATTTCACGTTCCAACGCCATAAGCGCCTGTCGGATGACTTCGGTTTGGTTTCCCGCGTAGCCTTTTTCGATGAGTTTTTGGACGATGTGTTCATATGGTGCTCCGAGGTTCACGTTCATTTCCATCACCAATAGATTAAATGTTCATCTAACTATATATTCGTTGCTTACTGGTAGTGCATTGTATGATTTTTGGATGTTGTTCCGTTTTGGACCGGTTGCGTGGCTTTCACAATCGTCACCGGTCAGCATCAAAACATAGCCTTAAAAGCGTCTTTCGGGACAAGATTGTAAGTCATAGGTAAACCGGGTTCCTGGAAGTTCGGAACGAAGCGGATAGAAATTGAAGCGAGTATCGACCTTTTTTTCGGAAATCGTTTTGCCTATTGTAGAGTAGGTGAAGTAAGAATATGAGTGACCAAGACAAGTTTGGAAGAAGCCTCTTCGATGCCACGTGCAGCGACTGCGGCCAGGCCTGCAAAGTGCCGTTCGAGCCGAAAGCGGACCGCCCGGTGTACTGTCAGAACTGTTTCCCCAAGCACCGCAAGCCCAAGCGTGACTTCCACGGTGGCGGCGGTTACGGCGGCGGACGCGGTGGCGGACGCGGCTACGACGACGGCCAGTAACTTGGTTTAGACGTTTAGCCAGTTGACGGGGGCCTTGCGGCTCCCGTTTTTCCTTTTTCTTTTTCGATTCTTTTTTTTCCGGAAACTTCGGATATCGCGCGTTTTTTTTTCATTCGTCTAGCTTCGGCTCTTTTTTTGCCGATTTTTTTCCCTTTGCGCCGATAGGGTTAAATCGATTTTTTTCCCCAATGCTAATCATGCGTCTGCTTGTTTTTTCCGTCTTACTGCTGTCCTTGTTTTCGGCGTTGGTTATGGCGCATGAGGAAGACGGCTCGGAAGTGCAGAGTTGTGCCGCGCCCGTGTTGGGTGAGGCGACGATTCCGCTGTGGCAGTTCGGCGCCTTGGCGGCGCTTTTCGTGGCAGGCGCAGTGGCGACCGGTTTCGGCGTTTCATTCCGTAAGTGGCCGCTGGCCGGAGCGGGTGTATTGATGTTTTTGATTGCGGCTGTCGTGTACGCGTCCGGTCCGGGTTTCAATCTTAAGACTGGGTTTTTCGAAAAGAACCAGCACGTGCATGCCGACATCCAGGTTTACATCCAGGGCGTTGCGGTCAATTTCTCGGAACGCCGTTTTCAGAGCACGAACGAGCGCGCGTTAACGGAGTACGTCCATTTTCATGACGGCAACGGCCACGTGGTGCACTTGCATGCGTCCGGCGTGCCGTTGAGCTACCTTTTCGGCACTTTTGACGGCGTTTTGAACCAGTCGTGTATCCAGGTGGCGGCCGGCGAGCCGCTGTATTGCACGGATGCGTCAAGGAGCCTGCGGTTTTACGTTAACGGCAACTGGAATCCTGACTCGGCCGGCTATCAACTGCGTGATTTGGACCAGCTGCTCATCTCGTACGGCCCGGCTACGGAAGATGTCAAATCCCTGCTTTCCACCGTCACGGCCGAGGCCTGCATTGTTTCCGGCAAGTGCCCGGTTCCGCCGGGGTACGACTTGCATCTGGAAAGCTGCAGCTCTTAGGCCGTAAGTAAAAACAACCAGAGCGGCAAGTAAAGGATTTTTTCATTTTCGACTTTCAGAAAGTCTTTTGTGAGTACGATTGCCAACACGTCTGGTTTTTCCGCTTTTAGTTTCCTTAACTCGCCAATGTCTTGCACGCCGGTTTCTCGATACTTTACTTCGATAGCCATAGTTACTTGGTCGTGTTGGTTCCGCACCACGAAATCAATTTCTTTATCTTGGTCATTGTGCTGGTGAAAATATACGTTGTTAGCGTGACCCCTTATTTTGAATAGAAGTCGTAAAAGATGATCCAGCGCAACCGTTTCAGCCAGGAGGCCCAATTCCTCTCGGGATAGGTCCCCTTCTAGATACCCTAGCATTGAATTTCTTAGCCCAGTATCCGCAAAGTAAAGTTTGGGCTTTCTTTGACGAATGTTTTTGTTGCTTTTATTTTTGTAGACCCGCTTGATTATGGCCAGTTGCTCTAAATAGTCCAGATAAGTTTGAATAGTGCTAGGGCTTCCTGTTTGCCCCCTATAGGTTTCTTCACGGATTTCGCTTTCTTTCATTTTTTGCGCGTTGTATTTTGCCAGGTTAAGAAGTAAGCGTTGGGCCAATTGCGGTTTTCTGGAGTGTTCTAGGTCTTTTGCCGAAATGTCTGAAATGTATGTTTTGAATATTTCGTACTTCAGACCTGCTTCATTTTCTAGAACTATTTGCGGATACCCGCCCTCTTGCAAGTGTACCGTGAGTTCCTTTGCTATCGTAACCTGGGTTTCCTTACTAAGCGATAACAGAATCCGGGCAGCTTGGTTGTAGATTGGCATTACATCTCCAGTTTTTACCGACTCAATTAGCGTTTCTCGTATGCCCCCCGCGGTCAGAAACACCGGCCGTAAATCAGGGAGTTCAGGATGTCTGAAAGACAGCCTATCACCAAACTTCAACGGAAGTAAAATGTAGGGCAGATGTCTGCCCGGCAGAGTCTCTGCGCTATTTTCCATCAAACTTAACCGCGAGGAGCCGGTGACGACAAAAGTCAGTTTTTCTGGATTGGCATCCAAATAGGGCTTAATCGTTTCCGCCCAATCCTGCTCAACTTGGATTTCGTCAAGAAAGATGAGCGTATCCTTCGTCGTCGAATTGAGTTTTTCCCCTAAAACGAGGTCTTCGTATGCGGCCAATATCCCCGGCAAAGTTTTTTTTGATCCGGAAACGTTGGCAATAATTTCTGGCGTGGCATACATTACGCGCTTCGGTTCAAATTTTGGCGTTCCATCTTCATTTTTTTCTTTAAGAACACAATCAATTAGTTGTCTTACAATTGTTGTTTTTCCCACTTGACGGGGACCCGATATGACAATCGTTCGGTGTTCTTTTTCTAAAAGTAGCTTTTTCAGATGAAAATAATCACGCCGATAGTGGATTGGCACTGAAGACAAAGGCTTACCAATCCACCACGGATTATACGATTGGAGTATTCTGGCAATTTCGAGCGGTTCCACGAAACATCACTTAATTACATCTGTATGTAATTGTATTTAAAGTTATTTACGTTTATTTGTAATTAATACAACTATGAAGCGCATCAATAGGTTTTAAAGCCGGTTTCGGCAAGGAATTGTCTGTTGAATAATCAAATCAATGCCCGAGCGCTGTTTTTTGCGAGTTTTTGGGCCTGAAGCACTTTTCCAACTCTTTTTTCCGCTTTATGGGTTGGATTGTTTTGCTGGGGGGCCTTTGGGACTCAACTGAAATGGTGCTCCCTCAACGTCTTTGTTGAGCGCCGCTTGATTTTTTTGAGGAGTGAGAACTAAGTATGCGTTTTGAAGAATTGCGCCTTGCGCCCGAGTTGTTGAAAGCCATCCACGATGCCGGTTTCGTCGAGCCCACCCCCATCCAGGAGCACGCCATTCCCTTGTTGTTGCAGGGCAGCGACTTGATTGGACAGGCCCAGACGGGCACGGGCAAGACCGCGGCTTTTGCATTGAGCATCCTACAGTCGTTGCCGGCCGAGCGGAAGATCCAGGCCTTGATTTTGGTCCCCACGCGCGAATTGGCGTTGCAAGTGGTCGATGAATTCCGTGAACTGGGCAAGTACTGCCCGCACCGCGTGTTGGCGGTTTACGGCGGCGAGGACATCCAGCGCCAAATCGGCCCGCTGCGGGAAGGCGTGGACATCGTCGTGGCCACGCCGGGCCGCATCATGGACCACTTGGAGCGTCACACGATCAAACTGGATCATGTCAAGATGGTGGTGTTGGACGAGGCGGACCGCATGTTGGACATGGGTTTCATCGACGACGTCAAGGACATCCTGAAGCACACGCCCAAGCACAAGCAGACGGCGTTGTTTTCCGCAACCATGCCTTCGACCATCATCGATTTGGCGCGGACCAACATGGTACAGCCGGAAGTCGTCAAGACGTCGGAGGACAAGACGACGGCCGAAAACATCCGCCAGCACTACGTGGCGGTGGATGGCAAGGACAAGTTGGCCGCCATCTGCACGATTTTGTCGGAGCGCAAGCCGAATTTGACGATTATCTTCGCCCGCACCAAGCGCGGCGCGGACAACCTGCACTTCGCTTTGCGTGACAAGGGGTTTGACAACGTCTGCCTTCACGGGGATTTGACGCAGGCCCGCCGCGAACGCTCCATGGACGCTTTTCGTGCCGGGCACAAGAACGTGCTGGTGGCGACGGACATCGCGGCGCGGGGTCTGGACGTGGATGACGTCGAACTGGTCATCAATTACAATCTTCCGGACGAGCCGGAAGTGTACGTCCACCGCATCGGACGCACGGCGCGCGCCGGGAAGAAAGGCGACGCCATTTCGTTCGTGACGAACGTCATGGAGAAGCGGGAATTGATGCAGATGGTGCAGCGCAGCCAGTCGACCATCGAGGAACTGGCGTTGCAGATCAATCCGGAGTTCAAGAAGTTCACGCCGCGGCAACACCACGAGCATGAGGATTCGGACCGCTTGGTCCGGGGTCGCTCTGACCGTCCGGGCCGCGGATTCCGCGGTGGCGGTCACGGCCGCCCGCAGGGCCGCTCGCACCGTCCAAGTCATGGCGGTGGACCGCGCCGTTCGTATGGGGCTCCCGGTGGTCGGGGTTTCAGCCGGAACGGTTTCGGCCATGGCCAAAGCACGCGTTGATTTTTTTTTCTTTCCACTTTTTCCGGTTTCTTGGAGGGTTTTGAAGTTTCATCATGTCTTCCAAGCGCCTTTTCTTTGTTTCCGTCCTCTTAGCCGCCGCGTTGGGCGTGGTCTTGGGTGGCGGCTCGTCCTTGCGTTTGGTTTCTCTGCCGGATTTGGCGTTCGACCACGATTACGCGGTGCATTGGCATGCGCACTTGAGTATCGTGGATGGTTCGGATGAGTTGGTGGTTCCGGCGGACGTGGGGCTGTATTTCGATCGTCCTGCTTCGGCGGTCCATACGCATGACGATTCGGGTTTGCTTCACGTCGAGGCGGAAAGCGTCGAGTCGTTACCGCCGCACACGTTGGCGTATTTCTTTTCAGTGTGGAACCAGACGTTCAGCTCGGCTTGCGTGGCGGACGTGTGCACGGATTCGACGCGTCAGTTGCGCTTCTTCGTCAACGGCCAAGAGCGGCTGGATTGGCGGATGTATGATTTGGCCGACGGGGATGAAATCGAATTCGTTCTGGACGACGTGGCCGGTTTTTGGGCCTGACGTTGCCGGCATCCATCCGTTTGCGTGCATCTTTAATTCCGCCCATGCACTATTTTGTTTATGGGCGTCGAGTTTTCCGTGTTGGCACTAGTGGCCCTCATTGCCGCAAACGCCTTTTTTTCGGCCTTGGAAGTGGCTTTTCTTTCCGTTTCCCGCATCCGGCTTCACCGCATGTTGGACCGCAAAGCTTCCGGTTCGCAGAGCCTGGCGCGGCTCAAGGCGCATCCGGAGCGCACGATTATCGCGGTCTTGATCGGCAGCAACGTCGCTGGCGTGGCCGCGTCGGTCTTGGCCGCGGATATCGCGGTACAGTTGTTCGGTGACTTGGGTTTGGGCATTGCTACGGGCGTGATGACGTTGGTGTTGTTGACGTTGGGTGAAGTGACGCCCAAGACGTTGGCCAGCGCGCATGCGGAGCCCATCGCGCTTCTGTCTGCTCCTTTTCTGGAAGTCTTGCAGACGCTCCTTTCGCCGCTGATCTGGTTGTTTGACGGGTTCAACCGCGCCGTGGCAGGGCCGCATGCCAAGAGCGTGGCGAAGGTGACGGAAGACGAGGTGCGCGCGGCCATCCGGTTGGGCCATCAGGACTCGGCCATCACTGCGCTGGAGCGGCATTACATCGAGAACGTGCTGCATTTCAACGACCAGACGGTGGCGCAGTGCATGACGCCCAAAAGCCGGGTCGTGTCTTTTGACGCCGGGATGGCGGCATCCGACGCGTTGAAAAAGGCGTTGTCGGCACCGTATTCGCGCTTTCCCGTACTTTTGCACGGCTCGGCCGTTGGCATCGTGACGGTCAAGCGTCTGGCCGCTGCCGTGCAGTCCGACCCGCGGACTCCGGTGGCGGACTGCATGCGTACGCCTGCGTTGTTGCTGCCGTCCAGCACCTTGGCTACCGAGGCGTTCGCACGCATGCAGGCTGACGGCGTCAACCTGGCCGTGGTGGTCGATTCGGGCCGCCGCTACGTGGGGATCATCGCATTGGAAGACTTGTTGGAAGAGCTAGTGGGTGAAATCGCTTGAAACTGGCCACTTCCATAACGTTTAAGAAATGCTTTGCCGTGGGCATTTGGAAGTACCGTTTGGACCGTTTGCTTCACGTTTTTGCTGTTCTTTGATTCGTTCGGGTTTTTCAGTGGCCGTTGGGTGGTCTTTTTGGCTTGGGTCAGGTTGTGCAATATCTCGGAATTGTCGGAAGGCGAAATGGGTTGCTTTACGGCAAACAACAAGTCAATTTTGACGGCGAAAATCGATGGTGCTTTTTATTGCGCGCAGGCAGAATGCACCCACATGCGGGGTTACTTGCCTTCCGGAACGCTGAACGATGGTTTGGTTTCGTGTCCCAATCACAACATGCAATTCGACGTAAAAACGGGGAAACTCGTCAAGAACCCGTTGGCGTGGGATTTATCGATCAGCGATTTGAAGACGTATCCGACGCGCGTGGACGGCTCGGACGTGTTCGTGGACGTCTGACGCTTTGGGCTGCGACGCGGTACGCCTGGATTTTGAACCGGTTCTCGTTTCTGGCGTCCAGCAGGTCGGCGATTCTTCGGAGCATGCGCGCGACGGCCCCGTTGTCCATGGTTTAAGGCTGATGGTGGCTGTGGCGTATTAATTCGTCGGACGTCTATGCTTGTTCTTCATGGGTTTGGCTCTTTGGGTGACGTCGCACACTCCGCACTATGTGGCCGTCCACCGCAAGGGCTTGGATCACGCGGGCTTGTTCGAGGCCATGCGTGGCCGGCCGGTCCGGATTGTCGGCGAGCACCCCAAGGTACATGTGCATGATTTCGAGGGCCGCGAGGTGGCGGTGCGTGATTTTACGCCAAAAAGCAGTGCCTACCGGAGGCCTGAGGCTGTCTTTCCCATTCTGCAGCGCATTTCCAGCGGCCGGCCGGCGTTGGTGGAGCACGCGATGGCGCATTACCAGGTATTTTCAGCGGCCGGGTCGCGGCAGGTCATCGTAACGGATTGGCATGCCGGGTCGCGGACCATGCGGGAGTTCCTGGCCGATTCGGACGTACCAGCTGTGCAGAAAAGGCGGGCGTGCGTCGTTTTGATGCGCAAACTGGCCCGGCTTCACGCGCAAGGTTCCTTGCATGGCCATCCGAAGCTCGACAATGCCGTAGCCAGCGCCCAGCACGTCGGGTTATTGGTGGACCCCACGCGTCTGGTCGATGGCGAGCCGGACTTGTTCGACTTCGATCGCGAGAGCGAGTCGACGCAGTTGGCTTCCAACTTGGCGACGCACCTGATCCACGCGACGCCTGGTGAGTCGCGTTTGGCGCTGCAGAGGGAATTCGTCAGCCAGTACGCGCGTTCGTATGCCCGCTTCGTGCGGTTCATGGCCCGGCGGGACTGACTCGCTTACCAATCCATTACGTGGGCGAAGATCAGGGGGGCCACGATGGTCGCATCGCTTTCGATGACGAAGCGCGGCGTGTCCTTCCCGAGTTTGCCCCAGGTAATCTTCTCGTTGGGCACGGCTCCGCTATAGGAGCCGTAGGATGTGGTGGAGTCGCTGATCTGGCAGAAGTAGCCCCAGAGTTTGACTTGCTTCTCGAGGTCCTGGTGGATCAGCGGGACGACGCAGATGGGAAAGTCGCCGGCAATTCCGCCGCCGATTTGGAAGAAGCCGATCTGGCTCTTCCTGCTGTTTTCCGTGTACCAGTCGATCAGCGCGCGCATGTAGTGCAAGCCGCCTTTGGTCGTGTCGATGCTCTTCAGTCCGCCTTTCATGGTCTGCGAGACGAACATGTTGCCCAACGTCGAATCTTCCCAGCCCGGCACGAAAATCGGCAGGTTCTTCTCGGCCGCCGCCACCATCCAGCTGTCCTTGGGGTCGATCTGGTAGTATTTTTCCAATGCGCCTTCGTTCAGAAGCTGGTACATGAATTCGTGCGGAAAATAGCGTTTTCCGGCTTTTTCCGCGGCCTGCCATTTGGACAGCATGCCTTTTTCCAGGCGACGCATTGCCTCGTCTTCCGGAATACAGGTGTCGGTGACGCGGTTGAGGCCTTGGTCGTGCAGTTTGACTTCGTCTTCCGCGGAAAGTTGGCGGTAGTGCGGCACGCGGACATAGTGGTCGTGCGCCACGAGGTTGAACAAGTCTTCCTCCAGGTTGGCGCCGGTGCAGGTAATGGCGTGGACCTTGTCCTTGCGGATCATCTCGGCCAAGGAAAGGCCGAGTTCGGCCGTGCTCATGGCGCCGGCCAGCGTCACCATCATCTTGTTTCCGCCGGCAAGGAACTTCTTGTAGCCCTCCGCGGCGTCGACCAGCGTGGCGGCGTTGAAATGGCGGTAATTGTGTTTGATGAATTTCGAAATGGGGCCCATGGCAAATCTCCTCGTTGAATGGTCTGAAGGGTGTCGGAGAATAAATTTCTACGCCTTTACTGGGCTTTGCCGTATCTTCCTTTCGCGGCGTTCGTGGTGCCGTTGCGCTCGTCGCGCGGTCTTTTATCCATCTTCCGCCACCATGGGTATTCACTCAAGATGATGACGATTCCAAATTGTCTGAGGCTCGCGGCGGTGTTACGACCCCGCGTCCCCGATGAAGTTTGACGGACGGTCTGATTGAATTATCTTCCGAAGTCGTAAACCGGCTCATTTGACTTGGTACCGGCTTGAACGAGTGCTTCCTTGGTGTTCTAATCTGCCTTTTTCCGCCATTTTTTCGAGCAGTGAAATGGCCGTAACGCGTGAGATTTTAAGTTCTTTCATGACGTCGGAAGAGGTGATGATTTTCTTTTTTGCCATCATGGCCTCCAATTTTTGCATTCGGACGTCTCTTTTTTTTGCAGGGTTTAGGCTGATCCGCGCGTAGAATGTGGAGGGAGTTTCCCCGATTACCTTGAACTCCGGTGCCGTTTTACCTAGGCGTTCCAGTTCAGTTCGGATTTTCCATATTCCTTCTCCGCGTCCTTCATACAGCAGTGCCGGGTTGAGGAACGTATAGATTCCTTCATTGGGATGGTAGGTCGTCTGGGCGTTCTGGATGTCCTCCCACATTTTTTGCGTGATGGCGGCCGGATTGCTGATGTCGAATCCGTCTGAGAATATTCGCACGCGGATGTGTTCGTGGCTTCGATAGTTTCGGTGGGCGACGGCGTTCGTGACTGCTTCTCGTATGACGCTGGAGGGAATGGCCGGGCTTTGGCTCATCTGTGCGCCTTGGTACTCTCTTGATACCGGCAGGTTCTGTTCGATGATTCCGGCAAGTTCAAGAATCATTTGCCTGGCGGGCCTTGATATTTTCACGGGTGATCCTATTGGTGTGGGTCCGGTGCCCATGACGTTGTCGTAGCGTTGGACTTCGGCAAATGCCCCTTCCAAGTGATCATCCGGTTTTTTGCTCAGGATGATGACTCCCCGGACGGTCAAATATTCCTTTTCGTTCGTTACGCTTTCGAGTATGGTGCTTTCTTTTTTCTTTAAACGCTGTCCGTAGAGTTCCAGTTCGACCTGATCCAAGTCGAGTTTAGTGGCATGGGTGGGCATGTCTTCTGGGTTGGAGGCCCCGTACAAGACGTGGTATCGCTTTATTTCTTCCGGCCCAAGTTTGGGTGTGGAGTCTCCTTTTCTTTCGTAATAGTCTCCGTTGTATGCGCAGGGTCGAAGAGTTCCGACATCCTGGACTCGTATTAGCGCCAGTTTGGTTCCTGCGTGGTCTATGATTTTTTGCTGCGTTAGAGGTGCTGGCCGGATGTTGGCGATGGCGTTTCGGAATTGGGTGTGGAAGTCTTCTTCGGCGATTCCGACTACCTTTCCTCCATGTTTGAAATCTTGTTGGCCTATGAGGAGAATTCCGCCGTTTTTCGTTCCAAAACCCGCGATTTTGCGTCCGATGCTGTCCTGGCCGCCGACGGTTCGGTCAAACATTTCATTTTCATGTTGTCTGAGCAGTGCGGTTAGGTCCATTTCGCTGAATTCGGGGATTCGGCCTTTGTCTCGTCCAGACATATCCAATTGTTTAATTGTTTAGTTTATATATTTTACTATTGAACAATTGGGTATTTTGGGGTATTTTGGCAAACGTTCGCGCAGCGTCCGGCCTTGTGTTCAGCAGACGCCTTTGAACTTGACGTTGCGTTTGAGGAAGAACTTCTGGTGGTATTCTTCCGCCGGAAAGAACGGTTTCGCCGGTTCGATCGACGTCACGATGGGCATTTCGAACATGGCCTGCGCTTTTTTTCTGGATGCGTCCGCCCTGCGTTTCTGCTCAGCGGAGTGGTAGAATATGATGGAGCGGTATTGGCTGCCGTAGTTGAGGCCTTGGCGGTTGGGCATGGTCGGGTCGTGCAGGGTCCAAAACAGTTCGACCAGCGTTTCGTAATCAATCTTTTTCGGGTCGAAGATTACTTGGACGGCTTCGGCGTGTCCGGATTCGTCGCTGCATACGTCCTGGTACGTCGGGTTCTTGGTCTTTCCGCCGCAGTAGCCCGCCATCGTCTCCAAGACGCCGGGCATCTGGCGGTAGCTTTCTTCCACGCCCCAGAAGCATCCGGCGGCAAACGTGGCAGTTTGAGTCTTGCTTGCTTTGGCGGCCGTTTTTTGTGCACTGCCGGTTTTGGCCTTTTTTGGGGCCGTCAGTTGTGCCGTCAGGTTTTTGGATTTCGTCAACTGGGCCGAAGTAGTCATGGGTATATTTCGGATTGCGGAATAATTATCCGTTTTGATTTTGCGAGGCGTTTTGAGGATGGGTTCGTACGATGGCAGCGGTTCGGGCGCGCACGACCGTCCTTTGCGGGGTCCGAAGTGGTGGGCGGCCATCTGTGTGGAGTGCGGTGAGAAGTGCCGCGTGCCGTTCGACCCGTTGGACCAGACTCCGCGGTGCCGTGAGTGTTTCGAGGCGAAGAAAAAGGCCAGTAAACGGTAGAGTCCTTCTTTGGTTTTCCACGTGTTTTTTAATGGGTTTGCGCCTGGTTCTGGCCTATGAATCCGTTGTGGCTCGTGGCAATCGGTGGCGGCATCGGCGCGGCGGCCCGCGTGGCAGTGGCGAATCTTTTTGGTTCCGGCTCGTTCCCACTGGGCATCCTGCTGGTCAACGTGTTCGGCAGCTTCCTGTTGGGCCTGTTGGTCTTCCTGGGTGATGGGGCCGTGTCGCCGGATTTGAGGCAGTTCGCCGGCGCCGGAGTCCTGGGTGGGTTCACGACGTTTTCCACGTTCAGCGTGGACACGTTCCGCTTGTTTGAAGAACAACAGTGGGCTTTGGCGTTTGGCAACGTCGTTTTGAGCGTGGCGTTGTCGTTGTTGGGCATTCTGTTGGCCAAACTGGCCGCCGGCGTCATGGCTCCGGCTTAATCCTTTGTTTGCTATTGGGCCAGTTCGCAGCCGTTTTCCGTCGGATAGCAGGCGTAGGGGATGCCGATGTAATCCGCCGGCAGGACGTAGGGTTCCATGTCCGGTCCGGGGTCGCGGCAGGCGCTTCCGGAGCAGCCGAAGCAGGCGACTTGGCCGGAGTCTTTGTTACGGTACAGCTGGCAGTTGTTGGCCGGTTTGGCTGACGGCGTGACGTAACTGCCGTTGACGGTGCGGCAAGGCCCCGAGTAGGCGGTGGCGACGCCGGAGGCGCAGGCATTGCAGTTGTTGGGATAGGTGCGTCCGTCCGTGCCGCAGACCGGTTCGTATTCCCTCGTGCAGATGGTGGGTTTCGGCGAGGGGCAGGTCTTCACCGGCTTGGTGCATCGGTCGATGCATTCCTGGCCGTCCTGGTTTTCGGCCTTGCATTGTTCGACGCATTGCTTGCATTGCGTGAACTGCGGGTTGGCGTGCTGGCAGGCGCCGTCGATGACTTGGCAGCGGACGTATTGGAGGCAGGCGTCGTCCGGGATGCGGAACTCCAGGGTGCAGGCCTGTGGAACGTCACTTCCGCACGTGATATCCAGGCCGTGGCATTGCTCCGCGCCGCATTGGAGGCTCGCGTTGACGGTCGGCGACGGGATGGCGGTGGCGGCCGGGGTAGACGTCGGTGTTGCACTCGGCTGCGTGCAGCCGTACAATGAAATCGCGACCAGAAGGACGAATGCGAGGGGAACCTTCATTCGAATCACCTTGTTATTGATGATGGTTTGGCCTTTAGGCCATTGTGGTTTGTTCAGGCATCCGTTTGGACCAACGCGTCCAGCAGCGTGTGGGCGAATTCCAGCTTGGAGGTTTTGGCCAGTTTCTTTTGGTTTTTGGCAAAAATCAGCGTGCCGGCGGCTTTTTCAGACGCGAGGTTTTCCGGGCCATTCAGCACGATGGCGTCGGCATGTTTGGCCTTCATTTTTCTTCGGGCCTTTGCGATGCTCGCCGGAGCTTCGAGGGCAAATCCGATGACGACTTGGTTTTTTTTCTTATGCTCTCCGGTCCAGGCGAGGATGTCCGGCGTGGACTTGACTGCAATAGCGCCGATTCGGTCCTTGGCGATTTTTTTCTTGGAGGGTGTGTCCGGCGTGAAATCCGTTGGCGCGGCGGCGGAAATGAACACGTCGGTTTTTTTGAACGCTTTGCTGACGGCGGCTTGCATTTGGGTCGTCGTTTCCACGTACACCGTTTTGACGTTGGCCGGCGGCCGTAATTCCGTTGGTCCGCTGACCAGGGTGACGTCGGCGCCTCGGGATGCCGCCGCTTCGGCCAAGGCGTAGCCCATTTTTCCGGAAGATGCGTTGCTGATGAATCGGACGGGGTCGAGGTATTCCCGCGTGGGCCCGGCCGTAATGAGGATGGTTTTCCCGGTCAGGTCTTGTGGTTTGAGCAGCGACTCAAGTCGGGCGAGGATTTTTTCGCTTGACGCGAGGCGGCCTTGGCCTTTGCGTCCGCACGCCAGATCACCTGCTTCCGGTTCGACGATGGCGTATCCGAGGTCTTTGAGCCGTCGAATGTTGCGGTGTTGAACTTGGTGTTCGTACATGACGTCGTTCATCGCCGGCGCGATCAGGACAGGTCCGCCGAAGGCTTGCAACGTCGTGGTAAGCAACTCGTCGGCCAGTCCGGCGGCGGCCTTCGCGACTAAATTGGCCGTGGCCGGCGCGATGAGCAAGGCGTCGGCGGTGCTTGCGTTTATGTGCTTCATTCCGGCGTTGCCGTTTTTTTCCTTCTTTTTTTCGGGTTTGCTTTCTTTTTCCTTGCCGTGCCAGTTTTCGAATTGGTTTTCCATGACTGGGTTGCCGCTGACGGCTTGGAACGACAAGGGTTGCACGAAGTTCTTCGCGCCTTCGCTGAGGAGGATGTGGACGTCGGCGCCTTCTTTCTTGAGTTGGCGGCAGAGCTCGACGGCTTTGTAGGCGGCGATGGATCCGGTGACGCCTAGAAGGATGGTTTTTCCGGAAAAGCGCATGCAAGGATTTTCCCCCGTTTGCCTATTAAGCTTCAGTCAAAACGCGCTTTCGACCGCCTTAGACAATTGACGAGCGGCCGTGCCGTTAATACGCTTGCAAACGGACTATGTACCCGGGTGGTTTCAATGGCGATGAGCCGAATGCTGGTCGTGCTGGCAATCGTATTCTTGCTGGCCGCAACCGGTGCCTACATGTATACCGAGACGAAGACCGGCGGCGGCTTCTTCAGCAACGAGACGACGACGTCGGCACCTTTCCAGGTCTATGCGTTTCCCATGCTGGTCGGCGGCGTGGTGCTGGCCGCGGTAGGCCTGGTCCGTAACCACTGACCCGCATTTTTACCGGTCTTTTTTCTTGTTTTTTTCTTCTTTCCACTTGCAATATACTAAACCGTGAACGTTTCCCGATTCATTTTCGTGGTTCCGCACAATTTCTGCGGAAATTGTGGGGTCTTGCAAACCGTTGCAGTTTGCAAGGCCACACAAAATCGAGTATTTTGTGCTGCCACACAAATTCCGTCGAATTTGTGCTGTAGTAGATAGCACTCCGCGACTATTTCGTCGTTTTATGGGTTTAGAGCCGAGAATACTGCGGGCTTTAGCCCGCAGATGAATCGGAGCTAAAAGCACCGTTCTTTTTGTTTGTTTTTCGTGATGTGTCCAGCGGCGCGTGGGCCGGCCTTCGGCCGGCCCGGATGTTGCGTC
>JACPGT010000001.1 GCA_016188965.1 Microcaldota archaeon | reverse complement strand
TTTTCCGTTTTTTTTTTCTTTTCCCAGCGTGCGCCCTTAATCGTAAAACCGTTTCGTGGCCGGGCCGTGGGGGGGGGGGTAGTTTGGCGCGGTATTAGGTTCAAGCCTCCGGCTGTGCAAGGTGCAAAAAAGGATTATGCTCTGTCCGGGATTTGAACCCGGGTCGCCAGATAGCTCTTTTGGCAGTCGGTTTTCGAATGCCAGATTGAGAGTCTGGAATCCTTGACCGGTCTAGACGAACAGAGCAGAAGAGATATGTTCGTGTGGAAACGGGGTTTTATAGCTTCTTTTTCACATCAAGCGTTTGCTTTTTCCCATGCGTCCGACATCTAAGCTGCTTCTTTGCCTTCCGCAATCCGCGGTGCGCCGTTGCCAGGCCATCTGCCGGCACCACGCCAAGAGTTTTTACCTCGCTTCATGGGCGTTGCCCCGCGAAAAGCGCGAGGCGGCGTGGGTGGTGTACGCGTTTTCCCGCGTTTCCGACGATTTGGTCGACGCCGGAGGCTTCGATTCGACTGAAAACTTCGGGCAGTGGCGGGCGGCCGTTCAAACGGCATTCAAGTCGGGTCAATCCGATGACCCCGTGCTTTCCGCTTTCGTGCGCGTCTGCCGTGCGCATGGCATTTCCCGCCGCCTCGTCTTCCAACTGCTGGACGGCTTGTCTTCCGACTTGTCCACCGACCGCTATCGCACCCAGGCCGAATTGGAGCGCTACTGCTTCCAGGTGGCCGCGGTTCCCGGCTTGATGATGCTCAAGGTGTTGGGATGCACCGACAAGCGGGCGGAAAAACACGCCGCGGACCTAGGCGTCGCCATGCAGTTGACTAACATCCTGCGCGATCTGAAGGAAGACGCGGCGCGCGGCAAGGTCTACCTGCCGGCGACGGAGTTGGACGCAGCCGGGTACTCGGACTCCGAACTGTTGGCCGGCGTGCCGTCTGATTCATTCAACCGCCTGCTCGCCCAACAAATCCGCCGCGCGCGGCAACTTTATGATTCCGCGGATGCCGGCATCGCGTTTTTGCCTTTCGATGCCCAGTTGTGCGTCCGCCTGTGTTCGGCGTTCTACCGCTCCATACTCGACGAGTTGTCCAAACCCGGCTTTTCGCCGCTTTCCGGCCGCGCCGTCGTGCCTTTTTCCAAGAAGGTTCAACTGGCCGTCCGGCTCCTGCTTTCGCCCGTGCCCCGGGGTTCCGCATGAAGAAAATCGTCGTCATCGGTGCCGGCATCGGCGGCCTGTCCTGCGCGGCCCAACTGGCGAAAAAAGGATTCGACGTTACCGTGCTGGAGAAGAACGCCCGCGTGGGCGGCCGGCTTTCCGGCTTTTCCGCCGAAGGCTACACGTTCGACGCCGGGCCCACGCTGCTTCTGATGCCTTGGGTGCTGGACGATTTCTTCAGACGAGTCGGCATGCGGCGGGAAGACTTCCTGCCCATCGTGCCGGTGGACCCGGTTTCCCGCGTACACTTCGCCCGCGGACAGCCGGCGTTGGACCTTTCATCGGACGTGGCCAAAATGGCGGCCAACATCGCGGCATTTTCTCCCCATGATTCCGAACGGTATTCCGCCTACTTGCAAAAAAGCGGCCAGTACTACGACGCGGCACTGCACGCCTTCTTGCAGGCCAACGTCCACCGCCTTTCGGACTTCGTCAAGCCGTCCGTCGTCTCCGCTTTTCTCAAGGTGGGCCTTTCCGGATCGTATTGGGACCACGTCTGCACGTACTTCGACGATCCGCGCCTCCGGGCGGCCTTCTCGTTCCAGAGCATCTACGTCGGCGCATCGCCGCGCGACATCCCGGCGGCATACGGACTTATCCAATACGTGGAAGCCACGCAAGGCGCCTGGGCCGTACCCGGCGGACTGAACCGAATCGCTTCGGCCATGGAGCGCGCCGCCGTTCACTGCGGAGCGAAAGTATTGACGGGAAAAAAAGTCCGGGAAATCCGCCTTGAAGGAAAAAAAACCGTCGGCGTCGATCTATCCGACGGAACCTTCATGGCTGCCGACCTCGTCGTGTCCAACGCCGATTTGCCGTACTCGTATGCACACTTGCTTCCGGAAAAAAGCAGTCCGGTTCAGACCCGTACGCTTGAGCCGTCCTGCAGCGCCTTCATGCTCTACCTCGGCGTCAAACGCAAACTGCCCATCGGTCCGCACACTTTCCTGTTGCCGCAGGACTTCCTCGCCGGGTTGGACGCCATCTTCAAAAACCGGACGCTGCCGGAAGATCCCGGCATCTACCTGAACTGTCCGTCCAAGCTTTTTCCGGAAATGGCGCCGAAGAACGGCGACGCGCTGTACGTCCTGGTGCCCGTTCCCAACCTGCAAGCTGGCATCGACTGGAAAAAAGAACGCCTTGCTTTCCGAAAACGCGTGCTGGACAAGATTAACGCCTGGCTTCTGTTGGGCCTCAAGGATGCCGACGTGGCGTTCGAGCGCATCGTCACGCCGGAAGACTGGCGCGACCAATACTCGCTGGAATGGGGCAGCACTTTCGGACTTGCCCCTACGCTTGCGCAGAGCGCGTTTTTCCGGCCGCAGAACCGCGACCCTTCAATCCGGAACCTTTACTTCGTCGGTGGCAGCACGCACCCCGGCTCCGGCATCCCCATCGTCCTGTTCTCCGCCAACAACGTGGTCGAGAGGATTACGCACGAAAACCCGACTTGAACGCCTTGCCTGTTTTGGTAGCTGCAAGTTCCCATGCCAGGACCGTGAACAGGAACAACGCCATTCCGAAAAACAAGTTCTCCACCGGCATGAACGGAATCCGGATGCCTGAAACGGCCGCATCATTAAAGTGCCAGAATCCCCGTGCCACCGTGAGGTTGTCAAAGACCAGTTGCGCCAATGCGGCCCAGCCCAGCGCTGCGAGTAAGGCCTCGGGGTTCTTGCGCACCATTGGGTTCCACGCGAAATTCGCGCCGATGCCGAGGACGAACATGAAAACGGCTGCAACGGTGTACTCCGTCACCGCCTTTCGCCTCCTTGCTTTCGCATGTGTGAACCGGGTGCCTTGCCTTTCGATATTTCCCAAACGGCGACGTAGAAAAGCGGAACGACGAGGAAAAACGCGATTTCCTCCACTGGCTGGTTGCCCACGAAAAACCCGGTGATGAACCGCGCGTCGAACGACCAATGCCCCGACGCCACGGCCCACGCGTCCCACGCGACGAAAAGAACGGCGACCGGAACGAGGGCCATCAAAAGCCGTCTCACGTCCAGCCGCAGGCGAAAAACGTGCGCCAACGCCAGCGTGCCGAGAAGGACGAACGCGAGATATGCAGCGTATTCGACGGACATGAAAAACAAAATGAAGTCCTTATTTCAGGCGGGTTCCGGCTTACTTCTTGGGCACGATGTTCACGACGAGCTTGCGCGGCGCCGAAGACGACGCAGTTGCGGGCCGGGCCGCTGCTGGCACACGGGACGCGGACGGACCCGGCGCTTTGGGAGCAGCCCGAGGAGCGGAGGCTTGAGGTGCGGGTACGGCAGGCTTCGGGATGTCGTAATTGAGCAATCCGTCCAACACGATCGGCCCGCCTGCCACGATGGCGGCCAGCCACAAGCCGTAAGGCATCACTTGCGGCACTTTGGCCAGCAACAATCCAAGCAGGATGACGTTCAACACGGCGCCGGCGGCGTAGATCATCTTGGACTTCGGCGTCCACCACAACGCCGTCAAGGCAAAACCGATGGCCGTCAGAAACACCCAGCCGTGCAAGTAAACGTACGGCGCGATTGCGGAGGGCAGCAGGCGGTAGAAGTTGGCGAAGTTGATCAGCATGCCGACCACGACGATGACGGTCCAGACTTTCACGACCTTGTTATTCACCGCGGCGGGGAACCACTTGTACGTCGCCACCAGGCCGATGGCCATGAGCACGCTCCAAAGCAGCAATGCCGATGCGACGTATTTCAGTCCGAAGAAATCCAATGCCTGGGTCGAAAAGGCCCAACCCAGAAAGACGAGCACGCCCCAGAGCGTGATGATTTTACCTGCGATGCTGATGTTCATGCAATCGGCCCCCAATGCCTTTTCGGCTCCCATGAGTCTAGGCCGCTTTGGTTAAAAAAAGAAGGCGGTATGGGCCCGGCCGGAATCGAACCGGCGATTTTCACTGTGTGAGAGTGACGTCTTACCATTCGACTACGGGCCCGTAGATGGAAGAGGATTTTAGAACGTTGGACCTCGGCGTTTATTAAACATTTTTTCAGCCTTCGCTGCCTTTCCTACTTGTTCTTGTAATAGTCTTCGAAGCGGTCGCGCGACTTTCGTTCGCCGTACTTGATTTCCGCCAGCTTTCCAAGAACGGCCGACGACGTGGTGCGGTCGGTGTAATCAAAGACGTCCTTCTTGTCCGGCTTCTTGTCGGCTTTGAAGGTGTTGGCGAATTTGAACGCCAGGATGACGACCAGCGACATGCCGGCCACGCCGAACAGCGGCTTTGCCCACGTGGGAAAAGTCTTGCCGTCCGAGCCATTGGCCAGCATGGCCGTTGCCAGCACGACCAATGCCGCCAAAATGACGAATTGCAGCTTCTTGAAGTCCAACGACGAGGCCATGGCACCTCCAATCACCCCGTGACGAAAGAAAAGCCTTTTGTCATTCGCCGGGCAAGGCGGACGCTATGCGTTTTGAAAAATGAAAAAAAGGACCGCTTTACGCGGTCTTGTCCGACTCGGCGTTTTCCTCGTCGAATGCCTCGTCGGCTTCCATTTGCTTTTCTTCGCCTTGCGCGACGGCCACTTGTTCCTTGTTGACCGTCTCGGCCGGCTGCTCTGCCTGGGCGGGCGTGGCTGCCGGGGTTTGTCCGGGCGCGCCTTGGCCTGCCGGGCGGGGGGCGCCGTACGGGCGGCGTTGGAAGAACTGCTTGTTGCGCTCGCGTTCGCGAGAGCGTTCGTTCTGCTGCGTCTTCTTCTGGTAGATGCGGAAGTGCTTGCCGCAGGAAGGACAGTACGAGAATTCGCGCGTCAGCATGCGCGTGTATTGCTCGTCGGCCACTTCCTCGCGGTCCAGCGGGTTGGTAAACACGGGTTTTTCAATGGTCACGGCCTTGTCGCGACGCACCTGCCGGCCACACTGGGCACACGTAATCATGCGTTCTCGTCCACGACCCATATTGAATCACCTAATGCGAATGCCGAATAGCCGACGTCGATTAGACCTCGAAGATGTCCACTAACTCGGAAATAACGGTTTTAGAATGGAAAAACCCGCTTAAAAAACGCTTGTTTGCCGATGGTTACCTCTTAAATGCGGCTGATTTTTCCCAACTTCAGTCCCGATAACAGGTATGCGTCGGCCTTGCGGCAGGCGTCTTTCGTCAAGAAGCGGACGAGGTGGTGCTCGGGGTCGAACTCGCGGCCGCCGACAAGGTCGCAAAAATGCGGGAAGATGACGAACTTCTTGCCTTTTTGTTGGCCGATGATCCAGACTTTCTCGGTCCAGGCATGTTTGCCGTCTTCCATCCGGACCAGCGGGTGTTCATGTCCGAAACAGATGGTTTTGGCGGCTTTGAGCAGTTTGGAATCGGGCAGTGCGTGGCCGTGCAACAACAAGGTTTCAGTGTCTTCGTAAAGGATGCCTTCTGGGGGCGCGACTTGGATGCCTTTGCAGTTCTCGATGTACGGGTCGTGGTTGCCTTTGCACACGATGATGCGCTTGGCCTTGAGGAGGCGGAAGAATGCGTTCAGCATGCGTTCTTCCTGGTCGCGCATGCCGTACACGTCGTGTTTCAAGTCGCCCAGGAAGATGACTGTATCGGCTTTCGTCTGTTTCAACAAACCGTTGAGCCGCTCGGCCACTTTTCGGTATTGCAATGCGATGTTGTAGCCCTTGCGCTGTAGCTCGTATTCGATCCCAAGATGCACGTCGCCGATGACCAAGGCGTCGTCCAAGACGGCGGCCGGCTCGCCCGCGACGAATTTGAGTTCCATGCGGATGAATTCTGCCGCTACGGTAATTATTTAGTTGGCTTGCCATTGGCTTGTTCTCGAGGGTGACTTTCGCATGACGTGGATGGACTTGACGATGTTGTTGGACGAAAAGACGCCGGTCTA
Organism: Microcaldota archaeon; assembly: GCA_016188965.1. Lineage (GTDB taxonomy): Archaea > Micrarchaeota > Micrarchaeia > Norongarragalinales > Norongarragalinaceae > JACPGT01. The sequence goes on along the minus strand of JACPGT010000001.1, from coordinate 56,700 downwards.
TCCGGGCGATCCGTGCGGTGAGTTCTCCTGCTTTGCGAACATCGACCGCGAGGGCTGGAACGCCATGCGCATGACGTTCAACACCCACTTCGGCACGCACATGGACGCGCCGTTGCACATGGTCAAGGACGGCAAGTCGCTGGACACCTATTTGCCGGAGCGGTTCGTCGGGAAAGCAGATGTCAACTATGTTCGGGGTCATTCGGTAATCAAACCCGAACACTGTTACTTGGATCGTGTTCGAAAAGGAGACTTTGTTTTTTTCTATACTGGACATTCTGAAGAGGCTCATGGATCTAATTATTACAAAACTAATCCGGTTCTATCTTTAGAGTTAGCGCAACAGCTGGTTGAAAAAAAAGTGGGTATGGTGGGTTTGGATTCCTGGACGCCTGATAACGCGCCGTATGATTTGCACAAGTTGTTTTTCCGAAATGACATCCTGATCTTGGAAAATCTCGTGGGCCTGGCTCCGATAGCGGACAAACGAGTTGACACAATCGTAGCGCCTCTTAAAATCCGTCATGCCGATGGCGCGCCTTGCCGCGTGTTCGCAAGAACGCCTTAAAGCGACGACGCGTTCTTCCGCACCGGTTTTTCCGGGTTTTCGAATCCAGAAATCCAGATGGAAAATGCCATGACGACGGAGTACGCCAGCGCCAACATGGCCAAATCCGGCGGGACCGGTTGGTGGGCCAAGTCAAAATAGCCCCAGATGCCCGCGTACGTGCCGGACCACTCGGCAATCATGGCGAACAGCGCCGTGAACGCATACAAGGCGAACGGTTGCCGGACGGCCAGGCCCAAGGCGTAAAGCCCCAAGATGGCGATGGCCGTCGACAGGCCCAGGGTGTGGTTGAAAAACGATGCCGTGGCAATCGCGACGGCGATGGCACCGAACGCGTGGTGGGGTGAAATCTTTCCGGCGGCTTGTTGAAGCTGGACGAACCACCAGCCTAAGATGGCCCAGCCCAACCCGATCCACAACGGCGAGCCGAGCGTACCGAAGTACGTGTAGGCGCCGGATGCGACGTTCGCCGTTTCGAACAGCGAGGAGAATACCGCCAATACGATCATGAGGCGGCGCACTTTGATGTCGGCTTTCTTGATGAAAAGATAGAAGAAAAGCGCACCCAACAGCACGTTGCCCCCGTCGTGGCCCATGCGCTGGACGGCCAGGATGGTCAGCGGGACGAATGCCAGCGGCCACACCTTCGTCGCGATTGAAAACACGGAAGGGCTTTCAGGTGCCGGGCTTGCTTTTTTGTGAGTCATGGTTCTGTTTCCTTTTTGAAATTTTTTTTCGTTAATCGAATGAAGGGTCGTGCCGCGGTTGGCGGCCGTTTTCGGCTCTTCGGTTCAGTCGACGAATACGGTCTTGGCCGGCGGAAAACCGTTGAAATGCGTGGAGAGGCCCGACGTGTAGGCCCCCATGTTGGGGCTCATGATGAGTTCGCCCAGTTCCAATTCGGGCAGCCAGATGCTCTTGGCGATGACGTCGAACGAGTCGCACGTGGGCCCGGCCAGGACCGAGCGGAGTTTGCGGCCCTTGCTTTGCGGGATGAAGTCGAACTTCCAGCCCGAGGCATGCATGTCGCTGAAGGTGTGGTAGTAGCCGTCGTCGACGTAGTACCAGATGACGCCCTTGCGTTTGGAAATGCCGATGACGCGCATGATCAGCACGGCGGCGTCGCCCACGATGAAGCGGCCCGGCTCCGCGATGATCTTGACGTGCTCCGGAACGTACTCCTCGATGGCCGCGTTGACTTCGGCGATGATCTGCTTGGAGTCGAATCCGTCGCCCATGTCCGTCTTCTTGTGGCCGTAGCGCACGGGAAAGCCGCCGCCGATGTCCAGCACCGACAGCTCGATACCGTTCTTGCGGGCTTCTTTGAACACCTTCATGGCCGCTTGGATGGCCTGGATGTAGCCGTCCGATCGCGTCACCTGGCAGCCCACGTTGAAACAGATGCCCACCGGGTCCAACCCGAGCTTCTTGGCTTTCTTCAGAAGCCGGATGGCGTCCTTGGACTGTGCGCCGAATTTGGTGGATAGTTTGTAGTATGCGTTGTCGCCGCTGGCCGCCAGACGCAGCAGGACGTCGCTTTCCGGCGCGTAACGGGCCATCTTCTGCAGTTCCGCGTCGTTGTCGAATACGAACTTCTCGACGCCGACGTTGTACGCGCGCACCAAGTCGGGAATGGACTTGACGGGGTTGGCGTAGATCATGTTGGTCGAGTCGACTTCGATATCCAGCAACATCTTGATCTCGTTGTAGGACGCGACGTCGAAATCGGAGCCTTCCTCGCGCAGGATGTTCAGGATGCCTTTATGCGGGTTGGCCTTCATGGCGTAGTGGATTTCCGCACGGGGGATGCCTTTCTTGATGGTGTGGTAGTTCTGGCGGATGCGCGACTTGCTGATGACCATCAACGGCGAGTCGTGCTGTGCTACCAGTTTCTTGGCTTGTCTAAAATCAATCAGCATGTACGGCGGTTAATCACTTCCCCACAGAAAATCAACGACGCTTGTGCATTCTTTCCAGTATCGGTTTGAACTTTTTTTCCCCACACCCAAAACGCGGGCTTGCTTTAAAATACTATTTCCAATCGCCGACGTGCTGAAGCGTTTTCGGCTGGTTTTTCTATTTTTTCTTGAACGCAATCGGCATTTCCAGCATCTTCCCGGCTTTAGGCAGCAGTTTCTTCTTGCGTTCCTGGTGCTTCTTGAAAATATCCTGGATGTGCTTGAGGCGGATGGCCTTGCACTCGCCGCACAACAGCGATCCTGAGCGGCAGTCGGATTCCATCTTCTTCAGGTCGGCATCCTCATCGTAGAAGTGGTACTGCATCAGTTCGAACACGACGCACTTTTCCGGCTCCGCGCCCAAACGACGTTGCTCTTCCGCCGTCGCCCGGCCGCCGGTCAGCGTGTTGGCCAGCTTCTTCTTCAATAGCTCGGGCGTGTCGTTGAGCGTCATCACGCCCAACGGGTCCCGTTTGGACATTTTCGTTTCTCCATTGAGCGCGCGGAAGAACTTGTGGAACGTCGCCGCTGGCGCCAGGAAGCCGAATTCTTCCTTGAATTTGTCTGCCAAATCGCGGGTGAAGCGGATGTGGGGGTCTTGGTCGACTCCCACGGGCACGACGACGTTCTTGGGTCCTCCGAAGGCCTCCAGTTGCGGGGCCAGAATGTCGCCGGCCTGCGTCAGGACGGCCAAATAGAGGGCGAGGTTCTGATGCCCGTAAAGCGCCTCAAGCGTGTTCAGCGTGGTCTTGCGGGCGAAAATATTGGCCAAATTGGTCACGTGCATGTTCTGCGACTGCTTGTAGAGGAACGTGTTCTCCGGGTCTAAGCCCAACGCCAGCAAGTCGGCCACGTTGTCCACGGCGTTGGCGTGGCTGTCCTCGAAAGGCAGGCCGTTGTCGGCGTACGCTTCCACGTCGGCGATGCAGTAGAACACTTTGGAGCCGAACGTCTTCTGCAGAAAGATGATCTGCTCGGCCGTCATGCGCGAGCCTAAGTGGAACTCGCTGGACGGCTTGATGCCCGTCATCACCGCCGTCTTTTTTCCAGCTTCGGAGGCCAATAGAAACTTGTCCAAGTCGCGGTGAGCAAAGACGATGCCCCGGCGATAGAGGCGGTGGCCGGATAGCGCTTTGACCAATGCGGGGCTCATGCGCTGCAGTCCGAATTCGGTGAAGAGGTACTCGTAGTCGGAAACCAGCTGGTTGGACCACGGGTCAAGTTCCTTTTTCATCGGTTTTGCTTAGCTCCGGAATGTTGTTTAAGGTTGCTTTCGGGCTTTGTTGACTGCCGCTTTCCTGCTTTCCAGGCGTTTTCCGATTTCGGCCAACTTGCTTTCGAACTTCTTCCGCTCTCCTGCGGCGTGGGGATTCTCATTCTGGATGGTGTCGAAGAGCGCGTCCGAATCGTCTTTGACCAAGTCCCGCAAAGCCAACAGCGCGTCGTACGTGGCCAAGCGGAACGGGGCTTGCGGCAAGTCCAACTCCTTGGCCGCCCGTCCGACGTAGTGCGCCACGGCTTGCGTGCGGGCCATCCATTCATCATGCTCGTTCGGAGTCATTTTGACCACTTGGAGGCCCAGTTGGTCTGAGAGAAACTTGGTGGCTTTTTGCATGGCCGCTTTTTCTGCTCGGATGGGGCAGATGACGATTTGAAGGCCCGCGATGCCGTTTTTGCCGCTTTGGGGTCCGAACAAGGGGTGCGTGCCGATGATTTGCACGGTTTTGGGCAGGCTTTTTTCCATCAAGTCCGCGGGTTTCTGCTTGACGGAACAGACGTCTACGACCCATGCGTCTTTTTTCAGATGCGGTTCGATATTTTCAAGAACGCTTTCAAGGCTTTGTACTGGCACGCAGAGCAGCACGACGTCGCAGGCGGCCACTTCGTCCAAAGAAACGGCCTTCACGCCGGCTTTTTTCGCGTCCGCTTCGACGTTGCCCTCACCGCAGACGCAAACGTCGAAGTGGGCTTTGAGGTGCGAGGCGGCAAAGCGGCCGAAGTTTCCAAATCCGATGATTCCGATCGTTTTCATGTCCGGAAACGTAGGATTTTCCTGCCTATTTAGGCTGCTTTCTGACCCAGCCGGCCGCCGCGTCCACTTCCAACAAGTCTCCGTCTTTGAACACTCGTGTAGCGTGGTGCGTTCCGATGAGGCACGGCTTGTTCAATTCGCGCGAGACGATGGCCGCGTGGCACGTGATGCCGCCGGTATCCGTGACGATGGCCGACGCCCGTTTTATTGCCGGCACCAGTTCCGGCGTGGTCATGGGCGAGACCAGCACGTCGCCTTCCTTCATCTTAGGCAAGTCTTCCGGCGTGCGGATGATGCAGGCATGTCCTTGAGCAGTGCCGGGATTGGCGCAGAAACCCTTCAGTTCCCGTAAAACGCCTAAATTTTTGTCTTCGCGCGGCGCTTCGTCGTAATACCGGTGGGCATGCGCCCCGGAGATGAGGCGCGTGGCTTCTGTATTCTGAATGAGGACGCAAAACGCCGTGCGTTCCGCCAAGTCGTTCGGCAATTCGTCCCCCTGTAAGGCTGAAATGACTTCTTCCGGAGTGAGAAACTTGAGTTGGTTGAAGCTCAAGGCGAGGCGTTTGGCGGACTGCCGCAGGAACGGCTCGAAATAGCACAGGGCTTGGCTTTGGAGTCCTTTGCGGTATTCCTTGAAGTAAATCAAATCGCCGATGGCGTCAAAGAGGATGCGGCTCCTGCGGGACAGTTTGAGCTTCTTTTCCAATTCGTCCTTGCGCTGGAGGCCTTGGTGGATTTTGTTCCAAGGCGATTTTGGCTTGTCCGCGAGGCTTTCGGGCCAACGGTCTTGGAAGTGTTCCAACGGCAACGCCCCGCTTTCGTAATTGTAGGCCAACCACTTCCACAGTTGGGCGTGAAGGGGCAGGTCGTCGCCGGAAAGGCGGGATAAGTCGTACCACTCCAAGGCGTCCCACGAAGGTCCGGTTGGTGCCGCGAGCGTCTGGAAGTATTCCGCGACTTTGGACGCGCCGACATCTTCCTTGAGCGACTGCGCTGCGGCTTCCTCCAGCGAGAAGGCGGCCAAAAAAGGAACCACGCCGCCGACGTAGCTGGCTTTGAACACGTCGCAGAATGTCTCCACGGCCGAGGCCAGTTGGGAGTCGTCCATCTTTGCTGGGTTCTGCCGGACCACTTCGAACAATGGCCTGATTTCGCGTTCGAAACGCCCTTTCAGCAAATTGGCATGAAGCTGGCCGTCCACGAGTTTCTGTACCAAGGCGTCGCCGACGGTGCGGAAATCCTCGCGGCGGAAATACCCTTTTCCGGTGCCGTTTTCGAACACGACGAAGATGCTCTTCATTGCTTCCCCGGCGACGTGGCGCACCTGCCGGCACATGACCTCGTGGATAAGCTGCGCCGTAAACGGGCGGATGGCGATGTCGTACTCGCGGTAGTACATGCAATAGCAGATTTAGGCCGACTCCGCTTTTTCTACTTTCTGCCGCTTGGCCGCGTGTTGGTCTTTTCAGCCGTTTTCATCCATTGCTTGGCGGACTTTCTCCAACGCCGGTTGCAGGACGGCTTCTGGATGCGACAATGAAATGCGGACGTATTCGTTGTAGCCTCCGAAATTCGCGCCCGGAACGATGGCCACGCCTTTTTCCAACGCCGCCTCCGCCACCTTGCCTCCGTTCTTTCCGGGACATTTGAGGAACATGTAGAAACCCGCATCCGGCTTGACGTACTCGATGCCGTCAAAGACCTCCTCGGCCATCTTCAGGCGGCTGGCGCACGCGTCGCGCGTGGCCTTGGTCACGGATTGGCGGTTCTCAAGTCCGGCCAGCATGGCGGCCTGCGTGAACAGCGGCACGTTGGTGAACGTAATCTGGTTCAATTCGACCAGTTTCTTGGACAGCTCTTCCGAAGCGACCAGGTAGCCGGCGCGCCACCCACTCATGCAGTAAGCCTTGGAAAACGTGTTGGTCACGTTGACGTATTCTTCGTAGTGGGTCAGGTCCGTATTTTGGAATGACAAGTCGCGGTAGGCCTCGTCGACCAATACTTGTATTTTCTTGTCCTGGGCGTATTCATACACGGCGCGGAGGTCTTTGGTGTCGTACTCGGTCGACGTGGGGTTCAGCGGGCTGTTGACGATGATCAGCTTGGTCTTGGAATCGACCGCTTCGATCAGGGCGTCCGGTTCGAAGTTCCAGCGGTCCTCCGCGTGCGTCTTGACCAGTTTGCAGGACCCGCCGAGGTTCTTGGCGATCAGTTCGAACGCGCTCCAAAAAGGCCCCGGTGTGACGATGTTGTCGCCGGGCTGGAGGAGGATCTTCATCAGGCCGTAAATGGCCCACTTCGAGCCGGGCGTCACCGTGGCGTTCTTGACCTCGGCGCCGTGCATGGACGCGATTTTTTCCAACAGCTTTTTTTCGCCTTGCCCGGAGGCGTAGAACGTCTTGCCGTCGGCAATGGCTTTTTCCGCTGCTTGGACAAGAAGTGCCGGAGTCGGCAGGCCGGGGTTGCCGATGTTCAGCTTGACGATCATGCGGCCTTGCTTTTCCAGTTCGAAGATGCGTTCGGAAAGTTTGTACAGCGACATTTAGGCCACCTGTTTGGATTCGCGCGCTAATTGCTTTTCTTTTGGACAGGCCAGCTTTCCCGGGCAAACGCGTCGGCGTTTGCTGGGCCCCGCAAAGCTTTGCTTTGCGTGGTCTTTTTGAAAAAGAAAAGATGACCGTTGGGTAATGGGCGTTGCCGCCTTTTTCAAGGTTTTGCCCGTTATGTTGCTTTTTGCTCAAATATCGGGTAAGCCGTTTTCAAGCGTATCCGATATCGGATGTCCGATTTGATTTTTCACCTTGCCTTCGGATAACAGCCTAAAACCTTGAGCATCAACGTGTCCGGCTTGATTTTTTCAAGCACGGCCTTTCCGGGCGCGTGGACGGCGGAGCCTTCAAAGTCCAGATAAAAGTAGTACTCCCACGGAGTCGACTTAGTCGGACGTGATTCAAGCTTAGTCAGGTTAATCTGCGCGTCGGCGAACGCCTTGAGGACGCGGAACAGCGCGCCGGGTTTGTGCTGCGTGCTGAACACGATGGACGTTTTGAAATCCGCCTGCGGAATCGGAGCGGTTTTGCTGATGAGGATGAAGCGCGTGTAGTTGTTGCGGTTGTCTTCAATCCCCTCGGCCAAGACTTGCAATCCGTAGTGTTCGGCGGCTTTGCGCGAAGCAATGGCCGCGGCGCCTTCCGGTATTTTTTCGGCGGCGAGGTCGCGGGCAGCGCCAGCCGTGTCGTAGTATTGCAGGGCTTGCAGGCCTTTTTCGTGCAGAAAGTCGCGGCATTGCGCCAAGGCTTGGGGGTGCGAGTAGATTTTGAGTCCGGCTTCAATCTTCGTGCCTTTTTTGGCCAGCAGGTAATGCCTGACGCGGAGGAACTTTTCACCGGCAATAGTCAGTTGGGAATTCAGCAACAAGTCGTACGTCCAGTTGATGCTGCCTTCCGTGCTGTTCTCGATGGGCACCAAACCCGCATCGGTGCGGCCTTGCCTTACGGCGGCAAAGACGTCGGCGAATTCCTTGCACGGCACCGGTTGCGCATCGGGCCAGGCGGCGCTCAAGGCTTCTTCGCTGTACGCGCCGCGTTCGCCTTGGAACGCAATCGTCTTCGGGGCCAATTCCGATGTATGCGTCGGGGCGTGGTCCATGATTTGCCGCGAGCGGCTGGCGGCCATGATTTCTTCGAACACGCGCAACGCGATGGCGCCATCCAGGCCTTCGCGCTTGGCAACGGCTTCGACGTGTTCCAACACTTTTTTCTCGCGTCCGGCATCTTCCACACTTTTACCTTGTGCCTGCTTTTCGGCACGGGTCTGGCGGGCGAGGTGCATGCGCTGCGCTAAAAGATTCGTGATTTGCTCGTCGATGGAATCGATTTTTTCGCGCGTCGCGTCCAAACCGTTTTGGTTTTCTTCCGTTTTCGGACCCTTTTCGGGTGATTTGGTTTCCGCCATCTACTTCAGCACCTTTGGGATTTTTTGTGCCTGCAGCATCAAGTCGGCCAGCGCCAGGGCGGCTGCCGCTTCAACGATGGGCACGGCACGCAGCGCGACGCACGGGTCGTGCCGGCCGGCCACGTTCAGTTCGGTTTGCTTGTGGCTTTTCGTGTTGAGCGTGATTTGGGTCTTGGCGATGCTGGACGTCGGCTTGAACGCCACGCGGAAGACCAGTGGCATTCCGTTGGTGATGCCGCCGAGTACTCCGCCGGAGTGGTTGGTTCGGGTGACGACTTTGCCGTTTTTTTCCTCATACGCGTCGTTGTTCTGGCTTCCCAACAAGGCGGCGGAGGCGAATCCGGAGCCGAATTCGACGCCTTTGGCCGCCGGAATGGCCAAGACGTTGGCTGCGATGACGGATTCGACGGATTGGGCGCGGGGCTCGCCAACACCGACGGGAAGGCCGTTGACGCGGCACTCAATCACGGCACCCAGCGAGTCGCCGGCTTTCAACGCCGATTGCAGTTCGTCCTGGAATTTCTTCTCGATTTTCGGGTCGGCGCAACGCACCGCGCTTTGGTACGCGTAATCGCGGATTTGCGCATCCGTCACGTCGGTGCGGATGCCGTGCAGTTGTTGGACATGGCCCAGGATTTCGACGCCCTGCATGGCGAGCAGTTTGCGGGCAATGGCGCCGGCAGCCACCAAGGCCGCGGTGAGGCGGGCGGAAAACGGGCCGGAGCCGCGGTAGTCGTTGTAACCGCCGTATTTGGCCGAAGCCGTCATGTCAGCGTGTCCGGGCCGCGGCGTCTCCTTGAGTTTTTCGTACGACGCCGACTGGACGTCTTCGTTATCGATCCACAAGAGGATTGGCGCACCCGTGGTTTTTCCTTGGAAAACGCCGCTTTTGATTTGCACCTGGTCTTTCTCGTTGCGCGTCGTGGTCAGTTTCTGGCCCGGCCTGCGTTTGTCAAGCTCGGCCTGGATGTCGCTTTCAGCCAAAGGCATGCCGGCGGGGCATCCTTGGACGATGCAGCCGACGCCGGATCCGTGCGATTCGCCGGCCAGTTGCACTTCGAAGAGTTTGCCGTAATGCTGGTTCATGCTTTTCCCCCCAATGCGCGAAAATCGTGGTAGAATGCCGGATAGGACTTGGCCACGCAGTCCGCGCCGTCGATGACGGACGGACCTTCGGCGTTCGCCGCGGCGATGCTCAACGCCATGGCGATGCGGTGGTCCTCGTGGCTCTGCAGGGCGGCGCCTTTCAGCGGGCTTTGTTGGATGATCAGCTCATCGGGCTTTTCTTCGATGCGCGCGCCCATCTTGCGCAGTTCGGATGCCACGGCCGCCAGGCGGTCGCTTTCTTTCAAGCGTAACCTGGCGGCGTTGTACAATCGCGTGGTTCCCGAAGCAAAGCATCCGGCCATGGCCAGGATGGGCACCAAGTCGGGGCACTGCGACACGTCGACTTCGATTCCGGACAGCGCGGATTTTTCCGCTTTGGCGCGGCCGGCCTGGATCGTGAGTTTACCGCCCATCTTCTGCAACAGGGGTACTATTGCGGCGTCGGCCTGCGAATCCGGCGCGATGGACTCAATCGTTATGCTTTTTCCGATGGATCCGGCGACGAGCCAGAACGCGGCAGACGACCAATCCGACGGCACGGCAAAGTCGCGCGCCTGGTAGGCCTGGGGCTGGACTTCAAAGGCAGTGGGCTTGCCCTGCGGGTCGCGCTCCGTCTTGACTTTGACGTCGAAGTGCGCCATGACTTCCAGCGTGAGTTCGACGTAGGGCGCGGATTCCAACGCGCCTGTCAGCTGGATGCGGCTGGGCTTTGCGCAAAGCGGCAACGCCATGAGCAGACCGGAGACGAATTGCGAACTGACGTCGCCCGGCAACGTGCAATTTCCGCCGGCAAGTCCAGGCAGCGTGGTGATCGGCGCCAAGCCGTCGGTCGTCTGGACGCGTCCGCCCAATTGTTGCAAGGCATCGGCCAAGGGTTGGATGGGCCGTTGAAGCAGCCGGCCGGTGCCCGTCAGCGCATTCTTCGTCTGGCCCAGGCAAGCCAGAGGCAAAAGGAAACGCAGGGTGGAACCGGATTCGCCGCAATACAGCGTTCCGCCGGTCTTGAACAACCCGCTTCCGTCCACCTGGTCGCCGGAAAACGTGGCGCCTAACACTTTGAGCGCGGCGGCCGTGGCCAGCGTGTCGTCGGAAATCAGGACGTTGGCCACGCGGCAGGGCTTTTGCGCCAAAGCGGCGCAGATCAAGGCGCGATGCGTGATGCTTTTGGACGCCGGCACCTTGACGCTGCCCTGCAAGGCCGAAGGCTCGATGCGCAGGGTCTTGCCTTCCAATTGGCCGATTGCCGAAAGAACGCGTTCGCGCAATGCGGTTTTGGACGTTTGACGGAGTTGTTCGTTGATTTCGTCCACGATTTGCGGCACTTCTTTTCCGTCGACTGGAATGCGGATTTCGGCCTGGGCGTACAATCCTTTCCGGCTATCCAACAACTGCAGCATCTTCTCTTTCGGATTCTCCGTCTGAAGTAGAGGCCGGTGGTCTTGCATGCCGATGCGGCGGTGGGCTTCTTCCGCGGACACGTCCAGCCAGACGGTGCGGCCCATCTTGCGGATGAGTTGCACGTTGACATCGCTCAGCACGATGCCGCCTCCCGTCGAGATGACGGTGTTGTCCAACTGCTGTTCCGCCCACTTCTTCAGCAATGCCGACTCTTTTTCCCGGAAAACGGATTCGCCTTGCTCTTGGAAAATCGTAGAGATTGTCTTGCCTTCCTGGTTTTCCAATTCGGCATCTAAATCCAAAAACGCCATTTGCCGGCTTTCGGCCAAGGCCTTGCCTACGGTGGTCTTACCCGAGCCCATGAAGCCGACCAGGAGGATGTTCATTTGCGGAATCCCTCTTCCATCGCTTTTCGCATGGCCGATTCGGGAGCCTTTTTGCCCGTCCACAATTCAAAGCCGATCATGGCCTGGTGCAGCAACATGTCCTCGCCGGCAACGATCGAACAGCCGGCGGCTTTGGCGTCTTGGATGAGGCGCGTGTGGCGGGGCGCGTACACGGCGTCCAGCACGGTCAAGCCCTTATGCAGCGCGCTTTTCGTCACGGGCGTCTCATTTGAATGCATCCCGACGGCCGTGGCGTTGCACAACACGGTGGCGTTTTTGATTTGGCGTGGTGCGGTTCCAAGCGCGCCGGACGTAGCGTCATGCCCGCTTTTTTTCAGTTTTTCCGCCACGCCGTCGGCCTTCTTGGCTTCACGGTTCAGGATGGTGACTTTCGATCCGGCTTCTGCCAGTGCCAAGGCCATGGCTCGTCCGGCAGCTCCGGCGCCCAGGATGACGGCGTTACTCACGTCGGCCTTTGCCGCCTTAAGCGCGTTGAGCGAACCTGGTCCATCCGTGTTGTACCCGTGCAACCGGCCGCCCCGCAGGGTGACGGTGTTGACGGCTTGGCAGAACTCGGCGAACGCGTCGGTTTCGTCCATCAGCGGCACGAGCGCCGTCTTGTGCGGCATGGTCGAGTTGAATCCTTCAAAGCCAAGTGCCTGCATGCCCTTGACGGCGTCCGACAACTCATCCGCCTTGACGGTTGCCGCGACGTAGGCCCAATCCATCCCCAGCGCGGCAAAACCCGCGTTGTGGATGGCGGGTGAAAGGCTGTGCGCCACGGGGTCGCCGATGAGCGCGACGAGGCGGGTCTTGGCGGTGTTCATGCTTTTTTTCCTTGTTTTTCCTTGATGCCCTCTGCGAGTTGCTTTTTCATTTCCTCTACCGTCATCTGGCCCGGCGCCGTGGACGTGGTGCCTTTGGCGTAGCCGAACGGCGCGCCCAGCTTGAGCGAGAGGATGCGCGTGTGGGCGTATTTTTCTCCAAGCCCGAAGGCCGCCACTTTTCCCGGACGGAGCCTCACCAGGTTCAAAAGCGCCGTCACGTCATCCTCGCTTTCAGGCGTGCAGACGATCTTGACGTAGTCCGAATCGGAGAGGCCTTCCTTGAGCATTTCCAACAGTTTGTGCGCCGGCGGCGTCTTGTTGTAGTTGTGGTACGACGAGATAACCTTGACGCCATTGTCGCGCGCCAGCTGGATCAGTTTCCGGCGAAAGATGCGGGGCGACTGGATTTCGATGTCCACCGCCCAAGGCTTCGCTTCGATGGCGGCGTGGATGGCGTCGAAGCGTTCCGTGTCGGTCTGCGACTTGAAGCCACCTTCGAATTTGCGCCGGTCCGTGACCAGCGTCTTTCGCAACGCGGTCAGCTCGCGCAGTTCCTCCGGCGTGACCGACTCCATGGCGTCCAAGCGGAGTTCGACGACGTCGCCTTCTGCTTTGAGGCTCTGTTCTTTGGCTTCGGCCGCCGTCTTGGCCACGACGGGCACGATGAATCGCTCTTCGGTCAACATGTCAGCACCTGTTCCAAGGCGGCCTGCGCCTCGATTTGCGTCACTTCGACGATGCGGCAGGACCCGATGCGCTCCATAAGGGCCATGCGGAGCTTTCCTTGCGCGCGCTTCTTGTCGTTGAGCACTTTTTCCATGACGGCATCCGCGTCCGCCTTGGCGTACAATGGAAGGCCCGCCGCTTGCAGCAGGTCGTTCTGTTTCTTAAGTTCGTCTTTTTCCAACAGGCCCTTTTCGACTGACAGCAGGCCGGCGGCGTGCATGCCGACGCTGATGGCAAAGCCGTGCGGCAGGCCGGCAATCGTCTCGATGCCGTGACCCAAGGTGTGGCCAAAGTTGAGTTTCATGCGCTCGTCGGATTCGTGCACGTCCTGCGCGACGACGGCGCCTTTGTGCTGGACGCTCTGCTGCACAACGTGTCGCAAGGCTATGGTTTGCTTGGCCCGGATTTGGTCCAGGTTCCTCTGGATGTAGCCGAAGAACTCCGCGTCCCGGATGAGGCCGTACTTGATGGCTTCGGCCAAACCGTTACTGATTTGCTCAACCGGCAGGGTCTTGAGCGTGTCCACGTCGTCGACGACCAGTTTGGGCTGGTAGAACGCGCCGACCATGTTCTTGGTTTTGCCCAAATTGACGCCGACTTTGCCGCCGATGGACGAATCCACTTGCGCCAAAAGCGTGGTCGGCACGTGAACCAGCGGCAGTCCTCGAAGGTAGGTCGCGGCGAAGAATCCGGCGGCGTCGCCCACGCATCCGCCGCCCACGGCGTAGACGACGTCGGAACGCTCAAGGCGGGCCTCCAGCGCTTTTTCGTAGAGTTTCCGGATTTGGTCCAGTTCCTTGGTTTTTTCACCGTCCGGAACCGGCACGAGGTGGATCGTGGCCCGTGCGTCGGCGGCCTTCAGGCTTTTGGCAACGGTTTGGGCATACGCGCGGGCGGCGTCCTGGTGGACGACGAATGCCTGCCGCGAGCGGGGGGCGTAAACGGAGGTGCGGGCCAAGGCTCCGTCTCCCAGAAGAACGGGATGCAATCCGAGGTCCAGGACAAGGTCAGTCATGGCAGCGGTCAATCCATGGTGCGGCCGACGGCGCCGGCGATGGGCCGAAGTTCCTTCATGAGTTGGTCGAATTGGTCGAACGTCAACTGCTGCGCCGCGTCGGACCAGGCCCGCTCCGGGTCGGGATGCGTCTCGATGATCAGGCCGTCGGAGCCCACGGCCAGGCCTGCTTTCGAGAGTGCCGGCACCAGTGACCGCTTTCCAGCTGGGTGTGACGGGTCCACGATGATGGGCAAGTGCGTCAACTGCCGCAGCACCGGAACGGCGCCGACGTCCAACGTAAAGCGCGTGGCCGTCTCGTAGGTCCGGATGCCTCTTTCGCAAAGGATGACGTCATGGTTGCCGTAGGCCATGATGTATTCCGCGGCCAGAAGCAGTTCCTTGACCGTAGCGGAGAGGCCTCGTTTGAGCACGATGGGCTTGTCCGTCTTTCCCAACGCGCGCAGCAAGTCGTAGTTCTGCATGTTGCGGGCGCCGACCTGGTAGAAATCGACGTGTGCCAGCGTTTTTTCGATGGCGCGCTCGTCCATCACTTCCGTACACAGCGGCAGTCCCGTCTCGTCCTTCGCTTTCTTGAGCCACGGCAGGCCCTTTTCCGCCACGCCTTGGAAGTCGTACGGCGAGGTGCGGGGCTTGTAGATGCAGGCGCGCAATACCTTTGCGCCTGATTTCTTGACCGCCCGTGCGGTGGCCAGATACTGCTCTTCCGTCTCGACGCTGCACGGCCCGGCTAGGACCGCGAAGTGCTTTCCGCCGATCTTGACGCCGTCGCGCTCGATGATGGTGCCTTCGGGTTTGAATTCGCGCGCCACCAGCTTGTACGGCTGCGTCAGGCGCACGGCTTTCTGCACGCCGTCGAACGCTTCCAACGTCTCGGCCTTCAACGATGAGCTGTCGCCGGTGATGGCGATGCTGGCCTGCGCTCCTTCCTGCAAAACGGGCGTGAAGCCCCATTCCTGGAGGCGGTCGTAGACGTGTTGGACCTGTTCGGCCGTGGCGGCCGGCTCGAAGACGATAATCATGCGGGAATCACCATGTGCACTCTTTTTATCTGTTCGGCCAGGCTTTTGAACTCGACGGGAGTCAGCTGCTGCTCCTTGTCCGACAACGCCTTTTCCGGCTCCGTGTGCACTTCCACAATGAGGCCGTCCGCGCCTGCCGCGATGGCCGCCCGGCTCATGGCCGCAATGAGGCTTTTGCGTCCGGTGCCGTGGCTCGGATCGACGATGACCGGCAAGTGCGTCAGTTCCTTGAGTGCCGGAACGGCGTTCAGATCCAGCGTATTGCGCGTGTACGTCTCGAACGTCCGGATGCCTCTCTCGCACAACATGACGTTGGGATTGCCTCCGGCCAACACGTACTCCGCGGCCTGCAGTAATTCGTCCAGCGTGGCGTTCATGCCGCGCTTGAGCAACACCGGCGTCTGGACCTTGCCGACTTCCTTCAATAAGGAAAAGTTCTGCATGTTGCGCGAACCGATCTGCAACACGTCGGCGTGGGTCGATACCAGTTCGACGTCGCGCGTGTCCAGCACTTCCGTGCAGTACGGCAGGCCCGTTTCCGCACGCGCTTCATCCAAAAGTTCCAAACCCAATCGGCCCAAGCCTTGGAAGCTGTACGGCGAGCTGCGCGGCTTGAACGCGCCGCCCCGCAACACGTTGGCGCCCGCGGCTTTCACCGCGTGCGCAATGCCGACGATTTGTTCGCGGCTCTCCACGCTGCACGGCCCGGCAATCAAGGCCATGTCGCGGCCCGCCGTCACGTTGCCGATTCGGATTTGAGTTCTTCCTTTTTTTCCGACTAATTGTAAATTCATGTCGCGTTTCCCTCCGTGGACTGGATAGGAAAACCCGTTGCGTCGCCTGCCGGCTGCAACCTAAGAAAGAATGCCGAAAAAAGTCCACAAGGGGACGTTTCTCAATGTTGCAAGGTTTTCCAGCGCGGCAAAAACAGCTTGTCAAACCGGTTTTGCCGCCATCGCAAAGCCGGTTTTTTTCGGGCTCTGCGGCTTTAGCCAAAATAGCCAAAGCTAAACCAAAACGCCCGATACGTGCGATTCAATCTAGCTTGGTTCATGGAAACTAACCCTTGCTTTTCAGACTTGTCCCGATGCCGCTTATTAAAGTTAGTGATTCGGCCAAGGCAGAAACGCCGTCCAAACCGCTTTCCTCGTACGCCTGGACGATTTTGCTTCCGATGATGACCCCCCGTGCTCCGGCTTGTCGGGCCGCCTTTGCATGTTCCGGCGCGCTGACGCCAAAGCCGATGACGGCCGGTTTTGCCCGGATGCTTCCCGCGAGCTCCAACGCCTCCTGGGGCACGTCGCGGCGCGCGCCCGTCACTCCTGCAACCGACACGACGTAGACAAAACCTTGGGCGGCCCCGACGATGCGTTCCAACCGTTGCGGCGTGGTGGTCGGCGCGGCGAACAGCGGCACTTCCAGCCGTCCGTGGCATGCCTCGCGTAAGACGTCGCTTTCCTCCAGCGGCACGTCCGGCACGATGAGCGCATCCGCACCGGCGTCCGCCGCTTCGTTTGCGAATCGAACAATTCCCATGGCCCACACGGGGTTGGCGTACGTCATGACGGCCAGCGGCTTTTGCGTGAATTGGCGGATGGAGCGGATGGCGTCAAACGCCTGCTTGACTTGAAAGCCGTTCTGCAGCGCTTTTTCGGAAGCCTTCTGCAGCACGGGCCCGTCGGCCACCGGATCGCTGAACGGAATGCCCAATTCGAAACCGTCCGCAAACGGCTCCAGCGCCCGCACGATGTCGATGCTTGCGTCCAACGTAGGATAGCCCAGGCATACGTAGGGCAGGAAGGCAAACGGCGTCTTTTCAAACATGGCAGAGAACTTCATTTTTTTCTCACTTCACTTCAAGCGGTTTCAACTTTTTCCTTCACATCAAAAGATTTCGTTTTTTCTTTGACTTCCGTTTTTTCCAAGCCAAGTTTTTCCATTAATGTGGGAACGTCCTTGTCCGCCCGGATCCCCGGGGGCAACGCGGTTTCCCCCTGGACATCCGTCGTCCTCGCCCCCTTCCAGTGTTGCATGAGTGTCGGCACGTCCTTGTCTCCCCGCCCGCTCAAATTGATGACGACGATCGCGCCTTCCGGAAGCGTTTTCGCGTACCGGATGCCGAACGCTACGGCGTGCGCCGACTCCAACGCCGGAATGATGCCTTCCGACTCGCTCAAAAGTCGGACGCCCTCGAGCGCGTCGGCATCGTCCGCCGGAACGTACTGCACGATGCCTTCATCGGCAAAATACGCATGTTCCGGCCCGATGCCGGCGTAATCCAATCCCGCCGAGATGGAATGCGTGCCCTCGATTTGGCCGTCCCTGGTTTGTAGAATTTTTGTTTTGGCGCCATGCAGGACGCCGACTTTGCCGTTGACGATAGATGCGGCGCCCGCGGCCTCCACGCCGATTTTCTTCACGCCGGCATCGTCCTCGAACGGATAGAACAATCCCATGGCGTTGCTGCCGCCGCCGACGCAGGCCACGATTGCATCCGGCAGTCGGCCTTCCTTCTGCAATATTTGCTCCTTGGTCTCATCGCCGATGACGCGTTGGAAGTCGCGCACCATTTCCGGGTACGGCGAAGGCCCTACGACCGAGCCGATGAGGTAGTAGCTGTCCGGATGCGCGCAGAAATCCCGCAATGCCTCGTTGATGGCGTCTTTGAGCGTCTTGGAACCGGATTCAACTGGCACCACTTCTGCGCCCAACAGTTTCATTCGAAAGACGTTCAATTTCTGCCTCTCGACGTCTTCCGATCCCATGTACACGACGCACGGCATCTTCAGCAAGGCGCAGGCCGTGGCCGATGCAACGCCGTGCTGGCCGGCTCCCGTCTCCGCGATGACGCGCTTTTTGCCCATGGCTTTGGCCAGAAGGCCTTGGCCCAACGCGTTGTTGATCTTGTGCGATCCGGTGTGCAGCAAGTCTTCGCGTTTTAGGTAAATGCGCCGGCCCGTCCGCAAGGATAGGTTTTCAGCGAAATACAATTCGCTGGGCCGTCCGGCGTATTCGCGCAGCAATTGCTGAAAGCGCGCCTGGAATTGCGGGTTCTTCTTCGCCCGCTCATACGCCTCCTCGACCTGGCGCAGCGGCTCGACCAGCGTTTCGGGAACGAAGCGGCCGCCGTACGGGCCGAAGTATCCGTTTTTCCTTTCCGCGGGTTCTTCTTTCGGGTTCATTGCAACGCCCTCACTGCGGCTTCCGCGTCCTTTGATTTCAGCAACGATGTTCCCACCAGCACGCCGGCAAACCCATTTGCCTTGGCTAGTTCCACGTCGGATTTTGTGGAAAATCCGCTTTCCGCGACCATCGGCTTCTGGCTGGCTTTTTCAGGCCCGATTTCGGAAATCACGTTCAGGTAATGCAACGGGTTCATCGACAGGTCGTCAAGGGAACGGTTGTTGGTGCCGACGAAATCCGCATCCGATTCCAGCGCCTTCAAGACGGCCTCCGTGGCATGCGCTTCCAAAAGCACGCAAAGCCCCATCTCATGCGCCGCCTGGATCATCTCTTCGCGCGGCGCGTCAGTCTTCTTTCGGTCGAATAGCTCTTGAATCATTAGCACGGCATCCGCGCCATGCGCCGCATACGATTCCACTTGCTTTGTTGAGACCACGAAGTCCTTGGCCAACAACGGAATCCCGGCTGCTTTGGCCCCATCCAGGTTCTGCGGTGAGCCGCCAAAACGCGTGCCTTCGCATAACACGCTCAACGCCGTGGCGCCGCCGCGGGCATATGCCATTGCCAGACTTCCGATGTCCCCGGAATACAATTTGCCGGCGCTGGGCGAGTTCGGCTTGATTTCGGCGATGATGCCAAAACCGTCTTGGAATGCCTTTTGGAACCAGTTTGAGCCCCTTGGTTGTATGCCGAGGTTGGCGCGGCCTTCCGGCACGTCGTAATGCCCCGCCTTCATGTTCTGCCGCACACCGCTGACGACTTCGTCCAGGAAGCTCATGCCTTCGCGGCCTCCGTTATTTGGGCCAGTTTGGCGGCGGCCCGGCCGCTTTGCACGGCTTGCTGTGCCATTTGAAAACCGCTTTGCGCATCCGCCGCCTTTCCGGCCGCCTGAAGCGCCAATCCGGCATTCAGGCAGACGATGCGGCTTTCCATCGTCGCGGCGTCGCTCAAGGCCAAGCGGATTTTTTCAGCGCTTTGGACGGCATTGGCGACAAAAAACTCCGTGGCATTTACCTGCATGTCATATTCCGTTGGCTCCAGGTATGACTCGTTGATTTGGCTGCCTTGGATGTCCAGCACGCGCGTGCAGGCCAGTCCGGCTTCATCGTGGCCTTCGGCGTGCAATACGAGCGCCCGGCGGATGCCCAAGCGGGCGGAGGCCTGCGCCATCTTTTCCTGTGCCTCGGGGCTGTAGGCGCCGATGACCTGGGCGGACGGGTTGGCCGGGTTCGTCAACGGGCCCAGCATGTTGAATATGGTCTTGGTGCCCAGGGCTTTGCGTACGGGCGCGACGCGCTTCATGGCCGGGTGGTATTGCGGCGCAAAAAGAAAGCCGAAGCCCGTCGAGTTGATGAGTTCGCGCGTCTTTTCCGGTGGCAAGTCGATTGGGATGCCCAGTGCTTCCAGCGCATCCGCAGACCCGGTTGAGCTTGACTGTCCGCGGTTGCCGTGCTTGGCCACGGCCACGTTGCAGGCGGAGACTAAAATGGCGGCCGCGGTGGAGATGTTGAACGTGCGCATGCCGTCCCCGCCGGTGCCGCACGTGTCGATGGCTTCGATGTCGGGGCGGATGGCGATGGAATGTGTCTTCATGCTTCTTGCAAACCCGACCAATTCTCCCACGGTGATTCCTTTGGCATTCAAGGCCAGCAGCGTGGCCTTCATGGCGCTTTCGTCCAGACCGCCGTCAAAGAAGCCGTCCGCTAGGGTGCGTGCCTGGTCTTCGTCCAGGTCATGCTGGTTGTCAATCCTTGAAAGAAGGGCGTCCATTTAGACCAGCTTGAGGAAGTTATCGGCCATTTTGCGGCCGTCTTCGGTGATGAACGATTCGGGGTGGAATTGGACTCCGTACTGCGGCTTTTGTTTTTGTTGCAATGCCATGATTTGGCCGTCCGGCGTGCGGGCCGTCACTTCCAGGACGTCCGGCACGGTGGCCGGATCGACGACGAGGGAGTGGTAGCGCGCCGCGAGGAGCGGATTTTTGACGCCTTGGAAAATGCCTTTGCCGTCGTGCAGGACTTGGCTTGTCTTTCCGTGCACCGGCGTGGTTCGTACGATTTTGGCGCCGTACGCGTAGGCGATGCCTTGGTGGCCCAGGCAGACGCCCAGCAGGGGCACGTCCAGTTCGCGGATGACGCGGGCGCATACGCCGAAGTCCTTGGGTTTTTCCACGGTTCCGGGTCCGGGCGAGATGATGATGGCATCCGGTTTGGTCCGCAGTACCTGTTCGTATGATGCGGTGTTGCGGAAGACGAGGCACTCCGCGCCGGCCACTTGAAACAGCTGGACTAAGTTGTAGGTGAACGAGTCGAAGTTGTCCAATACGAGAATTCTTGGGCTCATGTCAAATCACGTCAGGAAGGGGTGAGGCGCAGGGCGCGCCAGGGGGAACCGTAGCAGGTCCGAAGGACTTGCGGGTTCCACAAGGCGCCAAGCGGCTTGTGCGAACCTGGGTTCCCCCGGGGCGACCAAGGAGTCGAAGTTGTCCAATACCAAAATCCGCGGAGCCATGAGTTTCACATCGTGCCAATGCGGTTTTTTGTTTTTCCCTTTTCTTCCATTTGCGGTTTCAAGCAATCAAGGAGGGCTTGTGCTTTGTATTCTGTTTCCTTGAATTCGGCCTTCGGGTCGGAGTCCTTCACGATGCCGGCGCCGGCCTGAACGAACGCCGTGTCGCCGTCGCAGAAGAGCGTTCGGATGCTGATGGCAAAATCGCACGATCCGTCCAGCGACAGAAAGCCAACGGCGCCGCCGTACGGGCCGCGGGGTTGCGGTTCGAGTTGGTCGATGATCTTGAGCGCCGATAGTTTGGGCGCGCCGGATAATGTGCCGGCGGGGAAGACGGATTTGAGCGCGTCGGTGCTGGTGCCGAACAGCTGTCCGGAGACTTCGGAAACCAGGTGTTGCACGTGGCTAAACTTCTTGACCTGGCCATACGCCGAGACTTTGACCGTGCCGGGCTTACAGACGCGGCCGATGTCGTTGCGCGCTAGATCCACCAGCATGGCGTGTTCCGCATTTTCCTTGGCATCGGCCCGCAACTCTGCTTCTAGCTGTGCATCTTGGGCCGGGTTGCGGCCGCGGGGGCGCGTCCCGGCGATGGGAAACGTGGTTGCTGTCTGGTTTTCCACGCGCACCAGCATCTCGGGGCTTGAGCCGATGATTTCCCGCTTGCCCATCTTCAGGAAATACTGGTACGGGGACGGGTTGGTCTGCCGAAGCTGGCGGTAGAACGGCATTTTGCTGCCTTTGATGCGGACGGGAAACTTGCGGGACAGAACGACTTGGAACGCGTCGCCGGCGGCAATGCGCTCCTGCGCCTTGAGCACGGAATCGGAAAAGGCATCCTGCTTGACGAACGGTTCGAAGAGCTTGGCGTCCATCTCGTCGTTCCCGTCATCCGGTGCCTCCGTTTGTACCAGGAGGCTTTTCAATTCGTCCATCCGGTCTTTTCCGGCCGTCACGTAGCGTGCCGAGTGCTGTAGGTGGTCGAAGACGACTCCGTCCAGGTAGAGTCCGAACTCCATGTCGGCAAACGTGCCGCGCTTGGGTTTGAAGTCCTCGACGTATTGGATTGCGTCGTGGGCCAGGTATCCGACGAGGCCGCCGCGGAAACCCTTGCGGTCCGACGTCTTGGTGTATGACTTGAGAAACGAGAATGGGTCTTCTTCGCGTTCCTCCGTCCCGACGCGGATGATGCCGTCCTTGATGAGGACTCTCGTCTCCGGGTTGAAGCCCAGATAAGAATAGCGCCCCAGCGTGCCGTCCTGTTCGAACGACTCCAACAGGAAGCAATGCTCGCACTCCGTGTAGAGCCGCTCGAAGGCCTTTAACGGGTCCAAAAGATCCAACGGTTGCGAGGAAAAGCCGGAACGCGCGCCCAGGAACCCGCTATCCGAAATTGCGGCGTGGCTTGCGGAGGTGCCTGCGTTTGGCGGTTTCATGCCTTGAGCGTGCCCAACGTAATATTTATATCTTTGTTGTACATAATTGTTCATCATGATCCTGGAGCGCGTCCGCCTTGCGTTCGCCGATTTTCCGGCGCAGAAAGCCGTGGCCGAAAAGATGTTGGAGTTGGGCCTTTCCGTCCGCAACAGTGCCGTGAATTCCGCCGGTGTGCAAGTCAAGGACGTCTCCCTTGCCCAGGCCTGCGGCGTGGACCGCCGCGTCGTATCCGCCACCGTGGCACGCATCCAATCCGACGACTTCTTGCGGCCCGTGTTCGAGAGTCTCCAGCCGGCCGGCCCCCTTTTCGTGCAGAACGCTTCGGCGCTTGGCCTGACCGTGCTGGAATTGGAGCCGCCGGCGTCCGTCGCGTCTAAATTCGGAATCGTAGCGCAAATCACGGCGTGCCTTGCACGAAACCGCGTACCCATCCGACAAATCCTGTCGCAGGATCCTGAGCTGTTCGAGCGGCCCAAGCTGTTTATCGTGTTGCAGAAGAAACCACTGGCTAAGGTGTTAGGAGAACTCAGCGCGCTTTCCTGCGTCAAAAAAATGAGTGTTTATTGAGTGACGTCCGTCCGGACCGAACCTCGCTTGGCATTCCGCCTATCGCGGTTTTTCCCAACGGTTGCGTTTCGGCCAGTAAACCGGGCACGGCCCGCGGCCTTCGTATGCATGCCCGCGGCTGCAGGTCTTGCGTTTCTTCGATGCGGCCGGCATATCTTTCATTGTGCGGTTGGACCAGCAAAACGCTTGCGCTTTAGGCGAATGAAAAGAAAAAACGCCGGGGCCGAGATTTGCAACCGGGACCAAGGGGAGCGCCCCTTAGTCCTACGTTACCCCGATCCCCCGAGTCTTGTTTTTGCGGATTGAAAGATGAATACGCCGGGGCCGAGATTTGAACTCGGAAGGTCCGAAGACCACTAGATGGCTCGCTGGTTTTCTCCCAAACTAACAAAGAGAAATGGCCTCGAGTCTAGCGCGTTACCGGATTCTGCCACCCCGGCATTGGGGAATTATTCTTTGGCAGGAGCTGATTTTAAAGAGGCTACGTTTCGCAGGAAGGGGTCAGGATTGACGGAACCTTGCAAATTTTGCTGAATTTGCGGGTCCCATAAGTCCTTTTTGGGACTTATGCGGAAACTGGGGGGTGCGAGCAAACACTCGGTGTTTGCAGCATGCAGCAAACCTCCTAAGGTTTGCTTCAAACCTGGGTTCCCCGCGGTTCCGACCGTGATTCTGCCACCCCGGCATTTGGGGGATTTATTGTTGCAGTGGACGATTTTAAAGCGCTTGTTTTTCCAAAACGGGCGCGTTTTTTGTCCTGCTGAAAAGAATTCGTTTCGGGCCGACCTTTCCTTATGCGTGGCAATGATTTGAGCATCCGCCTATCCGTCGTCTTTTGCGATATCCGTTTTTCGAATACGCTGGCCGTGTTTCGTCTCCGGGGTTTGAGGCCGCTTGCGCTTTCATGGTCCCAGCATCGGAGAAATGCTGATAAACGTCATCCCGGCATATTGTCCGTATGGCCGAAGGCAAGGAACCCGTACGTTTTGTGCTCGTCGCCCACCGGGTTGATCGGCACGGCATTATGGAAGACCATGCGGGTGTTGAAAAATTCATAGTCACCTGGCACCGGGTGGATGAGCGCCCGCTCATGATCCGGGGGAAGAAAGCCTTGGGACGCAAAGACGTGCGGTACTTGCCATGGCTCTCCGGCGGACGGCGGCAGAAGTATGACGTGCGGGTACGAAACGGGCAACTGGAGATAGTCGCCAGCGTTTCGAATCCCCGGCCAACCTGGATCGGCAATAAGGTCGCAATGGGTGCGGGGATGTCCGGCAAGGCCGTTTTGCGCGAAGGTGAGCGCGCCTGCGCAAACCTCGGAAGCAACCAGAAAGCCTACGTGTACATACACGCCCTGACTGGTCCGCAAGTGGGCCGGTTATGGGACTTGACCGACAACTGGACCCAGGACGTCCCGCCACACGTTCTTGAGAAATTTTTCGAAGAAGCGCGCATGGAAACGCCGGAGAAACCGCACGGCACGCCGCCAAGCGGACTGGACGTTGGACGGGTAAAGACGCTTCCGCATGGCGGCCTTGTCAGCCGTTTTCTTCATTTTTTAGGGCTAAAGTAGCCCCGCCATGCACGGAACGAGTGCCGTTCTCATTCAGTTGGGCCGGTAGTTTTCGGCCATCCGGCGCCGGACGTCGGCAGTACCGGAAACCGCCCCCTTTAGGGTTCCTTGGATGTTCCGGTGAAGCCCGTCCATCGCCTGGGCCAGAATCCGGCGGGCGACTTCCCTCTGTTCCGCGTCCTTCAATTGCTCAATATACGGGTCAAAGCGGGCTTGCACGCCCACGTGATTAAACAAAAGGCCCCGGCCATCCGGCAATCCTGCCCGTTGCAATGAGCGGCCGCTGACTTTCAGGCCGATGGTCGTTTCATGGGCTTCGGATTCCGGCAATGGCAATTCGTGGCGGTTGAATTCGTTGGCGACCTGTTGATACGCCGTCACGATGTGCTTATTCAGGGCTTCCTGGAGCTTCCGCCGGTCGGTTAAAGGGGTATGGGGCGCGACGTAGTTGAGGTGAAAAACACCGTTTTCCTTCCACATGGCCCTGGACTCGGCGTGGGACTCGTGGAAGAATTCCTGGCCGGTTTCCGGATGGATCATCTGGGGGATGACGGATCCATGCCGTTGGATGTCCAGGCTCCTTCCTTCGAAAAGGAAACGGCTTGGTTTGAGGCCGAGTGTCCGTTGTTGGCTTTCTCGTTCTCGAATCATGTTTTGTTCAACCGGTTTGACTTATTATAGCAAACCTCGAAAGTCCGCCGAGACTTTCGAGCCGTTTGCTAGATAGTCGACCACGACTCTTAAGTCGGGTTACTTTCGTGGTCGACTATAATCCTTACCGATTCAGACGCTCGATTTCCGAAATGAGTTCCTTGCTGCCCAGGAATACGGGCGTGCGTGCATCCGGCGTGTCGGAAACCACCTCCATCAGGCTCTGGATGCCGTTGGTCGAACTGCCGCCGGCCTGTTCAAGGATGAACGCCATGGGTTTGGCTTCGTAGTTGAGGCGGAGCTTGGGTTTGGGGTACGCGAAGAGGCCGCCGTAGTGCAGGACCTGGTTGCAGTCGGCCACCATGGTGCCGGAATAGCGCAGCTTCAAGCCGCGCGCCTCCAAGCCTTCCGCGAACCGGGTCAATGCGGGTGTGAATTCTTTCTTCTTGCCGCCGATGCCGAACACGCCCCCTGATTTTGGCAGCGTGATGTTTTCGTGGCTCAAGACGTATTGCGGCTCGTGCTTTAGCTGCTGGATGAACTGGTGCGTCCCTTTGCCCACGGTGTACGTCAAGGTGGTGACCGGACCGTAGAGCTTGAATAACGCGGCGACCTGTTCGGAGCCCTTCCCGATTTCGCGTTTGTAGATGGACACGATGGTGCCGCAGGTGTTGTTGCTCTTGACGTTGGACGAGCCGTCCAGCGGGTCCATGCAAACGACGTACGGCGCGTCCGGAAGCCCGGAAGCCGGTTGCACCAATTCTTCGGAATACACCGCCTTGACAAGGTTCGTCTCGATCATACGATCGCACAAGTACTGGTTCGTCCATTGGTCCAGCTTGAGCTGTTGTTCGCCGTACTTGTTTTCCTCGCCTTCCACGATGCCCATGCGGTAGGGAAATTCGAGGCGGATGTCAATGCTGGCCTTGGCGATGGCGTCAATCAGACGCGCCAATTCGGCCGTAGCGGCGGCATACACGTGGTCGAACAGTTCATCAGCCATGCGTCATCATCCCCGTGCGTCTTACCGGCTGCCTTTTTCGCGTTGCCACAAGTCAACGAATTCCTTGTAGTTGGCCGCGATTTGGTCAATGGCCTGCTCTTTCGTGATAGCGCCTTTGACGTAGGCCTGCAAGGATTCCATGAAGATGGTGCGGCCGATGGCAAAACCGATGATGCCGTCGATGTGTGCGCCGACTTTCAGCCACTCCGCCACTTTTTCCTTCGACTCGCCGCGGCCCAATGTGACGATGCCGGCTTTCCGGCCGCCCGCACGGGCTTGTTTGACCAATGCGGCCGCGTCTTCGGGGCGGTCGACGCCTTCCAGCTTCCAAATGTCGGGCGAAATGCCGTAGTGTTGGAGTTGTTGCATCATGCGGACCATGAGTTTGGGCCGGATTTCCAAATCGTACGCGGCTTGGTTGCCGCCGACTTCGTCCATCTGGGCCTTGGTCGCCGGAACCAGCGGCTCAATCAAGTAGCCTTTGTCGATGCTTTGGAGGAATGCGCCGAGTTCCTTGAGTTTGGCCGCTTGCCGCTTGTTCAATTCGGCGTCGGCTTCCGGGTTATAGCGCACGAGCACCTTGAGGAACGTCGGGTCGATCTTCCTGATGTGTTCCTGCCATTGGGCGCCGTATTCGAAGTCGAATTCGTCCTGTCCGCTTTTCTCCGCCGGACTGGTCACCAAATAGCCTTTGCTTTTGGCATCCATCAGTGCCGCCTCGCCCATTTCTTCGTCCAGAAGCATGCCGGCTTTGGCTTTCGGCACGCCCATGGCGATGGCTTTCTGGAAGCCGGCGTAGATCATGCCTTTGAGTTCTTTGGCTTTGTCCATCTGTTCCGGCGTCAGTTCTTCGCCGGCTGCGCCCAGGAGTTTTTTCTTGAACGAGCCGCGGTGGTCAAAAGCAAGGATGAGCATGTCGGTCGGGATTTGCATGGAAAAAAGCACCTCGATCAGAAGACGGCGTGGAACGGATCGTCTCGTCGTAGCTTGCTTTGAGGCGGATTGATTTAAAAACAGTTGCCGGAACGGCGGATGCCGGTCAGGCTGCGTCCACGGCTTACCACGATTTTACGGTTACGTATTTTTTCTTCGCCAGGACCGCCATGTCTGAATCCGAGGAAAAAAGCGCGTGGCATCCCGTCAATTTGGCCGTGGCGGCGATGAGCGCATCCATGAGGGGGACTCCGTGCGTCATGCTGACGCGGGCGCCTTCCACTGCAATGGTCTTCTCCAGTGGGACGAACCGGATTTTCTTCGAGGATTCCAACATGGACCAGAACGTGCTGATGCGTTCCGCTGGATTTCCCTGCTGCATCAGCTTCTTCGTTGTTTCGGCGACGGCGGGGTAAGGAATGACGAGGTGGCTTTTGCCCGTTTGTACTTCTTCCAGCATTCGCTGAGCCGTTGCCTCTTTGTTCCAGAGACATAACAGAAACCAACTATCCGCGCCGTAAATCATCATCGCTCACGATTCCGCTCTTCCTCAATTTCCCTGAAGGCTTTACGCCAGTCAAACTTTGGGACGGTCTCCAGGAAGTCCAGCAATTTTTCTTCCGGTGTTTTTTCGGTTATTTTGTGAAGCATGAGGTCTCCTCCAGGCATTTGAGACAGTGTGAATTCGTCCCCGTCGCGGTAGTTCTCTTCGTCCCGGACTAACTTGGGCAACGTAATCTGGCCCTTTTTGCCCATCTTGACAACGTCGGTAAACATGATTTTTTCCCTGCGCTTTTTCATGGGGGTTTGCTGTTTTTCCGATTTATTTAGTTTTTCGGAAAATTCCCTTTTACGGATTCCGAGGTTTTCCTATCTCTTCGCTCATTTTGGCGATTATTATGTGTGCGGTTGAATTTTTCTCTACCCAACGCTTTTCTTCGCTCCGCACAGGCAACGTCCAGGTGGTTTTGCAATGGGAATCGAATCGCAAGTGCAGCAATTGGTCGCGCTTTTGCAGACGTTGTTGCCGACGCTTGGCCTTTTTGCCATCCTTCTGGCCGGCGGTTTGTATGCCTTCGGCGCCATGGCCGGGTCGCACGAAGTGAACGCGCGGATGAAGTCATGGGCGCACCGCGTGGGCATCGGTGGCGCCATCGCCGTCATCATCGGAAACGTGGCGCCGACGCTGGTCAACTGGCTCACGGGCATCTAGTCCGATGGAATTCGTCGCCGGTTGGCAAGGTCTGGCCGTGGCCGCCGCCACGGCCGGCATGCTGCTTTCCGCGTTAGTCTTCTCACTGGGCGCCATCTTCGACCTGCGGGCGTTGCGCGTCTGGGCGAGGGCGGAGTTCTTCCAATCCGTCGTCTCGGCTTTGCTGGTGGGCGTCCTTTTGACGCTGTCCTTGGGCATTTCAGCGCTGGCCGTTGACTTGGCCGGCGGGCAAGAACCCATCGCCTTTGCCGATGATTACCTGGAAGAGGTCAATGGGCGGATCGAGAGCGTATCTGGCGCGACGACGCTGTTCGTCATGGTGGTGGACGCGCTCAAAGAAATCGAAGTCGGCGTCGAAGTGGCTCCCGTACACGTGTCCGGAAAGCCGTTGGCCGGCCTGGATCCGATCCTCCATGACGCCGAGATGATTCTGGGCTTGCTTTCATGGGTCAAGCTTTTCAACGAGGTCCAACGCGTGCTGTTCTTGTTCATTTCGGCGACGATGATGTACTATTTTCTTCCCGTCGGCGTGATTTTGCGAGGATTTTCGCTCACGCGGCCGGTGGGCGCGTTCATGATGGCGCTGGCCGTAGGTGCCTATTTCGTCCTGCCTCTGACGTACGTGTTCAATGCCGCGGCCGTCGAGAAGACCAATGCGTCCATTGACGCGCGCCTGGAATCCCTCAAGGAATTCAATTCGCAAGTCTCCTTGTCTTCGCTGGACTTGCTCAACCCGGCGGCGGTTTCGGCCTTCGTGGCCTCGCTTATCTCCAGCGGCGTGTGGAACATGGCCCTTGCGGCCATCGCCCCATTGGCTAAACTCGTGGCGGATTTGACCGTCGAGACGACGTTCTTTCCGT
This sequence comes from Microcaldota archaeon, assembly GCA_016188965.1. Lineage (GTDB taxonomy): Archaea > Micrarchaeota > Micrarchaeia > Norongarragalinales > Norongarragalinaceae > JACPGT01. The sequence continues at coordinate 27,779 of JACPGT010000001.1, read as the reverse complement.
TCTTCAACCTGCTAGTCGTCTTCCTGTTCACCCGTTCTCTGTACCGCGTGCTGGCATCGGAGGTCGTGCTATGGACGTGAACGCCCGTCACGTGACGCTTGCGGGCCTTGCCGCGGGCCTGCTCTGCCTGGTCCTGGCGTTGGTCGCCGCCAACGTCTGGCTGGCCGCTTTTTCGGTCTTGTTTCTGTTCTTGACCCTGGTCGTTCAGCGCTTCGGCGGCGTCTTGCTGCCCTTCGTGTTGAAGGGCGTGCGGGTAGTCGAGACGCGCGGCGGCTGGCAGTTGGACCGCGACGTCGTCGTGGCGCAGGACGGCGAGCGGTTCGTCGCGTCGGCTTTTTTGGAAGCGGACGTTCACTTCTCGCCTTCTTGCCACCCTCACGATGCGTCCGTTTCCTATGGCGGGGCTTTTGAAAAAGCGTTGTGCGGCTTGGCGTTCCCGGCGCAATTCGGTTTGCTGGTATACCCCGTGGATTTGGAAAAATACCGGGAAGGAGTCCTGACCATGCGGCTGGAGGCCGAGTTGGCGATGAACCGGATTCGCCAGTCCCCAAAGCCGGATGCCGTCGCTTTGGCTGCACAGGAGCGCAAGCGCATCATGTGCGGCCGGCTGCTACAGCAGTTGTCGGCAGGCCAGCGGCCCTTGGATGCGGCGTATTTCGTCTCGACGGCGGCGGAAGGCACGTCATTCGAGCAGGCGGCGGAAAAGGCCCGCTGGCAGGCCCGTGAGTTGCGAGCCGTCTTGGCGCATGCGTTGAACGTGTCCGTCCGGCCCATGGAGGGGGACGACTTGCGCCGGTGCGTGGATTGGAAAGCCGCGATTCCGCGGGGTTTGGGCGCCGACGACTGAACGGAGTCTGATGCTCCATGTGGGACTCTTTGGATCGACTCATGGGTTTTTGCCGGCAGAAGCCGCTTCTTTCCAGCGCGCTGGCCAGTCGTCCGTTGTGGATTCGGCCCGCCCAGCCTCCGGCGGTTTGGCTCATGCCGCAAGCCGGTCAAGGCGTAGCGGTTGGCCGCACGCGCCATTGGAGCGTGCCTTTTTCCTGGTCGTATTCCGCACTGACGAATCCCCATGTGGGCGTGGTGGGCATGTCCGGTTCGGGCAAGAGCTTTTTCGTCAAGTCGTTCCTGACGCGCGCGCACGCCGTGTGGGGCACGCGGGCGCTGATTCTGGATTGGTCCGGTGAGTACGTGCCTTGGGTACGCCAAGCCGGTGGAAACGTCGTGTCGCTGGGACCCGAGTCGTTGAACCTGTTGGACCTCGGTGGCATGTCGCCGGCCCAGCGCACGGCGCAAGTCGTCGAGTCGCTGCGGTTGCTGACGGAGTTGAAGGATTTTCCCCGCGAACGGCAATGGGTGCGCATGGGTATCGAACAGGCCTATGCATTGCGGCGAGCAGCTTCCGGCGGCATCCGCCGAACGCCCACCTTGAACGACGTGACGGCTTGGCTTCGCATCCAGTGCAGGAAAAATCAGGATGGTGATCGGCCGGCCATCCAAGGAGCGCACCACCTCTTGCGGCCCTTGACGTTGCCCGGCGCGGACTTCTTCGCCCGTCCCACGTCCTTCAGCCTCGATGCGTTGCTGTCATCCGGCCTCACCTGCGTCGACTTGAGCGGCTTGCCCAGCGAGTCTTTGCGTTCCTTGGCCGGGTTGTGTTTGCTGCAGTTCGTACGCGAGTCGATGCGTTCGCGCGGGCCGGCAGAAGGACGGGGTCTGGATTTGATGGTCGTGCTGGACGAGGCGTGGAAGATCTGCCAGGAAGACGGCGACCCGGTGGCCATCGTGCGCGAGGGGCGCAAATATGCCTTCGGGTTGTTGGTCGCATCCCAGACTCCCTCTGATTTGAACCCCGTCATTTTTTCCAACGTCGGCAGCCTCTTCGTCTTCCGGACGGCGTTCTCCGATTCGCTGGACTTTTTACAGCGTACCCTGCGTTTTCCGGACGGCGTGCGTGCGGACATCGCGCAACTGCCGCAAGGCGCGTGCGCGGCGCAGTTACAGTGGGCGGACCGGGCCCGCTCCGACTTGTTCTTCATATCCCGCGTCGAAGGCGAAGGACTGCTGCAGTGGGTCGTTTTGGAGGGATTCGGCATGGAATGGACGTTGGAAAAACAGGCGGTTCTGGACGGCTTGCGGCGCGAAGGGGTGAGTGAGCAGCGGGTCGCCCATCTGGACGCGTTGCTCCAGCGGAGGAACCACGTGCTGGATACGGTCAGCTGGAGCGCGGCCCTGGAGGAATGCGGCCTTTCCCGCGACGCCATCCGCCACCACCTCCAGGAAGCCGGATTGCCGGATGAGCACGTCGCGCGGACGATGTCCGGATTGTTTTCCCGCCGCCTTCCTTCTGGCGTCAAGGTGGCGGCATTGGTGCTGGCGCCGTGAAACCGTTGGCTTTGGCGTTGCTGTTGGCCGCGGCATCCTTTTCCATCTATTGGCTGGTCGGAGGATTGCCCGGTCCGGTGGTTGAATCCCAAGGTGCCGGATTGGTCCGGTCCGGCCTGGCATGGGCGGATGGCAACGCGACCACGGCTTTTTTTCTCTTCGACTCGATGCTTCCCGTACCCGTGGACATCACCATCTTCCGCCGTACGATGCCGGAAAAAGTCCTGATTTGGGCCGAGTCCGACCAGGAAAAATTCGAGGCTTTTTCCGCCGGCCTTGCGTCCCGCTTGTCAAACCAGTCGATTGCAGTCCGCCGTGCCCGCATGCCGGATTTGCGGGCCGTCGAACCTGGCGTGCTGATTGTGGCCGGTTCAGCCATGCCTTCCGAACTGGCTTTGAACGGTTCATGGATTGAACTTCTGGACCGCGGTTGGGTCGTCCTCTATTCGGGCTTTGCATTGTCGCTCATGCAGTCCGACGGGCGCATCGTGGCCAACCCACAGTGGCCGGCCCAACGTGAACGGCTGGGGGTCGATTTCGAAGCGATGGACCCCGTTTCGGATGTTCCACTTTCGGTCCGGCGTGGTTCGTCGTGGCTCTCGGGCCGCGGACAGGTGGTGGAGCACGGTCGCGGTGCGCTGGTCGTGTTTCCCGGTTTGTTGGACGCGTCGTTTTCCGGCGCAGATGACGCAGCGGATTTTTATTCGGAGTTCATACGCCAGGCTCGTTGGACGCGCCCGCTGGTTTCTTTTTCGGCCAACGCGACGCCTGGCCGGTTCTTGTTCTCGCCGGCTTTCGACGGAACGGCCGAGGAGGCGTGGGTCCGAATCCATGACCTCGGCACGACGCACCGCCGCGTGCGTTGGCAACCGCCGTCCCTCCGTATCATCCATCCCTCGATTTCACGGGCCAAACGTCCGTTTTCCGTCTCCTTTCTTTCCAACCTGTCTTCCCCTGTTTCTTTCGAATTGTCCGTACACGACGGCACCCAAGCCCTGCACCGGCAGGCGTTGGGCGGTTTTCCTTCAGGCCTGACTTGGCATTCCAAGACGCCGACATGGGACCTGGCGACGGGAGATTACGTGCTGGAAGTGTCCGGTTCCGACGGGTCCAAATCGTATTCAGCCCTACACTTGTTTTCCCACCGCGTACAAGTCGACCACGTTGATTCCGCTTCCAAGACCATTTCGGCGCACCTTTGGGCCGGAGAGCGTCCGGCCGCCCGCACGGATTTGCAATGGGCCGGAACTTCCATCCGCACCGATTCGGAAGGCGTCTTCCGACTCTTTGATGCCAACCTTTCCGGCGGCCCCAACCGACGGTCACTCGTCGTGGATGGACAATCCTTGTTCTTTGAGTATTCCGTCCCGGCCGGGTTGCTGTCCTCGTGGCCGGACCGGCTGCTGGCGTTGGGCGCCGTCGGCCTCTTCTGCACCGCATGGTGGTTCAAACGGCAGGCCCCCGTCCGCATCCGCCTCCTGCCTCCCGTCGTGCACGGCCGGCGCGTGTCCGTGTCGAAAGAGCATATCCTGCGCGCGATGGCCAACCGGACTCGGCGGGACCCGATGCCTCTTTCAGTAAGGGAATTTTCCTCACGACTGCATGCCGTCCTAGGCGATCCGATGCTCGTCATCGAGGAAGAATCCGTCAGGCACCTGCTTCGGCAGGCGGCTCTGGCTGGCATCGTGGTTTTCCACGGTGATTTCGTGACGCTATCCGGTTGGTATCGTTCCGACGCGGAGGCTTTGGCGGCCGTATTCTGGAAGCGGTTGGCCGATCGGCTGATTCTTGACGGATGGACGTTCCGTCGCAACGGCAACCGCTTGTCCTGCCGCCAGGCCGGCAAGAAGATGGTCATCGATACGGACCCTGCCCGCGGCCGCATCCGCCGCCTTGGCGCCAAGGCATGGCGGTCTTTGGATGATGGTCTTGAAACCGCCGTTTCGCACAAAAGGGGTTGATGCGCGTACGTCCGGCTTGATTCCCGCACCGCGGTGCCGGTCCGCTTTGGCGTTGGCTTTTCTTTTTTGTCTTGGCGGTTTTTCGGCCGCGTTCTATGCCGACCCTCCGCATGCCGAAGTGGCCCGGCATAACGACCAACTGGGCCCCTTGCTCCAAGGCATCCGCGTTCCCATAGGCGGAACACGGCCTCCGAGCCACCCGCTCCGTTTTTTCTCGATTGACGTCCACGCGGTCTATCCATCGGTGGATGGCATGGTTTCCTCCAATCATCCGCCCCGCGTGCTGTGGGGCTGGTCGTACGACGCCCAAACCGACTTCGACTGGGACGGTTCGCTTTCCGGTTGCGGTTCGAACCGCTCGCGAATGCGTTTGGATGGCGTCAGCGGCCAATTCAGGCTGCACTCGCAATTGCCCGGCGTCCTGCGCGTACACGAGAATCCGTCGAGCCCGGCGTTTTCCGGTTTCGATTCGGCCGAACTTTCCTCATCCCGCGGTCCGCTTTCCGTCACATTGGACGGACGGATATTCCTCCAATATGATCGCGAAGTCCACACCGTCCAATGCCGTTCGTTCTGCTATTGGAACGGCTGTTCGGTCCAGTCCTGGGTGGACATATCTCACGATTCGCCCGTCTATGATTACTCCGCGTCTTCCCCATCTGTTTCTTTGCCCTTGGTCCATCCGGCCAACCAGACCGTTTCATTCACGCCGTGGATACGCAACTTCAGCCTTTTTCTGCCGTCGATGCAGGCCTACTTCTATTCCAACACGTCGCTGTATTGGCTTGAATCCCTCTGGGATGGCATGCGGACGGGCTACCAGCGGTTCCAAAGCTTCGATGCACGGCCGGATGCGCGCGGCGCGCTGTCGGTCGTGTCCGTTCCGAACCGATCCGCCGGTTCCCACGACGTCAGTCCCGCCCGGTTCCAGTCCTTTGCAAGCACGTCGTACCGTTACGCGTACCGGGTCGACCAAGCCCTCGATTCCCGCATAGGCCCCGGCGTCCATACGTGGGCCGTTTCGGCCCGCGATTTCTTCAACGATGCCGTCCAGCTGCAGGAAGACTTTTTGGGCCACGATTCGGCCCGCTTGTCCGTCGAATTGTCGCCCGCATCCATCCCGGTCGGTCAACCGGTGGGCGTATCCGTGAGGTTATCGGACCGTGCGGCTCGCCCGCTTTCTGGCCTTCCTTTTGTCCTGGAAACGTCAGAGGTTCTTCAAAACCTGACGTCCGACGCACGGGGTCTTGCACGCGCCCAAATCACATTCCGGCAGCCTGGAGCCCACCGCATCGTCGCCCGCTTTTTGGGCAGTGCGGGCCTGGCGCCTACTTTCGCCGACGCCGTGGTCTATGTGCATTCCGAACCGATATCTTCCGAAGGCGTCCTCCGCCGTTACGACGGGCTCCTCTTGGGCGTCATCGTTGTCCTGGCGTTGTGTGCGGTCCGATTCCGGTAAAGGGTCCGGCCGGCGGCTCAAGGTTTGCGGCAAACCATGGCCGTTTCCCGGTCAACGAGTCGTGCCATTTGCACGCTTTGCTATATAAGCCTGGGAGGGCTAAACGTCGTCCGGTATGGTCTTGGATTTCCTGGTGTCCCCGGGCCAGGCGACGAAGGAGCCTTGGTCGCTCATATTGGCCACGTTCGTATTCGTTTCCTTCGGCGTATTGGTCGAATTGTACTTGCCCATCCGCGGCTCGATCATCGTTTTTGCCATGGTGCCGTTGATTCCGCTTCTTTGGAACGTGTTGATGAAGGAAGAAGAAGAGGAGGAAGCGCAAGTCGATGCTTGGAAGCACGGCAAAGGCCGCTTGAGCCTGTTCACCCACCATGTCGACCTCTGGGAAGTCTTCGCTTTTTTCTTCTTGGGCGCCGCCTTGGCCTACACGTTCTGGTTCGCCTTGCTGCCACCGGAGACGACCAGCACGCTTTTTGCCGACCAACTGCGCGAAGTCAACCTCATCCGAGGGTCGGCCATCCAAGGCCAGTTGTTCAACTCGGTGGCGCAGGAAAACCAATTCTGGTTCCTGTTCAACCACAACATGCAAGTCATGGGCCTCATGCTTTTGTTCTCGCTAGTCTACGGCATCGGGTCCATCTACCTGCTGCTCTGGAATGCCTCCATCATCGGCGTGGTCATCGGCACCAAAGTGCATGAATTGGGGCTCATGGGCGCCGTCTATGGCTTTTTTGGCCTGCTGCCCCACGGCATCTTCGAACTTTCCGCCTATTTCCTGGCCAGCATCGCCGGCGGCCTGTTCTCCATGGAATTCATGAAACGCGGCTTTTCCAAGCCCGATTTGTTCCGCCACGTCTTCATCGAAGTGCTCATCCTGCTGATTTTAGCCGTCTTCGTCCTCGGAGTCGGCGCCTGGATCGAAGCGTCCTATTGAGTTCGTCACGGCCACGTTGCGACTAAAAGACGCTTTCGCGGGTTGAAAAAAGCTATCCGAAATCCATATGTGCGCGGCCGACGCTATCGGGCTGATGCGCGCCATGCCTTTCCGTTTTCGGTATGCCCTCCTTTTTTCCCTGCTACCGTTTGCATTCGCTGCCGGCTTTTTCGCCAACGCCGCGTTTTCGCCGCCGTCCGTCGACGTGGCGTCAATCGAAACGGTCTTCTCGCCAGGTCAAAGCGAGCCGGCGTTGCTTGCCATCATCGCCTCCGCACGAAGCGGCTTGGACGTCATGGTGTACCAATTCTCTTTTACGCCGCTGCAGGACGCCTTGATTGATGCGCAAAACCGCGGCGTCCGCGTCCGCCTAATCCTGGACCCCAAAATCGAGGCCAATCTTTATACCGCCGAAAAACTGGCTCGTTTCGGCATCCCCGTGCGGTGGGCGTCCCGCGACTTTGCGTCGACCCACGCCAAATTCCTCGTTTCTGACGGCCAATCCGTGTTCGTCGGCTCGACGAATTGGTCGCGCCACGCCATGCAGCTGAACCGAGAAGCCGCCGTCGTTATCCACCACCCAATAATAGCCGGCTCGTTCCAAAAGATTTTCGAATCCGATTGGAGCATCGCCCGACCATGGATCCCTTAACTGACTCGTCCGCTTTGACCCTCCGCCGCGCCGTCACGACCGACAGCGTCCGCCTCGCCGATTTGACGAAGCGCTTCTTTCCGTACATCCATTTGTCGGCCGACCACGTCTTTGAGCGAATCAAAAACGGCATCGTCTACTTCGTCCTGGCCCGCGACGACGAAGTATTGGGGTTCATCGACTTCGAATTGAACGCCGAGCCGAATCCCCGCCACGCCACCGCGGAAAAACCGCCGCTTTCAAGCCCGAAGACGGCCAAGATTTTGGGCCTCTGCGTCGTTCCGGAACTGCAGGGCCAAGGCTGGGGCAAGAAACTGCTGGCCGCGGCCTTGGGCGAAGCCAAGGACATCGGCTGCACGCAGGCCGTCATGCTGGTGGAGGAATCCAACGCCAAAGCCATCCGCATCTACGAGCAGGCCGGATTCCAGCGGCATGGAAAACTGGTGCAAAAGCTCTGGGACAAGGACGTGCTGATGTTCGTGCGCCTGCTTTAGGAAGTACGTCATTTATCGGCAATCAGGGGTTTGCCGGAAATCGAAGCCAGTTTCTTCGCGATATCCTTGTCCTTTTTCTTCCAAGACCAGCCCCAGAGCATGGTGCTAAGTCCGCTATGATGAAAGAAGCTCAAGCTCAAACGGGTTCCATCAACGCATACGATGTGCAGAGAATAGCTGTCGGTCAACAAAGAGAGATCCTGCAATTGGATGTGATCGATTTGGTCGAACGAAACCGACCATGTGTTTTTATTCAAAACGGCGTCGTCGCTTTTTGTTATTGTCCGTTTCTTCTTATCGACCACAAACCGTTCCACGCCGGTAGACAAAGCCATATACGACGCGACCAACGCGCAGGAAAGCACCAGGATTGCGCCGATGGCGCGGTCCATGACCGTGAAGCGCGGTTCTGGAAAAAGAAGGATTTGATGGACGGTCACCGCCACGAGGACGATTGCAATCGCGGCCCAAATGGCCTGTTGGATGCGAACCCAACGCTCGATGTTCGATAAAACGAGCTCGGATGCGTTTTCGGATTCTATTTTGAGCATGGAGTCATTCACCGCAATCCACGAGTCACACCCGTCTTTCGCGCCGCATCCGCCACGCTTTTCGCCACAGCTTTGCCCACGTCGCGGTCCAAAGCCGACGGCACGATTTGGTCCGCCGTCGGCTTTTTCATATGGCTCGAAATGGCCAAAGCAGCTGCGAGTTTCATCTCTTCATTAATCTGGGTGGCGCGGGCGTCCAGGGCGCCGCGAAGCACGCCGGGAAACGCCAACACGTTGTTGATTTGGTTGGGCAAGTCCGACCGTCCGGTGCCGACGACTTTCGCCCCGGCCGCAAGCGCGTCTTGCGGCCATATTTCCGGCTCCGGATTGGCCATGGCCAGCACGATGGCGTCTTTGGCCATGCCGGCGACCATGTCCCTGGTAACGGTGCCTTTGACCGACACGCCGATAAACACGTCCGCGCCCTTCATAGCGTCTTTTAGTTTGCCGGTCTTGTTTTTTTTGTTCGTGATTTTGGCGATTTCGGCCTTCGCCCAGTTGAGGTCCGTGCGGTCGCGCGACACGATGCCCTTGCTGTCCGCCAGCACGATGTCCTTGACGATGTAATCGTCCGCTTTGCGCCCGCGGCCCATCAAGAATCGCGTGATGGCCAATCCCGCGGCTCCAGCGCCTGAAAAAGCCACATTCAGGTCGGAAAACTTCTTTCCCGTCACCTTACACGCGTTGATGAGCGCCGCCATGACGACGATGGCCGTGCCGTGCTGGTCGTCGTGAAAAACGGGGATGTCGAGGCGTTTCTTCAGTTCGTCCTCGATTTGGAAGCAGTTGGGAGACGCGATGTCTTCCAGGTTGACGCCGCCGAAGTTGGGCGCGATTTCACACACCAAGTCCACGATTCTGGCCGGGTCCTGGGTGTGCACGCAGATGGGAAACGCGTTGACGCCGCCGAATTCCTTGAACAACAACGCTTTTCCTTCCATGACGGGAAGCGCCGCGGGTCCGCCGATGTTTCCGAGCCCCAAGACTGCCGAGCCGTCCGACACGACCGCTATCGTGTTGGCCCGGATGGTCAAGTCAAACGCTGCTTTCGGGTCCTTGGCTATGACCCTACAGGGCTCGGCCACGCCCGGCGTGTAGGCAATGCTCAAGTCGTCTTTAGTGCTCAACGGCACTTTGGACTCCGTCGATAGCTTGCCGCGGACCTTGCGGTGCAGGTCCAACGACGCCCGGTAGTAGTCCTTTGGTTCTGACATGCCGTTTACCTATTGGTTGTTGACTGGCGCTCACTCTTGTGGAGACGTTTTGTCAGCTATCTTTTTTTTGTTTAGGGATGAGTGCTGCGTTCTCTCGGACTTGGAAAAAATACGTTAAGCCTGCTTGAACGTTGGCCTTGCCTCAGCGCTTCTTTTGTGTACACATTCAGCAACGCCTCGTTTGCTTGGGACGGACGCTCGCCAAATAACGTCGTCATTCCGGCCCCGTCCGGATGCCCGGGCAGTCTCACGACGTGTGCGCCACCATATTTCAATTTGACGCGCAATTCAAAGCGGTTAGGCATGGTTGCTTCATTCACCATCGAGAACAATTGGTGGTCACCGAACAATCGGTTATGAACCCCTCGGTTTACCGTCAACACTCCCTTGCTATCCCGTGTCCAATAGGTTTCTCTTGTCCGCCGTTCCAGTTCTGCCGCAGGTCTCATATAATGCACCCGTAACCCTAATCGCCCGGCCTGTTTAAAGGTTTTCCGCGCTTCCTGGCCCCTTCTTTCCACGACCGTGGCTCCGAAATCCGTCCGGACCCTATACCCACCTGGCCGGTCGGTTTCATCCGCTGGTTCACGCCGCTTTCTTTAGCCTGAAACTGTCAATATACGCTTTCAACCCGCCCAAGTGGGTCGTGTTAAGCGGCATTTCTGAATTTGTAAGTCCTTTGCGGATGACTTCGTGCAGGGCTTTTGCCATGGCTTGTTTTTTCGCGTCGGAAAGTTCCGATTCGGCTCCGGTTAAGTGCCGGACACCCCCGCTACGGTCAAACTCCAGAAATGCGCCCGTTTTTTGATGGGTGAATTCGATGCGTTGGGTTTGTCCTTCCTGGGCAATCGCGGCGCTGTCCAAGCCGGTGCGTGCGTTTGCGTTATGGCTTTCATTCAGGTGCCAGATGGCTTGCCCTCTTTCCTTGCTCCAAAGTCTTCCTTCCTCCATGTGTCCGACCTCCGCTGATTACTTTTTTGACACGTTTTCTTTCATGAACTGTTCAATCCGGTTGAAGCTTTCCTCGAGGATCTGCTCGTTGGGCAGAAAGACGGTGCGGAAGTGGCGCGTGCCGTGCGGTTCGGCAAAACCGATGCCGTACACCGTCAACACATGTTTTTCCCGCAGCAGCTGCAAGACGAATTCCTTGTCCGTGGGCCACGGGCCCTCGTTGATGCGCGGAAACGCGTAAAAGGCGCCTTCGGGTTTGACGCACGACAATCCGTGGATTTCGTTGAGCCGCTGGTACGTGATGTCGCGGCGTTTCTGAAGTTTCGGGATGAAGTTCTTTTTGGCTTCGGCGTACGCCTTGCGGTTCTTCAATGCTTCAATCGACGCGACTTGCGCCGGGAACGACGAGGAAAGGCGGATGCGCGCCAGCTGCATGAAGGCGTTCTTCAGCGTGTCGTCCGGAAAGTTGCAGAACGTGATCCAACCCACGCGCCAGCCGGGGGCGATGAAGTTCTTTGACAGGCCGTTCATCGCGATGATGGGAACGTCCTTGGACAGCGCGGCCATGCTGGTGTGCTTCTTTTCGTAGACCAGTTCGTCGTAAATCTCGTCAGCCAGGATGGGTATGTCATACTCGCCGGCCACTGAAATGACGTCGCGCAGCGTCTTTTCCGGATAGAGCGCGCCGGTGGGGTTATTGGGGTTGATCACGACGATGGCGCGCGTGTTCTCGTCGATCTTCTTGCGCAAGTCGTCCACGTCCGGCGCCCAGCCGTTGGATTCGTCCAAGAGGGCCAGGCGTTTTTCGCCGCCGTAATAGGACACGAACGCGTCGTACAGCGGGTAGGACGGCGAGGGGATGATGACGTTGTCGCCCGGTTCGACCATGGCGCCCAAAAGCAGGTTGACCGCTTCGGATAGGCCGGAGGTCACCACGACGTTGTCGGGCGTGGAGTCGAATCCCTTGCCTTTGTTGTAGTGGCAAACTTCCTCGCGCAGCGGCAAATAGCCTTGCGAATCGGAATAACCGTTGTGGCCCGAGCGGACGGCCTTGTCCAGCGCGTCCTTGATGTAGTTCGGCGTGTCCAGGTCGTAGACGTTCGGATCGCCGATGTTGAGTTTGAGGATTTGGTGGCCTTGTTTTTCCAGTTTCGACGCTTCGGCCACCACGTCGCGCACGGCGTACGTCACTCCATCCAAACGGCGAGCAATCCGCATAGTATCCAGCACCTTTTCGTGAAACGTTTCGAACGTTTTCGTCCCCGGGTGAGCTATTGGACGCAAGCCATTAAAAACGGGTTGCAGGTCTTGAGGCTTCGCTTCACACGATTGTGAACGCGATTTCGATTCCGTCTGCGTCGAAGCACGCCACGTCCTGCAGGCGGAAAGGCCAGCAGGCAATGAAGTGGATGCCGCTTTCCTTCGAGAAATAATACAAATCCTCATCCGATGGGTAAGCCGTGTCCGGGTCGGGATGCGAGTGGAACGACGCCTTTTCCCTGGAATTGGCCGGGATGAAATAAGGCGAGTACGAGGAGGAATCCTCGTCGCCGGTGGCAAACGGCGGGATGATCAGTTCGGTCAGCACCAACTGGCCGTCGGCGGCGTTTTCGCCCCTAAAGAGCGCGATGAACTCGTCCGGATGCATGTTCTTGGCACCCTGCAGTGCCGATAGGAGGGCGGTCTTGCGGATGGACACCGTCGGGGCAGCAGTTTCAGCGGATCTGTTTTTTGCCATGGCTTTTCCTTTTGCACCAGCGAGGCCTTAAAAACCCCGTTTTCCAAGCCAATGAGCTATGGACGTTCAAACCAAAGTCGGCCTGGTGTCCGCCGCGCCGGTGCAGGAAATCCTCGTCGAAGACGAACTGAAACAACTTTTCGAGACGAACAGCAAGCCGAAGCACTACATCGGTTTTGAGATCTCCGGCCTGCTCCACGTCGGCTCGCTGGTGGCCAACGGTTTGGTCATCAACAACATGATCAAAGCCGGAGTGCAGTGCCAGGTCTTTTTAGCGGATTGGCATTCCTTCATCAACCGCAAGATGGAAGGCGACTGGGACAAGATCCAGCAGGCCTCCAAGTACTACGAGGAAGCATTCAAGTTCTTCTGTCCCGGCGTGAAAATAGTCCACGGTTCGGACTTGTACAAGTCGAACGACGCGTTCTGGCGCAAGGTCCTCGAGTTTTCCAACCACGTCACCCTGGCGCGCGCCACGCGCTGTCTGACCATCATGGGCCGCAGTGAAAAAGAGACGCTGCACGTGTCGCAGTTCTTCTACCCGTCCATGCAAGGCGTCGACATCCACGAATTAGGCGCCGACATTGCGCATGCCGGCATGGACCAACGCAAGATCCACGTTTTGGCCCGCGAGGTCTATCCCAAGATGGGCTGGAAGCCACCGGTCGCCGTCCACCACCATTTGTTGCCCGCGTTGGGCGAGCCGCCGAAAGTCGACGACGTCGAAGAGCGCGTCATGCTGCAGAAAATGTCCAAATCCAAGCCGGATTCGGCCGTATTCATCCACGACTCCAAGGACCAGATTGCCGGCAAATTCAAGAAGGCCTTCTGCCCGGAAAGGGCAGTTGCGGACAACCCGGTGCTGGATTGGGCCAAGTACTTGGTCTTTCCATCCATCGGCAGCTTGCGAGTGGAACGTCCCGCCAAGTTCGGCGGCGACGTGTGGTACGAGTCCTACGCCAATCTGGAGTCCGATTTTGCGGCAGGCAAATTGCACCCGATGGACCTGAAGTCCGCCGTCTCCGTCCATGTCGACCGCATCTTGGAGCCGGTCCGCACGCACTTCGAGAAGAACCCGAAGTTCCTCGACGTCTACAAGGACGTGAAGATCACGCGGTGACGGCTCCTGGGCCGAAACATTGCAAACCCATTGAACCGCCAGGATATCCGGATCGCCAAGAAGTGGCTGGCCCACTTTCACACGTTGCATACGAATCAGCCACTTCAGACCGCGGATATCGACCATGCGGTCGGGCCGAAAGGGAAGGTGACCTTTTCGCTCAAAGGCAACGCCCTGTTGGATCCCTCGTCCATCAGTCCCCCGCCAAACTTCGTAATCCGCACCGGCCGCGGCGACTAGGAATGGGTCATCGAAAAGCGGCGTCCGCACAGCATCGTCGCCATCCTTTCGGCCGATGGCCGGACGATACACTCCTTCGACCCGTGTTTTCTGACCCGTTTTCTCATGCTTCTGAAGATCCATGACTGGAAAAACCAGTGAAAAAACCGCGCCGTTGCGGCCCCGTCCGACAACGATGCGCGAAAGCTTATTCTACTTTGTCTGCGTTCTTGTTTGACGACAAACGAAGCTGATCTTGCCCTGTTTGTTAGCTTGAGGTGAACTCGTTATGGATTCCAACATCATCCAGGCGCCGTTGGTCATGGATGGAAACGAGATGCTTTCCAAAGCCATCGGCCAATTGAACAAGCGCAGGGACGACTACTTCGTGGTCGCCGACGGAACGGCCTACGTCGGCGTGGTGGACAGCCGCGTCCTGCGCGATTTCGACGGAGACCCGTCCAAGACCAAATGCCTCACCGTGGCCTGCAACGCGCCCGTGTTGCGCCAGACGGATTCGGACGAGTCCGTCGTGGAAAAACTCCTGGCCACGCGGACGAAAGTCTTGCCCGTCCTGGACAAGTCCGACCACGTCGTCGGCGTGGTGACGCGCTGGACTGCGTTGGGCCTGGTCAAGTCCGCCCCCGTTCTGCACGGAAAGAAAGTGGCCGAATTCATGAGCGCACCGGCTGTCAGCGTCCCGGAGACGACCACCATCGCGCAGGCCCGTGCGTTGATGAAGGCGCACGGAGTCTTCCGATTGGTCGTGCTGGATTCCAAAAACCAGGTCTCGGGAGTCGTTTCTTCCTTTGACATCGCCACGCGCGCCCAGTCCGACCCCAAGGACAAACGCCGGCAGTACTACTATTTCTCAACGCCGAAAATCCGCGCCGACGCGGAACCGGTCAGCAGCATCATGACCTCGCCTGCCCAGACGTTGGACGCCGCAAAACCGGTCTTGGAAGCCGTAGCCCTGCTGCAGAAACACGGCGTGTCCAGTCTCGTCATCACCCAGGACGGCAAACTGGTCGGAGTGCTGACGTCGCGCGACGTGTTTTCCGCATGCCTGGTGCCGCAAGCGGCCAACGTGCGATTCATCGGCCTGGACAAGGAAGAACACATCTTCAAGGCTTCCCTCGAAGCGTTGGCGACCAAGTATTGGGATAAGCTTTCCACGCGCGTGGACTTGCAGCCGGATGACGACTTAGTCGTCAACGTCAAGGCCAAAGCCGTGGGCGGTAAGCGCCGGCAATACGAAGTCAAGGCCCGCCTGACGGTCAAAGGCAAAGTCTTCGCGGTCAACCCCAAGGACCGGCCGGAACACTTCCAGAACTGGGATTTGCAAGCCGCGGTCAAGGAAGCCTTGGACGAACTGGTCAAGATCGTCACGAGTCAGCACTGACGTGTTTTCTTTTTCCCTGTGGGCCGATTCAAGGCCTTTTTCTTATTTTTTCAACCGGTCAGCGAAGCGTTCCGGGTCTTCCGGGCTTAGCCACACCTGGCGGAAGACGCCGCTGTCCTTTTCGATTTCCACGATTTGACCCCACCGTGTGGTGAACGCGATGCGTCGGCCGAAGATCTTGACGCCCACGCCCATCCACCACGGCGTCGAGCGCACGCGGACGGCCCGGATGCTGCGGCGTGCGATGCGGAACGTAAAAGGCGGATAAACAATCTGCAAGTCCGTGGCGGTGATGCGGTATTCCATGAAGTAAAGTGCGGCCACGAAGTACGCCGCTGCAGCGAAGACGCCGACGACGATGGGCACGATTCCTGTCGGCGTGTTGGGCGTGGTGACGGCGGTCCACGTGGCAAACCCGGCGGCTACGAGTGCAATGGTTAGGCCGGCGGAAAGCCAGAGTGATTTGGGCGGTTTTTCCACGTACATGGTTCGAGCCTCCTGCGCTAGGCGGTCTTCTTGGCCGGCCGGATGAACTGCTCCATGCGGATTTGTTGTTCCGGCACGCCTACGCTCAACAGGGCGGCATGCATGGCGCGCACCATTTCCGGCGGACCGCAGAGAAAGAACGCTTTGTCCTTGACGGGAGCGGCCATCTTTTCAATCATGGCGCCATCGATACGGCCCGTCAAACCGGCCCACCCGCTGCCTTGCGGCTCATTCGTCAACGTGATGTCCGCCACGATCCTGCCTTCGCGGCCCAAGCGTTCCAACTCGTCCTTGAAGATGACGTCCGCCTGCGTGCGGTTGCTGTAGATAAGAATCGGCTTGACGGGCAGTCTTTTTCCGACGATGTAGCGCATCATGGCCATCAGGGGCGTCACGCCGTTGCCCCCGGCGATGAAGACGACGTCGTGGTCTTCGTCGTTCAAGACGAACTGTCCGAACGGCCCGCGGACGTGCAGTTTGTCCCCTTCCTTCAGCTGGTGCAAGGCCTGGGCGGCGGAACTGTCCGGATAGCACTTGACGGTGATGTCCAAGTGGTCCTGCTCCAAGGGCGAAGATGAGATGGAAAAGGAGCGCACCTGAAGGCCTTCCGGCGTTTGGACCTGCACCGAGACGAACTGTCCGGGTTTCTGCGCCAACGCTTGGTCTTCCGGCAACTCCTGTAGGCTGAATCGGAAGGTCTTGACGTCGTGCGCTTCCTGCACGATTTTCGAAACGGTCAAATCGGCATCGATCATTTGACGTCACTTCTTTTCTACATAACAAATTAGATATGCTGCAACTGCAAAGCAAATGATAATTGCAATTAGTCCTAAGGCGTTTTCGCCTCCGAGACTTGGACTTTCTTTCCAAGCTTTTGCAATCTGATTTGCGGCAATGTTTCCAAATATGCCAATGCCGATGCCGCCGACAAAAAGGCGCGCGTCTTTCTTACTGATTTTTGATTTCATTTCAGCACTCAAGATCGTCATCATCGCGACGGGCCAAGTCCCGGCGAAAACCGAGACGATCCAAGGCCCGACGCTCATCACTCATATGCTTCATCACGGAAAACAAAGAGTGGAGCCTGGGACTTAAAAACGCGATTGGATTTCCCGGTAGCCGATTTCTTACAACCATTGCCGGCGTTTGAAGTAGATGCCCAGCGCCAGCACGGCTGCGGCCATCATCAAAAAGGCTACGGAAGCACCGCCGAAGGCGTAATCCGTGATGTTGCCGAAGTTCATGCCGTAAATGCCCGCGATGAGGCTGGGAACCATGATGATGGCGGTGATGGCCGTCAACTTCTTCATGACCTGGTTCAGGTTGTTCGACACGCCGGTAAGGTAGCCTTCCATGGCGGAAGAAGTGGCTTCACGGTCGTTGTCTAGCGATTCGATGATACGAATCATGTGGTCGTACACGTCGCGGAAGTATACTGCGTTTTTCTTGTTGATCAGCGTGCTGTCGTGGCGGGACAACGTCGTCAAGACGTCGCGCAGGGGGGCGACGGCCTTGCGGGTGTTGAACAGGCGCCGCTTGAGAGTGAAGAGGCGGTTCATGACTTCCGGTGAGGAATCCTTGAAGACTTTTTCGCTGACGGCGTCCAATTCCGCATCCAGCTCCGTGACCAGCGGGAACAGGCTGTCGACGAACGCGTCCAGGATGCTGTAGAGCGCGAAGTCGGCCCCGCGGCTGAGCATGCCGTTGTTCTTCTTCGCGCGTTCCCATACTTCCTCCAGGAAAGGCATGGGTTTGGACCGGACGGAAAGAACGTAGTGTGGTCCCAGCACGAGGTTCAGCTGGCTGACCTGGCTGGTGCGGCCGTTCTCGAAGACTTTCAGCACGACGTAGATGTGCTCGTCGTATGGCTCCACCTTCGGCCGCTGGCGTTCATGCGTTATGTCTTCAAGTACTAGGCTGTGCAGGCCCAGCGTCTTGTCGAGGAATCCGTACTCTTCAGTCGTGGGTTTCTCGATATCAATCCAGAACCGCTTGTGCGCGTCCTTGAGTTCGGCCTGGAGTTTTTCCAAGTCGGTGATTTCCTCAACCGTTCCGTTGTGTGCTGCCAATGCCCGCAACATAGTTTATCCAACAACGCACGCAACATGACTATATAGGAATGCCGGCGCGTCCGCACGGGCTTCAAACTCAACCGCATCGCAAGGCGGTGTCCCTCTCGGTTTCAGCCGAAGAGGCTGCCGAAGCCCGCGGTGGCGGCGTTCTCTTCCGCTTCGATCGCGTCCACAACTTTCTTGCGGTCCGCCTCGCCCAGCGGCGCGCATCCGGCCACCGAGGCCATGCGGTCCTGGTACTTTTTCGCCACGGACGCGTCGGCCTTGAAGTGGACGACGTAGCCCTGGAGGCCGTACAGTTTGCCTTCGCGCAGGATGTAGCCTAAGCGCGTGAACGAGTCGTCGGCCAACGGGTCGGCGTCCAGCACTTTCTTGAGTTCCTTGAGGTCGGCGCATGAATAAACGAAGGTTTCCATCGGGTTTCACCTTTTACATGAAACTGCTGTTTTCAATCGTATAAATAGCATCAAGGATACAAGTATTTCCCTCTGCTCAAAGAAAGAAAAAAAAAGAAGTAGCGGAGTTTGCCATCGTGGGCGGCTGCACGCGCAGACTTGGCATCGACCAAGTCCAGCGGATGATAACGCGCACGTTGCCAGACCGATGGTTTTGCTCAAAAGCCCCAGTAGCTCAGCGGTAGAGACGCGGTCGCCCCTTTCTTTTGGAGAAGAAAGGGGCGGCCTACCGCCAAAGAAAACACTATAGTCCTTGCGCATCAAACGTCTTTCGTGCCTCGGTAGCTCAGCGGTAGAGCGCCTGTTTTGTAAACAGGAAGTCGGGAGTTCGATCCTCCCCCGGGGCTTTTTTTCTGATTCGTTTTTAGTCCCTGGAGGGGCGAGGCCCAGGGCGGGCCAGGGGGAACCGTAGCAGGTCCGAAGGACTTGCGGGTTCCACAAGGCGCCAAGCGGCTTGTGCGAACCTGGGTTCCCCGGGGCGACCGTTGCGATCCTCCCCCCCTGGGCTTTTGGTTTTATTTGTTTGGACGTTCAAGGTGTTTGCATGGAGTTTCAAAATCCCGGCTTGCTTACCGAACTTTCCGCTGACTTGAAGTTGTCCATCGAAGGCCAGGTCTTGGAGCCGGACGTGCGGACCGTCAAACAGATGCGCCCCGTCTTGGCTGGAGCGGTTAATCTCATGGACTCCCAAGGCCTGTACCAGATGTACCGCGAGTCGTGCCGGCCGCAGGACCGCGATGCCTTTGCGAAACGCTCGCTGCGGTACGACATCACCGTCGTGCCCCCCGTCATGCTGGGCGAGGAATACAACAAGACGCTGGGCCACTACCACCCCTATTCCATCCGCCCGCCGTTGAGCTATCCGGAATTGTACGAAGTCCTGCACGGCACGGCCCATTACTTGCTACAAAAGCGCAAAGCCACGCCTACAGGAACCCTGGAAATCGAGCGCTGCTTCCTGGTCGAGACGCGCGCCGGCGAAAAGGCCATCATGCCGCCGGATTACGGCCACGTCACCATCAACGCCGGCTTTGAGCCCGTCGTGATGGATAACCTCGTCGAGCGGACGTTCAAGAGCGTCTACGAGCCGTACGTCCAGCGCCATGGAGCTGCGTACTATCTGCTGCGCCAGGACGGAAGAGCCGTCGAGCGGCCGAATCCGGCCTTCGTCGATTTGCCCAAATTAGAAAAAATGCGCGCGCCGCAGTTCAACCGCTTGGTCAGTGCCAAACTGGCCGATTTTCTTGACGGCGGATTCAATTACGAGTTGTTCCTGAAGAATCCGGATTCCTTCGGCTTCCTGGTGGACCCTCGGGACATCGTATTGAAGGAATAAGGGTGTCTGACCGATGATGCAGTACTCCAAGATGTTTGACATTTCGACGACCGTGTCGGAAGACATGGCCGTCTACAAAGGCGACCCCCTTCCGGCTTTCGAATGGGCCAAGAAAATCCCGGAAAACGCCTCCTTCGTCACCCGCATGTCGCTTGGCGCGCACACGGGCACCCACGTCGACACGCCGTTGCACTTCAAGGCCGGTGCGGCTTCCTTGGACCAAGTGCCGCTTTCGGCGTTCGTCGGCGAGTCCGTAGTCATCGACGCGACGGCGGAAAAGGAAAAAGTCACGCTGGACTTGTTGAAGAAGACGGACGTGAAAAAAGGCGACATCGTTTTGCTCAAAACGCGCAACTCATCCGAGCACGCCTGGCGCGAGGACTTCATCTATCTTGACGTCGAAGCCGCGGCTTGGCTGGCGAAAACCGGAGTCAAGACCGTGGGCGTCGACGGCCTGTCGGTGGACAAATTCCGCTCCGGCTCCCACCCGACGCACCACGCGCTTCTGGACCACGACGTGAACATCATCGAAGGACTCCGCCTTCGGGACGTCGCGGCGGGCCGCTATTTCCTCGTCTGCCTGCCGTTGAAGCTCAAAGGCCGCGAGGCGGCACCGGCACGCGCAGTATTGTTTCAATAACCGCTTGAATTGGCGTTGCAGTCCTTAGATTTTTCCCGTCAGCCGCAACTCCTCGTCCGGCGGGATGATGTAGACGCGCTCGTGCGTTTCGACGGCCTTGATTTTGCCGGTCCGAACTGCGTGCCAAAGCTCGTCCGGCGTCATCTTGAGGGCGGCGGCGACTTGCGTCCAGCCTTCTTTTTCGCCCATGAATATGTCGTGGTGTTTCATTGCGTCGGATTCGTCCAAGTGGTTTCACTTCGGTCGTGCAGCGTTATAGCAATCCACGAAAGTAACCCGACAAATTAGTCGTGGATTGCTATCTAGCAAACGGCGCGAAAGTCTCGGAAGACTTTCGCGGTTTGCTATAGCACAAACGGATTTATAGCGCCTGTCGTTTAGTCCGTCATGGTCGTCCGGCCTTCCGTCGTCTTTCTTTCCTCCGCCACGCATCCGTTGGAACATGAGCATGCTGCCAGTCGCAGAGTCAAGGGCCTTCGAATCGATTTTTCACACGAAACGGTTGATGCTGACCGTGAGGATTTGGCGCATACGCTTTTCGGCATGCTTCAGGAACACCATGCTCTCGTGGTCCGGGACCCGCGGATTTCCTCCGATTTGAAGGCGCTGATCAGGGACATCCGTGGCCTGACGGAGAGCGAACGGGAACGTGAAGAATTGGCGCATGTCCCGACGGTGGTGCACTTGGATGAAATCAAAGACGGCCCTGCCGCCACTGCCATCTTGTCCACCACGTTCCGCGGGTTGGAAGCACGGTTCCGAAATGAGTCGAGGCATCCGCACGGCCGCGCCTGAATGCCTCAATCGGCACGGACGTCGACTTTCAGGCCCAGCATCTTCTCCAGCTGCATGATGTTCTTGCCCTTCTTGCCGATGATGGCGCTCATGGCGCGTTCAGGAACCGAAAGGATGACGGTGCGGCCGCTGATTTCGTACGTGTAGTCGTCTTTTATGAAGCGGTCCAACACCTTCTGCACGTGCCGCTCGTCCACCTTCTTTTCCGGTTTGGCGTTCTTCAGCGGGAACACGACCGTTTCGTCGCCGAACTTGTAGATTTCGTACTCCAGGACCCCCGTTTCGAGGTCCCGAACTTCGATCACGGGCCGGGCCAAGTCGGCTTCCGGCATGCCGTGCGGCGGCCGGACGACGAACGTCAGCATGTACGTCTTGGCCACCTGGCCTTTGGCGATGAAGCAGATGGTGTCGATGACCTGCGGAATCATGCCCAACTCGATTTTTCCGATGAAGCGCTGGATGGCGTCGATGGGCTTGGAGGCGTGCACCACGCCGACCATGCCGATGCCGGCCATGCGCAGGTCCGCAAAGACGCGGAAGTCATCCGGCTTGCGCACTTCGTCATAGATGGTGTAGTCGGGCCGCACCAAAAGCAGGATGTCGGCCGTGTTTTCGGCTTTCCCATCCATCGGGGCGTACTGCGTGATTTCCGCGGATACTTGCAGGTCGCGGGGCGACTCCAATGTCTTTACAATCTTGCGTTTGGAATTGTAGTATTCGGCCAACGCCGTGGCGAACGTTGACTTGCCCGATCCGGGGGGCCCGGCAATCAGGATGCCTTCGGCTTCGCCTTCCAGCCGTTCGCGGAGTTTGTCGCCCAATTCGTAGTCATCCATGTACAGCTTGGTGATGGGCCGCACGATGGTGACTTCGAACGCCTCGCTCACCGGCGGCCGGGTGTACGTGATGCGCAAATCCTTGACCTGCATCACGGTCGCGCCGCGCTTGTCGATTTCGATGAAGCTTTTCTCGTGCTGTTTGGAAAACTCCACCGCTTCCTTCATGAGTTGCTCGATTTCCTTGCGGGTCGTGGTCTTTTCGGCAATGGGCACCAGTTCGAATGCGCCGGGCTTGCCCCTCTTGGCTTTGGGGATGACGCCGTCCTTGAGGTGGACGCTAAGCGTCTGGGGCGTGAAGAACTTCTCCAGCGTGAGGCGGACTTCGGCCACGATGGGCTCCAGGTATTCCACGACGAGTCCTTCAGCTTCAGCGACCTTGCTTTGCACCTTGTCGGTGGTCCACAGGACGGCCTTGCGCTCTTTGGCGACGGCGCGGATCTTGGCGTCGATTTCGCCGAATTTGGCGCGCTCGACTTCCGAAGAGTTGGGCCGCGTTCCGGCGAATTCAATCTCGATCTTGCCTTCTTTGGCCAGGTCGGACAGCTTTTTCAGTTCGGAAAGTCCGGCGAATCCGATTTCCTTTCCGCTGTTGGCCTGGTATTCCAATTCGGCCACTACGGCTTCGGGAACTAGGAGTTTGAGGGGATGTTGCATCTGTTCGAGGCGTTGCGTAATGCGGCCATCGATCAGGACGCCGGTATCCGGTACGATTGTTTTCATTTGATGGATTCACCTAGCTGGTTTGGAAAGGGGGATGCGTCCGAGGTTCGCGGGGGGAAACCGCGTTTCTCCCCAAGAAGCTCATCGGGTACGATTTTTTTCATATATGGTCTCACTTCTCTTTTGTGTTCTGTTGTTTTTCTGGGTTGTTTTCGTTTTTCTTGTTTTTTTCGTTTGGATTGGCGTTTTCTTTTTCTTCCACTGGGTGGGCGTCATGTTTTCGTAACCAATCCTCGATGGCTTCCTCTAAGGCTGATTTGAGCGCACCTTTGGAG
This sequence comes from Microcaldota archaeon, assembly GCA_016188965.1. Taxonomy (GTDB): domain Archaea; phylum Micrarchaeota; class Micrarchaeia; order Norongarragalinales; family Norongarragalinaceae; genus JACPGT01. The sequence continues at coordinate 5,081 of JACPGT010000001.1, read as the reverse complement.
TAGCCGTATTTTTTCATGGCCGTTTCGCGGAACATCTGCTCCGTCTGGGCCTTCAAGTGAAAGAAAAGCGTCATCCAAACTCTAAATTTATCTATACAACTATATGTATATATAACTATCTTTGAGATGCTTTTTCTGGCATTTAGAGATACTATTAGCCATCTGCCGAATGACCCTTCGTCAAGAAGCAAAGCCTTTTATTGAATTGTCGGCCCCAAAAATTCCGGTGGACTAATATCGCAATGGACCAGCTCAAAGTCAAGATTGCCGGCGAAATCGCCCTCAGCTCCGACCCGGGCAACGCCATGAAAAAATGGCGCGAAGTCTTCGGCGTCTCCCAAAGCGATTTGAGCCATTACTTGGGCATCTCGCCTTCGACCATCAGCGATTACGAAAGCAACCGCCGCAAGAGTCCGGGCATCGGCGTCATCCGCCGCTTCGTCGACGCCCTGTTCCAAATCGACCTGAAAGCCGGCGGCGAGCTGATCAAGCGCTTCATGGAAGCCGAGCCGGAACAGAAATTCTTCGAAGCCGTCGATTTTTCCAAAGCCACCACCGGCGCCAAGCTGCTGGAAGCCATCCAAGGCGAATGCGTGGCCTGCAGCCGGAAAGTCGACGAACTGCCGCTGTACGGCGTGACCATCCTGGACTCCATCAAGATCATCTTGGAACTTCCCTATGAGAGCTTCGTGCGCATCTACAGCACCACTTCCCAGCGCGCTTTGCTGTTCACCGGCACTTCGACCGGACGCAGCCCCATGGTCGCCGTCCGTTTGGCCCCCATCAAGCCGGCCATGGTCATCCTCCACGATTTACCGGCCGACAAAGTCGACCGCCTTGCCGTAAAAATCGCTGAAAGCGAAGGCATCCCCTTGGCCGTGACGAAATTGGGCCTGTCGGAAATCAAGAAAAAACTGGAAGCATCCGTCTGAACAGCCGGCAACCTGCCTCGGCCAGCCGCGTCTTGTTTATTAATTATCAATCCGTAATGATATGGATTGCGCCATATGCCACGTTCCCACCTTTACCTATCCTTGATTTTTGTCATTGCTGCCCTCGTACTGCTGCCCTCGGTCCAGGCCGCTGCGACCAACGTCACGGCCTGCCAGGTCATCAACGTCGCCGGCATGTACCAGTTCAACCAGACGGTCAACGGCTCATCCAACGCCTGCATCGACATCTCGGCGTCCGACGTCGATCTGGATTGCCGAGGCAACCTGCTTTTCGGCAACCTGACCGGCGCATCCATCGGCATCCGCGTGGGTCCGGCCAACAACGTGACGGTGTACGACTGCCGGATCCTGAACTTCAGCCAGGGCATCACCGTCCGCACCTCCAGCAACGTGAGCATTTGGAACAACAGCCTCTGGAACAACACGGGTAGCGGCATCCTGTTGGAGAACCAGGGCGGTGGCCACGGCAACTCCACGCACGTCTACAACAACACCGTCTCGTACTCCGAGTACAACATCAAGTCCGCCGAATTCGACGACAGCGAATTCTACAACAACCGCATCTACAACGCGTCCGCCTACGCCCTGCTGCTGCAGTCCGGCACCCGCAACAACGTGACGAACAACACCATCTGGAATAATACTGGATTCGGCATCCGCACCGACACGAACGAGAATGTCACCTACCTGTTCAACAACACTTTCTACAACAATTCCGCCGGCGGGATTTACCTGGCTGGTTCCATCGGTTCCAAAATCTACCAGAACACGCTGTACAACAACTCCGGCTACGGCATCTTCCTCCAAACCGGGCTCGGCGCCAACGTGAGCTACAACAACGTCTACAACCAGTCCAGCACCGGCATCCGGGCCGACACTCGAGAGAACACGACTGAAATCAACTACAATACTGTGCACGAAAACTACGGCGGCGGCATCTACGTCGGAGATGCCTACTTGTCCAACATCCGCTTCAACACGGTCTACAACACTTCCGGCATCGGCATCCACGCTCAATCCTCCACGTACCTTAACATCACCAACAACACGGTGCACAATTCCACCAACGGACAGCCCGGCATCCGCGGTGACAGCTTCGGTCTAAACTTCAGCCGCATCGAAACCAACGACCTCTACGGCGTCGGCGGCATCGCCTTGCTGGTTTCCAGTACCAACACCACCATCCGCGACAACGTCATCTTGCAGTCCTCCTGTGGCGTCTCCCTGCAGGACCGGGTCCAGAACACCACGGTCTTCAAGAATACCATCACCAACGTCACCTGCGTCGGCATCCTGGTCTTCGATTACTCCCACGATAACTATATTCTGAACAACACGATCGTGAATACGACGGGCACCGACGGCATCGGCATGACCCAGGGCGCCTACGGCAACGTCGCGCAATACAACAATGTCAGCTTCATCTACGCTGGCGCCGGCATCAACGTGGACAACGCCACGGACAACACGTTGTCCTACAATCGAATCATCAACAGCACCAACCTCGGCATCGGGTTGGGGACCTATGCTGCCCGCAACACGATCTCATTGAACACCGTGACTAATACGTCGAGTGACGCCATCCAAGTTTGGGCGCTGTCCCACAACAATACCGTCTTTCAGAACACGATATCGTTCGTCTTCTCCAACGCCTACGGCATCCGCTTTGAGAACACCAGCGACAACAATGCATCCTACAACACGCTATCCAATACCTCGGGCTACGGGTACGGCATCGGCATCTACGCCTTCCGCAACCGAGTGGAACGCAACACGCTGACCAATTTCAGTGGAAGCAAGGGGCTTTCCATCTACGGCAATTCCTCATCCAACTACGTGTACTTGAACAACTTCACCCTTGGATTTCTGGCCCAGGCCTTGGATATCAACAACGCGTCGTACAACAACCTGTCGTACAACCGCATTTCCAATACGACCGCGACCGGTGTCCAACTGATTATCCTTTCCACCTACAATACCCTCCAGGATAACTTCGTCACCGGACAAAGCGGTAGCAGTACGTTCGCCTACTACGTGTCCAACTCCTCCTTCAACTCCCTGTTGCGCAACACCGCCAACTTTACGCAAGCCGGATTCTCCCTCACCGCCCAGGCCTATAACAACACGCTCGAGAACAACTCCGTCTACTTCACCCCCGGCTACGGATTTTTGGTGGAGGCTTCTTCGTCCAACAACACGCTTCGCGGCAACGTCGTCGTCAACCACTCCGCCGACGCCATCCGACTGGACACGTACGCCGCGGACAATTACGTGCTGAACAACAGGCTGATCAACGGCACCAACTCCGGACCCATCACCGGCTACGGCATCCGCCTCACCGGCGCCGCCACGCGCAACTTCGTCGACTACAACAACGCGTCCTTCGACCAGGCCAATGCCCTGGTCATCAGCAACTCGACCTACAACACCCTGCGGTACAACCAATTCTTCAACTCTTCCATCCAAGCCGGATACTTGGACACGCTGTCCAACTACAATTCCTTCGTAGGCAACTTCTTCGAGACCGCCGCCCACCGCGTCCTTGAAGTATCCAACGCCTCCTTCAATACCTTCGAAAACAACACCTTCCGCTACGGCTCACCGGTCCAGCTGACTACCCATTCAACCAACAACACGTTCATCAACAACACGATGGAATTCATGCAGACGTACAGCCTCCACGTCAAATCGCAGTCCTCCAACAACACCTTCCGTGAAAACGACCTGCTGAACGTATCCGGTTCCGGCAGCGGCATGCTGATCGAACTGGGCTCGTACGACAACTACTTCTACAACAACCTCGTTTCCAATGCGTTGGGCCGCGCCGTCTTCCTCAACGACGGCGGCCGCAACCAATTCATCGGCGACACGTACCGCGACACGGCCACCGGCGACACCGCCCACATCGTGATGCAAAACTCTTCCACCGATGTCACTTTCACCAACGTCACGATTTCCAGCTCCGGCGGCGCCGACCACTTCTGGCTCAACCAATCCTCTTCGGCTGTTTTGCTGAACGTGACGTTCAACAAGAGCCGTGTGACGTTTGCGGACGCGTCCAGCAACGTGACGGTTCGGTGGTATGTAGCGCCGTATGTACGCACCTTCGAAGGCGCCGCTTCCATCGGCTCTTCGCTTTCGGTAGTCAACACGACCGCGTTGAATGAGAGCGGTGTCAGCGTTGCCGGCACGGCCGCGTCCGACGGTTCACTGGCGCGGGTCGTCTTGACTGAATTTTTTGCCACCGGCGTGGCTACCAACAACGTGTCGTCCTACAATTTCACGGCGAACAAGTCAGGCGCAATCAATTCGACACTTTTAAGCGTCACCCAATCCGGCGATTACGTAGTCCTCCTGAATGTTCCGCCGGTGGTGGTTTTGTCAAGTCCGTTGGATGGTTTGTTTAATCGGAGTCGGACTATCATTTTCCGTTATGTGCCGACGGATGCGGATGATGTGACGTTTTTGAATTGTTCGGTGTGGACGAACGAGACCGCGTGGTCCATCAAGGCTTCCAACGCGTCCAGTATCACTAACGGTTCGAACAACACGATTTCCGTCACTTTTTCCTCGGACGGTTTTTATCGGTGGAGTGTGGGTTGTTTTGACCGGTCTGCTGAAGGCGCTTTGTCGACAGCAAACTTCACGATCCGCATTGACAACACGACGCCGTCGGGGTTGGCGAATGGTTCGGAGTCGGCGTTGAATTATTCGGAAGTCAACGTGTCGTTCACTGAAGCGAATCCGGATTCGTGTTTGTTGGAGTTCAATAATGGTACGGCGGCCAATTATTCGATGAACCGCAGTGGGAATTCGTGTTTTGGTAATGTGACGATTCTCAATAATGGGGCGTTTAATTATACGGTGTGGGCGAATGATTCGGCCGGGAATTGGAATAATTCCGTTCGCCGTTTTGTTACGTTGACGGATGATGCGACGCCGCCTTTGGTGTCGCTTTCAAGTCCGGCGGATTCGGCGGCGCTCTCGTCGCTCTCGTCGTTGGTTTTTTCGTTTAGTGATGCGGTTTCGTCCACGGCGTCGTGTACGGTTTACGTCGACGGTTCTTCGGTGTATTCGAATGCGTCGGTGTTGAATGGTACTTTGACGTCGGCTTCGGTGTCGGTGTCG
>JACPGT010000010.1 GCA_016188965.1 Microcaldota archaeon | reverse complement strand
AAACTGTTGGCCGCGTCACGTCAACGACCGTACGCCACTACGTCGAAAAAAGCCAACAAAAACACTGGCCAAAAAAACAAGCCCAAACCACTCTAGCAAACTTCAGCTAGACGCCACGGCCTTTAGGCCGTGGTAGTTCACCTCCTCGGATAGTTACTTTGCGTAACGCCGGTCTTGTTCTTGCTCTCTTTTGCGGAATGCATCGCACTGTTCCTCAAGCGTATGCCGACGTTTCAATTCCAGTCCGGTATCTTCCAAAATTTTTTTGGCTTGGTCAGAGATGCACGGTTCGTCGAATGGGTCTCTGTCAAAGTCAACGATCGTCGAAGGCGTATACTCTTGGCTTAAATGCTCCAAAACCCGTCTTGAAAATACCGTCCCGATTCTCTGGCCTCCCATCTGGATGGTTTTGTCCTTTGTATCGATTTCTCCATAGGGGAATCCGAGGCGGTGAATGATTGCCTTCAGCAATGCGGTATTCAAAATCATGCAGCGGGGTTTGGAAACTCGTGCTTCCGATTCTCCGTATGCTTCTCGTGCGATTTTTCGCAGTATTGACAATCGGCGCCGCTTTGAGTTCTGATCGGGTAAACCTCATGCGATTTGTGTAGAATCGGTGGTATACGACTCCGTCTTGTAGGGCCTTGCAATGGAAAATTTTCAATGGCAGACGCGTTCTTTGAGTTGGGACTTCACTTTTCATTCCTTGACAACACTTACCTGCACTATTTTAGGCACACTATTGGTGATGCCGCCGAATTCAGCCCTTTACTACGCCCAATGGCACCATTTTGGCGACAATCTTGGAAATGCCGGCTTTTTCAACCGCGCCCACCACGTCGTCGACGTTCTTGTAGGCCCCTCCGGCTTCTTCCGACAGGAGGCGGGGTTGCGTGGCGCGGATGACTTGGCCTTTGGACACCATGTCGGCTTCGACCTTTCGGCTGTCGAACTGGCGGATGGCCATGTGCCGCGACATGCGGCGGCCTGCGCCGTGGCAGGATGAGCCGAAGGTTTTGGCGGCTCCAGGCAGGCCGCAGAGCAGGTAGGAAGACGTGTTCATTGAACCCGGAATAATGACGGGTTGGCCCACGGCCCGGTACGCTTGCGGAACTTGCGGGTGGCCGGCCCAAAACGCCCGGGTAGCTCCCTTGCGGTGTACGAACACGTTGCGTTTTTTGCCTTGAATGTCGTATTCTTCGAATTTCCCGACGTTGTGGCACACGTCGTACACCAGTTCCAGACCCATTTCGTCTTGCGGTTTTCGAAAGACCTGTTCAAAAGTCTCCCGGACCCAATGTGTCATCAACTGTCGGTTGCAAAAAGCGTAATTGACGGCACAGGACATGGCTTTGAGGTAATCTTCCGCTTCTTTCGAGTCTAGCGGGGCACAGCAGAGTTCTGGATCGGCCAAGGGAATGCCGTATTTTTCTGCGGCCCGAAGCATCACGCGAAGGTTGTCGTCGCAGATTTGATGACCGAATCCACGGGAGCCGGAATGAATCATCATTGTAATCTGGCCTTCAAAGACTCCGAAGGCTTTGGCGATAACGGGGTCGAAGACTTTCTCGACTTTTTGTACTTCGAGGAAATGGTTGCCGGAACCCAGCGTTCCCACCTGGGGCGCGCCTCTTTTTTTGGCCAAATCGGAAACTTTGGAATAGTCGGCACCTTTGAAGCAACCGTTTTCTTCGCAATGGTCGCGGTCTTGTTTTCGTCCGTATCCTTTCTCTACTGCCCAATCCAGGCCTTGCGTGACGACGTCCTCCAATTCGGCGGGTGTGAACTTGATTTGGGCTTTGCTTCCCACGCCGGACGGGATGTTTTTGAACAACGCGTCCGTCAGGCGTTGCAAATGCGGCCGGATTTCATTTTCGGAATAATTGGTGCGTATAAATCGGACCCCGCAATTCAAGTCATACCCAAGTCCGCCGGGTGAGACGATCCCTTCCTCTTCGTCGAACGCGGCGACGCCGCCGATGGGAAAGCCGTAGCCTTCGTGTCCGTCGGGCATGACGTAGGATGCTTCCAGGATGCCGGGAAGGGCGGCGACGTTCTTGGCCTGTTGCAACGTGCGGTCCGATAGGATGTGGTCCAGCATGTGGGCCTGTGCCACGAGGCGGACGGGCACGCGCATGGGCCCTTCGCGGGGTACTTCGTACATACCGGGGGATATTTCTTGGTAAGTCATGGTGGAAACCTCGTTCAATCGGGATTCGTCTTTAGCGCGTCCAGCCGGTGGCTGGCCACGGGCAGCGTTAGGCTTTGGGTCGGACGATTCTATTAAAAGCTTGCAGGGTGCAATGAATTGCCATGTCAACTGCGCAGAAACTCCTGGCCAAGCTCAGCGTGTTCGACGGGTCCAATCCGGGTTCCATCGAGGTGGCAGAAGACAAGACCACGCTTCATCTGGGAAAGACGACGACCATCCGCCAAGGTTACGTGGTGTCCGTACAGAAGACGGGCGACTTGGCGCTGAACAAAGTGGCCGTGTCGTTGGAGTATTTCGATTTGTTCGGCAACAAGGAATCCAAGCATTTCGCCATGCACGAGAACGACTTGAAGATCCTCAAGAAGGCCCTCGGCAAGTAGTCGTCACTCCGTCTTGTCGTGTTCCGTCACGCTGCTTTCGTGCGTTTTTCGCCTCAGTAAATCGGAGTCTATTTAAGCCTAGGACGGGAAAATCACTTCAAGGTGGTATTCGTCATGCCGTCATTTTTTGATTCCGTGCAGCCGTCAGTCGGACGCCTGGCATTCCTGTCCCTCTGCTTCTTTTTGTTCTTCTTTGGTTTTTCTTCGGCCATTTCTGTCATGCAGGTGCCGGCCGTGGACGCCAACGGCAAGGGCATTCTGACGACCATCCAGGCCGACGTGCGTAATGGTTCCGGCGCGGTCTACATCGACGTCGAGCCGTTCATTTCCGTCGAAACGCAGAACTCGGCGAAAATGGCGGCCCAACAAGCGGCCAAAGCCGCCGGGTTCGACTTGGCCCGGCACGATGTTTTCTTCAAGATTGTCGCCAACACCGAAGTGGTCGACGGCCCGTCCGGCGGCCAGGCTTTGGCCTTGCTGGCGTATTCCGAATTCACCGGCAAGCCCTTGCGTTCTGACCTGACGGCCACGGGCACCATTGAGGCGGATTCATCCATCGGCAAAGTCGGCGGCATCCTGGAAAAGGTGGAGGCATCCCAGCAAGGCGGCATCCGGCTGGTCCTGGTGCCGTTGGGTCAGGCCGTGCAGAACGGCGTCGACTTGTCTCAGTACGCCCAGGCGCGTTGGGGCATGCAGATTGTCGAAGTCAAGAACTTGTCTGAATCCATTTCGTTGGCTTTCACGCCCAACGGAAGCCGGGTGGACTCGCCGGCACATGTCGAACCCCCTCTTGTGTTGGAAAACGTCGCGTCGTTGCAATCCAATCGCGTGTTGCCGCTCAAGGGCCTGGCTGAAAACCAGACCGCCCAACTCCGCCGGATGCTCTTGAAACTCGACCCGAACAGCGTGATGGCTCAAGTAGTCCGCCAAGGAATCAACCGTTCGGATCAACTCGTCATCAACGGTTACTATTATTCTGCGGCTAACGAAGCATTCCTCGCGCAGATTCAGACCGATGCATACTTCCTTTCCAACGTATCCAAGTCCGAATTGTTGCAACGCGTTACGGCTCTCGAGGCCGAATTGGACGCGTACCGGTTTTTCGAGCCTACGGAAACGTCGCTGGCATGGTCCGCCGGCGCCCGCTTGCGCTGGTTCTGGGCTAAAGAGCGTTTAGCCGACGTGCGTCAGCGCGCTGAAGTCAGCGAGCGGGCGTTGCCTCTGTTGCAGGATTACGCGGCCAGCGCCAACTGGCTTTCCGCCGCCAAGCAACTTGACGAAATCGCCCGCGCCCAAGGAGGCACGCCTGTGCCCATGGCCACGTGGAAGTCGTACGCCGTCGAGCAGGTCCGCACGGCCAACCAGTCGATTACCGCTAATCCGTTGGACTCCGAATCGTTGTTCCACCTGAAGGCCGCCCAGCGTGCGTATGCCGCCGGCGATTACCTGGCCGCGGCGTACGATGCTGCGTTTGCCACGGCTTTCAACCAGGCCCGCGTGCAGTTGGGCGACTGGAAGGAAGGCCAACTGGACGCCGTGCTGCCCAAGTCGGGCCGCCTCGGCGAGTATTCCGATCGCGTCTGGGCCCAGGTTTATTACGCCCACGCGCTGTACAGCGCCGGCCAGGCCAACGTGTCGGGTGATTTGCTGGACGTGGTCAACGCAGTGAAGCTGGAAGGGCTTTCAAAAGCACTGGCCCAGGTGGACGCCGATCTGGTCCGCCGCATCGGTCAGCCCATCGCGACGGACGAGGCGACGGCAACCGACGGCATCCAGGTCACGACTACGGTACAGCCCGCTGCAAACAACTCGTGGCTGTTGTTGGGCGCCGCCGCGGTCCTCATCGCGCTGGTGCTGTTGGCCTTTTTGATGGTATACGCCCGGCGGCCCAAAGACTTGACCAACGTGCAACGCCTCAACTTGCTGGAACAAGGCCTCTTGGAAGGCCGCATCAGCGAAAAGACGTACGACAAGTTGAACCGGAAATATGGCGGAGACGCTTCGACGCGTCCCAAAGCGAAGCCGGTTCGTAAACGCCATCCATAAAAGCGCGACCTCATTAGGATTTCCATGGCCCGCCCGCTGCATGACTTTTTCGAACGACACCGCATTCCACTCCACGGCCATTTTTCCGACGCGATTCGGGAAAGCCTGGCGCTGGGCATCCGTAAAAAGCATTTCACGCCGGATGTGCTCCGTTCCACGTTGACCCAGTACCAGACCCTTCGCCGCCGGCTGAAAAGCCGCGGGGTGAAGGATCCCTCCGTGGTGTTGCGTCCCATCACGCATTTTTCTCCCGGCAGCGACCCTCGGGGTACGCTGCAACGCATCGCTAAAGCCGTTGCGGATATGCATGCTTCGGAATATGGGCTCCCTACCTCCGGGACTTCGGCCCGTTCGAAGCCATCGGCACCTGTAAAGCCGAAGGTAACGCCCGTCATAACGAAGCCGGGTGTGCCCGTCAAGAAGACGGCGAGTGCCCCCGTCAAGAAGGCGGCGGCACCCGTCGTGCCGGAATCCGTGCCGTTGCCCAAGCCTATACCTTCAAAACCCGGCGTTGCGAACGCCGTTCTGAACAAGGTAACGGCCGCCGGCATTTCCGTGGCACTTCCTTTTTTGCTTTACCTGGGGCCGCACTATGCGCCTCGGGTCCCGCAAGACTGGAAGCCGGTCCTGCGGGAGAATGCCAGCGTCGCGACCGACTTGTTTTATCCTAATCTGCCGAAAAAAGTAAGAAACCGGATGATTGACGAAGCGCTGTACATCACCCGGAAATACTCTTTGTGGGACCACGTTTTCAAAATGAAGTATGACGGGTACACGACCGAGACGTCCGGAACATCGGCGCCTGCGTTCTTAAACGAGAACTCGATACGGCTCAAGAACCGGGATGCTTTCCTCCATGAGTGGGGTCACCGGTACGGCTATGTTCAATCCAAGAACACGTTGGAACTGGCGGATGCGCTTTCGGAGTACACGGCGCACGCGCGGGGCACGTCGTTCCAGCTGCCATTTGCTGGAATAACCTTCGGGGGCAAAAAGCCCGGCGAAAGCCAGAACTGCAAAATCTATTCCCATGAAGGCGGCATCCGTGTTGAGTATGATCACCCGGAACACAACGTTCATGTTATCGACGGGGTGGACGGGGCCCAATTGGATGGGATTCACCGCGCTTTCCAAGGCGAGCGCGACGATGAAGGCCATCGCCAAGGACGCGTCACGCCGGGGAACCACCTGGGAAAACTGGCTTGGCTGTTGGAACACCACGTCACGAAGCGTCCCGGTGACGGCCTTATCGTCATCCGGGAGGTGTCCCGGGGCAGGAACGCCGTCGAAGTAATCAACGAGATCCTGGCCGGAAAGCACGATGCGGACCGCAAGAGAATGGTGGACCGCAACAAGAAGTTCTTTTTCGGCAACCCGCCCAAGAAAAGCCCGGTCGGCATGCAACGCCGCCGACAGCAAAAGGCCGCCGAAGCCCTCCGTTGTGAAAAAGCCAAGGCGGCCAACCGAAAAGTGCTGCTTTCGCGTCGCTAATTCCGACTCCTTTCTTCCATGTGCTGCAACGCGTCCGCTGCCACGTAGAGCGAGCCGCAGACCAGGATGGGTTTTCCCTTCAGCGCGCCAAGGACGTCGTGCATGTTTGCGGCTACTTGGACGTCAACCGGCGTCTGGTGGGCCTTGAAAAGCGGCACCAACGTTTCCGCCGGCAGTGCCCGTGGACTTTTCGGCCGGATTAGTCGGATTGAATCCAGCGGAAGCTTTCGGATGCTTCGGACCATTTCCGGATAGTCCTTATCCGCAAGCACTCCGAAGACCAGGTTCCATTTTTGGTTCGGGTACGCGGCCTTCAAGGCGCTGACCAACGCCGCAATGCCGTCCGGGTTGTGCGCGCCGTCGATTACGACGTTGCCGACCGTCTGCATTCGTCCGGGCCACGTGGCATGCCTGAGGCCGGCCACGATGTCCGCTTCAGAAATCGCCGTGCCTTGGTTCTGCAATTCCTGCGCCGCGGCCACGGCCAATGCGGCATTTTCCGCTTGGAAACGCCCCTGCAACGCCAACGTGACGATCTGGGTGCCTACGCGTATGCAAAGCGGGCTTTCCGTCACGATTGGCAGCGGCGCCACTTTTTTCAGTCGGGCTTCTTTTTGCTTTGCGTTTATCTCGATTGCGCCGTACGCATTGCCTTCCGCGGTGGTCAGGCAGACGCCGTTTTCCGGGATGATGCCGGCTTTTTCTTCCGCGATTTCAGTCACCGTGCCGCCTAACTGTTCCATGTGGTCCATCGCCACGTGCGTGATGATCGACAGGCGGGGCGCGAGTATCGACGTGGCGTCTTTTTTTCCGCCCAACCCGACTTCCACCACGGCCCAATCCACGCGCTGGTCCAAGAAATGCCGGAACGCCATGAGCGTATATGCCTCGAATTGGCTGGCTCCGTGCTTTTCCACCAAAGGCTGCGCCCACGAGGCGATGGCCGCAAAATCGGATTGCGTAACCATTTTGCCGTCGATTTGGATGCGCTCGCGCAAATCCAGCAAGTGGGGCGACGTGTAGAGGCCGGTCTTGAATCCCGCGGCTTGCAGGATTGCGGAAAGAAATGCGCAGGTGGATCCCTTGCCGTTGGTTCCGGCCACTTGGACTGCCTTCAGGCGCGTGGCGTCTACGCCGGCATCGGCCACCAGGCGGCGCATGCGGTCCAACTCCCACGTGGATGGTTCGGGCAGTCGATCCAGCCAAAGTCGGGCTTCAACAAAGTCCATACTTTATTAGTTTTTGTTTTCCTTAACAAACGCATGCCTTCCGAATTCTCCCAGCAGGAGCAGTCCGTCCTTGCGCCGTACTTCACCAACCTGGACCGGGACGTCTTTGCTTTGCGCAACCTGCCGGAAGTGGTCAAAGGCGCCTTATTCTCCCGTTACAGCCGCACCAACAAGAGCCTGCGCCGCGTGCTGTACGACGAGTTCATCAATGATAAGGACATGGCGTTTGACCAGATTGTTTCGGCGCCGAAGCAGGACGAGACGGTGGCCATCAAAAAAGCCGAGGAATTCTATGACCGCGTCCTGGTCGGTTACGGCGACGACTCGGTAGCCGAGTTGGGCGGCGCGCACATCGCGGTCGAGAACGTCTCGAACATCGTCACGAAGGTGCTGCAGGACAGCCGATTGGGCATCTCGCCACTGGAGAAGAGCACGCGCTATGTTTATTTCAATGAAAAGGACGTCGCGGGCAAATACCGGTACTACCGCGAGCCGGAATTGATGGCCGCCGACGCCCGCGCGTACGAATCCGCGTGCGACGGCTTATTCGATGCGTACAGCAAGCTGCTGGACCCGATGACGGCATACTTCAAGGAACGCTTCCCGCAAGGCGACGCGTCTGAACGCGCTTACGCGTCGGCCATCCGGGCCAAGACCTGCGATTCGCTGCGGGGTCTGCTTCCGGCCGGCACCCTCACCAACGTCGGCATGTACGGCAACGGCCGCGCTTTTGATTATTTGCTGTTGAAGATGTATGCTTCGCCACTGTCCGAAGCCCGCGCCGTGGCTGCCTCCATGCAGACCGAACTGTCGCAGGTCATCCCTTCATTCGTCAAGCGCGCCAACGACAAATATGGTCAGGCCACGCAGGGCTTCCAGAAGGCGGCCCGCGCCCAGGTCGCTCCTTTTGCCGCCCGGTTGCCGGAGAGCCGCCAGATGGTCGAAGTGGCATTGACGAATTTCGATGCCGATGCGGAAGAAAAAATCGTCGCGGCTATCCTCTACGAGGCGTTGCCGTCGCATACGGACCTGCGTTCGCTCAACGCGCACGTGCGCCTGATGCCGTCCGACACCAAGGCCCAAATCCTCGATGCGTACTGCGGCCACCGCCAGAACCGGCGCCAGAAGCCCGGCCGCGCGTTCGAGAACGCCACATACACCTTCAGTATCCGGGCCAATTACGGTGCGTACCGCGACTTGCAGCGCCATCGCGTCCTGACGCAACAGCGCCAACTGCTCTGCACGCAGCATGGGTTTGACTTGCCGCCGGAAATCTTGGATGCCGGATTCCAAAGTCAATTCACCGACGCCGTGCAGACTGCGGCCGCCGTTTTCGAGTCCTTCCAAAAGGACCACGCCGTGGCGGCGCAGTATGTCGTGCCCATGGCGTTCAAGCTGCAGTGGTACGTGACGATGAACTTGCGCGAGGCGTTTCACTTGATTGAACTGCGTTCGATGGAGCAGGGCCATGCGGATTACCGTCGCGTCGCTCAACACATGTATTACGAGATCAACCGCGTGCAGCCGCGTTTGGCCAAGTACATGACGTTCGTCGACTTCAAGGACTACGGCTTGGAACGTCTTTCTTCCGAGAAGAAGATCGACCAAAAACTGGAACAAGTCAAGGAAAAATATGGCTGACCTTATTGGTTCCCGTGTCCTTTTGCATTCTCCCCAGCGTCCCGCTCGTTGGACCTATTTTCTTACGCATCCTGTCGCTGAATTCCGCGCCCGCAAGAATTCCGTCGAAATCATCCGCCGTGGCAAGAGCCTTCACAAAAAATGTTCTGATCCGTTGCGTGAGCTTGAGTCCTTCTTCAAGCAGCAACGCCGCCAAGTCCGTGCCGCGTTCGATCCGGATGGCCCGCCTTTCCAAGGAGGCGCGGTGGGTTACCTTTCGTACGAGGCGTTGCACTACCTGGAAGACGTGCCGCTGCCCCAAGAAGATGATGCCCGCGTGCCGTGGCTGGACTTTTTTTTCTTCGATTCGGGCGTGGCATTCGATCATTGGGAAAAGAAGTTCCACGTCTTCGGCCCGGCTGCAAAGCGTCGCCTTCGTATGGATGGCCTGGAAACTGCCCTGCACGATTTGCTTTCCGGCACGCTCACGGCAAACGGCCGCACCGGCAGGGTTTCCTCGAACTTCTCCAAATCCGCCTATTTGACGGCCGTGCGGAAGGCCAAGGAACATATCGCTGCGGGCGAAACTTTCCAAGCCAACGTGTCCCAGCGGTTCCAGGCGCAAACCACCCGCACGCCTTGGAGCGTTTTTCTGCGCCTCAACGAGATCAACCCGTCGCCGTATTCCGCGTTCTTCCAATCCGGCGTTTTGAGCATTGTATCCGGCTCGCCCGAGTTGTTGTTTTCCCTGCAGTCCGGCCGCATCCTCACGCGGCCCATCAAAGGCACGCGTCCTCGAGGCTCGGATGCGTCCGATGATGCGCGTCTGGAGAGGGAAATGGTGCGCGATGCCAAGGAACGCGCCGAGAACGCGATGATCGTGGATTTGGAGCGGAACGACTTGGGTCGCATTTGTACTGCGGGCTCCGTCCGCGTCACGGATGCGTTTGCCGTGGAGAAGTACTCCCACGTGCAGCACATGGTCAGCAACGTGGAAGGTCGCCTTTTGCCTGACGCCACGGCGTTTGACGCTTTGCGGGCCTTGTTTCCCGGCGGCAGCATCACGGGCTGTCCCAAAGTGCGTACGATGCAGTTGCTGCGTGAAATCGAGCCGGTCGCGCGCGGGCCCTACACTGGTTCACTGGGCTGGATTGGCTGGAATGGGGATGCCGCGTTCAACATCTTGATTCGCACGCTTTACTTCAAGAAGGAAAAAGGCAACGCCGTCCACTTGGGAAAAAAGAAGAAAACGCAATCGCCGTCCCGATCTTCCGATTCAGTAACCGGTGCAATTTGGCGTGCGTATTTCCACGCCGGCGGCGGCATCGTATGGGACTCTTCCCCGGAGAAAGAGTACGCCGAGAGCTTGCAGAAGGCCGAAGCGATGCGCCAGGCCCTCGTGGGCTGACTGGAAGGCGTACGTTTTATCTGCGCTGGCCTGCACGTTGTCTTCATGCGCGCCTTTCTTAACGGCCAATCGGTGGATGCCCCGAGCATTTCGGCATTGGACGAAGGCTTGCTGTACGGCTACGGCGTGTACGAGACGCTGCGCGTCTACTCCGGCGTCGCCTTCCGGCAGGACGAGCACGTCCGACGCCTGCGTCAATCGGCGGAAAAAATCGAGCTGCCCGTGCCTTCCGAACAAGTGGTCCACGACGCCATCCGCCGCACCATCGAGTCCAACACCCTCAAGGACGCCGCGCTGCGGGTGGTGTTGACTGCCGGCGCGCGCAGCGATTGGGGCCGGGCCGAGCCTTCCCTGCTGGTGCTGGCGCGTCCATTCACAGCAGTGCCCACATCTTTCAAGGCCATCAGCGTACCGTTCCACCGCGACGTGGCCCAAGCTAAGACGCTCAACTGTCTCACGTCCGTCATGGCCCGAAAACGCGCCCAGGCCGCTGGTTGCGATGAAGCGATTTTCCGCATCGGCCGCTCGGTCCTGGAAGGCACGACGTGCAACGTGTTTGCGGTTTTGGGAGCGGAACTGTTGACGCCCAAAGACGGCGTCTTGCAAGGCGTCACACGCAACGCCGTTCTCTCCTTGGCGTCCGACGTGGGGCTTGAGGCATCCGAAGGGCCGCTGACGTATGATCGTCTGCTGCACGCCGACGAGGTCTTTCTGACCGGCACTCTCAAGCAAATCGTGCCGTTGGTCGAACTGGACGGCAAGAAACTCAAAGTGGGTCCGAAGACCGCCCATTTCAACGCCGCGTATTCCGAGTTGGTGCAACGTGAAATTCAAAGCCAAAAATAAGACGCTGGATTTGTCCTCACCGGTCCTCATGGGCGTGCTGAACGTCACTCCGGACAGCTTCAGCGATGGTGGCAAATACCGCGACGCTCCGGCGGCCGTGCGCCGAGGACTGCAGATGGCCCGCCAAGGCGCTGCCATCATCGACGTGGGCGGCGAAAGCACGCGGCCCGGATCCAAGCCGGTGAGAGCGGCTGAAGAAAAGAAACGCGTCATTCCCGTCATCCGAGGCCTGCACGCGGCTTTGAAAAAAGAAAAACTCGGCGCTTTGATTTCGATTGACACGTCCAAAACCGACGTGTCGCACGCAGCCCTCGAGGCCGGCGCGCATATCGTGAACGACGTCACTGGGTTTGCCAATCCCCTGATGCGTGCGGTTGTGGGAAAGGCCGCTGCCGGCGCCGTCGTCTGCCACATGCAAGGGACGCCGGCAAGCATGCAGCAAAACCCCCATTACGGCGACGTGGTGTCCGAAGTCAAGTCCTTTCTTTTGGCGCAGGCCGCCGCGGTCAAAAAATCGGGGGCATCCGGCGTCATGATCGACCCCGGAATCGGTTTTGGAAAGACGTTGGAGCACAATTTGGCCTTGCTCCGCCACCTGGACGAATTCTCTGGATTGGGCTATCCGTTGTGTGTGGGCGTGTCGCGCAAGCGATTCATTGGCACGCTGACCGCTGAACCCGCGGCCTCCAACCGCTTGGAAGGCACTTTGGCGGCGGTGACGGCGTGTGTCCTGAATGGGGCAGACGTGCTTCGGGTGCATGACGTGGCTGAATGCAGAAAAGCGTTGGACGTGGCCGTTGCGATGAAGTCGAACCCTCAAACGGCTCCGGATGAAATCCGGGTGCAAGGCATCGTCCTGGACGCCCGCGTTGGAATCCTTCCTAAAGAAAAAAAGGCAAGGCAGCCAGTCGTAGCCAACGTGGTGGCCTACTTAGACTTGTCCACGGCCGCGTCCAGCAACGAAGTCAAGGACACGCTGGACTACCGTCGCATCGTGCGTATTGCCGAAAAAGCCGCGTCGTCGCGCCACTGGCCGCTGTTGGAAGCGTTGGCTGAATCGATGGCCGAACAACTCAAGGCCGCAGGTGCCCGGCGGGTGGTCGTCCAATTGACCAAGCCGGACGCGCTTCAAAACGGCGTGCCGTCCATCGCCATCGAATGGGCGACCGACTTGCACATCTGCAAGCCGCGGTGGACTCATTGGCCGATGCATTTGCGGTTGTCGCCGTCTCGCCCGTCTATGACACGATGCCGAAATATGAACCGGACCAACCGCGCTTTTTCAACGCCGTGGTCAAGGCGTATGCGGAAAAAGACGCTGCATCCGTCGTTTCCGTGGTGGAGCAAACCGAAAAGAAACTTGGGAAGCGCAAGGAAGAATCCGCAGCAGGCAAGGGCCCGCGCACCATCGACATCGACGTGCTGCTCGTCGGCGGCGAAGTCCTGGTTTCGAACGGCTGGCACGTGCCGCATCCGCGTTTGCAGGAGCGGGGGTTCGTACTGGCTCCGCTGAACGACTTGGCTCCGGCGTTCCGGCATCCCGTTTTGCACAAGTCCGTGTCCGAATTGTGGGCCGCGTTGCCCGAGGAGGAGAAAAACACCGTGGAAAAGACCGAGGTGAAACTCAAGGCCGTTTCGTCCAGCGTTGTGTCCATTCAATCCGTCGACCGAGCCGAACAGCTCATCCGCTCCGTCGGTGTCGACGACATCTACTCCGTCAAGACCATGGCGCAAAAAACCATCACGCGCGTCATCCGGCTCAAAGGCGTGCGCGCCACCATGGCCAACATCCTCAAACAGGAGATGCTTTCGTTGGGCGGCGACGCGGCGGTGCACAAGGACGCCGTTTCGTGCAAAATCGAAAAGACGGATGTCCTGCTCATCGGTACGCTCAAGCAGTTGCGCCAACTGGTGTCCAAGCTCCGCGTCCAAGTGGCCGAAGCGCAACAAATCGCGTATGCGGTGGACGAGGCGTTGCGGGAATCCGCGTGACGGTGGCGACATGGACGCGGTCATCTTCGATTTTGACGGCGTCATCCTGGACAGCGAACCTGAACACCACGAGGCGTTCGAGACGCTTTTCGAGCGCAACGGCATCCCGTTTTCCGAGACTCCGCAGACCATGACCGGCATCCCAGCCCGCAAACTCATCCCCATGGTCGCCGGCAAGGCCGGCATCACGCTTTCGGCGGAAAAAATCGCCGCCATGGATCGCCAACGCGACGAGATTTACTTGGACCTCATCCTGCACCGCGCCACGCTTCTGCCCGGCGCCCTCGAAATGCTGCAATCCTTGAAACGCGCGCGCATCAAGATTGCGCTAGCCTCTTCTTCCAATGACCGTCTTCTGCAAGCCATCCTGCCCCGCGTGGGCCTCTTTGGCGTCTTCGATGCAGTCATCGGAGGCGACCACGTGCCGCACGGCAAGCCGAATCCAGACATCTTCCTCAAGGCCGCCGAAGCTCTGGGCGTGCCGCCGAACGGATGCGTCGTCATCGAGGATGCCAACGCGGGCGTGCAGGCCGCACGGGCTGCCGGAATGAAAGTCCTCATGGTGCGCAACGGCCGCATTGTTCAGGACAAGGACAACGCGACCGCTTTCGTCGAATCCCTCGTTGGCCTGACGCCCGCTTTCCTGCAATCGCTCTGACAGAAGGCACGCGTTGGTCTTGATCGTTGTTTCCGTTTTCCGGATTCGCAGACACGTCGTTCATCGCCCAACCTGGACTCCGCGTTTTCGGCAAGGGTTTTTAACTGCTCGCCAGTTACTCCTACCATCGGGGATGCTGCATGTCGTTGTTCCAGTCCATTGGGAAGGTCTTTGAAGGAATTCGGGAACGGCTGGGCGAATGGGATGAGTTCATCCGGGAAAAGACCGGGAACAAGATCACTTTGGGCATGGTGGCGGCCGCCATCTTTCTGTTATTCATCCTGCTGCTCTCGGCGTTGTTTTTGCTGAATCCCTCCGGCGTGACGTTGCGCATCACGGACGAGAACGGCAACCCGCTGGATGGCGCTTTGGTGCGCCTCTTCGACGAAGATGGCAATTTGGTGGCCAGTGCGCGCTCCGTCAACGGCACCGTTCACTTTGACGGAATTCCGAACAAAAAGTATACGTTCACTGTTTCCAAGGAAGGATTCGAAGACGTCCGTGGCGTGTACGATCCTTCCGCTCCGGGTTCCGCGACCATCCGCCTCAAGCCAGCCAACGGCGCCCAACCTTCCGGCGGTGGTACCGGTGGCGGTGCGAACGGGGGTTTGCTTACTCCCAGCGCTCAACCGCCTGGCTTGCCGGAAGATCCGCTAATCTTACCTGGCGGTTCCGGAGGCGTTACCGGTGGTGTCGAGCCGACTCCTCCGGCGCCGGGTTACCTTGCCGATGCGGAATTGACGGTCGTCGTCCGCGACCAGCAAGCCGGGCAACCCGTCTTGAATGCCATCGTCACCCTCCGCGATGCCGCGACCGGCGTGTTCCTGGTGCAAGGACCGACCGACGTACAAGGCATGGTGAAAGCCGGCGTGCGTTTGGGCAGCTCGATTTTAGTATCCGTCTTCGCTTCGGGATTCGCGGCCCCCCAGCCGAAGACCGTGTCCATCAGCGCTGCCCAAAATACCGTCGAAATGCGGTTGGTAAGCTCCGCGTCCGGACAGGCACTCATGACCAATGTGACCGTTCTGGATGCGAACCGGGCGCCTTTTGCCGACGCCCGCGTCCAAATCTATTCCCAAAGTCCGCTGGTTGACCAACTCACCTCCGCTGACGGCCGCGTTTCTGTCCTGCTGGAAAAGGACCGGTCTTATTCGGTCCGCGCTTCCAAAGTAGGTCACCGGGATGCTACTTCGGCCCTCCAAGCCGGTCAATCGATCGAGCTTGTGTTGTTCGGGCTTGACCCCAACGCCACGACCGCGTCTCTTTTGGTGGCCGTGGCCGACGCCAACGGACAGCCTTCCGCCTCGGCGCTCATCGGAATCTTCAAGCAAATCGGTCCCGACTGGGTGCCGTTCACTGCATTGACGTCCAACGCCCAAGGCGTTGCCCACGTCGAAGGCCTGCAAGTCGGCGAGTCCATGCGCGTGAACGCCACGTCGGCACGCGGCGCGCCTTCCGGTTCGAATGAGACCGTCCTCGCGGCCGGCGTCAACACGCTGACCATCCAGTTCCCGCAAGACAATACCCGGAGCCAAGTCAGCCCCACTCCGACGCCCAGTCCTACGCCGACGACGTGTGCGGACGGCACCGTTTGCGCCGGTGGGACCCGCTGTGTCCAGAGCGGTTCCACGTTTGTTTGTCAGCCCACCCCCACGCCCGTTGCGACTCCCACCCCAACTCCGGGCGCGCGCGTCACTCCTTCCCCCACGCCTCCGGTCAACGTGAATGAATATACCGTCTGTAGCCGCGCCGCCGATGGCCGCACTTCGCTTGAGCTCAACGGCTTCACGTACAAACTGGAGGCGCTCAACGGAGTGGAACAAGCCACTTTCGACGTAAGCAAGGGTGCTTCACCCGTTTGTGCCGCCTACACGCCCCGTTGCACGTACGTACTGGGCATGTCGAGCCCGGCCAATGACGAACTGGCCGCCATCACCCAAGTCAAGGTCATCATGACGTCGATCGACCCCAGGACGTCCTGCGCGGAACTATCCGTCTCGTCCGCCTGCACCGGCGACCGCTGCACGCAGGTCGAACAATGCCCTTCGACGTACGACCCGGTGTGCGGTTCCAACGGTATTTCCTATGCCAACGCTTGCACGGCCAAGAAAGCCGGCGTCGCGTTCATTACCGGAACCTGTGGCGCCCAGTGCTCCGACCAATACGACCCCGTCTGCGCGACCAATGGAGTCGAGTATCCCAACTCCTGCATCGCCACCCGCGAAAAAGTCGAGTACAAGGCAGGCAAATGCCCCACTCCGGACAGCGCTTCCATCGACGTGCCGGCCGGTTGGAGCATCATCTCCCCGATCAGCAGCGGTCCTCTGCTGGCGACGGACTGTACGACGATGTACCACTACGTATTCAAAGGCTATTCCACGTCCACCCAGTCGTACTTCGGAGTACGGCCTTCAGCCGACGCCTCCATCGCGATGGAATACCAGACCGGCTACTACGCCTTCAGCCAGAACGCCTGCCGCATATACTGGCAGTACGGCTCGGTTCCCACTTACTACAAAAAGACCCTCATGACGGGTTGGAACCTCATCGGCGCGCCGGCCAAATCCAAGACGTTCCGTGAAATCCTCGGCAACTGCCGCAACGTCGCGTTCTATTCGGTCTGGGGCGCCCAAGACGAAAACGACCAACGGGTGTCGATTTCATTCGATGAACGCCTCGAACCCGGCCGTGGTTACTGGGCTTTGTATGACGGCGCTTCCGGTTCGACCTGCCTGTTGACGGACGAGCCGCCGGAACCGGACCGCACGATTTACCGCTGCTTCCGCACCGTGGACGGCCAAGGCGACCATTTCCTGTCTTTCGATCCGGATTGCGAATCCGCGACGTGCCCCAATTGCGCCAAGGAAGGCGCTTTTGCGAAGCTTTATTCGACGCAAATCAGCGACACGCAGCCCGTATACCGCTGCTACCATCATCCCAGCAGCCAGCATTACACCTCGTTGGATGAAAAATGCGAAATCCAGAACGCGCCCGGCGCCGTCATGGAATCCATACTCGGATATTCCCGTGTCAATCCCCAACACGGCCTTTCGGCCTTGTACCGCTGTTGGAATGACCGGATCGACCACTTGCCGACTTTCTCCGCCGATTGCGAAGGCGCATCCGGTTTCCACCTGGAAGGGTCGATGGGATACGCGAAACCCGCGGGCGGAGGAGCCGGCTCCGGCCCCATTGCGTTCATCTGCAAGCGTTCCGTCGTGGGCACCTGTTCGCCTTCCGGTTCGTTCGGCAGCCAGACGTGCGGCACGAGTTGTCCGGGCGGTTTTTCGGCCAGCGGTGGCTCCTGTATCTCCAGCGGCCTCTCCACGGGCTACGGTTTGGTTTCCTGCACGGGTTCGGCCCAATGTCTTTCAGACGAGTCCTATCCTGCGTTGGGCCAGTGCAACGGCGGGGACACTGCCACGGAATCTGCGCCCAGCCAGTCCGCGTATTTCTACACGTGCAAGCGCAAACTCGTCGGAACGTGCGCGCCTTCCAGTTCGTCCTGCGGAACGACGTGTCCTGCCGGGTTTACCGGCGCCGCCGGTTCCTGCTCCGCTTCGGGTCAAGTCGGTGCCTATGGTGTTGCCGCATGCTCCGGTTCGGCCGACTGCCTGTCGAACGCGGCGTACACTACGCTGTCCGGCTGCCATGCCGGTGACGTGCAAGTCAGCAAGGTGCCGGCTTCCGGATTCTCGATGTGCCGGCGCAAGGCCGTTGGAAACTGCCAAGTGGCGTCCAACTACCAGACCTGTTCCAACACGTGCCCGTCCGGATTCTCCGCATCACCCGGTTCCTGTCAGTCCTCCGGCAGCTCGTCCGGAGGCTATGGCATCATCACGGGCTGTTCCGGCACCGCCGACTGCCTGTCCGCGGATTATTACTTGGCCAATGGCGACTGCCAGCCGGGCGACGTCAAGGTCTCGTCCGGAGGCGCGACGATGTACGCCCAATGCAAGACCAAGACGCCCGGCTCCTGCGGGCTGGTCCTCGGTTCAACCGCAGGCGTACAGCGATGCGGAGTGGTATGTCCTTCCGGATATGCGGCCGAGTCGTCGACGAATCCCTGCGTTCCTCCCCAATACCAGACCGAGTCTCAATCGTACTACGGCATGTGCGCGTTTTACGGACAGAGTTACGATCCGAATACCGGTTTGTTCACCAAACAGCCCAACTGCCTTTCCGCGTCGACGTACCTCAAGGCAGGCGGTTGCAATGCCGGAGACGTGCAGGTCGGGACTTCCTTGGGCGGTTGAACCTTCGGCCGGTACAAAACCCATATAATATTTTGTGCCGAAATAGGGCATACAGCCCCAATCGCGCATCCTTTGAGGCCGCATTTTTAGTCCGAGGTGGATTATCTTCATGTTGGAACACGTACGCCTTACCGATCCACACGTATCCGACATCATCCGCCACGAGCTGGTTCGCCAGCAGACCGTGCTGGAAATGATTCCATCCGAGAACATCGTCTCGTCGGCCGTGCTGGATGCGATGGGCTCCGTCTTCACCAACAAGTATTCCGAAGGATACCCCCGCAAGCGGTACTACGGCGGCAACGAGTACGCCGACCAAGTCGAAGAACTGGCCATCGCGCGCGCCAAGCAACTGTTCGGCGCGGAACACGTCAACGTCCAATCCTACTCCGGCTCCCCTGCCAACGTCGCCGTCTACTTCGGCCTCCTGAATTTCGGAGACAAAGTCATGGGCATGGCGTTATCCGAAGGCGGCCACTTGACGCACGGCCACCCCGTCAACTTCACCGGCAAAGCCTACCACTTCGTCCAATACGGCGTGGATCCCAAGACGGAAATGCTTGACTACGACGCCATCGAGAAGCAAGTGTTGCAAGAAAAACCCAAGATGATTGTCTGCGGCGCCACGGCGTATCCTCGGACCATCGATTTCAAGCGGTTTGCCGAAATGGCTGAAAAAGTCGGCGCCATTTCGTTTGCCGACATCGCCCACATCGCCGGCCTGATCGTCGCCGACGCCCACCCGTCGCCTTTTCCCTATTTCGACGTCGTCACCACGACGACGCACAAGACGCTGCGCGGACCCCGCTCGGCCATCATCATGTGCAAGGAAAAATACGCCTCGGCCATCGACAAGGCCGTGTTTCCCGGCCTTCAAGGAGGCCCGCACGACCACACTACGGCTGCCAAAGCCGTCGCCTTCGGCGAAGCGCTCAAGCCTGAATTCAAGACCTACGGCCAGCAGATCGTCAAGAACGCCAAAGCACTGGGCGAACAACTGACCGCAGAAGGCATCCGCCTGGTCACCGGCGGCACCGACAACCACCTGCTGTTGGTTGATTTGCGCAACCAGAACGTCACCGGAAAACAGGCCGAAACCGCGCTGGATCAGGCCCACATCACCGTCAACAAGAACACCATTCCGTACGACCCCCGCAAGCCCTTCGACCCCTCCGGCATCCGCCTCGGCACGCCCACATTGACCAGCCGGGGGATGAAGGAATCCGAAATGAAACAAGTGGGCCAACTCATGGCCCGCGCCATCAAAGGCTGGGACAAACCCGCCGAATTGGCCGCCGTCAAAAGCGGCGTGCTGGACTTGTGCAAGCAATTCCCGATTTACGGGGACCTTTAACTTCTCCGAAGACATACGGCGTAGGTAATGCACATGGCGCGGGAACTCGTGGAACGAAGGCCGGTCTTGCCATCCGAAATCATCCGGCGCGGTTGGGTTTCCGAGAAAACCCTTTTGAAGACCCAGTTGCCATGGATCCGGCAAGGCGGATGGCCCAAAACCCTACCTGACGCCCACCGGTTCGAACTCGTGGACGTCCACGACCCGGAACTGGAAGGCATGGTGCAACTCGTCGTCGCCCAACACGGCCACGGCGAGAACGCTTGCCACGTGCTCATGGGCGTCGCAGCCCAAGGCGCCCGCCCCGACGACCCCGTTTATCCGTATCATCCCTTCACGTCCCGGCCGTTTGCCCGCTCGATGCGCACCCTGGTCGAGCAGGACGAGCGGTTCAAACAACTGGCCCGTGACGCCAAGGGTGGACGGCGCACCATCCGCCGGTTCCGGATTTTCGACATCCGCCTGCCTACGTCGTCCATCCACGGCGAGCTTTTGAAGCGTAAACTCATTGCTCCAACTCCGACTTCGATCCCACCCCGCCCCCGGACCAAGATCACGTGGAAAGAATACCAAGTCGTCCGCCTGGAAGTGCCCGGAATCCAGAACAACGTTCCCGTCGTAATCGGTACTTTTTTGGACAATAAAGGCAAAACCCACCAGGCCGCCATAGGGGTTGCAAAGGTGGGGACCCGAACCCGGGCTTCCCCGGAATGTCCCGACCACCACCGCTTTTCCGACAAGACGTTCGCCAAATTGATGCAGCGACGGATCTACTCGCCGAAAAAGTCCGTTAGTTAGGTTCAAATCGGAGCCCGATCAATCGCTTTCTGTCGAACTCCTGACCGTATTAAATCTTTTTGGGCCGCAATGAGTGTCAGTTCTGTCTGTGTCAGGCCGACCTTCTGGCCTTCGAGGTGTTTTGAAGTATGCTATCCACGCCCGATATCAAGCCCGACGAGTGGGGCCCCGAGTACGTCATCAACGTCTACGACCCCAAGACCGGAATGGAAGGCGTGGCCTGCATCGACAACACCGCCCGCGGCGTCGCCAAAGGCGGCATCCGCATGGTGCCCGACATCACCACCCAAGAAGTCTGCCGATTGGCCCGCGCCATGACGTGGAAGAACGCGTTGGCTGACATCCCGTTCGGCGGCGGCAAATCCGGCATCAAGTGCGACCCGAAGAAAGTCAACAAGGAAGCCTATATGCGCGCCTTCATGGAAAAGCTCCGCATCGCGATTCCTGACGTCTACATCGGCGGACCGGACATGAACGTCACGGAAAAAGAAATGGCCTGGATGATGGACGAAGCCGGCGATTACCGCGTCGTCACCGGCAAGCCTTCGGCCATCCAAGGACTGCCGCACGAGTTAGGCTCCACGGGTTTCGGCGTCGTCCAATCCGCACTGGTCGCCATGAACGAGGTCAAAATCGATCCCAAGGGCGCCACCGGCGTCATCGAAGGCTTCGGGAACGTGGGCATCTTCACCGCCCGTTTCTTCAAGGAAAACGGCATCAAGACCATCGCCGTCTCGGACTCCTCCGGCACCATCTATAACCCCAAAGGCATTGACACCGATGCATTGGAGAAAATCAAGATGGAAACCGGCAAAGTCAGCAACTACAAGGACGCCGAAAAACTGGACAACGCCGCATTGTTCGGCATCCCATGCGACGTCCTGGTGCCTGGAGCTCGGCCCGATGTGATTACGGACGCCAACAAGGCCAATCTGAAGTGCAAGGTCATCTCGGAAGGCGGCAACCTGCCCATCGCGCCCCGCATCGAAGAAGAGCTGGAAGGCAAAGGCATCATCGTGCTGCCGGACTTCTTGGCCAACGCCGGCGGCGTCATCTCGTCCTGGTGCGAAACCGTGGGCTACACGCCGGAGCAGATGTTCGAAGTCGTCAAGCGCAAGATCACGACCAACACGAAAATCGTGCTGCAGCGCCGCCGCGACGAAAAGAAGTACACGCGCGCCATCGCCCTGCAGATTGCCCAGGAACGCGTCCGCGCCGCAATGGAAGTGCGCGGCCGCTGGCCCGCCAACAAGTAACGCCCTTTCTTCCGTTCTTTTTCAAGCGGCTTTAATTTTTCGGCCGCCATGCCTTTTTTTCGTCAACTGCTCGCCCTTCAGTCGATTTGCGCAACAGCGCCATTCCGCCTGAAACCCCTTGTTTTTAAACCCAAAAACGCCCTAATAGACGGTATGCGAAATAGGCTTCACGCTCCGTTTTTGGCCCTCTTTTCGACGCTTTTCTTCGCGTCCCTGCTTTCTGCCACGTGCCCTTTCCTGGACGTTTCCGGTCTGTTCATGGCCAACGTGACGCAAGGCGGACAGGCCGCGTTCCCGCTGACTCTGACGAATTTGGGCTTCAGCAACCAACTCATCCAGCTTTCCGGCACGTGTCCGGACGGGTTGACCTGCTCGTTCTCCCCCTCCAGCCAGGATGTTTTGGTGCCGTCACAGACCAAGACGTTCACGCTCGTGGTCGACGCCAATCGTGCGGGCAACCACTCCTTCCAGCTCCATTTGTCTGCCGAGAACAACGCCTGCCAGACGTTGGATTACAACTTAGCGGTCAACTCGGCTTCCAATGCCGCGATGCCGGCGTTCATCGTCCAGGTCTTTCCAGAAGGCAACGCGTCGGCACGCCCCGGCCAGGCCGCGTCGTACCAAGTCACCATCCGCAACAACCAGGCCTCGCTGGGTTACGCCCGGCTCAAAGTCGTCAGCCCGCTTCGTTCCACCACGGATTTGGAAGCGGTCGATGTGGACATTCCGGCCCGAAGCGAGAAGACCGTCACGGTCAAAGTCAACGTCCCCGCCGGCACGCCTCGCGGCACGTACGAGTTGTTGTTCACGGTGGATGCGTTTGACGGCTCGGGTTGCTGCGAGTTCTCCTACGCCGTCCGCCGCCCGCTTTTCGTGTTTTCCGACAAGCTGCAATTGACTCTTCAGAACGAGCCGCTGTCCTGCCTCCTGGTCCGGCACAAGGAAAAGACGGACTACGTCTTCCGCTTGCGTAATGGTGGTGAAATCGCCGGGCCTTTTGACTTCGAACTCGTCGGCGGCCAGGCCATCGCCGACGCTTCCCGCCTGGACGCGACCCGGCTGGAAATCGCGCCCGGGGATGCGCAGCAACTGACCTGGACCATCCAGCCGCCGTCTAGCATGGTGTTGGACAAGTATTCGGCCATCCTGCGGGCGAAGTACTTGGACTGGGTCATTTTTGAAAAACCCGTGTGCTTCGTGGTCAACGCGCAACGCAGCTTCGTCCTCTTTGCGCCCGATTCGTACACCCTTACCCGCGCGGAAGCCGGGGAGATCAACTTCACCGTCCGCAACAACGGCACTGCCGTCTCCATCTACACCGTTTCGGCCACGCCGCCGTCCGGGTTTGACTTCCGTGTGCCGGAGGCCTCCTTCACGCTCTCGCCGGGCCAGGCCAAGACCGTCCGAGTCTTGGTGTCCACGACTCGACTGACTCCCTTGGGCGAGCGCAAATTGCCCATTGAGGTTTCCGACGGCCGCATCCGCCAATCGTTGAACACGTACGTGAACGTCGTTTCCAGTTTGCAGCCGGGCAAGAGCTTCCTGAAAATAGAGCTTGCCTCGCCTGCCGTTTACGGTGGCGTGCCGTACAACGGCCGCATCGGCGTCACCAACCAGGATGCACGCACGCAGCAGAACGTGACCATCCGCATCGACGGCCTCCCGTCCAATTGGTACCGCATCCAGACGGAATCGCAGAACATCGTGGCCACCAAAACGGCTTACTACGACGTGCTGTTCACCGTCCCGGTCGAGACGCGCAGCCAGAGCGTACCGTTCCAGGTCACGGCCCAAAGCGCGCAAGGCGAACGCACCAAAGCCACCCTCGCGCTCAAGGTGACGGAAGCGCCTTCGCACTTGGATGTGGCCGTGACGAACGTGCAGCGCTCCGGCGACAACCTGGCATTCACCGTCGTCGTCTACAACAACGGCTTGAAACCTTTAAGCGGGGTCGACGTGTCCGCCGGCGGCAACACGCAATCCGTCGGCACGCTTGCACCTGGCGAGCAGCGCGTCCTGGCCTTCCAGGCCTTGGCCGTCCAGCCGCTGGTGGTGCAGGCCCGCGCGGCGGACGGCACGTCCAGCCGCGGAGTCGGCGTGCCAGATGTCCAACCGAACCGCTTGGAAATCAACGGCTTGCTTCTCATCCTCGTCGTGCTCATGCTCATCTTGGTGGCCGTCGCGTTCATGCTGCGCAAGGAAAGCCTGGAAAAGTTCACGGAAAGCACGGCCAAGACTTAGTTTTCCCACTTGGCGGAACGGCAAACGTCCGACTGCCTTTTTCCTTCGTTCATTTACGACATTCTGCCGTTTTTGTTGTTCCTTCCCATGACGTTTTCGAATCCTGAAATCATTGAATTCTCCGGCTTGCGCTTGCGCACCGCGGCATCCGTATACGTGCCCCACGAGGATTCCTTCTTGCTGGCGGAAGCCGCACGCGTGCACGCGAAAGGCCGCATCTTGGACTTGGGTTGCGGCACCGGCATTGCAGGACTTGCCGCCAGTCAAAACTCGGCCGTGACGGAAATCGTCTTTGCCGACGTGAACCCGGATCCTTTGAAGTTGGCGGAAGTAAATGCGAAGGAAAACGATTTGAAAAAAAAATACTCGTTTGTCCAAACGGATTTGTTCGCCGCCTTGAACGGCCAGAAATTCGACACGATTTGCTTCAACCCGCCTTACTTGCCCACCGAAAAGGCGGAAAAGATCGAAGGCCATGAGAATGCCGCGTACGACGGCGGCTCCGATGGGCGCAAGGTGCTTGACCGTTTTCTCAAGGATTTCGACCGCTTTTTGGCGGCTAAAGGCCAATTGCTTCTTTTGAACAGTTCAGTCAGCGCCAAAGATGGAATTTCCGGCAACGAGCAGACAAGAAGGAAACTGGAAAAGAAAAAGTTCAAAGTCGAAGAAGTCGGCAAACAGGGATTTTTCTTTGAACAACTCGTAATATTCAGGGCGGGCGTAAATGTGGTTGAAGTTTTCTGAACAGGGTGATTGTAACTTCGCCTTCGAAAATCTTTTGTTCTGGAATTGAGATATAAACTTCAAAAATTCTATTCTTGGTATTCTTGATTCTTTGGGTGTGGTGACCTCGGTAGCCCTCCTCCTCATTCCTGAATTTCCATTTCACGTCCTCTTGGACGTTTTCAATATCGACATCAATGGTATCTCTATTTTCATCCCACCGAATTGTAAAACCGGGTTTTTGCAAGTCTTGCGGGTGCAATTCAGCTACAATGAGCTTGCCCGTAGCGGTTATTTCATGGAACGGCTTTAGGTTTAAGCGGTACGCATCATTGAGATATTTTGTTTTGGCGCTCACATCATTAGTCCTGACTGCTTTTCCGTCTTCGAGCTTCACTTGTTTTTCCTGCACTTTTATCCCATCCCACTCAATTCCTTCGTCTCGTAAGAAATCATGGTGCGCGTTTCGCTGACGGCCTTCTGCTTTCGGAGGTGTTGGACAATCAGCTCGTTGAGGGCCTGCATGCTGGACACGCGCGCCTTGACCATCAAGTCGAATTCGCCCGTCACCATGGCCACTTCGAAGATGTTCGGCAAGCGTGCGATGTGCTCCATCAAGGCCTTCTGATCGGCTTGAGGCGCCGCGCGGACCAAGACGTATGCCGTGATGGGCTGTCCCAATTTGGCAAAGTCCAAGCGCACCGTGTACTGCGTGATGACACCGCTTTGCTTCAGCCGGGCCAGACGGTTGTGCACCGTCGTCATCGGGATGCCCGTCTTCTTGGCCAGCTTCTGCTCGGACAGTCCGCCGTCGCGGCGCAGTTCCGCTAAGATAGCGCGGTCCTTGCCGTCGATTTCCGTCTTCGCTTTTTCATCCATTTTTTCAATCATAGTGGTTTTTTCACTCCGTTTTATCCATATATTTTGGCTTTTTTAATCCATTTGCTCCGGTTTTTTCAGGTTACGCTTAATAGGTCCGTTTGTGAGGTTTGCGTATCAGACTCAAGGGGGTTGTTTCTTCATGGCACAGTGGTTCGTTCCCGGTCCGGTTCCCGTCACAAAGCAGACACAGGACGCGTGCACAGGCCCGATGGTGTCCCACCGTTCCGGCTTGTTCCGCGAGCTTTACGCGGAGTGCACGCAGCGGCTGCAGCGCGTCTTTCAGACTAAAGGCTATGTTTTTTCCATCACGGGCTCCGGCACTCTGGCCAACGAGGCGGCCGTGGCGAACCTGCTGCCCAACACCAACGCGTTGTTCTTGGTGAACGGCGAATTCGGCGACCGCTTCTACCAGGCGGCTAAGGTGTACAACCCGGACGCCCAAATTTTCACGGTCGAGGACGGCAAGGGCCTCAATGTCGAGCGGGTCAAGGACGCTATCGACGCCCACGCGCTTGACTGGGTTTGTCTGGTGCACAACGAGACGGCCACGGGCGTGACCAACGACGTCAAAGGAATCGCCGCGTACGTCAAACAGAAAGGAGCCAAAGTCCTCGTGGACGCCGTCAGCTCGCTGGGCGGCATCGAGTTGGATATGGATGGTTGGGGCGTCGACGCTTGCACGTCGGCTTCGCAGAAGAGCCTCTGCGCGCCTCCGGGCCTCGCGTTCGTCGCTCTCAATGAAGCGGCGATGGCGCACATCGAGGCGCAACCGCGCATTCCGACGTACGGATTGAACCTCAAGACGTACAAGAAGTTCCACCTTCGCAATGAAACTCCGTACACGCCGTCCTTGCCGACGTTCTACGGCCTGCGCCAAGCTTTGCGGGAATTAGAGGCGGACGGCTTGCAGACGCGCTGGGCATTGCACGAACAAGCCGCCTTGGATGCCCGCAACGCGGTGAAGGAAAGCGGCTTTGATTTGTTTGCCGAAAGCGGGTTTGAATCTCAAACCATCACAGCGTTCCTGCCGGGTGACGCCAATGTGGAAATTATCAAGAAGGCCATGGCGGCAAACGGCGTACAGATTGCCGGCGGCCAAGGAAAGTGGAAAGGTAAGATGCTGCGCATCGCCACCATCGGCCCCGAGGAGGTGCGCAACATTTCCGCTTGTACGGCCGCTTTGCGCAATGCCGTCCAGAATTTGAACTTGCAACCGGAGGTGGCCGTCGCATGAACCGTTTGAACATCCTCGTCACCGACAAGATCGGCCCCGCCGGTTTGGCCATGTTGCGGCAACATGCCGACGTCCAGGAAGCGTACGGCCTCAAAGGCGACGCGTTGCTGGCCGCGGTTTCGCAAGCGGACGGCTTGATGGTGCGCAGCGGCACGCAGGTCACGTCCGATGTGCTGGCCGCGGGCTTGAAACTAAAGGTCGTGGCCCGTGCGGGTTCGGGCGTGGACAACGTGGACGTTTCCGAGGCGACGCGCCGGGGAATCTGGGTAGTGAACGCGCCGGGAGGCAACGCAACGTCCGCCGCCGAAATGACCATCGCGCTGTTGATGGCGGCGGTGCGCAAAGTGCCGCAAGCAAACGCTTCGATCAAGGTCGGCGAGTGGAAGCGCGAACAATTCAAAGGCATCGAGATTGCTGGCAAAGTCGTCGGATTAGTGGGCCTTGGCTCCGTGGGCAAGGTCGTAGCCCGCATTTTGAACGGCTTTGGCGCCCGCGTTCTGGCGTACGATCCGTTCATCACGGTCGAGCAGGCCGACCGCATGGGCGTGCAGAAAGTCGAGCTGGACGCCTTATTCGCCCAAAGCGACGTCGTGTCCGTCCACGTGCCACTGACGGATGCCACGCGCGGCCTCATCGGGAACGTTCAATTCGCGGCCATGAAAAAAGGTGTCGTCTTGCTCAACGCGGCACGCGGAGGCGTGGTGGATGAGCCGGCGCTCCTGGATGCGCTGAATTCGGGGCAAGTGTCCGCCGCCGGCATCGATGTGTTCGAAAAAGAGCCCTACTCGCCGGATTCCACCGCTGCCCAGTTGGTCGCGCATGGCAACGTCGTGGCCACTCCGCATTTGGGCGCGTCAACATCGGATGCGCAGGAGAAAGTCGCGGTCCAGGCCGCCGAACAGATGCTCTTGGTGTTGCAAGGCAAGCCGGCGGCGTACGCCGTCAACAAGCCGGAACTGAAGGCCGATTCGGCTCTCGCCGTTTCAGCATGATTCGCGCAAATTCCACTTGAGGCGAAAAACATGTACTTGGTTGCTTTCGATTTTGACTCGACGTTGATCGAGCAGGAAATCATCGACGAGTTGGCCGTGCGGGCCGGCAAGGGTGCGGAAGTCGCGGCCATCACGCAGGCCGCCATGGCAGGCGTTATTCCGTACGAGGAAAGCCTGCGTCGGCGCGTGGCGGCCCTCTCCGGTTTGACCGAAGCGGATTTGCAGGCCGTGGCGGATGCCGTGCGCTTCCGTCCCGGATTCGAGAAACTCGTGGCTTACCTCAAGTCCAAACACGCCAAGATTGCGATCATCAGCGGCACGTTCGCCTGCATGGTCGACCGGTTACCCCACCGCGAGCGCTTCGACGCGGTGCACACCAACGACCTGGTTTTGGAAGACGGCCGGCTGACGGGCGACGTGGTCGTGCGGGTCACGAGCAACAAGGGCGACGTACTCGCGGCGTTGCAGAAAAAATTCAGCATTCCCAAGGAGCGCACGGTTTCCGTCGGCGACGGCTCGACCGACGTGGCCATGTTCAAGCGTTCGGCCTTCAGCGTGGCGTTGAACGCCAAAGACTTCGTGAAGACGCAGGCGGTGTTGGCATTGGACGCGGAGGATCTGGGTGAACTGGTGCCGCATCTGGAGAAGCATTTTTTCCGGCGTCTTATCGCACATAGGTCTATTTGAAAATCATTAATAACGTTGCGGCACTACCCTCGTTCGTGGAGCCCATTCGAAAGCGTCTGATTATCGCTGGCGTTGCCCATATTTCTGATCATCCCAGCTACCAAGCTACGTTGGATTGGGTCAATAAAAACGTAAAGCCTGGAATGCGGGTTGGCCTTGAGGGAATACAGTACGAAGACCCATATTTGCATGATGAGTGGCTTGAGGAACAACAAGGAGGCAAAATTATTCTGCCCAAGCATTTACGGGGTTCTGAAAGCCCTTTGAAAGTCGTCTCATTCGAAACCGGGCGGTACATTCCGCGGGAAATGTTTGAGTTTGTCGAAGCGGTTCGGAAAGCCATTGAAGCCAAGGGTGCTGAAGCCGTGCCGATTGAGAGTGAAATGGCTCTTCAAAAGAGCGTCCACTACGATAAGCTTGCCCGTGAACAGGCATTGGAGGCCCACGATAAGTACCACGAGATCGAACATCGGATGCTTGAGCAGGTATTCTCGCCGTATGGTTCCCGCGGCGGTCTTTATGTTCCAAACCGTTCCATCCTGACACCTGCGGGGTTCGTACTTTCCGGAGATGGCAAACGGGTGTTGGATGAATTACGGGCGGAACATGAAAAACTCAAGGAAAAAGCGCGCCAGACCCAACGCAAAGGTTATGTGGTTGACGTGCTTCGAAGCAAAACCATGCTCAAAAACGCGCTGCCACTTGATGCCGCCATTATGGGCGGCGCGCACGCTGACGACATCCGAGATTATGCGGGACACATCCGGGCCAAGCGCATCATATTCCTGGGCTTTGAAAATCCGAAGCCCGTGATGGGCGGGGCAAAAATGGCCCGTGAAATGGGTTTTGACTCGACTTTTGTGCGCAGACTCAAAGAATCGTTTAAGACTGTACGCTAACCTGCTTTTTTCTCAATTACTTCTTGTCTTTCAGCAGTGCCTCAATCCCGCCTTTTGTCGGTGCCGAAGCGTACCGCGGGATGAGGTGGACGTGGACGTGGTCGATCATGCGTCCGGCGGATTTGCCGTCGTTGATGCCCACGTTGTAGGCATCGGGTTTGTGGCTGGCGTCCAGCGATTTTTTGGCTTTTGTCAAGGCGTCCTGCAAAGCGGACCATTCCGTGGCGTCCAAGTCGAATGCGGATTCCTTGTGGGTTTTGAGGATGATTAGGGCGTGGCCGGGCGAGGCGGGGAACTTGTCGGGAATCACGTACCAGTGCGCGTTGTCGCAGACGTATGCGGCTTGGTTTTCCTTGAGCGTGCAGAAGAGGCAGGGCATTGGGTTGGCTTCAGTTCCTTGGCGTGTCGCCGTCGATTCCGAACCAGCGTTGGTTCTCGACTTGAGTTTTTATTGGCGGTTTTTCGTCAAACGCCACTTTTCCCTTACGGGTCAATTGAAGGTAATGGACCACGTGCCGGCCGTACTTTTGCACGAATTGTTCTTCCGTGATTGGTTCGAATTTTTCCTCCAGTGTGAACGGTGCCTTCCGGTCCAGGAAGGTCCAAACGCCATGCTCGTGCGCGTCCATTTTTTCTTCCGGAATCGAGGCTTCCGCTAAGTGCTTTCGAATCCATTCCCGCACTGGAAGGCGGAGTTGCATGGTTCTACGCCGGCGAGACGTAAACGACGGTGTCGCCGCGCAGCAGGACCGTGCCGATCTTGCGCTTGATTTGGCCGTCGACCAATTCGTCGGCGTTCTCCAGCACGAGGTTCATGTGCACGTCGAACGACGCGAGGGTGCCGCGGACTTCCACGTTGCCCTTGAGGCGGATGAGCACGGGGTTGTTCAGCGACTGGTTCAGGATGTCAAAGGGTCTTCGTTCGGCCAAAAAAATCACCTGGTTTTTCAAAAAACAAATTACGCATGCCCAAAGGACGTCGTCGCGACGTGTCCCTTGCCGGTTTCACTTCGGACCCGCGGCGGCTTTGTTCTTCTTCGCAAACAAGTTGCGGAAGAACTCAACAATACTCTGCAGGATTCCTTTTTTAACTTTCGTTTCCGGCAACGCCACCGCATGTCCCGTGATTTGGCCGGCCAGGCGCGTCAATGCGAGCATGAACGGGCTGTGCGGCGACTGCAGGGCGATGGGGCTCTGGCTGGCCGAGGCCTTGCGCACGGCGCGGTCCTCCGGCAGCACGGCGGCGACTTTGATGCCCAACAGCGTCTCGACTTCCTTGGGTTTGACTTCGACCGGGTCGTTCATGACCATGTTGAGGATGGCGCCGTTGAGGCGGGTGCCTTTGCGTTCCAAGTAGTTTTTGACCTTGAGTCCGTCGGCCATGGCCGGAGGCTCGGGTGTCAGGATGACGTAAGCTTCCGACGCGGCGTCCATGGCCGCCTTCGCGTCGGGCATCCATCCCGGCGCCGGGTCGATGAAGACGTAGTCGTACGATTTTTCCAGTTGTAGTATGGCGTCGCGCAGCTTGGAAAAATCGACGGAGGACAGTTTTTCGACGGACAATTCGGACGGCACGTACCGGAGGCCCCATGGCCCGTCGTACACGGCATCCTCGATCGCGTTCTCGCCGGATAGGACGTGGTTCAGCGTGATGGGGGTACGCTCGACGCCTAGCATGAGGCCGATGTTGGCCATGGCCATGTCGGCGTCGACGATGACGATTTTCTTGCCCGATTTGGCCAGTACCAGCGCCAAGTTGAGGCAGATGGAGCTCTTGCCCACGCCGCCTTTTCCCGATGCGAATACGATGCTGCTCATGGGTGTTGTCCTTCCGGCATGACGGCGCCCGGCTGTCCGGGCTTGGTCAGGTCGTAGAGTTTGTACTTCTTGCCCAGGAGGTCCGAACCGGCGGTTTGGGCTTCTTTTCGGATTTCTTCTTCGAAGAACGGCGAATAGGCCGGCAGTTTGATGTGCCGGAGGCTTTCCTCTGACGGGACGAAGACGGCGTCCTCGTGGAATGCCAGCGCGAGGTGGACTTGTTCGGCCGTGAGTTCGACCACGTCGATGACGCCGGACTTGTGCGACGCGGCGTTCAGCAGGCGTTGGAATGCTTTTTCGCCGGCGACTTCCTTGTCGTAGGCGTAGTATTCATACGTGGCGCCGACGACTTTGCCGGAGTCGAGCAGGACGGTGCCTTCCTCGATGCCGGCTTGCCCTTTGATGGTTAATGCCAGGTAGCCGTTGAACCGCTTGCGGCGCAGTTCGTCCATTAAGGCCACCAGGTCGGTGGACGTGGCGTCGAGGTTGGTCTTGAGGATCTTGCCGGAAGGCAGGTTCATGTCAGAATCCGGTCTGCATTAGGAATTGGGAGTATAAATACCGCAAGACCGGCGAATCGGACGACGAATTGGGCCGGCTTGTTCCAATGGCGGCGCGGGGTGGATTATTGGCGGAGGTTGATGACGATGTCGGCCGTGTTCTGCAACGCGGCGGAAAAATCCGGCTCGGTGCCCACCACGATGGTCTCTTTGCCGTGTTCTTTGGCTTTCGTCAGAAGCGGCTTGAAGTCCGAGTCGCGCGAGCAGACGGCGATGACTTCGATGTTGGGGTTGAACACGTATTCCGTGGCGTCCACGGCCAAGGCGACATCCACGTCCGAAGGGACGATGACGACTTCGAATCCTTGGTTCGTCACCGCCTCGATCAGCTTGTCCGAAGCGTATTGGTCCAAGAATACTTTGGCGACTTTGAGGCGGCCCTGCTTCAGCAGGCGGGCTTTGATGGTCTCTAAGTTGACGCCGAGTTCTTTTCGCAGCATGTTGGGCCCGTCGACGAAACAGGCGATGTTCTTTTCCTTCTTGGTCAGGGCTTGTCGGAGTTGTTTGAGCATGTTATCGTACCTGGTCCAGGTGGCGCTTGACGGCGTGCACCATCTGGGTGAATTCGTTCGGGATTGCGAATACGCCGGCCGCGCCTCGTTCTCGGAGTTCCGCTTCCGTCTTTTCTCTGCGCTTTATGAGGTCGGTGTGTCCGGAGACTACGTAGACGGGTACGTCCCATTCCCTGGCGCTTGCCAGCGCCTTGGGCCCTGGTTTTCGGCGGTCTTCGTCTTCCTTGATGGCGTCGAATGTTTCACCTGTTTTGAGCCGCGTCAGCAGGTTATTCAAGCCGCCGTAATCGACGCCGATGTTGGCCAAGACCAGATGAGGCCGCTGCCGGGAAAGTTCGTGGTTGAGGGTTTCCGGAGACTCGAAATGGGTGACGGAGACCGGGGTGTTCATCCGTTCCAGCATCCGTTCCAGCGCTTGAGCCAGCTCGGGGCCGTCTGCGTGCGGATTCATCCAGTATACTTTCCGGGCTACTCGTCGTTCTTCCATTGGAATACCTTTTCCGCGTTTTTGAGTATTTGGTCCTGCACGTCCTTTAAGTCTTTGTCCAGCGTCTGCGCGATGTGCGCATAGACTTCCCGGACGTTGGACGGCTCGTTCAGCTGTGGTTTGCCGAATTCGTCCTTATCCCAGCCGTACGGTGAATCCGTCTCCGTCAGCAAGCGGTCCAACGGAGAGTTCTTGATGATGGCGGTGCGGTCCTTGCTTCTGACCGTCGGCAGGCTCAAGTAGCACCCCGCATCCAGGGCCTTGGCGGCGTGCTTTTTTTCCAGGAAGAAATGCAAGACGTGGACTCCATGGTAGGACGGCAACGTGGACAGGACTTCGTCCACGGCTTTTCGGGTGTGGATGACGCAGGCCAACTTGGTCTTTTCCGCGAATGCCAGTTGTGCTTCAAATACTTCCTTTTGGCGTGGCAGGGTTTCCGGGCCGAAGTAGTGCAGGTCCAGGCCGATTTCGCCGATGGCGGTCAAGTGGGCTTTGTGGGTTTCCAAGAATTGCATGTGTTTTTCGAGGCTCTCCGTTGTGGCGTGGAACGGGTCCAGCCCGCAGGCCGCTTTGAGGGCGTCGGGGTATTTTTTGACCAACGCCAGCTGGTTGCGGTTGCTTTGGGCGTCGGTTCCATGCGTGACTGCCGTGGTTTGGGCCTGACGCATACGTTCGATGATGAGGTCCAGGATGCCGGGGGCTTGGAATTCGGCGTGGTCCAGATGGCAGTGAGCGTCAAGAAAATGCATGAACGGCTTTTTGGCGGGGTTTTAAATAAGGGTTTAGCCCTTAAACCGTCTGAACCGCCCGCTTGAGCCTAAACGTCTTTGGCAAATCCGGGTTTCTTCTTGAATTGAGGTGTGTGTTTGTGAGCGACCGGATTTTTGCCACCATGGGCGACTTGAGGATTGGAAAATACGTCATCATCGACGACGTGCCCTGCCGCGTCGTGAGCATGGACAAGTCCAAGCCGGGCAAGCACGGCGCCGCCAAGCTGCGCATCGAGGCCATGGGCCTGTTCGACAACGGCAAGCGCTCGTTGATGAAGTCCACCGACGCCGACGTCGAGATTCCCATTGTGGAGCGCAAGCGCGCGCAGGTCGTCAGCCTTTCGGGCAACTTGGCCAACTTGATGGATTTGGCGTCGTACGAGACGTTCGACGTGTCCATCCCCGACGACATGATGAAGGATCTGGAAGTCGGAAAAGAAATCCAGTACATGGTCGTCATGGGCAAGAAACTGCTCTTGCGCGTCTACGACAACGAGTGAGCCCGCATCGTGCTCGAACTCCGCTTCGTCCGGGAAAACGCCGACTCGATCCGCCAGAATTACAAAAAGCGTGCCAACCCCGAACTCTTGAAACGGCTGGATGCCTTGCTGACGTCGGACAAGGACTACCGCGCCGCGTTGTCGCACGTCGAGACCGTCCGGCAGCGCCGCAACACGATTTCAAAAGAAATCAACGACGCCAAGAAAGCAGGCAAAGATGCGGCGGCACTATTCAAGGAAGCCAAAGAGCTGCCCGACCAGGTCGCCAAAGTCGACGCCGTGGCCCAGGAAAAGCTCGCCGGCGTCAACCGCCTTCTATCCGGACTTCCCAACCTGCTGCACGAAAGCGTGCCGGAAGCCGCCGATGAGTCCGGCAACGTCACGGTGCGCGAGTGGGGCGGACGCGATGTCCCGGATTTCGGCATCCAAAGCCATGTCGACCTCATCGGAAAGCTGGGTATCGCCGACATCGAGCGCGCCGCGAAAGTCTCGGGCGCCCGTTTCTACTTCCTGACCAATGAATTGGTCCTCCTGGACTTGGCGCTGCAGCGTTTCGCTTTGGAATCCTTGTACCGGAAAGGGTTCATTCCCGTCTATCCGCCGTTCATGATGCGCCGCGGACCGTACGAGGGCGTGACGGACCTCAAGGACTTCGAGGACGTCATGTACAAGATCGACGGCGAGGATTTGTACCTCATCGCCACATCGGAACACCCCATGGCCGCCATGCACATGGACGAAGTGTTCGCCGAAGAGGATTTGCCGGCCAAGTACGCGGGCGTGTCGGCGTGCTTCCGCAAGGAAGCCGGCGCGCACGGCAAGGACACCAAGGGCATCTTCCGCGTCCACCAATTCACGAAAGTCGAACAATTCGTCTTCTGCAAGCCGGAAGACTCCTGGACGATCCATGAGCAACTGCTGGCCAACGCGGAAGAGCTCTTCCAAAAGCTGGAATTGCCGTACCGCGTGGTCAACATCTGCACCGGCGACATCGGCACCGTGGCGGCCAAGAAGTACGACATCGAGGCATGGATGCCGGCGCAAGGCACGTACCGCGAAGTCGTGTCCTGCAGCAACTGCACGGCGTACCAAGCGGTGGGCCTGAACGTCAAATACGGCAAGTACGGCGGCGCCAAGGAATACGTCCACACGTTGAACAGCACGGCCATCGCCAATCCCCGTGCCATCGTGGCCATCTTGGAGAACTTCCAGCAACCCGACGGCTCCATTCGTATGCCCAAGGCACTGCATGCGTATTTGCCGTTCAAGGAAATCACGGCCAAACCGGCAAAGCCTGGAGAAAAGAAGAAATGAAGGCCGCCATTGCCGTCTTGATGGTGGCGGCGTTAGTGTTGTCTGGCTGCACGGCCGGGCCTTCTGCAACGCCTTCGCCCACCCCGACTGCTTCGCCTTCGGCATCCATCGCCGCGTTGGAATGCCAAACCGATACGGATTGCGTCGTTTCCGGCTGTTCGGGCCAAATCTGCCAGGCCAAGTCCAAGCCGCCGGCGGTCACGACGTGTGAGTACCGCGACGATTACGTCTGCTACAAACCCGGCGGATGCCTCTGCCAGGCCGGTACGTGTGCTTGGAGTGCCGACGCCGTTCAATGTGTCAAGGATATGTTTGAATCGTCAAGCCAGCTTGAAGGGCAGAAAGAGGCGGAATTCAACTGCGTCCAGTCCTGCCGGGAGGCCCGCGCTCGTGGAACCGACTTGTCCGCCGGCCCTTGTCTTTCCAACGCCGCCGCGCCCGGCTGGGTCTGCGACGTCGCCCATTCTCCCCGCCAGGCCGTAGATGACCTGGATGCGAACACGTGTCCGGCGTTCGGCGTATCGGCCCGGCATTTTGTCGAAGTCGATCAGGACTGCCAAATCATCCAAACCGTCTGATTTTTGAGTTGACTTCGTTTTCTCTTCCGGAGCGCTACCGGCCGTTCGACGTTCAGAAGAAGCGTACGCCCAATGCGTTGAGCACCATGCCCAACACGAGGGCCAGCAGGACAGAGGCCACGATGAGCGTGACGTAGGATACTGCCTTGATTTCGTAGACCTTGCGCTCGACCACGGCTTCGGTGCGGGATTCGAATTCGGACAAGTTTTCCAATTCGGACCGGACTTGGCGTAACTGGCGCTCGATGGCGTCCAACCGGTCGGAAGTGTCTACTTTCGGGACGATGCGGGCCTTCATGTCAATGCGCAAGCCATAAAACAGGTTCGGATTATATTAATTGTCCTCTCAAAGGGCCGAAATAAAGCAGCGGGTTGCAGGGCGTTTCACGGGTGGGGCCGGATTGCCGTGCGGCATTTGAGGCTAAGGACGCAGCCGTCCGTTGGTTTTCCTATTCCGCTGACCGACTTCTTTGGGTTTCTAGCCTAGCCGGTGTTTGTCCTTCATGGAAGACTTTGTCCAGGGTTTCGAAAAATTCCTCGACGAACACTATCGGCAGGACATCATCGACGCCTTCGAGAACTATCCGGACAAACGAAGCCTTTCCGTCGACTTCAACCTGTTGGACCGGTCGTACCCCGATTTGGC
Organism: Microcaldota archaeon; assembly: GCA_016188965.1. GTDB lineage: Archaea > Micrarchaeota > Micrarchaeia > Norongarragalinales > Norongarragalinaceae > JACPGT01. The sequence continues at coordinate 75,078 of JACPGT010000010.1, read as the reverse complement.
ACAGCGGTTGCGTGAAAAACCTGACGAGATGGTCGCGGCTGCCGAGAAGGCCATCCAAAGCTATCGGCCCGTAGGCGTGCTGGATTCCCGCGGCGTCGAGGATTCGCCGCGGCCTTTGCACGTCCGCTTCTTCAACTTGCCCGCCACGCTGGAGACGTCGGTTCAGAACCTGGGCGCCAAGCATCTGGACCGGCTTTTTCGGGTGGAAGGGGTGGTCAGCTGGGTCACGGAAATCAAGCCGTTGATGAAGACGTCGCTGTGGCAGTGCATCCACTGCCAGACTACGATCAAGACGGCGACGGACAAGTCCACTATCAAGCCGCCGGCCATCTGCCAATGCGGCCGGCGCGACTTCAAACTCCTGGAAAAACCCGGCTCCAGCGAGTTCATCAACGTCCAACGAGCACAAATCCAGGAATTGGTCGAGAAGCTGCGGGGCAACGCGCCCACGGCCTCCGTCGAAGTCTGGCTCGAGGATGACTTGGTCAACCTCATGGTTCCCGGCGAGAAATTCATCATCTCCGGGGTGTTGCGCCTGAAGCCCGTCAAGGAAGGCAAGGTCAAGTCCGCGGTCTACGCCAAGTTCATCGACGCGGTGCACTTGCAACGCATGGAGCGCGAGTTCGAGGAGCTTGAGATCACCAAGGAAGAACAGGAAGAAATCGAGGGGCTGGCCCACGATCCCGCGCTCTTCGAGAAAATCGTCAAAAGCGTCGCACCCAGCATTTATGGTTATAGCGAGTTGAAGCAAGCCATCGCGTTGCAGTTGTTCGGAGGAACGCCGGGCAAAGTGCTTCCCGACGGCAAAAAGATCCGTTCTGACGTGCACTTATTGTTAATCGGAGACCCCGGTTGCCTCATTGCGGACGAACGCGTGGCGTTGGGAAACGGCGCCATCGTGAAATTGGGCCAAATGGGTGAAAAACACCTCCAATCCATCCACGCACCCATTTTGACGGGCGAGGGTGGTAAGAAACGCGCAGATGCCACGGTCTTCCATTCGTATCCGAGCCAGAAAATCATGGAAGTCGTCACCGAATCCGGAAAATGCGTCAAAGGCACGTACAACCATCCCTTGATGGTCGTCAACGGCATGACCCGCACGTGGAAGCGCTTGGACGAACTTGCGGTGGGCGATCGACTGGCAACCGTCACCGGCATTCCCTGCACTATCGCGGCAAACCTGCCCCTTGATTGGAAAAAGACGCCACGCCGTTTCGGGCCCCGCAACAACGTCGTTTTGCCGACCCACTTGACTTCAGAATTGGCCGGCTGGATGGGCTACGTCCTGGGCGATGGCTGGGTCACGCGCACGCGCGTCGCCATGGACGTCAATTCGGAAGAGGAAGACCTCATCCCGTTGCTGAAGCAGATGGCGCTGAATCAATTCGGCATTCCGTTGGGGCACCGTACTGAACGGCGGCCAGGCAAGAAACCTATTCATGTCTTGGAAACGCACAGCGTGGACGTGGCGTCCAACGTGCAGTTCCTCCGCCAGCGGCGCGTGCCCGATTTGGTGCTTCAATCCGGAAACAAGGTGGCCGCCGAGTTCTTGGCCTGGCTCTTTGAAGCGGACGGAACCGTGTTTTCAAAGGGCCGCGGAAAACGCGCGGTGCAATTGAAGTCTTCGGAAATCGAACTTCTCCGCGACGTTCAGATCCTGCTATTGCGCTTCGGTATCCATTCCCGCATCGTCGAGCGCAACTTGACCATCCGCCGTGCCCAAGCCATACGCAAATACGCAAAATCCATCGGTTTTCGCTCGGCCAAAAAGAAAGGCCGATTGGCACAATTGGTGGCCGACGTCAAGGACCTGCATCACGAGCACGGCCAGCAGCGCAGCGAACGCATCGTCTCCATCCGTCCTGCCGGGGTTGCCGACGTGTTTGACATCGAAGTGCCTTCCGCCAAGCGATTCATCGCCAACGGCATCATTTCGCACAACACGGCCAAGTCCTCCATCCTCGGCTACGTGTCCCGCATCTCGCCCAAATCCGTTTACGTCTCCGGCGAATCGGCTACCGGCGTGGGTTTGACGGCTTCCGCTGAACGGGACAAGGACGGGGAAGGCTGGATTCTGAAAGCCGGAGCCATGGTGTTGGCCAACGGCGGCCTTGCCATCATCGACGAGTTCGACAAGATGGACGTGGAGGACCGCGGTTCCATCCACCAAGCCATGGAACAGCAAGTCATCTCCGTGGCGAAAGCCGGCATCGTGACGCAGTTCCAATCCAAAACGTCGGTGTTGGCCGCGGCGAATCCCAAGATGGGCCGCTTCGATCCGAACACGCCGCCAGCCGAACAATTCAACATCTCGCCTCCTTTGTTGTCGCGTTTTGACTTGATTTTCACCATCAAGGACGTGCTGGACGAGACGAAGGACCGAAGAACGGCCGACCACATCCTCTTGGGCCACAAGTTGTCGCTTCAAGGCGACGCGGCGGCGGTGCAGAAGGACATCATGCCCGTCATCGAGATGGATTTGTTGCGCAAATACGTCGCGTATGCCCGCCGCCACGTGCGGCCGAACCTGACGGAGGAAGCGGCGGAGAAAATCAAGGAGTTCTACGTCGACTTGCGCAAGCAGGGCGCCAAGGACAACACTTTTTCCATCACGGCCCGCCACATCGAGGGCATCATCCGGTTGTCGGAAGCCTCGGCCAAACTGCGTTTGTCCCAGCGCGTCGAGTTGCAGGACGCGGAGCGTGCCATCGCGTTGGCCATGTTCGTGCTGAACGACGTGTTCGTCGACAAGACGACGGGGCGCATCGATTCGGACATCATCTCCATCGGACAGCCGAAGAGCAAAACAGATCGACAGCGTACAATCTACGGTATCATTGGTACTTTGCAGAAACAATATGACTTGGTGGCAATTGACGAAATTGTTAAAGAGGCTGGAGTATTTGGAATTGATGAAGTCAGTGCCAGGCGTATTGTTGACGAGCTTAAGCTCAAAGGAGATCTTTACGAGCCGAAAGTTGGGCACGTAAAATTTGCAAGGAAAGAATCCGGCTGAAAGCTGTAACCGGGTTGTGCGGATGCGCTTGCCGAGTCGACTCCGGTCGTTTCTATTTTCCCCAAGCAAATGGTTTAAACCGCGCTTGCCGCTAAACGTTTGGCCATGGTCTTCACCATCCGATTCGTCGCATTGCAGCTTCTCGCTGCCTTCTTTGCCGTGCAAATCATGGGCCTGGCCGTAGGGTCCGTATTCATCGCCGCCGGCATCCAGACGGTCGAGGACCCCGCCGACGTCGGCAACGCGTTGCAATTGCTGTTCGGCATCCTGGTCACGACCGGCATCCTCCTAGTCGTCCTGTATTTTTACAAAGGTTCCGCTTTGCTTCGGATTCTCGAAGCCGTCATGATGTTCACCGCGTCCAGCCTGTTCTTCTCGCTGTTCTTGCCGGAAATCCCGACGCTGCTTTTGGCCGCCGGCTTGCTGGCCGTCCGCTTTTTGTACGAGCCGTTCCGGCCGTTCTTGCTGATGTTCGCCACCATGGTCGTCGGCGGCCTGCTGGGCGCGTCCCTCGACGTGCTACCCGTCTTGTTGTTCGTCGTGCTGATTTCGGCGTACGACTTTGCCGCCGTCTTCCTGACGAAACACATGGTTTTTTTGGCGGAACGCATGCAGGAGCGCAAGACGAGCCTCACCGTCAACTTCCACCACAAGAAACAGCAAGTCATGCTCGGCTCTGGCGACTTCGTCGTCCCCTTGGTGCTTTCCGTCTCGCTGTTCCACCAATACGGATTGTTCATCGCGGTTTTTGCCGCCGTCGGCGCCACGCTGGGCCTCGCCTCGTTGTTGGTGCTGATGGAGAGGCGCAAGGGCTATTATCCGGGTTTGCCGCCGATTGTGTTCGGCGAATTGCTGCTTACGGCCATCGGTTTTGGAATCAAGATGGCTTTGAAGTTCTGACGCCGTCTGCCACGGAATGCGGCTTTTGGCGTTCAGGAATTGATGCACTTTGGATCCGGTTTCCTTCATTTCCGTGTTCGTAGTCGCTCTGGTCGCCGCATTGATCGACGTCATGGTCGGAGGCGGCGGACTCATCTCCATCCCTGCATTGGGTGCGTTGGGGTTTGCCTTGCAGCCCGTCATTGCCACCAACCGTGTCTACGTCGTCTTCTTCACTCTCGTCGGCCTGGCCAATTACTGGCGCAAGAAGATCCGTATCGACGTGCGGCCCATCGTCGTCATCCTCGTGGCCCGATCTGCCGGCGCCTATCTGGGTGCGAATGCCGTGTTGAGCGTTCCTGCAGGTCAGCTGAAGTTGCTGGTCGCCGGTTTCATGGTGGCCGCCATCGCCGCCATCTTGGTGCTGGACCGGCAGAAACACCGCAAGACTGATTTTCTGCCCAAAGGCCCGGTCCGCCTGGCGTTAGCCGCCGTGCTGTTCGCCGTTCTGGGTTATTACGAGGGCTTCGTGGGCGGAGGCGGCGGCACGATTTCCCGCATCCTGCTCATGCTCTTCTTGGGCTTTCCGTTGCTGGAGGCAGGCGTGGCCGAATTGGTCATCACCATCGCCACCAGCCTCACCGCGTCGGCCGTCTTCCTCTCGCACGGCGCCGTGGACTTCGTATTGTTATTGCCCATGGTGGCCGGCGGCATGCTCGGCGCGTGGATCGGCTCGCATCTGGCCGTGAAAAAAGGCGAAACGTGGCTGCGGCCGTTGTTGTTCGCCGTGGTCGGACTGTTGTTGGTCAAGTTGGTCTTTTTTTAAGAACCGCTGCGAGTGTCCGCGGAATCCTGTCCGCATTTCCCGTGGCTTATAGCAAACCACAAAAGTTTCCGGACAAACTAATCGTGGTTTGCTATCTGGTAAGCCCCGCCTATTCGTCGTAAAATGTGCGGGGCTTACTATAATAAAGGCCGGTCGGCTAAATGCTATCCGGCATTTCCAACGGCCACGGGCCGGTGGACCTTGAGCTTTTGGGTTTTTTTTGACCTTCAGCCCCAGAAAAAAATTTGCATTGAGGAATTCCTAAGAATGGACTACAACCAGATGTTGGACAACCTGTACGTCAAGTTGCCGCCCAAAAAGACGACGGGCGAGCGGTTCGAGCCGCCGGTGGCCAGCATCCTGATGCAAGGCAACAAGACGCTCATCACGAATTTCGACGTCATCTGCCAGAAGATCCGCCGCAAGCCTGAGGAACTGTCCAAATTCCTTTTCAAGGAACTGGCCACGCGCGGCAACGTCGCGCCTGGCCGCCTGACTCTGGACACGAAAGTGCCGCCCCGCGTGCTCAACGAGAAGCTTACCTATTATCTGGACCAATGCGTGCTGTGCCGCGAATGCGGGAAACCCGACACGCATATTGTCTACGCCGCTCCGGTCAACACGTTAGTGTGTGAAGCCTGCGGCGCCACGAGGCCCATCCGCTTATGAGTTTCGGACGCCCCCATGGCCCCGTCGATCCCAACGCGCCCATCCGCGTGAGGGCCCCCAGACCCGGCGAGATCATCGGCATCGTCACTGAAATGGTGGGTGGCGCGCGCATGCGCGTGCAGTGCAATGACGGCAAGGAGCGCCTTTGCCGCGTTCCGGGCAAGATCCGCCGTCGCATCTGGGTGCGTGCCGGCGACTACGTCATCGTCACGCCGTGGTCGGTGGAAGGCGACGAGAAAGGCGACATTGCTTTCCGGTACACGAAAGTCCAGTCCGACGCGCTGAAGGCCCGCGGATTGCTCAAGATGTAACCGGCGTCTACCTATTTTTTTCTTCCAGCCGCGGCTCGGCGCGTTCGGCGGGCTTTAATTGCCGCGCTGCCCCAGGATACCCATGGCCCGACGTTGGAGCAAGAAGAAGCGCCCCGCTTTTGAGGACAAGCAGGTCACGGAGCGGAACCTTATTTCTCACAGGGTTTTCGACGACAAGACCCTCCGCGTCTTGGTGCATTTTCTGGACAAGGGCCTTTTCCAGTCCTTGGATTACCCCGTTTCTTCCGGAAAGGAAAGCATCGTCTTTCGCGCCAGCAAGGCGGACGGCTCGTTCATCGCGGTCAAGATCTTCAAGTACGAAACGTCCGCGTTCCGCAAGTTCGCCGAGTACATCCAAGGCGATCCGCGCTTCGCTCTGAAGGACACGCTGCGCGCCCGCGTCCACCTCTGGGCGCAAAAAGAGCATGCGAATCTGCGGGCCGCGAAAGCCGCCGGCGTGCACGTGCCGACCCCGCTGGCCTTCCGCGAGAACGTCGTAGTCATGGAGTTCATCGGCGAGGAAGGCATCGCGTACCCGTTATTGGAGCAGGCCGCGCTTTCCAAACCCAAAAAGGCGTTGGATTCCATCGTCGAGGACATGCGTCGAACCTACGTGGACGCTAAACTGGTTCATGCGGATTTGAGCGGTTTTAACATCATGGGCGCCCAGCCGCCGGTCGTCATCGATTGGGCGCAGGCCGTGCTGCGCGTGCATCCGCGCGCCGAGGAGTTCCTGCTGCGCGACGCACACAACGTAGCGCGTTTTTTCCAGCGGCGCGGCGTCGACGTGACGGAAGAGGATATACTCGATAAAATCCGTTGAATCGGGCCGGCAAGCGATTACGTGGGTCTTTTTAAATTTCCGCGCCCTTAGCATGCCCTATGCGTCCCAACCCTGCGTCCGTTTATTTCGCGTTCCTCCTGGCCTTGTTGGTAGCGGCCATTCCTCCGTTTGTCCAGGCCGAGTTGGATTGCACGGATTTTTTGACGTTCAGCTATCCGGGCCACACCAAGCTGCCGGCGGATGCGTTCGACTACAACACGTCCATCCGCGCGTTGCGCGTCTCTTCAGGCCGCTTGGACTCGTTCGTCTTTCCCAATTCAGAGAAGGGGTACTTTTTCGTCGCCTTGAGCCCGTACGCCCCTCGCAACGTGACGGCGGGCCACCTGTTGTACCAATACACTCCGGGCGGATCGGAGTACTACTACCGGGTGTTCAACGGCACGAGTTTCGCTTGGTTCTGTAACTTGGAAAAGATGGCTGATTTGACCGTGACGTCCCAATCGCTGGCGGGTTCCTTCTATTCGGCGACGGGACAGGGCCTCAATGCGTCCAACGTGTCGGTCATCGCGTTTGATGCCGGCATCGATGACGGCTTCCTGGTCGCCGGATTCGGCACGGCACGGCGCATCTTCGTGGGCGTCCAGGACGACGTCGAAGGCGTTCCGTTGGGCTACGTCATTTACGACGCCGGGAACGGCTCGTATTTCGCTTCCGGTTACAAGCAGGTCCGATTCCACGTCCCGGCGTCCGCTACGCCGTTCTGCACGGATTTTGATTCCTTCTGCCTTGACGCGTCCGGCACGCATGCGCCGGCCTGTCGTGGCAACGGCGTCGTGCGTTATTCTTGCGGCGGCACTGCTTGCGTGGCGAACCTGACGGCTTGCAAATCCGGTTGCCTGGAGTCCGCGTGCCTTGAAGCGACGCCGACTCCGTCCCCGACTGCCCCTTCCGTCAGTGCTTCAGCCGTTCCGGCCGTGCCATCGGCCACGGTCGCGCCCGCGATTCCTACGGTTGCTCCCGCGTCCGGGTCCGGCGGCGTGAGTGTCATCGCCGGCGTGTTGGTCGTCCTGGTGTTGGTTGCCGGCGGGTACTACTTCGCCGTCCACAAGCGTCGGCGCAAAGGGTTGTAAGCCGTCATGGCGTTCGTCGTCCTCAATCTGAAGACGTATTCGGAGAGCTTCCAGCGGGGCGCGTTGGCTCTGCTGCACGCGGCTGAAGCGGTCCGCACCGATCATGAATTGGTCCTGTGCCCATCCGTGTTGGATGCCGGTTGGGTTGCGTCCGAACGCAAAAAAAACAAGCCGCTTCTGTTCGCCCAGTATGCCGACGCGTCGGGTTTTGGCGCGTTTACCGGCTCGGTTCCGTTGGTCGGCTTGAAGCAGATGGGTTTTCAAGGCACGCTGTTGAACCATTCCGAGAAGAAGTTGCCGCATGCGCAGGTGGAAAAAACGGTCAAGGCCGCGTCGGCGTTGGGGATGAAAGTCGTCGTGTGTGCCGATTCCATCGATGAGGCGAAGATTGTCGCCGCATTTGGTCCTTGGGCCGTGGCCATCGAACCGCCGGAATTGATTGGTTCAGGCGTTTCTGTGTCCAATGCCCAGCCCGAGTTGGTAAAAGCCGGCGTGGAGGCCATCAAAGCGGTGGACCAAAAGGTGCTGGCGTTCGTCGGCGCCGGCGTGTCCACGCGGGGTGACTTTCAGATGTCGCTGAAATTGGGCGCGCAAGGCGTCTTGCTTGCCAGCGCGTTTGCCAAGGCGAAAGATCCGGAAGAATGGCTGGACGCGTTCTTGAGCTATAGCAAACCGTGAACGTCTCGCTTGACTTTCACGCCGTTTGCTAGATAGCACATCACGAGTCCTATTGGACTTGTGTGGCGTCACAAGTTTTTGCGAACTTGTGTGGCCTTGCGGAGCGTATTCCGCAAGACCTTGCAATCCTTGCATGGATTGCAAGAATCCCGGACTATTTTGTCGGGTTACTTTCCGGGATTGCTATAGTCTTTGTTTTCCTTTTTTGTTTCCGGTGGGCGTTTGAGGAACCGGAGTAGCACTTGTTTTTGCCGGGCCGGGATGGGCCGGTAGTGATGCGTCTTTTCGGTGACGTCGTCGTATTCCGCAATTGCTTCGGGATGGTCGCGGTTTACCTCCAAGCCCAATACGCGGATGCCAAGGCCCTCACGGCGGAGCACATGCGGCCTGCCCATGGCGTCTTTTTCGATGGAAATCTTCGCCTCGGGTTTCTTTTCGGCGGACATCTTGACCGGTCTATTAGCCAAACCCAGGATGGCGTCTGCGATTTTGTCCGGATCGATTTGGTATTTTCCGGACTTGACTTCTGCTTTGATTCGATCCAGCTTCTCTTGCCGAGTTTCAAGTCGTCGAAAAGGTCGTTCGGCCATTTCACATCTTTTCGAGGGCGTTGATGCCTAGCACGCCCAAGGCGAGGGCCAGCACGTTTTTCGTTGAAGCCGTGATGTGGAGGCGTTGGGCTTTGAGGCCGGCTTTTTCGGCCGTCAGGACGGGCGACGCGGCGTAGAACGACGTGAATGCCTTGGCCACCTGTAAGGCGTATTCGCACAAGGCATGGGGTTGCATCGTGGTAGCGACGTAGTCCAAAGCGTCGGGAAATTCGGCCAGCTTTTTGAGCAGGAGGCGTTCGGATTCGTTCAAGTCAAGTTTGGCAGGCAACGGAGGCAGTTGGATGGACTCCATGGCCGAGGCGCTCAAGCGTGCGGGGGTCGCGTTTGACTGCGCTGCGATTTTTTCCTTCTTTTTGTTGTTTTTTTCTTTTCCGGAATTTGCGGCAGCTTTCCCTTTTTCCCCTTTACCGTTTGCGTTTTGTACCGCGTGGGGCCCTTCGGCTTGTCCTGCAAATTTGTCGAGGATGGCGCAGGCGCGGACGTGGGCGTATTGGACGTAGGCCGACGTGTCGCCTTCGAACTGCACTTCCGTCTTGGGGTCGAACGTGATGTCCTTTTCGAGCTTCACCTTGAGCACGCCGTACTTGAGGGCGCCGATGCCGACGGCACGGGCGATGGCCTCTTCGGGTTTGGCATCGGGATTGCGGGCTTTCATTTGGTCGTTCGCTTCTTCCGTGACGCTTCGGATGACGTCTTCCAGCAATACCACGCGGCCTTGCCGGGTGGAAAGCTTGCCTTCGGTGAGGCGGATGAGGCCGAATCCTTTGTGCAGGTAGTTGGGCGCGTAGGTTCGGCCCAGTTTGGTCAATAATGTCTGGAGTTGTCGGAAGTGGAGGTTCTGCTCGGACGCGGTGAAAATCATGCTCGTATCGAAGTGGTATTTGGCCCATTTCCAGTCGGCCAGGGCCAGGTCCGAGGTGAAGTAGAGGGGCGTTCCGTTGCTTCGGAGCAGGACCGTGTTGGATGTTTCCGGCTCCAGTTGCGTGATGATGGTGCCGTCCGGCTCTTTCTTGGCCAGTTTTTTGTCAAGGCATTCCTGGACGCGGGCGCGGGAATCGGACTCCAGCGTGGTTTCAAACGGGATGTCGTCGAATGTGACGCCGAGTGCGTCGTAGTTGCGTTGGAAGGCGGCCCAGCTCATGTCGCGGATTTTGACGAGTTGTTTTTCGTGGTCTTTAAGGTGTTCCAACACTTGCCGCGTCTTTTCCTTGAGCGCCGGGTCGTTTTCGATGTCGGCCTTGATTTTGACGTAATACGCCAATAGGCTTTTCTCATCGGTGACTTTGGGCAGGTCCTTGAATGTTTCCATGGCCGTAATCAGTTCGGCGATGTGTGCGCCGCGGTCGTTGAGGTAGTTGAGGCGCACCACGGGCCGTCCCATGTGCTGCAAGGCGTTGGCGCAGACGTCACCGATGATGGTCGAACGGATGTGGCCCAAGTGCATGGGTTTTCCCGGGTTGGGTTGGGAGTATTCCAACACGTACGGCGCTTTGGACTTCGGCATGGGTTGGCAACCGTAGTCGGGTTGGGCCGTTTCGCTTATGACTTGGCGGTAGAACGTTTCGGAAAAGAAGTAATTGGCGTAGGGTCCGGCGGCGGTCGCGCGCTCAAACGCCGGCGGAAATGTCTTGCGGACGAGGCTTTGAGCCAATTCAGCCGGATTCTTGCCCTCCTTCTTGGCAGGGGCGAAGCAGGGCACGCATACGTCGGCCTGGGTGGCGTCTTTTGGGCTGCCTACGGGCATGCCGACGGCGGCTTCGAGGGTTTTTTTAGCCGTCGTTAAGGCGTACATCGGGAAAATTCACAGGGTATTTATTCGTGTCCGGATTTATGCTGGTATGCTGGGGGAAGCATTAAAGCCTTTACTGCAGGCCTATTTCCTGCTGGAAGAGCAGTACTATAAGTTGCTGGACATTCTCGAGGAGCGCTTCGCCGTCCCCATTTACGATTATTTCGTCGATCCCATTGAGTCCCGCGGCATCCCGTCTTTCCTCGTCGCGTTGCTGTTGTTCCTGTTGTTGGCCGGTGGCTCGCTTCTGTTGTTGACGGCCTCACAACCGGTGACATTGCAGGTCAGCGTCTTCGGCAAAGTTGACGCCACGCGCACCATCCCGCTGGACGGCGCAGTGGTGGAAGTGGCCGACGACTCCGGCGTGCTGTTCACTCAAGAGGCTAAGCGCGGACGCGCCATGTTTTCCAACGTGCCTCTCGCCAAGCTTACCGTCCGGGCTAAAAAAAACGGTTTCAAGCCTGCCAACGGGTCGGTTGATGTCTCGGTCAAATCCGTCCTGCGACTGGATTTGGCCTGCATGGATGCGAGCACGTGCGCCGCTTTGGCCGCCGAGTTCGAGGATCCCGGCAACCAGGAATATCCCGGCGGAAAGCCCACGCCGGACGTGTTGATTGAGCCGACCTATCCAGTAGATGACGGCAACGGCACGTGGAACTTCTGCGAAGGCGACGGTTGCGACGATGATGCCGACTCCGATTCTGCCACCGGCCGCCTGCTGGTCCTGGTCAAGGACACCCAAGGAAACCCGTTGGACGCGCGTGCATCCGTGTACGACGCCAAGACCAATGGCTTCATCGCGGATGCCGAAGTGGTGCAAGGCTCCGGTTTAGTTCCTTCGCTTTCGGTGGGCCGCCAAGTCTACGTCAACGTCTTTGCACCCGGCTATTCGCCTTACTTCGGCAACGATTCCGGCGTGACCATCCGGCCGGCCACGAACAAGCTGACCGTCACGTTGCGCGCCGGAAATGGCGGATACGTCGGACCGTGCGTTGCCGATTGCAACAACACGGGTGCTTTACCGCCGGACCGCGTCCGGGTGCACGTCGTTGCGCCCAACGGCACGGGCATCGACGGCGCGGAAGTATCTGTCTTTGTTCCGGATCGCGCGGAAGTCCTCTACACGGACTACACGTATGACGGCGGCATTCTTCTGTTGACGGTCGGAAACGGGTCCTACTTTGCCGTGGCCCAGGCTCCCGGCTACATCACCAATAATTCCGCGCTTTTCCAAGGGGGACAAGATGTCTTCATCGTGCTTCCCCCCATCAGTGGCGGGGGTGGCGGTTGCACGGGTTCGGGCTGTCCGCCTTGCACGCCGGAAAACTGTCCCAATCCGGGCCAGAACGAGGCGCAAGTGCGGGTCAACGTCACGGATGAGGCCAACGCCAGCGCGGCCTATGCCGACGTAGTGCTGCAACAACGCACGGAATTCGGTTCATGGGCCGTGGTGGACCAGCAGTCCGCGAACCACCAAGGCCTGGCCCAGTTCGCGCAGTTGCCCATCGGCGCCCAAGTCAAGGTGCGGGCCACGTTGTATGAGCAAAGCGGCGAAGCCAACGCCACTTTGGTCCAAGGCATCAATCCGCTGGATGTCCGGATTGCCCGCACGCCGTTCCGCATCACGGCGTACGGTTACGACCCGCTCACCCGCCGGTACGTGCCGTCGGCCCGGTTCGCCTCGCGCGTCGGCAACAAGACCGTTGGCCAATGTGACGGCAACGGTTGCCGCCTTACCGTGGTTTCCGGCGAAGACGTGACGTTCAACGTATCAGCCGATGGCTACGTCGGCTCGGAGCGCACGGTCTATCTTTACGAAGGCGTGGATTCGAACGTCACCTTGTACCTGGTCAATTCGTCCGCCTTGGCTGACACGTACGTGCAGTGGGACGGCCTCTTCACCTCCCAGAACCGGCCGGTTTCAGGCTCGCTCAAGCCGGGCCACTCTTATTTGGCGCGCCTGCAGGTCTTTTCGCACGAAGCCGACCAATCCGGCGTCGTGCTGGACACGCAGAACGACGACGCCTTGATTGCCGGCCTTGACCCGCAGGGCTTCGACGTCAAGGGATCCTATGGCGACAGTTGCTATCCGACCGCCGTCGACTTTGCCCGCGACCGCGTCGCCTGGGTGGACTCGCGGTACAACGGCGCGGCCAGCGGCTCCGTCGTGTTCAACGTGTCGCTTGAGCCGGACATGGCGCTGGACCCACGGACGCGTACGAAAGTGTTGTCGTTCGGTTACCGCAGTTACATCGTCCGCGGCGCGGATTACCTCCGCAATCCCTTCGACCCGGCTTTGTCGACCCAGCCGGGCCAGAGCCACCCATCCGGCTGTCCTGCCGCCATGTACTACCGTAATTATACCGTCAAGAGCACGGGCACGACGTGCAACGGCCAGGCCTGCCTCACCCTGCGGTTCGCCCAAGGATCGGAGTCTGGAGGCCAAGACTTCCAGGCCGAGAACCAGGTCCTCGTCAACCGCCGCGCGCTGATTCCGTTCTTCGTATTCTACGACGTCGAGTTCTTTTCCCGTCCTGGGAACGAGACGCGCATGGATTTCCTGGCTCCGGCCAACCGGATCGTCGTGTTCAACGCCACGACGCCCATCAAGGGCCCTTCGCCGTTGGGCACGGGTTTGAACTGCGAGAAGGACAGCCTCAAAGCCCGCACGTTCGGGGTCCTCAACGCGTCGTTCGGCATTGACTTGGGCAACCTGACGCGTTGCACCAATTACAACGAGCAAAGCGCAGGGCTGAAATACTCGTTCAAAGGCGTGGCCAAAAGCCGCGTGCTGGAAGCGGGCCGGGCCAACGTCTCGCTCGTGATTTCCGGTTTGAACGCCACTTCCGCGCCCTTGGTCCACTCCGCCGTCTTCGACGTTTCCGGCTTCGGCGTGACAGCTGACCAGAACGCCATTGTGGAGGCCGTTTTGGGCCAGCCGGAAAACCAATTGTCCGACTCCGGTCAGTTCCAGGCGTTGTCCACGGGCAACTGCACGCCTTCGCAAATCATTTCCCGCCAGTGCGATGCCGGATTCCTCAACGCCACGTTCCGCGTCACCGCACTTAGCGGCGCCTCGATTTCCGTACGGGCCTTGACCGACCCCGGTATTTCCCTGTACGACCTGCAGCCGTCGACGCCGACGGCCGTCCTGGAACGGGGTCAATCCATCCAAGGCGTGGCGCAGTTCATCGTCCCGGAAAAGACGGGCACTGTCAACATCACCATCACGCGTGATGCGGGGGCCCAGTCCACGTCTCTTCGGCGTCCCGTCGCGTTGGGCGGCGCCGGTTTCACACTCAACGGCTCGGATCCGTTCCCGCCGGGCTGGGATACGTGCAATGGTTTCATCGGATTGCGCTACGATCCGTTATCCAACCCCCCGTTCACGTTGGGCCAAGGCTGTACCGACTTGGCTTTCCGCGTTTCACCCATCTTCCCGGCCGACAGCATCCTGCTGAACGTATCCATGCCGGATTACGGCCAGATCCTGACTCGTACTTCGATGACGGACGGCTCGGAAAAATGCTATGAAATCTGCGACTTGGAGGCCAACGGCCAGGTATACGGTTGCAGCGATTTGGGCAAAACACTGTACAACGGCCAGCAATTCCTGTTGCGGTACAACCCTGAACTGCGGACTACTTGCCCGGCGGCGTACAAAGTCCAAGGCAACCGCTTGGCCCGCTCGCAAGTCACGCTTGAGTTCTCGTTCACGGGCGATCAGACGTCTCGGCGCAACGTGACGCTGCACGTGCTGAACGACGAGTCCGACTCCAGCCTGTACTTCTCGCCCGTCTACACGTTCTACCGTTCCGGCTCCGGAGTGTCCTCCCTCTTTTATCCCCAGTTGTGGGCCGTGACGAACCTCAAGCAGCTGGGCAAACGGACGGTGGTGTTCAAACAGCCGTCCAACCTCGGTCTTTCGTTCGAAGGACCCGGCACGCAAGTGGTGGCCATCTATCCGGCGGCGGGCGCCGGCATCCAGGCATTCGACGGTTCGGACTTGAACACGCCGGTGTTCCAATGGGGTTCGCCGACTAGTCCCATCCGGGCGGTTTCGCGCTATGGCCTGGCTCTGGCGGCCGAAGGGCAGGCATTCAACCTTGACACGCCGTATGCGCAGGCCATTTCGCTGCTGCTGACCGAATCGCTTTCCGAAAACGCGTTTTTGCGCACGGACGTGGCCGAACGGCTGAGCGCATCCGTACCCGTCTTGTCCCAACGCACGGCGTACTGGCGCAGCAACAACGCCGTGCGCTACTGCCAACAGACGCCGGCCTGCCTTTCTTCCTATTACACGTTGGGCGGCTGTTGCCGTGATTCGATCGAGGACTGGCAGAACCAGACGGTCCAGGTTCAGTACACCACGCAATCCTGCACGTTCTGCAACAACACGTACAACCCCTCCTGTACCGAGACGTCGGACGCCCACATCAGCCGGTACCTTCAGTGCACCAACCAGGCTGGAGCCCAAGTGTACAACTGCGACCAGCGTTGTACGCCCCGCGCGATGTGGCCGGCGAACGTCCAGGACTACGTCAACCAATTGGGCCTGCCGGGCACCGGCATCACGCTGGACGCGCTCAGCGGACAGAAGATTCGGTACGGCGACGTGTTGGCCGGCCGCACCTGTGAACTGGTCGTCTCTTCCCTCAACGCGTTTATCGAATTCACGCCCGGAAGCAACAGTTATACGTATTACGTGCCTTCGAACCCGCAGACCCGGCTTTCGGACGAATCCGTTTCGCGTTGCCAGAGCAACGGCCAGTGCCCGCTGGTCATCGCCTCCGCGGCCGACACGTTCGTGGGCGGCACGACGGTCACGCCCAAATGCGTGGCCGATTCCAACCACGACGGCCTATGGCAGCCCAGCGAGGCGTTGGCATTGTCCGTGCACCGCACCTCCGGCGCGTTCGGCGGCAGCCCCCTCAACCGCTATTTTGAATGTCCCGCCGGCCAGATCATGGCCGTCGAGGAGTCCCGCTTCTTCCAACCCGCTCGGCAAGGCGGCGTCGTGACGTACCGTACCATCGCCACGGAGGCGGATTTGCAGCGTTGCCGCAACGGTTTGTGTCCGCTGGTGGTCAATCCGGCCACGGCGCCAATACTGCCGAACGCGCCGCGGTGCTTTTTCGACAGCAACGGCAATGGCATGATCGATCCGGAAATCGCGTCGGAAATCAATTCGATGAACGACCTGGACCCCGCAACGCCGTCGACTTTTGGCGGTGGCTCGGCGTTTGGCGGCAGCTACACGTGTGTGCGGGGCCAGTTGGCCGTATCCAACTTCTGCCTTTCCGGCTGCGAGAACTATTGCGCCCAGCCCAACTGCGATCCGTCCATCCTCTGCAGCGCTTCCGGCGTCAAGAGCATTCCCACCGGGCAGAGCACGCGGACGTTCGTCGGCTGGCTCAACGAAAGCCCGGTGACGTCCGTGACCATCGCGACGGCCCATCTCTCGCGCGGACGGCCGTTCCTGCCGGCCGCGTGGTTCCCCGATGCGTACCTCCAGACAGAGGGCAAACCCGTTTTCGCCCATTCGTACGTGGTCAGCTCGAAACTGCAGTCCGGTGGCTTGGATTCCTTGAGCAAGATCGTGTCCGTAGCCGGCTGCGGACCGGGTGGCGACTACCCGTTCGACGACACGTTGGCGCCCAACCAGGGCATCTATGAAATCCGCGATTCCAACTCCTTCGGTCCTTCGGATGAGGTCTGGTCCGCCACGGCGTCCGTTTTGGAGCTACCGGTCAAGAACTACCTGGGCGTCCGTTCGGACGTCTGCCGGAAACCCAACTGGAATATCAAGCTCTGCGAACTGGCCTATCCGGACTATTCGACCCAGTTCGGCGGCTGTTTCAACTCCGTGCTGAAAATCTCGCCTTCGTCCAAACGCCTCGGCGTGGATGCCAGCGTGCCGTTGTTGGTCGGCTTGGGTTACGGCATCAAGAACGGAATCGGCTACGGCATCTCGCCCGGCGGCGAAGTGTTCGCCCAACTGGAGCCGGGAACCTTCGCGGATCGCTGCGAGGGCGACCACAAGGTGCATTATGACTACCAGACGCTGGAGCATTGGGATCCGCTGGGCCGATCGACCGGACAGCAGACGTTCACTTGGCGCAAGGACCTCGGCTGCCATTCGGATTGTGACTGCCAGAAGAAAAGCTATAACCTGCTGGCATTCATCGTCCAAATCATCACGCTGGGATTCGTCAATTTGAACGATCAAGGCGGCGGGGGCGTATTCGCCGGTTTGGAAGGCATTGGCGCCCTTGGCGGCGACGTGGCGGCCAGCGCGGCCGAGCTGAAATCCAACATCATCCGCATGACCAGTCCCGGCATCCCGTGTTCGGACTCCAAGCAGATGTCCTTCGGGGATGCGACGGCGTATGCGTGCAAGAACACGTTGTGGTCCGTCAGCCCCCGGTAACGGACGGTGGCGGCCGCCTGGGTTTGGCGGCTACGGATTTGAAGTTGATTTTTCGATGGCGAATTCGTTTTCCGACCGCTGGCTATCCGTCTTCGGGCAGTTGGAACGCATGCCCGCCGGTCCCTTGCAGTTGGCCGGCGTCTTGATGTGCGTCTTGACGGTCCGCATCGTCCTGGAGTGGTCGTTGGAGTCCCAGAAGACCATCGAGACGCCTGCGGCACTGTTCTTGTTCCTGGTGTACTTCGCATCCGCCCTTGGCGGCATTTTTCTGATCTTATGGTCGCTTTCGGGAAAGGCGGCCTTGAGCGTGGCCAAGGTCTTGGCTTTTTTTTCCCCCGTCCTCTGGATTCCGCCCATCTGGGACTTCATCGCCTCGGGCGGCCGGGGTTACGCGTTGCAATTCGTGTTCTCGCCGCCTCCTTTCTGGACGGCCGTTTCCAACGCGTGCGCGGATTGCGCCGGCGTCTCGCCCGGCCTCCGCGTTGAAGTACTTCTGGCGGCAATCGCGTCCGCTGGCTTCATGTACTGGGCCACCCGTTCCAAGGTCAAGTCGGTTTTTTCCGCCCTTCTTGTCTACGGCTTCGTCGTCTTCCAGGCCATCTGGCCGGCGTACCTACTGGGGTACACGGATCATCCATATACGGACGCTTTCTTCACGCGCGAACTGCTTTCCAGCTACGCGTTGATGATTTGCGCCGCCGTCCTGATTCCTTGGCAAGCGTCCCTCGCGCCGTCCAAGCGCCGCCTGCGCTGGGTCCGGCTCCTGCATTATGCCGGCCTCGCCTTGTTCGGCGCGGCCATAGGCTGGCCTCACTGGACGCATGCCTGGCCGGGCGTCCTCCTGCCATTGGCTGCCCTCTTGGCGTCCATCGTTTTTGCATTCGAAGCCGCCGTGCGCGTCAACGACTGGTCAGATCAGGTTATTGACCGGAAAGCCGGTTTCACGGACCGCCCGCTTAAGCCGTTTCCCACGGCGGACGTCGCAGGTTGGGTCCTTTTAAGCGCCTTGGCCGGCCTGGCCGTCGGGTATCCTGCGTGGGTTTGGATCGTCTTTGCGTTGGCCTTGTCCGTCGCGTATTCCGTGCCTCCGTTGCGCCTGCGCTGGCACGTGGTGCCCGCATCGGTCATATTGGCGGCCGTTTCGGTGGCGGTCGTAGCCGCCGGTTTCAGCGTCGGATTGCTGGACCAGGCCCAGGTGCCGGCGGAATTGCCTTCCAAAGCGGTCCTGCTCGTATTCGGATTCATCTTTTTTGCCGCGCCGTTCAAAGACCTCAAGGATGCGGCAGGCGACCGCAAAGCCGGCGTGTTCACCCTGGCTTCGTGGCTTCCTGAATCTGCGGCGCGTCGCATCTGTGCCACATTGGTGTTGGCTGCCGTGCTGTGGGCTACGTGGCTTTCCGGCATTCCTTGGCTCATCGGGCTGGCCTTTGCCTTGGCTTCGTCTGCCGCTGTCGCGTTCATCCGGAATCCGGAACGGATGGAACACGCAGTCTTTGCCTTGGATTACGCTTTTTTGGCTTTGCTGGCGCTGCATTTATCCGGCTTCTGGGTTCTGGCTTGAGCGGCCAGGTATGGTCTTGGATCGGCCAGTGGGGGATTAGAGTAATAAAGCGGGAATCCGTGACTTGAAGAAGGAGACTTGGTTGTAATCCATGGACGTTAAATCCATCATCCGCGAGATGCTCAACTCCGGCATGAGCGAACAGCAAATAAAGGACAACCTGCGGGAGCTGGGCATCGAGGATGCCGACGCCGTGTTTGCCGATGCGGTGGACCGGATGAAGCCCGTGAGTCCTTCGTCGCCTGCACCCCAGCCGACCACTCCGTCCGTTGAGGAATCTGGCGAAGAGAAGGAGTTGTTCGCCAGCGAGCCTGCACGCTCCTCCTCATCTGAATCCGAGTCTTCGAAACCCGGTTTTTCGTTCACTCGCGTATCGGAATCCGGCGAGAAGGAAGAAAACGTCGTCGCTGGAAGGCAGTCCGAGGATCTGGCCGCGTCCGCAACGGAGCTGATGAAAACCGTGTCCAAGACCTCGTTAGGGGACTTGGATAGCGTCGAGCAGAAATTGGACCAGACCATCGCATTGTTGAAGGCGTTGCAGGACATCAACCAGAAGATCCTTCAATCGCAGCGCGACGTGCTGTTGCGGCTGAAGTGAAGCGGAACGCGGCCGAAAACCCTACGCCGGTTTTATAGCAAGCCAAGAAAGAACGATAACCCATCAAGACTAGTTTGTCTCTGGAAACGTTTGCCCAATAGTCGTGAAACATGCAAGCTTTCCTATATGCAATGCCTGTAGCCTTAGTGGTGTCCGCCGCCATGGCCGTCCTTATCGGCCTGCTTGGCATGCTTTTCCAAGTGGTCCAGGGTGTGCTCCATCTTCTTCAGCCGGCTGCCGATTTTGTCCATCTGGCCCGTCATCTTCTTCCAAGGTGAGTTGGGTCGGTGATACGTGGCACTTTCCTGCACCAAGTTGCTGATCATGTCCATCATCATGTTGCTTGAAGGAGACTGGGTGGCGGATTGGATGACGATGGGCTGCTGGTTGACCGGCGGCATCGGCGCAGGCCCTGCTGAATACTCGACCGGCCCGGCACGGGAATAATTCGAGTAGGACGGTGCGCTGAATCGTTCCGCAAGGAATAAACCGGCCGTCAGCAGCAAAAAGGTCAAGAAGAGCCATTCGAAGTTCAAAAGCAGGCCCAAGACGGCCAAACCCAGCAGCCCACCATAGATGTTACGTTCCATGACGGATCAGCTTAATGATCGGATTTGGGTGGGCGTTGGCCCGAAAGAAGCTGCCAGATGAAATTACCCACGTTGTGCATGGACGAGCCGAAGTTGAAAAACGAGTATTCGAATTGGCGGTAATCGTGCCAGTCGTGCTTGAGTTTAAGCAATAGCGGGTACGGTACGTCCGGCACCTTGTTCTCCACGACGATGGGTCCTTCCGGTCCGAACGGCTCGGTGATGTTTACATTTGGGTTCTCGCCGTGCCCTGAACCCGAACCGCTACCCGTCAGCAGCACCAGAACCGCGAGGATGAGCATCAGGATGGCGACAAATGTCAACCCCATTTGCTCGGTGATGAACGCACCCGCCGCCAATGCTGCAACCAGTAGGAGATTCATGCCCTAGTGCGCCTTGAGTAGTTTTCCGGAACGGCCCGTGATGATGCGGGATATGACTCGGAAGGGCCAGGCAATGCAATGGCTCACGTAATACATGAAGTCCGAATACGCGTCCGAACCATCCCACGTGTGCTTGACGGCAATCTTCATGGGGTTGTGGATGTCGCCGCCGGTCGTGGTGACGATGACGGGCCGCTGGCGGGGTGCAGCCGGTCCATGGCCGGCAGCACCGGCATGGCCGCCGGAACTTCGTGTAGTCAACGCATGAAGAATCGCGACGAGAAACGCGATGAGCGCGAAGAACGGAAGGCCGGATTCAAGCAGGATATAGGCAATGCCCATCAAGGCCGCGACAATCAGTAGGCTCATACGGATAGTGACTCGAACGAACTTTATAACGGTGACGGAACCATGCCCGCCCAAACTGCAAAAAATGCGGGTAGTGGGAAAAGTTCAGCCCATTGCGCCGCCGGGGTAGTAGCCTTGCGGAGCCGGACTCTCCGTGTCGTTGCGGGCCAACAGCAGGAGGATGACAAACAATCCGCCCAGCACGGCCAATGTGGCGGGGTCATCCAGGGCCGAACTGACGCCGGTGTAGCTGACGAACGCCACCAAGCCGCCGCCGATGAGGGTCGCGATGAGCAGCCACTTGTTCTTCGAGGTGAACAGCAGGATGATGAACAGGCCTACGGCGATGATGCTCAAGCCGGATTTGAGGGCCAACAGCATCAGGATGATGATGAAGAGGAACGTGAAATCCATCCACTACGGAACGGATTCCGGCTTTTTATAGCCCGCTTTCAGGCCAACGGCCGGCCGCAACGAAGAAAAAAACGGGGCGGCTGGGGACAATGGCCGGATAGACGCTATATAGCAAACCTCGAAAGTCCGCCGAGACTTTCGAGCCGTTTGCTAGATAGTCGACCACGACTCTTAAGTCGGGTTACTTTCGTGGTCGACTATAAGTCGTGTTCGTGCGCCACGTAGGGCTGACCGAAGCCACCCACTTGCTCGCCGACCGGCTCTTGTTCAGTGAAGCCCCATTCCCACGGCCGGAAACCCCAGAAGAAGCCGTAGCTGAAAAGGCCGACGAACATGATCCACTTGACGATGGGAAACGGTATGACCAAGACGAACATGACGATCATGGTCACCAACAAGGCGACGACTTTGTTGTTGATGACTTCCGGGTAGAACAGACGCGAATACGACATGAAGAAAACGATTAGCGTCGCGATGAAGTCGAAGGCATCCCAAAGCTCGGACATGATAAGGCGTTTGAACCTGAAAACCTCTTAAAGGATATGTTACTACTCTTTAGTGGCAATGTTTAAATACTGGGCGTTGCCCAACTACCCCAGGTCATCCGCTTCGCCCATTCCCGGCGGAGCGCCGAAGCCAAGGAACGATTACGATGCAAACCAGTACCGAAATGACGTGGATCCTCATCGCGTTCGTCATGTTCGTAGGGTTCGCCACGAATACCTTGATGAGCGACCTACCTTTGGTCTGGGGCTCGGCCATGTTCGTCTCCATTCCTTTCGAGCTTTTGATGAACCTGGCGGGCGCGTTTCCGCTTTTCGCGCCCTTGTTCGTCCTGGCATTGTTGTACTACTTCAACGTACTGGTGCCTTCCGCAGTCGGAGAGGGGTTCACCTGGTTCATCGTCGCAGCCATCATCATCACCATGGTCGGACTTTGATTCTGCGATCCTGCGCAGCCTTCGGACCGGAACCGTCGGGTTTAACAGCACCTACTCAATAATGCGTAGGATGAAGCCGACGTGGATGCATGCCTTGTTGGACTTGCTGCGCCAGCCCGCACGCTCCTCCGCGGACTTGGCCCAGCGGTTGCACGTCTCCCAGCAGACCGGTTCGCGGTGGCTCAGCCAGCTTCGTAAAGACGGATTGGTGGCAAAGAACAAGGAGTACGCCCCAACGGCGGCAGGGCGGGTCTATTTTTCCGGCCTTTCCAGCGGCTCTAATCGGATCGTGGGCACGCTTTTTCGCGGCGTGGGCGAGGGCAAATACTATTTGTCAAAAAAAGGATACCAACGCCAATTCCAGCCCTTGCTGGGGTTCACGCCGTTTCCAGGCACAATGAATCTGCGTTTGAGCGAAAATGCCAGCCTTGCATCCAGTGCCCAGCTTCGCCAAAAACCGGGTCGGCCCCTGGTCGGATTCACTGAAACGAACCGCACATACGGAGGTGCCCGCTGTTATCCTTGTCGCATCGGACAAAAAGCCGCCGGAGCCATCATCGTGCCGGATCGGACGCACTACCCGCAGGACGTGGTCGAAGTCCTGGCCCCTGTATTCCTCCGGAAGCACCTGCGCCTTAAGGACGGCGATGTGGTCGAACTGCAATTGGACTAGCCTATTACTCACTTTCGCGTAATTACTTTATTTTGGGTGAGGCTTAATAACGGTCGACGTCCCTAATGTTCCACGCATGACGAGACTTTCTAAAACCCGCCGGCCTTTGGTCGCGGTAGTCGACACCACGTTTTCGCGCTTCGACATGGGTCGCGCCGCGTTAAAAGAGCTGTCCGCTTTCGACGTCCGCACCGTCCGCGTCACGGTTCCCGGCATCAAGGATCTGGCCGTCGAGTGCAAACGCCAGTTGGACGCCGGCGCCGACATCGCTTTGGCCTTGGGCATGGTCGGAAGCGCCGACATCGACCGCCAATGCGCCCACGAGGCAAGCCTGGGCATCCAGATGGCCAAAATCGCGACTTCTAAGCATATCATCGAAGTCTTCGTCCATGAGACTGAAGCCCAGGATGCGCAGGACCTCGCCTTGCTTTTTGACGACCGCACGCGCAAGCACGCGCGCAACGCTGCTCGACTGCTGTTGGATCCCCGTTGGTTCGTAAAACGCGCAGGCCAAGGACTCCGCCAAGGACGCCAGGACGTTGGAG
Source organism: Microcaldota archaeon (assembly GCA_016188965.1). Classification (GTDB taxonomy): domain Archaea; phylum Micrarchaeota; class Micrarchaeia; order Norongarragalinales; family Norongarragalinaceae; genus JACPGT01. The sequence continues at coordinate 51,900 of JACPGT010000010.1, read as the reverse complement.
GACTGACGGCATGAGTCCTCTTCGTGAGTCCGACATAGTCGGCAACCAAATCGAAGCCATCGGCGTCAAGAAGGGCCTGCGCATCGGCATCGTCCGCGCCTTATTCCGCTCCGCTTTGACCGAACGGATGCAAACCCTCGTCCAGCAGCGTGCCGCCCGATTCGACGCCAAAATCACCCGGGAACGGCTCGCCCGCGGTGCCCTTGAGACGCCCCTTTTGGCCCAGGAACTATTGCAGCGCAAAGACATTGACGGCGTCGTAGTGTTGGGCGTTGTGATACAAGGAACGACGGCGCACGATGACGTCGTAGTGCGCAGTGCCACCGACGCTTTGGTCCGGACATCGTTGGAAGTCGGAAAACCCGTCGGCATCGGCATCATCGGACCGGGCGTGACGCTGGAACAGGCGCACGAACGCGTGGAGGAATACGCGCAAGGCGCACTGGACGCCGTATTGCTCGGCTGCCAACAACTCCGCAAAAAATGATCGAGGCAGAATTGCACGATGAAAATGAAACCCGCGCGAGTTTACGACCCGATGCACGCCATATTCAAGGACCTGCGCGCAGGCAAGCCGGTCATCCTACTGGATGAACACCGCGAAGGCGAGGGTGACTTGATGGTGGCCGCCGAAAAAATCACCGAAAAACAGGTATCGTTCATGCTCAACGAAGCCAAGGGCTTCGTCTGCCTGGCCATCCGCAATTCCCGCCGAAAGCACCTGGGCATCCCCATGATGGTCCAGCAGAACACGGAAGCCTACCAGACGCCGTTTGCGGTCAACGTCAGCAGCAAAAACGGCGGATCCGGCACGTCGGCGAAAGATCGCGTCGATGCCATCCGCTTATTGTTGGATCCGAAGACCAAACCCGAGGACATCGCGCAACCCGGCCACTTGCACGTGCTCTCGGCGCGCGAAAACGGCCTTCTGGAGCGCATCGGACAGACGGAAGCCGGTTGCGACCTGGCGCAGATGGCAGGCCTTCACCCTGCCGCGGTCATCTGCGAAATCATGAATCCCGACGGCACCATGGCGGACAAGCGACAGCTGCAAGCCTACGGCCGCAAACACCGGCTAAAAACCGTCACGGTCGAACAAGTACTGGATTACCGCCGGACGCACCAGAAACTCATTTCGCACACCGCAACGGCTCGGCTGCCGACGGCCATGGGCGAATTCCGCATCCACGTCTTCCGCGCACCGGGTGACGCGCATGAAACGGTCGCCTTGGTCCGCGGAAAACCGGACGGCCACGTGCCGCTGGTCCGCGTGCACTCCGAATGCCTCACCGGCGAAGTCTTCCACTCAACGCGTTGCGACTGCAAGGCGCAGCTGGACGAGGCCATGTCCCGCATCGCATCGGAGCCCTTTGGAATCCTGGTCTACTTGCGGCAGGAAGGCCGCGGCATCGGGTTGGAGAATAAGATCAAAGCGTATGCCTTGCAGGACAAGGGCCGCGACACCGTCGAGGCGAACGTCGAATTGGGATTCGCCCCCGATTTGCGCGAGTACTGGTTGGCGGCGCAGATCCTCAAGCAATTGGGCGCGCCCCGCATCCGCCTTTTGACGAACAACCCGGAAAAAATCAAGGACCTCACCCGATACGGCATCCACGTCGTCCAACGGGAAGCGCTGGAACTACCCATCACTCCGGAAAACGCGGCCTACATGGAGACCAAGCGGCGCAAGATGCGCCACGTCCTGGGCTTCCGCTCGCCGCCACGGTTCGAGTCGCTATGCCCCCGCGGTTAGGCCGGAAACCGGGTCGACGCCAAACGGCCACGGATGAGGCCTGGATGCAAAAAGCCCTGGAACTGGCACAATCCGTCGCCCATGTGCGTACCGCGCCGAACCCCCGCGTCGGTTGCATCCTCGTCAAGCGCGGCCGCGTCATCGCGCAGGCCGCGCACCAACGCTTCGGCGGACCCCATGCCGAAGCGATTGCCCTTGAAAAAGCCGGAAACAAGGCAGAAGGCGCGACGGCATACCTCACCCTTGAGCCCTGCTGCCACAGCGACAAGAAGACGCCGCCTTGCGTGCAGGCACTCATCGGAGCCGGAATCGCCCGGGCCGTCATTGCCTGCAAGGACAAGAATCCCCGGGTCAACGGCCGCGGCATCCGGATGCTCCGAAAAGCCGGCATTGCCGTGACGCAAGGCATCCTCCGTGCGAAAGCACAGGAGTTGAACCGCTTCTTCTTCCACTGGGTCCGCACTGGCCGCCCTTTCGTCACGCTCAAGATGGCGGCCAGCCTCGACGGCAGGATTACGTCGGCGCACCGTTGGCTGTCCAACCAGCAGGCCCTCCGATTCGTCCAGCAGTTGCGCAAGGAATCCGACGCCATCCTGGTGGGCAAGGACACCGTCCGCAATGACGATCCGCGCCTGACGGTCCGCAACAACAAAAAACCGGCTGCTCTGCAGCCCTTGCGCGTCGTATTGGACTCGCGCCTGTCGTTGGCCGACCGCATGCCTCGCATGCGGCTTTCCCGCAACGGCCCGCTGCTTCTGGCATGCACGCCCGCCGCCCCTATGACAAATCGGGAGAAAATGCGCAAAGCCGGAATCGACGTTTGGACCGCCCCTGACGCGGACGCCCGCGGGCACGTCCCTCTGGACGGGCTTCTGGACGAGCTGGGCCGCCGGGGAATCGTGAACCTTCTGGTCGAAGGAGGCGGAAAGACGGCCACCACCTTCTTGGAGCAAGAATTCGTGGACGAGGCCTGGTTCGTCATGGCGCCTCTTTTGTCCGGCCCGCAAGCTGCGCTGCTTTATTCCGGAAAAGAAAAGCGATTCAAACACGCGCAGGTTCGCGCCCTCGGTGACGATGCTCTGTTCCACGTGCGGATGCTTCGAGGTTGACGCTGACGGATTCCTGCGGCAATCAGCCATTGAACAGATAGAATAGCACGATGACCAGCAAGAACGGAAAAAGACGCCAGAAGAATTCCTCCGGTTGCTTGTCAATCAAGTGGACGAAGCGGGAAAAAAGACCCGACGCCATGCATGCCGCCCCGCTTTTACTTCTTCAGCTGCGCTTGCGCCCACTGGCAGCCTTCGCAGCAAGTTTGGCCGGAACGCGGCTGGACTTGCGCGCACGTGCCTGGTGCAAGATGGACAACGTCTGCTGTTCGAAATGCTTGACCAGCCGGCGTACGCTGAGGATGAATTCGCCTTCATACAGGACCGAAAGCGCCACGACGCCGAAGATGACCCCGATGGAGAACCATTCGAACACGCGGTCCGCCAGCAGGAACTTGGTTCCCTTGATCGCGTCGTACACGCCGTACGGATAGCGGCCTTGGAGATATTCGTAGATAAGGATCATGGTTGCCGCGACCAGCAACATCATGAACAGCCGCCACTTGAGGTGGTACAGCTTGACTCGCTGGTTGTGCGCGATCTTGTAGAACGACGTGTACTTCTTGAGCCTGCGGATCATTGGTTGTACCCTCCCGTGTAATCCGTTTCCGATTTAGGTAATTGCCGTGGAAACAGCGTGTTGAAGACCAGCGAGAACGACGGCAACATGAATAGGATACCTGATGTAAGCAGAATCCAGCCAAAGACGCCCATACTGCCGATGATGGGATGTTCGATGACCAGGTAATAGACGACCAACGCGGATACGACCAGCGTCAACAACGGCGAAAAAGCCAGCTTTTCGCGGACCCAGTTGTACCACCACCAACCGACGAAGAACAGGATTAGCCATTTGCCGATGTCGAACCAGAATGCGATGTCTTCAAAACCCATAACCCATTAACCGCCGTTTCGTTCATCAGCCCATATTCAGATTCCGTTGCATCATCTGTTGTTGCTGCAAGGCCATGCCTCCCATCTGTGACTGGGCCTGCTGCTTGTGCAACCAATCCGCCTCTTCCGCACTCAATTCCATGCCTTGCTCCAGTTTCTGGCCCAAGTCATATCGGCGCATCTCCATGGCCTGCGGATCCGACTCGTAGGACCGGCCCAACCGGTCGCCCATGACGTGATAACCCAGCAGAGGGAAGAGGCCGAACCAGAGCACCTGCTGGATCTGCATGCCGAACAGGACCAAAAAGACGAACGCTGCCACCAGGATGGTGACGGACACGCCGTGGATGAAGATCAAAAAGCCCACGGCGACCGCGGACGTGCCGAACAGAAGCGGCAGGTCACGGAATGTCAGATAAAGCCAAAACAGGCTGTAGGTGAAGACCAACAGTTGGACTACGAAGCCCAACTCCCCCAACGTCTCGAACAATTCCAACACGATGATTCGAACCTGAAGCCTACAACGATGCGCCGGCTTAAATAGCTTCCAGGCGGATCCGGCGAAGGGACGCATCGGTTTTTGTATGCCGATTCCCTAGGCAACAAATCATGGCAAACGTCTGGCACCTGCTCGTGACGCGCCGCATCGGCGTGCAAGTCGCCCAGCAGTGGAACCACGCGTTCTGGCGCATGCGCAAACCCTTCGGCATCGGCATAGACGACGTCCGTATCGATTTTGACGGTCGCAAGACGGAATACTGCGTCGATGCGGCACAATGGCGCCGGTTCGAAAAAGGCATGCGGGAAAAACTCGCCGACCAGGCCTTCGTGCGGACCTTCGCCCGCGACGCGAAACGCTTCCTCGAAAAGAAAAGCGGAAGAATCCAATGCGCCTGCCGGGATGATTTTTCCGGTTTGTCGGACTCCGCTTTGCATCAACGATTTCTCGACGTCAGCGCCATGGCCGACGAATATTACACGCGCATGTGGCTCGTCTTTCTCATCAACGAGCCTTTGGCCGAATCCGTCGCGGAGTCCCTCCGCAAAGCCATTCCCGACCTTGCCGACGAACTGCTGTTAGAATTCTCGTCGCCGTTGGCACCCAACGACGCCATCCGTGAACGCCAAAGCCTGCTGCGCATCGCGTCGGAAACGGATGCCCGACGCCGCCGAACCCGTCTTGAAAACCACGCCCGATGCTTCGCGCATATCCCCGTCTTCGACTTCAACCACGAACCGTACGACTTCGAGCACTTTGGAAAAGAACTGGCCCGCATCCGTAAGCCCCAGAATGAACTACGCCGGTTGCAGCGGCTTTTTTTGCAAAGACGCCGAAAATTCCCCCGGCTCATATCCAAACTCGGTTTGCCAAAAAACGGCCTGGAACTCGCCCAAATCTGCATGCTTTCCGACTTGGCGTACCTGCGGGATTACCGCGACACGCTGCGGCAAAAGATGAACCTGGCGTTGCGCAACCTCTACGGTGAAATCGCCCGGCGTGCCGGAATGTCCATCGCCGACGTCTCTCTTCTGACCTGCAACGAAATCAGCCTGCTCTTAAAAGACTCCGGGTCCCGGCCGGGGATGCGGCAAACCGCCAAAGCCCGCCAGAGCGGTTTTTCCATGCTCGAAACGCCGACCCGCCTGCAGTTAACGACGGGCTTGCCGGAATCAGGAGTACACGGCGCTGCCGCAAAGTTGCTTCGTGGAATTTCGGCCAGTCCTGGAACCGCAGTCGGAACCGTCCGCATCGTCCTGACCAACCAAGACTTGCCCAAAATCCGCGCCGGCGACGTGATGGTGGCGACCATGACCCGCCAGGACTTCGTGCCCTACATCCGACGTTGCGCCGCCTTGGTGACGGACGAAGGAGGCGTGACATGCCATGCCGCCATCATCGCACGCGAATTGGTCATTCCCTGCGTAGTAGGCACACATTCGGCCACCCAGGTCCTCCAAAGCGGCCGGAAAATCCGAGTTGACGGCCTCCGTGGTACCGTCTCTTTACTCCCGAGCCGAAAATCACCTTAAAAATCCGCAAAGCCATCAAAAGATCCATGAAACGCGAAGTCTTTTTCCCAGGCGTCTACAAACTCCGCGGCCAACCGTACACCCGCAGCATCACGCCCGGATTCAAAGTCCATGGAGAAAAGATCCTCCGGCTGCCGGACGGCGAGTTCCGCCACTGGGCTCCGGAACACAGCAAGCTATCCGCCGCCATGGTCCAAGGCCTCAAGACGTTCCCGTTCAAAACCGGTGCCAAGGTCCTCTACTTGGGCGCGGCGCAAGGCGTGACGTGTTCCTTCCTATCTGATGTCATCGGCCCGGACGGCGAGATTTTCGGCGTCGAAATATCGAAGCGCGCGTTGCGCGACCTGATTTTCGTCTGCGAAAAACGCGGCAACATTTTTCCCATCCTGGCCGACGCGAGCCAACCGCAGGAATACGCCGCTGACGTGGGGAAAGTCGACGTGGTGTTCGAAGACGTGGCCGCGCGCGAGCAGGACGACATTTTGGCCCATAACGCCACGGCGTGCCTGAAAACCGGAGGATACGCCATGTTGGCCATCAAGGCCCGCTCCATCGACTCGGCGGCCAACCCGGATTCCATCTACGAAAAAGTCATCGCCAAGATCCTTGCCGACCCGCACGCCCATCTGGAACTCGTCGAAAAAGTGCGATTGGACCCGTACGAGGCGGACCATATGTTTGCGGTTTTTGTCAAGAAAAAATAATTGAAAAAGCACGGTTGAAAAATTAAGGAAAACAAAAAAAAATCAAAAATGAAAAAGGAATACCTACCGTTTAGCGCAACATCTCGCTTCGCGCGTACTCCACTTGGCTGCGAATCATATCTTGTTTCCGCTTCAACTGGCCGACGATGCTGCCACTGTATTTGAGCACCATCAAATTGTCGTAAATGTAATTCATCTTCTCGAAGAGGTATTCCGCGTCCTTCTTCTTTCCGGCTTTCAAAGCCAGTTGCAGCGACCGCCGCAATTCGCCGACACAATCAGCCAAACCGGCCAAATACGACAACTCGTCGATTCCCAAGTCCGACGGCGTGGGCAGTTCTTTCTTTTCCAGCAATGCGACCAGGCACTTGATTTCCGCGTATTCCTGGTACGCCGACGTCGCGATGTGCGCGAAATCCTCGCCTGCGGCCTTCTGTAGCTTCTTGACATCGGAATCCAGCGTCTTTATCACGACATGCGCCTCTTCGGCATGGCCCGTGTGTAGGTGGCGGATGGCTTTGGCGCAGTCGCGGATGACCAAACGGCTCTGGGAGAGGGCCGCATCCTGGGCCTTTTCCTGTTCGGAAAACTTCTTGTCCAACGCGTCAACGGTCTTTTCCAAGGTCATAAACGGTCAACTCCAAGTAAAACAATACCAAAACGTACTCAAAAGCGCTTCTTTCCATGAAAAAAAGGCAGGGCGAAGGGGGGAGTTGGAACGGTCGACCCAGGGGAAGCGTTCGCACACAATTCCGTACAGGAATTGTGGCCTTCGCAAATCCCTCATGGATTTGCGTCGTCCTTGGCGCGGAACGGTTGCAAGCGATGGTCGTCTATCGACCATCGCTACTTCCGCCCGCCTCGACCCCCCTTCAAATTTGATTCGCAAACTAAAACCTTTTCTTTTTGCTCGACCGGTTTTTCTTTGGGAAAGAAAAACGGGTCAGGGCGAAGGGGGGGATTTGAACCCCCGTCAGGGGATGTCTGCTTTGCCAACGGACCACTAAGCCGTTGGAAAACCACAGTCCCCTATCCTAACCAGGCTAGACGACCATCGCCATTAGGGATATGTCTGCAATCATTTGGGGTGGGTCGGGTTTTTCAAGGTTTTGCAGCGTCCCAAAACACCCAAACAGAATTAATACGGTGACGGGCTTTATTGAACCATGGCGATTTGGCGTGGGTCGGTGAGAAAAGCCATCATTAGTTCGATGGGTCTAGGCGGGCGTATGACGCCGGTCACCCGCGGAAAAATCATGAAAATACATGTTGAAGTCGGCGGCAAACCGGTAGTTTACCATCAACTCCAGCAGATGAAGGATGCCGGAATCAAGGAAGTCATGATCCTCTTGAGGAATCATGAACAGGCTAAAGAGGTCAGCCAGTTCATTGAAGGAGGAAAATATCCCGAAATGACGTATCATTGCATGGTCCTGGATGACGCAACGGAATACCAACGCGGAAGCAACTTTCTTCGACGGGATCTTGTTAAACCCGAAGTACAACGATTCATCGGAAACGACCCATTCCTTTTCAGCCATGGAGATAATTATTTCCAAGAGGGCGCCATTGCCGCGCTGGTACGAAGATCACGGCAGACCAAGAAATCCGTTTTCCTTGCTGAGACGGTAAAACTACCTACAAAGAAAAAAGTGAACGGACATATCGTACCCGTGTGTGCTGCTCGCCAGCAAGACGGCGGCGAACAATATTCGCCCTCCGTCAAAGCATTTCTGCTGCAACCCCGATTGCATCAGTTCCTGTACGACTTTTTCATCAATACTCCGCTTAGCCGAACCAAGCAAATGGGCCTAATCCAAGTGCTTGAACAGGCAACGGAACATGAACACCCAGCAGAATACCTTCACTGGCGAACATGGAACCTCAACTATCCTATCGATTACGAGCGCCTGCTGCAAATACATTCCGGACAGGCTGATTTTGACGATTTTTCCCGTCCAAAAAATCAACCAGCCAAAGGACGAAAGGGAAGATAAGCCCTACCGGATATTCAACTGCCCATCCAACGGTGCGTAGTCATTCCACTGATCCGGCGTGAGTTGCTGGAGGTTCTGCTGTTCGAACGACTGCCGGTTGATGTCGTAATTGGCATAGAAGTCGTTCGGCACCTGGTAGACTTCGTTGCTGTCCGGGTTGTACACGCGGTCCACGCCCAGCGTCGTGTCCGACCACTTTTCGGCGATGCGGTCGTTCACGCGGCTGCGTTCCTCGTATCCGCCGGTCACGATGTCCGACGTTTCCGACAAGGTGCGGGAAATGTCGCCGGTGCGGCGCGAGATGTCGGCCTGGCTTGACGCACTGCAGGCATCGGCGTACGACTGGCTGATCAGGAAGCTGCCGACGGATTTGCCCAACGGGCCGCGAGCGTCTGTTGGCGTGGCCACGCCGATGAGCGCGTCAAATGCTTCTGGTTCGGTGATGGCGCCGGCCAAGCTCAAGTAGGCTGCGCCCAGCGCGCCGTTGGACGGATCGTAGATGTACGTGCCGACTTGGCCTTTGGCCGGTTTTCCGTCGATGGTCAACGTGATGTCGAAGATTGCTGCGTCGACGATTCCGGCTAATCCCTGCGTGGCCGGGTAGGGCTGCCGCGAGCCGGGCACGACTTGCACGTTGGAAACCGAGCCGTAGGCCGCGACGTAGCGGGTCAAGGCGGGCAGGCCCTCGGTTGCAACCGATTCGGCCGTGTTGCCGCGTACGGGCATGGCGATGGTGTTGGTGTTGATGGCGAACACGCGGCGGATGTAGTTCTGGGGGTCGTACGCTGCCATGGATTTGGTTGAGCATTGGCCCAGGGACTCGATTTTCCAGCCCGACGGCGCGTTGAAGGTAAACCCGCCGTCGCCTGATGCAAAGGGCGTCAATTGGACGGACGTGCCGCCGGAGACGCTTCCGCCTGACGGCGCGGACCCGACGGCTGCCTTGGTGGCATCCGTCACGATGGGCGCATACGACGCCACGATCTTGCGCAGGACGGCTTCTTTTTGGTCGAACGCGCCTACCGGGGCTTCATAGCCGGCCAGCAAACCGTTTCCGTTAGCGCCGACGAAGGTAGTCATGACGACTTTGAGCATCACGTTCGGCGCTTCGGGGTCCGGCACGGTTGCGATGACTTCCATGCTGGATTTGTCTTTCGCCACGTGGATGTTTTCCACCTTGAAGTCTTCATAGTTATCCTTGATCAGGCCGATGATGTAGTTGCCCAAGTCCAGGCCGTTCATGCGGGCGTATTCGCCGGAGAGCTTGATGGGCCAGATGAGGGCGTCCGTGTTGGAATTTTCCTTGACCAGCAGGTACGAGTCTTCGACGACTTCCGCGTCCCAAGCCGAGGGTTTGAGCACGCGGTATCCTTGCTTCTCGTTACGGTATTCGACCAATTGCTCGCCGGAGACTTCTGCTTTGGTTTCGGAAATCACTTCGGAAGGCACTCCGGGCGCGATGGACGCTTGCGCTGAAGGCGATACTGCAGTGGGGGTTGGCGCGGAGGCAGTGGCCGAAGGTGACGCGCTTTTGCCGGATCCGCTGACGACGACGCAGACGGCCTGGCCTTTGTCTGCGCTGATGAAGGCGACGGCGTTGGTTCCGGACTCATCGAAAGTGACTTGGTACATGGATTGCGCAGGCAGTCCGCCGCAGTCAGGATACTCTTTGGAGCGGTTCGAAACCTGCTCCGGTGCGAGTAGGACGGCGACAATCTTGGCGTTGGGGTGTTCGCTGAGGAACGCCTGGACCTGGCCGGAGGCCTTGGCGGCGTTGACGGGGTCGATGCCTTGCCCCGAGCCGATGCAGCCCAACAAAAGGAAGGCAGAAAGCAGGACGAAAAGTTTTCGCAAAACCATGGAAAAACACCCGACGGATAGTTTTAAGCCAGTTAAGTCCACGGGCTATAAAGAGATTTGCATGCGTCTACTCGTCCTGGGTTTTGGTACCGTCGGCCGCGCGCTGGTCAGCCTGCTGCCTCCGCAATCGGAAGTCTCGATCTTTTCAAGCAAAGGCGGGGTCAGCGAAGTGCCTTTAAAAGCCATCCAAGACGCCGCGACGGGTCAAAAACGCCTGGATGCATTGCCTGAATTCCGGATCCAAAATCCGCTGGAAGCTGTCCAAACCCTCGATTTTGACGTTCTAGTCGATTTGTCGCCCACGAACCTGGCCACGGCCGAGCCGTCCTTAGCCTATTGGCGGACGGCTTTTGAGCGCGGCAAATCCGTCGTGACCGCTAACAAAGGCCCGCTGGCTTTCCAGTACCGGAACATGAAGGAACTTGCGGAGCAGAACCAGGCGGAATTGCGTTTCGAGGCCACGGTGGCCGGCGGAACGCCCGTGTTCAGCTTGGCGCGTCATTGTCTGGCCGGCGCCGGGTTGCAACGCGTGGAAGGCATTCTCAATGGCTCGACCAACTTCATCCTGACGTTGATGGAACAAGGCGAGTCGTTCGACTCGGCCGTCTCGTTCGCCCGTGAGAAAGGATACTTGGAAGCCGATGCCCGCAACGACTTGGAAGGCGGGGATGCGATGGCCAAAGCCGTGATCCTTGCCAACGCCTTGTTCGACCAGGACGTCCGATACGCCGACACACGGCCGGAAGGCATCATGGGAGTGACCTTGGAGGACGTGGTGACGGCACGAAAAGATGGCCAGCGCTACAAGCTGATTGCTTCGGTCGACGCGCAGCAGGTATCCGTTTCCCTTCAGAAAGTCCCGTACACGCATCCGTTGGCCAACATCGGCGACGCATGGAACGCCTTGTCCTTCCACACGAAAAATGCCGACGCCATCACGGTATCCGGCCGGGGCGCTGGCGGCTTGCCGACGGCGTCATCGGTCTTGAACGACCTGCTTGAATTGCAGCGAATACGGTAGGCAACGATACGATGATACAAATCCACAAGTTTGGCGGCGGCATCCTGCGTGACGCGGACGGTTACCTTCGGGCCGCCCAGAGGCTCACACAATCCGGGCCCGGGCAAGTGGCCGTCGTATCGGCTTTGTACGGCGTGACGGACGAATTGGACCGCGCGGCCCGGAATTCTTCGGCCAACCACGTGGACGAATTCTCACGGCAACTGCTTCAACGCCACATGTCCCTGATTGAGCCTATCGCTTCGGCCGACGTGCAGAAAGATGCCTCCGCCGCGCTGGTGCAGAAAATCAACCGTTTGACTAAGATTCTTTACGGCATCCAGCTATTGGAAGAACTGACGCCCCGCACCCTGGATTTGGTCCACAGCTTCGGCGAGCGGCTTTCCGCCATCGTGTTGGATGCCCATGTCCGGAATTCTGGAATGCTTTGCCGCGCCTGGATGTCGGACCAGGCCGGCCTGCTGACCAACGCCGCCTTCGGCAATGCGGCGCCCATGATGGATGCATGCCGGGAGAACCTGCGCAAGAACCTGCTGCCGGATGCCGTGGCCGGAGCCGTCGTGTTCACCGGCTATTTCGGCCAAAACGCGGACGGCCACGTCACCACGTTGGGGCGCGGAGGATCCGACTACTCCGCCGGTTTGGTCGCGAATTGCTTGGATGCCGAAAAACTCTGGGTGTGGAAGGACGTGGATGGCTTCATGAGCGCCGATCCGAAAGTGGTGCCGTCCGCCCGCCTGCTTTCCGACTTGAGCTACGACGAAGCCGAAGAATTAGGCTATTTCGGCGCCAAAATCCTGCACCCCAAGACCATGGCCCCCCTACGCGAAAAACGCATTCCGGCGGAAATCCGCAATATCCGGACGCCCGAAAAACCCGGAACGGTCATTTCCGTCGAAGGCCGTCAAATCCATGCCGTGGCCAAATCCGTCGCCATCAAGAAGGACGCCTGCCTCGTCAGCCTCAACGGCGGCGCCTTGGGCAGCCTATCCGGCACGGCCTACCCCTTGTTCGAACAGCTACGCCAGCATGATTTGCCCATCGACGCCATGGCCTCGTCGCAAGCCGACTTGACGCTGTGCTTCGAAGCCAAATACCTTCCCCTTTTCCAAACGTGCCTGGCATCGGTCAATGGCCACATCGCGCCACCGACCGTCGAGAAGGACGTGGCCGTGCTTGGGTTGGTGGGAGAAGGCATGCGCCGGCATGTCGGCACATCCGGCAAGCTTTTCTCGTGCCTGGCAAAAGCCGGCGTCAACATCCGAATGATCTCGCAAGGCGCTTCGGAAATCAACATCACGGTGGGCATCGCGCGTGGCGACGTGGACAAAGCGTTAAAGGCCGTCCATGCGGAATTCATTGAGTGAGACTCCCATGCAGACAATAAAGACGGAAGGTTGAACCGCATGAAAACCACTATCTTGGGCGCCACCGGATTCGTTGGTCAACGATTTATCCAGCTGTTGCAAGGCCATCCCTGGTTCGAGGTGACGGTGTTGGCGGCATCCGAGCGTTCCGTGGGCAAGACCTACGCCGACGCGGCCCACTGGCTCATGGACACTTCCCGGCCTGACGCTGTTGGCCAGAAGACCGTCGTGGCCTGCACCCCGGAAGCGGTCGAAAAAGCCGGCGGAGTCGACGTCGTGTTTTCCTGTTTGCCCAACGAATTGGCCGGGCCCACAGAGGAAGCCTTCGCCCGCGCTGGGCTTCCCGTCATTTCGAAAGCCTCGGCACACCGCATGGATGCCGACGTTCCGCTGATCATTCCGGAAGTCAACCCGGACCACGACGGCCTCATCGCCGCCCAGCGCAAAGCCCGCGGCTGGAGTGGATTCATCTCGTGCGATCCAAACTGCAGCACTACGCCGCTGGCCCTCACGCTCAAACCGCTTTTGCCCTTCGGAGTCAAGCGCGTCCACGTCACGACCCTGCAAGGCCTCTCCGGCGCCGGATACCCCGGCGTGGCGTCTCTTGATGCGTTGGGCAACGTCGTGCCGTACATCGGCGGCGAGGAAGAAAAAATCGAGCGGGAAACCGGAAAGATCTTGGGCCGCTTGCATCCCGAGCAAAGCCGCATTGAAACGGCAAAAATAGAAGTGAGCGCGTCGTGCAACCGGGTTCCAGTGCTGGAAGGCCATTTGGAGAACGTGTTCGTCGAATTCGACTCCGACGTGTCCGTCAGCCAAGTCCGCGAGGCGTGGGATCAATTTCAGGGCGCCATCCACGGACTCAAGCTTCCTTCGGCTCAACCGCCCATCGTGTACCGTGACGAGCCGAACCGCCCCCAGCACCGCCTCGACGTGTTGACCGGAAAAGGCATGAGCACCACCGTGGGCCGCCTGCGTTCGGACGGGCCGCGACGCATCAAGTACGCCTGTTTGTCGCACAACACCATCCAGGGCGCGGCCGGCGGCGCCATCCTTCACGCGGAAGTGCTTAAGGCCAACGGCGCCCTGGGTTGACTATGCCGTTTTTCATCGAACGCCATGCGACGGCTTTGTTCGCCTTGCCAGTCGTGCTGGGTTTGGCGCTTCCGGAAATCGGGTCTTGGTTCGCGCCGATTGCGGCGCCTTTGCTGTTTTCCGTCATGACGTTGAGCCTTCTGGATGTGCCCGTTCTGGATAGCCTCAAGGAAAGCCTGAACGCCCGGAGCATCCAGGTGCTGGCAGTCCAATACGGTTTGTTCGGGTTGCTGGCGTATCTGGCTTCGTATTTATTTCCGCAGGAACTATTCATCGGGTTCATCATCCTCGCCGCCACGCCGTCCGGCATTTCCGCGCCGGCCATCGTGGACCTGTACGGCGGCGACGTGAAAAAAAGCATCGGCTTGACCGTATTGAACAACGTCACCGCGCCGTTGTGGTTGCCGCTGTTCGTCATGGTCGCGGCAAGCCAGCAGGTCGAACGCACAAAAAACCGATGAACGTGCTTATTCTGATGGTCTTGGGCTGGGCGTTGGTATCCAAAAGTGCCGAGTTCTTCCGTCAGCAACCATTGACGGCGCTATCCGTAGCCGCCGTCCTCTCGCTCCTGGCGTTGGTGATGTTCTTCATCGGCTCGAAGTTGGGCGGAGAGCGTGCGGATAAGATCGCGTATGCCACGGTGTGTTACCACCGCAACTACACGCTTTCGATCACGCTTCTGACCACGCTGTTCTCTCCGGTTGCCGCCGCGGTCGGCGTCGCATACCTCGTCGTCGTCCACGGAATGGTTGCCTTGACCGGCCGCTTGATTCCAACGGAAAGCCAAGCGTCGGCCGTCCGGGTCGCCGCCCGCACGCCTCGCAGAACGAGTTGAAAGGCCATGCCGCGATGGATGGACCAGCACTTGTGGTTATTTTTCCTGCTTCCCGTCGTCTTGGGCATCGCGCTGCCCGGCGTCGGCCTCGCGTTCAGCCCGTTTTCTATCCCGCTTTTGTTTTCCATCATGGTCCTAAGTCTTCTGGACTTGCCATTCCGTAAAAGCGTCGCAAGCGCGTTGGACCGAACCGGCTTGCTGTTGCTGGGAATCCAGGTCGGCGTGTTCGGTCTGCTGGCGTGGAGCATCGCGCAATGGTTCGAACCGGGTCTGCTCATCGGGTTCGTCATCGTGGGCCTGGCGCCGTCGGGATACTCCGTCCCGGCCGTCGTCGACTTGCACCACGGCGACAAGGCCAAAGCATTGTCACTGACCTTGTTCAGCACCATCCTGGCGCCGATCCTAATCCCGCCGCTGACGCTGCTACTGGCCGGACAGGCCGTGCCCATTGACGTGGCCAAGTTGCTGCTGAACGTGACGTTGCTCGTGGGCGTGCCCCTCGTCGCTGCCGGCGTGCTGAAGCACACGCCGTTGGCGCCGCCTCTGCAGCGCGTCCGAAAACCGCTGAACCTTGTGCTCTTGACGCTCTTGGTGTGGGGTGTGACGGCCCAAAGCGCGCCGTTCTTCTACGAACACCCGCTGCAGGCCGCTGCCATCGTCGCAGCCTTGGCCGCGGCGTCCCTCGTGGTTTTTGCCTTGGGCTGGGCGCTGGGAAAGAATGAGAAGGAAAAAATCACGTATGCGACGTTCTGCTATTACAAAAACAACACGTTTGCCGTCACGCTGATTTCGACGCTTTTCGGACCCGTTCCGGCCGTGGTGGGCGTGTTGCACATCGTCGTCATCCGCATCGTCCTTGCGGCAAGCACCTTTCGACTGCACCGCTGACAAAGCAGTCCGAAAAATTGGCTTCAGTCAAACGGTCGTAAGTGCACGGTCCAAATCGGCGATGAGATCTTCGGGGTCTTCGCCGCCGACGCAGAGGCGGACAAGGGCCGCAGGAATCCGTGCGGCCAGCCGGGCGTGCTCGCCTTGCTGTTGGTGCGTGCTGATGGAGGGAATCGTGGCCACGGACTTGATGCGGCCCAAATCGGTCGCACGGAACACCAACTCGAGGCGGTCCAGGACTTTGCGGGCGGCATTAGCACCGCCTTTGACCGTGAACGACAACAAATGTCCGTACCGGTTCTCTTCCGAATCGACTAGCCGCATATACCGCTTGGCCAACGCGTGCTGGGGATGGCTGGACAAGCCTAAGTAATTCACGCTTTCCACCGCAGGGTGGTCTTCAAGGAATTGCGCCACATGCATCGCGTTCTGGCTCAACACGTCCATCTTCATGCGCAGCGTCTTGATGGAGTCCAACGTGTGGGCCGCGCTTTCCGGCGAAAGCGAGGGACCCGCGTCGCGGTAGGGCCAAAGTTTGACCCAGCCGGCATAATTGTCCCGCATTTCCGGCGTTGCCGCATGGCAGGTCATGCCGTTTTTGCTGATCAGCGCACCGCCGATGCCGCGTCCGCTGGACGTCATCGTTTTGGTCAAGGATTGGACCACGATATCGGCGCCATGCGACAAGGGCCGGCAGAGCGCCGGCGTGGCGATGGTGGAGTCCACGATGAGCGGCACGCCTTGGCCGTGGGCCAATTCGGCTACGCGTTGTATGTCGAAAACGGCAAGACCGGGGTTGCTGGGAAATTCTCCGAAGACGAAACACGTATCTGAATCGATTTTTTGGTTCCATTCGTCCAAATCGGTTGCATCATGCACCCATCGGATCGGTATGCCGCGCTCGCGGCCATAACGGACGTCGAATTGCTGATACGTTCCGCCATAGCATTGCACCATGGCCACGATGTTCTTCGGCCTATTACCCGGTCGGTCAGCCACGAACGGCTCCGTCGCGGCTTTAATCGCGGACATGCCGGAAGAAGTGCAGCAGGCAGCCGTCTGGAAAGGTAACCGATAGCCTTCCAAAAGCGACAAAACGGTTTCCAAGTATCCAACCGTCGGGTTGGCGATGCGGGAATAGACCCACGCCGGAATCTGGTACGCCAACGCCGCTTCCAGCCAATCCGAATCAGCATGGGCCTGCGCCGTTGACGAATATACCGGTTCCACTACGGATCCCTGGTTGTTGCGAATCGCTTCCGCAGGCGTATAGCCACCGTGGACGCAAAGAGTCGAAAAATGAAGCTGCCGCATCCGTTCCAATTCCTGGTCCCATACGGCCTGCCGTTTGCGGGCTTCGGTTATGACGTGGGAAAGATGCGCGTAATTTTCAGTCACGATTTCAGCTTCCATTTTTCAGTCCCTATTTCAAAGCCGCTTCCAGCGCGTCCAACGACGCCTCCGCTTGGATGGGGGCATTGGCAAACGCCGGCGGGTATGGCAATTTACCCAAGTGGTAGTTGACGGTGTTGTCCGCGTCCTTCAACACGTGTCCCGTTAACACGCATGCGACTTTTTCGCCGCGCGATATGACGCCCGATTCCAACAGTTTCCTGGCTCCTGCTACGGATGCGGCCGACGCCGGTTCGCAACCGATCCCGGCTGCATCCACTACGGCCTTGGCGTCCATCATCTGTTGGTCTGACACCTGTTCGGCCACGCCGTTGGTCAGTTTGAGGTACTGGAGGCACTTGACCCAGTTGACGGGTTTTCCGATGCGGATGGCCGAACCGATGGTGTCCGGATTCTCCACGGCCTCAAGCGCGTCCGGAATGCCGCCGGCGCTTGCCTTCCAGGTACGATACAACGGATTGGCGCCTTCCGCTTGCACCGCGGCTAACCGCGGCAACTTTTCAATCCAGCCCAGTTCGTACCATTCCTTGAGGGCCTTGCCAAACGCGCTGACGTTGCCGACGTTGCCAGCCGGAACCA
Source organism: Microcaldota archaeon (assembly GCA_016188965.1). Lineage (GTDB taxonomy): Archaea > Micrarchaeota > Micrarchaeia > Norongarragalinales > Norongarragalinaceae > JACPGT01. The sequence goes on along the minus strand of JACPGT010000010.1, from coordinate 34,354 downwards.
CGATCCAATCCGGCCCGTCCTGTCCCGCCAAACCCATCTGGAACAATATTTCCCATACGATGGTCTTCTGGCCTTCCAGCCGCCACGGATTGACCGAATTCAAGACGTAATAGTTCTTCGCTTCGGCCAGTTGGCGAACCAAGGCCAGCGCCTGGTCGAAGTTGCCCTTGACCTGGATGGCCTTCGCGCCGTATGCCAAGGCTTGCGACAATTTTCCGAACGCGATCTTGCCGTCCGGCATCAGCACGACGCACCGCAACCCGGCAATGGCGGCATACGACGCCAATGATGCGGACGTGTTGCCGGTGGAAGCGCAGATGACGGTCTTGGCGCCTCGACGGACGGCTTCGGTGATACCGGCAGTCATGCCACGGTCCTTGAACGAACCCGTCGGGTTTTCGCCTTCATGCTTGAGCCACGTCCGGGTGCCGACGAACGCGGAAACGCGTTCCGACGGGTACAAGAACGTGTTGCCCTCGCCCCGGGTGACGATGTTGGAAGGCTCGACCAAGGGATGCACCATTTCGCGGAAACGCCACACGCCCAAGTCGGCCGGCCTTTTTTCGAAATCGGCCTTGGACACGCCAATGGCCGACAAATCCAGCTGGACTTCCAGCAAATGGCCGCACGCGCACGTGAATTCGGTGGCCGCCGCCGGGTAAGTCTTGCCGCACTTGCAGCATTTCAATTCGACGTTCATACCCCATGCACCCCTTGCGCGGACGGCGTCGTCCACACCAACTGCGTCTTGAGGCCGTTACTGGCGTACAACGACGTGACGGCATTGCCCAACGTGTCCGACTTCTCCGTACCCATGCATATCAGCGTGGGTCCGGCGCCGGATGCCGCCGCACCGAAGCCATGTTGACGGGCCACATCTTTCAATTCAATCAAATGAGGCAGGATATCCGCCTTGGAGCGTGCCGGCTCGACGATGCGGTCGTCCAACGAATCGGCCACCAATGCCGCGTCACGGCCGTATAGCCCCACTAGCAACTTGGCGAGGGTGAATTGGTTCGCTAACGCGTCCTTGCGTGGCACGGATTCGGGCAGTACGCTGCGGGCGAACGCGGTTGACGGCTTGGTCTTTTCTGAAATGACCAACATGCAAGCCAAATCCGGCGCGTCCAGGCGCTTGACTTTAAGCGGGTGGGTGGAATAAGTGACGGTGACGCCGCCCAGCACGGCTGGAGCGACATTGTCGTAATGCGGCTGGCCCGCCGTGAAAGCCTCGCCGTAGCCCGCCCAGAAGACCAACTCGTCCCGGGTCAGGCCCAATTGGAACAGTTCGTTCACGGCAAACGCCGTCGCGGAGGCTTCGGAAGCGGAAGAACCCATGCCCGCCGACGGCTTGATTCCTTTTCTACACACGATGGAAAGGCTTCCTGGCAAGCCGAATTTTTCGCGCATCGCCTTCCAGACGAACGCAAACACGCTTTTGTCCACGTCGGTGGCCGCCCGGCAAGCCGTTTCATTCGTCACGGCCCACGCGTCCGACTTGGATATGACGAATTCGTCGAACGGTTCGGACAGGGCCATGCCGCAGACGTCAAAACCGGCGCCCATGTTGGCCGTGGTGGCCGGAGCTCGCACGCGGATGGAATCCATGGCTTTTGCAATGGCGCAAACGCTTAATAGCACTTCGGAACATCATCCGCCGCATGATGGAACGAGAACGCGAAGCAGGTAAACCGCGGGTGCTGTTAGTTGAAGATGATGGCCCGGTCCGAAGGTTGACCAAAATACTTCTTTCCAAAGATTTTGACGTCCATGAGGCCGCAGACGGAAACGAAGCCCGCCAGCATTTGGATGCAGGAAAGGCATTTCACGTCGTCTTAAGCGATATTTCCTATCCGTACGGCAATGCCGAAGCCTTGCTGGAACACATGCACAATCACGAATTTGAGCCTCACCGACGCGTTCCACTCATCCTGATGACGGCAGGGCACAATGAAGACCGGGAGACCCTTATGGACCAAGAGAAAAAACGTGGCCGCAGCGTTCAGGCAATCGACAAACCGTTCGAGCCGGCAGAGCTCATCAAACTAGTCAAAACCGCCGTCGAAAAAGGCCCAAATCCACAATAACGTATTTTAACCCAAACCATTTACTAAAACCCACCGCTCCGGAAACCGCATTAACGATGCGGCAGACTCCGGAGGATCACAAAGACCCACCATGCGCATCATCACTTTGCCGCAAAAGACCATCACCGCGTTGAGCCGCAACGAGAACAAGCTGCTCAAGGAAGTCGAGCAACGCGGACAAGTCAAGTTGAGCATTGCGGAGCGCGACGTGTCCATCGAAGGCGAAGGCGGCCAGGAATGGGTTGTTGAACAAGTCCTCAAGGCATTAGGATGCGGCTTCTTGGCTAAACAGGCCTACAAGCTGTTTTCCGACCAGTACTTCATGGACGTCATCGACTTGCAGGCCGCTTTCCGCGGCAACCACAAAAAGATGATTCGCTACAAGGCCCGCGTCATCGGCGCGCAGGGGACGGCCAAGAAGAAGCTGCAAGAACTTTCCGGCGCATTTTTGGCCGTCACGGCCGACTCCATCGCCATCCTCGGCGAATTTGACGACCTCAAGTCCGCCAAGGAAGCCGTTTTGAGGTTACTGGAAGGCGCCGAGCACAACGGCGTATACACGTACCTTGAAAAAGAGAACCAACGTAAGAAACGATTCATGTAGGGGCCGCAGCGGCGCCGAAACCGTGAAAAAAAGTCAAACCGCAATTGAACGAAAAAAGGGAACCCACCTCGCAAGCAATCTTTGAACCGGAACAATCATTGAAAAACCACCCTCCCTCCAGGTTGATACGCATGGCCGAGAAAACCGAAAAAGTCACTAAAACCGAGAAGGCGCAGGAAAAGGCGCCGACGCGCGAAGAGCTGGAAAAATCATTCAAGGAGTATTCCGTCGCGGAATTCTTCAAGAAGAACCGCCAGATGCTGGGATACTCCGGAAAAATCCGCAGCTTGACCACGTTGGTGCACGAATTCGTCACGAACAGCCTGGACTCGTGCGAAGACGCCAAGATCCTGCCGGAAATCCGGGTGGAAATCGCGCAACTGCCGGATGACCACTACAAACTGGTCGTCGAGGACAACGGCACGGGCATCCCCAAGAAGAACGTCGGCCAGGCGCTCGGCAAACTGCTGGCCGGCTCGAAATTCTCTCAACGCGCCCAACGACGGGGACAGCAAGGCATCGGAGCCGCCTACGCCACGCTTTTCGCGCAAATCACCACCGGCAAGCCCACCAAAGTCAAGACGGGGCTGGGCGACGGCAAAGTTTACGAGTGCCTGGTTTCGGTCGACATCAAAAGCAATGAACCGGCCATCACGGATGAAAAGGAATACGCCGGCAAGTTCAAGGGACTCCGGGTGGAGGCCGAATACGCGGAAGTGGGCTACAACCGCTCCGAATACGGCTCGTACGAATACTTGCGTCGGACGGCGTTGGCCAACCCCCACTGCCAGATCACGCTGGTCGAGCCGGACAACCAAATCACGGTATTTCCCCGCGCCAGCAAGGACATTCCCAAGAAGCCCAAGAACGTCCAGCCCCACCCGTTGGGCATCACCACGTCCGACTTGATGGACATGGCGCAAGTCACTACGGGCCGCAAGATTTCCTCGTTCTTGGTATCCGATTTTACCCGCGTGAGCGCCGAAAAAGTCAAGGAACTGCAGGCGTTGATGCCCGCCGTGGATCTGGAACGCTCGCCCAAGGCACTGGCATGGGCTGAAGCCGAGGAATTGGTCAAGAACTTCCAGAAAGTCAAGTGGATTGCGCCGGAAACAGACGCCTTGATTCCCATCGGCGAGGACCAACTCGAAAAATCGCTGAAGAACCTGCTGGAACCTGAAAAGCTCAAGGTGGTCGAACGCAAGCCCCGCGTGTTCCGCGGCGGCATTCCTTTCAGCGTGGAAGTAGCCATCGCGTACGGCGGAAAATCCGGCCAACAAGTAGGCGAAGCCCGCAAAGGCGAACTGACGCGTTTTGCCAACCGCGTGCCGTTGTTGTTCGACGCGGGCAACTGCGCCATCACCGAGGCATTCAAGAGCCTCGACTTGAACCGCTACGACCTCAAGGAATTTGAGACCATGCCCGTGACCATTTTGGTGAACTTCGTCTCGGTCTACGTGCCCTACACCGGCGCCGGCAAGCTGGCCATTTCAGCGGAAGAGGAAATCGTGGCTGAAATCCGCTTCGCCTTGATGGAAGCCGCCCGCGACATCTCGACATACCTGCATGGTTTGGCCAAGGCGGAAGAGCAGGAACGCCGCCGCCTCATCTTCTTCAAGTACATCAAGGAAATCGCCCAAGCGCTGGAAGACGTCACCGGACGCAAGGCCTCGGTCCTGGAGCCCAAACTTAAGAAAATAGCGGAAGAACGCACGGCATTACTGGAAGCCCAAGAAGAGGGAGATCCTGAAGCTGAAAAGGCACTGGAAGAAATCGAGGACCAGTTCGAGGAAGAAGTCAAGAACGAAGGATAAACACAAAACAGCAAATTCAACCGAAAAAAATGCTGACAATGCGTCAGTCTGGAAAAAGAACATCCGAAAAAAACGCGTCGAAACGATCTGAACGCCGAAAAACACCGGAGACGAAACCCCATGGCCGCCAAGAAAAACGAAAAAGATTTGACACAAAAGGAAAAAGCCGCGCTGATCGACATCAAGATCGACGAGTTGGGCCAGGAACTGGTCAAGGAAATCGAGGCCGGGCAGAACCCCCACTTGGACATTCCCATCCGCGGCTCGGGCAACGTGTTCTACGACGAAAAAGCAAAACAAATCATGTTGGGCGACAAGATCGCCAAACGTTATCTGTTCAACGTCGCGCACTCCCGCCGCTTCATGCAGACGCTCCTGGTGGCCTCCTACGTCAAGAAAGACTTGTTGGCCAACAATTTGACGGCCACGCTTCGTGACCTGTACTACGCCAAGAAACACACCATCGCCGGCACGAAGGAAGACACGATTGACGAACAAAAGGAGTCCGACGGCGCCATCGTCGACTTGGAAGTGTCGCTCGAAACGTTCCGTGAACGCTTGCACTTGCGTGCGGAACCCAAAGGCCGCATGGCCGGAACGCTCAAAGTCAAGGACCGCGTGCGGGACAAAGTAGACACCATCGACTTGGAACGCATGGGCTCCGGCGGATGGGCCGTGCCAAGCATCGTGGAACAGATCGAATTCGTGGATTCGGAAATCGAGTACGTGCTGGTGGCCGAAAAGAACGCCATCTTCGACCGTCTGAACGAGGACGATTACTGGAAGAAGAACAAGTGCCTGCTGATGACCACTGCGGGACAGGCCGCCCGCGGCGCCCGCCGGTTGCTGCAACGCATCAGCGCCGAATTGAAGGTGCCCATCTATTGTCTAACCGACTCGGACCCGTACGGGTGGTACATCTACAGCACGATGAAGTACGGCTCGATGGCCTTGGCGCACGAGTCGGAACGCTTGGGCTGTCCGGAAATGAAGTTTTTAGGCATGTCGACGTCGGACATCGAGCATTACGACCTATCCTCGGTCACCATCAAGGCCAAAGAGGTCGACATCAAGCGTGCGCAGGAAATGAAAGCGTACGACTGGTTCAAGACCAAGGAATGGCAGCGCGAAATCAACTTGTTCCTGGAAAAGAAGCTGAAAGCCGAAATCCAGGCCCTCTCGTCCAAGAACCTGCAATACATCTCCAAGACGTACCTGCCGGAAAAAATAAAGTCGCAGGACTTCCTGCCGTAAACCCGGACGCACAAATCGGAGCCGGAGGAACTGTTTAAATGGATTTCCGGGCATATAGCAAACCAAGAAAGTAACCCGACTAAATAGTCTTGGTTTGCTATCTAGCAAAGCTTGCCAAATAGTCGTGAAACATGCAAGCTTTGCTATAGCTTGGCTTCGGGAACCAAAACGCCACCGGTTCACCGCATCAAGGAAGTCATTTGCTGCGGCAAGGCCTTGTAAAAGGAATCTACATGGTGCATCGAATCGAAGTCGGATTGCGCGAAGAGCCCGGTTTGGCCAAGAAAATCCAAAACCTGCTGGGCCTGCCGGTGACCGAAGCGTACTCCATGTCCGTGTATTCGTTGGACTTCGACGTCTCGGCAGACGAATTGAAGCAGTTGGCCGAACAAGCGTATTGCGACCCCATCGTGGAGAAAGCGGCTTACCGCAAGGCCTGGGTGTCCGAAAACCCGTTCCACTTCGACCTGCTCATCGAAAAGCGCTTCCGGCCCGGCGTCACCGACGCCGTCGGCAAGACGGCCCGTCAAGTGGCTACTGCCGTGCTCCAACGTGCCTTGAAGGACGACGCGTCAGTCTATTCGTCCACCCAGTACCTCTTCCGCGCAGAGAAAGGACGGAACCTAACCGCGCAAGACGGCCAGAACATCGCCACACAGTTGCTGGGCAACCCGCTTATCGAACAGTTCATCGTCCTGACCAAGGACGCGTTCAAGGACGGCGAGCGCGTCCCCGCCACCGTCCCGAAAGTGGCCGACTCGCACAAGCCCGTTGTGGAAGAAGTGGCGCTTTCGACGTATTCCGACGAGCAACTGCAAATCCTCAACAAGTACCGCCAGATGGCGTTGAACCTGGAAGAACTCAAAGCCATCCAGAAACACTACAAGGACCCGCAATTCATGCAAGCCCGCAAAAAGAGGGGAATGGGCGAAAAAGCGACCGACGTGGAGTTGGAAGTCTTCGCCCAGACGTGGTCGGAACACTGCAAACACAAGGAATTCAACGCCATCATCGAATACAAGGACGTCCAAACCGGAAAGACGCAAATCATTGAAGGCCTGTTTCCCACGTTCATCGCCGGCGCGACCAAGCAAGTCTCGCCCCACTGTCCGTGGCTGGTGTCGGTATTCAAGGACAACGCCGGAGTCGTCCAGTTCAACGACGAATACTACTTCGCGCTCAAAGTGGAGACGCACAACTCCCCATCCGCGTTGGACCCCTACGGCGGCGCCCTGACGGGCATCGTGGGCAACAACCGGGACGTCGCCGGCGTGGGCATGGGCGGAGCTGACTTGTGGTTCAACCAGTTCTACTACTGCCTGGGCGATCCCCATCATGAAGGACCGCTGCCGCCCCGCACCATGCATCCCCGTCTGATTTACGAAGGCGTGGTCGCCGGCGTCCGAGACGGCGGCAACAAGTGCGGCATTCCGACGCTCAACGGCGGAGCATGCTTTGATCAGCGGTTCATGGCCAAACCGCTGGTCTACTGCGGCACCGGCGGTTTGATGAAAGCGAAAATCGCGGGCCGGGATTCGGCTGAAAAGAACGTGCTGCCCGGAGACTTGGCCGTCCAAGTGGGAGGACGCATCGGCAAAGACGGCATCCACGGCGCCACCATGTCCTCGGTTGCAAGAAGCGAGAACACGCCCGTCACCGCCGTGCAGATCGGAGACCCCATCACACAGAAAACCATGTTCGACTTCCTGGCCGTCTGCCGCGACAACGGCTGGCTGCGCGGCATCACCGACAACGGCGCCGGGGGCTTGAGCTCATCACTGGGAGAAATGGCGCGAACATCCAACGGCGTGCGTTTTGACATTGGCGTTGCCCCGTTGAAGTACCATGGCTTGCAACCGTGGGAAATCCTCGTGTCGGAAGCGCAAGAACGCATGACCCTCGCCGTCATTCCGGCCCACATTGATGAATTCATGCAGCTGGCCAAAGAGCGTGGCGTGGAAGCCGTCGTGCTGGGCGAATTCACCGATTCCGGCTTCTTTGAGGTCTTTTACAACCAAAAACCCATCGCCTACCTGGACTTGGAATTCCTGCACCAGGGAGTCCCTCGAAAGCGCCTCCAGGCAGAATGGCGCGGTCCGGCCCAATTCCCCCAGAAAACGGTTCCACAACACCCCGTTCCCGATGCCGTCAAGGCCATCGTGTCGTCGCTGGACGTCTGCAGCAAGGAGTGGATTTTCCGGCAGAAGGACCACAACGTCAAAGGGGGGACCCTGTTGCCGCCCATCAACGGCGTATCCGGCCAAGTCAACACGCCGGCGACGCTCATCAAGCCCACGTTTCTGCCAGGAAGGGAAGCGGCCGCGATGTCGCAAGCCGCATACCCCAAGTACAGCGATTTTGACAGCCGGCAGGCCGCGCTCTGCGCGTTCAACGAAGCGGTCGGAAAACTCATCGCATTGGGCGCCAAGCTTCCACAAGACGACACATTCTGGACCGCGTGCGACAACTTCTGCGTCCCGGATTCCGTGTATTCCGAGCAGAATCCCGACGGTAAATACAAACTGGCCCAGCTCGTCCGCCTCTGCCAAGGCATGTACGACTATGCCGTCGCTCTGGGAATCCCCTTCACGTCCGGAAAGGACAGCATGAAGAACGACTTGAAGTACGAAAAAGACGGCAAAACGTTCCGCATTTCCGTACCGCCCACGCTTCTGATCTCGTTGGTCGCCAAGATCAACGATTACGCGCAGACTCGGAGCATCGACTTCAAGGCACCCGGCGACATTATCTACGTCATCGGCACGACCAAGAACGAGCTGGGCGGCTCACAGTATGCCGAACAGTTCGGAATCCAAACCGGAGCCGTGCCCGCCGTCGACCCGGCTGAAAGCAAGAAGGTATTTTCCGCAGTGACCGACGCGTTGCCGCTGGCCGCATCCGCGTACTACGTGCGCCAAGGCGGCTTGGCGTTGGCCATCACGGAATGCGCGTTGGCCGCGGGAATAGGTGCCGAAATCGAGCTTGCGAAAGTGCCGAAAACCGGTTTGGCCCGAAGCGACCTGCTGCTGGGATCGGAAACGCAGAACCGCTTCTTGGTGACGGTCGCGCCGGAAAACCAGGCTGCATTCGAAAAAACGTTGCACGGCAAGGTGACGTTCGCACAAGTCGGGACCGTCAGCAAGCACACCACCGTCACGTTCAAGACGCTGGAAGGCCAATTCGAAAGCATCACGCTTCAAGAATTATCCGACGCATACACCGGACCGTTGCGGCAGGACTTGCCGGAAATCAAAATTTGAAAAAGAGGCCAGAAAAAAACTCAAAAAAGAAGTAAGTCGAAAAAATCCAAAAAAAAGAATGAAGAACGCAACCGCCTCAAACAAAAAAGATTCGCCAAAAAAATGTGAAGCAAATGGCCAACCCGCCCAAAGCACTGGTACTCGCCGGCGAAGGGCTCAATTGCGAAGTCGAGGCACAGCAGGGCTTTCTTCGGGCCGGATTTGATGCGAAAGTAGTCCACGTGCGCGACTTGCTCTCCGGCAAACAAGCCCTCGACGCCGACGTCGTCCATTTTCCCGGTGGCTTTTTGCACGGCGACGACATAGGCTCGGCCAAAGCCCTGGCCGACTTGATCCAGGCCACGCGCATCGCCGGCAAGCCATTTGTCGAACACCTCGCGCAATTCGTCCAGGATGGAGGCATCGTCTACGGCGCGTGCAACGGGTTCCAGTGCCTCGTCAAGCTCGGCATGCTGCCGGCTTTCGACGGCAAGTACGGCCAACAGACGGCTACGCTGACGTTCAACCAGTCTCGCAAGTTCGAGATGCGTTGGGTCAAACTCAAGGTCCTGCCTTCGAAATGCCCTGCTTTTGACGGCATGAGCGAAATCGAGCTGCCGGTGCGCCACGGCGAAGGCCGATTCACCGTATACGACCGCTTCGGAACCGCTTCCCCGGCAAAAGGCGAGGAAGCGCTCGTACGACTGTTCCAAGACGGCCAAGTCCTGGCCCAATACGCACAGAAAACCGGATCCGGCGCTTCACCAACCCAGTTCTATCCGGACAATCCCAACGGCTCGATGCAGGCCATCGCCGGCATTTGCGATCCCACGGGCCGCGTGTTCGGCATGATGCCGCACCCGGAAGGCTTTCTTGAGTTCGAGAACCACCCGCTCTGGCACCGCCGCAAGGACGCCCTCCAACGCGCTGGCCAGCCCCTGCCGAAAGAAGGCCAAGGCATGGCCGTATTTCACAGCCTCTTCCGACACGTAAAGGAAAAAACGTGACGACAAACTCCGATTCCTAAAGACACTGTTTTTATATCAGCCCGTCTTGCTTGATGCCATGCACGCACAACTCCGACTTGCTGCCCTGCTTGTTTTTTCCGCTTTGCTCATCACGGGATGCGTTACGAACGCGCCCACGCAACCGACTGCCGCTCCAAGTGGGACCATTACATCGCAAGCCGTCGCAACCACGCAAGATAGCGCTTCCGCTGCTAGTACGAGCATTTCAGATTACAAGACCTATGATGGCGAAGCGTATACGATCCAATATCCTCAAGATTGGCAACTCAACGAAGCGCAAGGCATCACGATATTCCAAACGCCACTGACCGGCCAAAACGATACCTACCAGGAAAACGTCAACGTGCTCATCGTTCCCAGCGAACAGGACCTGAATGCGTTCATCGAAGCGGCGTTGTCGCAGTCGGTCGAAACCGCCGGCTTTGAATTGATCGACTCAACCGCAACCACGCTTTCCGGCCAGCCGGCACGCACCATCACCTATTCCGAACAATCCACCGAAGGCAAAATCCAATACGCGCAGACCATTTCCGTGCAAAGCGGACACGCCATCATCGTAACCTATACGGCGTTATCCTCCACGTTCGACGAATACAGACGCGCTGCCGAAGCCATGACTGCATCCTTCAAACTGAAAACGACCCCCGGCACCCAGACACCCGCTGCCGAATCGTCCATGGCTCCGCAAATCGTCCGCAAATGGCGCGTCTATTCCCAAGCGATCTACTACGATGCCGGCGCCTGGAATTACCTGGACACCCCTGCCACCACGTTGCTTGAAATCCGGGCCGACCAGACGTGGACTTTCAGCACTTCGACCGGCACGTGGAGCATCCAAGCCATCGAGGAGTCCGACTGGCAGAAGTGGGGGGTTCCGTCCTACGGCCCTACGCGCAAACTCGTGCTGAACGGGTGGAACGGCGAGACCAACGACGGGCCCATCGAAGAATCAGAATCGCGGGTCGACTTCATGTGGGTCATTTACCGCGTGGGGCCGCCCATCGTCTCGAGCCCTGGACAGATCCAGATGAAGTTCGGCCAGACTTACGGCGGCTAACGAGGGCATACGACGTGCGGCACGGCATTCTGTTGTTCCTCCTCGCGTTTTCCCCACTCGTCTTTGCCGGATACTCCCTCACGGTCATCACGCAAGGCAGCGGATACGTGTCCTCCAGTCCGTCCGGGATACTGTGTGGCGCAGCCTGCATGGAAACCTACGACGCAGGCACGGCCATCACGCTCACGGCGACGGCGCAAGGCGGCCCGTTCCAAACCTGGTCCGGCGCCTGCAGCGGCACCCAAACGACGTGCACCGTGACGCTGGACGGGCCGAAAATAGTCACGGCCACCTTTGCCGGCCAGACCTCGTCCGAATACGGGCTTACTGTTTACAAAGCAGGGGACGGTTCCGGCACAGTGTCCTCGGATCCTTTTGGCATCACCATCGGCCAGATTGCGCCTTATGATTCGGCCAAATTCCCAGCAGGAAGTAAAGTTACGCTCACGGCCTCTGCCAACGCAGGGTCGCGCTTCGATGGATGGTCAGGCGCTTGTTCCGGCACCAAAGCAACCTGTACGGTGAATATGGATTCGGCCCAATCCGCAACCGCCATCTTTTCGCTTAGTTCTTCACCAACTGCAACCGCCACAGCAAGACCCTCGCCTACGCTGCCTGCCTCCCCGTCAATCATGCCTACGCCCGGCGCCACCTTGCTTCCTTCGGCGGCGCCCACCGCTGCGCCAACCCCGAAAGCAACTGCCGCCCCAACGCCCTTGCCCGAATTCGAGCTGGCAATAACCAAATCAGGCCCCGGCAGCGGCGCCATCTACGTTTGGCCTTCAGGCCGTTCCCAGGAGCTGTGCGGCTCCAGCGACAAGATATGCGCGTTCAAGTACCCGTTCAACACCTCGTTCGCTTTCCAGGTCATGCCCCGGCCGGGCTCGCAATTCGAAAAGTGGGCCGGCGACTGCAACGGCCAGGTGTGCGAAATCGCCCTTGACCGACCGAAAAAGCTCACCGCGTCGTTCGGCCTGACCGAAGCTCCAACACCCGTACGCGAAAGCGTGACCCCAAGCCCGTCCCCGGGCGAAGGCGCGGTTCCAACGCCGCCGCCCTACATCCCCCGTCCCACGTCGGCCCCAAAGCCGCCTGCGGACGGCAATTATCCCCTCGTAGTCCAAGTCACCGGCAAGGGCATGGTGAAGTCTTCGGATGGCAAAATACAATGCAACGGATATTGCGAGGAAAAATACGCCCGCTTCAGCGATGTCCAGCTGACGGCGTCGCCTGCAGCAGGCTGGAAATTCGTCGGCTGGGGCGGCAGCTGCATCAACACGGAAGGGACGGAATGCACGGCCACAATTGAAGGCTCGGCGCTTTTCGTCTCGTCAACAACAGTCCGGGCTGTTTTCGCGCCGGAAAACAAGGTGTTGAGCGTAGGCATCGAGGGCGACGGATGGGTGCACTCAGGCGACACCCGTATTTTCTGCGGCAGCAGCGGCCGGATAGTCTACAACTGCGCCGGACATTACCCGTTCGAGTCCCGAGCTGTTCTTACCGCGAACAGCGCCGCAGGATCCACGTTTGACCGTTGGGAAGGCGCCTGCACCGGCCAGCAACCCCAATGCTCCGTAACCATGGACGACTCCAAGAGCGTGCGCGCAGTTTTCAAGGGGCCGCCCAGCCGCAAGAGACTGAGCATAATTATACCGTCGGTGGTCGGCGGCTCCCTGTTCGTCAGCAGCTACGAGCCCGGCTCACTCATCCCCCTGCACGAATGCACCACCAACTGCACTTACGATTTCAAGCACGGGAGCTGGCTAGATTTGTCCGTGAGGACCAACGCCGGCTTCGTGTGGGAAGGATTTTCCGGAAGCTGCCTGGGCGCGGCCAGTTGCAAACTGACGATGGACGCGGACAGGGCCGTGACCTTGACGTTCTACAAGGCCATCTACAACAAGCTGACCGTAGTCAAGCCGCGGCTGGGCACGGTCGTCTCGCGGGACAGTGACGCCATCCGTTGCGGGCCGCAAGCGGACCGATGCGTCGCCGACATCGACACTCGAAAAACGCCCGTGCTTAAGTTCGAAGGGGCCGAAGGCGATTACGGCCTGTTCGAATCCGGCTGTACCACAATATTGAAGAGAATCGACCGGATGCTGTACCCGTACGAGGAGTGCGTGCTTGACATGAATCAGGACCGCACCGTAAAGACGAAACCATCCCCCGAACAGGAAAAGCGCCTGGTCGGCCGGGCCATGGGCTGGGCTTTCGGCAGGTCGGATTATCCTGGCTTGAAGGAATTCGCCACGCGCGAAGACGGCGTGCCTTTCCAATATGCCTTGGCCGCATTCCGCTCGGGCAAAGGCGGAAGCACTGCTTTAGAGATGGAAAAATGGATCAAGGACAATTGGGACTCGTTCCTTAAGGATACGGGAATCGGTGAATTCATGCAGGAGTACGACATCCGCATCGTCAGGCAAACCCTGCTCAAGACGTTCGGACCCGACTTGGAAAGCTACAAACCCAAGTCGTGGTTCAAGTATGATGCCGCGTACAACTACATCGTCCAAGACACGACCGCGAAGCCGTTCATCCGGGGCATGCGCGACTGGAGCTACTACCACAAACAATTCTATCAAAAACCCGTCGAGGAATTCGAAGCTTACTTGTTGAACCAAAAACAGTCTTATTTCCGAAACGAAGGCATCGAACCTTTCTTCCGCGAACCGGAACCGACACCCAAGCCGCCGGCGTATCCATATCTATCCAAAATCCAAGCCGACAACGACCAAATCGGAAAGCCGGTCACCATCATCGGAGGCGAGTATCGGACGTTGCGCAAGCTTTCAATCGACGGCAATCCGGTCGATTTCCGGATCATCGACGACGAACACGTCTATCTTTACAACGTCCGCTGGGGGATCCAGCCGGATTTCGGCGTCGAATCCACAATCACCTTGGAAAGGCCGGACAACACATTCCAACTCAAGATTTACTCAAACCAAGTTGAACCGACGATACTCAATGGAGATGGAAAAATTGAAGAGTGCTTCGGCGCCATCGGGCCGGGCTGCAAAGGATCAAAAGGTAAAGACTTCCAAGGACCTGGAGAAACGAAAACCGACCGCCGAATAGGTTGTTTCGCTGAAGAAAACGGCGAAAGGATATGCTATACTTCGGCTGGAAGCATCCGCCACGACAACTGCTGCGTCTGGAACCCCGGCGGAAAATGGTGCGGTGGAGCCGGGACCGACGGCAAGCCGGCGGAAGAGTGGAACCACAACGGGAAATGCGTCGAAGCATGGCACGAAGCATTCTGGGATTCTGCGTTGGAAACGACTTGGCTAGAGCGCTACAGAATGGGCATAAAGCCGGATATGAGCCCCTATCCTTCTCCCTATAACCGTTACTTTGCCCTTGAAGCAAAAGACACGAGGCGGGTATGTGCTTCGAAAGGTACCGAGCTGCGCGAGGCTAAGGACGCGCCTTTTTGCTGCTCCGGACAAATGGATTCCGGAAAGAAATGCAAATAACCCAAGATAAAAGGAACGAGCCTGAATAATTACCGTCTCCAATCCGATGGGAAAAAATCCTTTGATTTGCGAAGCCCTTTTTTAGTAGCCATCCAATACAATACCGGGTGTACTAGTCATGGATTATCAGAAAGCCGGCGTCAACGTCAAAGCGGGCGACGCCGCCTCCGACGCGTTCTACAAGGCCTCCAAGACCACGTGGCAGTTCCGCAAAGGCGCTGGCCGAGTCCAAAGCACTTTTGACGACTTCTCGGCATTGCGATTCATCGACGTGTCCAACCTCAAAGACACCGTGATGGGTCACAACTTGGACGGCGTGGGCACCAAGTCGGAAATCGCGGAACGTCTCAAGAAATTCGACACGCTCGGCTTTGACTTATTGGCCATGGTGTGCGACGACGCCGTCATCCGCGGCGCCGAACCGGTCGCCGTGGGCGACGTGCTGGACGTCAGCCGCATCGATCCGAAGCCCATGGCTCAATTGGCACACGGCTTGGAAAGGGCGGCCAAGATGGCTAATGTGTCGGTCATCAACGGGGAAATCGCGGAGTTGGGCAAAAAAGTCGGCGGATTCGGCGCGTTCCGGCTGAATTGGGCCGCTTCGTGCATCTGGCTGGCCCGCAAAGACCGCTTGCTGGATGGTTCGAAAGTCAAGCCCGGCCAATCCATTATCGCGTTGAAGGAAGACGGCTTCCGTTCCAACGGCTTAACGTTGGCCCGCAGGATCCTGGAGCATCAGGGCGGCGGCGAATGGCACGTGAAGTATAAGCGCCTGGCCGAGCAGTTGCTGCACCCTTCGAAAATCTATACGCGTTTCGCTTCGTCGCTTTTCGGCGGCTACGACGGCGAAGCCGTCGCGTCCGTTTCCACCATGGCTCACATCACCGGCGGCGGCATTTACGGCAAGTTGGGCCGCGCGCTTCGGCCATCCGGCCTGGGCGCGGATTTGATTGATTTATACCCCCCGTGCAAGGCCATGACCACGCTGATGGAAATGGGGCCCGTCAACGAGGATGAAGCCTACAAGACGTGGAACATGGGCAACGGCATGCTCATCGTGACGTCGGAACCGGACAAAGTGCTGGCGCAGGCCAAAAAAATGAACCTGGAGGCCAAAGTGGCCGGCGCGGTGACGGATAAGCCCGGCATCAGCATCCAGGCGTCATGAGCCAAAGCGTTACGGAGGTAAACCCCATGAAGACCGCCACCATTAAGCAAACCGTCGAATTTCCAGGCGTGACGCCGCAAGAAGTCTACGACTCCTTTCTTTCAAGCAAAGGCCATTCCGACATGACCGGTGGCGCGGCTGCCGAAATCTCAGACAAAGTCGGCGCGTCGTTCACCGCTTGGGACGGCTACATCACGGGCAAAAACCTGGAACTCGTTTCCGGCAAGAAAATAGTGCAGGCGTGGCGTACAACGGAGTTTCCGGACGACGCGGAAGACTCCGTCTTGAAAATCGAGCTTTCCGTCACGAAGGACCTAAAGGGAACCGTGTTGAAGATGACGCACTCCAAGATTCCCGCCGGCCAGGAAGCGCAATACGGGCCCGGGTGGCACGAGAGCTACTGGGAGCCGATGAAAGAATATTTTTCAAAAGCATAGGAACCGAAAAAAAGATCTTTCGAAAAAAAGAAAAAGGGAAAAATAATTCGCCCGTTACGTCTGAAAGCAGCGATCGTACGTGCATACATTTCAAACGTCGCTCAACCGCGAACGGCCACGTTCAAAAGCACTCCTTTGCCTACGTCCTTGATGGTGTCGCGGGGCAGCAGGATGGAGCGCTTGAACAGGCCGCGGTCCACCTCGATGTTGACCAACTCATTCGTGTTGTTGCGCCGCTCGATTTCGCTGACTTCGCCTACGAACTTGCCCCGCGCGTCGTACACACGCATGCCGACAATTTCCGTCACCGGAGCGACTTCCAGAACCACTCCGCGGGCGGACACCGAATAGACGTATTCGCGGCCGATGTATTCCAGCGGCTCGAAAATGCCGCGGTTCACGCGAATGCCTTCGACGACCAGCGTGCGCGGGTCGGCGTGGAACGACGCGATCGAGCCGATGCGCTGTCCGTCCTTGGCAATCACCGGCTTGCCCATCGCTTCCGCCAAATCGACCGTCTCACTGGGACTCTTGGTCTTGTACCGAAGTTCCAACATACCCGCCACCCCTGCCCTGGTTTGAAGCCAGTGAGGATGATTGCGACCCGAATTAATATCCCTTATTAAATTAACAAATATGTAGAAAAAATAACGATTGGACCGGTGGACGCACGAAGGACCGCAGACGTAGGGAACCGGCGACCGCACACAGCCGAAGATGCGCAGAGGCATGAAAGAGAGCTGGAGCGGCAAGATCGCCGGATAGACGAAAAAAAGCTACGGGTTCTGGGCGACTTGCTCCTTGCGGACAGCGGCATTGCCCAGGCGGATGCGCTGCATGCGTTCGACTTTGCGGCGGATGGATTCTTCCGAGCCGATGTCCTTCCGATACCGGAAGCCCTTCAAACCCAAGCCGGCAATGACGGATTCAGCCTTGTCGTACGCGCCTTGCAGCGCTACGTCGGTCGAAACCAATCCGAAGCCGCGCGAACCCGTAGTCCACAGCGTGCCGTCCGGCTTCTTTTCCACGCCGGAATAATACAGGTCCACGTCGCCCAACTTGGATTCGTCGATGGAAAAAGCGAACTGCTCCTTGCGTTCCGGGTATCCGGTCGGCACGACGTATTTGCAGATGGATGCGCGGGGTTCGAACTCGACCTTGAAGCCTTCCAGTTCCTCATCCACGATGGCGGAGCATACGTCGTGGAAGTTCGTCTTTAACAGGGGAAGAAGGTTCATCGCTTCAGGATCGCCGAAGCGCACGTTGTACTCGATGAGCATCGGACCTTTGGCCGTCAGCATGAATTGGGCATAGAGGATGCCTTTGTACTTCAAACCGGTCTTTTCCTTGACGCCATCGATGGTGCGCTGGACGATGGACAACGCCGTCTGGTAGTCGGATTCCGAGACGAACGGCAACCGGCCATCCGGCTCGGTGAACGTACCCATGCCGCCAGTCATGGGACCCGTGTCGCCGTCGAACGCCGTTTTGTGATCCTGGACCAGAGGCATGGTGGCGAAGTGTTCGCCGTCGACGAAAGCATGCAGCGAGAATTCCTCACCGTCGAGCTTTTCCTCAACCACGACGCCGCCGGCATACGTGCGCAGCGATTCGGCGGCATAGGCCTTGGCTTCGGCTTTGTCCTTGAGCTGGACGCCTTGCACCTTGACGCCTTTTCCACCGGTAAGGCCGGAAGGCTTGACGACTACGTCGAACGGAACCGAGTCGATATACTGTTGCGCCTCGTCCGCATCCGTAAACGTCTGGAAAACGGGCGTGCCGTCCGGCACGTATTCTTGCATGAACTGCCGCGCGAAAACCTTGTCCGATTCGAGGCGCGCAACGGATTTGAGCGGCGCGATGGCGTCGAAGCCTTTCTCGATGACGGCATCCGCGGCTCCGGCCGCAATGGGATCGTCACCGGCCACGAAGACGTAATCCGGATCAATCTTCTCGGCAAAGGCGGCGACGGCCGCCGGGTCGTTGATGTTGCCGATTTGAAAGGAAGTGGAACAGGCCGCGATGCCGGGATTATGAAACGGCATCAGGGAGTGAAGTTCGACTCCGCTTTGATGGAATTTCTTCGCCAAAGCGTGGCCGCGTCCGATGGCGGCGACCAAGACGGCCCTAGGCATATTCCTGCTGCACCTTCTTGCGCTCGGACGTGCGGGCGGACTCCAGCTTGTTGCGCAAGGCCTCCGGAATGCTCGTCGGATAATCCCCGTCGAGGCACGCCGTGCACAAGCCGGACACTCCGATGGCTTTTCGAAGTCCTTCCAGTGACTGGTAAGTCAAACCGTCCGCGGCGAGCTTCTTGCGGATGCCTTCGACGTCCTTTTCCTGGTACGCGACGAGTTCGGACTGGATGGGAAAATCGATGCCGTAAAAACAGGGGTACTGGATGGGCGGACAAGTCGACGCCAGGTGCACGCTTTTGGCTTCCTTCTTGACCACGCCCACGATTTTACGGGCCGTTGTGCCGCGCACGATGGAATCATCCACCAGCAAGACGTCCTTGTCCTTGACCACGGGCGTGACGGTGTTGAGTTTGACGTTCATCGCCCGCTCCCGGCTTTCCTGCGTTGGCATGATGAACGTGCGGCCGATGTAGCGGTTCTTGATAAGCCCTTCCTGCATGGGCACCTGGATCTGTTCAGCCAGGCCCAATGCGGCGGGGCGGGACGTGTCCGGAACGGGCACGACCACATCGGGTTTCTGGTTCTTCATGGCCTTGCCCAATTCCTTGCCCAAAGCGATGCGGACTTCGTACACGCTTTTTCCTTCCAATTGCGAATCAGGCCGAGCAAAATAGACCCATTCGAACATGCAATGCCGCGGCGCTTTCGGCAAGAGGATTTTTTCGTGGACAACGCCCGAATATTCGATGAACATGGCTTCGCCGGCTTTCAAATCACGGACCAAGTCGAAGCCCATGGCGTCGAAAGCCACGGATTCGGAAGCAAAGGCCACGTCGGAGCCGCGGCGGCCTAACACCAGCGGCCGGTTGGCATGCGGGTCACGGAACGCCAAAATGCCCAGGTTCTCCACCAGTGCGACGATGGCGTACGAGCCGATGACTTCTTTCATGAACGCCTGCACTGCGTCGAACACTTTCTCGACCGTCAGGTGCTTCTCGCCATTGAGCTTCTCGGAAAACAAATGCAGCAAAACTTCGGTGTCGCAGCAGGATTCGGTGCGGTCGGAATACGCGCTCTGCCAGTCCAAATAATTGATGGCGTTGCCGTTGTGGGCGAACGCGATGGCGTGCGGGATGTCGACGACGAACGGCTGGCTGTCCAGTTTGGGCGTCGAGCCGGCCGTGGCATACCGGACGTGGCCGATGGCCGCGCGGCCCTTCAGAAGCGCCAAATTCGCGTCGGAAAAGACTTCGGAAACCAGGCCCACGCCTTTCTTGAGGTTGATGCGGACTTTATCAAAACACGCGATTCCCGCGGAGTCCTGTCCGCGGTGCTGCAAGGCCAAGAGGCCTCTATACACGTCGAACGAGACGTTCTGCTGGCCCATGATGCCGATGATGCCGCACACGGTTCGCTTTCCCCTCCGGAAGCGGCTAATCCGCCGACGACGTCTGGACTTCAAAATGAACGTCGCGGGCCTCAAAGCGGCTTCCGTTACCCCTGCCTACGCTGTATTAGACGCCCAAGGCTTAAAAGGGCTAGTGACGGACCAGGAGTTCTTGGATCTGTCGAGCAAACTCTGGCGTAAAACGATAGTGAGCCATTTTCTTCATTGCGACCCCGTTGGGATCATCATAGTGCGGCATTCCAATTACCGTCAGGCCTTTTTTGACCCCCTTGCCTTTCATCTCCAGCGCAAGTACCGGCACATTTCCCTCCGGAAATACGGGGTGTTTTACCTGAAGATGGACCAACCGAATTTCAGCCCCGGGGGGCCTTTTCTTTAGGTTGGCTGGAAGATCGTGGTAAAGAACGAGGGGCTCTTGGAGAAATTCCATTTCGCGGACCGCTTGTCGAATCGTGCCTTTCTGAAAACTCGGCTCCATATCCCCATCAGCACCGGATGATTCTTTATCCTTTGGAAAAGAGATTTAGTGCCTAAAGTGCCGCATGCCCGTGAACAGCATGGCCAAGCCGAGTTTGTCCGCCTCGGCAGTCACGTCGGCGTCTTTCAGGGAGCCACCGGGGTGCATGACAGCCTTGATGCCGGCTTTGGCGGCCTCCGTGACGCCGTCGGGAAACGGGAAGAACGCATCGGACGCCATGACGGCGCCTTCCAGTGAGAGTCCGGCAGCGCGGGCTTTTTGGACGGCGATGCGGACGGAGTCGATGCGGCTGGATTGCCCCGCTCCGATGCCGACGACGTGGTGGTCTTTAGCAAAGACGATGGCGTTGGATTTGGCGTGCTTGCAGAACTTCCACGCGAAGTCCAAATCTTGTTTTTCGGCGTCCGTGGGCTTGCGTTGCGTCACGGTCTTCAAGTCGTGGTAGAGCAAGGAGTCGGATTCCTGGACGAGCACGGAGCCGCCGATTTTGCGTATGTCCATACCGGCCGGTTCGTTCCACACGGCGGACGCATCCAATAACCGGCGGTTCTTCTTTTCAGAGAGGATTTCGACGGCGCCGGGCTCATAGCCGTTGGCGATGATGACTTCGACGAACCAGTCCGCCAATACGCGGGCGGATTCGACGGTGACCGGCGTGTTGAACGCGTAGACGCCGCCGAAAGCGGACGCGGCATCCGTCTTCAAAGCCTTTTGCAAGGCGACGTGCTGCTGGGCGTCAAGCGCGCCACCGCAGGGGTTGTTGTGCTTGACGATGACGGCCACGGGAAGGGAAGGGTCGAACTCGCGGGCGATTTGGAAAGCCGAGTAGGCGTCCAGCCAGTTGTTGTACGACATTTCCTTTCCGGCGAGGATCCTGCTTTGGGCGATGCCGGGTTTCCAGGAATACAACGAGGCTTTCTGGTGGGGGTTCTCGCCATAACGCAAATCGGAGACCTTGCTCAATTGGCGGGTAAGCGATTGCGGGAAAGCGTGGCCTTGCAGGTTCTGGAAGTAGTCGGAAATGGCCGCATCATACGCGGCCGTACGTTCGAAGGCCTTGAGCATAAGTTTTTCTCGCCGTTCATACGACAAACGGCCGCAAGTGGCCTGTAGTTCCATCGCCACGTCGTCGTAGTCCGCCGGGTCGGCCAGCACGCCGACGTACTCGTAGTTCTTGGCCGCGGAGCGCAGCATGGCCGGACCTCCGATGTCGATGTTCTCCACGACTTCGGCCAAGCTAACTCCTTTACGGGCAACGGTCTGCTGGAAAGGGTAAAGGTTGACCACGACCAGGTCGAAGCCGGAAATGCCGTTCTTGGACACGTCGTCGCGGTCGTCGGGTTGGTCGCGGCGGTACAAAATGCCGCCGTGGACTTTCGGGTGCAGCGTCTTGACGCGTCCGCCCATCATTTCCGGAAAGCCCGTGTAGTCGGACACGTCGGTCACAAAAACGCCGTTTTCCTTGAGGAGTTTAGAGGTGCCGCCGGTGGAGAAAATCTGGATGCCGAGTTTCTGGAGGCGTTGACAGAACGGCACGATTCCGGTCTTGTCATGGACGCTGACCAATGCCCGTTTGACGTCGACTGCTTTTCCAATCACTGCGGATGCACCCGGTTGCGAAAAAAGTTGGTTAGGGCGTTAGTGCCGACATAGGCCCTTAAAGCTTTTGCAGGACCACGTCGCGCGCCAGTTTGAATTCGAGATTCGGAATGCCTTTGACCGCTTCCAGCAGTTGGCGAACGCGTTGGACGTTAAAACGGGCCTCGGCTTCCGGCAGTTCGCCCCGCTCGACCGAGCAATGCGTGTGCCAGGAATGCGTGGCCAGAACGATGTACGGCTCGCCGGCGACGACGGATTTCGAAACTGCGTCGACGTATTCCGAGACGGCGCGTTTGCCTTCCATGAGGGGCCATAAGTATCCGGACATCTTCTGGCCGGCGGCATCCTTCCATTCGGGCAAATACAATTCAGGAAGAGGCGGGTTCTTCAAATGGCCGGCGACGACGGAAGAATCGTAGGAAAAACCGGTTTCGGCAATGGCCATCAGCAAGTCCAAATCCCAGCCTAAATAGGGCGCCCGGAAGCCGTCGATCTCGACTTTGAAGCGGTTTTCAAGCAAGGTGACTGCGTTCTGCAGCGTGGTGCGTCTCTCGACGCGGGTGAACGGCTTCTCGGTGTGCTTGCCGGTGAAGTCCTCGTGGTCCAAGCCGTGGCATGCGACTTCGTGACCGGTCAGGGAAACCGGTTCCAACTCCAGCGCGGTAGCGGCTTCGAAGAAGAACGTCGTCGGAATGCCCAAATCGTTGACGGTCTCAAGCAAGGAAAAAAATCCTTTGCGGGAAGATTCGAAGGACGGCGCGGAACGGTTGCGGGTGCCCGCTGCGCCCGAGCCGTTCTGGGGCCAAGCCGCGTCGCGGTCGACGTCCACCGTGAAAACCAGGAAAGTCATGCGATGCAACAACCAAATGAGGAGTCCATTAAAAAATCGATGCTTTGAGTCGCTTAAACGCCGTTGCGTTTCTGGTAGGATTCGAACGTGTTTTCCAGAAGCATGGCGATGGTCATGGGACCCACGCCGCCGGGAACGGGCGTGATCCAAGAGGCTTTTTCCTTCACGGCGTCAAAATCCACGTCGCCTTTGAGCTTGCCGCCTACGCGGCTGGTGCCCACGTCGACCACGACGGCGCCGTCCTTGACGTGGTCCGCGCTGATGAGGCCGGCTTTTCCCACGGCCGCGACTAAGACGTCGGCCTGCGTCGTGATCTTCTCGAGGTTTTTCGTTTTGGAGTGGCAAACGGTGACCGTCGTGGGCGTAGCGGGTACGAACCCATCCAGCCCCAGCATCAGGCGGCCTTGGTTGAGCGGATGGAAACCGTCAACGTCCTTTTCCGGTAGTACGGCCTCCAACACGGCCTGCTCATCCAGACCCTTGGGCAATGGCAGTTGCACCAGAATGCCGTCAACGTGAGCGGCCCGGTTCAAATCGCGCACTTTCCGGAGCAATTCGTCCTGTGAGATGGAGGCGGACAGTTGGACGAGTTCGGAGTGGAATCCGGCCTCCTGGCAGGCCTGGTGCTTCCTGGACACGTACAGTTGGCTGGCCGGATCTTCGCCGACTAACACGGCGGCCAAGCCGGGCGGGCGGCCCTTCGTCTCGGCCAAAATGGCCGCGTCTTCGGCAAGCCTAGTGCGGATTTTCTGGGCCAGTTCCTTTCCGTTGAGCAATTGGGCGGGCATATAACGGATTAATACCGGCAAAGCCATATATGGTCTATGCTACCGGCGCGCCTACCGAAGCGGCATTCGCTTTTTCGTGGAGCGACGCCCATGCGCGTGGCGGCTTTGATGTCCGGTTCCGGTTCGAACCTCACCCAGATTCTCGAAGACGCTGCGAACGGCAAGGCGTACCAAGTCGTCTGCATCCTCACGGACAACCCGCAAAGCAACGCCCGCTCCATCGCAAAGCAATACGGAATCGATTACGAGCAAAACGACATCAACGCGTTCTACCGCCAGAAACGCTTGAAAAAAACGGACTTGAGCGTGCGCGGCGAGTTCGACCGCGAAACGGTCAAGTTGCTGCAACCCTACCAGCCGGACGTTGTGGCGTACTGCGGGTACATGAGCATCGCATCACCCGTGCTGGTCAAGGCATTCCTGGGCGTCAACGTGCACCCCGCGGACTTGAGCTTGCTGGATGAAGCCGGGCATCGCGCCTTCGTCGGCAAGCACGCGGTTCGCGCTGCCATCCTGGCCGGCGAGAAATTCCTGCGTTCGACCACGCATCTGGTGGAAGAAACGGTGGACGGCGGCCGTCTGCTGGTACGCTCCGCGCCAATGCCCGTCCGTCTGCCGAAAGGGTTCGACCCCAAGGATGACGCGCAAGTGCAAAAAGCCGCCGCCGAGCATCAGAACCGGCTGAAGGAACAAGGCGACTGGGTCATCTTCCCAAAGACGCTACAGTGGCTGGCCGAGAAACGTTTCGAAGAAGACAAGACGGGCGCGCTGTATTTCGACGGCAAGCCCAGCCCCCACGGTGTTGACGCTGAAAACGCAGTGTAGGGCGGAGATCACAATATAAAGAATGGAACGTGACTACCAATCCATGAAAACGAAAATCGTCCAAGTTGACCACGATAATGCCGACCACCGTAGGGCTCTCCACGAGATTTTGCAAGCCCACTTGAACGAACTGCGTGAAGCCATCGTTCAGCCCTATGGGCCCCGCCAAGCGGACGAAAAGCAAAACGCCAAAGAACGATCGGAAAACATGGAAAACAACGCTGCATTGCTGAAAAAAGTGGTGCAGCGTTTCCGAAGTCGGGAGGAAACGCTCCAAAGCGACATGCAGCGCGGGGAAGGAATAGTGCACCTCTTGTTTTCCGACGGGAACGTCATCGGATACGTCCATTCGTATCGGAAGGGAATAATCCCCGAAAAAATGGTCGCGCTGATTCGGCAAGCGGAATCGGACCTGGCTGAAGTAGCGCCGAAGGAAATATCGCAACGGGTACTATTCGGAGGCCACGGCTACATCCTTCCCGGGTACCGACAGAAAAAATTGGGCAGCCGGCTTTACGATGAACATGAAACCAGGGCCGTATCCGATTTTCATGGCACGGCTACTCACCGCGTAGCGCAACTGGAAGCAGACGAACAGGATGGCCAGAGGTTCCTGAAAAAACAGGGCTACAAGGCCATCGGACACCACGAGGACCGCGAAATTTCCATCAAACGAATCGTGGTCAAACCACGGTCCGCCGGCAAAAGAGAATAAGCAACCATACAACAAAAGCCGATGCACGCCCGGTGCAATAAAGCCTTTAATAAGCCGGTCGGCATTCATCTCATACGGTGGGACTCAGAAGTGGCATCCTACGGGTTTGACGACTACTTATCCCCGTTCACTTGGCGCTACGCGTCGCAACCCATGCGGTCGATTTTCTCCGAACACCACCGAAGGCTCACTTGGCGCCGGGTCTGGGCCGCATTGGCATTCGCCCAGCACAAAGCGGGGAAAATCAACAAGGCTGAACTGGACGACATTGAAAAACACGTTGCCGACGTTGATGTGGAAAAAAGCCTCGAAATTGAAAAAGAAATCCGTCATGACTTGGTCGCTGAACTGCGCGTCTTTTCGTCCCAATGCAAGGTCGGCGGCGGCAAACTGCACTGGGGCGCCACGTCCATGGACATCGAGGACAATGCCGACGTGCTGCACCAAATGGACGCTTTGAAACTGCTGACCCAGCGCACGGCTTCGCTGTTATTCGCGCTGGAGCGCCTCGTCGCCAAATACAAGGACACGCCGTGCATGGCATACACGCACCTGCAATCCGCCGAACCCAGCACGCTGGGATACCGATTCGCCGTCTATGCGCAAGACGTCCTGGAGGACCTCGAGACGCTGGAATGGATCCAAGGCGACCTGTGGGCCAAAGGCCTCAAAGGCGCCACCGGAACCGCGGCAAGCTACCTGGCCATCATGGACGGCGATGGCGCGGCCGTGGAAAAGCTGGAATCCGACTTCCTCAAGAAACTAGGACTGACGGCTTTCGATGTTGCCACGCAGACGTACAGCCGCAAGCAAGATTACGAATTGGCATCCGTGCTGGCCGGAGTAGCCGAATCGCTGCACAAAATGGCGCTGGACATCCGGCTACTCCAAATGCAGCACGAAGTGTCCGAACCGTTCAAAACCAAACAAGTCGGCTCGTCCGCCATGCCGTTCAAACGCAACCCCATCAGCTGCGAACGCATCTGCAGCCTAGCGCGCCTCGTCGCCGCGGGACCACAGATTGCATGGGAGAACGCGGCCAACAACGGTTTGGAGCGGACGCTGGATGACTCGGCCAACCGCCGCGTCTGGATGGCCCAATCGTTCCTGGCATTGGACGAAATGCTGCTTTTGGCGTACAAAGTGGCCGACGGCCTGGTCGTCAACGAAGCCGTCGTGCAGAAACACCTCGAACAGCACGGTCCTTTTGCACTGACGGAAGTGCTGCTGATGGCATTGGTCCAAAAAGGCCACTCGCGCCAGGACGCGCACGAAAAACTGCGGGAAAAGTCGATGGCGGCCTGGAACGACGTGCTGCAAGGAAAACCCAACCCGCTGCTCAAGGAAGTCAAAGGCCACGACGTGTCGGCGCACACGGGCCTCGCCGGCCGCAAGGCCGCCGCATTTTCGAAGAAACTCAAGACCAAGCTCAAGGCGTACAAGGAAACGCAAGGCGCATCCGCGTTCTAGATTCACAAAATGGAGTCGTTTGGAAAAACATGCCCAGCACGGTTATCCTCGGCGCCCAATGGGGCGACGAAGGCAAAGGCAAATTGGTCGACTACTTCTGCGACCGCTTCGACCTGGTCGTCCGTTACCAAGGCGGCAACAACGCCGGCCACACCGTGCAAGTCGGCGACACCACGTACAAGATGCATTTACTCCCATCGGGCGTCATCCGCGGCAAGCGCAGCCTCATCGCATCCGGCGTAGTGGTCGACCCCCGCGTGTTGAAGGAAGAAATCGACTTCTTCAGCGGCCACCGCCTGCCGGTCGGGCCCGACGTCTTGGGCGTGGACTTCCGCGCGCACATCATCATGCCTTGGCATACCTATTGGGACGCGGCGCGAGAGAGCGGCACGCACAAAATCGGCACCACCGGACGCGGCATCGGACCGGTCTACGAATCCAAGGCCGCCCGCTTCGGCGTCCGATTTGAAGACCTGGTCAACCCCCACCTGTTGATGACCGCGTTGGAACGATACTACCCCATCCATGCGCGGACGCTCAAGGAAATATTCGGCGTGACCAAACTGCCGTCGCTTGAAGCGACCTTCAAGCAGTACTGCACGCTGGGCGAGCATTTCAAGCCCTATTTGTGCGACGCCTCCATCGAGATCGACGAGGCGCTGCAGCGGGACAAGAACGTGCTGTTCGAAGGCGCGCAGGCCACGCTGCTGGACAATAACTTCGGAACCTATCCGTACGTCACGTCGTCCCAGCCCATCGCGGCCAACGCCGCGGCATCGGCCGGCATCAACCCGCGCCTCATCACTCGCGTGGAAGCCGTGGTCAAGGCCTACGCCACACGCGTGGGCGAAGGACCGTTTCCCACCGAGTTGACCGACGCGTTGGGTGAACGCCTGCGCAAGCGAGGCAACGAGTACGGCACCACGACGGGACGGCCACGGCGCGTCGGATGGCTGGACCTTACGGCGCTGGAACTGGGCAACCGGCTCAACGGCTACGACGGGATGCACATCACTAAATTGGACGTCTTGGCCGGAATCAACGAGCTCAAAGTCTGTACGGCATACCAAGTCGGAAGCAAACGAATCACATACTTCCCGACGCAGCGCGAGCAAGTGGAAAAAGCAGTACCGGTCTTTGAAACCCTGGACGGCTTCGGCGAAGCAGATTGGGATGACGCATGCCACGACAGCAAGGCCCGCGGCTTTGACGCCCTGCCGAAGAACGCGCGCAAGTACGTGGAGTTCATCGAGAAGAAAAGCGGCCTGCCGGTCTTGAGCGTGTCCGTCGGTCCGGGCCGTGAACAGATCCTGCTGCGAGGTGCCACGCCATGAGCGGAACGCATGCCCACGGAGCAAAACCGATGGACTTCATCCACAAAGGCAAAGTCAAGAACGTCTACGCCGTCGACGAGAAAACGCTTGAATTCGAGTTTTCCGACCGCGTCTCCGTCTTTGATAAGATTATCCCCTCTGACATACCTTTCAAAGGAGAGACGCTCTGCCGCACGTCCGCGCACTGGTTCGGCGTCTGCCAAAAAGCCGGCATCAAGACGCATTTTCTCAAACAAACGGCGCCCAACAAAATGCACGTCAAACGCGTCCAAGTCATCCACGATTACTCGAAAATCAATTCCAACACACGCAACTACCTGATTCCGTTGGAAGTCATCGTCCGATACTACGCGTACGGCTCGCTGTACGACCGCATCCTGGAAGGACAGATCACCGCTCCGCAACTCGGCTTCCCAAAGGGCCACGCCGTGCAAAAAGCCGAAGCGCTTCCCGAGCCGTTCTTTGAAGTCACCACGAAACTGGAAAAAACGGACAGGCCCTTGCAGAAAGACGAAGCCATGAAAATGGCGGGCATGAGCGTGCGGGAATGGGATGATTTGAAAGAAGCCGCGTTGAAGATTGATTCACACATCAACCGCGAAGTCCGCAACCGGGGCCTGGTGCACGTGGACGGAAAGAAAGAATTCGCCTTCGACGAAGACCGGCAGTTGATGGTGGTGGACACGTTCGGAACGGCCGACGAAGACCGCTTTTGGGACCTCGATGAGTTCGACGCCGGCCGGCACGTGGAAAAAAGCAAAGAATTCGTGCGGCAGCACTACCGCGAAACGGGCTACCATGAAGCATTATACGCCGCAAGAAAAGCCGGAACACACGAGCCGGACATTCCGGCGCTGCCGCCGGAACTGGTGCAGCAGACCAGCCAGGTGTACGTCGAATTGTTCGAACAGCTTACGGGACAGAAATTCCGATGAAACGCGAGTAGGACGGAACGGAAAAGGTGAAAATGGCCATGGCCGGGAAAATCATCATCGCGATGGGATCGAAAAGCGACTTGGAATTCTGCCAAAAAATCGGTTCAGCCGCGGAAGCTTTTGGCGTCAGCGTGCAGTACCGCATCGCGTCGGCCCACCGCACGCCCCAATCCGTCTTGAAGATGGCCGAAGAGGCGAACAAGTCCAAGGACCCCATCGTGTTCATCGGCGTCGCCGGCCTCTCCAACGCCCTGTCCGGCATGCTGGCGGGGGCCACGCACTGGCCCGTCGTCACCTGCCCGCCGGGGGATGAGCTGAAGGACATCTGGTCGTCCATCCGCATGCCACCCGGCGTCGCCCACGGCACGGTCCTGGGGGCGGAGAACGCCGCGCTGCTTGCCGTCAGAATCCTCTCGATAAGCGACGCCGCCTTACGAAAGAAGGTCGACGATTACCTCAAGCAGAAGGCCGACAAATTGGGAAAGGACGACGCGGGCATCCAGTAGGCTCCGTTCGATTGCAACCGCTACCGGCGAATTTCAAGCGGCTTTCGACAAGCGGCTGGCTTGCGGCAAATCTTTGGGCCGACGAACAATCAAATCAGCGCCTTTTCGGAACGGGTACACCATCAGTCCGATGACGCCGCCGCCTTTGAGTTTTTCCGAACGCGGACGGCCCCTGAAGCCATCAAGGGGCGAAATGACTTTCAACAGTTCGGCGCCGTTTTTCCCGTGAAACCGGACCAGTACGGGACAGTCGTGATTCGCAACGTATCGGGCGGTCTGCTCGACCGAAGCCGGCTCGCCGGGTGTGATGCCCATCACTTTTTCGATTTCTGCAGGAGTGCTGACGGCCGTGATCAGGTCGATTTCGTTCGTGCGGGCGGCTTGCTTGTTGACGGATCGGATCAGCCGCTTGGCCGCCCCCCGCAAAAGCCCGTTCACCTGATCCGCATGGCGGCCGAAGCGGTCCTGCACGATTTTCTTCGACAAGTTGGAAATGATGAAACAGCCCAACGCATTGCCGCGGGTCGAATGGGCGTATTCGCGGTAATCCGTCGGAACCGTCTCATCCGGCCGCACGTGCAGCGTGGTCGGATCGACCTTGGAGGCGTCCATTTGGAAGCGCGCCGTGCTGACCAGGCCGACCAGGGTCCGCGTGCGTTTTTCGCGGTCGTAGACCCAAAGGCCTTTCTGGAACTTCCGGTTGAAGAGCATCTGCTTGAGCAGGATCTTCCAGTCCATGACCAAGTGGGAATCCGGCCACATCAGCCGGTGCACCTTCAAGGCGTCGAAAAAGTCGCGCCACCGAAGCGTCCCGGTCTTGAGGGCGAAACGGCGGTTTTCGGAAACGGGTTTCCGCGAGGGTTTCACGACGGGAAAACCCCAGCGGTTGCGCTCGATTTCCATGAGTGGGAAAAAGCCCGCGCGAATTAATAAACCAAGAAGGCAGTCGGCGGCCGAACCGTATGCGACCAGATGGGCTACGATGCGTTCGCTACCGGCAACGTCAACGTCCGCGCCCGAGTTTTTTCTTCACCTGGTCAGCCATCCAACGCACGGCATAGCCTGCGCGAGTTGAGATGGACCCGCGTCTTGAAACGGCGAAGCGGTCGCGTTCCTGATCCAGAAAAGCCACGAGGTCCTTAAGGCTGTTGTTGACGCGGTCAGCCTTGCGTCCGGGTTTGAAGTTCAACTCAAACGAGTGGAACGTTGCGCATGGATGGGCCGCATCGGCCGCGACGTTCAACAAGTTGCCCGGTTGGGTTTGCTGAAATTCCCCGATGATCCGGCCGATTTCATCCCGGGCAGCAGGACCGCCGTAATGCACGTGCGGCAGGAAAAGCGCGACGTGGTGGGAATTGCCGGGAAACTGGGCGTAGTACGCGTTGTTCAACAGCGGCCGCAGCATCCGGTCCCGCTTGGAGGCGCCAAGGTCCATTAAAGGATCGATATGGAACCGTGCCAAAGTCTGCGCCAAGGCCGGTTTAAGATAACGGTTGAAATGATTTCCATCCTTCGGCGTCTGTAGCCGGCTGAGGTCGACCTTGAAGAAATGGAAAATGGCCAAACCCGGGGGCAGGAGGCTGGAGGTTTTTTCGATTCTGACCACGTCGCCGAAATGCGCGGAAAACTGGCGCTTCAATTCGGCGTACAGGCCTTCGGACACCGCTTGGCCGCCGCCGACCATCGAAAAAGGAAAGCCCACCTCGAACGTGTGATGCAACGTGAGGCGTTCCTGCGCGGGATCGGCCACCTCGTGCACGTTGACCCGGTCATCGGTTGCGGCGGGAATCGCCAGTAGCCGTCGCCGGTTCAACCAGCGGCGGGGGCCCAGCCGCGCGTACCAATGATGAACACCCCCGGGCTGTGGAAAGTGAGCCTTAAAATGAGGATCCAGGCGAAGCAGCACGTCCTTGACTCTTCGAGGGACGGAGCGCATGAACGCCGGGTTGAGGCGGTCGAATGAAAACATGGCATAGCTGACGCTCTTGGATACCCGCTTGAGCAAGGCGTCCGCCGGCAGGTACTCCATGGTCTGAAGGTTGTGGAGGCCTTCGAATTGCTTGACCAGGATGGTGTTGAAATCCTGGGCAGTGAAATCACCTTCGGCAGGGCCATAGATGCGGTTAGCTTGGAATTGGATGATGGCTTCCCGGTTCAACCGGTCTTGGAAGAGATTCTTCTCCTGTTTCT
The DNA here is from genome assembly GCA_016188965.1 of Microcaldota archaeon. Taxonomy (GTDB): domain Archaea; phylum Micrarchaeota; class Micrarchaeia; order Norongarragalinales; family Norongarragalinaceae; genus JACPGT01. Next base: position 2,951 of record JACPGT010000010.1, on the reverse strand, counting down.
TGATGACTTCCTCGTGATAGTAACGAGACTCGGGATAAACGACATGGATTTCCTTGAACAGTTCCTTCCCATCGACGTTGATTTTCACCCGTTCCAGCTGGGCGTCCGGAGTGTCGGCCGTGACCAGCCGCGGCGTTGAAAGCTTGGACACCATCGTGGCAATGTCGGACCCGAAACGGTCCCGGATTTCCTCGACACGGACCTGCCGGTCCTCCACGCAGTCATGCAACATGGCGGCGATGACGGTCCGCAAGTCGCAGCCGGACTGCGCGGCGTACAAAGCTGCGTTGAACGGATGTTCTTCATACTGGGTCGGTAAGAACCCGAACCGCTTGACCTTGCGGAGTTGCGTGGGAAGCACGGTTCCGTCGGCACGGACATGGTAGCCGTGGACATACCGCATGAAACGGAACGCCTCCCAAAGCGTCCCCAACTCCTCTTCCTGCTTCTTGAGCGCGTCCTTCCGCGGGCCTCCGGCGAGCGTGGAGTCAGGAATTCGCCACGAACGAAACGCCCGTTCCAGCGTCCGGAAGTTGACCTGGCGGGGCTTGAACAGCTTGACCTGCCGGGGGTTTGGAATGAATGCCGGCAGCGTCCAACCGCCCAACGGCCGGGCGGAAAACTTCACTTCGTTCAACGGAATAGGTTTGGGCCGAAAAAAAGCAGGCGATGCCATCACAGATTAACAAAAGCCCAGACTTAAAAATGGCCATGAAACGAGCGACTACACTTCCAAAAGGCCGCTGGCGCGCTGCGCGCCGAAGAAGCGCTTGTAGAAGAGGATGGCCAAAAGGATCATGACGACCACGCCGCCGGTGAACACGGCGTCGTCCTTCGTGACCACCAAACCTGAAACCGGGCTTATGTTCTCGCGGCCGTCCGGCAGCAAGGCCGGCGCATGCCACACGCCCTGCTGCGGCGGAGTCGACGAATCGGCCGGCACGTACGCCGAGCCGGTACGGACGTCATCCGTGGCCGAAAGCGCGAGAGTGGCGTTCGACGAATCGGACGCATCGAGCGGCACGGGAGTCGTCGTCGGCTCCACTGGCACGACGATGCGCTGCACGGTCTGGGCGGCCTGGTCCCACGGAAGCGACTGGAAGAAATCCTGCACGCCCGCGGCAAAATCGGCGCCGCTTTGCCCGACCGCGATGGACGGATAGTTCTCGGACAGCGAGGCTTGCACGAACAGGCGTTCGGAGTGGCCCGTCGAGGCGTTGGATGGCACGCGCAGGACGGCTTGGAATGAGTGCTCCAGCACCGACCCGTTCGAACAGATGCCCGAAACGGCACGGCATTCCAAAACGAAGGAATACGCGCGGTACGTCTTGCCGCCAGCCTGGAAGGACACCCACGTGGGCTCTTGTGCGTACGCCACGACATGCACGCGAACCACGTCGGTCTTCAGGTCGCGCAGGCTTTCGGCCGGCAGGGCCCAGCGGACCGAAACGGCCTTGGCGTATTCGGCGCCCGGCAGCAAGGGAGGAAAATCGAAATCGGCCTGGACTCGGACCAATTGGTCCACGGTGGAAAGCGAGGCGTTGAACTCGGCCGTGGTGGACAAAGCCGAAAGAGCGGTCGCCGCGACGAGGGCAAGAAAGAAGGGCAAGAGTCCGGAACGCATAGGCCAATGCAGGAAGCCGGACGTATTTATTGTTTCGGCGTCCTCACTTCCCGTATGCAGGAATGGGATGCATTGCTGGAAGCGGCTGACGCCGCGGATGCGGTAATCCGGAAATACTTCCGAAAACCGTTTGGCGTAAAAATCAAGCCGGATGGCTCCAAAGTCACGACCGCAGACCAGAACGCCGAAAAAGCCATCATGACCGTCTTGCGCGGCCATTTTCCGGAATACGGGTTCCTGGCCGAAGAATCCGGCGCCACGGGCGGACAGACCCACCGCTGGATCATCGACCCGCTGGATGGCACGCACAACTTCATCCGCGGATTTCCCTTTTGCGGACCCCTTCTGGCCTTTGAACGCGATGGCATCCTGCAAGCGGGCGTCATGTCGTTGCCCATGTTGGGTGAGCGGGTCTGGGCGGTACGCGGGAAGGGTTGTTTTGGAATGGCAAGAAATGCCGAGTTTCCAAGACGGATTCGCTGGAACGCGCCTACTTGAACGTGGAAATCGTGCATTCGGGGCGGGAAGGGTACCGCCGGGGCGTAGACCGATTGTCCCAACGCGTGCACCAGCAACGCGGCTATGCGGACTTGTACGGCTATTTTGCGGTCGCAACCGGGCTTGCCGACGTGTTTGTGGAAGGCTACGCCCACATTTGGGACGTGGCCGCGCCGACGGCGTGCATCGAAGAAGCCGGCGGAAAGGTATCCAAACTGCCGGGACGCAAAAACGGCCTTTCGGTCGCCACAAACGGCGCCTTGCACCAACCGGTTTGTGACGTGTTGGAAAACTGCCAAAAATAAGCCCCAACCGTCGGTTTGTGGCCCTTTACCCCCACGGCCATTTCCCTTTAATTCGTCCAGACACTAGTGGTAATCATGGAATTTGCCCGCATGGCCGACGTGTACGAGAAATTGGAGTCCACCACCAAACGGTTGCAGATGGCCGACGACTTGGCAGCCTTTTTCAAAACCGTGCCGCCCGACAAAATCCGGCACATCGTATACCTATTGCAAGGCATCCTGGTGCCGGAACATCGCGGCATCCAATTAGGCATCGGTGAGCGCCTGTGCGAGCAGGCCTTGGCCACCGTTTCCGGCAAGACGCTCAAGCAAATCCAGGCGGCTTACCGCAAGACGGGCGACTTGGGCCAAGTAGCCGAATCCGTGCTGACATCCAAGTCCCAGAAAAGCCTGGGTGGCGGAAGCTTGAGCATTGAAAAAGTGTACGACAACTTGTACAAATTGGCCACGACGGAAGGCGTTGGCAGCCAGGACCAGAAAATCAGCCTGCTTGCCGAACTTTTTTCGCAAGCCTCACCCACCGA
>JACPGT010000004.1 GCA_016188965.1 Microcaldota archaeon | reverse complement strand
TCTCGGTTTAAGCCGTTTTTCTTATCGTACCTTTTCTGGCGTCCACTTCGACTTGGTCGCCGTCCTTGAGCCATTTGGAGGCCGTCTTGGTTCCGATGATGCAGGGCACGCCGAGTTCGCGCGCCGTAATGGCGGCATGGCACGTCAAGCCGCCTTCGTCGGTGATGATGGCAATGGCTGTTTTCATGGCCGGCAGATATTCCGGCGAGGTCATCGGGGTGACGAGGATGGATTGGGGTTTGAACCGACTGACTTCATACGTGTTCATGATGATGTGGACTTTTCCTTTGATTTTGCCGCCCTTGCAGGCGACGGTGCCCTTCAGCATGCCGGTACCTGTTTCGTTTACGGTAGTCTGCTTCAATTGGTGGGCTTGTAGGAATCCTGGAAAGTCTTGCGTGGGGGTAATCTTGCCTTGGAAATATACGTATCCTTGGGCGCGCTCTTCCAGTTCCATCCTGGCGGGAAGCGTGCCTTTTTCGATGAACTGACGGACTTCGGCGACGGAAAGCAAGCGGACGTATTGCGGCGGATAGTTATTCTTTTCCAGTAGCGGTTCCAACCAACGGCGCAAATATAGCCCGGTTTCTTTGACCAGGCCTTCGCTTTCATGCCGGCTTTTCACCAAGCGTTCAATGACCGCCTGCGCTTGTTCAATTTCGTGGGCGTGTGCGGCGAGAAAGGCGTCGCGCCAAGGGCCGGGCAAAAAGAGGGCCAGCGGATACAGCCGGTACATGCGGTTGAATCCTTCAGTGACGGCGGCAAGATGCGCTGTGGGGGTTTCAATTTCGGAGGGTTCGCGCGTGAATAGTTCGCGGAGATGCTTGACGTCTTGGCGGAATTCTTCCTGCGTTTTTTCCGAAAAGATGTCTGAGTCCAGCGGTTTTGCCGCCATGTATTGCTTGAATGCGGCCATGTCGTCTTCGAAGCGGTACCATTCGGACGTGCGTCCCGTGAAGCGGACCAACTGATTGGTTATTCCCTTTCCCCAGAGGCTGGGTAGCTCTTTGACCAGGATGTTGCTGATGAGTTCTTGTTCCCACTGGTCGAAATCGCGGGTGAAAATCAGAAAGATATTGTTCATTTCATCCTGTGATTGTGGTTTGGCACTTAAATCTTGCGAACAACGCCCTTGGTCGCATCCACTTCGATTTGGTCTCCGTCTTTCAACCAGCAAGCCCCGGGAACCCGGGTTTGAAGCAAACCTTTCGGGTTTGCTGCATGCTGCAAACGCATTCAGCGTTTGCTCGCACCCTGGCGCTCGCACCGCCTCGCCCTCCTGTTAGAGTTTTCGAACAATTCCCTTGGTTGCGTCGACTTCGACTCGATCCCCATCTTTGAGCCATTTCGTGGCGATTTTCGTGCCGATGATGCAGGGCACTCCCAGTTCGCGCGAGACGATGGCGGCGTGCGAGGTGACGCCTCCTTGTTCGGTGACGATGGCCGCGGCAATCTTCATCCCAGGCACCACGTCCGGGTCGGTGGCAATGGCCACCATGATGTCGCCTTTTTTCATTTTGTGAAGATCCTTGGGGCCCATGATGATGCGGGCCGCTCCGATGGCTTTTCCAAGGCACGCCGTCTGGCCGACCAGTTCTTTGACGTTGCGGTCGATGGTGACGGCCGTGGCGGCTTTTTCCAGTTTTTCCGCGTCGTTACCGGTGAATATCTGTTCCTTGCCGTTTTCGGCGTAGTACGCGAAATAAGCGAAGCGTTCGTCCAGCTTTTTCTTGAGTTGAGCGCCGCCGTGCTTCGCCGGGTCCTGCAAGGCATCCCTGACTTCGCTTGAAAGCATGGTGCGGACGTTTTGCAGGCTGACGCCGATGCGCGACGCGATTTCCTGCAACAGCGGTTCCAGGTGGAATAGCGCCAGGATTTGGGCGTTGCGGCGATACCACTTGGTGTACATGAATTCGGCGAACACGTCGAACAGCTGCGCCTGCTTCTTGGACAAACATAATTCCTTGAGCCGTTGGTCCTTGGCCCTGCGCGCGTTCTGCGGCAGTTTCTCGATGCGTTCCAATTCCTTGTCCAACGATTTTCGGCCCTGCACCAACGGCTGCAACGCCGCATAGACGTCCAAAAGGGTTCCGGCGTGTCCGTGGTACATGAACTTGAGGTGTCGGTATTTCTCGAAGATGGCCTGGAAAATGTGCCGGTAGTGGTCCGGCGTGTGATCCATGGCATTCTGCGGCCCGTCTCTAAAACGCGCGGCAAACGGCTTATCCGCCTTGATTTTCAGTGCCAACTTCACTAAATCCTCGTGTTCCTGGTTGGCGATGGTCTTTTTTTCCGACGTGGTCAGCGTGACGAACCACGTGTTGACTTCTTCCTCGTCTTGGGCCTGTCCGCGCAAGACCGCTTTGAGGTAGGTGGTGAATTCAGGGTGGAACATGTCCACGGCGTTCGGCAGCCAGCCCCATTCGTACAGCGTCGAGTGGCGGCGGACGTGCTCGGCGTAGTGGAGCCAAAGTTCGGCGTTCGTCAGTTTCACAAGCTCGGTCGCGTGCAGGTCCTTGGCGTGGGCGACGAGCCGGTCGGAATGCCACGTGATGTTGCGGTTGATGGTCGCGCCCCACGTCGGGTCGTCCTTCAGCTTGTTCATCAAATGCTTGGCAAAATCGTGGCTGTCCTTGGTGCCGAAGTAGAATTGCATGTGGTAGCCGCGCCAGAACGACAGCACGCGTGTGTAGTTGAGGCCGCAGCTGTTGGCCAGGACGTTAACGAAGCTTCTCTGCCAGATGTGGCTAAAGAAGAAGTCCAAGTCCGGAATTTCTTCGGCCAGCATCCACGCGTCGGCATCCCGCAGGTGAGAAAGCGCGTGGGTGCGTTCTACGGCTAAGGAATCCATGATTAGAGGGTGTTCCGGCGCGTTTTATAGGTTTGGCCCGCGCATGCGCGGAAAACACCTTTTTAAGTTCCGGTTCCGAAAATGACCTCATGTCGTTAAACGCACTTCTCTCAACGGCCTCCAAGCGTGGCATCCGGATTACCAGCCACAGCGGCGTCTATGAATTGGCCGATTTCCGTGGCCGAAAACCCATCCGACTGGACGTCCACTTCGAGATGCCGGGCCACGGTACTCTTGACGAGGAGTTGAGTTCCAAGAAAGCCTTGCATCGCCTGATCCGACAAGCCCTCCCGCCGGGAGTCAATCTTAAGACCGTGGGTTTCACCCGCATCGACGACGAAACGCCTTGGTTGCATTCCCTGCATCTGCATGCCAGTCCGGCCGCGCGGAAGGACTTGGAAGCCATCGCGGTGGCGGTCGATGCCGTCAAGACCTCCCGGACGCGGCGCGAGCCGCGCATCTGACCGGTCAGCGTCGTGCCAGTTGTTCCGTCGCCGCCGGCAATATTTTCGCTTCGGCCTTGCGCAAGTGCTCGCGGATGGTGGCCGGTGAGAGGCCCACGTTTTTGGCCAACTGCTTAAGCGATACTTTGCGGGGATAGCCGTAGTAGCCCTGCGTAATGGCATTCTGCAGCACGTTGGCCTGGACGTGGCCCAAACGCTGCAACGCATCGGGGACGAACAAGTCCACCGCGCTTTGCTTCAACGAGAGCAGTTCGATTTTCGCGCTTTCCGATGCCGCTTTGGCGCGCTTGAACAAACCGGTCAAGGCTTTCTTGTCCCACGACGCGACGGTCCAATACTCGTAACCGCCTTTGAGCACGAAGGGACGGATGAAGAAGGTGCGGTCGTCCAGCACCCAGGCGTGGTAGGATATGGTGTCGGGGTCCAGCGGAATGGAAAAGAAGACGTAGTTGTCTTCCACGTGGTGCACGACGTAGCGGCTTATGGACGCTGACGTTTTTTCGCACATCCGTCGGATGTATTCCGGCGCGTCCGGACCGCTGACGGAGAAAACCTTGTTGATAAACGTGCTTCTGCCTTTCTTGTACAATGAGAGGTAAACGCTCAAGACCGTCACGTCCAGCTCCGATGTGAGCTTCAAGACGTGCGACGATTCATGCCAGACGCGGAATTCAGCGACCCACATGTGCTGCACCATTAGAGGGGGCGAGGCCCAGGCCGGGCCAGGGGGATACTTCCCCCGGGGCGACCTGCCAGACGCGGAATTCAGCGACCCACATTGTCTTTTTTCATCCTTTCTCGCGCTGTTCTTGGCGGACCACTATTTTGCCTTTCTTCACTACCGTTTGGATGTGATTCACGCCGAATTGGTAGGCCAAAAACTTGTGGTTGGGTGCGTCCAGGATGACGACGTCCGCCTGCTTGCCCACTTCCAGGCTGCCGACTCGGTCCGCGCGGTCAAGCGACGCGGCGGCGTTGATGGTCGCGGCGGCAACGGCTTCGCTCGGCGTCATCTTCAGGTAGCGGCAAGCCAAGGCAATCGTGAAGGGCATGGATTCGCACCAGCAATTCGGGTTGAAGTCCGTGCCCAGTGCCACCGGGACGCCGGCTTCGATGAAGGCGCGGGCGTCGGCGTACGGAAGCAGGCTGGAAAGACCCGTGGCTGGTAGTAAGACGGCGACGGTGCCGCGCTCCGCCATTTTTTTCATGCCGTTTTGGGAGGCATGGATAAGGTGGTCGGCACAAACGGCGTTAAGCTCGGCTGCCAGTTCGGCGCCTCCGGTGCCGTGGAGCTGGTCGGCGTGAATGCGCGGCTTGAGGCCGATTTTTTTGCCTGCGAGAAGGATGCGGCGGCTTTGGTCGATGGAGAAGACGTCTTTTTCGCAGAACACGTCGCAATATTCCGCTCTGGTTCTGGCTTGCGGAATCATGTCGTCGGTGACGGTTTTGGCGTAGGCTTCGGATGTGAGCTCTTGCGGCACGGCGTGCGCGCCCAAGAACGTGTTGACGACTTCAGTGGACGACTGTTTGGCGGCCGCTGTCGCCGCGTCGAGGATCTTCATCTCGGTTTTCGTGTCCAACCCGTAGCCGGACTTCGCCTCCACCGTCGTGGTGCCATGCTCCAGCATGGTGCGCAGCGTTTTCTTCGCGTTTTCGACGAGTTGGCTTTGGGTTGCGGCGCGGGTCTGCCGAACGGTCTTGAGGATGCCGCCACCGGCCTTGAGGATGTCCAAATAGGGCACGCCTTTGCTTTTGAGTTCGACTTCGTCCTCGCGTGAGCCGGCGAAGATTAAATGCGTGTGGCAGTCGACGAATCCGGGCAAGACGGTCTTTCCGCTAGCGTCGATGATTTCGGCATCCGTCGCGTCGACCTGTTTGAGCACTTGGGCCTTGGTGCCGACGGCGATGATTTTTTCTCCTGCAATGGCTATCGCGCCGTCTTGGATGATGCCGACGTTTCCGGCGTTCTTGCCTGAAAGGGCTTTGCCTTGTGATGCGACGCTGACCAGTTCGGACGCGTTTTGGATCAAAAGCGTGGCGTTGGGTTTGGGCATGTAGGAGAGTAGCGGTTGCAATCATTAAAAACGGATGCGACCAACAGAAAACCAAGAGGCATGCCTTCGTGGCAACCGGTCCGTTTTGGGACCCGGCGGCGTCGGCTTTTGCAGGTGTTGATTCTCATGGCTCGGAAAATCGTGGAATGCGTGCCCAATTTCAGCGAAGGCAAGGACCAAAAAGTCATTGATGCGATCCTGGCGGAAATGACGTCCGTGCCCGGCATTACGGTCCTTTCTTCATTGGCCGATGCCGACCACAACCGCCTGGACGTATCGTATTTGGGCGAACCTGACGCCGTGAAGCAGGCCGCGTTCTTGGCCTGCAAGAAAGCGTCCGAATTGATCGACATGGAACAGCACCACGGCCAGCATCCCCGCATGGGCGCCACCGACGTAATTCCTTTCATCCCCATCCAGAACGTGTCGATGGAGGACTGCGTCCAGTACGCCAACGAAGTCGGCAAGAGAATCGGTGACGAACTGGACATTCCCGTTTTCTTGTATGAATCGGCGGCCCGCATTCCGGAAAGGAAAAACCTGGCGGACGTGCGCCGTGGGGAATACGAGGGCATCAAGGCCGAGTTCGAGTCGAACTCCGCACGAAAACCGGATTTCGGCCCGTCCAAGATGCATCCGTCCGCCGGCTTCACCGCGGTGGGCGCGCGCATGCCGCTGGTCGCGTTCAACGTCAACCTCGCTACGACCGACGTGTCCATTGCCAAAGCCATTGCCAAAGCGGTCCGCGAGAAAGACGGCGGCTTGAAGTGCGTCAAGGCTATGGGTTTCGAGATTAAGGAGCGGGGTTTGGTCCAGGTTTCCATGAACCTGGTCAACTACGTGGAAACGCCGATTTTCAAGGCGTTCGAAGCCGTCAAGGCCGAGGCCCAAAAACACGGCGTCCAGATTGTCGAGTCCGAAATAATCGGTATGGTGCCTTTGCAGGCGCTTTCGGACACGGCGGACTTCTACCTCCGTCTTGAAAAATTCAAAACCGACCAGGTCATCGAAGCGCGCTTGATTGAATGAATTCGGAGTTCTGAAAACGGAATGGAAAAAAATCTCGTGGAAAAAAAAGTGTCGGACTTCGTTGACGCCGTGGCGTCTGATTCCCCCGCTCCGGGCGGCGGCAGCGTCGCGGCTCTCTCATCGGCCATGGGTGCCGGTTTGCTATGCATGGCGATTCGCATTTCCACGAAAAAAGAGGCCAATGCTTCGTTGTCGGATTTGCTTTCGCAACTGGAAAACGAGAGAAAACGATTGATGCAGTTGGTGGACGAGGATACCGAGGCGTTTAACCACGTCATGGCCGCGTTTGCGATGCCGAAAGGAACGGACGAAGAAAAAGCCGCGCGCCTGTCCAAAGTCCAAGCCGCTTTCAAGCACGCCGCGTCCGTGCCGCTGGAAACCATGCACTGCAGCCTGCGGGTTTTGGAAGCGGGTCAAACCGTGGCCCGGTTGTGCAGTCCGAACGTGGCCTCGGACGTCGGCACCGGCATCCAAATGACGTATGCGGGTTTACAAGGCGCCGGGTACAACGTGAAGATCAACCTGGCGGCCATCAAGGACGAGGCGTTCAAGGCGGATTTGAAAAAGAAGGCGGAATTTTTTTTGGAGGCGGCTGAAACGAAAAAGTCAAACGCCTTGATGCGGACCGAATCAAAACTTTAAAACGTGATCCTCGGAATCTTCACGCTTTTTCCTTTTGCCGTTTTGATGGCCAAATCGTAGCCTGCATCCGCGTGCCGCGCCACGCCCATGCCCGGATCCGTTGTGAGCACGCGTTCCAGGCGTTTTTCCTTGTCCTTGGTCCCCGTAGCCACGACGACCATTCCTGCGTGGAGGCTGTAGCCGATGCCGACGCCGCCTCCGTGGTGGAACGACACCCAGTCAGCTCCTGCCGCGGTGTTGACCAACGCGTTAAGGATAGGCCAGTCCGCGACGGCGTCCGAGCCGTCTTGCATGCCTTCCGTTTCGCGGTTGGGCGAGGCGACGGAGCCGGAATCCAAGTGGTCGCGGCCGATGACGATGGGCGCCAAGACTTCGCCGCTGGCCACCAAGTCGTTGATGATTTTACCGAATTTCGCGCGCTCGCCAAAGCCCAGCCAGCAGACCCGACAAGGCAGTCCGATTTGAGGCACCTTCTTCTGTGCCAACGCAATCCACCGTGCGAGGGCCTTGTCGTCCGGGAACGTCTCCAAAAGCGCTTGGTCGATGACGTTGATGTCTTTCGTGTTTCCGGACAGCGCGGCCCAACGGAACGGGCCTTTTCCTTGGCAGAACAACGGACGGACGTATTCAAGGACAAACCCGGGATACGCCCATTGTCCGGTGCCGTCGGCTTTCCGGATGCCCTGGACGCCCGCGATTTCGGCCTGGCGGCGTAAGTTGTTGCCGTAATCGAAACAAATGGCGCCGCGTTTTTGCATTTCAAGGATGGCAGTCGTTTGCTTTTTGATGGCCTGTAGGGAAAGCTGGCGATATTGTTCGGGGTTTTTTTCCCGCAAATTGTCAAGCTCTGCCAAGTCGCCTTCCGGCACGTACGAAAGCAAGTCGTGCGAGGACGTCTGGTCGGTGACCACGTCGGGCGTGACGTTGCGTCGGACCAATTCGGCGTGAATGGCGGCGGCGTTTCCCACCAGGCCCACGGACAGCGCTTCGCCGCGGTTTTTGGCGTCTTTGACCCATACCAGGGCTTCGTCCAGGTTTTCCGTCATCTTGTCGCAGTAGCCTTCCTTGACTTTACGTTCAACGCGCTCGCGGCGGACTTCGACGTCCAACACCACGCCTTCGTTGAACGTGACGGCGTGCGGTTGCGCGCCGGACATGCCGCCAAGGCCCGCGGTGAGGACCCATTTTCCTTTCAAGGAAGGTGTGCCGAAGTGTTTGCGGGCCAACGCGGCAAAAGTCTCGTAGGTGCCTTGCAGGATGCCTTGCGTGCCGATGTAGATCCACGAACCGGCCGTCATCTGGCCGTACATCATCAAACCCAGTTGGTCCAGCCGGTCGAATTCGGCCTGCGTGGCCCACGCCGGCACTAAGTTGGAGTTAGCGATCAAGACGCGGGGGGCGTGTTCAAATGTTTGGAATACGGCGACGGGTTTTCCGGACTGCACTAACAACGTCTCGTCGGATTCGAGGCCTTCCAGGCAGCGGACGATGTCGTTGTAGGCACGCCAGTTGCGCGCGGCCCGTCCGGCGCCCCCGTAGACGATGAGTTCTTCCGGCTGATTGGCAATCGGCGGACTGACGTTGTTCTGTAACATGCGCAACGCGGCTTCGGCTTCCCACGTCTTGCAGGTTTTTTCCTTGTTGGGATAAATCGGCTCTTTGGGGCGCTCCGTGTAAAACATGGGCCGCGGCATTAGGAATCGCTCACCCTTGGTTTTGCGTGGATTGAGCCAGTTGTCCGGTTCTGACCAGTTCGGTCACGGCCAGGATGTCCGGCTGGATGGGTCGGTCGGCGTCCACGTGCGGCACTTTCTGGCGGATGCAGTCGTGCGCTTTTTTGGTTCCGTTGCCCGCGGTCAGCGGCAAGCGGAAGTCCAAGGCCTGTGCCGCGCACAGCGCTTCAATGGCCAATACGTGTTGGACGTTGTCAATGATCTGCGCGGCTTTGCGCGAGGCGATGGTGCCCATGCTGACATGGTCTTCCTGGTTCGCACACGTGGGGATGGAATCGACGGAGGCCGGATGCGCCAGAACCTTGTTTTCCGACACCAGGGCGGCGGCGGTGTATTGCACGATCATGTAACCGGTGTTGAGGCCGCTGTCCTGGATGAGGAATGCGGGCAGTCCTTCGTTGAGTTTGGGGTCGACCAGGCGGAAGATGCGGCGTTCGGAAATGTTGGCCAACTCGGCCACGGCGATGCCCAAGAAGTCCATGGCCAAGGCGACGGGTTGGCCGTGAAAGTTGCCTCCGGAAATGACTTGGCCGTTTTCGAAGATAAGCGGGTTGTCCGTGGCGGAATTCATTTCCGTTTCGATCACTTTTTTCACGTACGCGATGGCATCGCGCGACGCGCCATGCACTTGCGGGGTGCAACGAAGGCTGTATGCGTCTTGGATTCTGTCGCAGTCTTTGTGCGACGCGATGATTTGACTGTTCTTGGTCAGTTGGCGCATGTGGGCGGCGACGGCTTGCTGGCCAGCGTGAGGCTTCGCCGCGTGGATGCGTTCGTCCAGCGCCGCATCCGTGCCCATGAGCGCCTCCAGCGACATGGCGGCGGTGACGTCCGCGGTTTCGGCCAGGATTCGGGCATCGTGGACCGCTAAGGCGCCGACGGCCGTCATGACTGCGGTGCCGTTGGACAGTCCAAGGCCTTCTTTAGCTGCCAAGACGCGCGGAACGATTCCGGCTTCAGTAAGCGCTTGGCTTGCCGCCATTTTTTTCCCTTGATAATACGCGTCTCCGTTTCCGGTCAAGACTTGCGCCATGTGCGCTAGCGGAGCCAAGTCGCCGCTGGCCCCCACCGAGCCTTTTTCAGGAATAACTGGAGTTACGCCGTGGTTGAGCAGTTCTAGCATGGCCTGGACCGTTTCAAGACGGACGCCGGAGTGGCCTTGGCTCAAGCCGTTGGCTGAAATTAAGAGAATGGCGCGGCTGACGTCTTGCGGAAACGCGTTTCCGACGCCGACGGCGTGGCTGGTCAGGAAGTTTTTCTGCAGTTGCGCCTGGTCCGCCGCGCTGATGGCTTTGTTTTTGAGTGCTCCGAAACCCGTGCTGATGCCGTAGGCGGCTTTTCCGGACGCGACGGTGTCGTCCACTACCTTGCGGGCCGCAGCGATACGTTGGCGTGCGGCCTGCGACAATTCGACTTTTTCGCCGCGTCTGGCCACGCGCTCGACGTCGTCGATGGTCAGTGGACGTAAACCCAGTTCAATCAATGCATTTCTCCCCGTTTGTGCAAAGCTACGCTGGGACCAAAAAGGCATAAAAGAATGCCGGCGGCTTTCAAAATCAGATTTTCTTGACAACGCCCGCATGCGCATCGACATCGAGCCGGTCGCCGTCCTTGAATGCTTTCGTCGCGTGGCGCGTGCCGACGATGCAGGGAATGCCGAATTCACGCGAGACGATGGCCGCGTGGCACGTCAGGCCGCCTTGGTCTGTGACGATGGCCGAGGCTTTCTTGATGGCCGGCAAGAGGAACGGGTTGGTGGCAACTGACAGCAGGATGTCGCCCTGCTGCATTTTGGTCATGTCTTCGACCGTGTTGACGATGCGGGCGGCGCCTTGGGCTTTGCCGACCGTCGCGGGCGTTCCTTGCAGTTGTTCAGTTTTGACTTCGGGTTCGGGTGCGACTGACGCTGTCCATTTTTCCGCGTCATTTCCTGCGTAAATCGTGCTTTTGCCTTTCGCGCCGTGGACGAAGCAGCGTTTCTTTCGGGCGGCAAGCAAGTCGGAGTCGACGTGGCCGGACTTGAGGGCGTCACGCGTCTCATCTTCGTTCATGTAGCGGACGTATTCGAACGGCACGTCAAGCCGGCGGGCGATTTCCTTCAAGAGACGTTCGGTCAGCGGGTAGGTTCGGCATTGCATTTCCTTGCGCCAAGGCTTGAGGTACATCAGCGTGCGGCCGATGGCGAAATCGTGCCGCTCTTCCGGCGCGAGTGCTTTTTCCAGCTGGCTGATTTTTTCCCGGGTTTTGGTGGCGTCTTTCCCATGTTCGGCCAACTTGGCGGCGGCATCCAGGCCCTGTTTGCGGCTTAATTCGGCCATTTGCATAAAGTAGCTTTCCGTCCAGGTCAGCGGGCCGCGAAGGCCGTAGGACAGGAAGCCGAACATTTCGGCGTGGCGCTTCAGTTCAGCGGATTGTTCGTTCTTGTCGAGGGTGAGGATGCGTAGGAAGTCCAACTCCTGCTGTTTGGCGAACGTCGATTGGTCCACGTTGGTGGTGAGTGTCACGAATGCCTCGTTTGCATGTGGTCCGAAACGACTCCGGGCGATGGCTTGCAGGTGGTTGGTCAGAAGCGGCGGGTTGAAGTCCAGCAGGACCAATTGGACGCCGTATTCGAACGTAGGACGCAATTTGGCCATGAATCCAGCGTATTCGTTGGCCAGTTGGGCGTTGGAGTGTTTAGAAAAATCGCGGGCTTTCCACGGCTCAGCAAACGCCCAGAGGTCGTTGCAGGTGCGTACTACGTCGGTTTGAAGCTTCGGGAAAAACGCCGGGTCGGACATCGCGCGGTCGAACATGGCCTTGCAGCAGGCATTCCACGTCGGCATGTCGACGATCCAACGCAAGTCGGTGCCGGTCAGGTCCATGGCAAATGCCGTAAGGTCCAGGCCCAAGTGGGCTTTCCAGGAGCCGGTGACGGCTTCGCCTAGCGCCATGGTAGGAAACGGCGCGACGTTGAATTCGTGTTCGATGACCTCCAGCATCCATCTAGACTGGGCGGATCGCGTTTAAAGAGCGTACGCTGGGCCTGAAAAATCCCGGAAAGAAAAAGAATGATGCGCCGATCCTAGTCGCCGTAGTACTCGGAGGGGTGGTAGCTCTTGTGCGGCGCGATGGTCGGGTTGCGCTCGGTGAACATCTGCCAGAACATGATGGTAGCGCCGATGACGATGAGCAATGCCAGCGTGTCCAAACCTTCCAACATCGTTTCTTCACTCATGCCGCCGATTCGGAGGCTTATTTTGTTACTACTTTGTAGTTGTATTATTGTGTCTTTTTGTATAAATAGGTTTGCGTCGGCTGGTTGGCTACTGCGGCTGCCATCGTCCACCGCAATGTTGTCCTATTTTTGGCAAAATCTATTTATTTGGCAAATTCCATTGAATTGTCAAAGGTGATGGGTTTGGAAACCATGACGGCACCAAAAGCGCCTACGATTCTGAAAATCGACAAGTTTGGCCGACTCACGTTGCCAAAAGAGGTGCGTCGGCGGTTGAATTCGAGGGAAGTTTCACTCGAATGGCGTGAGGATGCGCTTTGCCTCCGGCGGGTTCCGGACTGGGATGAACTCATTGGAATGTTTCCCGGCATCGACATGGATGCGTTCATGAAGGAGCGCCACGAGGAACGAATATGACTCTTTTAGTCGACTCGTGGGCCTGGCTTGAGGTCTTCAAAAAAGGCCCGAAGGCAACGTTGGTGACGCAGCAGCTGAAGAAGTCAGAATCGGTATTCGTCTCCGCCGTGAGCGTGTTTGAAGTGGGCCGATGCATGCAACGGGATTTGGGTGACTCCTCGCGCATGGAGTGCATGCATGTCCTTCTGCAAAAAGCACGCGTGCTTCCGTTGACGTTGGAAGATTCGTTCACGGCTTTTCATGTCTGCAAGCAGCACGCTTTTCACGCCACGGACGCGTTGATTTACGCGACGGCCGTCAACCACGATTGCCAACTCTTGACGGGCGATCCGCATTTCAAAGGCAAACTGGGCGTCATCTACGTGGGCGACTGATTTTCGACCTTCTGGCTTTTTTTTTCTGGCAATGTGCCGTATAGGCTCGTGGCCTTTGCCGGCCTTACTTCAGCGTCGTGATGGGCCTTGTTTGGACGACGTAGACTTTTCGAAGAGTTCGGCCATCTTCATGATGGTGCGGCCGTCCAGCTTCTGTTTTTCCCGTTTTTCATGCGGCACTTCGATCTCGTGCGTCTTGCCGGTTTTGTCCTTGGATATCATCTTTTCCTGCGCGTTGACGGTGACGTCCAACAGCAGTTGTTCGCCTTTGTCGATGACGTAGTTGTCCGGCGTGACCAATCCGCCTACGACTGCCTCCCCAAGGCCCCAGCCGGCTTCGATGACCATCTGGTTGCGGTCCTGCGACACGGGGTGGACGGTGAACGCCACGCCGGCGACTTCGCTTTGGACCATCTTCTGCACCACGACGGCGACGGAAATCTGGGTGTGGGCCATGCCTTTCTCGATGCGGTAGAAGATGGCGCGCGGCGTGAACAGGCTCGACCAGCATTTTTTCACGTTGTCCATCAAGTGGGGCCTCTGGATGTTCAGGTACGTCTCCAGTTCCCCGGCCCATGACGCGGCGGAAGCATCTTCGGCCGTGGCGGACGAACGCACGGCGACGTATTCGGCGCCCATGGCGTCAAAAGCGGCGTGGACTTCCTTTTCCACGTTTTTTGGAATCTTGGCGTGGCTGATGATCTTGCGGATTTCCTCGGACGCCGTGTTGACCGTGTCGGTTTTCTTGATGTCTACCTGTTTGAGCAATTCGGCGATGGTGGCCTTGAGGTTGTTCTCCTCGACCATCTCGTCGAAACTGGCCGTCAGGACGACGAATCCGGGCGGCACGGGGATGCCCGCCTTGGTGATTTCGCCCAACTGGGCGCCTTTGCCTCCGGCAACGCTGACGTGGTCTTTGCTCAATTGGGAAAACGGCAGGACGAAGCTCATGAGAAGATCCCTCGTGTTTTGGGTGGTTTGCCTTCTTTTTCAACATTGGCCCGCGCTATGGCGGGCTGTTTCTTGGCCGTGTGCTTCTATTTCATCCGATTTTGGTCACTCTGCCGTGCGTCGCGTCGAATTCGCACGTAAGCCCCGGGGGCACGGGAGCAACCGACGGTCTTGCTTGACCGTCGGCAACCACGGTTCCCCCTGGCGCTTACTCCGCCTCGCCCCCTCCTTATCCGATTTTCGTTACTCTTCCGTGCGTCGCATCAACTTCTACGGCTTGGCCGTCTTGAAGTACGCTCGTGGCGACTTTCGTTCCAATAACGCACGGAATCTTGAGTTCCCGGCTAACGATAGCGGCATGACACGTGATGCCGCCCATGTCCGTGACGATGGCGCTAGCCTGCTTCATGGCCGGAACGATGTCCGGATTCGTCGCGTGCGCGACCAGGACGTCGCCTTTGTGCATCTTGGGCATGTCCGCCGGCCGCTCGATTCTGCGTACCGTGCCTTTGGCAAACCCAGGACAGGCGCAGTCGCCGAAAAGTTCGCGCACGTCGGCATCCGCGGCAGGCTTTTCGACGTCCAGTTTTTCCATGAATTCCTCCGCCTGCTTGCCGGTGAGGATGCGCACGTCTTTTCCTTGGACGTGGTAGACGTGGCCGTGCCAGCGGCGGTTCAACTCGTCGGCATCGGCTTTTCCCGCTTTGAGCGCGGCGATCAGCTCGTCGGGAGTGAATCGCCGGACTTGGCGCAAGGTAAGTCCGAGGCGTTTGGTGGCTTCCTTGAGAAACGGCTCCAGGCAGTAGAAGAAGTGGTAGAGGCAGTCCTTGCGGTATGCCTTGGTGTACACCAGTTCCTGCGCCACGTGCAGCAGTTGGCGGTGCTTGGCGTCTACATCCAGCCGCGTGAGCAACGCTTGTTGTTCTCCGCGCAATTCGGCGTGCCGGCGCTGGTTTTTCTGCCGCAAGTCTTGCACGTCCTGCTTGACCACTCCTTGCAGCACTTGGAAGAAGTAGGACTTTTTCCAGGCGGGTCCTTCGTACATGTACGGCAGCCACGCATAGGCTCGGAAGTGGTCGTCCAGTTGTAAGGCGGCCTCCGGCTGCATCCGGGCCAGGCGCTGTTCGATGAGTTCCAGGTCGCTCGATTCGAAGAGCTTGCGCACGCGCGCGTCCTGGATTTGGGCGGCGATGCGCAATAACGACTCTTCTTCCTTCTGCGCGTAACTGTCCTCCGACGGCGTGGTCAGGATGGAGAATGCCTCGCCGGCGGATTGTTTGAGGTTTTTGGCGGTGATGCGGGTTTTGAGGTAGTCCAGCAGGTAATTGGTGAGCAAGGCGTGGTCGAACTCGAGCACGACCCACGGGATGCCGGACGTGTGCGCGGCAATCTGGAGGCGGACGACGTCGGCATAGGCCTGCGCCATTGCTTCGTTGTCCTGGGTCTGCCAGTCCGTGCGGAACAACCGCTCGGACGCGTCGAAGAATTTCCCATTGTATTGTCGGATCTTCGCGTTGAGCGCTTCGGCCCACTCCGGCTCGTTCACCACCTTGTCCAGGATGGCTTTCCCGACGGCGTGAAAAGCCGTTTTGGGGAACAAAAGCTCGGCGGTGCCTTGCTTTTCATGGATGACTGCCTGCGGAATGCTTTGCTTGAGGCCCCATGGCGTCAGGTCACAGAAGCCGTTGAACGGAATCGCCGTGAACAGGGCGTGGCTGCGCTCGATTTGCTCCATGACGAACCATTTCATATGTTCATCCTTCTGGCTCTTTCGCTTTTAAAAATAAGGCCGCTGGATGGCGGAAACGAGGCGGGTGTCGTCCGGATTTCGGATGCTTTTCGGTCTTATTTTTGGCCCAGATCCTTGATAGGCCGCACCCAAGGCTCGCGCAGGCGCTTGAGCGAGTCTGGATTGCGGATCATGTCCCACAACACGTAGGCAGCGGCCAAGTAGGCCAGTACTTCGATGACGGAGTCCATTCTTCGGCGCGCCTCTGTTTTTCCTTGCTTTCGCTGGTACGTTGCGGCGTTGTATATCGATTCAATCGCGCTATGGCTATTTTTCGACTTCAGCCGTGGATGGATGTGTCCGGTCCGCTCGGCGGGGCGATGTCCGGCGTACGCCGCGTCCCGAAGATTCTCCATGCCAGGTAACGCAATGCCGATGCCGAAAGAAACGTCACGACGTCCGCGGTGTCTCACCCTTCCAGCTTGCGCACGGTCCCGGCAGCGGCATCGACTTCGACCATGACGCCGTCTGGAATTAACCGTGTACCCGCTTTCGTTCCGATGATGCAGGGAATACCCAACTCCCGCGAGACGATGGCCGCATGGCACGTAATGCCGCCTTCGTCCGTCACGATGGCCGCCGAGCGCTTCATGGCCAAAATGAACGAAGGCGTGGTGTTGAGCGTGACGAGGATGTCTCCTTGTTGGACTTTGTCCAGTTGGCCGACGTGCTGAACTACGCGAGCGATGCCTTGGACTTTTCCGGGGTATGCGGGCACGCCTTTGACTTCCGTGACGTCGGCAACGGCGGGGTTTTCGATGTCCAGGTTATTCAGGAATGTATCTACCTGCGCGCCTTCGTACACATGGGGGTGTTTTTGACCCAAGGCGATTAGGTAGTGTTTCTGGCGGTCAGGGAGGCATTCCATAAGCTGTTCCGGCTGCACGCGGCCTTCCAATGCGGCGATCAGCTCTTCGTCCGTGAACCATTTGATTTGGTTGCGTGGCAGCGTGAGTTTCTTGGCAATGGCGGAAAACAGCGGCTTGCTGGCGGAATTGTTCCAGTTGTTTTTGGTCCACCTTGTATTGCCGAGCCGTGTCGTCCACGAGTTTTTCGTTCGCATCATGCCGTTTGCGCAGTTGCTCGACTTTCTCTCGGCCATCCTGGGCCAGGGCGTCGTTGATGCGCGTCAGGAGGTCTTCCATCTTCCAGATCGGTTCATTTTCGTAGCAGTCCAGCCAGCAGTACGCGTCGTAATGGGTCCTGACGGCGTTGCGCGGTCCTTCCGGCAGCTTTTCCAAATCGTCGATCTTCGTGGTTCCCCTGGCCTGGATTTTTTCCACGAGTTTCCAAAAATCGATTTCTTCCTCCAGCGGCAGCGTCATGTGCAGCGGAAGCGCCATTTTGGCCACGGCTTGCTCCGGCACGGTTTCCTGCAGGCGGCGGGCCAGTGCCGAGGCGAAGATGATGGCGCAGGAGGTGCCGACGATCATGTCCACGTAGGTCTTGCATTCGTCCCGCAGGGCGGTGGCAAGGCCGGATGCCGTCATCTGGGTCCAATCGCGGCCGCGTCGGGCTTCCGCGTGGCGACGGTATTGCGCGTAGCCCTGACCGGTGCGTTGCAGGATGTCTTGGACGTATTCCGGATCGGCCGTGCGGTCGTAGACGAATTTTTCCAGCCGTTCGGATTCCTCCGGCGCGCGGTACATCTGCCAGCGGTTGCCGTCCGCTTCGACGAAGATGTACGAAAAACGGATGCCTAGGAGCGGTTCGTACGCCTTGCCGTAGGTGTCGCGCAGGTGCATATACGTGAAAAAGTAGCTCAGGTTGCGTCCGGCGTACGGCGCCCATTTGAGCGTTTGGATTCCCTCAAGGTCGTCCGGCAGCCGCAACGTTTGGATGGTTTTGGTTTGCATGCCTTTGTGGTGCTTTTTTCCGGCTTTAGGCTTAACCCGCCATGTAGCGGTTTTCACGTTTTTCGGCTTTTTCTTTCGTTGTTGGCCGTTGGTTTTCTTCATGAGACCAGCTTGGGCCACAATTCGCTCTCCGCGGCGCGGAGGCGGTCCTTGAACGTGGTGTACGGCAAGTCGGCTTTTTCCGCCAACTCTTCGAGGGAAGCGCGCCGAGGGCTTGCGTAATAGCCTTCCTGGCAGGCCAATTCGAACGCTTCGCGCTGTTTGTCGGACAACGCGTGGCGGATGGAGGAGGGAAAGACGGGCGCCAGGCCTTGTTTGAGGGACAGCAGTTCGACCGTGGCTTTGCTCTTGGGAAGCTTGCGCAGGGCGTTGTAAAATCCTAGCAGGTGCTTCTTTTCCCAGGCGGCGACGGTCCAATAGCCATATCCACCTCTGATTTGTTGGGGGCGGATGAAAAAGACGTTGGCGTTCAGGACGATGGAGTGGAATTGGTGGATGGAGGCGACGGTGTAGAACATCTGGTTGCCTTCGCGCTTGAGGTTCGTCGCGCCCTGCTTCTTCAGGCCCTCGATGACGTATTGCATGGCCTGTTCGGCCTGCTTGCCGTAGTAGACCATGACGCCGGAAACGAGTTCCTTCTTTTTTTGCGTAAAGACGTTCAAATAGTGCGTTTCAATCAGCGCGTCGAACCGGGCGGTGGCCTCGCGCGCAGCTGACCCCGTATGCCATACTTTGAATTCAGCGATCCACATGGGCAGCACCGTTGGAGGGGGCGAGGCGCAGGCCGCGCCAGGGGGAACCATCAGGTGCCCCCGGGGCGACCACTTTGAATTCAGCGATCCACATGGTTTGATTGGGTTTGCTGTGAGATTAAAAACCGCTGTATGGCGGTTGCTGCCTATTTTGTTCGGCTCTATGATTTCTATGGTTTTTTCCGTCTTTCCGCGTGATTTTTATTGCCGGGACCCCCTTCTCTTTTCAGTGGGGTTGATTTGTTTATGGTTTTGTTCGAGCTTGCCGTCATCATCATCTTGGTCTTGCTTTTCGCTTCCATCCGCATCCTGAACCAGTGGGAGCAAGGCGTCATCCTCACGCTGGGCAAGTACAGCCGAACTGCGGGTCCGGGCGTGAACCTGCTCATCCCGCTGATTCAACAGCTGATTTCCGTGGACATGCGCATCCGGACGTTGGACATTCCCAAACAGGAAGCCATGACCAAGGACAACGTGCCGGTCGCCATCAACGCCGTGGTCTACTTCAAGGTCGAGAAATCCGAAGACGCCATCCTGAAGATCCAGGACTACCAGTACGCCGTGTCCCAGTACGCCCAGACCGCTTTGCGGGACGTAGTGGGCAACTCGACGCTGGACGAGGTCTTGACGGACCGCGAGAAACTGGCTGAACAGACGCGGGGCATCGTGGATCAGGAAACGAACACCTGGGGCGTGGACATCACGTCCATCAAGCTACAGGACATCGAACTGCCAGAAGACCTCAAGCGCATCATGTCGCGCCAGGCATCGGCCGAACGCGAAAAGCGGGCCAACATCACCAAGTCGGAAGGCGACAAGCTGGCCGCCGTGAACCTTGCGGAAGCGGCGAAAATCATGGAGAAGAATCCAGCGGCGCTCCAATTGCGTGCCTTGCAGACCATCGACGGCTTGGGCCCGTCTCCCTCCAACACGGTGGTGCTGTTCCCGATGGAGCTTTTGGAATTGGTCAAGTCCTGGACGGGCGCGGGCAAGAAGGAAAAGAAGGACTGACGGTCTTTCCGCATGCGACTGGCTTTAGTCCAGATGGACTGCACGCCGAAGGAAGAGGACAACCTGCAGTCTGCCTTGGCTTTTCTCACGCAAGCCGCCAGGAAGAACGCCGATTTGGTCGTACTGCCTGAACTTTTCAACACGGGCTATTACTTGGGCAACGTGGCACGGCAGGCAAGAAACCAGGCCGGCCCTGCCGTTTTGGAAGCCGAAGCAAGCAGGCTTGGCGTGTCCATTTTAGCCGGCATGCCGCAAACCAACGGCGGCAAACTGTACAACGCCGCGCATTGGTTCGCCCCGGGTCAAGCCGGCCGCGCCGTGTACCGCAAGAACCATTTGTTCGCCGTAGGCGACGTCAGGGAGGCCGACGTCTTTACCTCGGGCGCGTCGGCCAAGGTCGTCCAGGCACCGTTCGGGCCTTTCGGCGTGCAGATCTGCTTCGACCTGCGCTATCCGGACGCCGCCCGCTTGTTGGCAAGACAAGGCGCGCAATTGTTGTTGTACCCGTCCGCTTTTGGCGCCGCGCGCATCCATCACTGGCGACCCCTGCTCAAGGCGCGCGCCATTGAAAACCAGTGTTTCGTCGCCGGGTGCAATCGCGTCGGCACCGACGACATGAAATTCGGCGGCAAATCCACCGTCTATGGCCCGCAAGGTGAGCTTTTGGGCGAACTGGACGGAAAAGAAGAAGGCCTTCTGGTGGCCGACTTGGACTTCCGGCAGGTCCAAAAGGCACGCAGCGGGCTCAAACTCTGGTAGTTTTCCGTTTTCTGCCGTTGCGGCAGTTGATTTTTTTTCTACTCAACGCTCAAATACGGGTTTCAGCGAAACGCTTCTTGCTCCGTTAAATACTCGCCAAATCACCTATATCTTGTGGGCATTTTGTATGCCTTTTTGTAGGTGATTGCAATGGAAACCGTGGTTCGCATGAATGGCGTTGTCGCGTTGATTGCAGAACAATTGGTCGAAAAGGGCTATTTTCGGACCAAATCGGAGGCCTTCCGTGCCGGCATCCTGGAACTTGGCCACAAATACGGATTGGCGCAGGACCCTAAAGAGCTGGAAGCGGAATTGGTCATCCGTAAAATGGATAAGATTGACCGGGAAATCGACGAAGGAAAGCGCAAGTTGGTTCCCCTCGATGAGGTATTGAAAAAATCCAGGGAAATGCGCGCAAAAGGGAAGTGAAATAGGATTGCCGTTCGACGTCTTTTTTGAACCAACTGCCGAACGGCTTTTCCTTGCCTTGGATAATTCCGTGAAGGAACGGTTAGAGAAAAAACTCGAGCAGCTCCGACGGGATGATTTACCTGCACGGCACTTGAAGCATGGTTCTCCGCATTTTGTTGCCGAAGTGGGCCAATATCGTATTGCGTTCATCATTCGGCGCGAATTAAACCAGAAGCGCATTCTTTTCGTTGGTGACCACAAGGCGTACGAGCGGTGGTTCAAAGCCCAGGAAGAATAAGCCGTTCGGAAAAAGAGCGTACGCTGAACCTTGAAGAATTGGATTTGCCGTTTTTCGGCTTTTTTTCTAGAAAGAGACTTTTTTTCTTATCCCAGCGTCATTTCCACGTTTACAGAAGAAGGAATCTTGATGCGCATGATGTCGCGCAGGATGCGATCATCGGCCTGCACTTCGATCAGACGCTTATGAATCCGCAGTTCCCACTTCTCGTACGTGTCGGTTCCGTCGCCGCACGGCGTCTTGCGCGTGCTGATGCGCAGCTTCTTCGTCGGCAGGGGAACGGGGCCTTTGAGGGACAAGCCGGCTTTGCCGGAGATGTCCTTGATCTGGCCGCAGACTTCGTCCAAATCCTGGACGTTCTGGCTTTCGAGTTTGATGCGGGCCTTGCTCATGTGCGTTTCATCCGTTCGTATTTGTCTGTGTTGCAAGACCAACCGGCTGCAACCTGATGCGTGAAAAATGAATTCCTCCGCGAAAAAAAGAACGCGGAGTCAAAAGGTACCTCTAGGGCTTAATATGCCTTAGCCTTTGCGGGGCACGACGTCGAGGATGACGCCGGCAGCCACGGTTTGGCCCATGTCACGCATGGCAAAGCGGCCCAGGGCCGGGTATTCCGAGTACTTCTCGGCCACGACCGGCTTGGTCGGCTTGATCATGACGATGGCCACGTCGCCCGTCTTGATGAAGTCGGGGTTCTGCTGTGCCGTCTGGCCCGTCTTGGGGTCCTTCTTTTCCAGGATTTCCGTGATGGTGCAGGCCAATTGGGCGGTGTGCAGGTGGAACACCGGCGTGTAGTTCTTGCCGATGGCCGTCGGGTGGTTCAACACCACGATCTGGGCCTTGAATGCTTCCACGACGGTCGGGGGCGACTTGGGATCGCCGACGACGGAGCCGCGCTTGATGGCCTTCTTGTCGACGTTCTTCAGAGCGAAACCGACGTTGTCGCCCGGAACGGCTTCCGCCAACTGCTGGTGGTGCATTTCGATGCTCTTGACTTCACCCGGCACGCCTTCCGGCATGATGATGATTTGCTGGCCGGGCTTCATGACGCCGGCTTCGACACGTCCAACGGGGACCGTGCCTTGGCCCGTGATGGTGAAGACTTCCTGGATGGGCAAACGCAGGGGCTTGTCCAACGGCTTCTTCGGCTCGATGAGGGCGTCAAAGGCGCCGACGAGGGTCATGCCTTCGTACCAGGCCATCTTGTCGGATTTCTTGGCGATGTTGTCGCCCATGTAGGCCGAGACGGGGATGAACGGAATCTTGTCCACGGCGTAGCCCATGGGCTTGATCTTGGCGATCAAGGCGGCCTTGGTCTCGTCGTACTTGGCCTTGTCGTAGTTCACGGCGTCCATCTTGTTGATGGCGATGATGAACTGCTGCACGCCCAACACCTTCAGCAAGAAGGCGTGTTCGATCGTCTGGGCCTGGATGCCTTCCTTGGCAGAGCACACGAGCACGGCGGCGTCGGCTTGCGAGGCGCCGGTGATCATATTCTTGACGAAGTCCTTGTGTCCGGGCGCGTCGATGATGGTGAAGTAGTACTTCTGGGTGTTGAAGTCCTTATGCGCAATGTCGATGGTCACGCCACGTTCACGCTCTTCCTTGAGCTGGTCCATGGCGAACGCGAATTCGAACGTGGCTTTACCGAGTTTGGCGGCTTCTTCCTTCAGCTTGCGCAGGTCGTTGTCGGACAATGCGCCGGTGTCGAACAGGACGCGACCGACCATGGTGGATTTGCCGTGGTCGACGTGGCCCGTGAAGATCAGGTTCAAGTGCGGTTTCGCAGCCATTCTAATTTCCCTCCGGATTCAAACGGTTCGCTAACGTTAGTTTTGTTTCTGACTACCCTGTATTTTCCGAATTTCGACTCGGTGACAAACCGCATGCCTCGTAGCGAGCAAGTTTGCCTCTAAAAATCAGCCATGTTGAGCCTTTCGACTGTTTGTACAATCCTTGCCAAAAGCCGCTTAAAAAGGTTTTCCTTGACGCGGGGCCGCGAGCCGTTCCGGAGCTTTTTGTTTCTCAGGCCACGACGCGGTGCAGCGGTTCGCGTCGCATGAAACCGAACTTCAACTGGCCGCTTCCTTCCTTGCGTGCCCGGCGTTTGCTGGCTTCGCGTTGGCGGTCTTTTTCGTCCCGCTTCGCGATGCGGGCGGTGTACGTCAGCGGTTTCGGCGTGTTCAGTCCGATGACCCTGTTGCGGACCGAGGAGCGGAGGTGATCCAGCGTCGCTTGCTTCCGCCAGTTTTTCAACGCCTGCTCCAGTTGATCTGGCTTCACCGACGCGCCTTCGGGCGCTTCCAGGCGCATGACGATGGAGTGCAGGCCGTACAGAGTGAATCCTTTTTCCTTCACGTGTTCCGCGAAGGGTCCATAGTGTTTTTCACCCATGTATTGTTCGAGGTGGTTGTCCGGCTCGGCTCCGTTGAGATACGTGCTGACGTGAATGCGAGCGCGGATGCCTGCTTTTGCCAATCTTTCCCGGAGCGCCTGCATGCTCGTTTCCAATTCGTCGGCGTGCCTCTCGACATCGGGCGTGCGTGGCAACGCCAGTGCGTGCACGAGGATGGCGCCGGTTTTCGGCTCGCGTGAAATCCAGGTATCCCGTATGCTTTTGCGCACTTCCAACAAAAGGGGGAATCCGTTTTCGTGCTGCTTCATCTGTTCGTGGTGTTCGGTCAGCAAGGCGAATTGGGCGTTGCGCAAATCTCCGCTCGGCAGGCGGAACAGTTTGAGCTTGTCGAATTCCGTGGTAATCCAGTCGAATGCGCCGTTCATAGGCTTTGTTGGAAAAACGTTTCTTTTATAGCCCGCGCCCGTCATGCCCCCTGCTGGCTGCGCGTGGGTTTCAAAACGAGATGGTCCGACCTGGAATGCCTGCGTCGGCTTTTCCTCGCCGTGTATTTTTTCCCGCTTACTGCCCCAACGCTTGGGGGTTGGGCCGGTATTGGTGGTTCGGGCGCGGGCGGAAAAAGTGCCGCCTGGACACGAGGGCTTTCTGCAGGTGGATTTTCTGCGGGTGGTCGGGCCACACAGCCATGGATAGTTTGAACCAATTTTCCGAATTTAAAGCTGACGTGAAGGAAGTTTGACAAAAATGGAAAAACGGGGAGCGCACGGCGTGAGGAAGTAGAAAAAGAAAGAAAAAGAAGGGGGCAGCGATGGGTGCCCTCCGCAAGAAAAATGGAACACAAAGCCGTCGTATTGGTCTTTGCAGCGGCCGTGTTACCTTCCTAATCCATGAAGTCTTTCGCGGTCGGGACCGTTTCGGGTTCTCCTTTGCGCTTGCGGATGACCACCAAGGGGAAACTACGTTTCCCCTCACTGGTCGATCCACCCCTTCCTCACGGTTGTTAGTCCATGAAATCTTTGGCAGTGGGCACTGTTTCCGGTTCTCCTTTGCGTTTGCGGATGGCTGCAATCGTGGGGCCGAGCAGGTTGTTCGGAAGTTTTTCGTAACCGGCGTACTCGTAGTACCACGCGGCGCGGCCTTGCGAGGCGCCGCGGATGTCGGAGGCGAATCCAAACATGCTGGAGACGGGCACCTTCGCGCTGATGGCGACGGCTTCGCCCTCTTGCTGCATGTCCAAAATCTGGCCGCGGCGGCCTTGGATGAGGTTGATGACGGAGCTCATGTAGTCCGCCGGCGTGCTGACGAAAAGCTTCTGCTTGGGCTCCTGCAGGACGCATCCGGCTTGCAGCATGGAGGCGTAGATGGGCCGGCGGATGGCCGGGATGATCTGCGCCGGTCCCCGGTGGGCAGGATCCACGTGGATGTTGGCATCCGTGAGGATGACTTTGACGGCCACGACTTTTTCCTTCGCCTGCGGGCCTTGGCTCATGGCTTGCGTGAAGGCATCGACGACCAGTTCGCGGATGTCCTGGAGGTACTGCACGCCTTTGGTGCCGTCGATGAAGAGGTTGTCTTCATGCACTTTCATGATCTTGCGGGCCTGTTCGCGCGGCAATCCGGCTTCGATGAGGCGTTCCTGCAGGTCCTTGCCCTTGACGGACGAGTCAATCTTGCCTTCGGCGAAGGCCTGGACGACGGAAGGCTCAAGCGGTTCGACGTACATCTTGAACTTGTTGTGCTTGTTGGGTGATTTTCCTTCCAGTTCCGGTCCGGTGCCGGTGATGGTTTCGTGGTACACGACGATGGGCGGCGAGGTCTGGATGTCGACGCCGCGCTCGTTCTTGATCTTGTATTCGATGATTTCCAGATGCAACTCGCCCATGCCGGACATTAAATGTTCGCCGGTCTGGTGGTTGATTTCGACGAACAGCGTCGGGTCTTCCTTTCCGATCTTGCGCAGCACGTCGACGAGTTTGGCCAAGTCGCGCGGGTTCTTCGCCTCGATGCTCTTGGTCACGACGGGCGCGGAGTGGTGCTTGATCTTCTCAAACGGCGTCATTTCGCCTTCCGAGAGGGTTTCGCCGGCGTATTGTTCCTTGAGGCCGACGAGGGCCACGATGTTGCCGGGCTTGGCTTCTTCCACCAGCACACGGTCCGGACCCATGTAGACGGCTACGCCTTGGATTTTTTCCGATTTGAATTGCGATGCCAAGTACAGTTCCGTTCCTTTCTTGAGGGTGCCCGAATAGAGGCGGCCGACAGCCACGTCGCCCGCGTGGGGGTCGACCTGGATGGCGGTGATCATGAAGGTGGCAGGGCCGGTGGGGTCGGCGTTGAGCATGGCTTTTCCGTGGACGGATTCCTGGTCGCCGTGCCAGATGACGGGGATGCGGTAACGCTGGGAAACGTCAGGCGACGGCAAGTGTTCGACTACCATGCCGAGGATGACTTCATCCAGAGGCGCCTTGGTCTGTAGTTGCTTGTGGTCGCCGGCGACGCACATGTCGTACATGTCCTTGAACGAGATGTTGAATTTCTTCATGGTCGGCGCGGAGATGGCCCACTTGTGGAAGCCGGAGCCGAATGCCACGTTGCCTTTGGCGACGTCGATGGTCCAGTCCTTCTTGAATTCTTCCGGCCCGTAGTTGTCGATGAGTTTGTTGACGCCGGCCATGACCTTCAAGAAGCGCTCCTGCATGCCTTTGTTGTCCAGCTTCAGCTCGTTCATCAAACGGTCGATCTTGTTGATGAACAGCACGGGGCGGACTTTTTCCTTCAAGGCCTGGCGCAGCACGGTTTCCGTCTGGGGCATGATGCCTTCGACGGAGTCCACGACGATGACGGCGCCGTCGACGGCGCGCATGGCGCGCGTCACGTGGCCGCCGAAGTCGACGTGTCCCGGCGTGTCGATGAGGTTGATGAGGTACTCTTCGCCGTCGGTGTGCGTGAATCCCAGCGAGATGTTGGCCGCCTTGATGGTGATGCCGCGGGCCATTTCCTGCGGGTCGTAGTCCAGCACGCGCTGCTCGCCGGCCAGTTCCTTGGAAATCAAGCCGGCGCGAGCGACGAGGGAGTCGGAAAGCGTGGTCTTGCCGTGGTCGACGTGGGCCACGATGCCCATGTTGCGGATGTTCTTCGTGCTGCGCATGAGGCGCGCGACGTCTTCAACGACCACTTCTTTCCGAGCCATAAGTCAATCCACCGGTTTTGTCGATTTTCACGATTGTTTGGCAGCCATGGCCTTTTTTTTGGGCCGTTTGCCGCGCATTTTTTTTCTTGTTTTCCAAAGCCTTGGCGTTTTAGCCGTGCGCTTTGGTGTGATTGTTCAGCGCCTGGGGATGATGGCGTAGGCCAGCAAGTAGGCGAGGATTCCAAAGCCGAAACTGGCCAGCGTAAGGATAATCCAGACCAAGCGCACGATGGTGGGGTCCACGTCGAGGTATTCGGCAATGCCGCCGCAGACGCCGAGGAATTTGGCGTTCTTCCCGGTTGCCAAATAGAGACGTTTAGCCATCGCGGCTTACCTTGCGCTCTTGGCCATGCGCTCGTTCTCGTTCTTGCGTTTGAGCGCGTAGCTGTTCGCGTCGTTCTTCGACGCCAAGATGATTTCGTTGGCCAAGGCCTCGCCCAAGGTGGTCTTCTTGTCGAACGACGCCAGGATGGCGCCGATAGCCAGGTTGTGCAGGCCCAAGTCGAGGCGGCGTTGTGCCGAAATGTCGACGGCGACCTGGTAGGCCACGCCACCGAACCGGACGCGCGTGATGTCTTCGCGCGGCGCGATGCGCTCCAACGCCTGGATCAGCACCTGGAGCGGGTTTTTGCCGGTGGCCTTGGCGATGTCGTCAAAGGCCGTCTCGATGATCTTGAGGACTTTCGTCTTCTTGCCCTGCAACTTGCCGTGCGTGCGGATGATGCGGCCGGAAATCTTCTCGCCGGTGCCGCCACGCATGAGCTTGTTGGCCAGGCGCTCGACGATGTTGACCTGCGCTTTTGCGAACGGCTTGTTCGCGTGCCGCGCGAACGTATGCGGCAGAACCAGCGGCCGCAAGCTGAGGTACTTCTTGAGGCTGGGGTCCTGGATGACGATGCCGTCATACGTGTATTTGTCGAAGAGTTTGACTTCCATCCGGATTACCTCTTGGGTTTCTCTTTGCGGCCCGTGCGCAGTTCTTCCAGCGACACGCCGTTGACCTGGACGACGCGGTAACGCACGCCGGGAATCGATCCCATCTGGCCGCGCTGTGATCCGCCGAGGCCCTCGATGGTCACTTCGTCGTGTTCGTCGACCTTGGTGATGGCCTTGTCGCGGGGCACGTGGGCCGAGACTTTCTTGCCGTTCTTGATGAGTTGGACGCGCACGCACTTGACGATGCCGGAGTGCGGCTGCTTTTGTTCCTTGCCTTCCTTCTTGATCACGAGGCCGCGGGCCTGGGGCGCGCCTTCCAGCGGGTCGTACTTCTCCTTGAGGCCTTCGGCCTTGCGTTTCCACGCCTTTTCCAGTTTGCGGTTCGTCTTGCGCACGCGGCGCAGTTTCCGAGCAGCGAATTCTCCACGGGCCATTTCAACACCTTACACTATTTTGACGTCGGTCACGCCGAAGCGGCGCTGCAGAAGGACGCGGGCTTTCTTGATCGTTTCGCCGTTGCGTCCGATCGCCAGGCCCCGCTGCGAGCCGTCGACTTTGATGAATACTTTCCTGTTTCCGTTTTCCTCTTTGACTTCCACCGAGCGCAACTGCGCCGGCTTGAACGCGTTGTGCGCGAACGCTTCCAGCGTGTCCGCGGTTTCCACCACGTCCACGCTTTTGCCGAATTCCCGCTCCAACCGGCGCAGGTTCTCGCGGCCTTTTCCGATGGCTTTCCCGGCGTGCCCGGCGCTTACGACGAAGATGACCTTTTCTTCGGTCCGGACCACGTCGATGCCTTGCGCGCCCGTGCGCTGTTCCAGCATGTTCAGAAGCTGGATGTCTTCCAGCGACAGCGTCGCGGCCATGGGTATCCTATGCACCGCTGGCAGCCGCGTCCAGGATGTCGGAGTCGCCCGGCTCAATCACGCACAAGGCGCTGACGGGAAATGGCTTGCCGCACACCGTGCCCAGCTGCATGCTGGTGCCTTTGAACTGGACGAGGCGCAAGTCGGACAACGAACAGAAATGCCTCATGTCGTCCGCCAGGCCCGCGGGTGCGTTCTGGGCCATGATGACCAGTTTGCCATCGCCGCGGCGGGCGTGCTCAAGGCTGCGCTGCGAGCCGAGCGTGACTTTTCCGGAATCCACTGCGAGGCGGATGGAGCGTTCCAAATCCATATGTATCTAACCTTGGTTGAACTCAAAATGACACGCAGACGTGTTTTTGAGATGGTTCTCTGCTCCTTCCCTAGGAAAGGAGCCTACTCCCCATCAGACTGAAAAGGAAGCTTTACAGACAATGCCGGAAGCGGTTTTTAAAGCTTGGCTTGTTTTTAGGGAGTTGATTTTTTTGAAACCAACCGTATTTATCCATAAAACGACCCATTTGTTTCAATGAAGTTCAAAGTCGTTCTGGAAAAAGATGAGGACGGATGGATTACGGCCACCGTTCCTTCGCTACCTGGTTGCATCTCGCAGGGAAAGACGGAGGACGAGGCCATCAAGAATATCCGTGACGCCATCGATTTGCACGTGTGCGTTTAGTCCAATTTGTTCAGTTGTTTCCAAATCCGTCAATTCGGCCGGATTTTCGTCTTTCCACTAATTTGGCGTGTTATGGGTTTAGAGCCGAGAATACTGCGGGCTTTAGCCCGCAGATGAATCGGAGCTAAAAGCACCGTTCTTTTTGTTTGTTTTTCGTGATGTGTCCAGCGGCGCGTGGGCCGGCCTTCGGCCGGCCCGGATGTTGCGTCG
>JACPGT010000009.1 GCA_016188965.1 Microcaldota archaeon | reverse complement strand
GGTGTTGCTGTTGGTGATGTGGTTGGAGTTGGGGTAGTGGACGCGGTGGGTGTTGCGGACGGCGTGGGCGTCGGGTTGGTGGTTGTCGTGGGTGTTCCGGTTGTAGTGCCGGTTACGCTGGTGCAGGTGCAGGGGGTTGTCCGGTCTTGGTAGTTGAAGGACGCGGCGTCGTTGAATCCGCCGCCGGGTTTGAAGCATTCCAGGCTTTGGCGGGCCGCCAAAGCGCATTGCTTCTGCGGGTCCACGTCGGGTGTGGTGTTGATCAAAAGGGAAAGTGCCAATGTGGCAATGAATACGGCGCCGCCCAGCAGGAGCATGTATTCAAAGGTTCCTTGGGCCCGAGCCATGTGGATGTTATTCCGGCTTCGTTTTTATCTTTATTTGTTCTCGGAATTCGTTGGCAACCTCTTTTTCATCCGTTGCGGTACCGCCCGCGGTTCTTGAGTTTCTCCAAGCGGGCTTTGACGTCTTTCGCCTTGGGTTGGGTCGTTTCGTAACCCTTCCAGAAGGCGTCAAAGCATTCCGCGTTCACGAGTTCTTCGAACACGTGCACGTCGGTGGCGAAATCTTCCAGCTTGTGCGACGGATACGCCAGACCGAAGTCCACCAACGCGATTCTTTCGTCTTCTTTCTCCGGGTGTTCCAGCAGGAGGTTGGATGTGGTCAGATCGCCGTGGACGATTTGGGCGGCGTGCATCTTGCCCACAAGGACGCCGGCGTGGCGGCAGCGGGATGGCGTGACGTGGCGCTTCAAGGGCCCTCCGTGGATTCTTTCCAGGATCAGCGTATCGCCGTTTTCTTCCAGAACGGCTGGCACGCGGATGATGGGGTGGAGTCTGCGGAGGAGGCGGGCTTCCCGTCGGGTCCGTTGTTTTCGAAGTGCCGCGTCCAACGCCGGCAACCGGTAGGCCTTCGGCACGCGCGTCTTGACCACGCGGTTTTTTTGCAGGTGGACGGTGGCCTCCGCGCCTTGGTAATAGTCCATAAGAGAGTTAGGGTAGCCGTTGGTTTTTATCCGGCGCTTCTCATCCTTGTCTCCATGCACGTCTTGGGAATCGAATCCACCGCCCACACCTTCGGTGCGTCCGTAGTCGACGGCAGCTTCCGTTTTCTGTCCAACGAAAAAGCCAGTTTCACCTCCGATGGACCCGGCATGGTGCCGAGGGAGGTGTTGCGGTTCCACCAGGCGCATGCCGATTCCGTTCTTCAATCCGCGCTGAAGCCTTTGGGTCCGCATCCGGAAAAGAAGATCGACGCCATCGCCGTGTCGCAAGGTCCCGGCATCGGCACGCTGCTTTACGAAGGCCTGCAAGTCGCCGCGCTGTTGGCGGCAGAATGGGGCGTGCCTCTGTTGGGCGTGAACCATGCCGTGGCCCATCTGGAAATCGGGCGCAAGGAGTGCAAGGCGAAGGACCCGGTTTATTTGTATGTTTCCGGCGGCAACACCCAACTGCTGGTCCGTCAGGAGGACCGGTATGCCGTGGTGGGCGAGACGTTGGACATCGGCATCGGCAACTTGTTGGACAAATCGGCGCGGCTTCTGGGTCTGGGTTTTCCCGGCGGGCCGCTTCTGTACGAATTGTCGTTGAAGAGCCAGGGCTTTGTCGAGCTGCCGTATACGGTCAAAGGCATGGATGTCTGCTTTTCCGGTTTGTACACGGCGTTCAAAAGCCGTTTTGAAAAAGGCGGCGTTGAAGATGCCGACCTTGCCTTTTCTCTCCAGGAAATCGCTTTTGACATGGTGTGCGAGGCGGCCGAGCGCGCGATGGCCCACTTTGAAAAAGATGAATTGCTTCTGGCCGGCGGCGTGGCATGTTCCAGGATCCTGCAGCACAAGGCGAAGGTCATGTGCGAACAGCGCGGCGCCAGGATGCTCGTGCCGGAAAACAAGTTCCTGACGGACAACGGCGCCATGATCGCCTGGAACGGTTTGCTTGCCCTGAAGTCAGGTCAGACGCCTTTGGCTCAAGATGCGGAGGCAAGGCCGCATTGGCGCGCGGACGACGTGGACGTGCTTTGGGTTTAAATCCCCTAAGGTTTGCGCTCTGCTTTGAAAATAAAAGAAAAAGACCGGCAGGACGGGGCCGGCTTTGTCGTAAACCTAGTTGGAGGCGACGACGACTTTGGCCTTAAACTCGTTAATGGCACGTTGGATTTCGTCGCGGCTGATGGGCCCTTCGCGCACGATCTTCGGCTCGTCGCCCATGAGGTCCACGATGGTGGACGGCTGGACCGGCGCCAAATTGCCCTGGTCCAGAATGAGGTCGACTTTTTCCAAGAACTGCGAGCGCACTTCGTCCGAAGCGTACAGCGTACCTTCGCCGGAACGGTTGGCCGACGTCGTGGTCAAGGGCCGGCCCAGTTCGGCCACGATGGCGCGGGCAAAATCGTTGCCGGGAATGCGGAAGCTAACCCCCTGGCTTGAACCGGAGATGCTCGGCGCCAATTTGGCGTCGGCTTTTCGCGGCACGATGAGGGACAGCGGTCCAGGCATGAATTTATGCATCAAGTGACGCGCCAACGACGCCAGTTCGGCGTACTCTTGGCTTCGAACACGCGGCGCACGGCGTCTTCGTTGGTGGCGTCGGCGGCAATGCCGTAGGCCGTCTCGGTCGGCATGATGACGAGGCCGCCTTCGGACAGCGTGTCGGCGGCGTCCATGACGATCTTGGAGGCGATGGTGCGGTTGCGCAGGACTTCGGGAGTCAAGGCCAGAACTTTGGCCACAGTGCGTTTCTTCATAGGGTTTTTCACCTAGTCTCCAGTATAGGCTGGAGGAGTTTCAGGATTGCCGGACATAGCAAGAGACTTTATTATTATAATAACTGGGTGCAAATCGTTTTACGTTTTTCACATTATTGGAATCGATGTTTTTCCGTTGTTGGCGCTTTGGTTTTTTTTGGCGTTGGCGGATTCGGGCGCTTGCTGGACGCTGGGTGTGGTTTTTTCTCGGAACCTCGGATGCGGCTTTAGGCTTTGGTTTCCATATACCCGCATTTGCCGCAGGTGCGGCGGTTCTTGTGCTCGGCGATGCGGAAGCCGGGGCCGCATTTGGGGCAGTGCTTGCCGGGGGCGTAGGCCTTAGGTTTTTTGCTTTTCTGCTTTTCCGCCATCTTTCTTTCCCTCGGTTCGGGCCAGTTTGAAGCCTGGCTCGGTCTGTTTCATGGTTTCGAGTTTTGAATAGATTTTCGCGCTGACTTGGACGGACTTGCGGCCGAAGTGGTGCGTGATCTTGTCGATGACGATGCTTTCCTTGTGGCCAAACTTTTTGGCTAGCGTTTCCAGCACGTCCTTGCGTGAAGGCGTGACGCCGACGCGATCAAGCTGGACGGTGACTTCCTTGCGGTCGAATAGAGGGTTGTCTTTTTCGGATTTGACGGTCAGTTCCATAGCGGGCAATACACCTTTACTTGATCTTGAGCGCGAAGCGGCCGTTGGCCTTGGCGTTGATTGCCTTGGCCACGTCCGACGTCTCGAAGTTGAAGATGAAGATTTGGCCTTCCCATGACTTGGTCAGGTCCGTTCCGCCGCAGACGACGCACGTGCTTCCGTCGACCATGGCGCGGCATTGGGTGCAGGCTTTGTCGGCGGCCATCAGCTTTTCGCCCCCTTGGCTTTGCGTTTGCCCATGCCTTCGGGGCGCATGGTCAGCGCGATCTTGCTGTTCGGAATGGTGTCCTTGAGAGAAACGGTGGCGATTTTGGCCTTGACGACGTCGCCTTTCTTGATGGAGCGCTTGGACTCGCGGCCTACGAGGCTTTGCGTCTTCTTGTCGTAGCTGAAGAAGTCGTTCGCCACCTGCGAGACGTGTACCAGGCCATCAATGGGGCCGAGCCGGACGAACGCGCCGAATTCGACGATTTCGGTGACTTCGCCTTCCACGATTTCGCTGACTTCGGGGATGAAGGACAACGCGTCGAACTCGACGTCGAAGTAGGCGGCGCCGTCGCCTTGCAGGACGCGGCCTTCGGACTGGATCTTGGCGTGGTTGAGGCAGACGATGATGCCGTGATCCTTGTTGACGGTGCGCTCGTGCTGCTCGCGCAGGATTTCCAGCGCGGCCTTGTTCAGGTTCATGCTGAACAGGTTCGGCGGAATGCGGACGCTTTCTTTGAACGTGAGTACCTTGTAAGCCATGGACGAATCCATCCCCCAATAACGGTTTGAATCTTCAGGAGAAGACGACCCGTGAGCGGGTCAGGGAAATATTGGGGATGCCCTCCCTTTTTAACCTTTTTTTGAGGCCGGAATCCAGCGTCGCCACCGTAGCACCGGTTTTTTTTGCGTAGGAAATGAGTTGGTCGTCTGTCACGCCGACGGCGGGAACCGTTTCCGGTTTGACCGAATCGAGGAACAAATGCGCCAGTTTCTTCTCCTTCATCGGCAAAAAAGCGATTTCCTCGATGACGCGCTCCAATACTTGGAATCGGACGTCGGGTCCGTCGGCTTCCAGCTGCTCGCGCAAAGGCACGCGGCTTTTCATGCACGCCACGATGAAGTTGGTGTCCAACAATACGAGCATGCAATCATTTCGTATTTGGCTTATTTATCGGCTTTTCATGCCAGAAGAAAGTCTCAAGCGGTAGCGGAATTAGTCGCTGTGGCCGGCAGGTCCAGCGACTTTGCTAAGAGCGGGCCCAGGGGGATTTGAACCCCCGACTCTCTGGTTAAAAGCCAGATACTCTGCCAAGCTGAGTTATGGGCCCTTTTGAGCGAAACCGCCGATTCCTGCAATCGGCGGCAATTTCCTTTTTGAGCATAACGCACGGGCCTGCCGGCCACGTGCGCAAACTCCGTGTGCTTTACTGTCTTTCTTCTGGCTTGAATGGTTGGCGCGTGCGGTTCAAGCCGGTTGCTAAAGACGGGAAGCATCAGTTTTACTGCCGCCTCGGCTTTTTATTGGCTTTAGTCCCCTGACTTGCCGGGGTTTCAGGCCTTGGTGATGGCGGCTTGGAGGCGTTGGAAGATGTCATCGGGTTTGCCCACGCCGGAAACGTTGTTCAGGAGGCCGGCTTTTCGGTAGTAGTCTTCCAGCGGCTTGGTCTTGTCGCGGTAGACGGCGAGCCTCTCGCGGATGACGGTGGGGTTGTCGTCGGCGCGTTTGCCGAGTTTGCCTCCGCACTTGGGACACGGACCGGTCGTGGCTGCGGGAAAGACGGATTTGCATTGGGCGCAGACTTGGCGGCCGCCGAGGCGGGCGACGATTTCTTCTTCCGGCACGTCGAGGTTCAGAACGGCGTCCAGGTTCCAGCCTTTTTGCTTCAAAAGTATGGTGAGGCTTTCGGCCTGTGGCAGCGAGCGGGGGTAGCCATCGAGGATGAATTTTTCGTGCAGGCGGGCGGCGATCATGTCGGAGACGAGTTGGTCGGGGACAAGTTGTCCGGCGTCCATGAATGCTTTGGCTTTTGCGCCTAGTCCGGTCTGGCGGGCCACTTCGTCGCGGAGGATGTCACCGGTGGCGACGTGTTGGAGGTCTAGTGTCTTGGCAAGCCGTACGGCTTGCGTGCCTTTTCCGGAACCGGGGGGACCTAAAAGAACCAAACGCATTTTTTTCACCGAAGCGAAAACGTCACGTTGACTCGTTTTATTTTACTTTCTTCTTTGAGGTTTTTTTCCTCGCCGATGTTTTCGGTTATTTTTTGGCGTTAGACGATGTGGGCGACGCCGTATACGCGCCAGCGGTTGTCGGAGCGGCGCATGACGGCGACCAAGTCGCCTTTCTCGACGCAGACGGGTTTTTTCAGCTTGAGTTGGACGGTTTTCTTCTTCAGTCCTTGCACGAAGCCGACGGTGGTAGCCGTTCCGACGCCCAGCACGAGCGGCTCGTTCGGCGCAAGAGTGGGGGGAAACACGCTCAACAGGCGGGGCATGGGTGTGATTTCGACGGTCAGGTCGTAGGATGGCTCCGGCAGCGTGCCGGGTCGGCCCACTTGGCATCCGACCAAGGCGTCGGCTTTCGCCAAGCTAGGGTCCAAGTTGGTGGATAGCGCGATGAGGCCGCCGGGCCCGGCTTGTTCCAGTTGGCTTGTTCCGGCGTTGAGGCTGAGCACCGAGCTTGTGAGCGGTTCGTACGTTTCCTTGTTCTTCTTCTGCTTGAGGATGCCGGGCAGGATCTGGATTTGATCGCCGACTTTGACCGCTCCTGTCCGCACGGCTCCTCCTAAGACGGCGCCGACGAGGCGGTCCAACCCGGTGCCGGGCTTGTTGACGTCGAAGCTGCGCACGACGTGCATGCGGAAGACTTCGCCGGGGTCGCGTTTGGGCGTTGGGATGGTCTTCTGGATGGCCTCAAGCAAGGCGTCGATGTTGATGCCGGTGTTGGCGGCGGTCGGGATGATGGGCGCCAGGGCGTAGGGCGTGTCTTTGAGGAATTCGCGGATTTCCTTGGCGTGCGCCTTGGCGCGCTCTTTCGTGACCAGGTCGGCCTTGTTCTGCACGATGATGACGTGGGGAATCTTGGCCGCTTGCAGGATCATCAAGTGCTCGGCCGTCTGCGGTTGTGGGCATTTTTCGTTAGCGGCGATGACGAACAAGGCGCCGTCCATGATGGAGGATGCGGCGATGACCGTGGCCATCAGGGTTTCGTGTCCCGGCGCGTCGACGAATGAGACGAGCCGTTCGGCTTTGGTGTCCGAGTTGCAAGCGGCGCACTTGGCCTTGGTGCTGTACTTGCCGCATTTGGCGTTGGTGCATTTGTGGACCTGCGTGTCGGCGTAGCCCAGCTTGATGGTGATGCCGCGCTTGATTTCCTCGCTGTGCGAGTCGGTCTTCTTGCCGGTCAGCTGGTAGACCAGCGTGCTTTTGCCGTGGTCGACGTGACCGACGGTTCCGACGTTGATTTCAGCTTGCATGTGGACGCTAAACCTCTTGATTCACGAATAGGAGGAAAACAGTATGCCGACCTTGCATTAAAAAGCATAGGGCTTCGCATCTGGGTTGCGCCGATGGCTTTGCGTCGAGGCGTTTCTTTCTGCGTTTGGCTTCCATGCCCGGCCCTTGCCGTTTTTCTTCGTAATGCGGAGCCTTTGGAGTTTGGTTTCCTCTCTTTTTTTACGCGCCTGAATTTTTCGAAACCCATTTAATGGAGGCGCTCCGTTATCCTTTTTCATCTTTTGTTAACGGTGTTTTCCCTGGTTGACGTTTCCTCTGTTGGCACCCCGCTGCCGTTGATCCACGATTCTCATACGCTTCAGGCGACGGCCGCCCGTGCTCGCGCGTACGCATTGCTGGCGACTCATTTTGCCGGCTCCGGACACCCGGGCGGCAGTCTCTCGGTCATGGACGTTGAGACGGCGTTGTACTTCGGCGTGATGCGCCACGACCCGAGCAACCCGTATTGGCCGGCGCGTGACCGGCTCTTCGTGTCCGGCCAGCACAAGTGTCCGGCTCAGTACGCCGTCATGGGCCTGGCCGGTTACTTCGCCGTCGAGGACTTCGCCGCCGGTTTACGCCTGTTGGGTTCTCCGTTCCAGGGACACCCGGACTGGCTGAAGTTGCCGGGCATCGAGATGTCCGGCGGGAGCTTGGGTCAAGGCCTCAGCGTGGCGGTGGGCTCCGCTTTGGCGGCCCGGTTGGACGGCGCGCATTACCGCGTCTTCTGCATCATGGGCGATGGCGAGCAGCAGGAAGGCAGCGTATGGGAGGCGGCCATGAGCGCGGCGCACTACGGTTTGGATAACTTGTGCGCCGTGGTGGATTGCAATGGCCTTCAGATTGACGGTCGCGTAGACGACGTGATGCCCATCGCGCCTTTGGCGGACAAATACCGCGCGTTCGGCTGGCACGTCTTTGAAGTGGATGGGCATGATTTCGGCCAGCTTTTGGACGCTTTTTCCAAAGCGGCGGAATCCAAGGGCAAGCCGTCTGTCATCCTGGCTCGCACGTCGAAAGGCAAGGGCGTGTCGTTCATGCAGGACCAGGCCGGTTGGCACGGCAAAGCCCCTAATGACGAGCAGCTCAAGGCGGCCCTTTGCGAACTGGGTCTTTCCTCGTTGTTGACTCCCCAACTGGTGGCCAAGGCCAAGGCGGCGCGTGATGCAGTCGCGCGCGAATACGGCACTTTGGTGCCCCCGACGCTTCGGCCGCATTGGTGGAACACCGAAACGCTGATGAAGGCGGAGTTCGTGCCCACGCGCAAGGGATTCGGCAAGTCTTTGTCTCGCATCGGCGCGGATGAGCGCATCGTGGCGTTGGGCGCCGACATCTCCGAATCCATCTGCATTTACGACTTCTGCAAGGACCATCCTGACCGCAAGGCGCGCTTCTTGAGCATGGGCATTGCCGAGCAGAACATGACCACCGTGGCGGCCGGACTTGCCAAGGAAGGCAAGATTCCGATCATCGGCAGTTACGGCGTGTTCGTCACTGGCCGCAACTGGGACCAGTTGCGCACGACGGTCTGCTATGGGAACTTGAACGTCAAGGTCGCGGTGGGCCACGGCGGCATTTCCGTAGGCCCGGACGGCGCGACGCACCAGAGCCTGGAAGACCTGGCGTTGTTGGCCGTTTTGCCCAATATGACGGTCCTCTCTCCGTGCGACGCCTGTGAGGCGGAGCGCGCGACGGAGTCCGCCGTGCTTCAGGTTCGGGGACCTGCGGCTATCCGTTTCGCCCGCGAGGCCACGCCGGTCATCACCGACGCGCGGACGCCTTTTGTCCTTGGACTTGCGAACGTCTATCGTTTCACCAGCGAGGCGCCGCGTTTTTCGGATGCGTTTGACGTCTGTCTGTCGCGTGACTTCGTCCCGGCCTGCAAGGAAGACGTCGTGCTGGTTTCCTCCGGACCCGAGTTTGCCGAAGCGCTGCGTGCCGCATACATCCTCGAGAAGGACCACGGCATCCGCTGCCGCGTCATCAACTTGCACACGCTTAAGCCGTTGGATGAGGAGGCCATCCGTTCGGCCGCACGTGACGTCGGCTGCATCGTGACGGCCGAGGAACACCAAG
The DNA here is from genome assembly GCA_016188965.1 of Microcaldota archaeon. Taxonomy (GTDB): domain Archaea; phylum Micrarchaeota; class Micrarchaeia; order Norongarragalinales; family Norongarragalinaceae; genus JACPGT01. Next base: position 35,917 of record JACPGT010000009.1, on the reverse strand, counting down.
TCGGCATGCTGGGTAACTTAGTCGCCGGCGTTTGTGCGAAAAGCGCCATTCCTGTCAAGATGGCCATGGTGGGCGTGCCGGACCGCTTCGGCGAATCCGCGCAACCGTGGGAATTGGTCTGGAAGTACGGCCTGGCGGCCGAGCACATCGCCAACGAGGCGTTGCAATTGCTGGAAAAGACGCCGCGCGAACCGGCCGATTCCGTGTCCGCGACGCTGAAAGGTGAACGGTCATGAACTTGGCATCGCGCATGCAGAACATCGGAACGGAGACGGCATTCGAAGTCGGCGCCCGCGTGGCGGCTTTGGAGCGCGACGGCAAGAAAATCTATAAGTTTCACATCGGCCAGCCGGACTTTCCGACTCCCGATTACATCAAAGACGGTGCGCGCGACGCGCTGGATGCTAACCAGACGGGTTATACCGAGGCTCGCGGCACGTATGCGGTGCGCGAGGCCTGCGCCCGCTACGGCTCGCGGCTGCGCGGCGTGGATTTCACGCCGGAGCAGACCGTAGTGGCGCCCGGAGCGAAGCCCATCCTCTTTGGAGCGGCCTTCACGTTGCTTGAAGCCGGAGACGAGGCTATCGTGCCGGACCCGGGTTTTCCCATCTATGATTCGGCCGTGCGCGTCATGGGCGCCAAATCCGTGCCGTTGCCGCTTTTGGAGGAAAAAGCGTTCAACTTCGAGCTGGACACGCTTCAAGAATCTGTGACGTCCAAGACCAAGCTTTTGTTCTTGAACACGCCGCAGAACCCGACGGGCGGCGTGCTGACGGACGACGTGCTCAAAGGCGTGCGGGACTTGGCCGTGGACCATGATTTCACGGTATTGGCCGACGAAGTGTACAACTCCACGGTGTACGACCGGCCCTTCCGCAGCATCATTACGTACGAAGGAATGCGTGAGCGCACCATCATCCTGGATGGCCACTCCAAGACGTACTCCATGCCCGGCTGGCGTTTGGGCTACGCGTTCATGCCTGAGGACTTGGCCAAGGCCATGACGACGCTGGCCATCAACATCTATTCTTGCCCCTCCTCCATCGTGCAGGAAGCCGGCCGCGTCGCGGTGGACGGCCCGCAGGACGAAGTGCGGGCCATGGTGGCCGAATTCAAGAAGCGCCGCGAATACATGGTCTCGCGCCTCAACGCCATCGACGGCGTGTCGTGCGTCAAGCCGCAAGGCGCGTTCTATGCTTTTCCCAACGTCAAGCCCGTATTGGCCAAGATGAATTGGAAGTCGAACGACTTGGAGCGTTACCTGCTGTCGCAAGGCGTCGCGGTTCTTTCCGGCTCGGCTTTCGGAGCATGCGGCGAAGGCTACATCCGCTTTTCGTATGCCACGGCCATGAGCGAGATCGAAGCTGGCATGGAACGGTTCGAGCAGGCGCTGGACGGGCTGAAAAATGTCCAGAAAGCAACGGCGTAAGCTGCGGAATCCGCGGCCAGAACATGTAACTCCTTATCGTAGGTTTTGTAAGGCCCGCAGATTTGGCTTTTTCCCGACCGGTTTTTCTCGTAAACTGAAGCGGCCGCTATCCGACTTGACGCCTCATCTTTGCAGCGTGAGCCGACGCGCGACCATGCCCGAGTCCAGTGCCGACAGGAACGGCAACAGTTTGGGTCCTTTGTCACGGCCCAAGAAGACGCGGTAAGCGGCTTGGAAGAAGTCGTTAATTTTGATGCCGTTCTTCTCACAGATTTGCTTGACGGCTTCGGCCTGCACGTTGAGGTCTTTCTCTTTTGCGAACACGCCGGCGAATTCGTTCAGCGCGTCTTTCTGGCATTGCGTCAAGCCGGCAAAATCGGGCTTTTCCACGATGCGGATTTTCGCCTCGTCGGGAGCAAATTTTTCAAGCCAGATTTTTGCGTAGGCCATGCGGTGCTCCAGCTCTTTGCGCTCATCGGCCGAAAGAGCGCTGCCTTTGTATTTTTCCATGGCCTGCGGTACGTCGACGCCGGGAATCTGGACCAGCTGCGCTACGAAGGAAAACGGCGGGTAGAACACGTCCTTGGGTTTTCCGCCGATCTGCGAGAGCGCGAAGATGCGCGGCACGTCCGGATCGCGCGCCTCCGCTTTGCCGAAGTAGATGTCGGAAAAGCGGTCCCAATCGGAAAACAAACGGGGGATGGTCTCGCCGTCGGGATTGAAGTCGATAGCGGTATTGGGCTTGTACCGCGTCATCAAAAAGCGCAGCAGGTTCGCAGGCAGGCTCTGGCCCATGTCCTTCGCCGACACGCCCACGCCTTTGGACGTGCTCATCTTGCGTCCGCCCATGATGAAGAACTCGTACGGGAAGTTGTACGGATGCGGGTAATCGAAGACTTTCTCGACCACTTCGTTGGCCACGTCACGCGAGCCGCCGGCGGCGTAGTGGTCTTTTCCTGCGCCTTCGATGGTCACGCCGTGCAGCACGAACGCGGCGGCCCAGTCTGCCTTCCAGGTGAGTTTGGCGTTGCCGTCAAACGGCGAGATTCTTCCACTGTTGCCGCAGCCCTTGGCGTACTTGACGTCCTTGCATTGGTATGCCACGGTTTTTCCGTCAAAGTCGGTGACGCTCGTGGTGCCGATTTTTCCGCAGTCCGGGCAGACGACGTTGATGGGCAACCAGCCGGCTTCCTTCTTGACGTTGGCCACGCGTGCGTTGATCTCGTTGAAGACGTCGGCCTTTTCCAAGGCCTGGCGGATGAGCGTGTTGAGTTTTCCCGCACGGTACAGCGAGCTTGACCAGGCGATGGTGGGCCTGCAGTCCAGTTTTTCGAAGACGGAGCGGAATTCCTCGGCGAAGAACTGGGCGAAACTGTCGAAGCCTGGCTCGGGCGACGGCACGTCGCACAACGGCTTGGCCATGTGTTCGCGGAAAGCTTCGGGCACGCCGGGTGGAAAGCCATCCATGGGGTCCAAGTCGTCGAAGCGGTAGACGTACTCGGCCTTGGCACCGGAATCGCGAACGGCTTTGTAGATGACGTCGTGGATCAGCACTCCGCGCAGGGAGCCAACGTGGATGCGGCCCGACGGCGTCTTGGCATCGCCGACGACGTGCTTGCCGTCGCGCGGCTTTGCCTCGGACGCAAGCTGGTCGGCCCAAAAGCGGGATTCATTCGACTTTTCAGTGGTCATGAGGAAGAATTTCTTTGACCCTTTGGGCCTATAAAGGTTTAGCGCCGTGCCCGCATAAACGCTTCCCGGAGTTTATCGCGGCTTTCATGGCTGTCTTTCAAATAGGTCAACATCGTGTCGAATATTTTCAACGCGCTGCCCATGAGTTGCCGGTGCGGCGTGTCTTTGCGATTCCTGATTGCCACCCGCACCCTTTCGGCGACTTTAGTGGCCACTTCGTGGATATGCTCGAAGCGTTCTGACTCCACTAAGTCCAGCACGGCCCCGTTGGCCTCCCGTTTTCGCGTCCTGATGTACTCCCAGTTCGTCGTCTTTTCGTCTGGAAAGAGCATGGATTGATGCAGGTGGGCGGTGTACATGTTTCGTATCCGCTGCCTTTCCTGCGTGCTGAATTCTCCCATCCGGATGGCCTGTTCCCAAAGCAACACGTTCAGGCCGTGCTTGACCGGTTCCTGCGCCGGAGATCCTTCATGGACAGCGAGGATTACGGGGCCATTTTTCGTCTGAATTTGCTCGGCCGGGATGACCTTTTCCTCGACCAACTCGTTCAAGGCCAAAATGGCCTCACCGATGCGGTAGACCTGCGGGCGGCGCTGCATGTGCGCGCAGAACTTCGCCACGTACGCCTCCCGCTCGCCGGATAACCTTTTGAGGTGTCGGTATAGTGTTCGGCTTGGAAAGCGAGTCATGCAATCACTTCAGGGGATTACGGTTGGACCCACTCTATCTCGTAGTACTCGTATTTGCTTTTCGGAATTTCAATGCGCTTGACGCGGTAGTAGGTGACGGCCGTCTCGCGGTCGCAGATGGCCAATATGAGGTCCAAGCCCAGCGCTTTGGCCTGTTCGATGGATTCGGCCAACTCCTGTCCTCCGATTTGTTCTTCCTCCGACAACGCCAGCATGACGTACGTCGGTTTGTCGTGACGCGGCGTTTCGATGTCGCCTCCCTTGCGGTGGTAGAGTAAAAAGTCCAGGAGGTTCTTCTTGGGATGGACCGAGGCTCCGGGAATGGCCAGGATGAACGTCTTCTTGACGCCGTGCGCCACGCGGATGGCCCGTGCCCACTCGCTGATGAGCATCTTGGCCGATCGGGGGAAGCAGTGGATGACGTGGCGCGAGTGCATCCATTCGCCGCTTTCCATGGTGGGCTTCGCTCCGGGAAAGTAGAGGCGGAAGTGCGTGCCGAATTTGAATCCCGTCTTGGGCACGAATCCTCGCAGGCGCCAATCCTCATATACTTGGTACAGTTCCAGGAAGTCGGGCCGGCGTTCCAGCGCCAGTTCCTCGATTTTCTTGGCGGAAACGTTGAGCTTGTACTTGCCGTGGCGGGCCAAAAAAAGCGTCTCGTACGCGTCTAATTTCAGGAACTGGCCGTGCTTCTTGGCTTTGTACGTGCCGAATTGGCCAAACCAGTGCTGCTCATACAGGCGGCTGCCTTCCTCGTTGTCATCAATCACGCTCATGAGGTCGTCGTAGAAGAACTGGCCTTTTGCGGCTACGGTAGGGGGTTTGTAGTCCGCGGCCGGATATTTTTCAGACGGGCTGCGCCCATACGGGCCTTCCGCTTCGTCCATGGGCCGCACGATGAGGCCGCGGTCGCGCCAGTCTCGAAAAGAAAAGTAGCGGGCGAGGAATTTCGGGCCGTCAAACGCGCCGGCCACGTCGTTGAACGACGCGGGTTTTCCATCCGGGGTTTCGCATTCGGCCTTTCTCACGTCCATGAGGTACAACGCCTCTTCCGGGGACAGCGTCAGGTGGATCTTCTTGCCGTTGACTTCGGTGCCGAAGAAACTGCGGTCGACGGCCTGCACGCTGATCAGATCAGTGACGAGGATGTGCGGGTGGGGTTTCTCGTGGAGTTCGAAGCGTACGCTCATGGCGTTCTTTCCTCCGCCGAACCCCGAAGGGGCTTGGCGTTTGAAGGTCCCATCGTATTGCCATCATTGGGTCCGAACGCGGATTTAAAGGTGGGGGGGATGCGGCGGTTCCGGCGACTTGAAAACGAAGGCATGGCCCGCGGGACGGGCCGTTTCGAAAAACAAACGCAGCACATGCGTACGCTGGATGGCTGCCTTTTTCTTTTTTCAGAAGACGGGAAAGAAAAAACGACTTTTCCGTGCCCCTAACGGTCGTTCAGCTGTAGCCTTCTTCGACCCATTGGATGGAGCCCATCCGCAGCCATGCATACGCCATGACGGCGCCTACGACTAGCCCACCAAGATGGGCCGCTCCGGCCACGCCCGTGATGTTGAACGTTTCGACCAGGCTCAACGCAATCCAGACGATGACCGCGAACTTCATGGGCATGGGGACGAACCACATGATGATCGGCAGGTTCGGCCGCAGGACGGCGACGGCGCCTAATATGCCGAAGATGGCGCCGGAAGCACCCAACGCGGGGATGCTGGCCGGCATGATGCCCAGATAATACGTCGCGGCGTAGGCCAAGCCGCCGGCGATGCCGGAAAGCAAATAAACCAGCAGGAAGCGGCGGGAGCCGATGATCTGTTCCAGGTACGGGCCGAACATGTACAATGCGAATCCGTTGAAGAACAAGTGCAGCATGCCGCCGTGGAGGAACATGCTGGTGATGATGGTCCACGGCTCTTGGGGTAGTTCAGCCGGGTTGAGGCAGATAAGGTCGCCGGGGTTGCAGAACCCCAGGAAGACGATTTGCGCCAAGAAAACCAGTACGATGGCGCCCAGCAAGAAAAATGCGTACATGTCCGTTCAATGTTCAGCATGATGCAATAAAACCATGACGGACGGGCAACGGCCTTTACTCGTGTAGAGTTGTTCTTTCCGGTAATTCGGCCTGAATATGTCTGAACAGTGCCCGGATGAGCGCTTTGGCATGTGCTTCGAACGTGTGCAGTTCAATCGTCGGAACGCGGCTGAACTTTAAAATTCCGGCCGACTTTTTCCCGCGTCGAATGTGGAACGTCAACCCGCCGTATCTGGGGCTCGGATCTTTTTCGACTTTTTTCACTCGGTATCCTTTTTGTTCCAATGCGTCCCGGATTTTCGGAGCCATGGCAACAATTTGGCCTCCGGGTACGTGCAAGAAGATTAGGATTCGTGGCTTGTTATTTTTTGTTTGCGTCCAGTGGACGGAAGATGCGGTGGGGTGATTTAATAGGTACGCCTGGGCGTTTAGTTCAGTCTCTGTGGATGCCGCCTCTATCTTTTGAATGTATTCCGTAGGGCGCGTTTGGTGATATTGGGTTCCCGTATTGGCTGTTACAAACTCGTTATTGGCGTCTTCCGGCAACGTCTCCGGGCGATTTTTCAAGTCGTGAGCGAGTTTCTTTGCAAGCTGCAATGCCTTCAGAATCCGTTCCGACATAACTCAGTTCTCTTTGATTTGGAAGCTTTCGTAGAACTTGCTCGTGGGCTTGAGGCGGCGAGTGTTGCCCGCTTTCTTGGATTCCAAGTACCCCGCCATCTTCAGTTCCGTCACGTATGCGTAGATTTCGCCTTTGAAGAAGTGCTTCAAATCCGACTGCATCAGTTCCTTCTTCTTGGCCACCAGGGCCAGTATGCGCATCGACTTCTTGCTCAACTCGACTTCTTTGGACAAACGGGCCACGCGGTGTAGGTAATGCGGCTTGAGTTGCAACGCGGCGCCATGCTCGTTGACCGACAACTCGAACGAGCTTTCTTTCGGCACGATGCGCGCCAACTCGCCTAACAAAGCGTCGAGCCGATCGCGGGGCACGGACAGCAAGTCCTGCAACTGCTTATGCGACATAGGCTTGTTCGCCAAAAACAACGCGGCTTCCAACACGCGCACCGGCTCGAGTTGGACTTGCGGCATGGCGTCGATGTGCGCATTATCCGGGTATTCCGGTTTTTTGGCTTCGCTCTGCGCGTTGCCATCTTCCTCCACCGGGTCGCCGTCCTCGTCCAATTGCGGTTCGTCCTTCGTTTGGCTTTCGGTTTTCTCGGCTTCTCCCGCGGCCAGGATGGTGGCCGAATCGGACGAATCGCTGCCCGACGGAAGCGTGCCGATCATGCCGGCGGACGCGCCTTCGGCTTTCGGCGCATCGGATGACGGGTTGGACGGTTCGGGTGCCGGCTCCGGAACGATTTCCTGCAAGCCGGCCTGCTGCACCAAGCCGTCCAGGATGTCGGTTGATGGGGCGGTCTTGGCGGATTTCTTGGCATTTTTGTCCGTCGGCTCATCCAGCGGCACTTCCTGAAAGTCGTCCTGGAAAAGCTTCTGGTCTTCGGGAGGCAACGCCTCTTGGCCGTCCATACAGCCGTTGGCACCGAAGGGAGATTTAACCGTTGTCGTGAAGTGGCCGCACGCGCAAAACCGCGGGTACGGCAACGCGCGTAGACGTCATGGCAAGGTCAGCGGTTTTCATGGCGAATAGGCCGGCCTTGCCGGGCACTGCGGCAAACTCTGCTACTGCTTGAGGCGTTCTAATATCCGGTCCAACGCGTCTCTGCCCGTCAGCGGCTTTTTATACTGCCTTTTTCACGGTAAGAGTGGCGCTTTTGGACCTCAATGCCAAAAGCGACTAAGAGCGGACCCTCTTTTTTCCAACCGGTTAAGCCGGCTGGTCGAAAAACGGTTCGCGTCCCGAAATGGAGTTGAAGTTTAGTTTATGGTTGAGTTTTTGATTCCGCAAGAGCAATACTTGGAAGCCGGCGCGCACATCGGCACGCGCCAGAAGCACGGCAGCATGCGTGGCTACATCTACAAGGCCCGCGACGACGGCCTACACGTGCTGGACCTCAAGAAGCTGGACGAGCGCATCCGCTTGGCCGGTTCCATCATCTCCAAATACCCCTTAGGGGAAGTCTTCGTGGTGGGCAACAAGGACAATGCTCGAAAACCCATCCAAAAATTCTGCGAATTGACCGGTGCAACGGCTCTCGTCGGCCGCTTCACTCCGGGTCGCTTCACCAACCCGGCGCGTGAAGACTTCTGCGAACCCCGCTTGGTCATTGTCACCGACCCGTCCGTCGACCGCCAATCCGTCCGCGAAGCCTTCGCCGTGCACGTACCCGTACTGGCTTTCTGCGACACGAACAACGCCACGCACTACTTGGACCTCGTCATCCCGACGAACAACAAGGGCCGCAAATCCATCGCCTTGATGTACTGGCTGCTGGCGCGGGAAGTGATGAAGGCCACCGGCGCCATCTCCGGCTACGAGGCTTTCACGGCCACGCTGCAGGACTTCGAGGCGTAAGCTGCACGCTGAACCGAAATTTTCTTTTTTTCCGATTTTTGGTGCCGCTTTTCTCGGCGACACTTTTCATTTTTTTCTTTCCTAGCGCAGCGTCGGTTTTTCGGCTTTCAGCGAAAAGTCGTTCGGAGGCCGTTCCGTGCCTTGGATGCGGTGCGGCAGGGTGCCCATTGCTTCGGCGATGCGGGCTTTTTCCAGCAAGAGTTGGCGGAGCACTTCCGTATCCGGTAGGACTAGTTCGTTCTTCTTGATGCGGGCTTGCAAAGCCGACGGCGTGTTTGATGCGATGTGGCGATTATCCGGCATCGCAAACGCGTCGGGCGTCAGCGCCGCCATTTCGGCATTGATGGCCAGCAGGCGTTTTTCCAATTCGGCGCGCGTGGGTGCTTTCAAGTCGCGTGCGGGCTGCAGGTCGTGATCCATGAGTTAGTTGGGCCGTTGAACGCTTTTTATTCTTCGCGTTCCACGTTTTGCTGATGACCATTGCCGAAGACGTCGCCAGCCTCTGGCAGGGCGTCAAACCGGTACCTCCCAAAGGTGCCGAAGCGGCGTATTACGCCGACTTGCTCCGCCGTTTGATGTTGTCCAAAAAGCAGCTGGAAGAGACCGGACGGAAGTACTCCATCTTGCCGGACTTGCGGGAACTGACGCGCCGGACCATGGTGCGCATCCCGGCGCAACACGTCGCGTACTTGGAAGTGTCCGTCTTTGACCTCATTTCCAACCCGCTCAAGACGCATTTGCAGCCGTACGTCTCGGAATTTTCGACGCAAGGAGCCGATTTCGAACTGGTTTCCTGGTTCGTCCGTCACGCCAAGAAAGAGCCGTCATTGGCGTTGGATTACAAGGCCCTGCAGGCCTGGTTCGACCAACACACGCCGGTTGAACCCGCTCCAATCACGTCCGCGGAGCCGCAACCCGCCATAATCGAAGAAAAAAAGGAACCGCCGGCTTCGTCCGGGCCGCCGTCAGCCGACTCCGACACGTCCCCTTTTGACGAAACTTCCGGCTCTTCGGCTTCCAACAAAGAGTCGCCTGTTCCGGCTTCTGATGCGCCGTCTTCTTCCACCTCGGCTTCGTCAGAAACCGACACGACGGTGCCCACGCCTGTATTGCCGGAGAGCGACGGCACTAATGCCGACCGTATCTTCGAACACGAATAGGAGACCTGCGCTTGATGGATTCCATCCTGTCCGCGTTGGAAAAAATCTGGGACAAAGTGCCTTACGCTTCACGCAACTCTCCTGATCTTGACGAACACCTTGACGCCGTCTTGGTGGCGTTGGAAAGCTCGCGCCCGCTTGTGACGGGTTTGTTCTGGCTCGATTTTTCCAAGAAGCTTACCGGCCACCCTTTTCGGACGAAAATCGTCTATTTCCGTCCGGCGTCCGGCGCTTTGCAGAGCCGCACCGTGGCCGAAGTGCTGCGGGACATCCTGGAAGGAAAACGTTAACGTGGTGCCGTCAAATGGTTGAAGAACCCGCTTCCCAGAAACGCAAACAAAAACCGGCCATTCTGCCTGCAAAGCCGCCGCATCCGCGGACACAGGCCGCGCTTCGGCACGTGGAAACCATCGCCGGTTTTTGGGAAAACGCCCATTCTCCGGCCGATGTTTCCATGGCGCTGGACCTCTCGGTGAATCACGTGTCCGGTTTGGAAGAGGAAGACCGCCACTGGCTTTTTTCCCATATGAGCCGGCTTTCCCCCGATCATCCGTTAAACGAATCCCGGAACTTTCCGTTGCCCGTCGTCGGCGGCACGTCCGCATCCATCATCCGCCAACAAATCCGGATTGCTTGGACGCACTTTAAGCGAGAAGAACGGGGTCAAGGCCGTTGGTAAACCGTTCCACGCTGATCGTGGCATTGGACGCCGAATTCTCTTTTTACAAAGGGCTTGACGCGTCCAAGAACGGTCTGCAGGTCAAAGGCCCCAAGGCGGTTTCAAAAGTCGCCGTGGCGTGCGACGCGGCGTTGGAGACGATTGAAAAAGCCGCTCGCGCGTACGCCGATTTGCTGATCGTGCATCACGGCTTGTTGTGGGAAGGCTCGGGTCCTCTGAAAAAAGACGTTTTGCTTCAACAGCGCATGGTCGTTGCGAAAAAATCCGGTTTGAACATCTACGCCATGCACTTGCCGCTGGACGCCCATCCCGTGATGGGCAACAATGTCCTGCTCGCGCAGGCGTTGGGCATGCATTACGTGCGGCCCGCGTGTGCCTACGAGGGCGCGAAAATCGCGTTCAAAGGCGTCCTACCGAAACCCGTTTCCTTAAAGGCCTTTTCAAAGACCGTGGAAAAAAAAGTCGGCGCCGCCTACAAGACCTTGCCATTTGGCCCGGATTTGGTCCGCCGCGTCGCGGTCTGCAGCGGTTCCGGTGGTTTCTGCACGGCGTTTGCCGAGGCCGAAAACTTCGACACGTTGGTCGTGGGGGAATTCAAGCACTCGGACTACCATGCCGCGAAAGAATTCGGCGTGAACGTCGTGGAAGCCGGTCACTACCACACGGAAGTCTTCGGCGTAAACGCCGTGGGCCGCTGGGTCGAAGAAAGGTTCGGCGTTCCCTTCGTCTTCATCGACGCGCCTACGGGCTTCTGATTCTGTCTTTGACAAAGAGAAAAAAAGAGAAAAAGAAGGGGCGGGGTTTCCGCTTTGATTTTTTTTTGCCGTTCGGCCTTTTCCTTAACCCGTGCCGGGCGAACCGTCCGGTTCCACCGGCATGGCGATGACGTCGCCTTCCCAGTATGGATACGGGTAGTCCGGTTGTGTGGCTTTGGGCAGTTCCACCGAGGCCTGTGCCGCCAAGGTGCCCAAGTCGTTGGCCTTGACGTACCGGTCCGACATGGTGTAAAGCGTTCCGTCGATGTAGGCCGATCGCGTCACGTCCGTTCCGCTGCCGTAATAGTAGTCGCCCATCTTGGCTAGTTCTTCCGGCGTGACGTGCGACACCGTTCCGCGCAGCTGGAATTCGCATTGCGCTGCCACTTGGGGTTCGCACGATGCCGTGCTGAACACGTACGCGCCTTGGAAGTTGACTTCGCCGTACACGTGCACCAAGTCGCCCGTCTTCTTTTCAGGTGGGATGACGGCCACGCGTGCCGGAATCACGAGCAATCCTTTCTCCCGGTTGAACAAGAATGCCTTGTGGTCGTGCAGGGCGTACGAGTCGGACCCGGCGTCGCCGATGCCGTAACTTGCGATTTCCTTGGGGTTGGCCACGTCCGAGACGTCGAACATGGACAACTTGAGGCCCAACGGGAACGCCAAGTCGCTGTCTTTCAGCGGTATGGCGTCCTTGCCCAAGCCGATGAGGCGCGTCTCGTCGTACGGGTGCAGGTAGTCCGAGTAGCCCGGGATCTTCAATTTACCCAACAGCGTGGGGTTGCGCGGGTCGTCCAGTCCGATGACGAACAGAGGGTCCAGTTGGCGGAACGTCACCAAGTATGCGCGTTTGCCCATGAAGCGGGCCGAATAGATGGACTCGCCCGGCGCCAGGTCCTCCAACTTGCCGACCGTGTTCAGCGAACCGTCCAACACGTACACGTTGTTGCGCGACGGCGTCGGCGTGGGCTGGATGCATCGGGAATCCGGCATGCAGCGCACGGCCATGGTCCACGGTCCATAGACTGGACGGATGGTGGTGGCCAGGCGGAAGTAGCCGTCGGACTCATCCATCGAAAACTGGTTCAAGAGATGTCCGGGCACCTCGCCTTTTCCGACGTACGTGATGGCCGGTCCGAGGGCGAACTTGTGCACGACCGTGGCCTCCGTGGGCGCACTCTGGCTCTGGCGCAAGGCTTCCTCGCGTTTGGAAATCTCGGCGTACGATTCCTGCGCCTGCGTGTCCTCCAGCGTGGCGAGGAATTGCTGTGCCAAGGATACTTTCATGCGGTCCTTCTGCCAGGACGACATCTCGGCGGCGTCGATGGCCGTCAGTTTGGCCTGGTATTCGGCCGTCCACTTTCCGTCCAGCGCAGCGCGGTATGCTTCCCAGACCGGGTAGTACGTCTGGTACCGCGTATACGTCACGTAGGCGTTGCCCGACGAGACGTAGACGGTCGACGCGCCGCCGGTCAGCACGATGGTGCGCGTCTCGGCGCTCTGCGGGTTGTCCACATCCTGGCCCAACACGGTGGTGAACTGGTAGTTGTCGAACGGGTAGTCGATGTACTGCACGTCCGACGGCGCGATTGGCGCCACTTCGCCGTCCACTGCGTACAGCGGGCGGGGCACGCCGTACGCGGCGTTTTCGTTGAACACGGCGTACACGCGGTTGCCGATCAGGCGAGCGGCGAGGAGGTTGCCTTTTGAGTCGATGGTCTTAAGCAGGACGGGTTTGGACCTCTCGGTAATGTCGAAGACTTTCATGAATTGCGACTGTTCGGGGTAGTAGTATGAACCGCAACCTCCCCGGCAGGGCATGCCGATGGCGATCTTGGATGCGACCGGCGCCGATCCGGATGCGCCGGAGGGTTGCACCGTGCCCGTTTCGGCTTGCTTGACCCAGGGCTCCATGTAGGGCTTCCAGGAAAAGGTCCGGCTGCCGAATGCGACGAGGCGGTTTTGGGTGATGAAGATGCTCTGGTACGTCGCGTCGGAGTCGTTGATGACGGCCACGATGTGCGCCTGCGAGGCGGGGTAGGCGTCGATAATGGTGATTTGGCCGTTGGTGACGGTGTAGATGTATTGGCCGTCGTTCTTGAGGGTGTCATCCTCATCCACGCCGGCGACCTGCACGTTGGTGGTGGAATAGTCGGAACTTCCGCCGGATCCGGTGCTACCCGAGGACTTGGAGACGGCGTCACCTGGTGCTGCGGCCGCCAGGGGCATGCTTTCGGCGATGGCGTAGTCACGGCCGTAATACGAGTTGGAACCGGCGGTGGACAGGAAGGCTTGCGCTTCGTCCCACGTCTTGAACGTCTTGAACTGTCCGCCGGAAAGCGCGACGGTGCTGGGCGCAGCGGTGGGCGTGCCGGTGGCCGTCAGGTTCGGGCCGGGTTGCAAGGGCTGCGTCGTGCCGCCGACGGCGAATAGTACTGCGAAGAAGACCACGGCAATCGCGCCAGCGGCCACTAATTCAATAAACGTGTGTTTCATCCGATCACCTGTATGGTTGGTCGTTTTTCCGCCATATACGGATGTTGGTTTGTTCAGGTCTTTGCCTGAAACCCCGCCGCTGGGAGTTTTTGAAAAAGAAAAAAAGGGGGGGAGCCGGTGTCCGGCTAGCCGCCGAAGAGTTTCGTGATGAAGCTGAGGATGCCTTCGGATCCTTTTTCCAAGGCCTGGGCGCTTTGTTCGGCTTCGTCGCGCCGCTTCTTGATGTTCACGATTTCCTCATCAAACTGGCTGCGCTTGTCTTCGCTGACGGACTCGCGCAGGGATTCAAGGTTCTTGATGCTGGCGTCCAGTTTTTCCTTGCTTTCCTTGAATTTCTTCGCCTGTTCCACGTTGTCCTTGTTGGTGCGGAACAATTGGTAGAGCAGGTCGCGTTCCTTGCGTTCGGCTTCGCTCAGCGTTTCGTCCGACTGCGTCAAATCGTCGGACACGTAGTCGATGACCGGGCGGTAGTCGTCGGACACGTAGTCATTCAGTCTGCCGTAGCGGTCGCCTGAAGGTCCGTTGCGTGCCCGGCATTCGCGGGCCACTGCGCGTTCGATGGCCTTCTTGATGCTGTCGGTTTGCGTCAATTCCTTGCAACGGGCCAGCTGTTTTTTGCCGAATTCGCAGCCTTTTTCGGATTCCCTGATGCATTGTTCTTTTCCGCGCGCCGTGTCCTTGCAGTACCGCTCGAAGTGTTTTATGTCGCGCTTGATCTGCTGTGCACAGATGCGGTCGGGATTCATGCGTTGCTTGTCGCGTTCCATATTCTTCTGCGATTCGGCCTTGCATTGCGCTAGGAATTCCTGTTCGTTGCAGTAATTGAATTGGGGTCCCTTGTTGCGTTGCTGCATCGATTGGCAGCGTTGCGCAAAGCGTGACGCTTGGCGGTTCCAGTCCTGTTCGCAGCGCTCGGCCGCGCTCATGCGGCCCGTCACGAAGCCGGAGTAAGGTGCGGCTGCGGCTTGGACCGATGGCTGGGCCGTAGGCTCGGCCGGCGGCGCCGTGGGTGCCGGCGTGGGTTCGGTTGTTGCCGTGGGCTGCGGGGGCTGTTCCAGCGTAGGAGTGCTTACTGGCGTGGGTTGCGCAGGCGGAGCTGTGGGAGGTTGTTGCGGCGCCATGCATCCAATGTAGGGGCAACCGTTAGGCCCATTGTAGGTCGTCCAGCCTTGGCCCGAAGCCAGGCACTGGTTCTTGGCGTTTTCGTCCATCGGCGGGCATTGCATGTTCTGCGGAGGTTGGTATGGTTGTCCATTGGGTTGTCCTTGTGGCGGGTATCCGGGTTGGTTGTTCGGCGGGCCGTATGGTTGGCCGGGTTGTCCGTTTGGTCCTGTCCCCGGCGCGTAGTTGTTTTCAGGTCCGGGCCCCCAATCGTCTTCCGGCGGCATGTTCGCTTGGCATTGGCTGATCCACTCCGCTTTGTCGCACTCCATGGGTTGGCGGGGTTTGCCGTCCTTGCAGGCATCGTCCGGCGGCCGGTCGAATTGCCAGCGTTCGTTGCATTGGAGTTCGGCGTCCTCCAGGCGTTCGGCCAGGTTCCGGTCGAATTCGGATTTCATGCGTTCGACGCACATCTGCTTCCACTGGTTTTCGTCCGGCGGACAAGTCGGCTTGAACTCTTCTTGCCCGTCCGGCCCATTGACGACCCATCCTTCGCCTCCTATCTGTTCGCATTGTTCTTTGGCTTCGGCGCAAAAAGAGAGGCCGTCTTCGATTTCCGAACAGATTTCCTGCTCCAGGTTGATGCCGGTTTTCTGGAATTCCTCAAGGACGAGGCCGACTAACGCGGGCTGGTTGTTGCATTGGGCCATGAGTTTTTCTTTGCCGTATTTTTCTTCCATGGTGGTGCCGATTTTGTTGAAAATCATGTGTTCGATGGCTTCCGGCGGCAGATCGAACCCGCCGAATCCGCGGAAGTCCCGAAATCCACCCGGACCGCCTTGTGGACCGGGGCCTGAAGGGCCGTAAGGCCCGGGCTGGAATCCGCCGTCCTGCGGTTTACCGAATCCTGGTCCGAAATCGTCCTTCGGGCCGTATCCGTCGTCGGGTCCGAATTGCGGTCCTCCGAATCCGGGGCCTCCGTCATAATCCGGTCCGAAGTCCTGGCCTTTATCGCCGTATCCGTAATCGGGTCCGAAGTTCGGTCCTTTTGGTCCGTATGCGGGGCCGGTTTGCCTGGGCTTGCGGGCCATGGGTTCGACGCGTTTCTGGATGTCGCCCAGTCGACCTTCGATGAAGCCTGCCGTCGGTGCGGGGGTGGGGTCGGTGCCTAAGGCGGCGCCGACGGCTGCGGCGACTTGGGTGTCTTCATTCGATGCGGCAGCGATGAATGCCGAGGCGAACAACAACAGGCTTACCAGAATCCAACCACGCACGGAAAACCCCTCCAAGGATTTGCTGAAGACCTAACGGGAGGAGGGTTAAAAACGCAACGGGTGGGCTGCCGAAGGCAGGGCTATCGCTGCAACGTGGGAAAAAAAGCCGTCAAGGGCTAAAAGGCGGCGGTTGTGGTTTATTGCGCGTGGACGTGGTGGGCGTCTTTCGGGGCGAGCCAGAATCCGCCGGCGAGGAACAGAAGTCCGAGGATGAGATCCAGCACGATGCTTTGAATCATGGCGGTGGACGATGCTTCGATCAAGGCGCGTGTCTGCTGCAAATCGACGCCGCCGAGGTTTCCGGAACCGAGTTGTTCCAGTTGTTCCAAGGACGGCTTGACCGTGGCCTGTTGGACGAGGTATTGGTTGAATTGGTATACCGAAAGCACGAGCATGGCAATGCCCAACAAGGTCAGGGCCCAGGATAGGTTGGTTTTCATGGTTTTAACCTCCCAGCGCGCCTTCCTTTTGGGCTTTGGCCAGTTCTTCCAGCTTCTTGCGGGCGGCGGTGAACCGCTCGGTCATCTTCTTTTCCTGGCGGTCGATGAACTCGACGCGGCCGGCCAGTTCTTGCTTCTCTTTGGCCAGGTCCGATTTGACGGATTCCTTCTCGCGCAAAACCATGACGCCGCCGACGGCCCGGTATACCGCGCCTGCGGACTTGTCCAGTTCCGACGATGCGGCGTCGATTTCCTTCAGCTGCATCTCGAACTGCTGGCGTTGCGCCAACAGCAGCTGTAATTGTTGCTGGAGCGTGGAGTATTCGTTTACGATTTTCTGAACGTCTTCGGCCATGATGGTCCAATTCCTCCGAAAAGATAGTGTTTAAGTGCGGAACTTCAGTTCCAGCACTGAATCGTGATCGACGAATATCTTGAGTCCGAAGCGGCTTAAAACGATTTGGTTCGGCCCCTCCCGCGCTTGAAGCAGTGTTGCGGCTTTGCCGCCGAATTCGTCTTCCGCGCTGACGATCGCGCCCTTGTGACGGATGGAACGACGGTGGAACACCGCGCCGTGGATGCTGATTTCCGGCTTCATCCACGGAGTTTCTTCCGCTTCAGCGTCTTTTTGGCCCTGTCCTTCGACGTCTTGCGGAGCCTCTTTGACACCCGGACGGACGACGGCTTTCTTTTTGTTGCTGGGCGTATTCTCGCCGGTTTCCTTGCGTTTTTCCTTTTGGTCATCGGCGTCTTGCCCGCCTTTGCCATCTTGTCTTTCGGTTTCCCGCGCCCCTTGGGCGGCTTCCATGGCTCGCGCTTTTTGCATGTCGAATCCGACCAGCCGGCTTGGGTTGCCGAAGCGCTCCCACACGAATAAGACTTTGTCCGCCCCCGCGCCGTCCGCTTCCTCGAACACGGCCTGGATGCCGCTTTTGCCGCGGTTCAGGTAGCCAGCGCCCAAGGCATCCGCCAAGGTGCGGGCGATGGCGCGCGTCAATTGTCCTGGTTTTCGGGAAGTGGTGATAAGCATCATGGGCAATCAGAGGGTGAGCAATTCTTCCAATTTGCCGGCGATGACGTCCGGTTTGGCTTTTTCCAGCTTGGCTTTTTCCTGGTATCGCGAAAATACGGCAATCGATTGGATGCCCGCGGCCTTCGCCGCTTCCACATCATGCACCAAGTCGCCGACGTACGCCGTCTTCTTCGGCTCGAGGCCGTTTTGCTTGACGAAACTTTTGAGCGACGCGACTTTGTCCACGATGCCCGCCTCGATTCCGTCAAACAACGGGCCGTAGCCGAAAGCCGCCACTTCACGGTCCACCAAATGCACCGGGTGCGCCGAAAAGAGGTAGGTTTTCTTGCCCTGCTTGCGGAGGCCTTCCAGCAGTTCGCGCGAACCTTGCAGGGGCGTTGGAAAAATGCCGTTTTTCTCGACCGCTTGGAAGAACAACTCATCTACCTGCGCCTTGGTGCATTTCAGGCCGTAATTGCGGTAGAAGTTCATATAGGGCAATTCGAAATGCTGCCGGTATTCCTCTTCCGACAGCGCGTGGCCGTCGTCGAGGCGGTGGATGACCGAGGCGGTGGCGCTGTACACCATGTCGAAATCGTCCGATAGGGTGCCGGACCAATCGAAAATAAACGTCGAAATCATCGCAGGCGTATTGTATCGGCCGCGTTTTAAATCGCGGCGTTTTGTCGCTCTTTCTTCGACTTTGTTGGGTTCGTCGGGAAAAACCAGCCGGACGTACCTGCTTTTCCTTCGTTATTTTTTTCCTTTTCCGCCGACGTCCAAGGACCCTTTTCTCTTCTTACAATTGGGCCATTTTTGCAAATGCTTATAACTTTATCTATGGTGGTTTTTGCGTGTACCGACGCGCGTCAATTGTTATATTATATGTATTGTTGGCTTCTGCGTGGGCGTCCGCGTTGGACGTTTCCCTGCAGTCCTTCACCATCGCCGCCACGTCCGCCTCGCCGGACATCAAGCTCTTCGTCGAGAAGACGTTCTATGACCGCAATGAAAGCATCGAGTTGTACGGTGTGTTGTACAACGTAACGGCGTCTTCAGGCGTGGCCTCGGTCTTCACCCCCCTTTCAGGACAGGCCATCAACGTGACGGTTTTCAATTCCACGTCGGTTCTGGGCCAGTATGCGTTGACGACGGACGCCAACGGTTCCTTCTACTCCAACAGCACGTATTATCCGGCGGCCGTGCCCGTTTACGCGCCCAACCAGTCCGGTTCGTATACGGTGAGGGCGCAGTACAACGCCAGCGGCACGCTGTACGCCTCGTCCGTCGGCATCATCGTCGGCAACCAGACGGTAGACCAGTTGTTGGTCCAGCCGGACCGGTTCGAATACAGCCCCGGCCAAGCGATGAACGTGACGCTGACGGCCCAGCGCGGGGCCGGTACGCAGACGGTCCGCGTGTCCGGCGTCTTCGTGAACGGCACGATGCGTTATCCAAACCAAACCATCCTCCAGGCTTTCGCTTGCACTACGAATGCCGATGGCTTCTGCACGGTCTACCTGACGGCCCCCGGGGCCGGTTTCGGCTCGTTTTTCCTGGAAGCAAACAATTACTTGGGCTTTGCCGCGTTCTACCTTTCTTCGTTTTCCGTGGATGCCGGGGTGTTGGATGCCGACGGCCAGGCTTCCCGTGACGTGTTCGCCCAAGGCGAGACGGGCAACTTGCGCGTTTTGGTTTCGGTCAACGGCACGCTTCCGTCTTCCGGGACGTATTCGGCCAACGCGACGCTGGGTTATTCCAACGGCACGATCCTGTCGTTCTTGCCGGTGCTTCTTCTGGATGCCGACAATTCCTACGTGAACCGGACCTCGTTCGGCACGTCGGGGTTGCAAGATGGCACGTACCTGTTCAACGTCACGGTCAGCCGTTCCGACGGCCTGCAGCGGGTCCAACAGGCCGTGATTCAGATCAAGGGTTGGTCCCTTTCCGTCAGCAAGGCCGCGTCCGGATCGGGTTTCGAATTTGGCGACGTCACGTTGCCGAACGCGACGCTGCGTTTCGAGGCTTTGCCTCAGAACCGTACGTCGGGCGCCGTCATCTCCGGCTTGGCTTCCGCGTTTTCCTACCAGATTAAGACGCCGCTGGGCGTCACCGTGTCCAACGGCACCGCCGTGCTTTTCAACGCCTCGTGTGGCATCTCGGGCTGCTACGAATTCAACGTGAGCGCGCCTTCCGTCGTGGGTTCGTATTCGTTGGGCGTTTCCGTCACGTATGCCGGCGTCACGCGCGTGCAGAGCCGGTCCATCTTCGTCGACGGCTTCGCCGCCGTGGCCTCCACCCTGGACAGCGCCGGCATGCGCAAGGCCGTCTTCGGGCCCACCGAATTTCTGAACGTCAACTTCTCCGCCCGCAACGCCACGGCCGACGTCAACGTCAGCTCCGCACAGGTCGCGGCGGTGGTGTATGCATCCGGCTTGCGCATGAATTACACCGAAACGAGCGTGTCTTTGATGAATGCTTCGGACGACGTGTTGCAGTGGGCGTGGAACGCGTCATCCAACCGTCTCGTCCTGGACGTGCCCAAGATTGGCGGGCTGTATTCCGTCGAGTTGTACGTGAACAACGGCAGCGCCAAGACGTCCACGCGGTTCTTTTCGAACCCGTACGACACGTGTTTTTCCGCCAAGGCCAGTTTGGATGAAGGCTCGTCCGACTACGTGTGGCAGTTCAAGCCGTCGGACACGTTGTACCTCCAGTTGACCGTGCTCCAGGCGGAAAACACCGTCAGCGCCAACTCGTCCACCGTCGAGGCGGCTTTAGGTTCGGCGTCGTACGGACGCGGCAGCGCCTGCCGCTTCGATTCCACGCGCAAACAGGCGGTCCTCAACGCGTCGTTGAGCATCCTGCAGGCGCTTAACTTGGAAACCGGTCATGCCGAGACGCTCAATGCCACGGCCAGCACGTGCCAGTCCTTGTCCACTTCCGGCCACTACTTGTGCACGTTGAAGCCCAATGCGAGCGCGTGGGAATCCGGCCGGCACGAAGTTTCCTTGAGCATCCGTTCGCAGGACGGACTCATGCAGGACGTCGGCACCGGCTATTTCGAAACCCGCGTGTTCTTCGTGTACGGTTATCCCAGCAACTGGATCAACAAGCCGTCCAGCAACATCACGATGAACCTCCAGGCGTATGAGGCGGGAAGCGGGTGGTGGTCGTCCTCGACGGGCCTTTCCGGCACCGCGACCTTGCAGCGCGTCGAGTTCCGCGGCAATTTCGGCGAGTGGTTCTCTACCGGGACCCCGTTCGAATACAACACGACCGGCCTGAACGGCTCCAGCGTGACGAACGGGCAGGGTACCTTGATGTTGACGGCCAACCGGACGCCTTCCGGCGCGTGGCCCACCGGTTTCTACACGGCCCGCGTCCGTCTGACGGCATCCGACGGGCGTGAAGACTTCGGCGACGTCTATTTTGAAATCCGAAACTGGGATGCCTGGGCCCAACAAGTCCAGAACACCGGCTCCGCCATCCAATACCGGTACTCCAACGCGCCCGATCAGAACGTCAGCCTGTACATGCGCATCACGCAGGCTGGCGACTACGGCGACAGCGGCGGAACGTCATTGGGCGGCAACCTCACCGTGCGCGTCAAGAAAATCTCCACGTGGGATGTCAGCGGACAGGTTGAGCTGGCCGCTTCCGAGTACTCTGCGCCGCCCATCACCATCAACCAGTCCAGTCCCTACGCTGGCAACGTGGCGTACGCCACCCACCTGCTGACCCTGTCGCCCGCCACGCGTTGGCCCAGCGGTTCGTACAACGTCCTACTGGAGCTGAACGGATCCGTCAACGGCACGCTTGCCCGCCAGCAGTCCTACGGATGGTTCACCATCAAGGCCTTCCACGCCGAATCCCAGCCGGTCAACCTCACCACGGGCGCCTATGCCTACCAAAGCCGCGGCCGGTCCGACTTGGGCTTCAATATCACCACGGCTTTGGACCAGCAGAATTCCTATTCGGGCTCTTCCGGGTCACTGATCAACACGACCATCGTCGGCCTCAAACTGTACCGCTGGGTCGAAAACGTGGGCCAGCAGGAACTGGCATATCCGGCCGATTTGCGCTTCAGCCCGTCCACGGTCAACGGAACCGGCACGATCAATGTTTCGAAGATTTCAGGCAACTGGCCTGCCGGCTGGTACTGGGGCGAGATGCGCTTGCGGGACAACCAATCCAACGAGCAGACCGCCAACTTGTGGTTCGGCATACGGCCCTTCCAATTCAGCGTCGTGCAGAACGGCTCCGCCATCGGATACACCCAGAACCTGACTGGGACCCTGGCTCTGACCGATACGGCCAACGGGCTGAGCCTTGCCACGGCCACGTCCAACTATACGCTCATCAGCGTTCGGGAAGTGCGTTATACCAACAATGGCCAACAGTCCCGCGACGCCATCATCTACGGCAATGCCAGCTGGAACGGAAGCACCCGCGCGTATTCCTTCGGCCCTCCCGCCGACACCGGACGCTGGAGCACCAGCGGCGGGTGGTTAAGCCTTCAGGTCACCGTCCGCGACGAATCGGACAACAATACGGACACCTACTGGCTTTCGTCCAGCGTCCAGCCCTTCAGCGCCTCCGCCGTCGTATTGGGAAGCACGACGATGCCGGTCACGTCCAACGTCAGCCTCAACGTGACGCTGAGCCAGCCGGACGGAACCGGCCAATCCTCCGGCAACCTTTCCCGTATCCAGTACTACGATTATGCCTCATCTGCGTACCAGTCGGCATTCTTCATCGTGGGCAACTGCTATTCGTGGAACACCAGCGGCGGATGCCTGGTCAACTCGACGGCGTATTACGGCAACGGCTCGGCCTACGCCCGGCCGGTCACGGTCGTGGTGGCACCCCCGCAAGGCACCTGGCCCGAAGGATACAACTACCTGGATATTCAGTTCGCCGGTGAAAACCAGATAGTCCGGCCCGCGTCGTCGCCCTATTTGTACGCTCGCGCCGCCATCAACGCGTATCACTACCCCGTCGATCCGGCCACGGGATCGTACCAGTATTCTTTCGGCGTGCAAAGCAATGTGGGCTACCGGGTCTATGGCATCCAAAACATCAACGGCGTGGCGATTACGGCCAACGCCACCCGCGTTGAGCACTACGCCGGCAACGAGTGGCGCGAGAATTCGCGCACGTATTCCGACCTGTCCAGCTTCGGCCTGGTCGGCCAGAGCAGCCTCACCATCCCCACGTACGGCGCCACGCTGAACGTCACGCCGCCTATCGGCGGCTGGCCCACCGGCTCCAACTACCTCCGCGTCAGCCTCGTCCACAGCACGAACGCCTCGCAGACCGGGACCATCAAGTCGATGTACTTCTGGGTGACTTCCTGATGCGGACTTTTTTCAAGTCATTACCCTTCGCCTTGCTGGCCCTGTTGGTTTTTTCGACCTGGACGTCGGCCGTGCTGTCCGTCCAGGATTTCTCCTGCAACGGCGGTCTGCCCAACGTGCAGCTCGGAGTTCCGTTCAACTGCGTCGCCGTCATCCTCAACGACGACCTCCAGACCGACGCGACGCTTTCGTCCGTCACGCTGTCTTCCTTGAACGGTTGGACGGCGTCCACTTCCTACGCCGGCGCCTTTTCGGGCAACTCCGTGCCCAGAGGGTCGACTTTAAGCGTCACTTTTTCCGGCATCGTGGCCTCCGCTCCAGGTTCTGGAAAGAAATTCAGCGACCTGCTGATCAACGGCGGTTCGGGCAACGCGGCCAAGCTTGCCGACGCGACCCTCAACGCCTTGTCCATCAAGACCACGTCGGTTTCCACTTCGTCTTCGACCGCCAGCCTTTCCAGCGAGTTCGACGTCTCCGTTTCGTTGAACCTGGCCGGTTCGGCCAATTTGACGGCTGAAATCGCTTTAAGCGGGTGCACGCTGTCCTCCGGCCAGGCGGCGTCCCAACGTTTCGGCATCGTTTCCGACTCGATACAGTCCACTTCGTGGAAAGTCACGCAGTCCTCATCTTCGGGCAGTTCCTGTGCCATCACCGTCGAATTCCGTGCCGTGGCCGACCCCGTCACTCTGACGGAAATCAAGACCGCATCGGTTGCCGGCTCTGGCTCGGCTCCTGCCGGAAGCAACAATCCTTCGGGAACCACCGGTAACCCGGGCTCCGTGAGTCCGGGAGGCTCCACGAGTGCAGGAACACCCGGAGTCGCAACCGGTGGAGGTGGCGGCGCTTCATCCCGGTCGAACGAACTTTTTCCGATTTTCGGCCTCCCGGCACAGTTCGACTCGGTAACGCCCGGCCGGCCCTCTACGACGCGCGTCACCATCTCGTCTTTCTATACCGGCTTTCTGCGCTACGTCAACCTCACGCTTTCCGGTATTCCGCAGGACTGGTACACTCTGGATGCGCCGGTCGTGGTCGGGCCCATCAGCAACACGACGTTCGACATCCAGTGGCACGTGCCGGCCGACGCACGCGGCACGTACCCCGTCGTGCTGACGATTAGCGGCGTCGGCACCAAGAATGCGGGAATCCTCCAATCCTCCTACTCCTTCGAATTGGTCCTGCCTCCGGCGGACAACGAACAGGGCCAATCCGGCGTGCCCGTCCAATCCGTTCCCCGCTCCGCTTCCGCCCAGCCGCCTTGGATTCCGCCCATTTCCAGCGCCGACGCTACCAATTTTTCCATCGTGGGATTCGCCGTCTTCCTCGGCGTCGTGCTTTTGGCCGTCCACTACCATTTCACGCACCGGCACGCCGGCGACGAGCAGAGCAACCCGTTGCCTGCCGCCGATTCCGGTGTGCGTGAAAACCAAGTCGAAGGCAAGCCCGTCAAGTCCCGGAAGAAAAACAAACCGAGGAAAAATCCGCATCCCTGACGTGGCTTATTAATTCCGGGCTTGACTATCAATCCTGTAGACCTTTTCCCTATGGACTCCCGAACCACCGTCGAGCAGCTCAAGGCCCGCGTGGCGCTTTTTCGCGACGCGCGAGGCTGGAAGCAATTCCACAACCCTAAAGACCTGGCGGCTAGCATCTCGATCGAGGCCAACGAATTGCTGGAATTATTCCAATGGAAGACACCGGATGAAGTGGAGTCCCTTCTGAAGGACGCCCGCAAGCGCGAGGAAGTCCAAGACGAGCTGGCCGACATCGTCGTCTACTGCATCAGCGCCGCCGACCAGATGAATGTCGATTTGAGCGACGCTATTGAATCCAAACTCCGCAAGAACGAGTCCAAATACCCCGTCGAGAAGGCCTTCGGGAACAACAAGAAGTACACGGAACTCTAACCTCGTTATTTTCTTAACTTACTTGTTGTTTTTGTATTTATCGTCAAGTCTGCCGCGAAACGGTGTACCGGGTCGGCAAGTCCAGCTTCAGGTTTTAATAAAAATTTCTAACTCCGCAACCCATCTGGGCTTTTTGCCTCCGGGGGCAACGTGAACCGAGGTGGCTGGTGGGATGGGATTTCCAGGCGGTGCCGATTTGCGGCTGGCGTTATTCGATGACTCGCTTTGGCGGCAAGTAGTTTTCGTCCAGGGGCCGGCGGATGCCGCGTCATTGGTTTGGCCCGAAGGCGCTTTTGCGGAGCAGGCGTGGGACTTCGAGTCGCCGGGCGAGGACGACGAGGACGTCGATTTGGATGAATACGCGGAGGATGAGGACGAGGATGACGTCGAAGGAGAATGATGGGCCGTCATCCGCCGTCCATTTCGGCAGACTGCTGGACGCTGCGCTGGCGTTCAACGGACGGTATAGCTGGAACTTCGTCCGGACGCACCTGTAGCTCCTCTCCATCACTCCGACGCCACCGCTTCTTTTCTCCGGTGGCGTTTTTCCATCTCCGCGATGACGTCTTTCAGCGGCACGCCGGATTCGGCAAGCTTGGCCAGCGTGAAGTACAAGACGTCGGCCGCCTCCCACACCACTTGCTTGCGCGTCCGGCTTTCGGCCAACTCCGCGCCTTCCTCGCACAGCTTCTCCGCCAAAAGCCACGGCGACGCCAGCAACCGGGCGGTATAGGAATCAGGCACGCCTTTTTTGGCGGCAAGGTCTTTTGCCAATTGTTCCAATCCGAATGCGCGGGGCCCGAAGCACGTCTGGCCTCCGGTGTGGCACGCAGGCCCCGCAGGTTCCACTTGGTACAACAACGCGTCACGGTCGCAGTCCCACCGGATGCTTTTCACCAACATGTCGTTGCCGCTGGTTTCGCCTTTTTTCCAAAGCCGTCCGCGGGAGCGGCTATAGAACCAGGCTTTTTTCGTCTTTTTTGTCTTTTTCAACGCTTCTGCATTGACGTAGGCCAGCATGAGCACGTTTTTGCTGCAAGCATCCTGCACTACGACCGGCACCAACTTTGCCCCGATTTCTGATTTTTGTTTCATACCCGCACGAACGACCCCTTGTTTTTCAGATACGTCTTGATTTGTCCCACGGTCAGCTTTCCGGAGTGCAGGACGCCCGCGGCCAACGCCGCATCCGCCACTTGCAATGCCTGCCGGAAGTCATCCGGTTTGCCGGCGCCGCCCGAGGCCACGACCGGCACCCGTACGGCTTTCTTGACGGCTTGCAACAAGGCCATATCGAAGCCTTGCCGCGTGCCATCTCGGTCCATGCTCGTGACCAGCAACTCCCCTGTGCCGAATCCTTCGGCTTGCTTGGCCCACGCCACGGCCCCCAGGCCGCTGTCGGACGTTCCGGCGTGCGTGAATACGTTCCAACCGCGCCCTTGTTGTTTAGAATCAATGGCCACCACCACGCTTTGCGAGCCGAATTCGCGGGCCAATTGTCGCACCAACGCGGGGTCTTGCACGGCCGCCGTATTGAGGCTGACTTTGTCCGCGCCGCTTCGGAACAGTTTTTCCGCGTCTTGAAGCGAGCGGATGCCTCCGCCCACCGTCAGCGGGATGCTTAAGGCGGACGCGACTTGCCGCACGGTTGCCGCGAACGCCAGCCGCTTCTGACGCGTGGCGCTCACGTCCAGCACTACGATTTCATCCGCGCCCTGTGCTTCGTACGCCGCGGCACGCGCCGCCGGGCTTCCCGCATTCTTCAGGTTTCCAAAGCGCACGCCTTTGACTACGCGGCCGCTGCGTACGTCCAGGCAGGCGATGATGCGTTTGGCTAGCATCGCGCCGCCTCCAACGCTTCCACCAGTGGGAACGCCGATTCGTAGATGCTCTTGCCTACGATGACGCCGGCCGCGCCTTTTGCCTTGAGCGCGCGGACGTCGTCCGTTCCGTTGACGCCGCCGGCGACGAAAAACGGCATGGGTATCCGCATTCCGTCCAACATGCCTCCGTTCTGTCCGCAAAGCGTGCCATCGGCCGCCACGTCGGTGAACACGACGCCTGCAAACCCGGCATCGCGGACTGCGTCAAGCGAGGGCATAGGTGCGGTTTTCTTCCATCCGCGGATGCAGAAGCGGCCGTCCCGCAAGTCAAGCGAGGCCAATACGCGGCCCTTGAACTGTTCAGCAATGGCCGCTGCGGTTGCGAAGTCTTCGGATAATAATGTGGATAGCACGATGCGGTCCGCTCCGGCATCTATCCACGCTTGGGCCGAGTCCCCGCTTCGGATGCCGCCACCGACCTGCAGCCGGCATGTGGTGGCTTTTCGGATGGCTCTGAACGTGTCAAGGTTTTCCGGTTTGCCTGAAAACGCCGCGTTGAGGTCCACCACGTGGATCCAGCGGGCGCCTTTTTCCTCGAACGACGCAGCCGTTTGCCACGGCCGGCCCCGATATTCCGTCTTGCGCTCCAGGCGGCCTTTGTGCAGCCGGACGATGCGGCCGGCGAACAAGTCGATGGCCGGAATCACTTCCATTGCCGCACGACCTCCACGAAATTCTCCAACAGCGTTGCCCCGCTTTGGCCGCTTTTTTCCGGGTGGAACTGCACGCCGAACACGTTTTCCTTCTCCACCACTGATGCGAACCGTTGGCCGTACTCCGTCCATCCATTGACGAAGCGGCTCTGTGGGCAGGCAAAGCTGTGCACGAAGTAGAACCATGGCTTTTCGATTCCTTCGGCCAGCCGCGAATCCTCGAATTCCACCGTGTTCCAGCCCATGTGCGGCAGCGTCTTGTTCTTCATCTTTCGGACCGTTCCTTTCAACACGCCCAATCCGTTTGCTTGTCCTTCCTTGCTTCGCTGGAAGAGCAACTGCATGCCTAAGCAGATGCCCAAGAACGGCTTTTTGTCTTCCAAAGCCTCTTTAGCTTGCGCGAGTTTGCCCGCCGCGGTGTCAAACGCGCCCACCCCCGGCAGCACGACGCCGTCCTCTCCTTCCTCCACGATGCGCGCGCCCGCCTTGAGCAAAGCTTGGCGCACGCTGAACACATTGCCGTAACCGGCATCCAAAACGCGGATCCTCGGCTTCATAACAATCCCTTCGTCGAAGGCAACGCGTCTTTTGCACGCGGGTCCAATTCAGCGGCAAGCCTGCACGCGCGGGCGAATGCTTTGAATGCCGCTTCGATCTTGTGGTGGTCGTTTCGTCCGTACAGCAACTTGACGTGCACGTTGGCCTGCGCTTCGCGGGCGAACGCTTCGAAGAAATCCACCAACAACTCGGTCGGAAAACCGCCGATTTGGTCGCGCTGCAGGGGTACGTCCACGACGCAGTAGGCGCGGCCGCCGAAGTCGACGGCGCACAACGCCAACGCTTCGTCCATGGGAATCAAGGCCGAGCCGTAGCGCCGGATGCCGAGCTTGCCGCCCAATGCCTGGCGGAACGCCTGGCCTAGTGCGATGCCGACGTCTTCCACCGTGTGGTGCGCTTCGACGTCCAAATCCCCTTTTACCCCGGTGTCCAAGTCGAACGAGCCGTGTTTGACGAACAAGTCCAGCATGTGGTCGAAAAACGCGACGCCCGTGCGGTTGGCATACTTTCCGGTGCCATCCAAATCCAGCGTGAGGCGGACGTCCGTCTCTGTCGTCTTGCGCGCGATGTCCGCTTTTCTCATATCAGCGCCTCCAACAACCGGTCGTTTTCTTGACGGCTTCGGACGGTGATGCGGATGCAGCCGCGTGTCTGCGGTTTTTCCGACAAATTCCGCACCACCAAACCCTTTTCGAGCAATGCTTTGACTGTTTCTTCGGCTGAATCGCCCAAATCGACGAGCAGGAAGTTGGCCACAGACGGGTACGTCTTGAATTTTTTCCCCAATCCCTTTTGGACGCGTCCTCTTTCGGCCGCAATCCGGGCCACGTCGGCCTTCATTTGTGCAACCCCCGCCGGGCTCAACGCGGTTCGGGCCAGTTCGGCGGAATATGACGAAAGGCTGTTGGGCAACCGGACGCGGTTCAAGCGCTCGGCCGTTTCTTGATTGGTCACGGCGTAGCCCACGCGGGCGCCGGCCAGTCCGAACGCCTTGGATAGGGTGCGCACCACGATGAGCTTCTCAAACCGGTCAACCAACGGCAACGCGCTTTGCCCCCCGAATTCGCCGTACGCCTCGTCCAAGATGACGGTGCATTCCGTCTTTTCCAGCAATTCACGGATTTTTTCCACCGGTTCGGCATTGCCCGTCGGCGAATTCGGGTTGCAGACCCACGCCAGCGCCGCGTCTTTCGAGGCGTCGGCCAATGCATCCGTATCCAACGCGAAACCGTCTGCGCGCGGCACTTCCACCACTTTCGCGCCGTACGTCTGCGACGACACGCGGAACATGGAGTACGTCGGCGTTGAAATCACGCTTTTTCCGCCGTTTTGCAGGAAATTCTTGGCCACGGTGTCAATCACTTCGTCGGCCCCCGCACCCAGGACCACTTGCGACGGGTCCACTCTGCAATACTGTCCCACCGATTCCAGGAGTTCGCCGTAATCCGGACTCGGGTACTCGTTC
Organism: Microcaldota archaeon; assembly: GCA_016188965.1. Taxonomy (GTDB): domain Archaea; phylum Micrarchaeota; class Micrarchaeia; order Norongarragalinales; family Norongarragalinaceae; genus JACPGT01. The sequence goes on along the minus strand of JACPGT010000009.1, from coordinate 6,844 downwards.
GCCGGGATTGTTTCCAACGTGCCAATCCGCTCCCTCACCGCGTCCGACAAATACGGGGAAGTGTTCATGTCGAAACGGACGATTTGCCGTTCATCCAACCCTTGTTCGCGTGCAATCTGGCGGCTGGACGCCTCCCATGCGTACGGCTCGAGGTTCGTTGTTGTTTGTTTCATCTTCCTTCACTCCAGCGAATCCGCGTGCGCGAAAAGCCCTTCGCTTTTCGCAATCGCCATCGCCGCTTTTTCCAGACCTTTTTGCGTGCGCCGGATGGTCACGACGGCTTTGAGAAAATCAAGAATCGACAGCATGCCCGCGCTTCTGGCAAATCCTCCGGTGGGCAATACGTGGTTCGAGCCCAACGCGTAATCGCCCAACGCCGGCGGCGTGTCCACGTACACGGCCCCGCAGTTGCGTATTCTTCCGGAAATTCCCGCGGCCTTTCCGTACAGCGCGACGTGCTCGAACGCGCCTTTGTTCAACGCTTCGACCGCGGCCTCTCGAGAGACGACTTGGAATACGGCGTTGCGGATGCTTTGCGCCACGATGGCCGCGCGTGCCGTCTTTTTCACTTTTTCCTGCACGGCCTTTTTCACGGCCTCTGCCGTCTTTTCGTCCAAGGCCAACAACCTGACTTTGGCCCGCACGTCGTGCTCGGCCTGCGCTACCAAATCCGCCGCCACTTGGCTCGCGTCGGCATCCGGGCCTGCCACGGCGACCAGTTCGGTCGGCCCTGCCGGGAAATCGATGGCCACGTCTTTAGCGCACAACCGCTTAGCGGCATCGACGAAGACACCGCCGGGACCGATGATCCTGTCGACTTTTTGGATTGTTTCGGTGCCGTATGTCATGGCCGCAATGGCCTGCGCGCCGCCCACCTGGAATACGGCATCCACGTCGGCCACGGCGCACGCCGCCAGCGTAACGGTCGCGGGCCTAGGGGGCGTGCAGATGGTCACGCGGCTGCCGGCCTGCTTTGCCGGAATCGCGGCCATCAGCACCGATGACGGGTATGCCGCCGTCCCGCCCGGCACGTAGATGCCCACCGACTCCACGGGCGTCCACCGCCAGGAAAATTCCGCGAAAGCATCCGTCCAGGAAACATCCTTCGGCCGGATCTTTTCGTTGAATTCCCGGATCCGCTCGGCGCTTAATTCCAGTGCTTCACGTACTTCCGACGGGATGGCGAGCAACGCTTTTTGGCAATCCGTCAGCGGAATCCCCAATTCGGTGGCAGCCAAATCCTGCTTGTCGAATTCTTTGGAAAAGCGAAGCAGTGCTTGATCGCCATCTTTCCGCACCGTCTGGATGATTTTCTCCGCCGTTTTCCAGATTTCCTCCGGATAGCTTGCGTCCGTCCGGATTTCCCCCTTGGCTGTGCTCGTTTCGGTTGTTTTCACTTCACGCATACAACCAACTCGGAACCGGCGACTGGCGGTTGCCAATTAATACCGCGCACGACGAGAGCAGTATGCGCTGCGGCTCCAGGCCGTTCTGGCGCAAGGTGGTGCCCGTCTGCACCAAATCCACGATCGCGTCTGCCACGCCGAGGCGTACGGCGGCTTCCACTGAACCGGAAAGCTCGATGACTTCGGCGTCGATGCCTTCGTTCTTGAGGAACCGGCGGGTCAGGTTCGGAAACGACGTGGCGATGCGCGCGCCGGACAATTCGTTCAGGTTCGTGCCGGACGGTGCGGCCAAAACCAATTTGCAGAAGCCGAACGGCAGCCGAGCGCATTCGACCACGTCTGCTCCGCTTTCCAGGACCAAGTCCAAGCCGGTGATGCCGAAATCAAGCGTGCCTTGTTCCACAAGCCGCGGAATGTCCTTGGGGCGCAACGCGACGGACTCAAAACGTCCCCGCGAACAGTACAGCTGCCGGCCGGCGGCCAGCGGCACGTCGATTTGCCGCAGCATTTCCGCCGACTCGGCGGACAGCCGGCCCTTTCCAGGATAGGCGATACGCTGGATGCGACTCTTGGTGAAGCAAATCCTCTCTCATCCATCTCACTTGGTTTCGGACCGGCGGCTGCCGCATCCATTTCCCACTTTTTTCCCATTGTGGGGGCCGAACTATTTATGGCTTGCGGTTTGCGCGTATCAGAAGCGGCGGGCCGACTTGACCTTCACGCCGTGCTTTTCCAGCTCCGCCTTCAGCTGGCTTGGGCTGCGGGAATCCTTGGCGATGATGCGCCAAGCGGCTTGCTTGCCCCGCAGGGTCGAGTGCGATTCCGTTGAGACCAGGTCGACCTTCAAGCGCGCCAGCACCGTTGCGGCTTGCGCCAGGCTTCCCGGCTCATCTTCGAGCATGATTTCGACGTTCACGAGGTTTTTTTCCGCCGCCGGGCTGATCCAGATGCGGTGGTTCTGCTCGTCCAGCGTGACGTAGGCAGAATCATCCTCGTGGAGTCCCAACAGTTCGCGAAAGTGCTGCGGCAACACGATGCGGCCGCGCGAATCGATCCTGACCAATTCCAATTTCGACATGGAAACGTTCACGCAGCCGGTAATCTTAAACGCCCCGGAGGGGGTCACTTGGCGCAACAAAAACTTCCACGATTGTCGAAAACGGCACGCGTTAATTGGTTCTTTCTCCACAATCATTCCCTGGAAAATCGAGGTGATCCTATGGCAAGTGCGGGACTCTTGGTCGTAGCCGTATTGGCAATCCTGGTGCTCATGGCTCTGGGCGGAAGCACCATCGCGTCCGCCGGTTTGCTCGTCAGCCTCCTGATCAACTCCCTATTGGGCGTATTGGTTTTGGCGCTCCTGCACATCCTGGGCCTGCACGTGCCCATCAACCTGCTGACCGTCTTGGTCGTGGTGCTGTTCGGATTGGCCGGAGTGGTGCTGCTGGCGCTGTTGGCCTTCTTCGACATCTACGGCGACCGAACCATCACGCGGACCCATTACGGACGCCACGGGGTTTGATGCGCTTCTTGAAAGTCGGCCTTTTTTCCGGCTCCTTTTCTTTTTTTTTCACGCCTGGATTTTCGAGAACAAATACGCGCCCAACGCTACGCTTGCGGCCGTCAACCCAAGCAGCACCGTCAAGTCGGTGGCAAGGCCGAAATGTGCCACTCCGGTCAACGCCGCCCGTAGCCCATCCACGCCGTATGACAACGGGTTGATGGACGTGGCTTCCCGGATGCCCGACGGCAGGCCTTCCAGTGGAAACAACGCGCCGGAGAGGAAGAATATGGGCATGACGACGAAGTTCATGATCAATTGAAATCCTTGCATGTCGTCCATCTTCGAGGCGATGGCGGTACCCAGCGCCGTGAAGAATACGGCGATGAGCGCCGCAACCAGCAAGGCCGCCGGTACCAGGTCCCAATCCGGGCGGAGGCCCATGGCCAGCGCCACGAAAAAGACGATAATGCCTTGCAGGAGGCCTGCGGTGGCGCCGCCCAACGTCCTGCCGAGCATGATCTCGTAGCGCGACACAGGCGCAACCAGCGTCTCCTTGAGAAAACCGAACTGCCGATCCCAGATGACTTCGATGCCGGAGAATATCGACGTGAACAGGATGCTCATAGCGATGATGCCAGGCGCCAAAAACTGGATGTAATCGCCGCCGCCGGCCTGCGCGTAGATGGGTCCGAAGCCAAAGCCCAACGCCACCATGAACAACAACGGCTGGCCCAACGCGCCGACGATGCGCGATTTGGAGCGGGCGTACTTCTTGATCTGCCGCAGCCACAGCATGTAGACGGCGTTCATGCTTATCGTCTCCCGTGCCACATTCGCATCACGCGTCCGGGTTCGGCCCCTTCGGCGCGGATGGCGTGCCCCGTCAGCGCGATGAACGCGCCTTCCAAAGACTTAGACTTCGTCTTTTTCTTCAACTCAAAAAGCGTGCCTTCGGCCACGATCTTGCCATAATCGATGACGGCGATGCGGTCCGCCATCTTCTCGGCTTCCTCCATGTAATGGGTGGTGAGGAAGATGGTCGTGCCTTCTTCGCGGTTCATCTTTTGGATGTACTGCCAGATGTGGTTGCGCGTCTGCGGATCCAGTCCCAGAGTGGGCTCGTCCAGGAACAGGATTTCCGGGTGGTGCAACAAGCCTCGGGCGATTTCCAGGCGCCGACGCATGCCGCCGGAGAACGTTTTCAACAAATCATCCCGCCGATCCCATAGGCCCACGAAACCCAGCATCTCTTGGATGCGTCCGGACAGATCGGCCCTTTGCACGCCGTATAGCGTTCCATGGAATTCCATGTTCTCGTACGCCGTCAGCTCGTCGTCCACCGACGGGTCCTGAAAAACGATGCCGAAGCGCTTGCGCACCTCATCCTGCTGCAGGAACGCGTCCAAACCGCCAACCCGCATCTGCCCGGCCGTGGGTTGCAGCAACGTGGTGAGCATCTTGATGGTGGTGCTTTTTCCGGCGCCGTTGGGTCCCAGGAACGCGAAAACCTCTCCTTTTCGCACGGTGAACGACACGCCGTCCACGGCTTTCACGGCTTTTTCTCCGGTGCCGAATGTCTTGGACAAACCGGAGACTTCGATGGCGTAATCGGATTTTCCAGGTCCGGTTTTTTCCTGCTTTCGTTTCGCCATTTGCTCTTCCCTTCCGACTATTGTACGTACAATATATCGGCGGGCGGATTAATAAATCGCGTCAAGCCCTTCGTCCGTCGGGCAAATTCAGTCGCTTTGCGTGCGAGTGCGTGGCCCTTAGGCCGCATTGCGTTCCGTGACCAAGGCGGCTTCATTCGCCTTTCGCCGGAACTCGTCCTTGCGTTCTTTCAGCCCTTTTTTCCAATCCTGTCCGCTTTCCATCCACATTTGGCGAGCGGCTTTTTCGATGCTGCAATCGACGGCTTGGCCATACTCCTACTATTGGCGTTGAGCCTATAAGCTCATCAACGGCAAGTCAATGGCACGCCGCAATGGGCCATGCGAACCCATATGAGCGCCATTGTCTTTCAGGATGTGCTTGCAGCAAAGAATTTGACGCGGTTTTCCGTGAACGCTACGAAACGCATCGGGTCGCGTATCATGAAAAAGACCAAGACGCACATCCGAACCACGAAAGACGGCTACTCTTCCGTCGCCACCGGCACGCTGCTGCTCTCAGTTTCTGCGCTGCTTTTTTCCTTGCTGGCGATTTATCTGATAACCCAATCGGGCCCGGGGGGTCCATTGGGCGATGCAGGACCCACCGGCATCCAAGGACCCAAAGGCGAGGTAGGCTCTGCCGGAGTTACCGGCTCTGGCGGGGATATCGGCGCAAACGGGACCGTTGGGCAAACCGGAGCCACCGGTCAGACCGGCGTTGCAGGACAAGCCGGCGCGTCCGGAGGCACCGGCGCGACCGGACAAACCGGATCCGCCGGCTCTACGGGTGCAGCGGGCGCGACCGGACAGGCTGGGACCACGGGAGCAATGGGTGCAACTGGTTCAACCGGAGCAGAGGGTCAAAATGGCACCACCGGAGCCACGGGACAAACGGGGTCCGCCGGCTCCACTGGCGCGGCAGGCGCAAATGGGACGGCGGGTGCCACGGGTTCGACCGGGGCTGAAGGCGCGGCTGGACAAACCGGTGCAACCGGAGTAGCCGGGCAGAACGGAACGGCGGGTGCCATGGGGGCAATTGGGTCAACTGGCGCCACGGGGCAAAACGGTTCGATTGGCGCAACGGGTTCAACGGGAGCGGCTGGCGCTACTGGGTTAACGGGGGATGCCGGTGCGGCAGGCGCAAATGGGACTGCGGGTGCCACGGGTTCGACCGGGGCCGCTGGTGCAACGGGTCAAACGGGTGAAACCGGTTCTGTTGGCGCGACGGGCTCCACGGGCGCTGCCGGACCTGCCGGTGCGGCGGGTGCCACGAACACACAATCTGCGTCAGGGTGAACGGCCAGTTTGACGGCTTCAAGGACGCCCACGGCGGTTCAGGAACGTGTCCCGCCAATGATATTGAAGTGACCATGCTGTTCAAGAACCACTGATTTGCCTTTGGAAGAAAAAACGCCGGGGAGGAGATTCGAACTCCTGAGCCCGTGAGGGCACTGGTTGGCTTAGTCGTCTTTTTTTTGGGTTTTCGTGCGCCTGCGTTTTGTTTTTCGCTCGTTCGCAAGGAAGGGGCGAGGCGCAGGGCGCGCCAGGGGAAACCTTGGTTTCCCCGGGGCGACCTTCAAGACCAGCGCAATAACCACTCTGCCACCCCGGCAGTGATGGAAAACTTTTGGCGGTTGGTGGTTAAAAGCGTCGGGAGGGGGCGAGGAAGAGCAATTTCCAGGGGGACGCGTCCCTCGGGGTTTGCCGCAAGAACTCACTCTGCCACCTCGGCAATGATGAAAAAACTTGACCTTTGGTGGTTAAAAGCGTCGGGAGGGGGGGGTGCTTCATTGGCGGTTGAGCGTCATCCGCCGAATTCGCGGTATCCTTTCTTGATTTCGGTAAGGACGTGGGCGCGTAGTTTTTGCGCCGCTTTCTTTGTCGGTTCGTCCGCTTTGGGGTGGCGTTGGAGGCGTGAGGCTATGGCCGTGATTTTCAGCGCGATTTTCCGGTTGACTTGCCTTTTGTCGCTGTACGACGTGCTTTGCCGAAACGCATGCAGAACGGGCGGGATTAATTCCAGCACGCAGGGACCCCGGAATGCCAAGGCGCGTTGTATGGCTACGGTGGCGTCGTCCAGCGTTTCTGGGGTTTCATATCGGGTGCTTCCGCTGGCAAGCTTGTGGAAGATCTTGTGCCAGACAGCTGAGTCGATGTCCCATCGTTGGTCTTGTTCGTCGTAATGCGTTTCGATGTGATTCACGATTTGGGCTATTTCGTTTGGCGCCTGCCGGGGTCCAGCAGGCTAACGTGATACGCCAATGCCTTCCAATTTTGGCCGT
>JACPGT010000008.1 GCA_016188965.1 Microcaldota archaeon | reverse complement strand
GTGACGCCGGTGCCGGTTGTGCCGTCTGTGACGCCGGTTGCGTCGGTGGTTCCGGTTGTGTCGGTTCAGCCGTCGGTTGAGCCGTCCGTTGTCCCGGTTGAGGCAACGGTGGAGCCGGAGGATGTAGTCGTGGTTCCGGTGGAGGAAGTGACTAAGACTACTGAGTTGGTGGTGTTGGAGTCTGGTGCTCAGACGGGTGAGGGTGTGGTTGTCACCACGTCTTATTCGGTCTCTAGGGTGTTGGAGCCGTCGGGTGGTAGTTTTTCGAGGACGAATGTGTTGGTGGAGACGACGAATGTGGGTACGTTTTCTCTTAAGGATCTTCAAGTCACTCGTGAGTTTCGTGATATTGAGTGTTTGGGATCTGACCCGGCGGCTTACGAGGCTGTTGGGGTAGTCTTTTCGCCGCGGCCGTTTAGGATTGAGTGTGGTTCGGCGGTTGTGACTTGGTTGTTTGATAATGTGGAGCCGGGTGAATCCGTGCAGGCGGAAGTCAGTGTTCCGGGTGAATTGACGCGGGAGCAGGTGAGTGAGGGTATTTCGACGCCTCGTGTGGTGGCGCGTGCGGCACAGGCGGCGAAAGGCACGCCGACGCTGAAAGCCACGGCTTCTGCATCCGTTGCGCCGACTCCGGGCGGATTCGACTGGACGCTGCCGGCGTTAGGCGTGTTAGTCTTGTTGGGTGTTGGGGCGTATTTCGTCTTCGGCCGAAAACCCCAAGGACTCTAACGCCCTTTCGCCCCCACTTTTTTTATCTATTTTCGGACTTCATGTTTACCTTGAACTTCCCGCCAATTTTAATGTGAATCCGTTCGTGCCTTTCAGTAAACCCGGTTAACCAAATCCCTTTATTTGCGGCTTGCGTGCTGGTTGCGGTTTTTCATGAAACGCATCCCCACTGGAGTTCCGGGCTTGGACGACTTGATTGAAGGCGGCTTTCCGGAAAGCTCGTCCATCCTCGTCTCCGGAGGCTCCGGTTGCGGCAAATCCATCTTCTGCTTGGAATACCTCTACTACGGCGCCAAGGAACTTGGAGAGCCCGGCGTCTACATCACCATGGAAGAAGGCCCCCACAATTTGTGGTGGAACATGCAGCGCTTCAAGTGGGACTTGCTGCCGTTGGAAAAGGAGAACAAGCTCAAGATTTACAAGTTCGAACCCAGCCTGGACCTGAAGAACGACATGTCCGCGCAGGCCGCCCGCATCGTGGACAAGGCCAAATCCATGGGCGCCAAGCGCATGGTCATCGACTCGATTACCGCGTTTTCATTCTGGATGGACGACGTGGCCAAGATCCGCTACGCCATCTACGTGCTCGTCGAGGAACTGCGCAAAATCGACTGCACCACCATCCTGACGTGCGAGACCACCGGCGGCAAGAACCAGGTGTCGCGCTTCGGCGTGGAAGAATTCTTGGTGGACGGCGTAGTCCAACTGATGTACGTTCCCCCCCACCGTTCGATGTTCATCCGCAAGATGCGCGGCACCAACCACGACAAGCTGGTCCACCCCGTAGTCATCGACGACCGTGGCCTCACCATCAACTCGAAAGAAGAAATCCTCTGGGAAGCCATCAAGGATTGATTGGGATGGCTTCCAAGCGACGTCCTTCTTCCCGGAAAACGATTGCTGTTTCGGTGCCTTGGCATCGGAAATCCTGGGTCAGAAAATCGCTGATTCCAGCCGCCCTACTTTTGGGTTTGGGCGCGACTTTGCTGCACTCCGGGTCCGAATCCCGTTTCGCCCGCCAGCTTGAAGACGCGAACCGCGACCCCGCTCGCATTGTCCGGCAGTGGGACCGACAGATGCAGTTGTTTGTAGACTCACGACAGCGAAACATCATTGCCTATCCTTCGGACAAAGCTCCGATGGCTGGCCTACAGCTCCAAGACGTGTCCGACGTACTGTCACGGGAAAAAGCACACGTAGGGCGGGCGTTCGATTCCCGCGTATTCCACACTCCACTGGATCTCGTATATTTTTCCTTGAAGCCGGATGCACCGGATGGCAAGCATCTGGCCGGAACTTTGGGTCACGAAATCGCCGTCCCGCTTGCCTATTACGCCCAACCCGTCCTCCGAGACCACTTCCTCCCCCATGAAATAGCCCATTACGTCTATACTTTACCCAACCACCGGCAACGGGAAGCCTTCTGCAATCAAGCCGTCGCGCTGAGCAAGCCCCATCTGTTGAAAGAGGCGGATCACGGGAACCCCCTCTTTAACGCGCATGCCGCCATGCTCCTGGAGCGTCATCGGACGCTTTCCGGCCTTGAAGGTCTTCCAGAACCGGAAAACGCCCGTCAGCGGGCTAAACAAATCCGCCAACTGGCGAATGCGTTGGTAACTTCGGAGAACGATCTTGTTTCCGGGCCCATCGGACGCGTGTTCCGACAGACCGCGCTTCATTATCAGGCCAACCCGAGTTTTTTTGACGCCGTCGCACGACGGTTCTCCGTGCAGCCGATGGACGTGGTGGTCGCCGGTTTCGTCCCGAACCGGCATGTCAAACCCGACGACGTCCAACGCGTCGATGCCATTGCCCAAAAGTCGAAGCCTCTTTCCGACCAACAGCTGGAGGACGGCGAATTCGACCTCAAACGCGACGTGGTCCGCTCCCTCAAAGTCCAGGGTACGCCGTCCAGCCACGCGGAAGAGCTGTATTATGCGTGGGCTTCCAGGAAGTTCTGGAACGGAAAGGAGCTGAACTACTCTTCCATTCCGCCGGAAGACATCTTGTCCGAAGCACGCAAGGGTTTAGGCGACCTGAATCGCGAAATAGCCGCCATGACTGCCAATGTCCAGCGTCTGCCTCCGGATCGTGCCCAGTTGCTCCAAGGTCGCCTGAATGCCTTGATGGCGGAAGCGTCGTACTTGCGAGGCATCACGGATTCCGGCCGTTTCATTCCCCGATATTTTGGCTCCCCTTGAAGTCCGATTTCTTCTCCCGTTCGTCGTTCGTTCTATTCACGCGCTGCCTTCTTTTCGTCCTTCGCCTTTTCCAGCGTCTTGGCTTTGGCCGCCGCCGGCTGCGTTTGTGCTTTGGGCAAGAGGAACGAAGCCGCGATACCGATGACTCCCAGCACGATGAGGACCGCGGCGAAGGGGAACGCCGCGTCGTTGACCGCCTGCGCGCCGTCCGTCACGATTTTCACCAAGATCTGGCCTTCGCCCGTCTGGCCAAATCCCGAGAGCATTTCAACCGCCTTGGCTTTGCCTACGCTTAACGCCACGAGCACGGCGCCTCCGGAGAGCAGCATGGCGCCTCCGAGCCAGCGCGCCATGGAGTGAACGCGTTTGCGCGTCAGGAGGACCATGATGCCGGCGAGGATTAGCGCGAATACGAGGATGCTCAACGTGGCAGTCTTCGCGGTTTGAACTCCTGTACGAGCCTGGTCTAATCCTTGTGTTCCGCCCGCTTGTGCGGCCAAGTCGACGCGGTCCGGAATCTTTTCGTCAAACTGCGTCTTGTATTGCTCCAGCATGGCCGTAGCCGGTGCTTGGCCGTTTTCCGGCAACTGGCCTATTCTTTCCTGCGCCGCGGCGTAGAGACGGCTTTTCGGCTCCGTCAAGTCGATGAACAACTCGGCTGTCGCGGCGTTGCCGTTGATATACGCAAAGGCGTGGTCAATGAGGTTCTCGGCTTGGGATTTGAGCCAGGCGCGGGTGACGACGTCTTCCATCGAGATGCCGGATAATCCTAGGAACGCCTCGGCCTGCGCGCCGCCTTGTTCTTTGAGGGTTTCGCCAAGGCGCTGGTAGGCGTAGTCGTAGACGCCGGCGCGTTCCAACTCAAGCTTGTAAAATGACGGATTGAGGGCGACGGTTTGCGCGGATTGCAGAAGGACCCAGGCGGTCAGGGTTCCGATAAGAAGCAAGGCCAGGATGGCCATAATCAGGTAGTAGCCGATGCCCGGACTTTTGTCCGCGTTCGACGTTTGGGAATTTTTTGATGAGTCAGACATGGTACCGGTAGGCGGCTGTGGGCTTTAAAGCGGTGGGCTCGTACGCCGTCGTTGGCCTGCCGTGTTTGGAAAAGAAAGAAGAAGGGGGGTGGGCTCGGACGCTTTGGGTCGCCGTAATTCAGCGGATGATGTGGAAGTACCGCAACGCGTAGATCAGGAACACCAATCCGACGACGAAGCCCAGCACTCCGGAGGACAGCGGGCCGGTGATTTCGTTGGAGAACCGGAAGCCCAACGCCGCCAGCATCCAGAAGATGCCGAAAATCAAGGCCAAGAACGCGACGGCCAAGTCGATGATCTCGAAGATTTTTCCTTTGTTGAAATTGACGTTCGCCATGCCTCCATCAACCTCCTTTCCTTATTGTGGCCCGGCCATAAAACCGTTCGGCCTTTAAAAAAGGCCTCAACCCGGCAGCGCGACGCCCAGCACCGCGCCTACGGCGTAGCCGACTCCGGCGGCTAATCCGCCGACGACCATCATTTCCACGCCTTCTCGCCAAGGCGTTCCCACTGTTTTCTTCGATTTGACGTAGCCCACGGCAAAAAGGCTGGCCAATGATATTCCGACGGATGCCGCGATGGCCGGTTGGATGGGTAAAAAGATGAACGGCACCAGCGGGATCAGTGAGCCGATGACGGCCGATGCGCCTACGAGGATGGCGTCCTGCACGGGCTTGTCCGCCGCCGGTTTTTCCAATCCCAGTTCTTCGTTCATCATGAAGTCCAACCACACCTTGTGGTTGGACGTTATTTTCTTCACGATTTGGTCCAGCAGCGAGCCTCGGAACCCTTTGCGGTAATAGACTTCGTAGACTTCATCCCGCTCGTCTTGGGGTCGGTTTTTGATCCAATCCTTTTCCTTTTCCAACTGGCTTTGGTAATAGTCAATCTCGGCTTTGGTCGAAGTGTATGCCACTGCGGCCATGGAGATGCTTTCGGCGAAGGTGGCGGCTAATCCTGCGATGATGACGATGCGCGTGTCGGCCGTAGCCGCGGCCACGCCCAAGATGATGCCTAAAACGTTGACCAGGCCGTCCTGCCAGCCGAGGATGAACTCGCGCAGGCGGGCCGCCGAGCCGCCGTGCTCCAGCTCGACGTGCTTTTCCATGTCGAAGTATTTGCGTTTCATGTTCTGTCATTACCCGTTACGGGAAGTGGATATAAACGTCTTTGGCAACGCATGGGTGGGATGGCACGTGCCATGGCGGTCGCCGGGTCCGTTTTCCATCTTCTTCGGCCCGCATATCCGGATGCCTCGGGCGTTTTTTTCCTCGCGACTGCCGTTTTGGTCCAAACGTTTTTTTACTTCCGCCGCTTTCTCTTGCTTGTCCACATGCCCGAAACCAAGGAACGCAAAGAATCGAACGACGCGAAGGAATCCCGGGACTCCAAAGATACGAAGGATTCCAAGTCCGCCGACTCCAACGGATTCGTCAAACGAAAATTCCTATTCGTCTCGGACATCGCCCTGATTCACGACTTGGCTTGGGCCGTATCGAACGAGGGCCACGCTGTCAAGTACTACGTCAAAGCCGCGACTGAAAAAGACGTCGGCGACGGTTTTGTGGATAAAGTCGACGACTGGAAAGAGCACAAGGACTGGGCCGACGTCATCGTGTTTGACGACACGGGTTTCGGCGAAGAGGCAGACAAGCTTCGCAAGGCAGGCTTACGCGTCATCGGCGGCTCGGAGTATGCTGACCGGCTTGAGGAGGACCGCGAATTCGGCCAGGAAGAACTGAAGGCCGCTGGCGTGACCATCCTGCCCAAGACGAATTTTTCCGATTTCGACGATGCCATCGAGTTCATCCGAAAGAACCCCGGCCGGTATGTCATCAAGCCATCGGGCCAGGCCCAGAGCGAAAAAGAGCTGTCCTTTATCGGCCAGGAAGAAGACGGAAAAGACCTCATCGAGGTGCTGGAGCACTACAAGGCGTCCTGGTCCAAGAAGATCAAGCTGTTCCAGATCCAGAAGTTCGCCTCCGGCGTCGAAGTGGCCGTCGGCGCTTTCTTCAACGGCTACGACTTCTGCCATCCCATCCACGTCAATTTTGAGCACAAGCGCATGTTTCCCGGCGAAATCGGGCCCAACACCGGCGAAATCGGGCCCAACACCGGCGAAATGGGCACTGCCGCGTTCTTTTCCGCGCCCAACAAGCTGTTCCAGGATACGTTGTTCAAGATGAAGGACCGCCTGGCAAAGTCCGGATACGTCGGCTACATCGACGTCAACTGCATCGCCAACAGCCGCGGCGTCTATCCGTTGGAATTCACTTCGCGTTTCGGCTACCCCACCATCTCGTTGCAGATGGAAGGCGTGACCGGTGCCTGGGGCGAGTTCTTGTACAAATTGGCCGGTGGCGAGACGGCGGAAATCAAGACTAAGAAAGGCTTCCAGATCTGCGTCGTGGTGGCCGTTCCGCCGTTTCCGTTCAAGGACGCCGAGTCGTTCCGCAAGTATTCCGAAGACGCGACCGTTCTGTTCAGGAAACCCAGCCGCGACGGCGTGCATTTGGGCGACGTCAAGATGGATAAGGACGGCGACTGGCACTTGGCGGGCCAGTCCGGCTACGCCGTCATCGTCACCGGTTCGGGCACCACCATGGACGAGGCGCGCAAACAGGCCTACGGCCGCGTCGAGAACATCATGATTCCCAACATGTTCTACCGCACCGACATCGGCGAGCGCTGGCGCAACGACGGCGACCGCCTGCTGATTTGGGGCTACCTTTGAGCAGTGGCTTTATTGCCCGGTCGCATTCAATTCGGACGGGCAACGCCCTTTGTAGGCTGCCACGAAGAATACGGGGTGTGCTTCGGAACCCACTTCGAACGCGGCCGGCGGATGCACGTGAAACCCGGCATCTTCCAACATCGACGCCCATTGGTACGGCGTCCGGGACCGGGCGCGGATGTCGCGCGCGACGGCCATTGGGTTGGAAAAAGCGCCGTGGCGCAATGCGTCGGCCACGATGTGACGGGCCGCCGGGTCGGTTTTGAACTCTTCCAGCCACTCGGATAGCGCTTTGACGCCGGCATAGTGGTGGAAGTCGAACTGCCGCAGCCGTTCTGCCGTATTTCGTCGAGAAAGCCGGTTTTTCGCGAAATCCTGCAGCGCTTCGAACGACAGCCGCAGGTTGGTTCCGTCGCGCTCCAGCGTGGCCGGTACGGAGCCTTCCGGCATGTGGGTCACCACCATAAGGCACCCATTGTCTTCCAGCCGCTCGTGCAGGCCGATGAGACTCCTCATGGCGTCGCTTTCGTGTTCCAACCGCGTGGATGCCACTACGGCATGCCACTTTTCCTCCGCTTTGGCTTGCAAGTTCAACAATTCCGGCGCTTCGACTTCCACTTTTGGAACCCACCGACGGTAAGGGTTTGCAACGAAGGATGGGAGGTTCTGGGTGGTTTTGTGCAGTTCGGGTTCATGCGGTTGGCTTAACAGCAGGATGCGGTACGTCCCCCCGCATTTCTGGGTCGCGGGGTCCAAGTGCTGCGGCACGTATCCATTCAAGACGTGATCCAGCAACACGTTGAGGAGGTGGTGCGTCAGTGGATTGCCTCGGCGGTAATCTATCAACGGTTGGGTGTGGTAATTGCGCAACGACTTGAGCTTCAATGTCATTTCCGACATCGATTTTTTCGCCTCCTTAAGATGGAAATGACAAGCAACAAGTATTTAGAACACCCTCCTATGGTCATGCCCGCACCCGTCTTCCGGATCCAACGCGCCTCCGAGCGTTACTTTGCGTCCCACGGATGGCTGCAGACGTTCCACTCCTTCTCGTTCGCCGATTACTACGACCCGGAAAACCTCAACTGGGGCGCGCTGCGCGTGCTGAACGACGACGTCGTCGCGCCCAAACGCGGCTTTGAGCCGCATCCGCACCGCGACATGGAAATCCTCACGTACGTGCTCTCCGGCGAACTAACGCATGAGGACAGCATGAGCCACAAAGGCGTGGTCAAACCCGGCTGCGTCCAATACATGTCCGCCGGAACCGGCGTGGTGCATTCGGAAAAGAATTTAGGAAACGCGCCCCTTCATTTGTTGCAAATGTGGGTGGTTCCCGACCGCAGAGGCCATGCGCCCCAATACGGCCAACTGGACCTGGCGGAAGACGATCGCACGGACAAACTGCTGTTGGTCGCTTCCGGCACTCCGAGCCAAAACGCGCCTATCCGCCTCCACCAAGACGCGTCGTTCTACATCGCCAAACTTGAGAAAAAAACGCAGACGCACGCTTTTGGAAATGGTCGCCTAGGTTTTCTCTTCGTAGCCTCCGGCCAAATCCGGGCCAACGACGAGGCGCTCAAGACCGGGGACGCCGTCCGCATGGCCGACGTCGGGAAACTGGAGTTGTCCGGAACCGGCGACGTCGTGCTGTGGGACTTGCCGTACTTGCCTGTTTGATGCGGCCTTATGGATTCAGCCGCCAGATTGCGACGTTCAGCGCCGTGGCAAAGACGACCCACAAGAGATACGGCACCAACAGATACGCTGCCATCCTGGACACGCCCCAAAACGCCTTCATCGTCCACACGATGGCCGCCAGAAGCAGCACGATGTCCAGCAACGCCAACAACGGGCTGTGCAAGCCGAAAAACAGGAAAGACCACAGCCCGTTCAGCAACAATTGGACGCCGAATACGGCGACGGCGTTACGCACCGCTGGTTTTTGCCAACCCTGCATCCAGACGAGGTACAACGCGACGCCCATTAGCAAGTACAATAACGTCCAAGCGGGTCCGAAGACCCAATTCGGCGGCGCGAAATCCGGCTTGACCAACGGGACGTACCACGTGGATATGGAAGAAAACGTGGCGATGGCACCGATTGCGCCTGCTGCTTCGCACAAAAGGATGCAACCGGCAAGGCGCGCCCAATCCGTCTTCATGCACCCTACACGTTTGCCGGCCATATATTGTCCACCTTTTTGGGGCTGAAAACGTTTCCCTCCCAAATTTGTGCTTTTTGTAAGGCAAAACCAACGGGATGCATATCATTTCACCAAGCTTGCTAAACCCGATGGTAGAACTTTTCGACTGGTCCGATTCGCTCGAACAACTCCTCATCCTCTCCGGTATCGTGTTGGCCGTCTTGCCGTCTTTGCTTGAAATCGGCCTGGCGTGCGTCGCCGGCGGCATCGGCCTGATGTGGTCGAAAGGCGAAATCGGCTGACGGCTGGCTTGCCTTGTTGCCGAAAAAAGAGCCTTAAAAAAGACGCTTTGCCAAGATTTTCATCCTAACGCCGAGGTAGCTGGCAGGCCCATCTTTTCCGCACAAACGCGAATGCGTTTGTGGGGCCCCGCAAAGTCATAAACTTTGCGCGGGCTTTGCGAAAGAAAAGCTGGTCGCACCAAAAGAAAGCCTTTTGTGCCGTCTGCGGCAACTATCTGCGTAAGACGCCGAGGTAGCTCAGCTGGTTAGAGCGCTAGGCCGATTTGGAATTGGTTTCCACCACTTGCCAAACCGGAGTGAAACTCATATGCCCGACCTGCTCCAAATGCAGGCGGAACAAAAAGCGAAAGACCAGAAAGAGCTTGGGAAATCTAGAGGTCGGGAGTTCAAGTCTCCCCCTCGGCATTATTTATTTTTCCCACAGATTATTCCGCAAATATTTTTTCTTATTTGCCAACTCCAATCGTCTTTCACTTTTGTGGTTAATTCTTTAATCAAATCTTTTTCCTTTTGACTGTAAATTGAGTACTTGACCATTCCGACGAATACGCCTAAACAATATAGTATAGCAAATCCTGTGACGAACGTAACCCCGGCCACTGCGTTTGTTGGTGTTAGGTTAGCGAGGAAATTCGTTCCGTAAATCAAAGTGCCAAGTGAAAGTCCGATTGTAATGCTGACTGAAAGCACCAGACCCCAAAATTGAGATTTGCCTCGATAGTATTCTGCCTTGATTTTTTTTTGTTCCTGTAGGTCAAGCATTGTTTCAATCCACTTTGAAATGTTTTACACTGTTTTCAGCACTTTCAGCAACTCTTTCTCGCTTCCGGTGGGGATAGGCACGCCGAGGTTGCCTTTGAGGACTTGTTGGTCCTGGGTGTAAAGTTCGATGGCGATGACGAACAAGTCGGCCTCCGTGTGGACCGAGACGTGGGCTTTCTTGACTTGCGCCAGCATGGCTTCGTCCAACCGCGTCTTGTCTTTCCAGATGGTCGGATGCGACACGATGACCATGTGGGCCAGCGTCTGGGTGGCGTTGAGACATTCGATGCCGACGACGGTCCCGTCCTTGGCGAAGTCGATGAGGAGGTTGCCCAGCTCGACGCTGGACGCGACGGGCACTTTCTTGCTGTATAAGTACAGCGTGTCCGATTCGGCGTCAAAGTCGCTTTGCAATGCGTGCGTACCGATTTGCATGTTCGATGGCGGACCTCATCAGGCGCGTGTCCATGACGACGTTGGTGACGATTCTTACATCAATCCCGGCAAATAAAGCCACGCAATAGGCCGGTCTTGTTGTCTAGCAAACCAAGAACGCAGTCGGGAAACCATCTTGGTTTGCTATAATAATCCGTCCGGGTTTTTGTCCAGGACGATGAGCAGTATTTTCTTCCGGCTGAATCGGTAGTATGCCTTGAAACGCGCAAGGCCGCGCGTGTTTGTGGTTTGCGTGACGTGCAGCAGCCGTCCTTCCGGGTTGAAGAGGAATTCTTCCACGCGGCCCTTACCGACGTTGCGTTGGGCGTCTTTTTCGAAGTAATGGCTAGAAAACTCCAACCGGCTAGGGTCCGTTTGGTCGAGCATTTCGGTGAATTCCTTGATTGGGTCCACCAAGACCTCGTCAAATCGGGCGTTTATATTTTCCCGGAGGGTTGCTGGCCGGTGACGTTTTTTTTCGAACGGATTTTTTATCATCTATGTCATCGGTCACAAGGACCGACGGGGCTTCCGATTCTTCCGCAGTTCCGGCATTGAACCGTAGGCTCGGCCCACTCCCTCGGCTTAATATCCCGGGCCTGAGTTTCTCTTCCGTGGGTTTATTGGTCGAATCGAGGAAATCGAAATGGTGAAGCTTCCCGGGCCGTTTGATTCTTACTCTTCATGGAAGCTTTTTTGGGCCCTGGTCCTTGGCGCCATCGTGGTTGTCGTGATCTTCCTTCCGCTTGACGTCCACGTGGTCAACGGGACCGGGGAGCCGGTTTCGGGCGCCGTCATCGAATTGTTCTCCGCCAACCGCGAATCCGTTGCCAAGACAGTCACCCAAGACGGCAAGGCACGCCTCCCGGTGGTTTGGCCGGGCCGGTACGGCGTACTTGTGACGGCGGATGGTTATCGTGACTTTGACTGGACGGTGGACACGTCCCGCGTGGACCATCACTTGACCGGTTTGCGAATCGTACTGCGCAGCTGATTTGCTTGTCCGTGTTTTTCCGATGGCGTGTTTTTCCGGAACGGGGCATTGCCTCCACGTTCCGCACGGCTTTTTAACGTCGGTTCCGTCTTTGGTAGTGTATGGCAAAGTCTAAGTCCCGTGGCCAGGCCGCTATCGAGTATATCTTATTGGTGTCGTTCGGCTTGTTCATCGTCATCATCGGCTTCACGTTGGCGTTCTACGTGAAGAACTTCACGGATTCGGCGCTCAAGCTGGTCGCGGCTAATCGCGATGTGTTGCTCGGATTTTTGCTCAGATAGGCGGAAAGAAATGGTTCGGCACCCCGGCGACGAAGCTTCCATGCGCGGACAGTTCAGCATCGACTTCTTCCTCGTGCTGTCCATCGTCATCGCGTTTTCCGTTCTTTTGTACAACGTGGCCGTGACGGAAGTCGGCAAGAGCACGCTTTTGGACTCGGCCGTTTTGGGCCAGTCGGCGTTGGACTCGGTAGCTTCGGGCGTCGACTTTGCCTCTTTTGCCGGCAACGGCAGCCGGATACGCAAGGAGTTGTTCTTCCCGCAAGACGTCAATTGTCTTTTCTTCAACCAGTCGCTCAACGCGTTCTATTGTTTCGTCTCCTCGTCGTTCCTGCCCAGTTCGAAGAACCGCCTGATCAGCCGTTCGCTTCTGTCCTCGCCGCCGATGGCGCTTGAATGCGTGCCGCGGCCGGGTTGGTCGGTGGCCGATTTTTCGAACAACGGCACGCACGTGGTGGTCTCATGCCGGCCCCTGTAGGCGTCCGCGGACAGGGCAGCGTCGAGTACCTCTTCGTCGTCGTGTTTTTGGTAGGCTTCATCGTGGCCGTCTTGGTGCCGGCATTGCAGGAATCCGAACTTAGCTATGCCATCGCTAGCGTTCGGAGCCAAGCCGTGGCGTACGGCGCGGCGCATCCCGACTTGCGGTTGACTGTATTGAATTATTCGGTCCAGGACGGCCGCGTGCTGATTGACGCGCAAGTGTACAACCGGTCGTCCGATTCGCTCGTCGCCACGCCGCTCGGCTTGAAGGCGGCTATGGTGGCCGGTATCCATGCCTTGGCGCCGAGTTCGGGCTTTGACGGCGCGTGCGCTAACACGTCGAATTACGAGTACTGCGTGATTTCATGATCGTTTTCCAAGTGCTGTTGCTGGCCTTGTTGGCGTTGCCCTTGGCTGCTGGATTCATGCCGTTGCTGGGACTGGCCTTGACGTATGCACTACTGCTGGGTGCGGCCATGTACCGGGCGTCGACTTTCAAGGGCCGGGATAACGCTGCCGCCTGGACGCTGACGGGCTTCTTCGCCGTCTTGTCGCTGGGCATCATCATAGCGCTGATGCTGGCCGTGTCGGTTTTCTGGATTGGCATCGTTTCCGCCGTCGTCTTGGCCGTGTTCTTCGCGGCGTTGGGTTGGCGCTATTCATCCCACTCTTGCGAACTAATCGGCTGGTCCAATGGCTACGCCGTAGTACGCGTGCCCCAGTCGTTGATAGCGGTGGTCCAACCTGGCGTGTATGCTGTTTCGTGTGCCAAGAAGCCGGCGGGCAAAAAAATGACGGTGCGGTTTTCTTTCTTGAAGAAGCAAGGCGTGGTCGTGGACTGATTTTCAGCTGCGTTGCGCCACTTTCTGTAGGAAGTATTCATGGATGCGCGTGTCGTCCGTCAGTTCCGGATGGAACGCCGTGGCCAGGCAATCGCCTTGCTCGGCGGCAATGATTTTGCCGTCCAAGCGGGCCAAGACGTGGCAGTCGCCCCACGTCTTTTCGATGGCCGGCGCGCGGATGAACACGCCCGGAAAAGGGCGGGTCTGCAAGTCGTGGCCGGCGTTGCTTTCAAACTCGATGTCGGTTTGGAAGCTTTCGCGTTGTCGGCCGAAGGCGTTGCGGTTGACTGCAAAATCCATCCGTTCCAATAAGCGCTGTCCGGTTTTTTCGACTTGTCCGTCGCCTTGTTTGGCCAATAAGACCAAGCCGGCGCAGGTGCCGAAAACCGGTTTTTGCAGGAGGAGGTCGCGCAAACCGCTCTTCTCGATGAGATTGCAAATCGTCGTCGACTCGCCGCCGGGAATGATGACTCCGTCGGCCGCCTCCACTTCGGCCCGGTTCTTGGCCCAACGAGCGTCACCGAAAAGCCCGAGGGTCTGCATGGCCCGCGAGGTGGCGGTGATGTGCTCAAATACGGCGCCTTGGAGTCCGAGGACGGCGATGTGGAGGTAGGTCATGGCGGAGTGGTTCATCTGCCGCGGTCTTGCATGCGGATGTCGGGTTTTTCCAGGCCTTTCATGGGCTGTCCCAGGTTTTCCGACACGCGGGCCACCACATCGGGCTTGTCGAAGTGGAGGGTAGCCTCGACGATGGCCTTGGCGTACGCTGCCGGGTTGTCGGACTTGAAGATGCCGGAGCCGACGAAGACGCCGTCCACGCCCAACTGCATCATCAGCGCGGCGTCGGCGGGCGTCGCGATGCCTCCCGCGGCGAAATTAACGACGGGCAGGCGGCCGAGTTCTTTTGTCTTTTGGACAAGTTCCAGCGGTACGCGCAGTTCTTCGGCTTTGTCTTCCAAATCGCCGCTTTCCATGGTCTTCAATTCCGCGATTTCACGCTGGAGGACGCGGACGTGGAGGACGGCTTGCGACACGTCGCCGGTGCCCGGCTCGCCCTTGGTGCGGATCATGGCTGCGCCTTCGTTAATCCTCCGGAGGGCTTCGCCCAAATTGCGTGCGCCGCAGACGAAGGGGATGGTGAAGGCGCGCTTGTCGATGTGCTGCTCGGCGTCGGCCACGCTCAAGACTTCGCTCTCATCGATCATGTCGACTCCGATGCTCTGTAGCACTTGGGCTTCGGCGAAGTGTCCGATGCGCGCCTTTGCCATGATGGGGATGGTGACGGTGCCCATGACGGACTTGATGCGGGCCGGGTCGGCCATGCGGGCGATGCCGCCGGCGGCGCGGATGTCCGCGGGGACGCGCTCTAACACCATGACGGCCACGGCGCCGGCGTCTTCGGCCAGTTTGGCCTGTTCGGCGGTGGTGACGTCCATGATGACGCCGCCTTTTTGCATGTGGGCGAATCCTTTTTTCACTAAGTCGGTTCCGGTTTTCATTTTTAGGCACCTACGTAGGCTGGAGGCTCGTAATCAGCGTGAAAAACGGTTGCGTGCATGGTGGGGCCGGTTGCCTTTAAATCTTGGCTCTTTGCAGCGGTTCCGGTTGATTTTTTCTCTTCCTCATGGTTTTTCCATATGCCGGTAACGGCTTTTCTCATGGGTGCTTTTTCGGCCCGGTTGGACCTGCTGTTGGCCGTTTTGGTTTTGGCCGGCTTTGCGGTGGCATGGCTGGCTCAAGGAACGCTTGCTTTGACTCGCGTTTCCGAATTGTCCGCGTTTGACGTGCCGCGGTCCGTAGTGGTGACGGGCCAGGCGCGCTGGCTCAACGGCAGTCGTATGCAGTTGTGCCAGGGTTCGGCGTGCATCCGGGTGATTTTGAAGGTGCCGCTGGAGTCATCGTGGGTGGGGCAGTCCGTGGCTGTGCAGGGCCGCTTCCGGGACGGCACGCTGTGGGCGGATGCCGGCGGAGTGGACGTGCTGGGTTGAGTATTTCCGCGTTTGAGTTTGTCCGCGGTTCCGCAAGGCTTAAGTTCGTCCGGCGCGTTGCCCCCTAATAATATGGAATTTTCGGTTCAATCCAAGGATGTCTGGGCCCTGCATGCCGATGCCCGCGTTCTGCCGCGTTTTGAGGACTCCAAGTCAGCCGGACTGCCTGCCAAAATGGCGCACGCGTTGGAAGGCGCCAAGAAAAAAAAGCTTTTTTCAGGCAAGAAGGGCGAATCCTGGGTTTTCGATGGCGTAGTGTTCGTCGGCCTCGGCTCGCCGGAGTCGTTCAAACCCTCGTCGTTGTTGCGCATCATCGGCGGCACGTATGGCGCGCTTCGGCGCCTGGGCGCGCAGAGCGTAGCCGTGGATATGAACGGCCTGCCGGCCGACGCCGTATCGTTTGCCGCCCAAGGCTTGTTGGACGCGGCGTACCGTTTCGACGATTTCAAGAAGGAAAAGACGCCGGAATGGCTTGAAAAAATCGCGTTGGCTTCTAAGGCTCCGGACGCCTCCGGCCTGCTGAAAAAGGCGTTGGTCGTGGCCGCCGCGGTGCGCCAAGCCCGTGACATCGATAACCTGCCGCCCAACGTGGCGTTCCCCGCTGCGGTGGCCGAAACGGCGCAGAAATGGGCGCGCCAGCACGGTTTGAAGTGCACGGTGTGGGATGAGAAGCAACTGAAGGCCAACGGCTGCAACGCGATTTTGGCCGTCGGCGGCGGCAGCGTCAACGGGCCCCGTCTAGCCGTGTTGGAGTACCGCGGTGGCGGCAAGTCGGACCCTTGGGTTGCCCTGGTGGGCAAGGGCGTCACGTTTGATTCTGGTGGTATTTCCCTCAAGCCCGGTGCGGACATGGATAAGATGAAGTTCGACAAGTCCGGCGCGTGCGTGGTCTTGGCGGCCATGGCGGCATTGCCCAAGTTGGACGTGAAGAAGAACGTGGTGGCCGTGGTGGCGTTGGCGGAAAACCTGCCGTCTGGCTCCGCGTACCGGCCGTCCGACGTAGTCACGTCCTATTCCGGAAAGACGATTGAAGTGCTCAACACGGACGCGGAAGGCCGCATGGTGCTGGCCGACGCGTTGGGCTTCGTCTACGCCAAGTACAAGCCGGTGCAGACCGTGGAATTGGCCACTTTGACTGGAGCCTGCTGCGTGGCGCTTGGAGAGCAGTTCGCCGGCATGTTCGGCAACGACGACGCGCTTTTGGCTCACGTCCAGGCCGCGTCGATGCAGAGCGGCGATGCCGTGTGGCGCATGCCGTTGGATGAGTTCGAGGACGACGTCAAGTCGGACATCGCGGAAGTCAAGAACGTGGGCCACCCGAAAGGGTATGCCGGCGCTTCGACCGCGGCGGCGTTCTTGAAGCAGTTCGTGTCCGGCCCGTGGGTTCATTTGGACATCGCCGGTACGTCGTGGAACACGTCTCCGAAACCGTATTTAAGCACGGGGGCCACCGGTTTTGGAGTACGGTTGTTGTTGGAGTGGTTGAGTCAGAAAACCGAGTCCACCGCGGCCAAAACCAAGAAATAAGGCGTTTTAACAAGAATCGCAATCTCCCATTTTACGACTCGTAATGGTGAATATCGACTCCATGGCCATCAAGATTGAACACGACCGTCCTGGTTGCATTGGTTGTAGCGCATGCGCAGGGGTTTCTCCTGACCATTGGGAGATGAATGCCGACGGCAAGTCCGACGTCATCGGCGGCACCAAGCGGGACGACGAGTGGGAAGAAAAGGACATTTCGGATGCCGATTACGACGCGAACATGCAGGCGGCCCAGTCATGTCCTGTAAATGTCATTCATTTGGTCAAGAAGGAGACGGGCGAGCGCATCATCTAGCGCGGCATCCGTTTTCCCGGCTTTTCCGCTTTTTCTGCTTTTCTTCGCTTTCCTGATCGTTTTTTTCAAGGCGCCTATCCGTAACCTTTTAAGCCCTTTTGGGACCTAATACGTTTCCGAAGAACGAAACATTTCCACGAAGGTGTATCGATTTCATGGCCGCGCATTCTGTCACGATTTATTCCACGCCGTCCTGCGTCTATTGCAAGCTGGCGAAGTCCTATTTCAAGGAGAAAAACATCGAGTTCAAGGAAATCGACGTGGCAGCGGACCAGCAGAAGGCCGAGGAAATGATTGAGAAGTCAGGCCAGTTGGGCGTGCCGGTCATCGAGATTGACGACCAGGTCATCGTGGGTTTTGACAAGCCGAAGATTCAGAAAGCCCTGGGCCTTACGGCTTAAGCGGCAATCGGTTTTTGAGGGTTGACGGGTTATGGTTCGCATCGCAATCAACGGTTTTGGAAGGATTGGCCGAACCTTTTCTTTACCGAAAGAAAAGCTTCACCAAAAGAAAGAGTTGGTTTGAATGGTTCGCATCGCAATCAACGGTTTTGGAAGGATCGGCCGCACCGCGTTCAAGATTGCCTTTGATAAAGGCATGGAGATCGTCGCCTTGAACGATTTGACGAAAGTCAACGAATTGGCCTACCTGCTCAAGCATGACTCGAATTACGGCCTGTATACGCGCGACGTCCAGGTCGACGGCAACGACTTGCTGGTGGATGGCAAGCGCATCAAGGGCCTGACGGAACGCGACCCGGAGAAGCTGCCGTGGAAGGAAATGAAGATCGACGTCGTGCTGGAATGCACGGGCCGCTATACGGAAAAAAGCGAGGCGGAGAAGCACCTGAAAGCCGGCGCGAAGAAAGTCATCATTTCGGCTCCGGCCAAAGGCGGCGTGGACACGCTGGTGCTGGGCGTGAAAAACACGACGAAGGAATCCGTCGTGTCCAATGCCTCGTGCACGTCCAACTGCATCATCCCGGTCATGGCCGTTTTGGACGAACAATTCGGAGTGCAGAAGGCGGCGATGTCGACCATCCATGCCTATACGCAGGACCAGCACCTGCATGACGCGCCGCACAAGGATTTGCGACGGGCGCGGGCCGCGGCGGAGAACATCGTGCCCACTTCGACGGGTGCGGCGTCCGCTACGGGCGACGTCTTGCCGGCGATGAAGGGAAAGTTCGACGGCATGGCGTTCCGCGTGCCGGTGCCCGTCGTCAGCTTGTCCGACTTCACCGTGCTGACCAAAAAGAAGGTCACGGTCGAGCAGGTCAATGAGGCGTTCAAGAAGGCCGCCGCGTCGGCGCGCTTCAAAGGCATCCTGGCCGTCACGGAAGAAGCCTTAGTCTCAAGCGATTTCAAGGGCAATCCGTATTCGTCCATCGTGGACTTGGGTTTGACGAAGGTTATCGACGGCGACTTGGTGAAGGTCGTGGCGTGGTACGACAACGAGTTCGGCTATTCCAACCGGTTGGTCGAACTGGCCGAGAAGCTCGCCAAGGCCTGAACGTAGCCTTTTTTTTCGCATGCGGGGCTTTTCCCGCCTTTGCTCTTTTTTACGTATTGTTTTCTTTTGCTCATGCCTGCTTGTGGCCACCTATTGGCGTGTGGCGGGGGCCGTGTGGCGGCCGACCTTGGCGCGGCATTCTTCGCAGTCGACGATCTTGCACGAATAATGCAGCGCCAGCACGAGCAGGGTAGAGCTGACGATCACGATGGGCAGCTGGTGCTGATGGAAGAAGAAGATGAACGAGCCGCCGAATCCGGCGAGGCCGACGAACGGCAGCAAGAACGGCGAACAACACGCCGTGGCGACCAGCGTGGACAGAAACGCGCAGGCGGTGGTGGCCGAGTGGCGTTTCTTGCCGTCTCGGAAGTGACGGAAGGAGAATAGCTGGACCGCGGCGATCAGGCCGATCAGGACGCTTCCGAACAGCACGAGGAACTTGACGTAGATCGGCGTGCTGTACAGCCAGCTTTGCAGGCTCTGGCCCGGAAGCGTGGTGGCGGCGTACAGAAATGCAGCGGCCGTGAAGGCCACGGCGAGGCTGAAGAGTGCGTAATGCCGTCGGGCGAAGACAGTGCGCAGCGCGTTGGGAACGGTCTTCATTGGGTGTGCAATATTGATTGGCTTTCGGGGTTAAAAACGGCGGCGTCGCATGGCGGCTGCGTTCGCCGTGAGGTCCATCGTTTGCAGTTGGCGTATCCAGGTTTCGACGCGGCTGGCTTCGCGTTGGCTCAAATTGCCTTCGCGTTGGAGGTGCCTCAACTGGTCGATCCGCTGCTTCAAAGTGTACACCACGCGTTTGCCGGCGTACATGTCGCGGATGGCTTTATTACTCACGGGTTGGCGTGACAGCAGTTCCAGCATCTGCCGGCGTCCGCCCCGGATGTGCAGAAGGGGCCCGATGGCGGCCAGCGCGTCCCGGTCGATGGGGTGCTCCTCTTCGTGCCGGCTGCGGGCCTGAATGGCGCGGTTCAGTTCACGGATGAGTTCGCCTCGGGCCGGTTCGTCCTTGAGGATGACTTTCAGCCCGACGTTCTGGACGAGGGGTTTTCCTTCCGGCACCAGGCCCGTGAACAGGATGGGGTGGGTGTTTTGGTTTTCTTGCAGGTGGATCAGCATTTCGACCGGTTCATGCGGGATATCGGATTGTTTTTCCTCCCGGCTTAAGGGGGGTTGTTCGAGGTGGGCGTCGGAAACGGCCACGTCGAAGCGGCGGCCTTGGCGGATGAGGGCGACGGCTTGGCGCGAATCGGTGCATTGGGTCAGTTCGTACGGGTGTTCCATGTCACGCTTCAGCCAGTGTTTGACCAGTTCGGAGTATCCGGGGTCGTCTTCCACGTGGAGGATGCGCAACGGCCGGCCCAAGCTGGGTCGTTGCGGTTCGGTTGGTTCGCGTCGGCGGGTGGGCATGAATGGTCTTTCGGCGGAGGGCTTGATAAACGGAACGGCGGTTTCTTTCGGTCCGTTAAAATAGGGGCTCGGCGTTGAGGTCTTCATGTTCGTTCATGATGCGCTTTCCGGACGCACGGTGGCTTTTTCGTCCTCCCGTTCCAAGCGGCCGCACCGGCCTTCGACGTGTCCGTTCTGCAAGGGCTGCGAGGCCTTGACGCCGCCGGCGACGTTGGTTCTGCCGGGTGCGGATTGGCGCGTGCGCGTGTTTTCCAACGCGTTTCCCGTCGTTTCAGGCAAGCAGGGGCGGCATGAGGTCATCGTGGAGACGCCGCGGCATTCCGAGTTGTTCGAGGATTTTTCGGAAAGACAGTTGGCGTTGCTTTTCGAGGCGTTCCAGACGCGGTTCGTGGCCCTGTCGCGGCCCGCTTCGGCCCGGTACGTCTTGTTGTTCAAGAATTTCGGCGACAAATCGGGCGCGAGCATCCCGCACGAGCACAGCCAGATCGTGAGTTTTCCGTTCGTTCCGGATACTGTGAAAACCGAGTGGAAGAACGAAAAGGCATTGGACGCCGATGGGGCGTTGCCGGCCTTGCTTGAGAACCCATTTTTCAAGGCGGTGTGTCCTACGGCGTCGCATTTTCCGTACCAGGTGCGCGTGTTAGCGAAAAACAAAACCGCGCGGTTCGATGACTTTTCCTTGGAAGAAGGAGTGGCATTGTTGTCGCTTTTGCAGGCGGTCATCCGCAAGGTCAAAGCGGTCCAGGGCGCGCCGGATTATACGCTGGCGTTCCATGCCGCGCCGAAAGGCAGGTCCGCGCGGTTCTTCGTCGATGTCTTTCCCCGCAAGGCCGTGTGGGGTGGGTTTGAGTTGGGTTCGGGCGTATGGGTGAACTTCAAGGAGCCGGAGGCGGCGTTGAAGGAATTGAAGAAGGCGTGAACGCCGCCGGCCTTCCCGTTGGTCTTGTTACCAGCGGTAGTAATAGTGCCAGACGAGGATGAATAGCACCAACAAGGTGGTGGATTCCATTCCGCCCAGCCAGTGGACGAGCAGGGAGCGGAAGTCCTCAACTAGCAATGCTAGCAGCAGGATGATGGCCCAAATACTCATATCGGCAACGGAACCTTTCGGACGTTCATCGATCTAATCGCGTGTCTTTTTCGGCGCTTCAGTCCTTCTTGCCGCCGGTGACGACTTCCGTGCTGACGTTGACGCCTTTGGGCACCGACGTGGTCACGGTCACTTCGCTGGACGAGACTGATTTCTTCGACTTGCGGGATTTTGCGAATTCATGCGCGGCGGATTGGATCTTGCTCTTGGGCTTTTCGGCCGTTTTTTTCTTTGGCGTCACGGTCTTCGCTATTTTCGTGGCTTTCGACGTCTTGGTCGTGCGGACGGACTTCTTGGTGACGATATTCTTCACCGTCGTGGCTTTGGCCTTGACTGGGGCTTTTGCAACGGTCTTTCGGGCGGTGGCCGTCGTCTGGATGGCGGCGACGATGCGGCGGACGTCCGTCTTGCTGGCCTTGTTCTTGGCCTCTTGCAAGGCGGCGTCGCGCGCTTGCGTGATGCGCACGGAGAGAGCCTTGAATTCCTTGCGGTTTTCCGCGGCGTGCGCCTCCAGTGCCGTTTTGGGCTCTTTCAGAAGCGGTGCGAATTCCTCACGGAGGTCCTTCTTGATTAGGGCGGTCTCCGGCGTGGCGATGATGTGGCTGTCCAGCTTGGCCTCGACTTGCGCCAGCTTCTTGGACTGCTCCTTGACTTGGCTGTTCAAGCGTTCGTTCGACTTGGAAAAGCGCTTGTCGATGATGACTTCGATTTGGTCCTGCGGGATTTCGACGTTCTTGAGCTGTTCGTCGATTTGGCGCCATTGTTCGTCCAGGGCCGTAAGTTGTTTGCCGGCCTTGGTCACTTCGCTTTCGACGTGGTCGAACTTCGTTTCGATGACGGAGATCTTGGAGTCCTGCTCGGAGAGGCGTTCGTCGATGACGTCGAGGCGTTCGCCGATGGATTGGTATTGTTTCTTGATCTCATCCGCGTCCAGGTCGCCCGCGGTGCGGGTGACGGTGGTGTGTTCCTCTTCAGTTTGGACCGGGGCGACGGATTCGTACGTGACGGGTTTCCAGTCGGCGTGGGCTTCGGCATGCTCGTCGGCCGTGTTGTGGTCGCTCAGAGCCGTCTGCACGTGGGTGTCGTCCTGCGTGGCCGCTCCAGAGCCTGCGGCGGCCGGTTCGGGGTGGACTTCGACGTGGACGCCGGCGGTGGTTTTGAATCGGTCGCGTTCGCGTTGGCGCACGGCGTCTTCGGCCGCGGCTTCGGCATCCTTCATCTTCTTGTAGGCGTAGATGTCCAAGCCCAACGCGCCGACGACCAAACCTGCTTCCAGTACTCCCACCATATGATCAAAACACCGCTAGGAATGCTGCCACTCGCGGTTTAAAAACGTTTCCAATGTGTTGTTTCTGATGGGTAGTAACAAAGTAAGGTTTGTGTGCGGTGGGCTGTCGGGGTGTTAAGGAGAAACCGCAGCCGCGCGGAAAAGGCTGCGCTCAAAAAAGGGAATGACCGCAGGGACCTTATTTTTTCTCTTCGGCTTTCTTGGCGTCTTTCGGCTTGGGCGTGAATCCCAGCGCGTCCAGAGGCTGTGCGCCTGCCGTGCTGATGACGGCGTTGACTTGCGCGGTGTGGACCGCGACGGTGTTGCCGGCGACGCGTTTCTTGATGCGGATGCCTTTGTCCAGGTATTTGGGGTGGATGCCCGGCCCGGACGGAAGCAGGGCCTTGGTTTTGGCCTGACCTGGAATGTCAAAGCGCATGGGGACGCCGTCGGCCGTGGAGCCGCCGGTGATTTTCAGCGTGTAGCCGTCAAGGCCGATGATGGCGCCGGGAATTTCGTCTCCGATTTTCTTGCCGACCAGCTGGCCGCTTTTGGCTTTGTCGACTTCTTTTTGGAAGCTCATACCGGTCTTGGGGTCGTTGAACACGATTTTCATGAAAAATGGCACCTCGGGTTGAAACTTGAAGCTACAAAACGAAATTCAAAAGGCGTTCGTCCGCTGATTTTCGTTCAATGGGCTTTGTGTCTTTTTTGTGGAAAAGGCGTTTTTTAACGCTTTGTTTGGCGTTGTCAATCTTCCATGGCATGAATGAGGATGGCCTCAGGCGCGTAATGTATCGTATGTGCCGGATGGCGGGTCGGATTCATTGAGAATAGGGTGCGAGCCTGGGGCTTCCGCCTCCGGCCGTCTACATTCTCTCCTTTGGCAGTTCGAACGTTCTTGCCGTTTTCCACGTCTTCGGCCACGCGTTGTTTTTTTTGGGGGGGGCCATTTCGGGCCGTCATTGGCCGAAGGCGATGAATCCCTTAATCTTCTTGATCTGCGTCAGCGTGTCTTTCTCGCCGGGCGTGAGGGCGGCGGCATATTTGCCTTCCAAGGTCTTGGCGGTTTCTTTGTCCACGTCGGAATACAATTCGTCGTTCTCGTTGATTTGGCGGCCGAAGACAGGTCCGTCCAAGGAAGCGGCGACTTGTTTGCCCTTGATGGCTTCGTCGACGGATTTCTTGTCTTCCTGCAGGCCGCGCACCGTTGCGACGGTCTGGCCTTTGCCGTTGATCAATGTATAGCCCTTGCGGAGGCGGCCTTCGAGCACTTCGATGCCGACGATGCACGGGTTCGAGACGCGGAAGCAGTGTCCCGGCAGCACGCGGATTTTCGCCGGCAGCGTCAGGGAGGAAAACGCTTCTTTTTTCAGTCCGGCTTCTTCGGCGTCGCGCCAGCGTTGGTAGCCTTCGATGAGGTTGTAGATGATGCTCTCCTGGAACACCTTGACTTTCTCTTTTTCCGCCAGTTGGAGGATGTCGGCGTCCGCCGGCTGGTGGAACGAGAAAAGCACGCCGAGGAAGGGGTCGTTATGCCGGATGGCGGAGGCCAGCGTCACGTCGTTCTTGGTCAGTTTGCCGATGCCGGCGCGCTTGATGGCGATGCCGCTGTTGGAAAAAAGCTTGGTGATGGCTTCGAGGCTTCCCAACGAGTCGGCCTTGAGCACGACGCCGTGGCTTTCGTTCTCGAAGACCAAGTGGGTGTATTCTTCTTTGAGTTTTTCCATCGCAGCCTGCTGTGCGCCTTCGGTCACGCCGAAGAAGCTGGAGCCGGCCACGGCGTCGTCGGCGTTTTCGGCGGCGATTTTGACGCCGCACGCGGCGTGGACCGTTTTGACCGAGGTGAATTTGTGCTTCGGATCGCGCATCTCGTCCATGGCTTGCGGCTTCAAGAGGGCTTTGACGGTGCCGGTGCGGGGCCCTTCCGAGGTGAGGAAGGCAACGGAATCGCCGGTGCTTAAGATGCCGTCGTACAGGATGACGTCCAGCGTTTTTCCCAGGCCGCGTTCTTCCTTGACTTCCAGGATGCTGCCCATGGCCTGCTGGTCAGGGTGCAGTTCCAGGCGTTTTTCGAGGAATTTCTGGGCCAGTCCGGCCACGTAGAGCATCAATTCGCTTAAGCCTTCCTTGCTTTTGGCCGAGACGGGCACGATGAGCAGTTGTTTGGTGAAGTCAGTGACGCGGTCGAAGCGTTCCGCGTTGAAGCCGTATTGGTAGAGTTGGCCGATGAGGTTGTACACGCGGGAATCCAGTTCCTCGGCCACGTGCGGCAGCTGTCTCTTGACGGATTCGGAAAACGGCAGGCTCGTGGCTTTCCACCCGGACATGGCGTCGACTTTGTTGAACGCGACCAAAAAAGGTGTCTTGTATTCTTTGAGGATTTGGATGGCTTCGATGGTCTGCGGCTCTATTCCTTTAGTGCAGTCGATGACCAGAATCGCGATGTCGGCTATGCTTCCACCTCGGCGGCGGAGGTTGGTGAAGGCGTCGTGTCCCGGCGTGTCGATGAAAAGCAGACCGGGAATGGTGAATTTCAACGGCAACCGCGAAAGCACGGGCTTGCAGAACGTCTCGATGGCCTCCAGGGGCACTTCCGATGCGCCGATGTGCTGGGTGATGTGGCCCACTTCCCGCGCCGCCACGCGCGTCTCGCGCAAGGCATCCAGTAGCGACGTCTTGCCGTGGTCGACATGGCCCAGGATGCAGACGATGGGTTGGCGGAGCATGGGATGGTTTCACGTGTAACGCGACGAAAGTCTCGTGGAGGTAAATCTTGTTCGTTTGCATTTAAAGAGCCAACTCTTTTCTGCCTTGGCGTCTTTTGTTTGTTCATGCCTTTCATCGCCGTCATCGGCCGTTGCACGCCTCCTTTTTCGCCGGATGTCGTCTTGCAGGCCCGCGCCTTGGGCCGCCTCCTGGCCGAACGGGGCGCGACGGTGCTCTCCGGCGCCTGCAACGGCCTGCCGCATGAGGCAATCCTGGCGGCTCGGGCTGTTGGCGGAAAGACGATCGGGTATTCGCCTGCGGCGGACCGCCATCACCATCAAGCCGGCTTCCAGGCTCCGGTGGACGGTTTTGACGAATTACGCTTTTTCGGTCAGAGGGACTGGTCGGCCATCCAGAACTTCGCGTGGCGATCGGCGCACTTGATTGACGACGCCGACGCCGTGATTTGCATCGACGGCAGCTGGGGTACTTTGAGCGAAATCGCGCTGGTATTCGAGACGGAGAAGCCCTTCGGCGTGCTGGAAAGCGGCGGAGCAGCCGGTTTCGTGCGCGACTTGGAGAATACCTTGGCTCGCCGTCGGATGCGGCCGGTAAAATATGGCTCGGATGCGGCAATGCTCGTAGACGCGATGCGGTCAGAATTGGATTTGTAGTCAGGCCGGTCTTTGATTTTTTTCCGATTATCCCGTTGGGTTTTTTCCGAGTCTTTTGTTGGCCGTTTCTTTTTTTGCGTTCGGACGCGATGCTTTCTTGCTTCACGGATTGTGGACGTGGCTCTTGCGGGTCCGTGTGGGTTTATATGCCGTCTCTGTTTTTTTGTTAAGGGTAGGCCCCGGCATGGTAACATCGTTCATTTCTTCTGTACGTGACGTCGAATCCGGCCGTTTTGGTCCCGGCGGGCGGACGGGCATGCGTTCCGGTCTTTTTTTAGTCATTGCGTTTTTGTTGGTTTTGTCAGTCCAGGAAATCCACGCCATCAATGTGGGAACTGTAAATATAGGTACTATGGTGCAGGGCAACGTGACTGTGAGGACGACTTCGGCGGATCTGAATCCGCGGGTTTTCCTGTATACCTATTTGGCATTTCAAGGAAACTCGAACACGACCGCGTTCCTGGTCCTTCAACCAACGGTCACTTCATACGGCGCCGCGGGTCTCAATCAATTTGTAACGGTCAGAACCGGAAGTATGCATACCGATCTTGAATTACTGACTTCAAATTTGCCCGCGGCTGTGCCTTTCTTGTATTACAACTGGTCTGGGCAGGCCGGATACCAAAACACGACTTCAGTGAATGGTTATTCTCCGGTCGCAGTCGCCCAGAGCGTCTTGGGGTTGCCTGCTGTTTTAGCACAAAACACTTCAAATTTGGCCTTTTCCGGGAATCTAGATGTTCCGATGAGCGCTTCCTATTTGGGCAACTCTTACGAAGGAACCGGTAGAGTGGGTAATTATTTGTCCAACGCATCGATCAATATTTACGAGGCGTCTTCGGTTGTGTTGTCTTCTCCTGTGGATTTGAATTTCACGTCGTTGGCGTCGGTCAACTTTACTTTCTTGGCTTCGTTGAACGCGTCCATAATCGATTGTACGTTGTTTACGAATCGGACGGGTTCGTGGGCGGCGACGCAGGTGAACCAGTCGGCGATTTCCAACGGGTCTACCAACGGCATCAATTATACGTTCGGTTCC
>JACPGT010000007.1 GCA_016188965.1 Microcaldota archaeon | reverse complement strand
GACAACCCCCTGCACCTGCACCAGCGTAACCGGCACTACAACCGGAACACCCACGACAACCACCAACCCGACGCCCACGCCGTCCGCAACACCCACCGCGTCCACTACCCCAACTCCAACCACATCACCAACAGCAACACCTGCCGCATCAGCAAACCCCACTGCAACCACAACCACCACGCCAACACCTACGCCAATCCCCAGCTCTTCACCGACAGCATCCACAACACCCACCACAACGCCAACGGCGTCAACTACCCCGATTCCAACAGGATCACCAACACCCACGCCAACCGCAACACTAAACCCATCTGTCTCCGCATCCCCAACCACATCCGCAACTCCGGCCGCTACACCCAACCCCTCCGCGTCCGCCTCACCGACGGCCTTGGCAAGCACGACTCCGACCGCATCCGCGTCACCAACCGCCACACCCAGCTCCACGCCGTCCGCAACAGCAACACTGAATCCATCGGCTTCCGCATCCCCAACCACATCCGCAACACCCACCGCCACACCGGCGCCCACCGTGTTCATTCCGGACAAGCATTGCTCAACGGGCGTCCGATTCAACTTTTTCAAGACCATGAGCTATGATTCGAACTGCTGGGAAGGCAAAGCGTACACCGGAACAGCCTACGCGACCTGGTCGCTTCCGTTCAGCGCCCACAACGTCAAGTTCACCGTGAGTTCATACGGCGTCAACGACGGCTGCGAACGCATCATCGCCAACGGCGTGACGGTCGTGGACCGTTCCAGCGACTGCAACTACGGCAGTTACGGCGGGCTTTGCAAGTACTCCCACGGAGGATATCCGGGCACGACGGTGGACGTCATCGGCCCGGCCGTCACCATGGACATCCGCTACGTCGACTCCTTCTTCTGGCCCAATGCACCCGGCGGAATGTGGGTGGAAGGGACCGCCACCTATGACGCCCCGCAATGCGCGCAAGAGCCCAGCTACACCGTAGACACCACGCCGTCAGCGTAGGGCGCGAACAAAAGAAAAAAAAAGAACCACGAAAAAAACAAGCTAAAAAAAGTGGAAAAGGGAAAGCAGACTGTTGGCTAGACGTGCAAAGCTTACACGAAAAGCTGTAGGTCAAAACCGCAAGCAAAGCTTACAGCTCGCCCACACGACGTTTGAGCTTGCGCTTCAAACGGCGGCGGCGCTTCTTGACCCACTTCCAGCGCATCCTCCCCGACTTGTTGGAGCGATGACCCGGCCGTTAATAGCCGTGTCAACACTTTTCCATTTGCGGGGACGATAACCCATTGAAGTATCGCCTCACTGCTAGGTAGTTGAATTACGAAACTACTTCATGACCGGTTCGCTTTTATAAACTTTCGGAGAAGCAATCGAACGCCAATTACTTGGATTTGATCAGGTGCACCAGGCCGTCGATGCGTTTATCCAGGTAGGCGTGGTCGGTTTTCGTCTCCAAGGTGCGTTGCAGGTCCTGTACGTCGGACTTCAGCTGCAACGCCGAGCCTTCCAACGAATGCAGGATGCCTTCCAGTTGCCGCGCGTCGCGCGAGAGATTCTTCTGGAAACGCGCCGTGTTCTGCAAGAGAAGCAGGATGACTAAGACGCTGAGCCCGAGAAGCCCGATGGTCAAGCCGTCCAAATCCGCCATTTCACTGCAACTCCACGCGGATCTTCTCGTTGATGCCGCCCAAGGCGACTTTCTTATCCTGGAGCATGACCTTGCCCGTCGCCGAGGCCAACAGTTGCTCGGCTTCCTGATACGACGCCTTGGCTTTCGCCTTCTGCCGCAGGTGCGCTACGTTGGACTGCAACGTGTCCATGTCGTGTACCAGGCCTTCGGCACGCTGGCGCATCTTGGTGAACTGCACTTCCAATTCGGTGGCCGTGCGGTAGACGTAGACGAAGAGCACGGCGGCGATGACGCCCACTAGACCGGCAAGGTACGGGATCAATGGCAGGGGGTCGGCCATGTGGAACAAAAAGACGGAATCCGCGTTTAAAAACGTGACGGGACCGCAATGCCCCTAAAACGACGACGACCGCAAAAATCGTCGGGAAAAAAGCGGTTGCCTTCAGATTCATCCATTGGAAATATTCATCACGACGTCAGGGTTGGGATGACTCATCATCAGGTTGATTATTCTTCTACCCAATCGGCTTAAAGCCGAAGCGTATCAAGCGCCAAAATGCGGTTTTTCCTGGACCAAAGCGGCAAGTGGGAGGAATCCGGACCCACGGCGCTGGGCATATCGGACGAGAAAAGCTTCGAATTGAGCCTTTTTGTCGATGCGGGGACCAAACGGGCCGTCAACCGCTACTTACGGAGCACGTACCAGGAAAAGAACAAAACCAAATCAGCATTCCAAGTGAGGTGTTTTACCTATCTCATTTTCTTGGCACTGCGCAAAACCTTCCGCAAAAACGATGAACTCATCATCGATTTGGAATATGCCAGACAGGACCAGCGAATCCGGGATTGCTCACCCATCTTTTCGAATACCATGAAAAAAAGCAGATTCAACCCCGCCAAGTCACATTTCAATCCGTGGGAAAAAAATCGAATTGCCACAAAATAGCCAACCGCACGTTCCAAGGCTAATATACCGCCCATGCGTGAGTCTCGGTCCAAGACCTCGTCAACCTAATGGACAGGACCGTACAATTGAGGCAACGAGGATTCCGCAAGAGGAAAAGAAGAAGGTGGTAGCGGGATTTTCACCCGCTCGATGGAATGGCCAGAGAGGATAGTGGACTTCCGTTCGGAAGTGGTATGCTACCTGCGGACCACTCAACCACGAAATAAACTAGCCGATTCTGCGAATTTATAGTTTGGGTTGAAGAAAAATCAACCACGAGACCACAGACAACTGACCAAGGCAAAGGCGCCGTCATCATCGAAATGCTTTAAAACCAGTCACTGCACCGTAATGGGTGACAGCGGCCACAGGCCGGGGGAAACGCCTGTTCCCATCCCGAACACAGAAGCAAAGCCCCGGTACGACTTGTCCAGTACTTTCCTCTGGAAGGGAACGCAGGTTGCTGCTGTCACTCTTATTTCACCTTTCAGCCGGCGGCTTCGGGCCTAAAGTGCGTTGGACAATAGCTTCGACGTCGGAAAGAATAGGATAAGACGTTTACCGCCCTTCTTCCTCTCCAGCAAATTAAGGCGTTCCAGTTGAAGCAAGTCGAGCCTCGCAGATTGATAAGGCAAGCCAAAACCGGATTGGATTTCCTTAAAAGAAACCGGCTTTTCCGGGTTTTTCAGGATGTTCTGGAGAATCTGCGCTTGGCGAGGCGATACACCGGGCAACCGCATCAACGAATAGGCCTGCTTGCGCTCCTCGGCTTTCCTCTTCAGATACGAATGGAACTCAACAACCGACCGTTCGAGGACCCGCAAGTGGTACAAAACGAAGTACGTTGCATCATTTTCATCATCTTCGGTCTCCTTGTAAGCACGAGCATACTGCCCAGGAGATTCACGAATAATTCTCGATATCGACAAATACTCCACAACGCCGCAATCACGCGATACCAAATACCAATAAAACAGCGATCGGGCAGTGCGCCCGTTGCCATCTACAAACGGATGGATGTAGCCCAGCAGAAAATGCAACATGCTTGCTTTTACAAGAGGATGGATGAAAACAGAGTCGTCGTTTGCAAAATCACACAAGTCCAGCATTAAATCGGCCAAACGAGCTGCGGGCGGAGGCGTATGGACAATTTCACCGGTGGCCAAATCAAATACCCGTACGTCATCCGTAGTACGGAAATGACCTTCCTCACCCGGATTCTTCAAAGTCCCCCGACTGATGCTCGCTTGGATTCGAAGAAGTAGTTCGGGCGTAAGGGGCTGCCTTGCGATATCTTTAATCATTCGCATCGTACTGTAATTGTTCGCAACCATTTTTTGGGAGTAGTCCCGAGGCTTCCGACCCTCCCGCAGCATCTGTTTCGCGACTTCGCGGGAGGTTACCGCACCTTCCAGTTGGCTGGACGCGATGGCTTCCTCCATCAGGGAACTGATCAGGAACGATTCCTCTTCGGTCCGAGTCACCGGCTGGGAAAAGAAATGGTTCGCCCCCAGCTGCATATCAAGTTTGTGCAACCGTTTCAATATGTTGTCATTGATGACATAGCTTAACGCCAGCTGACTGCGCTTGAGGAGGACCCGGCGGTTCCACGAGGACCTGGACAATTTGCACAATTTCCAGAGCTCCTCCGCATTCACATCTGCCGGCAACGGATGGTGACGCAACTGGTCCTTAGTCCAATAGGCATCATTTGCCTGACGGATAAAGTCCTGAACATCGGGCCTCGCCGCCAGTTTGAGAATCGCAAGCAGTTTTTCTTTTTCTTCAGGACCAGCAAGCTCGTCTAGGAAAGCTTCGGCGGGTTTGGTCGCTTTTTCATAGTTAACCATAAGGATTCAATGAAACAGACCATATTTATATATTTCTAATTTGATAACAATTAATATAAAATCATAATAACTATTCGAGTCACCAACCTCAAGGAGTTAAGCCGAATTGAAAATACATATAAGTTAATCTAACATCATAACTAAATAGGAAGGGAGAATCGCAGGAAAGCCGAGTCAAAATCTTTAAAAACCCCTTTTGGTACCATAAAAGCCGGTGTTTTTGGACGCCTAGCGTCCAGAGCGCAAAACAACTTATCCCGTATGGACTAACCGGAACCGGTTAGGAGGGGCTGAAAAAATTCATGGCATTCGAAAAGAAGGACATTACCAAGGCCGTCGAGCAGGCGCTTTCGCTCAAAGGCGAGCGCAAGTTCAAGCAATCCATCGACGTAGCCATCGCGTTTCGCGACTTGGACCTCAAAAAAGCGGAAAACCGCATCAACCTGGACATCGTGCTGCCCCACGCTCCGAAAGCCAAGAAGGTGGCCATCTTCGCCGACGGCGAATTGGCGTACCAGGCCAAAGACGTCGTGGACCGAGTCATCACCGGCGCGGAGATTGATGGCTTGTCGAAGGACAACAAGAAACGCAAGGAATTGACCAATTACCGCTTCCTGTCCGACCCCAAGCTCATGGCATCCGTCGGCAAGACGTTGGGTCAGACGCTGGCGCCGCGTGGTTTGCTGCCAAAACCGTTGCCGCCGGGCGCGAGCCTCAAGGACGCCGTGGACCGCACCCGCCGCTCCGTTTCGCTCAAAACCAAGCAGCTGCCGGTCGTGCACTGCATCGTGGGCAACGAGCAGATGACGTCGGATGACTTGGTGGAAAACGTGCAGACCATCATGGAAGCCGTGCTCAAGACCATTCCTGAACACCAGATCGCCAGCGTATTCGTCAAGACCACGATGGGTAAACCCGTCAAAGTGGGGGCGCAATAATCATGTTGAACAAGGACAAGAAAATCAAGATCGTGGCCGACCTGCAGAAGCAGCTTGAGTCCTACCCCGTGGTCGCCGTCGCTTCCATCAAGAGCCTGCCGTCCAAGCAATACGGCGCCATCAAGAAGAAGACGCGAGGCAAAGTCAGCGTGGCATTCGCCCGCTTAAGCCTGGTGCGCCGCGCCATCCAAGGAAGCAAGCGCGCCGCCGAACTGAAGCCCATCGAAGACGCCATGGGCGACGGCTGCGTCCTGTTGTTCTCCGAATTGGACGCATTCAAGCTGTA
The DNA here is from genome assembly GCA_016188965.1 of Microcaldota archaeon. GTDB lineage: Archaea > Micrarchaeota > Micrarchaeia > Norongarragalinales > Norongarragalinaceae > JACPGT01. The sequence goes on along the minus strand of JACPGT010000007.1, from coordinate 3,438 downwards.
CAAATTGTTCAAGCAAAACAAGTCCAAGACCGGCGCCAAACCCGGCGCCATTGCGCCGAGCGACTTGGTCGTGCCGGCAGGCGAGACGAACCTCGCGCCGGGCCCCGTCCTGACGGAGTTGAAGCAGGCCGGCATCCAAGCCAAGATCCAAGGTCCCAAAGTCGTGATCACGAAAGATGCCGTGGTGACGAAAAAGGGCCAACCGGTGTCCGACAGCGCGGCCAAGATCCTGGCCAAGCTGGGCGTCGAGCCGTTCGAAGTGGGCCTCTTGGTGCAGCGCGTGTACGATCACGGACAGCTGTACGAAGGCGACTCGCTGAACATCGACGAGGAAGGCACCTTGGCGCGGCTGTTGCAAGCCCACCAGGAAGCCGTCAACGTCGCGGTAGCCGCCGAAATATTCAACGAGGTTTCCACGCCCATCATCCTGCAGAAGGCCGAACGCGAGGCGTTGGCCTTGCAGAAGGTCGTGGATTCCAAAGCCGGTGCGCCGCAGGCCGCCGAAACCGCCGCGCCGAGTGCGCCGGCGGCATAACATTCCTAGGAGGAGATGAGAACGATGAAAGACGTATACGCCGCCTTGCTGCTCCACAAAGCCGGACAGCCCATCAATGAATCCAACGTGTCGAAAGTCCTGACCGCCGCGGGCGTGCAGGAAGACGCGACGAAGATCAAGGCCCTCTGCGTGGCCCTGGACGGCGTCAACATCGAAGACGCCCTCAAACAGGCCGCTGTCGTGGCCGCCGCCCCGGTTGCGGGCGCTGGCGCCGCTGCACCGCAGGAGAAGAAGGAAGAAGTCAGCGAAGAGAAGAAGGAAGAAGACGCTGCCGCAGGACTTGCGAGCTTGTTCGGCTAAGAAAGCCGGATTTTTTCCTTTTTCCCAATTTTTCTTTTTCTTGTTTTTTATTTTTTGAAGCCCGCAGCCTCCGGCTCGATCTTTTTGTTTCCAAAACCGCGTCCAGCGTCGGCGCGGATGAACCGCAGTCCGCACCTCAATCGTTCGCGAAGGCCTTCAAAGCGGCCAGGATGTGGGCCCGCGCAACGATTTCGCGTTTTTCCAAAAGGGACACACCGCGGCGGTCGGAATCGGGATCCTCGACATCCACGTCATAACCCCCGCGGGCCAACGTGTCCCGAGCAGAGGCACGCTCTTCGGGATTACCGCGGGTTCCGAAGGCGAAATCGCTCGTAAGCGGTAGGACGTCCGTGCCGCGATCCGCGAGGTGACCCGCCAGTATCTTCAGATGGGCGAGGTCCGGGGTCTCAAGCGGTTGATGGTCAGAGGGAACCAGCTTGTACATGCCCTTCTTGAACTTTTCCAGGGCTTCTGTCTGCGAATGGGAATCCGCCTCGACAAGGGTCGAATCCTTGAAAACGAGGTGCCATCCTTTGGGGGGCGGCAGAATGCCTTGACGAAACGATCGGGCGTCCGCTTCATCCAGCAACACGGCAAAAGGCGATTTGCGTATTACCGAAAGGCGCACATATCGGCCGCCTTTTTTTCCGTGGAAATAATCCGCCACCACGCCATAGGAGTGGCCTTGGTGCTGGATTTCCGACCTCCAGACGACGACGGTTTTGGGATCCGTCTTCGGATGATATATCCCGCCATCATGATGAGGCGCTTGAAAAGCAAGTCCGCGACCGATTTCCGTCATAAAGGCCGATTCAACCATATCAAACCCAGTATCTGCAGGGCCGGCAAGATTTAAACCCGAGCGCACGCTCATGCGCGGGAAAAAAAACGAGCCGTAAAAAACGGCGTTAACAGGTCTTAACCGGCCGCTTTGGCGACTCCGCCTTTCTGCGGGCGGGGCAAGCTGATGCGGGGCTGGTTGATGGGCGGGCGCACGCCGATGGCGTAACCCAGCAAGGTGCCGACGGCGGTGCCGGTGTGGGCCAATGCGTTCAGCAATTCTTCCGCGGCGTCCACGGGCAGTTGCTTGTTCTTCTTCCAATCGTCCTCGACGCGCTTGCGTTCTTCCTTGGTGCCTTCCAGCCACGCCTCGCCGATCATCTTCATCTCGGCGAAATCCGGCTGGTACGTGACGGTGTACTCGTATTGCAGGGCCAGGTGCTCCGGCGTGGGTCGGACGTCGCGCACTTCGACGTTGACGGCCAAATTGTCGAATTTTTCGGCCGTCATGCGCTTGGCGATGACAGAAATTACGCGGCCGCCGCGGATGTTCAAAACCATAATCCAAAAACACCTCGAGTGAATAGCAAACCCGGTGAAGTGGGCTTGACGCAAAACTGATGGCAAAGAAGGTTCAAAAAGCCCATGCCCGACGAGGGTACTGCTCAAAAACGATTGAAATACCGCCCATGCCCACGGGACTACAATTCGATGCTCTGGCCGGGCTGTAGCACGTGGCATTGCGTGCGGCTGGAGGTCTTCACGCGTTTGGCAAAGTCGCCCACGTCCGCTTCGATCTGCTTGAACGTGCCGTAATGCATGGGGATGACGTGTTTCAAGCGTAAGCGCTTAAGAGCGGTGATGGCGGCGAAGAGGTCCATGGTATACGTGCCGCCGATGGGCAGCAAACCCACGTCCGCATCGATGCCCGTCAATCCGTAGAAATCGTAAGTATCGCCGGCGTGGTAGAGTTTCTGTCCGCCGCAGCGCACCACGAAGCCCACCGGATACGCCGATTTGGGATGCTGCGCCTGCACTACCGTGACTTCGTAGCCGTTGACGGTGAAACGCTCGCCGACTTTGACGCGCATCTTGAGCCGTTCGGCCACCGGAATCAAGTCCAGCGCTTCGGCAGGTCCGATGACGTGCGCCAGCGTCCGGCCCACGATGTCAGCCAGAGCCTTGCCATCGCAGTGGTCGAAATGCTCATGCGAGACGAAGATGGCGTCGACCTGACGGAATTGGGAAGGCGTTGCCGTCGCCGGGATAAGGCGTTGGTTGTCGGAGCCGAACCATGGGTCGAACAAAAACTTCTTCGAACCCAATTTGGCAAAGAACCCGGAATGGCCTAAAAACGTCAGTTCCATGGATACAACGGGAGGCTTACGGGCTTAAATAATTGCCGAACCGAAGCGGGACTACTGCCTTTTATTCGCCAAGACCGTGAAGAGGTCAATGGCAGCCGGAAAGGAAACCATGCGCGGACAAGGCACGTTCGAATACCATGGTCGCCCCGGGGGACGCGTCCCCCGGGAGCGGCCTGCTCCTCGCCCCCTCAAATCAGTGCGAAAACAGCGTGGCCAAGGCACGTTCGAATACATCCTCCTGCTGGGCGGCGCCCTCCTGGTCACGACACTCTCTCTGTTCGTGCTGCTGAACAGTCCGCCGACCATCGAGCAAGACAAGCAATGCGCTTTGGCGGCCCGCCAAAGCCTGGAATGCTTCAAACCCGGCGGCGGATTCAACGACGCCGCGTCCTTCAACTACCAAGACCGGACAACCCCCTGCACCTGCACCAGCGT
>JACPGT010000003.1 GCA_016188965.1 Microcaldota archaeon | reverse complement strand
TGGTACAATGACGTGCGTCCGCACATGTCGTTGGAGCTTGCCAGCGGGCGTTTGCGGACGCCCGCGCAAGCGTATGCGGAAAAGAGGGGTAAGAAATGACCATTTCAAATCGTAGAGGGAACCTTAAAAGCGGACAACACAGGGAAGCAGAAAACGCAAGCTACGTCAGAATTCGATTTGCACGCAACCGGCGTACAATGACCGCGCAAAATCCGGCATAAGACCATCAAACCAGGGTTTACCTCTAGAAGTCGACCGCGCAAAAGCAAAGCTGAAAAAGCAACTAAACCGTGCACTCGACTTGCAGACCCGTCTGGTTCTCGGCGTTTTCCACGACTTCGAACTCGACGGCTTTGGCGTGCGCCACGGCGGCCAAGTCGTCCTGGACGTCGGCCATCTTTTTGCAGACGCTTTCCGCGGCGCGGATCTTGACCAAAGTCAGGTCAGCATTGAGGGCGATGGCACTCTGGGCCTTGAACTTGCGGATCTGCGACAGCGCGTCGTGCAGGTGGTTGCCGATTTGTTCGTACTCGTCCTGCACCAAGTCTTCCTCGAACGCCGGCCATTCGGCTCGGTGGATGGATCCGGAGTGGCCCAGCACGTCGGAATAGATCTCGTCGGTGACAAAAGGCGAAAACGGCGCCAGCAGCCGGACGGACGCGTCCAGCACTTCCCGGAGCGTGGCCTGTGCCGCGGCTTTGCTTTGCGCATCGTCGCCGTAGATGCGGTGTTTGACGTCTTCCAGATATTGGTCGCAGACGTCGTGCCAGAAGAACGCCTGGATGGCCGTCAGCGCTTCGTAGTATTGGTAATGCTTGAGCGATTCGGTCGCAAGGCGGATGGTTTGGTGCAGGCGGCTTTTCACCCAGTGATCCGTCACGGAGTACAGCAAGCCGTCGGCAGCATCCGCGTTCGCCTTGGACTTCGTCGACTTGGCTCCTTTGGCAGAGGTTTTCTTGGCCGCGGGCACTCCGTCGAAGCCGTCCAGCGACTTCTGGATGAATTTCGACGCGTTCCACAACTTGTTCAGGAAACTCTGCGCGTACTGCACGTCCTTCCAGTAGAACACGTTGTCCTTGCCGGTCGACCCGCTCAAAGCGGCCCATTGGCGCAAGGCGTCCACGCCGGCTTTGTTCATCACGTCTTTGGCTTCCACGTAGTTGCCCAACGATTTGCTCATCTTCTTGCCGTCGTTGCCCAGCACCATGCCATTGATGAGCAAGTCGGAAAACGGCGCCTGGCCCGTCAAGCGGAGGCAGCGGTACGTCGTGTAGAAAGCCCAGGTGCGGATGATGTCCGTGCCTTGCGGCCGCACGGTAACGGGGTACAGCTTCTGGAAACGATCCGCGTCATCGGGCCAGCCGCTGATGATCAGAGGCGTGATGGACGAATCCACCCAGCCGTCGCAGATGCTCGTCTCGCCGACGACTTTTCCGCCGCATTTGCATGCATGCGGCGCTGAGTCGTGCGACGGGTCCACTGGCAGTGATTTTTCCTCCGGCGCAATCACGGTGCCGCAGTCAGTGCAGTACCAGAACGGAATGGGGATGCCGAACGTGCGTTGGCGCGAGATGCACCAGTCCCACTCCAGGCCCTCCACCCAGTCCAACAGCAACTGGCGGGCGTGTTCGGGCGTCCAGCGCATGGCAGCGGCCGCAGAGCGGATGTCGTTCTCGTATCCTTTCAGCTTGATGAACCATTGGGCCGAACCGAGGAATTCGACAGGGTGCTTGCAGCGGTCGTGAATCTTCACGCTCTGCGCAAGCGGTTTCTGGCCTAAAAGAGTGCCTTCGGCCTTGGCCAGTTCCAATACCTTCTCGCGGGCCTCTTTGCCTTTCAAGCCGTTGAGGGCGCCGGCGTTCTCCATGCGGCCGGCGTAATCCATGGCTTTGACGACCTTGAGGTTGTGCCGGTAGGCCCAGACCACGTCCTGCTTGTCGCCGAAAGTGGAGACCATCACGGCGCCGGAGCCGAACGCCGGGTCGACGTCGGAATCGGACAGGATGTGTACGGGGACCTTGACTTTTTTGCCCACGACGGACGTGTAGCGCGCGTCATCCGGATGCACCAAAACGGCCACGGTGGCATGCAGCAATTCAGGCCGCGTGGTGGCGACCGTGACGTCCGGCGCGCCGTCTCGGCCTTCAAAACGCAAATCGTTCATCAGCGTCTCGCGGCTCTGCTCTTCCACTTCCGCCTTCGCGATGGCGCTACGGCACGACGTGCAGAAGAGCACGGGATGTTCGGCGCGGTAGACGTCGCCTTTTTCGAACATCTTCAGAAGCGAGTACTGCACCTTGCGGTAGTAGTCTTGGTCAATCGTGTAGTATTCCTGTGTCCAGTCGATGGAGAATCCCATCTGCTTCATCTGCGGCTTCATGGTGCCGACCACGTCGTGCGTCCACTGCAAACAAAGTTTTCGGAATTCGTCCTTCGGCAGTCCTTTCCCGTGTTTTTTCTCGACTTTGACTTCAGTGGGAAAGCCGTGGCAGTCCCAGCCTTGCGGGAACAGCACTTCAAAGCCGGACATGCGTTTGAAGCGCGCGGCAAAATCCATGTAGCACCAGTTCAGGACGCCGCCCATGTGGAATTCACCGGTGGGAAACGGCGGCGGCGTGTCGATGACGTAGTACGGCTTGCCCGAATCCAGGTGGAACTGGTAGAGCTTGCGCTTGTCCCAGTGTGCAATCCACTTTTCCTGCAGTTTGGCCGGTTCGTATTTTTCCAACATGGTTCGACGGGACTCCTAAACTTCCAGAAAAACGAGAACAACTTGGGGCACGACCGGTTAAAAAACGCAACGAGTCGGCAACCCGAAGCCAAAGCACATCGCAATACAGCGTAACAATCCGCGCCTTACCGTCGGAGTCCAAACTATAGAGAATATGCACGAAACTACTTGGCCCAAAGAAGGCACCATCCGGACATCCGAACTGAAAAGAAACGAAACCATGTCCGATGAGATGTTGACGGCCCTTCTTTGCGTCCTTCTTCTGATGCTGGTCCTCCCCGACCCCACCCTGGGCGTTGGCGGCGGCCTCGCCTTGTACCTGTACAGGAAAGGACCGTCTCCCGACGCATTTATTTGAAAGTGCTTCAAGAAAAAGCAAAAAACCAAACGGGTAAAAACGCGGGAAAGAATAACCGACAACGTGAATAATATGAAGGCCAAAGGCAAAAAACTGAAAGCAACACCGACCCGTTTCTGGACTAAAAAACGGATTGCCGGGCTCAAGAAACTTCTGCGACTGAATAAGGAAATTGGTTACGGAACCGAAGAAGAACTTCGGAAAGTCCTTAGCAGGCCAAAAAAATCGCCCCAGACTTCAATCAAGCGTAAGAAGTAGTTCATGAATCCGACATTCCACGTCGTCACGGATCTTACGCACATCAGCCAAAAGCTTTCCGGCCGGATCCTCCAACTTCCAGTCCTCCGTCTTCTCCGGCGGCGTGACGGGGCAGCCATCGGTGCAGCCCATAGTGAAGATCTTCTCTGCCGACTGCGCATCCTCGGCGGACAGCAGGCGCGGCACGTGTCCGGACACGTCGATGCCTTTTTCCTTCATCGCCTCGACCACGACTGGATTCACGGAGGCCGTAGGCGTCAGGCCCGCACTCCGCGCCCGCCATTTCGGGTCGCGGCTGTAGGCGTTGAAGAACGCCTCGGCCATGACGCTGCGGCCGGCGTTGTGCGTGCAGACGAAGAGGACGGTTTTGCTCGGCACCCTGAACGACCCGTCCTATGCGATGAACGCGTGAAGCACCAGGTACGCAAGGCCGGCGACGGCGGCGCTGATGGGAATGGTGATGATCCAGGCGCCGATGATGCCGCGGCTGACACCCCAGCGGACCGAACGCACGCCCTGCGTGGCGCCCACGCCCATGATGGATCCGGAAATGGCGTGCGTCGTGCTCACGGGAATGCCAAGACCTGCCATGTTAGCCAGCACCAGGCCGCCTGCCGTCTCGGCACAAAAGCCCTGGTAGGGCTTAAGATGGGTAATCTTGTGCGCCATGGTCCGAACGATGCGCCAACCGCCGAACAGCGTGCCCAGCGAGATGGACATATGCGCAGCGAGGATGACCCACAAAGGCACGTCAAAAGTGGACAGAAAGCCGCCGACCAAAAGCAGGATGGTGATGACGCCCATGGTCTTCTGGGCGTCGTTGGTGCCGTGAGTCAGGCTGTAGAAGAACGCGGAAGCCAGCTGGATGCGCCGGAAGTGCGGATTGGTCTTTTCCGGAGAGTGGTGGCGCACCAAGCGCATCACGAGCAAGCCCAGCAAGTAGGCCGCGATGAAGCCCAGGACCGGCGAGACGACCATGAAGATCAAGACGTTGGAAATGCCGGGAGCCAGCAGAACATTCGGGCCTACCGCAACCAAGGCCGCGCCGACCAATCCGCCAATGAGGGCGTGGCTGGACGAGACGGGGATGCCGAAGTACCACGTGACCAAGTCCCAGAAAATCGCACCCAGAAGGGCGGCCATGATCATGACCACGAACGTCTCCGGCGGCAGCACGGCCTGGATGGCCTTGGTGTCGATGATGCCTTTTCCTATGGTGGCGGCAATCGCGGTGCTGAAGAAAAGCGGGCCGATGAGGTTGCCCACCGCGGCCATCAGAACGGCCTGGCCCGGCGTTAAGACGCGCGTGGCGACGACGGTCGAGATGGCGTTGGCCGAGTCGTGAAAGCCGTTCATGAAGTCAAAGGCCAGGGCCACTAGGATGGTCAGTACGATGAGTTCGACGAGCATGCAATCAGCGGTTCCGGCGGCGTTAGCCGTGTTTCATCACGATGCTGGATACGGCGTGCGAGGCCTGTTTGACGCGGTCGCAGGCCGACTCGATGCGGTCCAGCACTTCCTTGTGCTTGAGGATGAACACGGCGTCGTCCGACTCGAACAAGTCGACGAGCCCTTGCGTGTACACGTCGTCGGCCTCGTTTTCCAGCCGGTTGATTTCCACGCCGGCATGCGTGGCGCGCGCGAAGGTGTTGGACGACTTGAGCGCCTGCGTAGCGGCCAAAAGCTCGGCCGTCTGCTTGGACAATAAGTCCGACAGCTTGACCATGGACGGCAGCGGTTTTTTGATCTGGTAGACGGCGAGGTACTTAGCCGAGGAATTGGCCAGATCGATGACGTCGTCCAGCGCGGTGGCCAGGCCCGAGAGGTCATCATGGTCCATCGGCACGATGAACGTCTTGTTCAATTGCGCGTACAATTCATGCACCAATTCATCGCCTTTGTGCTCGATGTGTTTGATGCTCTTAGCCGCCTTATCCACATCCTTGTAATCGTGCATCAGTTCGGAGAGAGCCGATGCAGCGGCGTGCGCCGTCTCGGCCTGCGCCTCGAGCAACTCATAAAAGACGTGCTCCTGCGGGACGATGAACTGCTTGATGGTCTTAAACGGCATAGTAGTCACACTCACTTTTGAGCAAAACGGGGCCAGCGGGATTGATCAAACCATGGCCGGCATTGGGACGAGTCGCGGCAGCAGGCCGAAGAAGTCCAGTAGCACAAGAACGCCCCCTTTCGCCTTCTTGCGCGTCTGCGCCGGCGATTCGAGGATGTCCAATTCGTAACCCATTCGATTCATTCACCTTACTAATTGACTACACTCACCATGGAAACGGAAACTATCAAGTTTCCTGCATAAACTATATAGTTTTTCAGTCCGGGGAGAACATGTCGAGCGTCATTTCGGCCACGTCGGACGAATAATCCAGCACCCGCTGCACGTTGTACGAAAGGAAGTCGTTCGGCAGCGCGGAAGGTCTCAAGCTCGTAATCAGTTCCAAAGCGTCCTCGGCCGCGGCCGCGTCTTTCTTCAGCAGCGCCTGCAACGCAGCGACGTACGCCTCACGTGCGGATTGCACCTGGCGCAGCAATGCCTTGCGGCGCTCGGGAGGAAGCGAAGCGGAATGTTTGGAAAAGATGAACGCGTGATCCGCGATCTTCTCAAGGCTCTTGATGACGATGACGTAATACACGGCGTGCTGGTGTACGTCGGAATCGGCCTGCTGGATGTGTCCCAACTGGCGGAAGGCCAGGATGAAGAAACGGTCCGACTCCCGCTCCAACGCGTCCAAGGGCCGCACCGACCCGCTTTCGAGGTTCTTGTACAAAGCATCCAGCATCGCCAGGCACAGCGAATGCAACCGACGCAACGTGGCATGGAACGAGATGCCCGTCTGCGCCAGCAGGTTCTGCATGAGCACGCCCGCCGGTTCGTCCTCGACCACTTCAAGGCCCGGCACGCGGCTTTTCAGTTCATCCTGGATGACCGCGCGCTCTTCGACACCACAGGAGATGAAGAACCGATCCGTGCCGTCCAAGTAATAGGCGATGACTTGGCGGACCAACCGCGGCAGGTTGCCATCAAAGTCCAAGCGCGCCGTTTCTTGGCCCTTGGGCTTGATAGCCGCCGAGATGACCAAATCGTTACCATGCTCGAAAATCTGCACGGCATCGCCTTTCTTCAGGCGCGCCTCGACCCATTTCTTGGGCAAGCTAACGATGTACGTGGTGCCCCCGGTCTTCTGGATGCGGCGGAAATTCGGCATTGTTCAGAGCCTCAAAAACAACATCATTCAACCCATTCCCGACTATATAGCCGAATAAATAAACTATATAGATTCCGGTCCGAAGGGAAAAGGGGCCGGAAAAAACCAGAAACGGAAAAACTTGGAAAAATTAGCCGCGGAAACGAAAAACCTCCCGGCCGAGCCGGGAAAAAAGAAAAACAGAAAAAAATGAAAGAAAGGCGCAAAAACCGGGCTTACTTCTTCTTTTTGGTCTCGGCTTTTCCTTTTTCGAAGCGGCCCGTCCACTTCAGCTTGCGCGGGTTGCGTTTCATCTCAAAGTAACGCTCGCAACGGCGGGAGCAATAGTGCTGGGCCGTGCCGTTCTTTAGGAACAAAGTCACGCCCGTCGCGGGCGTTATTTCGGATTGGCAATAGGTACACTGCATAAGGCATCAACGCGACCGGGGCTTGATTTTACTTTTCTTGCTCTTGAGGGCCTTGGCTTCGCGCTCCGTCTCCAGCAAAATCAGGATGTCACCCTTGCGGATGGGACCCTTGACGTTGCGGCGGATGACGTTGCCGGAATCGCGGCCGTCCAGGACTTTGGCCATGACCTGCTTGACTTCACCGAACACGCCCGTGCGGCCGATGATGTCCACGATTTCCACGCGGTAGCCTTCGGAGTCCGCCATCATGGCAGGAACGGCCTTAGGCGCCGCAGCCGCGGCGGGCTTGGCTGCCGCCGGAGCGGCTTTGGCGTCCGGTGCGGGGTTGGGCTTTGGATTTGCCATGTACAATCAACTCAAGAAAAAAATTACTTGGCCTTCGGCGCGGCGGCCGGCAGCATGCCGGACACGTCGGCGATGATGGCCTTGACTTCGTTTTCCGCGCCTTTGGTAATCGCGATGGCGGCGGTGCCCACGTGCAGGCCGGCGGCCGTGCCCAACGACTTTTTGTCCTTGACGTAGACGAACGGAATGCGTTTTTCCTGGCAGAGGATGGGCAAGTGCATCACGATTTCTTCCGGGTCGACGTCTTCGGCGATGATGACCAGCTTGGCCTCGCCGCGTTCGATGGCCTTCGTGGCCTCGTTCGTACCCTTACGCAAACCGCCCTTGGCAGCTTCGATGGCTTCGAGGGCCTTGGTGCGGACTTTGTCGGGAGTCTCATACTTGACGTAGGATTTGGCCATAAACTACAACACCTCATTTCATCGGCTTGCTTTGTTCGACTCGGCAAACAACCAAAAGGCTGTACCGGCTAAAAGAAGCGGAATTTTTTGTGACCAAGGCGGTTTAAAAAACCGCTGGCTGGAACCAGGCCAAGTCAAACAAGACAAAATCACGCATGCGCGTAGTAGAACAGCTTCATGCCGTCCGGGAGGTCGGAATCGTACCGCGCGTAACCGTACCGCTCGAATTGGACGACGGTGCCGGCTTTGAGTTGAGCCACCGCGGGTTCGGCCACGCCCTTGTGTTCGGAGCCGTCGTCTTTCACGATTTTGACTTGGACGGCGCCTTCTTTAGGCACCCATTGGATTTTCGCCACGCCTTTGTGGTCCTGGCTCTCGGCCACGGTGTTTTTCGACAGGTCGACGTTGATTAGGTCTTTGAAGCGGACGACTTTTCCGGCGTTTTCGTCCGCGTCCTTCTTGGAAATGAACAGCTTGGCAGAAACGGGCAAGCGGCGCTTTTCAGTCTCCGCGCCGGGGAACAGGGGCAGTTCCAACGTTTTTTCCTCAACGCCCGCGACGTCCAGAGAGACGGGGTCTTCGACGAAGTAGTAATGCGGCGCCGTGGGTAGCGCTTCGCGGTTGTACTTGTAGAGGATGGTCCAGTCAAGCTGGCTGTCCGTCGGCTTGATGCCCAACTGGATCATGTAGCGGCGGATGGCTTCCGGCTGCAAACCCCGCTTGCGCAACGCCCGCAACGTGGGCAGGCGGACGTCGTCCCAGCCGGAATACGTGCCATCCTTGATGCCTTTGATGATGTCCGACTTGTGCGCCATGGCGCCTTCGATGTGAAGCAAGCCGTATTCCAGCGTCAGAGGCGCTTTCCAGCCGAAGTAGTCGTAGACGTATTGCTGCTTGTCCGCGTTGAGTTCGTGCTCTTTCCCGCGCAACACCAGCGTGATGCCCGTCAAGTGGTCATCCACCGCAGCGGCGAAGTTGTACAAAGGCCATACGCGGTACTTCTTTCCCACACGAGGATGCTCATCCTCGACGATGCGAAATGCCGGCCAGTCGCGCATGGACGCGTTCGGATGCGCCATGTCCGTCTTGACCCGCAGCACCGCCTTTCCTTCCTTAGTAGTCAACAACATACCCTTCCATTCACGCAGAGCCTGCACCGGCGTCTGCGCCCGGCAGCCGCACGCAACGCCGTCGGCGCGGTTCTTCTGCATCTTTTCCGGAATGCACGAACAGACGTAGGCGTGTCCGGCTTGGATAAGTTTCTCGGCGTGCTCGTAGTAGATGGGAATCCGCTCGCTTTGGATGACGATGCGGGAAATGGTGCAGCCGAGCCACTTGGCATCTTCCGGAATCGCCGTATACGCCTCGGGCATGGGCTTCTTGGTCTTCGGATCCGTATCCTCAAGCCGAAGCATCAACTGGCCTCGGTATTGCTTGGCGTATTCGTCGCACAAGATGAGGTTCTTGGCATGCCCGATGTGCAAATAGCCGGATGGATTGGGCGCTACGCGCGTGATGAGCCGCTGCAAGTCAAGTTTAGGCAAGCCCTCGCGCTCGGACTTTGGCGGCTCGAACGTGAAAACGGAAAGCTCGGCGTCCAGCGTTTCGGACGGCAAAGCGTTGACTTCGTCGGCCACGGCCGAAAGGATGGCGCGCAACGCCGCGATGTCGGACTTTGCCTCCGGCACTTCGCCGATGACTTTACCCATCAAGGCCGCGGCTTGCGCCGTGCCGTGGTCCTTGCGGTTCTTCAAGGCCCACTTGCGGGCAGAAGCCTGGACTGACGTAACATCCATAGGGCTTGAAGATGGCCCGACCGGATTTTTAATCTGCCGTTTACCCAAAGAAGTACCCGCATGAAAACTGAATGCCTCGTCGTGGGAGCCAGCGTCGTCGGCGGCGTCGCGGCCAAAGAGCTAGCTCGACGCGGCTTTGACACCGTCCTTCTTTCCGACAAGCCTCACGTGGGCAAAGACGGCAAATGCACCTCCATCATCTCGGCGTCCGGCTTGGCGCGCACCGGCATCCGGTTCCATGAAGCGTTAGTCCACGAGATTTTCGGCGCCAACATACGCTGCCGCAAGACGTGCCTCACCGTGCGGCGCCCGGAGCCCGTGGCGCATGTCCTGGACCGCTTCCGGCTTGACCAATTGTCCGTCGAACAGGCCCAGGATGCCGGCGCCGAATTGAAGACGTCGGCACGGTTTGAAAATTGGGACGCGGCCACGAGAACGGCGCAGACGGCGGCCGGCCCGATTCAGACCGATTACCTCGTCGGCGCCGACGGCATTGCCTCCAACGTCGCCCGCCAGTGCGGCTTTCCTGCATTGGAGCACTTTGTCGTCGCGTGGGAAGGGGAGTTTGAAAAAGCATCATTAAACGAGCCGGACGTCGTCGACGTCTTTCTGGACATCCCCGGCCTCTTCGGCTGGGCTGTGCCTGCCGGCGAAAACACGGTGCGCGTGGGCCTGGCCACGAAGACCGCGGCACAGTTGAAGACGCACAAGACGCGGCTTCAACAGGAACCCGTCATCCACGCCATGCTGCACGATGCGAAAAAAGTCCGCGAGTTTCACCACACTATTCCGCTGCACTACCGCCGGCAGACGCAAAAGGACAACGTGCTGCTCGTCGGCGACGCCGCGGGCCAAGTCAAAGCCACTACCGGCGGCGGCATCGTCTTCGGCGCGTTGTGCGCCCAGGAACTGGCCGGCGCGTGCCAAGCCCACCGCGACGGCGGAAAGCTTGACTACGAAACCCGCTGGCGGGCTAAGTACGCCGGCGCCTTGGACGGCCACCGTCGCATCCGCTCATTGATGGACGCCTTGCCGCCGCGCCTGATGTCGTTCGGAATCGACGCATTGACCGCCATAGGAGGCCAACGATTCCTGGAAAATAAGGGCGACATGGACTTCATCCTGCAATAAGTTGCAAGCGGAGCCGTTGCAAGGCGCCACAGGTAAACGTTTTAAAGCCGGTTTTTCTTTCTGTTTTCCCCTTCAAAGTAAAGGAATCAAACCATGACCAGCACTCCGTTTCTGAATTTGCCGAAAGACGCCTCCATGTGGCTCAACGAAGAAAACTCGTGGTGGCGCCTCAACCTGGACCACGCCTGGCTCAAGGAAGGAAAACCCTACTTCGGCGTACTACAGGCCGAAGTGCTACCCCGCGACGACGGCCACGTCATGACCTTAGGCGTCAGCACGGCGGAAGGCGCGCACGTGTTCATGTTCGCCGTCACCGAAAAACATGGCGTGAAACCTTTTGAGGAAAGCCGCGAGAACGGCGAGAAAAAAGCCCTCAAAATCGCGTCGGAACTTCTGCACCACCTGCCGGACGAGCCTCTGAAAGAAAAACTCAACACCCACGTGCAGCAACGCCTGTCGCAGTTAGAAATGACGGCGGATTCCAGCGTGTGGGACCGGTTCTAAAAACACGAAAAAAAACAGCCGGAAAATCAGAACGGCTTTTGAATTTCGAAACCCGCCAGCATCAGCCCGCCGAGCACCAACGCCAAAGCCGGGACGAAAATCCCGAACGCGGGCGCCAAGAACACCAATAGCAACGCGGCCGCCGGAGCCGGCAACCCGTAATAAACTGATTTTTCGCCCGGACGCGTCTTGTGGTGCTCCGCCGCGTAGAGGTTGAAACGCGCCAGGCGGATGAGGCACGCCGAAAGAAACACCACGGCAGATGCCGCGTAGAACCAAGCAATTGCCGAATCACGGAACGGCCAGAATAGGATGAACGCCGGAGCGGCGCCGAAGGCCACGGCATCCGCCAGGCTGTCCAACTCGCGGCCGAAATCGTTGGCCTTTCCTCGGCCACGCGCCAAGTGGCCGTCCAACGCGTCCAACACGGCGGCCACGGCCACGAAAAGCGAAGCGATCCAATGGCTGGCAGCAAAGACCAGCGCCAGAAAGCCGAACACGGCGCAACCGAGGGTGGCGAAGTCTTTGCGATGAAGCCGGTCGAATTGCATGCAAAAGTCAAGGCGCTTGCAGACTTTTATAGCCGCCACGCCATGCCATTCACCACGGGCCTGTAGCTTAGTCCGTTCAGAGCGCCAGTCTTATACGACGCCCAAGGAATTGCCGCGAAGCAACCCTCGGGTCGCTCTGGGACAGCTGGTGGTCGAGGGTTCAAATCCCTCCAGGCCCATTGAATTCGCAAAGCAAAACCAGGAGGGGTGAATCCGAGGGTTTCGGGAACCTGGGTTCCCAAGACGCTCGTTGCCAAATCCCTCCAGGCCCACTAAGCGCAAAACCGCTGGCCCATCAACGCTTTTTGCGTTGTTAGTCGCTGGACTTGGCATTCGCCAAGTCCACGCGCCCTGCCGGGCACAGCGGCAAACTCCGCTTCGGCGTCGGGCATTCTTTCAACACGGAGTAGAAAATCCGAAAGATAACGATTCATTAAGTTTGCCGGAGAAATCGAATCATGCCAACCACCGCACGGGAACCACCCACGCCGCTTCTGCAGACGAAGATGGCGCGTTTCGAACCTTTGAAAATCGACCAAGACGACTACGAAATCCACGTCGTCAGCGACCCGTACACGCTCCCGTACAAGCAGCAGAACGAAATCATCCGGGAAATCCGAGAGGTAACGCAAAAGTACCGTCCGGATGCCGGCCGAAAAGAAATCCGATTCCGCACCGTGGATCCGCATATCTCCCTGCTCTTGCTGGTGCGGGAAAAGAAGACGGGCAAAGCCGTGGGATACTTCAGCACGCGCACGCCGATAGCGGATACCATCCACCTGCACGCTTCGGTGTTCGACCCCAAACACCGCGACTTGGCGTTCTACGGCGTCTGCAAGCTTTTGGCCCAAGCGTTGGAACGCAAGAAAATGCAGATGCACGGACAAACCCCCCACTACGTCACGGCCCAGAGCCAGGAACCGGACGTGCTGGTCAAACTGGCAGCCCATGACGGCATGCTCCCGGCACCCCTTCACGGGGAAGGCGCAAAAGCGCTCAACGCACAGGCCGCCCGCGTCTCCAAAGCCTTGGACGCTGACGTAGCCTACGACGGCAGCACCGGCATCCGCATCGGAGGCCTCAAGGCAATGGGGGACGAGAAAAGCCGCCCCAAACCACTCAAACCCGAGGCAATTGAAATGGCGCTGCGGCGGGTCGAAGGCACGAAAAAAAAGGCGCTGCGCGACGTCCTGAACGCTATCGATCGGCCGCGCGGAGACGCCGCTCTGGCCATCCTTCGCATCGACCGCGAGCACGAAGAAAAAATAAATGCCGCCGAATCGCTCATTCCCACCCACCTGCACCCCCTTATGCAGGCCGAACTGGCGCTGGGCATCCACCGGCAACACGTCGATGAAATCAAAATCCATCCGGACATCCGAATCCACCCCACCGGCCAGAAACTCAAGCTCATGGAAATCAACGTGGATGCGAACAAAGTCAACTGGGCCGGCCTGCAGGCAGACCTCCAACACGAAAAAGAGGAACGGACGCCGCTGGGCATGGCACTCCAAGGACACGCCGCGGATCAGACGTGGGAACGTACGGCACAAAACCACGCAGCCATCGTGCCGGCAAGCCCCAAGATGCTGATTCCGCTGGGGCCCATGGTGACGCCCTTTTTGAGGATCCTATCCCGCAACTTCACCAAACGCCCCAGAGCCCGCACCCCATGAAACCCCACAAAGCCGACGTCCGCCAGGAAGCCCGCGAACAGGCCGCGCACCTGCTGGAAATGGCGCGCGACATGTGGCCCAAGGACGAAAAACTCGCCCGCCGGTACGTCCATTTGGCCCGCCAGTTGGCCATGCGGCACCGCGTGCATCTGGACCCGCGAGCGTACTGCAAAGCCTGCGGCGTTCCCTTCGTAGCGGCCACGCTCAAGGTCCGGCTCGAGCGGCGGAACCAAACGGTTTTATACGCCTGCCAGCAGTGTAATGCTCTGCGCCGGGTTCCGTACCTTCGGAAAACGAACGTTCCGCCAAAAGCGGGTTTGAACCGTCAACCTGGTTCGACGAAGTCCGGCGCCAGACAAGCCAAGACCCAAAACGAAAAAGAGTGATTACCCAATGGCCGCCATGGATGTTCCCGCCAACGAACTAATCGGAAAAGTCGCCGACCAACTCAAGGCCGTCGACGCCATCAAGCCGCCCACGTGGGCCGGCTCCGTCAAGCTGTCCAGCCACAACGAACGCGTGCCGGAACAGAAAGACTTCTGGTTCTCCCGCTGCGCCTCCCTGTTGCGGACGATGTATCTCCGCGCAGGTCCGGTGGGCGTCGAACGCCTCCGCCACAAGTACGGTGGCCGCACGTCGCACACCGTCGCACGCTCGCACCACCGAAAAGCGGGCGGCAAGAGCATACGCCTCATGCTGCAGCAACTCGAACAAGCCGGCTTGGTCAAGAAGGAGAAAGTCGGCCGCATCCTGACGGCCAAGGGCCGCTCGCTGCTGGACAAGGCGAGCAAGAAATCATGAGCCAAGACGAGCAAACGCAACGGCAAAACGGACAGGACCGCCTCGAAGCGCTCCGGCGCAAACAGGCGGAAGAGTTGCAGAAGCGCCAGGTGCTCAAGAGCATCCTGGACGCCGAAGCGTACGAGCGGATGGCCAACATCCGCATCGCGAACCCGGCCATGTACGACCAACTCATCCAGTTGCTCATACAACTGGTCCAAAGCGGCCGCGTGTCGGGAAAAATGACCGACGCGCAACTGCGCTCGCTTCTGGACCGCATCCAGGCGCGGCGGCATGAGCCGAACATCACGTTCAAACGCAAATGAAAAAAAACGACACAGGGATGGGATGTATGGGAAGCAACAAATCACGCGAACTGAAGAAGAAACTCAGCAAGGCACTGCAACAGAACCGACGCGTGCCGTTATTCGCCATCGCCAAGACGGCCAAGCGCGTCACGCGCAACCCCAAGCAACGCCACTGGAAAGTGCGCAAACTGAAGATCAAGGTGGATTAACATGGCTCAAGAGCGCTTCGAAGACAAGCAACTGGCCAAGAAAGACGAGGCCAAGATCAAAGGCGAGGCCGTCGAGGAAAAAACCAACCCCCACGAGCAGGCGAAAAACGCCGTCAAGGCCGACGAGAAAGCCGCCCCCGCCAAGGCGGAAACGCCGAAAACCGCCAAGAAAGCCGAAAAGGAATCCAAGAGTGCCAAGGACGAAAAGCCAGCCCTCAAAGTCGTGCTGGAACGCAAGTACACCGTCAATCTGACGGAAGCCTATGCCAAACCCAAGTACAAACGCACGGACCGCGCCATCTCGCTTTTGCGCGACTTCTGCCTGCGCCACATGAAAGGCAAAGACGTCAAAGTGGACGTGGAACTGAACAACGCCATCCGCCAAAGCGTGCGGCCGGCCAAGAAAGTCCAAATCGTCCTCCAGAAGGACGAGAGGGGAACGGTCACGGCCCGCCTAGCCGCGGCCGGCTGAGCACAACCATCATGACTTACTCCATCCTCAAGACGAACTTCTACAAGAACCCCTTCATCGGGCTCTACTTGAGGACCAACGACCGGCATACATTCATGGCCAAAAACGCGCCGGCCCGCATCCGCGCCCAGGCGCAGGACGCGCTCAAGACGGAACTCGTCGAGTTCTACGTCAACCAGTCACCCCTCATCGGCCTCTTCTGCGTCATGAACAACCACGGCGCCATCCTCGCCGCCAACTCGGAACGCGAAGAAAAGAACCTCCTGAAGAAACACGGCTACGACGTCCACGTGCTCAAGACCAGCCTCACGCCCGGAAACGTCCTCTTGTTCAACAACAAAATCGGCCTCGCATCCCCCCAGCTTCCCCCGGCTGAACTCAAGCCCATCGGCGAGACGCTCGGCATCCCCATGCACCAACTGCACCTGTCTGGCATGCACACCATCGGCGCCACGAACGTCGTGACGGACAAAGGCATCTTCGCGTACAACGACGTAACGGAAGTCGAGTTCAAACAGATGGAAAAACTGTTCGGCATCCACGGCACCAACGGCACGAGCAACAACGGCGTCCCCTTCAATTCCTTCGGCGTCGTGGCCAACAACCACGGAGCCTTGGCGGGCGACTTGACGTCGGGTTTCGAGATGCAACGCATTTACGAAGCACTATCCGGAGAGTGAAAACACCCAATGGCCCAAAACATTTCGAACCCCAATCCCGCGAACCTGCAACGCCAACTCGAACAAAAATCGTTCGAAATCAACTACATGCGCAACCAGGCGCAACAACTTGAAAACCAGATGCAGTTGGTGCAGAAAGTCCTCGCCGACATCGAAAACACCCGCCAGAGCCTCGCCGTCACCGACCAACTCCAGACCGGCACCATGCTCCCGCTGGGCTCCGGCGTTTTTGCCAAAGCCAAGGCCGAAAACACGGGCGTCGTGCTGCTGGACGTCGGCGCAAGCGTACTGGTCGAAAAGAAACCCGAAGAGACCGCCAAGATCCTCGAGCAGCGCAAGGCCGCGTTGGAGAAGAACATGGCCGAACTGTCCGCCGCATTCGAGCGCGTCGCCAACCAGATCAACCAACTCACGGCCCAGGCTGAAAAAATGGCCCGCCAAGTCCAAACCGGTTGATCCCACACCCCCCGTCGAGGCCCGGAAGGCCAATAAGCCATCTGGACCACCGTAGGAAGTGAACCCATGTTCGGCCTGCTCAAAAAGAAAATCACGTCCTTCATCGACGGACTCACCAAAAAGGAAGAGCAGAAGGACGAAACGGAAGGCGCCGACAAGGAAAAGCAAACGCAAAGCGAGCCGAAAGCCCAGGCCATTGAATCCAAAGTAGTCCTGAAAACCGAACCAGTCGCAATCACGCCTACGTCCACCCTTCCGCCGGACGCACCGGTACCGACGCTGCCGCCGGCTGCAACCACACCCAAACCCCCTGCGCCAGTCGTGGAACCCGCCGCGCCGAAAAACGCCGCCGAATACCCCGCCCGCGCGCAACCGATTCAACCGCCCAGCCGGCCTGAACCTGTCTTGGAAAAACCGGCGAAACCTATTGCAACACCTACCCTCCAGCCGACGGCACCGGGGACGCCGCAACCGATGACGACGTCCAAGACCGCGCCCGAACCGTCCGCCGCACCGGCCAAAACCCAAACCCCCGCGACCCCGACGGACATCAAAGCGACGTCGGCGCCTGCAAGACACGTCGCGCCTATTCCGACCATCTTGAGGCCCGAGACGAAAACAGCCGAAACCATTCCCAAGCTGTCGGCACCCGAACAACCGAAAGAACGCAAGCTGGAAGCGAAAATAGGCATCCTCTCACAAATCAAGGGACTCATCAGCCGCGAAGTTCAAATCCAACCGTCCGAACTGGAACCCATGCTCGACGAATTGAACATGGCCCTATTGGAATCCGACGTGACTCTGGACACGGCCGAACACATCGTCACAACCATCAAGACGCAACTCTCCGGCCGCAAAGTGGACAAGAGCCGCGTGCAGGCCGAAATCCAGGCCGCGGTCAAAACGGCATTGGTCGAAATCCTGGACAAACCGCAGTTGGACCTCATCGACTACATCCGGCAGCATGACAAACCCGTCAAAATCCTCTTTTTGGGCCCCAACGGCGCCGGCAAGACCACCACCTTGGCCAAAATCGCCCACTACTTGAAAGAAAACGACGTCCGCTGCGTCTTGGCCGCGGCCGACACGTTCCGCGCCGCCGCCATCGAACAACTCCAACACCACGGCCAAGCATTGCAAGTGCCCGTCATCAAGCACCAATACGGAGCCGATCCTGCGGCCGTCGCATTTGACGCCATCGCCCATGCCAAAGCCCACGGCTTGGACGTCGTGCTCATCGACACGGCCGGACGCCAGGAAACCAACTACAACCTGCTCAAGGAAATGGAGAAGATCAACCGCGTGGTACAGCCGGACCTCAAACTGTTCATCGGCGAAGCCGTCGCCGGCCACGCGCTGGTCGAGCAGGCCAAAGCCTTCAACGCCAGCCTCAAACTTGACGGCGTCGTCCTGACAAAAGTCGACTGCGACGCCAAAGGCGGCACTTCCTTCTCAGTGTCGCACGAAGTGGGCGTGCCCATCGTCCTGCTGGGCACGGGCCAAGGATACGACGACATCCGCACCTTCGACGCGGCCTGGCTTGTCAGCAACGTCCTGGCCGAATGAACCGAAAGCACCGGTACGTCCTAACGCAAGCGGCCGCCTTGCGGCCGCAAGTGAGGCGAGATATACCGTGCAGATTCATAGAAATGCGTCGTGTATAGGCCGAGCTGCCGCATCAGTTCCGACGGAGATTGCGCGAGTGGGTGCTCACCTAAGTGATGTAAGAAGTTGTCGAATTCCTGCGAAAACACGATGTTGTAGGACGGATAGTGAATCGTGCCGCCCCGCTGGCTCCGCTCGGAATAATACTCTAGAGGCGTCACCGGGTGATCCATCGTGAACAGCCGGTTCATGTCGAATTGGTATAGTTTTCCTTCGTCCTTGAGGCGGGCATAAGGAACCGTGCTGATAAACTCATCCACGCCGTGTACCGTCAGCATGCGGATTTTCAGGTTGGAATAATCACTGGCCCGCATGAGCAAGGACTTCAGCCGGGCCTGGGCCTCCTCGTTGCGATCCAACTGCCGCCGTTTCAACTCCTTCTCCAAGTGTCCCACTTCCCGACGGAGTTCGACTTTCTTGGTCCGGGCCAACTGCTGCACGTCGCTACGGAGGTGGACCAATAGCCGGTTGAACTGGGCTGTAGGCGGCAGGTGGCTTAACAGCCGTTGCAGCCGATAGTTAGCCAAGGTAGCAAACGTCGATTCATACAGTTCATGCTTGCCGCCATCCACCAACGGCCGGCCCCCATCTGGCCGGTTCAACAGGCGCTGCAACAAGCGGCCTTCCTCCACCGTCAAGTCAATACCCGCGTCATGTTTCTCCATGACCGTCCGCTCTTCCGGCTTCAGCGGCAAGTCGCGGTCCGGATGGACAACCCGGTGGTCTACAAAGCCCGACGACTGGACGAGACCGGCGGGCGTGATGTCATGAAACGATTTGACGAAATACGGCGCCAAGTGCGGAAACAACACCGCGAGGTCTTCAGGCCGGTTAAGCTTGGCATGGATGTCGCAGCCGATGCGGGATTGCACGTCCGCCGGAAGGTTATGGCGGCGCGTCTGGTTCGTCATGCGTTCCCCTAGCTTCTGCTCGACCAACAACCGGTGACTCAACATGTTCTCGAACTCATCGTCCGACATACGGCCCGTAGCCCGCAGCACCTTGAGCAGGAAAATACCTTGCCGAGTAAAGTCACCATTCGACCTGACTAAATGCAGGTCGTCCGGATGCCGGCTGATCCACTCCAGTTCCTCCAACATGCGCGTCTTCTGGGCGTCCACTTCCGCCTCCAACTTGCCTCGCAAAGCCTTCAGCTCAGGTGCGACCAGCGAACGTGAATCCTGAAGTTCCTCAAGACGGCGGGACGCGTCCTCGTCCTTCAACTCTTCCACGGCACGAGTCGCATACTTATGCAGCGTCGCGGAAGCCCGTCCGGACTTAGCCTCATCGACGATATGCACGACGGAGCGGTCGAACGGAAGGAAGGCCGCGGGATCACCTTGGCGCCCACGCTGCACCCGTTCACGAAAATAGTTCTTCAGGAAATCAATCGTCACAGTCTTGTAGTCGTGCAAGAACTGGCTGGTGGGAAAGAACGACAGGTACTCCTTCTTGCCGATAGACGCCTTCTCATCCATCGATGCAATCCAAGCAGGAATGAATCCGCCACGCAAAGGCACCAGCACGGCACGGTTCTTTGGATGGGTCCACATATGGCGGCCCAACTCCTTGCACGCTGCCAAGTAGCTGGACAAGTCATGGGAACTGTAGTGAGCTCCGGAAAGAGAGGACAATGGCATGAAACAAACCCAAGTTGGCAAGTGAATTAGGACAGCGGAAAGTTAAATATCCCAGCATGCTATGTGGTTCTGATGCGGGAGTACATCCATGCACTATGCCTGCCTGCAGCGCAGAACGGCCTTCCCAAAATCGAGCAAGTCCACACGGAACTTCACCGGACGGCCAACGTACTGGGAAGTTCAATCCGAGCGCAACAGACCATCCATGACGTATGGCTCGGAGAATCACTCGGCAAAAGCCATCCGGAATTGAATCGGCAAATCGTTACCGACCTGATCCCCCGCGCCCGGAACCTATCCGCGACTTGGTCAAAGGAACCACAACGGAACCGGTTCATCCTCACGCGTGCACTTAGCCGATACCCCCTTTCAATCATCGATACTCTCGTACGGGAAGCGGAAAAAGGCGGAAGGTCGGGTTGGGACGCATACCGTGCCGGAGTCCTAGGCGCGGCGTACCTTGACATCCTAAAGAAAAAGGACGAAGTAATGAAAGAGGACCATCGGTCAGAAAACATGCATACGGTGAGGTCGATGGCCCGGGAGGATCCGGATCAGCTCATTAGCCGAATAACGGAATTGCACGCCATGCACGAACAAGTCGCCGAAATACACCGGACAGGCACCCAAAATATACGACTCTCGGTGGACCAGCTGGAACAGCTTGGACAAGAAAGCGAAGCACTCCGAAACGCCATCCAGCGCAGCTACTCCGAGTGGCTGCTGGGGCTCAGCACTCTAAGCCACTACTGCCCCTCGCGCGCATCGGCCCAACTCATCCTGAACTACCTCAAAGAAACAGTCCCAGTTCACGAAGTCCCTCGATACGCCAAAGCCTGGGCCGACGAAATCTCCAGGATGGAGACGTGGCAGGCGCAGGACCCCAGCGCATCACAACAGGTTGACCGCGCCATCAATTACTTATACCGGCTCCACAAGGTCGCGCGCGAACACGGCCAATACGTACGGCCACAGCACTTCATCGGATGGGTCGAAAAAATCGTGTCCAGACACCAGGACGCACAGACCCGGCCCTACCTGCGACGAGCTATCCACATCCTCGGCGAACATCTCGGCAAGCAAGATAAGGAAGGCGAATACGTATTCCAGAATTTTCCCGTCCACTTGGATAACCTACTAGGGTTATTCCAGAATATCGGCGACAAAGGCAACACGAAAAGAGCGATTGAATCGTACGTCCTGAAGCTGAAAAATCCGACAGCTAGCTCCCGGACGCCGCCAACCCGAAGACGCCCTTGATGACGCGGAGGCGCTGGGTGTTGCGGAAGAAGTCTTCCGAACCCTCCACCACGACGCGGTCGTTGTCGATTTTCATACCGTTGAGCGGCCCGATCTGCACGAAGATGACGGCGCCTTGGCAGAAATTAGTCTCGGAAACGCAGTTGACCGACGCGTTGCCGTCCACAGCGCCGTACACGAAGTTGCGCTTCTGGTAATTGATTAAAGTCGACGCGATTTCCGCCGTCACCACGCTCAAAGCCGTATTGCGCGAGTCGTTGCCCGCAAACAGGTTCATTTGGATCAGTACCGGATCGCGAGCCAACAGGCTGCCCAGCTGCGCCTTGGCGTCCCCCGTCGCCACCACGCGCACACCTTCCAGCGTTTGGTCCGCGCCTTTAGGCACCAGTTGGGCAAAGAAGAACGCGGCGGCAAAGACGCCGGCGACGATGAGGACCAACATGATTTTGTCCAACGGCAGGTTTTCCAACTTCATCCCAAAAACACCTTCAAGAAACCAAAAACAAAATCAGAAACAACGCGGCACTCCAAACCCCATCGCATCAAGCGGCGTGAATACGAAGTCGGCCCATTCCCTGCGCCACGTTTGTTGTTTTCCACGCTTTTCAAAAACCGGTTTTCCGTTTCCTGCAAACGCGGGGCTTCAGACCATCCACTCCTTGCCTTCGTACGCCAATTCCGAGGCCTCAAAAACGGCTTGCGCTTCCTTCAGCACGGAGTCGCGCGGCTCGTACCGGTTGCCGATGTGCGTCAAAATCAGCTTCTTGACGCCAGCTTTCTTGGCCAACGCCGCCGCCGACTTGGCCGTGGCATGCTTCGTCTCAACCGCCTTGTCCGCATCCACTTCCACGAACGAACAATCATGCACCAAAACGTCGGCGCCCTTCGCGGCCTTCTGCGTGCTGACGCATGCCTGCGTGTCGCCGGTGAAGACCAATTTCTTGCCCGATTGTTTGAACGTCACGTCCGCAAGCTTGATGATTTTTCCGTCAATCGTCAACTTCTTCTTCTCGGTAATCTCGGTAAAGAGACGGCCTTTGATGCCCATGCCTTTGGCTTTGGCCTCGTCGAACTTGATCTTCTCATTCTCCTCCAAGACATAACCGACCGCGACGCAGGAATGCTGGACTGGGTACGACCACACGGAGAACAACGACGTCTCTAAGCACACCGTTTTTTCATCGGCGGCCACTTCCGTGACTTCCACTGAAAAATCCGGCCGGAACGAAGCGATGCTGAAAAGCTTCTCGCAGAAGGCCTTGACGCCTGGCGGGCCGAAGATCGGCAGCGGGCCTTTGAAACCGGCCATGTTCAGCGTTTGAAGCAGTCCTGGCAAGCCCAGCACGTGGTCGGCATGCAGATGCGTCAGGAAAACGGCCGAAAGCGAGCCGTAGGGCACGCCGAACTTCATCATCTGCCGCTGGCACCCTTCGGCACAGTCGAAAAGGAACACGCCGCCGTACTTGACGGCAAAATGGCTCGGCACGTGCCGCGCCGTGGGAACCGAAGCGGAGGAGCCCAAGCACACTAAACGAATCATATAAACCCTAACCTAACCCTAATTAATCCAAGAACCAGATAATGGGTATTCGGGGTTAAAAAAGTCGGTATGGCCAGCAAAAACGATGCGAAAAAAACACCCGCGGCCAGCATCCGCGCAAGCAGCGACGTGCAGGTCCCGCCGCGGCTGATCGACCAGATCATCGGCCAGGAAAAAGCCGTCACCATCATCAAGAAAGCAGCGGCCCAGAAACGCAACGTCCTTTTAGTCGGCTCGCCCGGCACGGGAAAAAGCCTCCTGGCACAGGCCATGAGCGAACTTCTGCCCGTCAGCGAACTGGAAGACATCCTGGTCAAGCCCAACGCCGATAACGAAAACACGCCCAAAATCGTGTCGGTGAAAAAAGGAGAAGGCAGAAAAACCATCCAGCAGGAGCGCCTGCAGAACGTCGCCAGCGGCAGCCACGCCAACCTCTTCGTCATGGCGTTTTTGTTCATCTCGTTCTTCTTCCTGTTGTACTTCGGACGCCAGCAACTCGGCGACGTCATCACCGCCGCTTTGCTCTTGATGCTGGGCCTCACCGGCGTCGTCATGGTCTTAGGCGCGCAGCTGGGCCGCGGCCGCTTCGCCGTCGACTTCCAACCATCCAAACTGCTCATCGACAACAGCAAAAGCCAGACCGCGCCGTTCATGGAAGCCACCGGGGCGCGCGCCGGCGCCTTGCTTGGCGACGTCCGCCACGATCCCTTCCAGAGCGGCGGCTTAGGCACGCCCCCTCACCTCCGAGTGGAAGCAGGCCTCGTGCACAAGTCGCATCGCGGCGTCCTGTTCATCGACGAAGTGTCATCGCTTTCCGAAAAAAGCCAGCAGGAACTGCTTACCGCCATGCAGGAAAAGAAGTACGCCATCACCGGACAAAGCGAGATGTCCTCCGGCGCATTGGTGCGGACCGAGCCGGTACCCTGCGACTTCGTCCTGGTCGCGGCCGGCAATTACGAAGACATCCAGAAGATGCACCCCGCGTTGCGCAGCCGCATCCGGGGCTACGGATACGAAGTGTACATGGAAGACACCATAACGGACACGCCGGCCAACCGCGAGACCCTCGTCCAATTCGTGGCGCAAGAAGTCAAGAAAGACGGAAAAATACCCCATTTCGACGCTGCGGCCGTCGAGGAAATCATCCAGGAAGCCCGAAAACGCGCCGGACGCAAGAACCGCCTTTCCCTGCGCCTGCGCGAATTGGGCGGCCTCATCCGAGCAGCCGGTGACCTGGCCACTGAACAGAAAGCCAAAGCCGTCACGTCCGAACATGTGATGAAAGCCAAGAAAATCGCCCAGACGCTGGAACAGCAAGCCGCGCACCAGGCCATCGAAATCAAGAAAGACTACCAGATCTTCAAGACGACCGGCGTCCAAGTCGGCAAAGTCAACGGCTTGGCCGTCATGGCCGACTCCGGCGTCATCCTGCCCATCGTGGCCGAAGTCGCCCCGGCGGCATCGCGCGACGCAAGCAAAATCATCGCCACCGGAAAACTCGGCGACATCGCGAAAGAAGCCGTCGAAAACGTCTCGGCCATCATCAAACGCCACACTGGCAAAGACACGTCCAGCTACGACATCCACATCCAATTCCTCCAGACGTACGAAGGCGTGGAAGGCGACTCGGCATCCATTTCCGTCGCAACAGCCGTCATCTCGGCGTTGGAAGAAGTTGCCGTCAACCAGAACCTCGCCATGACCGGATCCTTAAGCGTCCGCGGCGAAGTCCTCCCGGTGGGCGGCATCACGCAGAAAGTCGAAGCAGCCCTGGAAGCCGGCATCCACAAAGTCATCATCCCCGCGTCCAACATGAACGACCTGCTGCTGGACGAGAAGCAGCTCAAAAAAATCAAGGTCGTGCCCGCATCCAACATCTACGACGTGCTGGAACACGCCTTGAAACCCGGAAAGGCCAAGACGCGGCTCTTGGTGGAAATCAAAAAGGAATTCGACGAGTCTAACGGCAACACCAACCTAGCCAAAGCCGTACCCCAACTCTTCCGCGCCGGAACCGCGGGAACCCAGGTTCCTCACAATTCCGTGCGGGAATTGTGGGGCTCACAAGTCCCTCGTGGACTTGTGTCGTCCCCAGTTTCACGTTCCTCCGGCCCCCTCCTGAAATTGCGCGCGAATCAAAAAAAGAAGTTTAACGCCAAGAGCCGCTGACGCTTATCTCTAAAAAAGTGAACTACCACGGCCTAAAGGCCGTGGCGTCTAGCTGAAGTTTGCTAGAGTGGTTTGGGCTTGTTTTTTTGGCCAGTGTTTTTGTTGGCTTTTTTCGACGTAGTGGCGTACGGTCGTTGACGTGACGCGGCCAACAG
>JACPGT010000006.1 GCA_016188965.1 Microcaldota archaeon | reverse complement strand
GCGATACGCGGCCATGCGGGTGGACATGTACGCGACATGGCTTGAGGGCGTGCTCGAGAAGGACCATTACAAGGTGAAGCGCTCCCACCAGACCGGGGATGCGCTGCGGGACGTCATGTACGACTACGAGCGAACCTTCGAGCGGGACTACATGGTCGCTGCAGACCGCGCCCGCTCAGCCCCACCCGCTCCAGAGAAAGGGCGGCTTCAGGGCGGATACTAGGAGGATGGGCGGAGAAATTGGAATTCGACGTTGTCATGGGAGCTGCCAGCGCGCTTTACAGAAGCCGGCGGCCAAAAATCCCTTCCTGTCCGTCTGAGACTCATAGAGAGCAAAAAAAGGAGCGGCAAGGGTCGTCCAGACCTTCTCCGTTTTGCTCAAGCGAATAACTCACTACTAAGGAGGATAAGAAATTGGTCAAGAGCCTAATCGCTATGGTTAGCCAGTTGAAAGCACGGGCGCTGATTAAAGCGCTAGCAGGAGTTTTTGTACTGGGGTTATGGGCAGCGCCGGTCGTTTCTGCCGAGATGACCCAGTCGTCGACGCCCTTACTGTTGACCGCTCCCGAGGATGGGCCCCAATGCGATCGGAGCGAAGCCACTGGCGTGCCGCTCGCGGGCGCGAGCAGCGCCGAGCCGCGCGGCTCTTGGGTGCAGGCGGCCACGTCCTGCCCGCCCGGCACTTACTATTCGTCCGGCTATTGCATTCCAGGAGGCGCCGATCACTGCGGTGGTGGGTCTTACTGCACGGGAGGCCAGTGCATGCCTGGCGGAGGCTGCTGTACCCGGCCGAATCGGGTGACCGCGGACGGCTATTGCGTACCGTCTGGTGCCAGCTACTGCGGCGGCGGGCGGTATTGCACGACCGGTGTGTGCGTACAAACCTCTACTGGTTCCAGATGCCAGTAGACGGCGGCCACGGTCTGCGCCGAGCACCAGCAGGAGGCCGGTGGTTCGTGTCCCATTCTGATATGGGGACTCACTCTAAAGGGGCTTGTTGGCCTTTCGGAGGGAGAGCCAGATGAGAAGTAGGATCTTACAAGCGGCTGTCATCGCGGCGTTGGCGCTCGCGCTAGGCACTGCTGCCGCCCAGGACGGTCGTGATCTCTCGAGGAAGCTCTTGAGCCGAATCGATCCTGCCGACGAACGCCTCGATGATAAGGTCTCTGAAGATACTGACAAAAGGCGGGCCAGGAAGGAAGATGTGATTCAGCTCTTCGCCCGCGCCTTCGAATACTATAAGCAGGGCGATTTCTTTACCGCCTACAGGCTTTTCAATTCGGGAACGGTTGCCTACCACAAGATGGATTGGCCCGAGGACGAGACGTACGGCAGAGGCAGCTACTACTCCGCCGTAAGTGGGAAGAATTTTTGCGAAAAGGAGCCCGCCAATTGCAGAGCCTTTTCCTCCCACATGTTGGGCGCCCTGCGCTATCCAGAGCTGAGAGCCGCAGAAAGCATTTTGATTTCTTTTTCGGCGCTCGCCGTTAGCGAATCAACCCCTGCCGATTTGCGGGCCGAGGCGAAGCGTGAGTGCCTTGCGGCGTTCGAGCGGTACCGGAGGCTCTATGAGGCAAATCCCGGCGCACAAGAAAGTGGAGGGCGCACGTATCCGAAGCCTACGTTCCGCAATTGCGGTTGAGGGAGAGGCGCAAGAAAGGAGATAGCATGATGGCACATGAAAGGGGCAAAAGTACCAAGTGGCTGTTTGTTTGGGCCGCGCCGGCGGCGGTCGTGGCTGTATCGCGCCGAGCCCTTTTCCGCGCAATTTTCGTGATTGGCGCTGCGATGATGCTTCACTCGCAGAGCGTCCTTGGGTCTCACCTGCCCGGAGAAAGCATCGAAAGCCCCGCATGCGCTTCCGTACATCCTGGAGCGCGGTACGACGTGGAGAGGCGCACCTGTGTGGCAGTACGTGTATCCGAGAACACATGCGCGCGGATCCCGGGTATGGTGCGATGGAACAGGGACATGGGGCATGGAGCGCACATCTGTGACTTCTCCGTCGCGTCCTCCTCGAGAGACACACCCGCGGGCGGCTCGGGTAGTGTCCGTCGGCCGGAGCCGTCACGCCCCGACGCTCCGCGGGGCGAGGCTTCCACGCAGCGGCCTACATCCTCGGACAATCCGTTTGCCAGTGGCGGGCTGGCATCACGCCCGACCTCACGCGATAACCCCTTCACGCGCCAGCCGCAAGATCAAAATCCTGGCCAAATTCGCGATCCGAAATCATGCATCGATGTGACACGAATAACAGACGATGCATACAACCTACAAAATCGTTGCCCCTTCCCGATCACGTATGTCTTTTCAGGAAGAAATTTTCAGAGCCCGGTAGAGTACGATATGGGCAGATTGGGAAAGGCACCCGATTCATCGTCCGGGATCTACAGTTACCATGGGCATAAACCGGAAATAGTTTGGGCGTGCGCCGAGGGCGCGCCCGGGTGCAATACGAACACAGCCCTTGCGGTCAAGCAGCGATATAGCAGTCGATAGAGCCAGGGGCATGATGGCTATGGCTTGTAAAATTGCAAAGTTCCTAGTTCTGGCGCTCT
>JACPGT010000021.1 GCA_016188965.1 Microcaldota archaeon | reverse complement strand
TAAGTTGGTTTTGGAGGGCAGTTTGGTTGCGGTGTGGGATGTGTCGTTGGCGCCGGGCGAGCGTTTCGAGGCGGAAGTTGAGGTTGCGGATGTGTTGGATGCGTCGGTGGTGGGTAAGTTTAAGCCGCCGAAAGTCGTGCCACATGCGACGAGCCAGCCGGTGGTGTTGCCTTCTGTTACGCCGGTGGTTGTTCAGCCTGTTGCGGCCCGTTCAGATGGCGGTGTTTTGTACGCGGTCGCCGTACTCTTTTTGGTGGCTGCTGGTTTGTGGTTGTGGACGCGGCGCAAAGCCAATAATCTGGCGTAGTACGTTTTTGTTTTTATGTTCCCGGGTTTTGTTTTCTTTGTTTCCGGCGCACGGCAACCATTTTCCTGGATTCTGGGGGGGGGGTGCTTTTCAGCAGTGTCCGCAGCATTCTTCTTCGCGGCGCTTGAGCCACCAGCCTTTGATCAGCAATGCCAGTCCGCTTAAGGCGAACACGATGGGCCAGAACAAGGCGGCGGGGATGGTGCCGATGTTCTTGAGGTACCACAGGACGGCCAGGACGATGAGCCCGAAGCCGACGAACATCTTCTTGTGCGCCCAACCGCCGTGCATGCCGTAGCCGTGGCCGCCACATGCGGAGGGTCCGCACGCGCCGCAGCATTCGCCGCCTTCGCAGACGCATTCGCTTTTGCCGCAGTCTTCACAGGCCGCGCTTTCTTCCGTCATTTCCTTCTTGGAGTGCTTCGCCATTTATTGGACCACCAATAGACGTTAATCGCAGGTCGGTTTTAAATCCTCGTTTTCCACGGTCTCCATCCGGGCGCGTTGCAGCCGGACTAGGTGGGTTGGAGTGACGGCGATGAGCCCTTCATCCCAGTCGATGGCTTTCAGCCGCTTGAGGTCGGCCAAAACGTTCTGGTGGGCGTGCAGCATAGCGGCCAGCTGGTGGATGCTGGTGAGGCGCCGTTCGCGGAATGCCGAAGCGGTTTTCCGGCGGCTTGCCTGGACCTGAAAGTGGCGAATCCGATGGAAGAGTCGAAGTAGCTGCAATGCATGTGCAAGCGGGTCGGGGTGGTATGCGTCCTCTTCGGATTCCGGCAAGTCGCGGCCGTAGTGTTGTTCGTCATTTTCCCGTCGGCGGCGGTTGCGGTCCAAGCGGAGTAGATGGGCCTTGATGCGGAGGGTTTCGCGGTGATTCATCAGGGTGCTGGCGTAAGCGGTCAACGGAGTGGCCGCGCGGATGCCTTGTTCGGCCAGAATTTTGAAGATACGTGCCTCGGGAAAAACGGGGGCTGTCAATACGGTTGGTGGCGCGGTGTTGTAGCTTTTCTCCAGCCGGGCGGCGACGTAGCGTCGGGCGTTGGCGCGTTCGGTTGTCATTGTCCAACTCCTTCGTCGCGCTTCGTCTTATTCGTTGCGGCGGCCGTTGTTTCAGAACCGGATTTGGAATTCGGCCGTCGTTTCCGTTTCGGCGTCGTCCTTGAATCCGAGTTCGCCGGGACGGAAGACCTCGATACTGTCGACGTGGATGCCGATGAAGCTTTCGCTTTTGCGGTCCAACTCGCGGATGAACGCCTGGAGTTGTTCGGGCTTGTCGTAGAGTGCGAAGACGTCGACGGTTCCGTCGTGCCGGTTGCGCACGAAGCCGCGGACGTGGTGCTGGTGCGCCGCCCGCTTGGCGTGGGCGCGATAACCCACTCCTTGGACGTTGCCGGAAATGACCAGGTACGCTTTCATGCCTTGATTCTTCAGGAAAGGCTCGATAGAAGAAGTTTTGGCTTGGCGGGCTTTTCAGAACGTGCAGTTCGGACAGGCGCCGCCGCAGCAATCCGTCTGGCATTGGCATTCGGACTGGCTGCAGTTGTCGCACTTGGTTTTTTCGGCTTTCTTGGCCTCGGTGGGGTGCGTGTGAGCCTGGTGCGGCGTCTTTTTAGCCTGGACCGCGGGAGTGGACATTTTGCATTCAGGCCCCTATTCATCATCTTCCACGAAGGCCTTGCTGAAGGCCAGGCCGCAGACGGAGCTGGAACAGGTGCAGGGCGCGGCTTCGCAGGCGTCGCAGACAGCGGTGCCGGAGTTGGTTTTGTTCAACATCTGTTGGATATTCATGGTGGTGTTTCACCTGCTATCATGGGCCGCGCCCGCGTTAATAAGCGTAAAGCGGTTCGACTCTTGTCGTTTGACTGCGGTTGTTTTTTCTTTGCCAAAAACTTATTAATGGTAAAGTTGAAAATTGCCATTGATGGAAAATGGTAAACGTAGTTCTGGATAAATCGGGTCGGGTCGTACTGCCCAAGGAAATCCGGGAAAAATTCGGGACGAATGTCTTCGAAATCACGCTGGAGGAGAACAAAATTATACTCAAGCCTAAAGAAGGGCTCCTTTCCTGGTACGGCAAGGTGCCTCAAATCGACGTGGAGGGCTTTCGGAAAGAGAAAAAGAAGGAGATCGGCCGTGAACCTGTTATTTGATTCGTATGCATTCCTGGAATTGCTGAACCCGTCTTCCAAAGCGGACAAAGTCAAACAGTTGATTGGTTCTGCGGATCAGCTCTATACGACGGTGCTCAATCTATACGAGGTCAAGTACCGAGTGACGCAGCGGGCTTCTTCTTCCGTAGCCGAGGACTTTTTTTCCTCCATCAAGACGACGGTCCACGTCCTCGTGATTGATGAAGATCTTTCATCGGCCGCGGCTGATTTGAAGCTCCAGCATCCGAAACTGGGTGCTGTGGATTGCCACGCCCTCGCGGCGGCCAGGAAAAACGACCTCGTATTGGTCACGGGAGACTCGGATTTTCCGAAAAGCGACAAGATAATTCAACTTTAGCCCGCGAATCAAATGCTGACTTTGAGGTCGAGAGCGTTCTTCAGGTTCGGTCGCCTTTTCTTTCCAAAGAAAATGCGGCCTACCGAAAAGAAAGGCCTTAGCTCGTGAATCAAATGCTGACTTTGAGGTCCAAGGCGTTTTTCAATTCCCGATATCGGTTGCGGATGACCACCCAGGGGCTTCGCCCCTCACTGGTCCCCCGCAAATTCCACGGAATTTGCGGGAGCGTCGCAATTACGAATGAATTGCGTCGGGCCCACCCCCGATGGTGCCGCGAATCAGATGCTTACTTTGAGATCAAGTGCATTCTTCAGTTCGCGGTATCTGTTCCGGATCGTGACTTCGGTGACGCCCGCGACGTCCGCGACTTCCTTCTGCGTGCGCCGCTCATCCGTCAATACTGACGAGATGTACACCGCCGCCGCTGCGACGCCCATAGGGCCGCGGCCGGAAATCAGCCCTTTGGCCATGGCCTGCTCGAGGATCTCGACGGCTTTTTTCTGCGTCTCGCCCGACAACTTCAGGGACGTCACGAAGCGCGTGATGTAGAACTGGGGATTCGTCAAGGGAACCTTGATGCCCAACTCCTGCGTGATGAGCCGGTAGGTGCGTCCGATTTCCTTTTTCGGAATCTCGGCCACGGCAGAAATCTCATCCAGCGTGCGGGGGATGCCGTACTGCCGGCAGATGGCGTAAATCACGGCGGAGACCACCGACTCGATCTGGCGGCCGCGAATCAGTCCTTTCTCGACGCACTTGCGGTACAGCAAGGCGGCGGATTCGCGGATGGATTCCTGCAGTCCCAAGTGGGAGGCGACGCGGTTCAGTTCCGTCAAGGCGATGGCCAAGTTACGTTCGATGCTGTTGGAGATGGAGGCGCGCTTGTGCCACTTGCGCATGCGGTACAGCTGCGCTTGCTGGGAAGGAGCGATCTTGCCGCCGCGCACGTCGCGGTTGTACTGGTCGATCTCGGTGACGAGGCCCTTGTTCGGCGACATGTACTTCAAGGGAGCGCCAGTGCGGGCACGGCTGTTGCGCTGTTCCGCATCGAAGGCACGCCATTCGGGGCCTTCCTGGATCAGGTCTTCCTCGACGACCAGCCCGCAGTTCTTGCAGACGATTTCGCCGCGTTCCGAATGCTTGCGCAGGTCGGTGCTTCCACAGTCAGGGCATTTGAACGTCATGGTGCAATTCACCTTTTGGAACGCAATACGGTTCCGGGTTTGATTTCCTTCAGCGGCTCGGCCAGGTACAACGGGTCATGGGTGGACGCGATGGTATCGACCACCACGGCCGCCGGGGCGCCCGCAACATACAGGACGTGCTTCTTGGCCACGGCCTTTTGCTGGGTCGAGGAAAGCAACAGAAGCCCGTTGCGGGTCAGATGCAAGACCTTAAACTGGTCCATGAGTATGAATGGCCGGAAGGAAAGATTTATAAAAGGACGGTGGCCCTTTCGATTTATTACCCTTTGCTTTGCAGCAGTACGGCGTTGACCGAGCCGTCCTGGCCCGGGCGCGACGTAATCTTGGCTTTTCCCAATTCCGTTTCGATGACGGCGCCGAGCGTCAGCAGGTTCTCGCGGGCGAAGTGGCGGTTATCGGGGGATTCCTTGACCGTGACGATCTTGACGCGTTGCACCTTTCCGCCAACCGCGACGTTGGCGTGCTGGGCGTGGTGGACGGACGCCTTGCTTTTGCCTCCGCGCACGCGGAACGGGCGGGCTTCGTCCTTGTCGCCAGCTTTGGCACGGGCGAAGAATCCGCCCCAATTGGCCTTGCGCTTGTCGGCGGCCATGCGGCGGCGTCCGCCGGATCCGGACGACTTGGTCTTGGAAAACTTGTGGTACTGAACCATGGAAAACACACTCGGCTGCACCCGTTGGGGGCTTTTCGCTTCGCTTTCTTGGAAAAGAAGCAGAGTTTTTGTTGCGGGGGGCGGATTTAAAGCTTGCGGGCTTTTTAGGAAGGGGCTTCCGTCGGGCTTTTGCACGGCGGTATGGGGTTTCCGGGCGCTTTTGGCCTCTGTCAAAGGCCGTATCGTCAGTCGGCGAACTTCGGGGCAAGGCTTTTTAAACCCGCCGCCGTGATGTTCGCGGTGATTTTAACTTTATGGCGTCGGATGTTCTAGGCAGTTCGCTGAGTTTATTGGCTAGCAATTTGAGCCAAGTGGTTTCGGACGTGGCGAAGAATTTCGTCGTCGGCCTGGCCGCCATCATCGTGGTCCTTTTCTTTATCGTGTTGGGTTGGATCGTGGGCCGCATCCTGGTGCGCGTCCTGCACGCCTTTTTGGAGGGCATCCAGCTAGAGCACAAACTGGAAAAACGCGGCATCCATGACGCGCTGTTGGGCTTTACCGTCACTGGCGTCTTGAGTACCTTCGTCAAGCTTTTGACGTACGTCGTGTTTTTGGGCATCGCCTCGAACGTGGTGCACCTGTCGTTCCTGGAAAACCTGGTGTCATGGGCGGTGGGTTACGTCCCGGTTCTCATCCAGGGCGCCGTCATCTTGATGTTGGCGCTTTTGGCCGGTGACTACGTCACGGACCGCGTCAAGGCCAGCAAGGTGCCTTTTGCCAAGATGTTCGGCATGGCCTTGGAGGGCTTCATCGTCTACACGGCGTTGGTCATCGCCCTGCCGTTGGTGCTGCCGAACGCGGACGTGGAAATCCTCAAGACGACGTTCTTCCTCATCGTCGGCGCGTTCGCTCTTGCCATTGGTCTGGGTCTGGCCATCGCCATCGGCTTGGGCACGAAGGACACCATTGCCGCCGTGGCCAAGAAGAAACAGAAGACGCTCGAGCGCCTCGTCTAAGTTTCGAAAAGAATGCCGGTCCGCTTGGGCCGGCGTTTTTCCTTTTTCTCTTTTTTCCATTTTTTCTCCCCCGCTCTTCCATTTTTCTTTTCCCTGCCTCCGGCTCGCGCTATTGTTGCCGGGTGTCTTTGATTCAGAGAAAGCCGTCCAGCTTGAACTGCCGGATGTTGAGGTTTTTGGCCGTGGTCCAGTGCTGCCGGACGTGGGCGTGCATGGGATGCGCTTTATTGGTCCAGTGTTTTTGCAAAAAGGCCACGGTGCGGGCGTCGTGGCTGTAACCGGAGCCGAAGTCCTCTCCTACGTCGTCCTTGAGGCGCTGAATCATCGCGTCGCGCGTCACTTTGGCGATGACGGAAGCGGCCGAGACGACGGCGTATTTTTGATCGGCCTTGTGGGAAAGGACCAGTCGGGTGCTGCCTTTATAGAATCGTTTGAGCCGGCGTTCGAACGTGCTCAATGTGGGGTCCGGCGTGTCGACGAAGGCCCGCTCGATGGCGTTTTTCCTTCCTGCCTTCTTTTCCAGGTTTTTGAGCGCTTCGGCCATCTGTTGGGCCTCGATGTCGTTCAAGGAGGCGTTGGTCATGGCCGTGTTGAGTTCCGCTGCCGTGCGCTGCACCAGGCTCGCTTTTCCAAGGGCTAGGATAGGTTCATACAGTTCTTCGCGTTTTTGGGCCGTGAGCATCTTGGAGTCTTTCACGCCCAGCGCGCGGAGTTCGGCTTCGCTTTCTTCCTGGCACGCGTAAGCGCAGACGACCATGTCGCCCAATACTGGTCCGCGTCCGGCTTCGTCGATGCCCGCGATCCAAACCATACGCGGATAGCCACTCCGAATGCATTAAAATACGCTCGCCAAGTATAGTAGCGCCTTCTGCATTATTGTGTCGGAAGCGCGCCCGGATAATCCGGGGGAGTTTGTCGCTGTGCACGGCAGTGTCAGCGACTTCGCTCAGAAGGGGTCGTGGTATAACCTGGCAGCATGCATGGCTCCAGTGCCTTTTTCCCGTCAAACGGAGGAAGCGGACTTTGGCCTTGTTGTACAAGGTATGAGCCCGAAATTTGGTTTCGGGCGATGACTGGATTGTTTGGAGCGCGGATGCAGTCGTTTCGGCTGCGGATGAACGCCTTCGAAGACACCTTGAGATGAGGGTTCGAATCCCTCCGACCCCATCGGAACCGCGGAGGGGGCAAAACCCCCTCCCCAGTTTCCGCACAAAGCATACAAGCTTTGTGGGACCCGCAAGTCCCTTTAGGACTTGCACGGTTCCGTCAATCCTGACCCTCCCCCTTTGCGTTTTTTTCTTGGTGGAGCTTCTTTTCGGAAAAGAAGGTCCGTTACGAATCCCTCCGACCCCATGACCACCCAGGGGGAAACCCGATGGTTTCCCCCTCACTGGTCCCACGCAAATTTCACGGAATTTGCGGGAGCGCCGCAATTCTGGATGAATTGCGTCGGACCCGCCCCTTTCCTTTACGATTCGCAAAGCTAGTTTGAGGGAGGGGCCGGAGGACCGTGAAACTGGGGAGGAACGCTTCCCTCCGCGGTTCCGGTTGCGAATCCCTCCGACCCCACTTTAAGCAAACCGTTGGTCTGTCAACGCAAGCGTTGTCATCCAGCACAATTTCGCAAGGGCGAAATTGTGTGGCCTTGCAAGTTCCGACGAACCTGCAAGACGCTGGACTTGGCCGCCGTCTAAGTCTACGCGTCCTGCCGGCCACAACGACAAACTTTTTGTCTTAAGGCTTTCTTGTGCCACCCGTTTCCAACAACGAACATTATATTATTCCCTGTAAAGTAGGGACAAATACCAAGCTTTAAAAAGATGTTACTGCAGCGTAGTAACTCATGGTCAAGGGTTGGTTTTCCGCAGTCGTGAGTTTGTTCAGCGTCTTCGCCTTGGTGGCCCTTTTGGGTCTTTCGTCCGACGTGCACGCCGCATCGCAAGGCATCTGTTCCAGCAATGGCCTCCCGGTCAACGGCGGTTACGACTGCGTCTTCATCCGCGACCCTACCAGCATCCTGGGCTGTTTCGACCAATCCTATCCGTGCGACGCTTCGTTCGGCGGCCCCAGCAAGTACGTCAGCGGGTGCGTAGGCACCACCTATTATGATTTCACGCGCGACAGCGGCGTGCTGAGCCGGACGTGGTTCAACCCGCAGACGAACAAATGCGAGTACGTCGGGGACTATTGCGACGCGTTCCGCCACGGCATCCCGAACGACCCGCGATGCGGTTACGTCCAACCTGGCCCCGGCCCCCAACCCAGCATCCCTCCCTACATTCCTCCGGCTCCTGGCCCCGCTCCGTATCCTGTCCCGCAGCCGCCGTTGTATCCGTACTGCGGCAACAACGTGTGCGAATACGGCGAGGACATGTTCAATTGTCCGTACGATTGCAGCCTTTTCGTGCCGTACCCGTTCATCTCGTCGTGTTCCCTCTCGTCTTTCCCGTCCAACGTTCAAGCCGGCGGTTCCAGCACCATCGCGGTGAATTACTTCAACACGCCGTTTGAGCCGCTGTCCACGCTGGTCTATTGCGGCAACGGCCAGGTCAGCCTGGCGTACGGCTGTTATGGTTTTTCCGGCGTCTGCTTTGCCTATTGCCAATATCCGCAGGCCGGCACGTTCACGGCCACGGCAAATGCCGGCGGCACGTTCTGCTCCGGCACGCGCGTCACGGCCCGCCCAGTCGGCGGCGGCCCGACGCCGGGGCCTGGTCCAGGTCCGGGCCCGGGTCCGGCGCCTACGGTCGCGCCTTCGCCGTCGTGCGCGGTGAGCACCAATCCGTCTTCCTTGACCCTCAACGGCTCGACGACCGTCACGGTGGCGTACAACAACTTCCAGGGTACGCCGAATGGCAACATCGTCTGCGGCGACGGCCAGAGCCTGGCCGCGTCCTGCATCGGCAACGGCCAGGGCAGCTGCACCGCGACGTGCACCTATCCGCAGCCCAGTTCGCTTCCTTCCCGCTACATCGTATCGTCCACCCTCAATGGCATTTCCTGCCGCAACGGCGGGGTGACGCTGCAGGCGTCAGGCAATCCGGGAACGCTTTTAGTCACGGTAGTGAACCAGACGTTCGACGCGATTTCCGGCGCGGCCGTCCAAGTCGACAATGGCGCCGTCCAGTTCACCAACCTGTCCGGCCAGACGCAGTACACGCTTTCCGCTGGCGAGTATTCCGTCCGTGCGTCCAAGGCCAAGCACAGTTCGGCCGTGACGAATGCCATCGTGCGTGCGGACCGCACTACGCCGGTGACGCTGCAATTGGTGCAGGATTTCAACCCGTTGTGCAAAGTCTCGGCTACGCCGTCCAGCATCCGCGGCGGTTCGTCCACGGTCGTGTCGGTCTCGTACTTTGACGCGCCGTCCATGCCTTCCAACGTCCTGATCAACTGCGGCAATGGCCAGAGCGCTCCGGCTACCTGTTCGGGAACTCCCGCGCAGGGTTCGTGCACGGCGTCCTGCTTCTACGCCGCCGAGGCGGACCTGCCTCGTTCGTTCTCCGTGTCGTCCAACGTCGCAGGCTTTGTCTGCACGCCGCAGTCCGTCTCGGTCGTGCCGGCGTTGCCGGGAACCGGCACGCTTCTGGCACGCGTGTCGGCGTGCACGGACGGCCGCCTGTTGTCAAACGCCCAGTTGCGCATTTCGACTCCCCAGTCCTTGATTCCGACGGACTTCAACGGCGACGGCGTCCACTCGTTGGTACCGCCGCAGACGGTCCGCGCGGACAACGGCTTCATCGTCCGCCTGGATTCGGTCCAACAGGTGCCGGCCTCTGCCCAGTCGCCTTTGACTTTTTCGACGGGCTCGCAGAGCTTCCCCACCACCGCCACGGACACGACTACGGTTGACCTTTCGTTCGTCCGTGTCCAGTCGTCTTTGGCGCAGCCGTTCAAGTTCGGCAACTCGCCCAGCGCGCCGACGGACACCAACAACTTTTACTATATCACGGACCGCACGCCGGCGGGCCAAGGCGCCCAAGGTGTAGTCTTCTATCGCGACCCGACGACGTCCAACTTCGTTCCCTACCTGCACCCCGGCGCTGAAGGCAACGTCACGTACGCGGCGGGCACTACCATCAACGGCAGTTCCTTAAGCGGCGTCAGCATCGTCAACTCGACGACCAACGCCGGCTGCAACACGACGTACACCACTGCGACGAACCTCGGCTCGTTCAGCGGCTACGTCCTAACCTCTCCGATTACCATCAACTCCGGACGACCCACGGTTGCAGGCTATGCGATGAGCGGATTTTCCGGCAGCGCGCAAGTCAGCGCGCCGAGCGTCAACGCCTCCTGCAGCGCGGGCAACTTCACGCTTTCATTTTCGAACGCCGCCGGTGCCTTGGGTCCGGGTCTTGGCGTGGGCCAGTACGCTATCGCATACAACTACGTCGAATTCAACTACGGCGTGCCCGTCATCATGCAATTCTACGCTCCGGGCGTCAGCGTCGGCACCACCGACCCGAACGCCGGCAACGGCTACGTCATCGCCGTTCCGGAATACCTGACGGATGCCAACGTCACGCAGGGTGCGTGGATGTTGGACGTGGGTTATGGCGACCAGTCGACTCCCCGCCTGCTGGCCGCCAACGCCCCGGCCACGATCGGTTACGACGCGTCGTTCAGTCCGCGCGACGTCCAGGCCGACGTGCAGCCCTCGGGCTTTCTCTCCCCGCGCGGAAGCGTCGGCACCACGGCCCTGACTTCGGCCACCATTAACTATGCCCTAACCCTTTCCGGACCGGCCGCGACCGTGAGCTTCCTGAACCCGCAGGGCGCATCCGTCCAGCAGAACGTGCTGCGCGTTGGCGAGGCCACTTCGACGGCCAACGTCTACGCCCGCACCGTCACCATCGCCGGCAACACCACCCGGCTTGAAGTGCGCTCGGTGACGGCCGCGACGCCCACGAATACGACGGTGTTCTTCACCAACGAGTTCGGCCAGTCGCAGGCACAACTGTCCCCCGGTACGTACAACGTGGAGTTCTTCAAGG
This sequence comes from Microcaldota archaeon, assembly GCA_016188965.1. Lineage (GTDB taxonomy): Archaea > Micrarchaeota > Micrarchaeia > Norongarragalinales > Norongarragalinaceae > JACPGT01. Next base: position 8,475 of record JACPGT010000021.1, on the reverse strand, counting down.
AAGGCTTCGGCGTCTCGCGCGCCACTGTCACCATCGACGCGGCCCGCACCAACTCGCAGGCCATCTGCTTGCAGCCACGCTCGTGCGACTTTGCCGTGGAGATGGTCTCCGCGCCCACGTGCAGTTTCAACTCCGATCAGTACCAGCTGCGCATCAGCAATTCGCAGAACGTCTCGAAGAACGTCACGCTGACGTATTCCACCACCGAGATTGACGGCCCCCAGATCGTCGCCTTGCCGCCGCAGCAGAGCACCATCATCAACCTGCGCACGCGCAGCGCGTCGCCGGCCGTCTCCGGACAATCGCTGGGCATCGTCAACGTGGCAGGCCCCGACTCGTGCACGCAGTCCTTCACCCTTCCGCTTTGCATTGCGCAGGAAATCGTCCTGCAGGCGCCCCAAAACCGCGTCTCCGTCACGCCCGGCACCACGACGTGCAATGACGTGTTGGTCAAGAACCGCGCCCTGCAGACCGTCAAGGTCGCCCTCACGGCCGGCTCCAGCTCCCCCAGCGTGTCGGGCGTCTTCTCGCCGGATGAATTCATGCTTTCCTCGCTGGAAGTCAAGACCGTGCCGCTCTGCGTCAGCGCCCAGGCCGGATTTTCCGGACAAGGCACGTTGAGCCTCGCGGCGCACTCGCCCTTGGGCCAGGCCAACGAGTCCATCGGCGTGGACGTATTCGGCCAGACGTTCTTCTCCAGCGACTTTTCCGGCTGCCCCATCATCGACGCGGGCCGCACGACCTACTACAGCCTGAACTTGCAGAACAACGACGGTGCGGGTGACTTCGTCTTCCACCTGGAGGACAACACAATCACCACGCGGGACGACTTCGTCTTGCAGCAGTTCCAGAAAGGCGAGGTACGCCAGGTCGTCATCCCACTGGAGCCCTTCGGCAACCGCGCCGGACGCCAGTTGTTCAACGCATTCCTCCAAAAAGACGGCCACACCGTCTTCCAGCAGTCGCTGTGCTTCGAAGTGCGCGGCTCCGCCGGCACTCAGCTGGACATCCAGCCGAACCCGCTGGACGTGCCCCGCGGCCAGACCCGCTCGGCCCTGCTCTCGGTTCGCAACGTGGGCAACCTGCGTTCGGAATACCAGGTGCAGAACGACGGCCAACCGCTTTCCGTCCGCGTCAGTCCGCGCTCGTTCCAGCTTGAGCCGAACCAGGAACAAGTCGTCGACGTCCAGGTCTCCGCTGCTTCCAGCCTCGAGACGAAGTCCTACGTCGTGCCGTTGAGCCTCTACGCCCGCTCGGCCTTGCAGACGGCCGACGAGCAGTACAGCACCGACGTGCAGTGCGGAAGCGGTCAGACCAAGACCGTCAGCTGCCCTTCCGGCACCGGTTCCTGCTCCGTCATCTGTGCCTATCCTAACACCGGCACCTTTACGCCGTCCGCGACGGTTGCCGGCCGCACGTGTTCCGTCACGTCCAGTTCCGTGCGCGTCATCGACTCGACGTCCAACACGTGCATCCTGCAGTCTTCGCCGAACAACGTGGACCGCGGCGCCGCCATCACGGTGAGCGCGACGTACAACACGCTGTCCTCGGCGTTCAACGGTACGCTGGCCATCAACTGCGGCAACGGCCAGATCGTCACGGCGCAGAACTGCAACGGCAACACCGGCGCGTGCAGCGCGGTGTGCAACTATCCAGCCGAAGGCAATTTCGTGCTCACGGCCTCGCAAGGCGCCACGAACTGCTACACGGCCCAGGTGGCGGTGGGCAATCCTTCGTCCACCTCGTGCCAGGTCACGGCGGCGCAGAACACCGTCGTCCGCGGCGATTCGGCGACCATCCAGCTGCGCTACTATAACCTGCCGACCACGTCGACGTCCACCAGCTTGAACATCCCGGTCTTCCAAGGCAGCCAGAACCTGCTGGTCAACGTGCTGAGCACGTCCGACACCATTTCCTTGAGCACGGCCGAATTGACCCTTCTGCCCATCGCGCCGCAGACGGCGTTTGCCGGCACCTCGGTGCACGTGCCGGTGCGCGTGAAGAACGAGAACTACTTCGCGATCAACGACGTGCTGCTGTACGCCGACCGCCTGCCGTCCGGCTTTTCCGCGCCGTCAGTGCCGCGCTTCAGCCTCTCGCCCGGACAGGAACGCACGGTCGACTTGGTCATCGACGTCGGAGCCTCGGTCCCCCCGTCCACCGTCGTGCTTGCCGTCGTGGCGCAAAGCGCGCTGACGCGCGAGGCCCGGCAGAACCTGCTTCTGACCGTGGTGCCGTCGACGGCAGATCGGCTCAACGTCGACGCTTCCGTCCAGGTGACGTACCGCGAGGAAAACGGCCAGGTCCGCTTCATCCTCGACACGTCGCTTACCAACCGCGAACCCGTGGCGTTGCTGCTCACACCCAGCCTGGTCTTAAACGAGTCCTGGCCCGCATCGTTCCAGCCGCGCACCATCAGCTTGGCGCCCAACGGCGCAGGCTCGGTGCAAGGCCAAGTAGTGCCATCCGCATTTGACGCGCAACGCAGCTATCCGGCCATCGTGCGCCTCCGCTCGGCTGACGGCCGCTTCAAGGACGTCCCCATCGAGCTGAGCCGCCAAGGCGGTTTGTTCACCGGCTTTTTGGGCCTGGGCGACGCCGCGAAGTTCTTCAACGACCTGTTCTCCGGGCGCCTGTCCGAAGACGGCCTGCTGTTCTACGTGGGCGTATTTTTGCTCCTGCTGGCCGTGGCCGCCTTGTTCTTCGCCGCCATGCACTGGCATGTCTTCCGCGGAGGCTAAGGCTCGGATGACGACTGGTTCGGCACGCGGCGCTTTTCCGTCGGCACCCGTTTTTTTCATTTTCTTCCTGTTGGTCGCTAGCTCGGCTTTGGCATCTGCTATCCACTATTCGGTCGCCAACCAGACGACGTGCGCTTGCGAATTCGCCACCCTCAAAATCCATGCCGAAAACCTGCAAGGCACGCTTGCGCATGAAGACCTGACGCTGGCCAGCGAGCTGGACGTCCAGCCGGGCTTCATCGACGTGCAGCTACAGCCGGCGCAGACGAAGATTTATCCGGTGTACGTCCACGCGGCGTGCGACGCCTCTCCCGGCGTCTACCCGGTGCGGCTGGAACCGGCCGGTATCGAGGCGTCGGTCCGCGTCAAGGACTGTTCGGGCTTCAGCCTGACGGTCACTCCGGAACAGTCGTCCTGCCAGAACGAACACGTGCTGTACGCCGTGACGGTCCAGAACGACGCGGACACGCCGCGCAACGTCTCGCTGGGAACCGATTTGAATCCCGACGCCTACGTCATGCCTTCCTCCATCACGCTCCTTCCGCGCGAGAAAAAGTCGGTCCTCTTGAGCGTCAACACCAACACGTTGCCGCAGCGGCTTCCGTTCCGCGTGGTCGCCCGCGCCGAGGACCAGGTGGTGCAACAACCTGCGGTCATCGACGTGAACGCGTGCACCGGTTTTCGTGTCGAAGGACCGTCGGACTGGTCCCTGGCGTCGGGCCAGAGCGCGTCCATCGCGGTGACGTTTCAGAACCTCGGTGTGGCCCGTCCCGTCCGCGTGCAGGCCTTCTGCCCGTCGTTCATCCAGGCCAACGCGACGCGCTTGACCGTCGCATCGGGCCAAGTGGCTGCCGTTATCCTTGCCGCGCAATCCGCTCCCGCCGGCCACTTTTCCTGCACGGTCGTGGCGACGACCGAGGACGACGGCCGCACCTTTTCGCACACGGTCCGCATCGACGTTTTGCCCTCGGCGGCCAACTATTCCGTCACGCCGTCATCCATCGCTCTCGAGGAAGATGTCGTGCAGCGCTTTACGTTCACCATCCGCAACACGGGTCGCCTCGAATCGGCATCCGTCTTGTTCGAATCCAACGCCACCCGCGTCGTCTCCGGGCCGTCCACGCTTTCGGCTGCCTCCGAGCAGAATATGACGTTTTCCCTGACGACGGATTGCAGCGCGTATCCGTTCGAACTGACGCGCGGCGGCGCCCGCCACGTGTGCCCGTTTGCCGTCCAAGGCCAGTTGCACGTCAACAACCAGTCGTTCCCCATCCAGATCCGCATCGTGCCGCCCACCCTGCTGTTCGACTCCAAGGTCTATTCCGACGGCTCCGGCCTGCCCGGCGGCGTTCGCGTGGACGTGGTGGCGACCAACTTGGGCAACGCCACCGATTTGCTTCTTTCCAGCCAGCCACGGGCCCGCGGACCTGCCCGCGTCTTTGCGCCTGCCGGCGGCCAGGCGTTCTTCTCCGTTTTCGTCGACAACGTCAACGCCACGCAATTGATCATCGAGGCGCAGTCGGAACGCGGCACGTACCGCCACCGTGCCGAATTGACGCAACCGGTTGCCACTGCCGGTCCCATCAGCGGCCTGGTCACGCTGGCCACGCCGGTCATTGCCTTTTCCGCCGCCGTCCTTTTGGCCCTGGCTTTGCTTTACTTCCTGTACCGCCGTGCCGCATAGGTCCGGCAAGAGGCCGTCCCGTGCGTGGCGTTCTTGCTTTCGGTCTGTTTCGGCTTCTTCAACCGAGCAAACCGGCTTTGGTAAATGGAAGAGAATAACGGAACCGATGCCGTTTTGCACTGCTCTCGCAACCATGGCCACCGCACTACTCTTTTTTTGTTTTCAACTTTTTGCTTTGCTTTTCCCGTTCCGCTCGGTGTGCGGCAACGCCGTTTTGTCCCCTTTTTCATCCGCTAAAATTCAGCTCGGCGCCCAACCTATGTTTAAATATCCTCTTGTCTTTTTTTCTTCATGCGTCTTGCCTTTGTTTACCTCGCCGTCATGCTGCTGATCGCATCGGCCGGATGGGTATACGCTGTCGACACCGCCGTTTCGGCCTGCAGCACCTTGGGTTCCGCCGGGATATACAACGTGACGGTGAACCTCTTCGCTTCCGGCGCCGACTGCATCGATATCACCGTGTCGGACGTCACGCTGAACTGCCAGGGCTTCACGATTTCCGGCAACTCCGCGGGCAGCACCAACGGGATCCAGATCAGCAACGCCAATAACGTGTCGGTCCACGGATGCCGGATCATGAATTTCAGCACCGGCGTCGACGTCGTCGCTTCCAGCAACGTCACCATCCGCAACAATACGTTGACCAACATGACCCAGTGGGGCCTCGTCACCGAAAAAGGAAGCGGCACCAACACGAACACGACGCACGTCTACAACAACACGATTTCGTACAACCCCTTGTCCGGCATCTACTTCACCAACACCCGGAACAGCGAAGTCTACAATAACCTGATGTACAACAACTCCGGCCCCGCCATCGCCGCCGATTTGGGCACGAACAACAATTTCACCAACAACACCATCTGGAACAATACCCGCGCCATCTCCGTGTCGAACAACGAGAACTACACCTACGTGTTCAACAACACCCTCTACAACCAGACGGACAACGCCGTCGTCACGGCCGGCGCCGTCGGTGCCGTCATCCACCAGAACTGGATTTACAACAATACGGGCTACGGCGTCCTGCTGCAATCCGGGACGAACAACAACGTCACCCAGAACACCCTCCACAACAACACCAACTATGCCATCCGGGCGGACAACCGCGAGAACAATTCCTACATATTCAACAACACCGTCAACTTCTCCGTCGGCGCGGTCATCCTGGCCGGAACCACCGGTTCGCGCGTCCAAGGCAACACGTTCTACAACCTGACCAACCTCGTCGTCCATTTCCAAGGAGGCACGTGGAACAACGCCACCAGCAACACCATCACCAACGCGACGCAGCCGGCCATCCGTTTCGATTCCAACGAAAACTTCAGCAAGGCCGATTCCAACACGATTTCCTACACCAACGGCGGCGTGTGGCTCGTCACCGCCACGAACGACACGGCGCGCGACAACACCATCAGCTTCGTCACCACCAACGCGGTCCTCATCCAGGACGGCGGCATCAACCACACGGTGTTCAACAACACGATTTACAACTTCACGCAGACCGGAATCCAACTCCAGGACGCTTCCAACACCAGCTACATATTGAACAACTCGTTGTACAATTCATCCTACGGCGGCATCAGCGTGGGCAGCCGAAGTTCCTCCAACTTCGTCCAGTACAACAACGTCTCCTTCATCTACGGCGCCACCGGCATGGGGTTGGACGACACGCAGTCCAACATGGTTTCGGACAACCGCCTCATCAACGTCTCGGGCCAGTCCTTCCAAATCTCCACTGCTTCGCGTTTCAATACCTTCTACAAAAACGTCATCGCCAATTTCTCCAGTTCGGCCACCATAGAGTTCTCCGGCCAGTCGAACAACAACACGGTCTGGATGAACAATTTCACCGACGGCTACTCCCAGGCCATCTCCGTGCTCAACGGCTCGTACAACAACGTGTCCTACAACCGCGTCGAGAACGTCACCAGCAACGCCATACAAGTCCAGCAGGCTTCGACCTTTACGACCGTCGCCGACAACGTCATCCTCAACAACACGGACGGTGGGGTGTATGGCGTTTTCGTGTCCAATTCGTCGTTCAACACCCTCATCCGCAACGTCATCAACCAGTCCAAGGGCGGCATCCAGTTGACCACGTTGGCCAACAACAACACCGTCCAGGACAATTCGATCTACTTCACTACCGGTTACGGCATCCTGCTGCAGTCGTCATCCGAGAACAACACGCTTTTCCGCAACTTCATCGCCAACAACTCCTTTGACGGCATCCGCATCGCCACGTCTTCGTCCAACAATTACGTGCTGAACAACACGCTGACCAACGGCACGTACGACCAAGCCATCGGAATCCACCTACTGGGGCAATCCAACCTGAACTTCATCCATTACAACAACTTGTCGTTCATCTACTCCACTGGCGTACAGGTCTTGAATTCGTCTAACAATTCCATCCGCTACAACCGCATCTTCAACACGACGTACTCGCCGTTTTACGTCGGCGTGCTTTCAACGTACAACTCCATCATCAGCAACACTATCGAGAACACAAGCTACCGTGGCCTCGTCCTTTCCAACTCCTCTTACAACACGATCCAGTCGAACACGTTCCGATTCTTTGAAGCCATCGAGGTGGCCACGGGTGCGAACAACAACACTTTCGACTCCAATACGTTCTTCACGTCCAACACGAACACCCTCGTGCAATCCGCTTCTTCCAACAATGCCTACCGGTACAACAACTTTTCCTACTGCGGTTGCAACTACGCTCTCAACCTGGGCGTGGGTTCCGACTACACGTACTTTACCGAGAACGTCATCCAAGGCAATTCCGAAACCGGCGCGTATGTTCACGACGCGTCCAACGTCTTCTTCAACGGAGACCGCTTCCTGAACAACGCGGCCGCCACGGGGAACCAGTCCCGCGTCCAGGACGGCGCGACCAACATCCAGTTCAACAACGTCACTTTTTCCGGCAGCCAATTCTTCAGCCAGGGCTATCATGTCAGCGTGATGAACCGGTCCGCCGTCATCCTCCTCAACGCCACGTTCAACCGCAGCCTCGTGGACATCGGCTCATCCGATTCCAACGTGACGTACCGCTGGTACGTGCGAGTCAACGTGTCGGATCTGGATGGGGATGGCGTGTCGTCGTCCGCGGTTTCAATTCTCAATACGACGAACATGAATGAGTCGGCGGTCAACGTTTCCCAGACGAGCGGTTCGGATGGTCTGACGCCGTACGTGGCTTTGACCGAAGCGTTCATAACACGAGCGTTGACGAATAATGTTTCGTCGTATAATTTTACGGCTGGTCGTTTGGGGCTTTATTCGAATTCTTCGTTGTTTAACGTGACGCAGTCCGGTACGGTCACTGTCCAGGTGAACGTTCCGCCGGTGGTAGTTTTGTCAAGTCCGTTGGATGGTTTGTTTAATCGGAGTCGGACTATCATTTTCCGGTATGTGCCGACGGATGCGGATGATGTGACGTTTTTGAATTGTTCGGTTTGGACGAACGAAACCGCGTGGTCCATCAAGGCGTCCAATGCTTCTTCCATCACGAATGGTTCGAATAATTCGATTTCGGTGACGTTCTCTGCTGATGGTTTTTATCGGTGGAATGTGGGTTGTTTTGACCGGTCTGCTGAAGGCGCTTTTTCGACAGCAAACTTCACAATCCGCATTGATAACACGACGCCGTCGGGTTTGTCGTTGAGGTCTTCGGCTAACAACTCGTATTCGACGTATAATTATTCTTTTGTGAACTTTACGTTTTTGGATTTGAACCCGAATAACTGCATCCTCGAATTCGGTAATGCGACGCAGGTGGCGAATTATTCGATGACGAAGTTCGCCAATTCGACGGGTGGTTATTGTAGTTTTAATGTGACGGGTAATTTCACGGTGGCGGCGAATCAGACGCACAATTACACGGTGTGGATCAACGATTCGGCCGGCAACATCAATTCTTCCGGTTTGTATTTTGTTACGCATGACTCGGTTTCGCCGTCGGGTTTGTCGTTGAGGTCTTCGGCTAACAACTCGTATTCGACGTATAATTATTCTTTTGTGAACTTTACGTTTTTG
>JACPGT010000020.1 GCA_016188965.1 Microcaldota archaeon | reverse complement strand
TGCTGTTGTGACGTGGTTGTTTGATAATGTGGAGCCGGGTGAATCCGTGCAGGCGGAAGTCAGTGTTCCGGGTGAATTGACGCGGGAGCAGGTGAGTGAGGGTATTTCGACGCCTCGTGTGGTGGCGCGTGCGGCGCAGGCGGCGAAAGCGACGGTGCGGCCTTCGGTTTCGCCGGTTGCTTCCGTTTCCGTTGCTCCCAGGCCGGGCGGTTTTGATTGGACGTTGCCGGCGTTAGGCGTGCTGGTCTTGTTGGGTGTCGGGGCGTATTTCGTCTTCGGCCGAAAACAACAAGGACTCTGAAGCAGCACGGACCGGTGGGCCTTTTTTCCCTTTATTTATGCTTTTTCGTTCGTTCTGCTGTTCGGAATTTCCACAATCCTTCCTGTCTTTTTCACTCGTTTTTCCTCTTTTTCCTTCTTCATTTCCCCCGTCGGAATCGAAGCGTTTTATACCTTGGATTACGTTCTGCTATCCATGCCTTCCATCCCTCTTCGCTTCACTGCCGGCATCCTTTTCCTTCTCGCCGTCGCCACCCTGGCCGGCGCGGTGGCTCCTTCGGTCGCGGTCGACCCAGCGGTTTCCGCTTTGATCGCATCCAACGGCTCCGCGCCCATCATCGTCCTACTCAAGCCCGCCTCACTCCCCCCATCGGCTTCCGGCCGCCATCCGGGCTTGGCCGCCGCCGTTTCACGTGCGCTTCCGGCTTCCTTGAACGCCACTCACCGGTTCGAATCGTTGGGCATGGTCTCGGCCCAAGTGGACTCCGTTGGTTTGCAGGCCTTGCTTTCCGACCCGACCATTGCCGGCGTGTATTACGACCGTCCCATGCATGCCATGGACTCGACCAGCAACGCGCAAATCAATGCCGACGACGTACAAAACTTCCAGTTCAACGGCCAAAACGTCACGGGTGTCAACCAGACCATTTGCGTCATCGACACCGGCATTGATTACCGCGACCCGGCTTTCGGAAACTGTGCTTCCGTCGGCTCCGGCGGCAACTGCCGCGTCGTGGCCGGCTACGATTTCGTCAACGACGATCAGGACCCTCTGGACGATCACAACCATGGGACGCACGTGTCCGGCATCGCGGCGGCCAACGGAAGCGGTTTTGTCGGCGTGGCTCCTGCCTCGAACTTGGTGGCCATCAAGGTGCTCAACGCCGCCGGCTCCGGCTCGCTGTCCGACGTGATTGCCGGCATCGATTGGTGCACGAACAACCGCACGGCGTTCAACATCACCGTCATCTCCATGAGCTTGGGCGGCGGACTTTTCAGCAATACGTGCGATTCGGAACTGGATTCCGTCGCCGTCCAGAGCGCTTTTTCCGCGGGCCTCTTCGTGTCCGTCGCTTCCGGCAACGACGGCAGCACGTCGCAAATCAGCGCGCCGGCCTGCTCGAGCAATTCCACGGTGGTGGGCGCCGTCAATTCAGCCGATGCGGTGGCCGACTTTTCCAACAATTGGGCTAACTTGATGCTGTTGGCCCCCGGCGTGAGCATCAGTTCGACATTGAAAAGCAACGCCTCTGGTTCCCTTTCCGGAACCTCGATGGCCACTCCTCACGTCTCCGGCGTCGCGGCTCTTATGCAGAATTTCGCCCAGCGGGCCAACGGGACGCTGGCGACGCCCCTTTACCTGCGTACCTTGTTGAACCGCTCCGGCGTCGCCGTGTCGGATGCCCGCTCCGGCGCAGGCTCGGCCGTCCACTACCGCGTGGACGCGTTGGCCGCGTTGCGGGCCTTCCAGGCCGACGTGTCGCCCCGCAACCTGGCGTTGACGACCTTTGTCAACTCGTCTTCCACCGGCGTGTCGTATTCCCCGGTCAACGTGTCGTTTTCCGACGACAACCTAACGGCGTCCGCCTGCGTCTTACAGTGGTCGAACGGGACGGCCACCAACTTTTCGATGGCCGTTTCCAGCGGCTTGTGTTCCTTCAACGTGACGGGCCAGGACAACGTCAACGCGACGTTCCAGGTTTTCATCAACGACTCGTTTGGCAACGTCGGCTCCGCGTCCTTCGCCCGCTCCCTCGACACGAAAGCGCCCCAGCAGGTCAACTCGTCCTTCGTCAACGACTCCCGCTTGGCCAACACATCGGTCCTGGTCAACGTGTCGTTTTCCGACTTGAACCCGCATTCGTGCATCCTGCAGTTGGACGGCTCGAACACGACGCAGTCCGCCAACGCCAGTTCGTGCCTGTTCAACCGGTCGGTTTCGGAAGGTAACCACAACTTCACGGCTTTCGTCAACGACTCGTTCGGCCGCTTCAATGCAAGCGCCGTGTTCTTTTTCATCACCGACTTGTCCATCCCGTCCGCGCTTCTGATGGCGTCACCTTCGGCCAACAACTCGTTCACGCGATTCAATTACACGTTCGTCAATTTCACGTTCGCCGACGGCACGCCGGACACCTGTACCCTGCAATACGGCAACGCCACGGCCCTGCAGAACTATACGATGACGCGTGCGGGCAACGCCTGTTCGTTCAACGTCACCGGCAACTTTACGAACGCGGCGAACCAGACGCACAACTTCACGTTCTTCATCAACGACACCTTCGGCAACGTCAACTCGTCCGGAGTCTATTTCCTGACGCATGATTCCGTGACGCCGAGTGGTTTGTCGGTTGTTAATCCATCCCCATCCAATAACTCCTATACGCGGTACAACTACACGTTCGTGAATTTCACGTTCCTAGAGTTGAACCCGACGAACTGTATTCTCGAATATGGTAACGCGACGGATGTTGCGAACTATTCGATGTCGAAGTTCGCCAACTCTACCGGCGGTTACTGTAGTTTCAACGTCACCGGCAACTTTACGAACGCGGCGAATCAGACGCACAACTTCACCGTTTGGATCAACGATTCGCTTTCGAACCTGAATTCCTCCGGGCTCTACTTCGTGACGCATGACTCGGCAACGCCCAGCGGATTGTCCGTCCGGGCCCCCTCGAACAATTCGTTCACGACGTATAATTACACGTTTGTGAACTTTACGTTCTTGGATTTGAACCCGAACAACTGCATCTTGGAGTTCGGTAATGCGACGCAGGTTGCGAATTATTCGATGACCAAGGTTGCTAATTCGACGGGTGGTTATTGTAGTTTCAACGTGACGAGCAACTTCACGGTCGCCGCAGGACAGGCGCAGAATTTCACTGTGTGGATCAATGACTCGGCTGGCAACTTGAATTCCTCCGGCATGTACTTTGTAACGCATGATTCAATCGCCCCCTACGGGTTTGCTTTTACTTCGCCAGCGGCCAACAACAGCTTCCTATTGACCAACTATACGTTCGTAAACGTTACTTTCACCGAGTCTAATCCATCCGCGTGCGTGTTGGAGTACGGCAATGCCACGGGCACGGCCAACTACTCCATGATGCGTTCGGGCAGCCATTGTTGGTTCAACGTCACGTCCAACTTCACCAACGCCGCAACGCAGACGCACAATTTCACCGTCTATCTGAATGACTCGGTCGGCAGCACCAATTCTTCCGGTACCTACTTCGTCACGCACGACTCGGTGAGCCCCGCGTCGTTGGCCTTCGTAACGCCCACCCCGTCCAACGGCTCGTTTTCGAGGTTTGCATACGTATTTGCCAACCTGTCTTTTACCGAAGCGCATCCTTCGGCATGCATCCTCCAGTTCAATGCCACGTCCAATTATTCCATGACGCTGACCGGCGCGGGCGGAGCCAATCCGTATTGTTCATTCAACGTCACGTCCCTGCCGGAAGGACTCCACAATTACTCCGTCTTCGTCAACGACTCCGCCGGGCTTTACGCCGCTTCGGGCTTGCAGTTCTTCACGTCGGACCGGACGGGCCCCTCCGTCAGCGCCGTGGTTGCCAGCCGCCGCTACGTCAACCGCACCACCGCCTTTAGCGTCTCGGCCAACGCCTCCGACGCGCTTTCGTCCGTGCTCAACGCCAGCATCGCGTTTCGCAACGCTTCCGGAACCGTCCTGTACTCGCAATCCAACGTCTTGGCCGACGCCATCAACTACACGTTCGCTTTCGCCGACCTCGCTTCCCTGGCTGACGGCAATTATTCGCTCAACGTCACGGCTGCCGACAACGCTTCCAACGCCGCTTCCAACGCGACGGCCAACGTGACTCTGGACGCGACTCTTCCAAGCGTTCCCGCTTTTTCTGTCCAAGTGAACGCGTCCGGAACGATTTACCTCAACTGGACGGCGTCCACCGACGCGGTCGGCATCGACCGGTATGACTTGGCCCGCAACGGGACCGTCATCCAGTCATCTGCCGATTTGAACCACACCGACCTGTCCGCCGTCTTCAGCGCTTACTATGTTTACGTCGTCACCGCCTACGACTTGGCCGGAAACGCCCGCCCGTCCATCACGCTTTCGGCCGTGGCCAACGACACGACCTTCCCCCGCCAAAGCGCCAACCTGTCGGCCTCCAACCTAGCCAACGGCTCTGTCAACCTATCCTGGTCCAACGTCACGCTCGATGTCGACGGCCTGGCCGAGCGCAACGTCACGTTCCGCATCTTTCGGACGACCAACACGTCGTCCACCAACGTGTCCAACATGACTCTGTTGGCGACGGTCGACGCCCTGTCGTATCAAGACACGTCAACACTGTCCGCATCCACTCCGTATCTCTACGCCGTCGCAACGCTTGACGCCAACGGAAACGTCAACACGACCGTTTATTCGAACAACTCCGTCAACCACACCACCGTGTCGACGTGCAGCAACGCTTTTTCCGCGTTTTCCGCATGTATAGGCGGTTCGCAGAGCCGCACCCGCATCTGCCTGAACCAGACGCAGACGGAGACGCAGACGTGCGCCGAGTCTGCCGGCTCTTCCGGAAGCCCCGGCGGCTCGCCGGGCGGAAGCGCGGGCTCCACATCCAGCACCAGCTCCAGCCCGTCCACGGGAACGGCACGCGGAAGTGGGGGTGGCAGCGGAGGCTCGGGCAAACAGCTTTTCGTCATCCAGCAGATTCCCAAAGCGTTGGAACTGACGCCAGGAACCACGCAGACGTTGGATGCCGAGGTTTCTTCATTCTACACGGGCTTTTTGCGGGTGCAGAACGTGTCCATCAGCGGCGTGCCGTCGGATTGGTACACCATCGACGATTTGTCCATTGTCTCGCCCGTCAGCAAGACCAACTTCTCCATCGACTGGCATCCGCCCGCGGATGCACGAGGCAACTATACTGTCCGCCTCGAAATCGTCGGCGTGGGCACGAAGAACGCCGGTCTGCTGAACACGTCGTACACGTTCGAACTGGTCCTGCCGCCGGCGCAATCGGTCCGTTCCGACGCTTCCCGGAATAAAGACGCGCAGCCCCTACAGCAAGCCGCGCCTACTCCCGTGGCCGTGCCTCCATTTCAACCGGCCGCGACGGACTTCTCCACGTACTTGTACGTCCTGATGGGTTTGGTCAGCGTCGCAGTGGCCGCCGGCGCGTTTGAATTGTGGAAGTGGAAAGCGGAGCACGGCCCGGAGCCTGCCCGCACTGCCAAGGTTGAAACCGTCCAGAAGAAGGCCGCTAAAAGCGAAAAAGGCATCGGGGATGCGAGCCGCAAGTCGATGCCGGAGATGGATGAGCGGGTGGAAAAAGGCATGGATTTGCCGAAAAAAACCAGATAGCGGATTCAACCGGACGGCTTTTTACGAGCAACCAGGATTACCGGATCGGAGTGCATCAGGTTCTCGTCTATTCTTCCGAAGTCGTGCTGCTCGAGGCCATGTTGAAAATGTTCGATTTGAAACCCGTTTCGTGAAAGCCAATTTCTCACTTCGTGGCTGCTTTGCGGCGAGCGCGGATGCAGAAGGTCGGCCTTGACGGTCCGGCCCGGCGTGTTGCGTATGACGAACCGGCCTTCCGGTTTCAAGTATTCCTCCAGGTCGGCCAGCACTTTGCGGTAATCGACGTAGTTGAGGATGTCGGAAAGCAGCATGGTGTCGGCTACTTGTTTGCCGCGCTGGTCGCGTGCCATCCCGAGGAATTGCCGCACGCGGGCCCAATGACGCCGGTTGGCCAATACCGGTCGTTCCAGTTCCTCCAGATCCGCATTCAAAAGTAGGAATCGGCCATCCTCTTGCAGTTGGGACTTTCCAGCACCCACGTCAATCCGGATGATTTTTTTTCCTTCCGTCGGGTAGTATACGCCCCGTCGTTCCTCCATCGGCTGACCGGGGTATTGGGCGGCTTGGTGCAACGGACCGCTTCCCGCATCGACGATGACGTTACCCAAGATGCCTTTTTTGTCCATTTGCTCCATGAGTGGCCGCAGGGTTTGCTTCTTCGTCCTCGGGTCATACGCTTCCTGTCCGAAAAAGTCTTCCCATCTTCTTCGTTGCGGCATCGGTTTCATCCCTTTGACGGCTTCGGTTTCGAGTTTGATTCAGACGTATTCCTTCAATGAAAATTGTTTGACCTGCTCGTCGTTGAAGATGCTGGCGATTTCCTTCTCGATCAGAAGGAGGCGTTGCTTGAGGTATTCCGGCAAATGGAAGCGCTCCGCCATGGTCTGCGACAGCTTGAGGTACTTCTGGATGCCGCCCTTGCTGATGGTCAACAACAACTTGCCGTTGCACTTGCGGCATTTGCCAGTCAACGGCACGCGGCGGAACTTGGCGTTGCAGTCCACGCACCGGAACGCTTGCTTGGAAAACGATCGCAAGTTTCCATACAAGTCGGGGAAGAAGTGGTTCAGGATGATTCGTTCCGCCGCCTCGGCCGCGTCCACGGCGGCGATGCGCTCCATCAAGGCCAATTCGTCCTCGACCTTGTGCTGCATGTTGGAAAACTTGACGTACGTCGTTACGTACGGCCCGGCCATGGCCGCCTCGTGCGTGCACTGGAATCCGTACAACGAATCGGCCTTGTCCAAGTGGTCGGCGACGATGTCCATCTTGACTTCCGACGGGTTGGCAAAACGCGCCGCCGCCTCGTACAATTCCAGAGGATAGCAGGAAGCGCGGTCCATGGCGTGCACTTCGTCATCCACTTCCTTGGGATCCAGCCGCGTGGTCAACACCAACGGCGCGTCCATCTTGCCTCCCCGCGTCTCCGGGAGGAATTCCTTCGAAAAGTTCAACAACCCGTCCATGAGCAGCAGGAAACCCAGTTCGTCGCCGTCCGCATTACGGCGGCAGGCGCAGTGGATGTACGGATGCGCCAACAGGGCCTGAACCGGCGAGAATCCCAGGATGCGGGCGGTGATGCCGGCCGACGTGTGCGGCGCGATGCAGATGACCTGCTGGCCGATCAGGTCATCCACCGTCTGCGCGTTGTAATACGGCTTCAAGCCGTACAGGTAGACTAGTTCGTCATCGATGAACTTGCTCACCCGCAAGGCGTAATCGCCGGCTCCCTGGCTCAAGATGACGTCCTGCGCGAACAATTCCACCGTCTGGCTTTCGTCGGCAAGCTCGTTTCCGTGCGTGTCGTGCGTGTATCCTAAGGCTCGGCATTTTTCCACGCTAAGTCCGATTTCTTTCGGGACGAAGTGCGTAATGGGAATTTCCGTGGCGTCCACCCGGCACGTGCCGTCGCGGAAAACGGACAATTCGTATTTGGCCCGCATCAGGCCCTTTTCCAAAGGTTCCGGCGTCTTGTTGGCCGAAATCAGGCCGATGACGGCCTTGAGGCTCTGCGGCTTGAACTTGACGACCTGCACCGCCTTTTCCAAGGCATCGTGGAACGACACGCGCTGCAATTCGTGCGACACCGTCTCGGCGCCGCAGCGGCATTTGGCCTTGTGGGTGTATTGGCCGCAAGACGTGCATTGGCGGACGGCTTGCGTGGCCTGCCGGCACGACGGGCACTGGTGCTGCCAGGTCTTGGCCTGGCACGTGACGCAGAGGCGGATCTGCAACTGCAGTTCCGTTTCGGGGCCCTGGGCCGCCTTGACTAGGTCGCGCATCTTGCCTCCGGCAAAACCGACGGGGAACAGGACGTTGACCGGCGGCTGCATCTTGCGTTCCCGGCTCTTCTCGGGCCGGCCCATGCTAGTGCCGACAAAGACGCCGCCTTTGTCCCGGATGGGCACTTCCGACCAGGCGTTGACCAGATCCATCACGCCGGTGCCGGACGCGGGCCTGTCCTGCGGATTGAGGATACCCAACTGCATCCAGAGCGCTTTGGCCGTCACGGAGTCGAACACCAAGGTTCCGTCACTCAAGCGGTGCGGCACGCCGGCTTTCTCCAGCAGTTGCTTGTACTCCAAACCCTCCACGCCGGCTTTCTTGACTTCGAACCACTCGCGGTCCAGCCGGCCCTTTTCCTTGATCCATTCCCGCAGGCTCCGCAGTTCGTCCGGCGTCAGAGCCGTCCAGTAATAGGTGAATTGCGGCGCCAGGGACATGCCTTTTTCCTTGCACAGCGCCACTGCCTCCTCGAAAGTCAGGGCGCGGATCTGCGCCACGGTGCGTGATACGCCGGCCTTTTCCAACCGCCGGGCATATTCTTCTTCCGTGAATCCCGTCGGCACCAAAGCATGGTTGCTCTTGAGAAAATCACCGAAACAGACCAACAAGTCGCCCAAAAAAAGAATCGTACGGATGCGCTCCTTGAGGCTCGACGCCTGGTTCGCATCCCTGACCTGCACCACTTCGCCGTCATCCAGCAGCACGATGGGCCCCTCGATGGTCTCGCACGGCGTCACAACGCATCCTTTTCCCGGCCGTTCGGTCTTGACCTGCGTTCCGAACGCGGGGTAATCGTCCAGCACCACCATGGTAGCGGGGTGGATGGCCTTGCTCTGAATGCCGCAGAAGCGCGTGCGGCCGTAGCGCAGACGGAATCCGCCGGGCTTCATGGGGAAGCTGAAGATGGGCCGGCCAGCCACGATCTCATCCATGTACTTGCCGTTGGGCTTGATTTCCGTCTTTTCCTCCTGCTTCTTGGACACCTTGATGAGCCGCTCGACCCACGTCCAGTCCAAGCCGTGCTTCTTGGTAATCTTGAGGATCTTGGCCGCTTTGAGGCAGATGCCTTCGCTGATGACGAGACAGACGCCGGAGCGCACGCGGTTGCTCTCAATGCTCGGGATGTTCTTGCGGACGTTGACCTCGTAGTCCTCCGTCGGCTCGCCCGCGACGCATACCGGACAGCTCTTGACCACGTGGCGGATTTCCTCTTCCGACGGCACGTACTGGCCCGCGCGCGTGCGAACGGCGTACAAACCCAGCTCCTCTACGTACCGCTCGACATGGTCCTCCATGGGCCGAAACTCCGCCAACTTGAGGAATTGACGGCAATAATCCGCCATAATCAGCGCGAATGCTTGGCCCGTGCCGCCCGCCCCGCGGATAGGTCCGGCAAAGTACACCGCAGCGTAGCGAGAGCCGTCTGGATTCTGCTCGATCGACACCCGCGAGATGCCTTCAATGGGCGCGCTGACCACGCCTTCGGTGAACAACGCCAGGCCCGTGCGGACTGCCTGCTCGAGGCGCCAGGCCTCGTCGCCGCCAAAGTCGCCCTGCAGGATGCTCTTGGCGATGCCAAAGCAGGCCGATTCGCGGTCCGTCTTGATGGCGCGGATGGCCTCGGCCACGCCCGGTGGACCCACGAGCCCTTCCACACGGGCGGATACGTCCGGCGCCAAGCGGATCTCCACATCGGGCTTCGGGTCGTGTCCCTGTTCACGGGCGCGCAACGCCACGTCCAGCGCCGCCTGCGTCTGCGCCTGCAACGCCGCCATGTATGCGTGGATGGGATGGCGGGAATCTGCCGCGGCTGACTGGGGGTCGTCCGCCATGCTCATGGCGTCGTCCCCAGGAAATCCTCCAGTAACCGGATGGATTGGTCGATGCGCTTGCGGGCCGTCTTGGCGCCCACGTCCTTGGTGAAACGCGTGTTGAACGTCAGCCACGCCATGAGGCGGTGCACGACGAAGAATTGGAACGCCTCGTCGAACGCCGCGGATGACACGTCGGGATGTTCCTTCGTGTAGCGCTTCTTGAACGCTTCGAGAAACGGCTCGCGCAACGGGTGGTCGTATATGCTGTAGTAGAACGACGCGGCGTCCAGAAGGGGCGAGTTGATGTTGGCGTGCTCGAAATCCCGCAACTGCAACTTGTCGTTTTCGTCGATGTACGTGTTCTGGATGCGCGCGTCGCCATGCACCAGGCCCTTGCGGTTCTTCGACGCCAGCGGGCTGTCCCGCATCTTCAGGCAGATGCGCTCCATCTTCCGGAACGTCGACGCCTGGATGAGGCCTTCCTCCAGCAACAGAGTGGCCTCGTCAGTGACCCAGTGGTTCTTCTTGAGGTCCTCCTCGCCGATGCGGGCCCGCAGGCCGGGGTTGAGCGAACTGACGCGGATGCCGTGAAGCCAGAAGAACTTCTCGATCAGCTCGTTCACGCGCCCGGCCGTCAAGTTGGCCGCCGTCAAGGCCTTCATCGTCTTGAATTCCGTCAGCAGGTGGACTCCCAATTCCCCTGACGAGTATTCGCAAGCCAGCATGGACGGCAATCGGAGTTTGGAGCCCGCGTAGTGATGGAAGGCAATCTCGCGCCAGGCCTTCTTGAGATCCTCTTCCCGCCGGTTCTCGTGGATGTGGAACATCTTGAACACGTATTTTTTTCCTTGCGTGTCGACGCATTGGAACACGTAGTTTTTGCTGGGGCCGAAGTATTCGACCGATTGGAAGCCGAACTTCTTGAGCACGCGGTTGCCCAGCACGATGATGTCCACGGCCGCGCTCATGCGACGGACCCCCGGAAGTCCAGCACCCGCAGGGAGCCGGACGCCACGTTGTATACAGGAAACTGGCACGGCGACGGCACGTGCCCGATGCGCTTCTGGAAATCCGTCGTGTCCTGCCATGTACCCGAGTTGACCACGAAGGTGCCACGGTAATCCGCATAGCCGTTCTTGTGCACGTGGCCGAAGTGGAAGATGTCCGGCGGCTCGCTGACGACCATGTAATCGCGGTGTTCCGGAACCAGCGGCTTGTCGCCGTACGTCGGCGCCAGGTGGCGGCGCTTCATCAACTCGATGCCCATCCTCTCCGGATGGATGTATCACTCCGGCTTGTTCATGCTTGCAATCAGCGAATCCAAGCTCGTGCCGTGGTACATCAGCACCTTGAGGCCTTCGACTTCGAACCACGCCGGGTTGCCCACCAGATGCATGTTGTCCTTTTTTTCCAGCCCTTGCGCGAACTCGTCGAACAGCGCCGGCTGCGGTTCGGCCGTGCGCACCGCGTCATGGTTGCCCGGCGCCAGGATGACATGGATGTGCTCGGGAACCTGCATCAGGAATTCGGACATGTTTTTGTACTGCTCGTAGATGTCCTTCGTGACCAGCTGCTTTTCCTGCGTGGGGTACACGCCGATGCCGTCCACCAGGTCGCCGGCGATGAACAGGTACTTGATTTTGCCCGACAATTCCTGCTCTTCCTCCGTGCCCTTCCCGTTGAGGAACCCGAGGAAGTGCTGGAACTGGTGCTGGAGGAAGTACTTGCTGCCCACGTGCAAATCCGACAGAAAGCCAATGTTCACGTCCGCCCCTCCGCGTTTCGGTTCCCGGATGGGCACGTCGGGCCACACGATGTCGTCGATGATGAACAGTTCGCCGTTGAAGAAGCCGTCCAATGCCACGACTTCGTCCTCCATGAGGCCCGACGTCAGTCCCAAAATTTTCGAGTTCTTCGACACCAAAGCCGTGACGGTGGCCGTCTCGTCTTCCAACTCGACCAGCACGTGGCCGTTCTTCGTCGTCCGCTTCTCGTACACCATGCCGATGAGGCGCATTTTCTCGCGCTGGCCCTTGCCCGCCGCACGGCTGAGGCGGTCCATCAAGGGGTACTCGCTCCGCCGGCTGGTCATCAGCCCCTTCATCCGCGAGAAGCGGTCCTTGAAGTGCTCGACGAAGTCCTCCAACCGGCCGGTGCAGCGGCTCTTGCGCGTCACTTCGCGGTCTTTGAAGATGCGGATGTCCGGCTCGTGTCCCTTTGCCGGCGCGTCGAAACGTGCGTTCGGAACGACCACGACGGACTTCCGCTCCAGCTGACGCGCCGCGATGAGGTCCGCCACCAAGCTGTGGCTCACCATGAATTCGTTCCGGTCTTGAGCCACCGCGACGGCGTGTTCCAGCATCTGCCGGGGCTCGTCGCACAGCAACAGTTCACGCAGCGCTTCCGGTTCCAGCAGCATCTGGTGGCTTTCCGCGGCCTGCAGAAGCTCGCGTTCCGCCACGTTGCTGACCAGCGGCATTTCCATCCCGACATCCCCAACCGAAAATCCGTCCCGAAGATACGGTGACGTGGAGACGACTTGAGGGTTTCCGAATTAATAAACGCTCAGGAACTCCGACGCGGTGACATGCATGCCCTTCGGTGCACTTTCGGTGTTTTTGCATCTCAACACTATCGTCCCACGCGTCGCTTCCCGTTGTAACCCGGAAAAAACCATTATTAAGCCGCGACGCGCACCATAGTCCTTGGTCTTCCACGAGTGGCTGCCGTCTTGATGAAGCGGCCGGTTGGAGCTTTTCGGTTCTGCGGATCGATTTCCGTCATGCCCGGTGTGACTTTCATATGGACGAACAACTTGAACGCCTCATTCCCCTCTTCGAGATGCTGGTCAACGACAATTCGGTGCCCCGCAACGTCCGCGCCAAGATGGCCACGGCCAAGGACCGCCTGCAAGGCAACGACGAATTCTCCACCAAAGTCTCCTACGCCGTCTACGCGCTGGACGAAGTCTCCAATGACATCAATTTGCCGATGCATGCCAGGACTCTGGTTTGGAACCTGCTATCTGAATTGGAGGCCTTGAAAAACAAGGCCTAAGTTGAGGGGGTCGAGGCGCAGGCCGCGCCAAGGGGGATGCTTCCCCCTGGGGCGACCAATGTCATCAATTTGCCGATGCATGCGCGCACGCTCGTTTGGAATCTTTTGAGCGAGTTGGAAGCGCTGAAGAACAAGGCGTGATGAAACGAGCCCGAGGGGATTCGAACCCCCGACCTTTTCCTGAATCCTCGCTTTTTTGCAGCAATTAGGACGGAATCGCTCTATCCAGGCTGAGCTACGGGCCCTTTTTGAAGACTGTTGACGTCCGCGTTAAAAATGGGGCCGTGTACGGTGGTTTTCGCCGTTCACGAGATGATTTCATGAAGTTCACGGTTTTAGGTTCGGGAGACACGCGCGGCCTACCGAAAGTCGGCTGCCACTGCGCTACCTGTGCGGACGCCCTCAAGACGGGTTTTGAACGCAAGCGCTTCGGCATCGTAGTCGAACACGAATCCGACGGCAAGACGACTCGCATCCTCATCGACGCATCGCCCGACTTGCGGCGCGCCTTTCTACAGTACGGCTTTTCCTCTAAGGATTTGGACGCCGTCCTGCTGACGCACGAACACTACGACCACGTCGCCGGATTGGGCGACTTCTTCTACGAAGGCAAGACGATTCCGCTGTATGCGCGGCCCGACTGCATCGACCACGTGTTTTCCGAACACGCCTACGGCTATCTGCGCGGATTCCGGCTGTTCGATTTTCACAAAATGGACTGGCTCGCCCCATTTTCGGTGGGCGGAGCTGACGGCATCCGGGTCACGCCCGTGCCCGTGACGCACTCGATTGAAACGGCCGGCTTCGTCTTCGAGGCCGGTGGAAAGAAGGCGGCCGTGCTGACGGATTGCCGCGCCGACGTGCCGGCCCCGACGCAGGACGCCATCCGAGATGCCGATTTGTTGTTCACCGACGGGTGGATGGAAAACTCGGAACAGTTCAAGGAAGCCCATCGCGCGTTCCACTCCGATTTGTCCGAATCCGCATTGACGGAGTTATCAAAAAGGAAAAAGCGCAACCACCTGCTGATTTCCGAAGCGCTGGAGCTGGCCATGCGCGTGGGCGCGAAAAAGACTGTGTTGTTGCACGTGGCGCACGCCGCGTCTCCGCATGCGGCTCTTTCCCGCCGTTACGATTCTGCAAAAATTCAAGTCGGCTTCGATGGCTCACGCTTCGAGGCCTGATTTTCCCCGTCCGCCAAGGTCGGCCGGTTTTGCGGTGCTTTTTGAGGTGTTTCGGTGTTTATTTCAAACGAATAATTATTAACGCTGTTTCCGTTACGCATTCGAGTGTGGTTCCAATGTCCATGTGCCGATTCTTCCCATTTTCCTTGGTTCTGCTTGCCTTGCTGGCAATTCCCGTCCAAGCCGTTCCCACCAACGTCAGCACGTGTCAGACTATCAACTCCGGCGGGGTGTACGCGGTCAACGCGTCGTTGTACAATGAGACCGCGACGTGCCTTTCGATCATTGCAAGCAACGTCGATTTGGACTGCCAAGGCAACTCGATTTCCAGCAATTCCACCACCGATCCGTTTGCCATCGTAGCCGGCATTTCCGCCGGTAACGTGAATAACGTCACGATTTACAATTGCCGGATTTTTAATTTCACCACGGGCATCCTCCTGCGCCAAGTCAGCAACGCCACCGTCCGCAACAATACCATCTGGAACCTCACGGCCACTTTTTCGTCGGGCATCCGTGCCGACACCACGGTCAATTCCTCGACCATCTACAACAACACGATTTTCAACGCCACCCGGGGAATTCGGGCGGAAACCGCCAGTGGCTATTCCGTCTACAATAACCAGATCTACCACACGAGCAATACGGGCATCTTTTTTTCGGGCGGCTTGGACAACAACGTGACGAACAACACGATTTGGAATGCGACGGGCGTCGGAATCAGCGTCTCCAGCAATGAAAACCGCACGTACATCTTCAACAACACGATTTACAACATAACGCAAAGCGGGTTCGACTCCGTGTATGCCATCCAAGCAAACTTTGCGTTCAATACGACTGTCTTTTCCAACACCGTCCATGACATACGCGGCGACGGCGTCAAAGTCATCGGACCGGCGACGTCGCGCGTCAATGTTTCGTATAACCCGATTTCCAACATGTCTCTGACCGGCATCTCGATTGACTCCAACTCCAACTACGCCACTGCGTCCTTCAACACCATCCGGAATACGTCGGACAATTCCATTGCCGTTACCGGGGGCTCGTCGTACGCCACCGTCGCGAACAACACCATTCTGGATTTGACCGCAGACGAGACCTACGGTTTCTATTAATTCGAACTCCTGGTTCGTATCCGTGACGGGCAACGTCATCAACAACACGGTCGGCGCCATTACGTTATCCACCAACGCGTCGAACAACACGGTCCAAGACAACTCCATCTCCCTCACGAGCGCGGATGGCATCTGGGTCACCGCGTCCGCCAACAACACCGTGTTCCGCAACACCTTCGTCAACCACACGAATTCAGGCATCCGGGTGGAGAACGCTCTGGACAATTACGTCCGGAACAATACCTTGGCCCATTCGGCCGCCGGCACCAGCATCGATTTGTCGAATTCCAACCGCACGCTCGTCGAGTACAACAACGCCTCCGCTTCCTCCCAGGGGCTCAGCCTGGCTGGCAACAACAATACCGTTCGGTATAACCGTTTCATCAACCACTCCGGGCGAATCGTCGAACTTAGTACTCCTGGCAGCTACAGCGATTACAACGTGTTCCACGGCAACGTCGTCGAAAACTCCACGGGCGGGGACCTGATGCGCGTCGGCCGGTTCCGCTTCGGCACGATTTCGAACAACACCATCCGATCGGTCCAGCAGGTTTCCTTCGATGCGAACGCCATCAACAACACGTTCATCTACAACAACGTCTCCAACACCGGCCAAGGCGGGCTCAGCGTAGCCGGTTCGAACAACACGTTCCAATTCAACAACGTTTCCTACGCCGGGTGGGTCTGCGTCATCGCCAGCGGCGCGCTCGACAGCTACTTCGACAACAACGTCTACCAATCCTGCGGCGGTCTGCAAATCGACACGGTCTCCACTGCGCTTTATTTCACCGGCGAGCGATTGCTGAACATCACGTTTGATGCCCTGAATATCGCTGGTTCGTCCACCGGCTTGCAGTTCACCAACCTCGCCATTTCCCCCCTCGCCCACATCGGAATCAACGGATCCTCGTCCGCCGTCCTTTTGAACGTGACCTTCGACAAGGCGGATACCGCAATCCTGGACGAACAAAGCAACCTGACCTACCGCTGGTACGTCCGCGCCAACGTGACGGATTTCGACGGCGACGCGTGGGCGTCGGCCAACGTCACTATCATGAACACGACGCGGATGAACGAGTCGGGCGTCAACCTCTCGCAAGTCTCGGACGCCGGCGGCCTCACGCCGTACGTGGCGGTGACCGAAGCGTTCGTGACGACCGTCTCGACGAACAACGTCTCCGCCTACAACTTTACCGCCTCGCGGCTGTCCGGGTTGTATTCGAACTCGACGCTGTATGCCGTCACGGGGTCCGGCACGGTCCGCGTCGTAGTGAACATCCCGCCGACCGTCGTGCTGACCAGCCCGACTGACTCTTCGCTCAACTCCAGCCGCACCGTCCTGTTCCAGTACATGCCGACCGACCAGGACAATCAGACGTTCTTGAACTGCTCCGTGTGGACGAACGAGACCGCGTGGTCCATCAAGGCTTCCAACGCGTCCAGTATCACTAACGGTTCGAACAACACGATTTCCGTCACTTTTTCCTCGGACGGTTTTTATCGGTGGAACGTGGGTTGTTTTGATCGGGCGGGCGAAGGCGCTTTTTCGACTTCCAATTTCACGATTCGTATTGACACGACGGCGCCGTCGGGTTTTGCGTATATTTCGCCGACGTTGGCGAATGGTTCGGAGTCGGCGTTGAATTATTCGGAAGTCAACGTGTCGTTCACTGAAGCGAATCCGGATTCGTGTTTGTT
>JACPGT010000005.1 GCA_016188965.1 Microcaldota archaeon | reverse complement strand
TGTGTTGTCCGCTTTTAAGGTTCCCTCTACGATTTGAAATGGTCATTTCTTACCCCTCTTTTCCGCATACGCTTGCGCGGGCGTCCGCAAACGCCCGCTGGCAAGCTCCAACGACATGTGCGGACGCACGTCATTGTACCACTGGACTGCTTTTTTCAGTGAGCCAAAGGCTCGCCAGCCTTTGGCAATCGTTTGAAACAAACGCTCCACTTTCCCATTGGTCTGCGGATGCTTGACCCGCGCATAAATCGGCTTTACGCCCAATGTTCGAAGCCAGTCTGAAAACACGTGCTCGCCTTTGGCGTCATGTACGTTGCAAAATTGCGATCCATGGTCGGTCAACACTTGCCGCGGCAGTCCATAAACGGCGAACGCTTGCGCGAAAACGCGTCGCGCGTTCTCCGCGGTCGCTTCGGTGAACTCGCCGTAGCCGACGATGAAACGCGACGCGTCATCTTCAACGATCAACACGTGTTTGCCGTTGATTTCCGAATAATCCGCGTGCCATAATGAGTTGGAACGCTGGCGTTGCCAGCGAATCCACTTGCGCCGTTTGCTTTTCTTGGGTTCTTTTTTGGCGAAGCCGTGCTCTTTGAGCACGGCGTGAATTCGATGATGCGACACGCGTAGGCCGCGTTCGCGTAAGACTTTGGCCAAGTTCACTGCACCGCATAACGTTTCGGCGTGGGCGGATAAAACCACTTGGCGCACGTGCGGCGCAAGTGTTTGCGGCTTTTTGCCGCAAAGTTACGTCTTGTTGGCGAGCGATTTGCCAGGTGCTGAGTTGTTTTTTGTTCATTTCACGTATTATCCATCGGGCTTTAGAGAGGGAAAGTTTTCTCATGCCAACTCGGTTGGCCGAGAGAACCTTAATTCCGGATAATACAGTTTTGTGCCGGCTTTTAGCCCCGGGAATATGTCATTTCGGGCTTGGTTTACGGTATTCGCTGGACATAAGCGGAGTCCAGTCTTTGCGTCTTGCCGCCCACGTCGCCAAACTCCGCTGTTGTTTTGGGTTTTCTGGTGACGGCACTCATTTGCAAGGTTGACGGGCCGCTTTGGTTGAAGGCGGTTCCTCGCGAAACGCTCTTTAATCTTGGGCGCGTCGATGTTAGCACGCCATGGATAAGCCGAAAATCATCTCGATGAAGGACGCGTTCGATTCTCCGCCGCAGGATGGGGACGTGCCGGAATTGCCTGGCCATCAATCGCCTGCCGGCGTCGCCCTGCCGGAGGAACACCCGCCGGAAATACCGCCCGAACGCATGATTCCGCGGCCCAATTCTTCCCGTTTGCCAGGTCCTTCCGAGCCCGAAGCGGCTGTCGTTCAACCCGTTGTTGTTGAATCGTCCGAACCTGTGGCTGTCGCCGGTGCGCCGGCCGTCGTTGAGCCTGTGAAGCTCGGGCCTGTCCAGCCCGGTGCGCCGGCGTCGCCCGTGCTTTCCGAATCTGTTTCCGCTCCGGTTTCGCATGAATCCGAAACCGTGCCGGTCGAACCAGTTCCGCCGGTCCAGCCGCCAGCGGGTGCACCGCCTTGGGTGGAGCGTGAGCCGCAGACGCCGACCGTGTCCGAGGCCTCCAAGCCCATTCCTTCGTATCCGGGCGTGGGCCGCCCACGCATCAACTCTATTTCGCAAGGCAGCGTTTCGCTGACGCCGCCGTCGCCGGTGACGGCGCCCATCCGTCCTTCTTCCACGCCGGCGTCGGCCCCCGCGGCCCCGGCGGGTAAGTTGTATGACCGCCCGGAACTGGACGCGGACCGTTTTGCCGAGGAAATGGCCGCCACCCCAGCGCCGACGCCGGCGCAATCGGACGTGGTAAAAGAATACCGCCAGGCCGCGTTGCCCCCGCAGCCGCCGGCCCGTCCGTTGACGCCGGAGGAGGAGCGGGCCAAGGCGCGAAGCCTAGCGGCGCAGATCCATTCCGACAATGAGAAACAAGGCTTTTTCGGCAAGTTCAAACGCATGTTGGGCCTGCGCTAACGAGCTTTTCCCCAACTGATTTTTATTTCCGTCTACCGTCTAGGCTGCCGTATGTTCGATGTGTATTTGTCCGCGCAGGCGTTGGAAGCGGCGGAGGAGCACTTCCGGCAGGCGTCGTGGGACGGCAAAGAGGCCATGGGTCTTCTGGTCGGCCGCGCGTTCACGCATGGGGGGCGGCCGTATGCGGTCGTGGACGAATACGTCACCGCGGACAACGACGCCACGGCCGTGCATGTCCGTTTTGCCCGTGAGGCGTTTTCCGAGCTTTCCAAGAAGTTGGACGGTGGCCGCATCGTCGTGGGCTGGATTCATTCTCATCCGGATTACGGCTGTTTCCTTTCCACCACCGACGTGGCCACCCAGGAGGCTTTTTTTTGCGAGCCGTACCATTTCGCCATGGTGGTGGACCCGGTGAGGCGGCAGAAGCAGTGCTTTAAGGTGCGCGCGTCCCAATACGTCCCGGTGAGTTTCGCCGTCATCCGGAAAAAAACCTAGGTCGAACGCTTATGGCGGACAATCCTTCATCCCAGAAGACGCTTTCCAAGTCCAAGGCACGCAAGCCGGCCGCGAAAAAAATCAAGGTTACCAAGTTTGACAAGGATTTGGTCAAGCTCATCCAGTCCGGCGTGACGCGTTTTTCGGATTGGTGCCAGTTGTTGGGCGTGGACGAGACGCAGGCCCGCGCGCGGGTCGACGAATTGGTCCAGCGCGGCTATCTGGCGCCGGATGCGCAATGGGTCGGTGTGTACCGTCTTGGAATCGAAGGCTACAACAAGTACGGCTCTCTCAAAATCAAAGCTGCGGCCAAAGAGGCGTCCAAACCTTCTGTTGAAGAAAAACCAAGCCTTTCTTTGCCGTCACCGGCTTTGCCGCGCCCTTCTCCGTCTTTCGTGCCGGCCGCGTCTGGATCCGCGGCGTTGCCGTTGCTTGCCGTGCCGATCGCGCCGCCGATTCCAGCCGCGCGTTCGTCGATGGATTTGGCCGAGATGCTGGCCAAAGGCGCGCCCGGCGGCCGTGTATTGAAAAAAGACGGTTCGATGTGCGAGTTGTGCCGCGGCGAGTTCAAAGTCTCGTTGAAAGAGCCCAAGTTGGCTAAGTTCGCGCATTGCGTGTGCGGCGCGGCGTACCATGAGGACTGCTACCACAGCCTGATGGAAGGCGGCGCCGGTTGCGCTCGGTGCGGCCGCAAGTTATCGGCCGTTCTGGACCGCGGCTCGCAGGAAGCCTTGAAGTTCGTCAAGGATGCTTTCGAGTAACTACCGCAAGACTTGTACTATCAAAATCGATTTGTCACGTCTTGGGTCTTGCAAGCCACGAATTCAGTCGAGAAACTTTCATGGCTCGCTATATTTTTTTCAAGCGTGCACCGGGCACTTCTTGCGCATGGGCACGTCGAACGTCTCTGTCGTATGCGTCAAACCGTCGTAGTACACGTATTTTCCCGCCAGCGTCTCATGGCCGAAGGCGGCTTTGAGAAATTCGTTGACCTGCAAGGCGGCGACGACGGAGGTGGTGGTGGCCAATGCCGGCGCTTTCGGGTCGATCAGGTCGATCATTTCGCCGACGCAACTGTATCGTTTCCAAAGTAGCTGGTAGTCGCGTTCGGACATGGCGCACTCCAGGCAGGCCGATGGCGCGGACACGACTTGCAGTTTGCCGTAAAACCCGGTGGTGCCGCCGTCAAAGACCGGCGCGTGTCCGTACGCCTGGGCGTTGACGTGCAGGCGGGCGCCTAAGTTGTCCAAGCATCCGAACACGGCGGTGCTTTGGCAAAAAACGTCTTCCTCCAAGTCCTCCACTTTGCGGGCGTCGGCTGTCACCGCAGTGTGCGGATAATCCGCTAAGGCTTTTCGGGCAATGACGTCGGCCTTGAGGGTGTTGTTTTCGGCATCCTGCGGGCTGAAAAAGACGCAACGGTTCAAGTTGGCTTCGATGACGGTGTCAAAATCAACGATGCGGACTTTTCCGACGCCCAGTTGGAACAGCAGTTTGCAGACTTCGTTGCCCAACGCCCCGGCGCCGATGACTAAGACGTTTTGTTTGTTAATCGTCGCCTGGTCCCATTTTTCCACGCGTTTTTGGCGGTCGAACCGGTCCGCGTCTACTTCTGTTGGGCGCTTGCCGTCGGGCTTGCGGCTTGCGTCCGCTCTTTCGGCAATCGGTGCGGCGTCGGTAACGATGCGGGCGCGTTTTTCCACTACCCCTTTATTTTCTTCCATCCAGTGCTTTCGTGTATGATCGTCCTTTTTTACTCTGCGCAGGACCCGGCAGCCGTGCACGCGGCGGATGCCTTGAAGTCGATGCGGCCGGCCGAAAAGACGCAAATCCAGGGCTTTGAGGCATGGCACTTCCGCAGCTCCCTGAATCCCGTGCCGTTTGACTTGGTCGAACTGCCGTTCCGCGCACTTTCATTCCAGGACGCCGATTTGTTTGACGCGGATTTGGCCGTTTTTTTGTCCCGCCACGCCGGTGCCTCCGGCCGTCCGTGTTTCACGTGCCATCCGACGGGCAACTTCGGCGAACCCAAGGAAGGCTTCGGTGGCGCGCCCCGCACGCTGAGCCGCGCCTCCGCGCACTGGCTGAAGCGGTTCTATTTGGCTTTGAAGGAAAAGACCGGTTGCGTATCCATGGAAGCGACGCATCATGGCCCCACATTGCAGACGCCGACGCTGTTCGTGGAGACCGGTTCGGACGAACGCGAGTGGGTCAAGCCGGAAAACGGCCGGTTGTTGGCCGAGTCGGTGCTGGCGGCGTTGGAGGGGCTTAATCCAGGCGGCAAGGTGGCGCTGGGGGTTGGCGGGACGCATTATTGTTCGGCCTTTGCGCCGTTGGTCGAGCAAGACTGGGCCTTTTCGCATGTGGCGTCCAAGCACTCGGTCGATTCGGTGACGAAGGAAATGCTGCAACAGGCCGTTGCCAAAACGGCCGAGCCCGTGGAAATGGTCTTTCTGGATAAAGGCGGCCTTCCTTCCGCCAAACGCAAGGAAATCGAAGGCTGGTGCGGGGAATTGGGGCTGGCGTTCGAATCCGTATGATTTGCCGAAACGCTAGAAGTCGCGCAATTTCTTCTGATTGAGAATTTGGCTTTTTTCAGTATACTTGGACCACGGTTGTTTGAGTCGGCGCTTCAATTCGGCCAAGACGTCGTTGAAATCGTTCGTCTTGAATGGCGGCGTTTCAAAGGAATGTCGGACGTTTTCGCGCACCTGGAAGACCCCGACCGGGATTTGGTATTCTTTTGCCACTTCCCGGAACACGATGCACCGCGCCTGCTTCTTCAGTTTGTACAATGCTTCCACGACGCCGTAGCGGCCGGCGTAATAGCCGCCGCCTTCCGTCTGTGCGTACTTGGTCCGGCCCCAGAACGGCTCGTATTCGTGCTCGATTTGTTCCGCCGATTCGAACGACTCGAATTGTTCGAACTCCCAAGCGCCGGGCAATAGCAGGATTTCGAAGTGGTTGTAGAGGTAGTTGTTCGAATAGATGCGGTAGTCGTTCAGTTGCGGGTTCAGCCGGACGTCGAGCATCATCTGTTTGCCCAACATGTCATCGGTCGCCGTGATGCTCCACTTGGTGGGCACCAATTTGCGTTTTTCTCCCAAAATGCCGGCCGATAGCAGTTTTTGGATGTAGTGGTAGTCGAAGCGTTCCATCAATTCCGGCAGCGCGTCGCTGACTTTCCGTTTCTCCTGCACCAATTCATCGATCTTCTTGGGCACTACTGGGTTTTCCGTGGCCCGAAAACGCTTTAGTTGCCCGGACGGCCCCAATGGCTGCACGTGGGTGGAAAACGACAGGTCGAACTTGGGTGCCCGGAAGAACTCGGCTTCCACGTCCACGGCTTTCTGCGACGCGGCGATCCAGAACGTCTCGTCGGTCTGCTTGGCGTTGCGCACGGTGAAGCCCCGTGCCAAGAACGCCCGCTGGCGCAAAAGTTCCGGATAAGCCAGGCCGTACAAGTCCGTCGGCGCGTCCAGCACGTTGTCCTCCAGTGCCAGCATGGGTCCTGCCCGCACGGCCGGATAGCCGTACTCGCCGACGAACACGTTGGGCGGCGACGGGCCGAACGCGACGGCCTTGAGCCGTGGCTGGACTTGCTTTTCCAGCTCGGACATCCACGTCCGGCCGCGGATCCACTCGTAGACGGACTGCTTCTGCATGCGACGATTCAACCCGGTCCGGAATATGCCGTTTTCGGCCGTTTTTTCCCGCCCCCTCATCCCGCAAGCCTTTTATCAGTCTCTTACACGTCTTTTACCAGTCTTTTATGGCTATTTACATGTCTTTTACGCGTCTTTTAGGGCTTTTTACGGGCTCGTGTAAGTCTTTTACGAGTCTAATACGGGAACTTGGGCCTTTTTATATCGCTCTTTCGTGTCTTGTATCCGGCACGCGTCCTCGCGTACCGGAATCTCTGTAGGGTGGGTTAGAGCAGGAAAAAGCGGCTCCGTAAAAGGCCTCCGGGTTTTTGTCGGGGCCGTTTTTTCCTGACTTTCATCATTCCGTAAAAATAGCATTCGTGAACCTTCATGGAAGTCTTTCAAGCCAAGGAAAAACTGCTGCAGTCGCTGGGCTGGGCGGAGAACCCGTTCGTAAAGGACCTGCGCTTTTCCGAAAAATCGGCGTTCATGCAATTCTACTGCCCGTTCGAGGCCAACGAGATCCTCAAGCGCCTGGCGTTCGATGCCAAGGCCTGCCTTTTCTTGGGCCCCAAGGGCGTTGGTAAGACGTCGGCGACGTACTTCGTGGCCTACAACCTTCCGGAGGCCGAATTCGAGCCGGTCATCTTCAAGGAGCCACCGCAGAGCCTTGCCGAATTGGCGCAGCAAAGCGGCATAGCCGCGCCGTCGGTCCTGGACCGCTTCTTCAAGACGCCGTTTTCGCGGCAGAAGCTGGTTGACGCGCTCAAGTCGCGTAACAAGAAAATCGTGTTCTTCATCGACGAGGCGCACTTGGAAAAGAACAAGGACATGTATATGGAGTTCAAGTACCTCCTGGACGACGTGCCCAACTTGCGCCTGGTCATCTCGGCGCTATCCAAGGATGGCTTTCCGGATTCGCTTCTGCACTTGGTGGGTGACACGAACACGTTCTCTCGCACGCATTTTTCAGGTGCGGAAATGACGCGCATTATCCAGCACCGCATTTCGGCCGTGGGCGGCAGCGGTCTGAAGCCGTTTCCGCAGGCGTACCTTAACTCGATGCTGACGGAACAGAACCTGCTCTCGCCTCGGTACGTCTTTGACGAGCTGAACGCTTTCTTGGCCGGCCTTGCAACGGGAGAGAATGTCTGGAAGGGCGCCGCGAGGCACGCGGGCGACCCCGTGGTCGAGGCGGCCGTTTTGGCGTCGGAGCAGACGACGTCGCACGCCGCGTGGTGGCCCCAACTGTCACCGTCGCAACAGTCGATCATGACCTTCCTGATCGCCGGCAACGGCGCGACTTTGCAGGAGATTATGGATGCGACGTCGTTGTCGATGAACACGGCGTTCAACGCCTTGTACCAGTTGCGGGGCGATGACGACGCGGAGCGCAAACGCAAGCCCGGCGTGCCGTTTCCGTTGGTCCAGGCCAAGCCGGTCAAAGTGGGCGCGCGCAAGAAGAACGTGTACGTGGCCGTGACCAAGGTGCGCAACCTGTTCACGACGCATTGAATTCGGGTATTTTAGGGGGCCGCCGTTGGGAGACGGTTGGTTTCCAAACATGAATGAGTGGGATTTTCGGCCGCGGGCCGGTTTCCGGGCGCTGGGGAGCGTTCCGGAGGCTTGCTTTGGTCCGGGAAAAGAGTAGGTGGTGGGTTTGATGAAGACGTTGAAGCAGTTGGTGGAAGAATTGGGCTCAAGCGACGTGTCGTACAAGATCACGGCGCAGGACGGCCAGGTCATGATTGCCGTGGACGGCCTCATGCACTCGTTGCGCAAGCCGACGTTCGGCTTGTCGTCGATGTAAGTTTTCCTTTGGTTTTTTCCAATTCATTCGGTTTTCCAAAAGCGGCTGGGGAGCTGCTTTCGGAAAGCTAGGATTTTCGGTTTGCGGCCGTTTTCCGTGATAAACGGCCGGGGAGAGGAGTAGTCATGTCGAAAGCACGAGTGTTATCTTTGTTCGATTCGGACGCCTTTTTGCGCGCTGCGGGTGCGGAACGCGTAGGCGAAGACGCGTCGCGCAAATTGGTGGAGTTGTTGGAGGATAATGCGGACCGCATCGTCTTTCAGGCCAAGATCCTGGCGGGTCATGCCGGTCGCAAGAGCATCACGCGCGAGGACATTCTGTTGGCAGCGAACATGGGTTGAGTGGGAAGCGGCTTTGGCCGGCCTGCTTCTTTTATCGTAGTTGCAGCTGCACTTCCACGATTTCTTTTGCTTTTTTCAAGAAGGTCTTGAGGTTTTCCGGCGTGTTGGGAAAACTCGCGCCGGCCGCGACGACGTGTCCGCCGCCGAATCCGCCCACGGTTTCGGCCGATTTCTTCATCACTTCGCCCAAATCCAGTCCCTTTTCGACCAACTCGCGGCAGCCGCGGCCGGAGGCTTTCAGGGCGGCGTTTTCATCAATGCTCAACGCCAAAATGGGCTTGGTGCGCTGCAGTATGCCGCTGGAGAAATAGGCGCCGGCGACGACGCCGATGACGGTGTCTTGGATGATGCCGCGTCCGTCCAGTAGGTAGAAGGGTCCGGCGTCCACGGCGCGTTCTTTGGCGTGGGTGATGCCGGCGCGGATGGCTTTGCGGTGTTCGGCGAGCATTTCGCGGGCCTTTTCGATGGCTTGCTGGTCGTGGAGGCAGGCGCCGATGCCGATTTCGGCGTGTCCGTGCCGTCCGCAGGCGTTAAGCAGAGTGGAGAATTCGTAGGCTTCGCGCAGTTCCGAGCCTTCCGGCTCCTGCGGGAACAAGTAGACGTCGCCGACCATGTCCTTGATGAGCCTTTCTTCGACGCCGTTTTCGTACGCGTGGCGGATGAGGGCCGAGGCCAGTTTCTTGCGGTCAAAAACGGTCAAGTCGTAGTAGCAGAGGTTCTTAGAGTTGCCCGCGGCGTCGGTGCGGACCGTGTCGATGCCTTCGTTCTTCAGGAAGACGGCGCAGGCCTTGTCGTTGCCCGTCAGTCCGGGCAAGACCGGTTCGGTGCAATAGGTGAGGAATTGTACTAATGGGCGCGTGACTTTTCCGAAGAGGCGCAAGTCCTTGGTGCGCATCACTTGGTTCTTTTCGGCGGCTTCGTTGAGCATGATTTTGTTGAGCGCACAAAAACCGTTCTTGTCCTGCATGTCGCCTACCGCGCCGACGAGTCCGAGCACGGCGGAGACGCCGACGTGGCGGAACGCGAAGTAGCCGGTGGTGGCCGCGCTGGCGTCGGTGGCGCCTTCAAAGCCGAAGTCGTGGCAGTTGATCATCGGCACGTCGGATTGTTTGGAGGGCGGGTGGTGGTCCAGCACGACTTTGCGCACGTTGGGCAATTTCTCGACCAGTTCGATTTGACCGGCGCCTAAGTCGGTGATGACGAGGTCATTGTCCGTCGGGATCAGTTTGGCCGAGTCATCGTCGAGTTTCTTGAGCATGAGAGTGGGCACGGTGCGGCCTTTGAGCAAAAAGGCTTGCTTGGCCAATGCGCCGGAAGTCAGGCCGTCGCAGTCCAAGTGGTGCACGACGAGAGGGTTTTGAAAGGACAGCGCCAGGTCGCCGATTATTCGGGCGTGGGCGAAGAAGCCGTCGTAGTCCGGCTTGCGTTCGGTCTTGGCGTGGCCGTCGGCAGGGGTTAGGCTTCGTTCTGGGCGTGTTTTGTTCACGGCGTTTGCGTCTTTTTTTTCTTTTTCGAGGATGTCGGCGTCGGTTTTGAACGCCGGTTGGGGCTTCTCATCCGGCTCGGCGTTGAAGAGTGTTTTCTGCATGGTTGGTTCACGAACTTGCGCTGATGAGGTGGGTGTGCCGTCGCGCAACCTTAAATCTTGCTTTCCCCTTCCTTGTGCGTCTATGTCGCGCATTTCGCAGACCGGATTCCGCAAGATCGCCCAGCAGGCGCTCAACGTGCTTTATGATGCGTTTCCGGTGCCGCAAAGCACGAGGCGGGTGGCGGACGAACTGGTGCGCGACAACGAGTTCACCCTCAAAGTCTTGGAATTCCTTGAAAGTCAGAAGCTGGTCCTCCGCGTGGAGCAGGGTAAGCTGGGTCCTTTGGAGCGCACGGTGCGCTGGAAAATTTCGCCGACCGCCAAATCGCGCATGGATGCGGCGGGTTAGTCGTTTAGCGCGTTGCGGATTCTTTGCAGTTCTTCGGAACTTAGTTTGATCCGGCGGAGTTTGGGCGCGCGGCGGCTACCGAAGACGTATTCGATGCGCCCGGCCTGTATGATTTTTCCCATTTCTTGGCGAAATCCATCGTGTCCGGCCAGTTCGCTCACATAGGGCCGGACCAGCCGGTCGCTTTCCTTGTGTCGGCTGAGCATGTAGGCCAGGTTGTGGGCCAGCTCCCGCCTGGTTTCGGCATGGTCTAGGTATTTGTGTTGGCGGAAGATGGCTTTCACGTGGGGTCCTACGCGTTGGTCGTAGTATGCTCCCATAGCCGCGCGGACCGTTAGAGGCCTGACGAAGGCGTCGTGGCGCAGGAGGTTGCGGATGGTCTTCACGCGTTGCACGCGTCCGGCGCGTGCTTTGCCTTCGACTTTCAGCGCGCCCAGGAGGTGCCAGATGGAAATATCCGGACGCATGCGGAGTAGGCTTTCCAGGGTGCTGATTTTTTCTTCGCCGAGGCGGCGTTCCCCTAAGGCATGCAGAATCGAGCGGGTCAGTTGGTGGGCCGTTTCATTGTGCGCCTCCGCGTCGTGCAGGAAACGTTGGATGTTCTGTACGACGGTTTGGCGTTCGCGTGAACGGAGCGCCCGCAGGAGTGTACGATGGTTGCGGGCGTAGCTGGGGATGGGCCGGTTGTTACGCAGGCCGGGTTGCTCTTCTACCATGCGGGTGCTTCGGGGCCTCATAGTCGGATTTCTTCTCCCAACGCCGGCACATGGATGCGGGCGCTCTTATGTATTTTTCCAAGGGCGTTGCCCAGGGATTCGGATTTGGCTTTTTCGCCGTGGACGATGAAGATGTCTTTGAGGCCTCGGACGGATTTGGCAAACGTGGTTAAGCCTTGGAAGTCGGCGTGGCCGGAAAACTTGGCTTCGGTCACCTGCATGTTAATCGGCACTAACGCGTCGTCCAGTTGAAGTTCCCTGGCGCCTTCGAGGAGCTGGCGTCCGCGGGTGCCGGCGCCTTGGTAGCCGGTGAATATGAGGGTGTTGCGCTCGTCGGGCCCCAAGTGTTTGAGGTAGTGTAAGATGGGCCCGCCGTTGAGCATGCCGGACGTGGCTAGGATGATGGCTTTTTCCTGTTGTAGGACGTCCGAGCGGTCCTTGGTCTGCGGCACGCGGTAGTGCGACGATTTGAAGGGGTCGTCTTCCGAGCTTAAGATGCGGTGCTGCACTTCTTTTTTCAAAAACAGCGCGTTGTGCCGGTAGATGCGCAGGACTTTTCCAATCATGCCGTCCAGGTAGATCGGCGTGTCCTGTAGAAGGCCGGAGCGCATGTAGTTTTCCAGGAGGAAGAGGATTTCCTGGCCGCGGCCGATGGCGAACGTGGGGATGACGACTTTGCCGCCGCGCTCAAGCGTGGCTTGGATGAGTTGAATAAGCTGGTTGGCTGCGTCCTTGAGCGACGGATGCCGATCAAGCGGGTCGCCATACGTGCTTTCGATGATCATGGCGTCTGCGGTATAGCCGGTCTTGACGGCGTTCAATAGGCGTGTTTCGCGGTCGTTGATGTCGCCGGAGTATAGGATTTTCTTGCCGCCGGTTTCAAGTTCGGTGACGGCCGCGCCGAGGATGTGGCCCGCGTTGTACATCTGTACGCCGTCGAGGGGGTTTTCGTACTCCATCATCTGGGTCTTCTTGAGCAGGTGTACGACGTCTTTTTCATCGTAGGGTGAGGCGGCTTGGTTGATGCGGATGTAGTCAGCAAGCAAAACCTGGATCAAGTCGCGCGTGGGCTTGGTCATAATGGCTGGCGCATCGCATCCTTGCTTGTACAAGTAGGGCAGGTATCCGGAGTGGTCCAAGTGGGCGTGCGAGAGGACGATTCGGTCAAGTTCCGCAATGTGGCGGGTTTCCAAAAGGGGGAATTCTTCTTCGTCGCCGGAAATCTTGACGCCGGCGTCCAATAGCGTCTGTTTGCCGCCGTTTTTTTCCTTGACCAGAAAACAGCTGCGGCCGACTTCGGATGCCGCGCCGAGAAATTCGATGGATGTGATGGGTTTTCACCTGTTGGCTTCCCACTGCCATCGGTTCGGAGGTACAGTCCCGGCGTGATGGCGTTGGAAAGTTGATGCGTTCCATGGTGGCGATGCCGACTTTTAAACCGGCCATTTCGAGCCCACGCTGCCGTCGAAAGGCGCATTAAGCGGTTTGGGAACCATCTTAGTTGTGGGGGAGCGAGACGTCACGGAAGGGTATCTTCGGGCCATCGTTCAGCGGTATGCCGATCACATCAACTTGCACGAGCAGCGCAGCATTACGGAGTTGCGCGAACTGGTTTCACCGGGTCGTCCCAGCTTGGTCAAATTGGCCGAGAAGCACGCGACGCCGGAGGCGGCTTTTTCGTTCGTATGCTCCCTTGAAACGTTGCACGTGAGCCTGCCTGTGTCGTTCTGGCTGACGGTGGATGAGATGCTGGCATTAGGTGCCGGCGATCCTTTTGACAAGGCGCGTCTGTTGTGTGGGCTCTTCGGGCAGTTGAAGAAGCCGGCGTGGCTGCGCGTGGTATTGTTGGACGGTGGCGTTCAGCATGCGTTGGTGTGGCTGGATGGGAAGCCGGTGCGCGCGTTCGACGCGGTGCACTGCCTGGAATGGTCGGCACCGTCGGTTGAAGAGGCTTTGCAGGCGTACCCAGGTCCGCACAAGATTCAGAAAAGCGTGTATGAATTCAGTTCGGAAGAATATCGCGAATTGGAATAGCGCCGGACCTACGGCACTTTGGTGCCTGTTGGAAACAAAAAACGACCGTTTTCCCGGCCGGTTTTCGTACCTTTGCAGAGTCGGGTTTTTTTCTCAGATTTTGCCCAGCTGTTTCAAGAATTTCTGGTGGATTTTGCGCGTCTGGGCGACGTGTTGTTTCAAGGACTGCTTGCCTTGCAGGATCTTTTGGTGCACGTTAATCTGTTCGCGGATGTGCGCGTTCCACAGGTCGAGAAAACGGTGGAATCGGTGTTCGGCCGAGCGATCGGACGCCGGCAGCATGGACTGGCGGGTGGGTTTTCTGTTGCGGCTATTGGCTCCGCGCGCCGTCTTGGACTTTGTTGTTTTGGCCATTGCTGCATAACGGTTCCCGGGTTTTTATTCTTTCGTTGCCCAACTAAGCCTCATGTCGCTGTATCCTTTTCTTCCCGGGGCTCGCCACGCGCTGGAAGACGGTCTGAACGACTCCGACATCCACGATGCCGTAGCCTATCTCAAAGAGCCCATTGAGGACGCGTTGTGGGCCAACGAGGGCCGGCACGTCAAGATGTATGCCTTGGCAAAAGCCATGTTGTCCTGCTGTGGTGAGCACGTCAAGCGCAAGTATGCGCTTTCGAAGGCCAGGGAATACGTGCAGAGGGCTAACGCCGAGCAGGAACCGGGCACGCTGGCGTCCGCGTTCTTTCCTTCGTTTGCCGCGGATTCCGAAGGCCATTGGCTTTCTGTTATCGATTACTTGCGTTTTGGTCAGCACTTGGCGCAGATGGACGTCCGCGCCGGCCGGGTGCGGGTGCCGCCGGGCGAGCTGAACGAGTTGCTGCAAGGCGCCATCGAGGCCCGGTTCATGGAGTTCAAGGCGCAGGACGTGCCGGACTTCATCCGCGATGCCGCGCGCGGCTTGGATGAATTGCCGCCGGCGCCTAGGACGTTCGGATTGAAGTTCTTAGAGTTGGGCTGCATCCGCTCCGTCCGGCAGGGCGT
Source organism: Microcaldota archaeon (assembly GCA_016188965.1). GTDB lineage: Archaea > Micrarchaeota > Micrarchaeia > Norongarragalinales > Norongarragalinaceae > JACPGT01. Next base: position 138,393 of record JACPGT010000005.1, on the reverse strand, counting down.
GGGCGAAGGCAAGCGCTTTTACGGCGCCATGGGCTTGGCCATCGCGTCCCAGCGGGACGGCCTTCAGAAGGAGCAGGCTCAAGGGCTGATGGACCAGTACGTGACGGCGTGCAGCGGCACCCAGCCGTTCACGCCGACGGAGGGCCAGAGCGTGGTCAACTGGGTTTTCGGTCGTCAAATCGGCTTTTCGTGCAAGAAGATGATGGATGACGGTTTCGAAGGCGAGTACTGCAAGGCCTGTCCCATCAATTGGAAAAAGCGCGCCCAGAAAAAGTGAGCCGACATGCAACCAAAGAAAGCCGTGTTGTTGGACGTTTCCGGCGTATTGCGGGATAACCGTCGGGCCATGTGGGATAGTTATCTGCGGGTCTTGCGGCAGGCCGGTTTTGACTTGGATGGCGTTTTAGGGGCCGATGCGCAGTCGGCATACCGGCTACGCGGCTTTTCGAAGTACAATTTGGTGGAAAACTGCATCGAGGCACTCTGGGCCTTGCAGCAGGAACGCGTAGCGCTTGCGGATGCTTTGGCGCATCCGGAAACGATCGACGCAGCCGTATCGAGGCATTCTTTTTCTGAAAAGAAGACGTGGGCCATGAAGGTCAAGGCGGATTTTCGCCGCACCGATGCAGCATACTTGGCGTCCGTCCCGCCGATTCCGCACGCGCACGACGCGTTGCAGCGCCTTTCGGCGAGTTACGAATTAGCCGTGGTGTCCAACTCCGGCTCCGTCTTCAACAAGGCATGGCTGGATGCGCACGGCTTTTCGCGTTTCTTCCGTACGTTCGTGGCCGAGCAAGATGTGCTGCATAAGAAGCCGTATCCTGAAGGTATCTTGTTGGCGTGCCGTCGGCTCTTTTTCCAGCCCGAGCAGTGCTATTACGTGGGCGACGCGCAGTCGGACATGGCGGCGGCGTTGGCCGCAGGCGCGGTGCCGGTGGGCGTGCTGTCGGGGACGGCGACGCTGGAGCAGTTGGAACAGGCGGGCGCGTGGCGCGTGTTTGACGATGTATGGCAGGTCGCCGAATCGTTTTGCATGGGGCCTGTCGTGGCGTCGCGGGGTGGGCCGGCGTGAACGACAAGGAACTGCGCGTCATCCAGTCGCATTTCCGGACGTTCTACCAGCGGGCGATGCCGTCCGTGGTGGCGTTGCCACAACGGGAGTTCGGCTTCGGCTGGCACAAGAAGATCGATTACCGTCACAAAGCGTTTTCAACGCATCGGGATTTCGAGCGCTTCGTGCTACAGGACGTGCCGCTGTTCATGTCCTCCTCGACGGCGTACTACCGCTTTCCGGATAAGCAGCCCATGACGCAGAAGGAGTTTTCCGGCGCCGACTTGGTCTTCGACTTGGACGCGCCGCGCTCCAAGGAAAACCACAGCCATCGCGATTTGCTGTGCGAAGGTTGCTTGCTGGACGTGCACGAGCAGGCGTTGCGCATTTTGGCGTTTTTGAAGGACGACTTCGGTTTGCAGGGCGTTTTGGTGTTTTCGGGGCAGAAGGGCTTTCACATCCACGTGCGCGGAGAGGCGGTGTGGGATTTGAGCAAGGAGGCGCGCCGGCAGATGGCTGAATACGTGGCGGCCGAGGGGCTGGATGCCGAGGCGTTCTTCACCAAGGCGGCGGCGTATTCGGATTCGTCCGAGCGCAACGTCGGCACGCTTCGAGGCCCGTCCGGGTCGTCCGGAGGCTGGGCCGGCAAGATTTACGCGGTGATGCGCAACGCCATCGCGTCCAACAACACGGCGTCGCTGAAGGTCTTCGGCGTGTCGAAGAAGCACCGCGACGATGTGGCGGCGCGTCCGGCGGAAATGCTGGCACAGCTGGAGGTCGGCAACTGGTCGGCTTTTTGTTCCAAGCCCAACGTCGAGGCGTTGGTGTCGGCCGTCAAGGTGGCGCAGACGGATAAGGCCGTCACGTTCGATTTGCACCGTTTGCTGCGCATTCCGGAGAGCCTGCACGGCGGCACGGGTTTTCTTGCAAAGACTTTACCCGAAGCCGATTCCTTCGCTTTTGAAGACGTCTTGGCGTTCGACCGGAGCAAGACGTTGACGGTGATTCCGCGGGACGACTTGCGCTTCGAGTTCTTGGGCGAAAAATTCGATTTGCTTCGCGCGCGCTTTGCCGAAGTCCCGCTGCCGCTGGGCCTTTTTTTGCTGTGCCAGGAAAAAGCGTTCGCGCCTTGAATCCGCTGCATTGTTGGTTTCATTTATTGGCCCGGGCCCCTCTCCGCAACGCCTTTAAGCCGCTGATTTCCCAAGGAATCCCACACGTCCGTTGGTCCATTCGTACGGATTACCGAGGTTGAGTTGTCATGCGCATTTTGGAACTGCATTGCGATTACGTCAAGGTCAAGCCCAAACAGAAGGCTCTCAAGACCGTCGCCGACTTGTCCGACGAGGAAAAAGCCGGCTTGCACATGGAAAACGTACTGGTCGTCTTTTCGTCGTTCGAGCCGGGCGACGATGACGACGTGTTGCAGCAGGCCGTTGACGCCGTGAAGAAGAACTTCGGCGAAGTCAAGGCCTCCACCGTTTTGGTCTATCCGTACGCGCACTTGAGTTCCACGTTGGCCAAGCCCGCCGCCGCCATCAACTTATTGGATTCGTTCTTGGAAAAAGTCCGCGCTTTTTGCCCGACGGCCCAGAAATCCGTTTTCGGCTATTATAAGGAATTCGAGCTGAAGTGCAAAGGCCACCCGTTGGCCGAGTTGAGCAAGACTTTCGGCTCGGCGGCTGCAGGCTCCGCTTCTGCAGCCATGGCGTCTGGTGCGGCGTTGGAGAAGAAAGTCGCGGAATTGGGCGGGAAAAGCGCGGGGTTGTTCTCGGCGCCGTCTGTTTTTGCCGATTATGGCTCTGCAACCGCTGCCAATGTCAAACCCTCTCATTCTTTAGAGGCGCAACGCAATACTGCCGCCCTTCTGTTGGCCCATGCCGTTTCATCCGAGTCGGGTGGCACCGCGCTTTGTGGCTTTGGCAAAGATGCCGAGATTTACGTGGATTTTGACTCCAAACCGGTGAACACCGATGTTTTGAAGGCGCTGGAGCAGCGCATGGATGCGCTGCGCAGCAAGGATCTGCCCGTCAAGGTCCACGCGTTGGAAAAAAAGACCGCGGAAAAACACCTCTCCGCTTTGCAGAAAGAGGCGTTGGCCGACACCGCGGCTGAAAAAGTCCTTTTGGCAGAGCTTGACGGTAAGTGGTTCTTTTTGCCCGGTCCGTTCTGTTCCAGCGCCGGCAAAGTCGGGGCGTTCTCCTTGACGCGCTTCGGCGGCTCGTACTGGAAGAACGACGCGAAGAACAAGCCGTTGCAACGCATCCACGTGATGGCGTTTGCCAAATCCGCGGAGAAGGCGGCGTTTTTGAAGCTGCAGGCGGAAGCGGAGGCACGCGACCATCGCAAATTGGGCCGACAGTTGGACTTGTTCAGCATTCACGAGGAAGGCGTGGGCTTCATCTTCTGGCATCCCAACGGCATGGTGCTGTACAAGGAACTGGAAAAATTGTTGCGCGAACAGTACGAGCAGCGGGATTATTCGGAGATCAAGACGCCGTTGATTCTCAACGAGGACCTCTGGCACCGCAGCGGGCACTGGGACCATTACCAGGAGAACATGTATTTCACGCAGATCGACGGCGTGCCGCATGCCATCAAGCCGATGAACTGTCCGGGCTCCATCCTGATTTACAAGACCAAACCGCGCTCGTACCGTGAGCTTCCGTTGCGGTTGGCGGAAAACGGCATGGACCACCGCCACGAGCTGTCCGGCGTCCTGTCGGGGCTTTTCCGTGTTCGGGCGTTCACGCAGGACGACGCGCATCTGTACGTGACGGAGGATCAGATCCTCGATGAAGTGACTCGTTTCATCCAATTCTTGGACTTCATGTATTCGACGTTCGGCTTTACGTATCACATCGCGCTGTCCACGCGGCCGGCCAAAGCCATGGGTACGCTTGCGTTTTGGGAAAAGGCGGAATCCGCGCTGAAGGAGGCCTTGCGCAAGAACAAGAAGGACTTCACGGTGAACGAGGGTGACGGCGCTTTTTACGGTCCCAAGATCGATTTTCGCATCCAGGACGCGCTCGGAAGGCAGTGGCAGTGCGGGACTATTCAATTGGACTTGCAGATGCCGGAGCGCTTCGACTTGCATTACGAGGGTTCGGACGGCAAGCGCCACCGGCCCGTCATGCTGCACCGCGTGATTTACGGCTCGTTCGAGCGCTTTTTGGGCATCCTCATCGAACACTTCGCCGGCGCTTTTCCGACGTGGCTTGCGCCGGTGCAGGCCGTCGTCTTGCCATTGACAGATAACGAGAACGATTACGCCGAAGCCGTTGCGGCACAACTGAAAGCCGCAGGCGTGCGCGTCAAGACGGACACTAAATCCGGCAAGTTGGAAGGCAAGATCCGAGACGCGCAACTAGCCAAGGTGCCGTACATGCTGGTCGTGGGTCAGAAGGAGCGCGATGCCGGGACCGTGTCCGTCCGACGGCGCGACGGCAAAGTCTCGCACGGCGTGAAGCTTTCCGTGTTTGAAACGGCTTTGCTTGAGGAAATCCGCGAGCGGCGGTTGTACGGCTGACCATGGCGCTCAAACCGCGTTCGCATTTCGTTGAGGTCCTTTCCGGCGAGCCGTTGCACGTCCTGGAAGCGGGCAACCTGAAGGGCCCGGCCGTCCTGTTCGTGCACGGTTTCGGCGGTTCCGGTCAAGGCTGGGTTTCCCAGATGGACTATCTGCGTAGGCGGGGTTTCCATGTCTTGGCTCCGGATCTGGCGGGTCACGGGGACAGTCCGTATGCTTCGCGGCATTCCGTCGCCGATTACGCCCGCGACATGGAGGCCGTGCTGGATCATTTCAAGGTCAAAGCGGTCCACGTCGTCGCGCATTCTTACGGTTCTCCCATTGCTTTGGAGCTGGCCCGGAAGCGGCCGGACGAAGTGAAAAGCCTGGTGGTCGTCAATGGTTTCCGCAGCCACCCGGCTTATCTGAAGTTCCGCGTCCGTGTGGGTTTGTGGTTGCGTCAGATTGCCGGCGGGACGGCGGGGGCGCAAAAGGTCATCTTCAGCGAGGCGCTGGTGCCCAAGGTCCCTCTTGCGTTGTTGGACCGTGCGCGCAACGTGCTGCAAGACCGGATTGCGTTCGAGACGCGTAATTATGTGTATGAGGATTCCAAAATGGCGGATGCCGAACTCCAAGTGGCCCCGGTCGCCGAGCCGAACGCCCTGATCAACCTGTTCAACGCCACTTCTCGATACGTGCCTCCGGCGAACCTGGACGTTCCCATCACGGCCATTCATAGTCTGAACGACCGCATCATTCCCTATGGTTCGGCACTGCAATTCCAGCGGTACTCCCGTGCGCAAGTCCTCGGTTTGGATAGCAAGAGCCACGTGCTGCATCGCGAGCGGCAGAAAGAAGTCAACCGCGCCATCCTGGAATCCATCATCGGGCAGCCGCCCCGCGAATTCTGGCAGCGTCGTTCCTGACGTCTCTGCCGGCCAGTCCGGATGACGCCGCGCATTTGGTCAATCGCTTAAATAATCGTCTTTTCCACTAATTCTGCCATGGGTATTGTTGAAGCCGTGTTGGTCGTCCTAGGCCTGGCTTTGTTCGAGACGGTCTCGTCCGTGGACAACGCCGTAATCAATGCGGAAGTCCTCTCCAAGATGTCGGAAAAGGCCCGCCGTTGGTTCCTGCTCTGGGGCCTGCTGATTGCGGTTGTGATTCTCCGCGGTTTGCTGCCGTGGCTTATCGTGTGGGCGGCCAATCCCAAACTGGGCCCCGTCGAGGCGTTGATGTCGACGTTGTCGTCGGATCCGGCCGTCGTGGCGTCGGTCGAAGCCTCTGCGCCCATTCTGCTCGTAGGCGGCGGCGTTTTTCTCGTCTTTTTGTTCTTCCACTGGCTTTTTCTGGAGCCGAAGAATTTCGGCCTCTATGGTGAGCGGTTCTTCCAGCGCCAGGGCGTGTGGTTCTACGCCGTCGTATCCATCCTGCTGGCCATCGTCACGTGGTATTCGTTGCAGATCAATCCCATCATGGCCTTCAGCGCAGTGGTGGGCTCGACCGTTTTCTTCATCACGCACGGGTTCAAACAGAACGCGGAGGAAAAGGAGCGCGAATTGCTCGCGGAGAACAAAGGAAAGAAAGGCCATTCGCCCATGTCCGACTTGAGCAAACTGTTGTACTTGGAGGCCATCGACGCGTCGTTTTCCATTGATGGCGTCATCGGCGCGTTCGCTTTCACGTTGTCGGTGCCGCTGATCTTGTTCGGCAACGGCATCGGCGCGTTCGTGGTGCGGGAGATGACGGTGCGCAACATCGAGAACGTGAAAAAATACGCCTACCTGAAGAACGGCGCGATGTATTCCATCCTTTTCCTCGGGTCCATCATGCTGGCCGACGCCTTCGGTTTCCACATCCCGGCGTGGCTTTCGCCGGTGATCACGTTCTTCGTCATCGGCTACTTCTTCTGGAAGTCGCACGTGGAATTGAAGAACGGCACGCCGGCGTAGGGACGTTTTTTTTCTTTGGTATCGGTTCAACTGATCCGGCTTTTTTCAAGCGCTGTCTTGACTTCTTCCAGGCCTTTTTTTGCTGCGGCCGGGTTTGCCGCTTCCACGTTGATCCGTACTTTGGGTTCTGTTTGGCTCGCGCGGACCAGGAATGCGTAGTCGCCGAAGTCGGCCTTGACGCCGTCGATGGCTTGCACGTTGCCGGAGCCGGCGCGTGCTTCGGCCCAGGCTTTCAGCGCAGCGAAGTCGACTTGGAAGCGGACTTCGTCTTTCAAGGAAATGGCTTTGAATTGTCGGGCAAACGCGAGAATGTCGCCGGCTTTCGTGCCGGACAGCAAGGCGGCCGTATAGATTCCGTCGGAATCCGGCATGTGCTGCTTGAAGGAGTAGTGGCCGGAGCGTTCGGCCGCAAACACTGCGTTTTGTTCGACCATGGCGCGTACGATGTGCACGTCGCCCACCGGTGTGTAATGCGCATCGAAGCCTTCGTCTTGCAGTAACCGGAAGACTTCGGCTTGCGTGTCGAGGGTGACGAAAACTTTGGTTTTGGCCTGGACGTGGTGGACGGCGATGTAGGCCGTCAAAATGCCGCCGTCAATGACCGTGCCTTGGTCCACGGCCACGCAGCGGTCGGCATCGCCGTCGAACGCGAAGCCGACTTTTCGCTGTTTGACCGTCTGCGCGGCCAAGATGCCGAGGGTGTCTTCCTTGGGTTCCGGCGCGTGGTTGGCAAACGTCGGATCGGGTTGGTGGAAAATGGCTTTTTCGCCAAAGGCTTCTTTCAAGGCGCAGGCCGCTCCACCGGCCAAGTCAAAGACCGCGTCGTGGATTTCCGGCAGCGCGCCGAGGTATCCGGCTTTTACGGTTTCGTCCACGGCGGGCATCTTTTTTGCATCGATGTGGTCAGGGGCTTTGGCAAAGGCGTATTTTTTCTTGAGTTGTTGCAGCTCGTTTTCGAAAAAGCAGCGTTGGTGTTTCTTGAATTTGACGCCGTTGTAGCCGGCGGGGTTGTGTGACGCGGTGAAGGAGATGGCCCATCCATCCGAGCTTGCGTATGCCAGGGCCGGCGAAGGCAGGTGGCCGGCGAAGCGGACGTCGCCTTCAAATCCGGTCATGAATGCGGCGGCGAGCGTGTCGTTGTGTTCGCGGAAGTCCATCCCCAGCACGATGGGCCGTTTGGATGCGTGGCAGGCCCTTCCGAGGCGGAAGCAGTTTTTTTCCGTGGCATCGGCGCCGTACATTCCTCGGCAGTCGTACGTCTTGAAGAAGGAAAGCCTTTTGTTCGGCGTCGCGTTTTCGTCGATTTGCGGGTCCGGCAGTGAGCACGCGTTCTGCATGTCTTCGGTTTGTTTGCTTGGAATGTCGTGCGCGGGGTGGCCGACGTCTTTCGGGTTGGCGTTTTTGGCCTTGTTGTCGGCGCTTTTCATTCAATCGCCTTTGAATGTCGTGTTGTTGTCTAGGTTGTGCGTGATTTTCGTTCCGGGAAATACCTTGCAGTCGTGCCCGATGAGGGTGCCGCAGTTGATGCTGCAGTTGACTCCGATCTTCGTGCCGGAGCCGATGGCGGCGCCCAGCTTGCGGCGACCGGAGTCGACACTACCTTCTTTGAAGTGCACGCGGATGGGCCCGTTGTCAAAACGCAGGTTGGCTATCATGGTTCCGGCGCCAAGGTTGACGTCTTCGCAGAGGACGGAGTCGCCGATGTAGGAAAAGTGGGGCACGTTGGCGCCGTTCATGACGACGCTGTTCTTGATTTCGCACGTGCCGACGTGGCAGTGGTTCTCGATGACGGAGCCCCGGCGGATGAACGCGTTGGGTCCGATGAGGCAGTCCTCTCCGATGTAGGCGGGTCCTTCGATGCGCGAGCCGGCCTTGATGACCGATCCTTTACCTAGGAATAGCTTGCCTTCGAGCACGGCGCCCGGTTCAATCGTGCCTTCGTTTTTTTCTTCCATGAGGTTTTCCAAGGCGTGGATGTTCAAGTCGAGGTGGTCCCAGAAATACGTGACTTCGCTTCGGAAGCCGTCGAAGGCGTGGGCCGTCAATGCGTGTTCGCTGCAGAACGCGTTGAGTGCGTCGGTCAATTCGTATTCTCCGCGGGCCGAAAGGGGTACGTTTTCAAGGTAGGAGAAGAACGCGTCGGGAAGGTAATAATTGCCCAGCGCGACGAGGCCTCCCTGGGGTTGTTTTGGTTTTTCTTCGAAGGAAACGATTCGGCCGTCTTTTTGGTGGATGAGGCCGAAGGGCCGGGCGTCTTCCATGTTTTTCGCCATGCCGAACCACTGGCCGGGTTGCCGTTGCATCTGTTGGGTGAATTCGCTGTAGAACCGGGGTTCGGCGAAACTGTCGCCGTTGACGGTGAAGAAAGGTCCGCGGACGCGTTCTTTGGCTTGTAGCAGGGCGTGCGCCGTGCCTTTCTGTTCGGCCTGTTCGACGAATTCCAGTTGGCTTGCGTACGGTTTCTTGGAGAAGTAGTCGGTGACGAGTTCATTCTTGTAGCCGACGACGATGACCGCTTTTCGGCAATGCGGGAGGACTGCTTCCAACACCCATTCGATGAGGGGTTTTCCGAGGATGCGGATCATGCATTTGGGCAGGCTTTCGCCCACGGGCCACAGGCGGCGGCCACGTCCGGCGGCCAGGATGACTGCGGTGGGTGCGTGGTTGGAGGTGTCGGGGTCGTGGCTTCGGTTGGCCTCTTTTTCAAAGCGGCTTTGCATGGGTTTGTTTTTTTGTCTTCGGGTCGTTGCGGCCGTTGGAGCCGTAGTGGTTTCAGGCATTGTACATCTTCACCAGGATGTCGTCCAATTCGGCGACTTTGTCGGCCTGCACGTGGGCGTTCCACGGCGCTTTCAGAAGGATGGTGCGCACACCGGCGGCAATTCCTGCATCCAGATCGATTTGCGTGTCGCCGACGTAGAGCGCGTTTTGGGCGGGTACGCCGAGCAATTCGAGGGCGCGTCGTAGGGGGGCGGCATCGGGCTTGGGTTTTTCCACGTCTTCATAGGTGACGACGGCGTCGATGCCGCCGTAACCGATGAGTTTGAGCGAGGCGACGGATTGGGCTTTGGATTGGTTGGTGACGATGGCTTTCTTGACCCGCCGCGCCTGCAGGTGGTATAGCAGTTCCTTGGCGCCGGGCATCGGTTTGGCAAAGACGGGCAGATAGGATTGGGCGTAGTGGGACTCGCACCACTGGATGGCTGTTTTCAGGACGGCTTCGTCCATTTCCGGCGCCATGGTCCGGATCCATTGTTCTTCGGTCTTTCCGCTGCATTCCAGGATGTCGTCGCGCGAGCGGAGCGGCAGGCCGAACTCGCGGATCATGTCCTGGTAGAGGTTGACCAAGGCGTCGCGGGAATCCAACAGGACGCCGTCAAGGTCCAACAATACGGCGTGGGTGGGCATTGGGGTTTTCAGTTCCGGAAGATTTTAAAAACGGGAGGTTTCTTGACGGATGCGGCGCTTTTTATGGTTTCTTTTTTTTTCATTTCTTCTTTTTGCCTTGTCGTTAACGAACCGTTACGGATTTTGCGAGGTTTCTCGGCCTGTCAACGTCGTGGCCCCTCAACACGGCGGCGTGGTAGGCCAATAATTGCAACGGCAGCACGCTGACTAAGGGGTAGAACAATTCCGCTACTTGCGGGAGGGGGATGTACGCGTCGTAAGCCTCGTTGGACCTGTCCGAGACGCCGATGAGCCGTGCGCCCCTGGCTTTGGTTTCGGAGCCGTTGGACAGCGTGTCGACGAACGTGTAATCGTGCGGGTTCAGCAAGACGACCGGCGTGTGGGTTTCGATCAGCGCTAAGGTGCCGTGTTTGAGCTCTCCAGCGGGCATGCCTTCGGCGTGGATGTAGGATATTTCCTTGAGCTTGAGCGCGCCTTCGAGGGCGACGGGAAAGTTGACGCCGCGGCCGAGGAAATAGACGTGTTCGTGCTCGGTCCAGGACGCGGCCAAGGCGCGGGTGGTTTCGTTCCATTGCGGCATGAGGTCCGCGGCGTGAGCTGCCACTTGCTTCAAGGCGGCGGTTCCTTCCGCCGATTTTCCGGCCAAGGCATGCGCCACCACGTAGAGGACGACCAATTGGGCAGTGAACGCCTTGGTGGATGCGACGGCGATTTCGGGCCCGCAGTTCAAGCTAAGGCTCGCGTCGGATTCGCGGTCGATGGACGAACCGACGACGTTGACGATGCTTGCCACTTTCGCGCCTTTGGCTTTGGCTTTGCGCAAGCCCACCAGCACGTCGGCCGTCTCGCCGCTTTGGGAGACTGCGATGATGAGCGTGTCGGGCGTGCTTTGGTCGGCGAAATAGGAGAACTCCGAGGCGATGTAGACTTCGGCGGTTTTTCCGGCGAGCCGGTTTATGGCGTATCGGCCCACCAAGGCGGCGTGGCGCGACGTGCCGCAGGCGACGAATTTGACATCACGCGAGTTGCGGATGAGTTGTACGAATTTTTCCAGCTTGTCCGGGTCTTGGCGCATCGCGTTCTGGATGGCGGCGGGCTGTTCCAGGATTTCCTTGATCATGAAGTGCGGATGGCCTTCTTTTCCTGCCTGTTCGGCCGTCCATTGCAGCGTCCTCGGTTTTTTGTTGACGGATGAGCGCGTTCGGACGTTCTCGAACGAGACGGCCCCCGGCGTGATGACTGCCATTTCGTGGTCTTCCAGGAAAATCGCCTGGTCGGTGTGTTCCAGGAATGGCATGACGTCGGACGCGGCGTAGATGGCGTCCGAACCAATGCCGATGACCAGCGGGCTTTCGCAGCGAAGCGCCACCATCTTGTGGGGTTCCTCGGTACTGACGGCCAGAAGCGCGAAGCTGCCTCGGATTCGGGCCGCGGCTTGCGCCATCTTGGTTTCCAAGGAGCCCGGGAATTCCTCCAAAAGATGGGCGATCAGTTCGGTATCCGTCTGGGATGCGATGCGGTGTCCTTTTTGATGCAGTTCTCGTTTCAGTTCCTGGAAGTTCTCGATGATGCCGTTGTGCACGATCGCGATTCTGCCGGCGCAGTCGGTGTGCGGATGGGCGTTTTGGTCCGTCACTCCTCCGTGCGTGGCCCAGCGGCTATGGCTCAACGCGACGGTGCCCGGCACGCCGCTTAAGCCGTGTCTTTGCTCCACTTCGTCGATTTTCCCGATGCCCTTGCGGACGTGCAGCTTGCCTTCGCTGACGGACGCGATACCGCACGAATCATACCCGCGGTACTCCAGTTTCTTCAGTCCTTCCAAGAGGATGGGTCCTGCGGGCCGATGTCCTACCACTCCGAAAATGCCGCACATATGCTGATACTCCGAAACTCGATGTAAAGTTTATTTTACATTATATATTTAAATGCCGCTGACGGGCCTTTCAAACAGGTGTGCGGCTTTCCAATAGGATTTTAAAGAAAATGATAATCCTATTATTGTGCGGGTTAAACTGATTCGGGATGATCGGTCGCTCAACGCGGCTTTAGTCGAGCCGTCGGCTTTCGCTGTACTGAATGCGGACCGGTTGCGCATCCTTCGTGCGCTTTCGACGCCGCAATACGCGGCGGAATTGAGCCGTCAATTGAAGATGCATCCGCAGACCATCTATTATCATCTGCGCTTGTTGGCGCGGGAAGGGCTCATCCGGCTTCATGGCATGGAGGAGAGGGGCGGCGCGTATGCGAAGAAATACGCCGCCACGGCCGAGGCTTTGGCCATTCCCCTATCGGAATGGAAGCCATATGCCGAGCCGCGAAAGTCCGCCCCCGCGTTCTTGCTGCCGTTTATCCGCGAGGGAATGCTGGACGCCAAAATGGTGGTGGGGTCGCCGGAACCGCACGGCGCATTCCGGGCCCGGGGTTCCGAATTCGCATCCATCGAGCTGGCGGCCTTCTTGGCGCAATTCGCCGGTGTGGGTTATCCTTTGTATTACCTGGACACGCAGGCATCTGCCTTGCGCGGCGGCAACTTGATCGTAGTGGGGGGGCCGAAAGTCAACATGCTGTCGCATGAGGCCAACGCCTTGCTGCCCATCCGCTTCACGCCTTCGTTCGAAGTGCATTCGATGCGCACGGGCAAGCATTACGGCGACGACGTCGGCGTAGTGCAGGCGGTGGAAAGCCCGTTTTCGTCCGGAAAGAGGATGTTGTTGTTGGCCGGCGGCTCGCATAATTCGACGCGCGTGGCCGTGCTGGCCCTGGCCCGGCAGAAAAATTGGTGGGACCAGGAAGACCTGGCGCACGTGGTGCAGGGATTCGATGAGAACGGTGATGGGGTTGTGGATGCGGTGGAAGTTTTGGAGTGAGGGGGTCGAGGCGGTGCGAGGCCCACAAACACTCCGAAGGGTTTATGGGCGGACGTTTCCTCGGCGTCTGCAATGCGGATGGTGATGGGTTTGTGGATGGTATCGATGCACTGGCGTAAATCGGGGTCGGTCTGACGCCTTGAAAAATCCGGTTATCCGAACCATCCGGCTGATGCGGACGCTGGCTCCCGGTAAAGGTGGTCCGCTGCGCGAGGCCGAGGTGCGTTACTCGGACGGTTCGTTCCGTATGCAAGTCGTTAAGACGGCCGATCGGGGGACTTCGGCGGAACAGTTGAAACGGTGGCTGCATACCCTGGATGAGTTGCGTCAATTGGGTTTGTCGGTTCCTCCGGCGCGCATGGTCCGGGTGGACGGCAAGGAACCCTGGAAGGGATTGTTGATGGACGCGGATTCATCCCGGTTGGTTCCCGTCGTGGGCAAGGGCGACGCATCCAAGCCCGTGGCCTTTCAATATCTCTATCGGGAAGAGCATGGCGATATCATCGAGGATCTCGCGCGTGAACTGGCCATCCTGCATAATGCGGGTTACGCGCCCACCGTTTTCAACTTGTGGCACCTTCTTTCGTCTAAGCGGAACTTTCATTCATTCCATTTGTTGGACGTTTCCTCCCTCAACCGGCACTCCAAAACGGGCGACGTATTCCAGGCGCATTCCCGCGCCGGTCTGCGGGCCTGTGCCGAGGCGTTCCTCGAGCCCGCGGCCCGTGCGCATTTCATCGACGCCTACCTGGCGGACATCGATGAGCGCGTGGGCCGCCAGGCCGGCCTGATCCGGCATGCGCAGTCGTTGCGTTCGGTCCGCAAGGCCGGTGGGTAAATAAAGCGTATGCGTCCACAACAGTTGCCGGTGAGCCGCCCGATGGACGTAATTCAATACGACGATTTTTCGAAGCTGGAACTGCGCGTGGGCAAAATCCTCTCATCCCAGCGCGTCGAAGGCAGCGACAAGCTGGTCCAGTTGTCCGTGGACGTCGGCGAGGAAGCGCCGCGCACCCTGGTGGCCGGCATCGGTCAGGTCTACACCGACGACCAACTGACGGACCGCAAAATCGTCGTCTTATGCAACCTGATGCCCAAAAAACTCAAGGGAATCGAAAGCAACGGCATGCTGCTGGCTGCGGGCGAGGCAGCGGAAGACTTGGCCCTCTTGGCGCCCAGTCACGACATGCCGGTGGGCACGCGCATCTATTGATTTCCGCCGTTTGTCCGACCGGCATCCTTGTTGCCTTCCGTGTTGGACGGCAACGCGCCGCCTTTTCGCTTTTACCCAAAGCAGTCGTGATCTCGCTTCCAGAAAAGGGTTCAGCCGTTTTCGCTATTCTGAAAGCCATCCGGTCCGGTTACTTATCGTTTTGTCAAGCCATGGCGCGCGTCACTTAAGTGTCCGGGCATGCCTGCGGAAAAACCGTTAAGTAATTTCATCCGTACCAACTATCCGCCAAAGGCCACCGAACCGGCGCTCGCAAGAACGTCGGCTCGATGCCTGCGGCATGCGTTTGGCATCCCTTGGAAAACGGGCGACCTTGCTTCCCTCCGGATGCCTTTGCAAACTGCACGCGCGGTTTGCTGCGCAAAACCCTCCGCGTCGGCCAAGGCGGTTTGCCCGACTTGTCGAGCATCTGCCAGGTGCAATCGGCGCGGAACCTTGGGAGGAGGTGGTGGCAGGACATGACGCCGCACGGGGTGTTGCGGCATGCGCCGGGGTTGACCGGGGCGGGTCACATGCTTTGCTGACACTCGTCTGAAGCCCCAACGAGTTTTGGGGAACTAGCCGATGGTTTCGCCGCGGGCGTAGCGTACGCGCGGTGCGGACCCACGAAAAACGAGGGGTGATTGTATGAATACACCAGCGCCGAATACGGCATGGTTAGGTATGCTGGCGCTGGTCATGATGTCGGGCTTGCTTGTTGCCGAGACAACGGCGACCGTTTCGCAAGCCTCAAGTCAGGCCAGTGCGGATACCAGCGTAAACGTCGTCATCGACGGCGTTACCAGTACCTTGAGTGACGTCGTACTGAAGATACAGGTGTTCATCAGTAGCGTGGTGAACGCGACGGCCAGTGCTCTGGGCGGCGACGCGTCAGCTAACGCGGCCGTTTCCAGCGACACGTCGGTGGACGTCAACGCGCAATCGGACGACGCAACGATTAAAGAATCCGTGAATGCTCAGACGGATGCACAAGCTTCGGCCAGCGGCAACGGCGAAGCCAGTGCGTCGGCCAGCGCCCGTGAGTTCATCAAACTCAAGGTGATGCTGAACGATCTGGAAGACCAAGGCGTGGACCCGCAGATGATTGCGGACGCCCGCATCAAATTGGACTCGCAGGCCCAGGCCTTCGTCGAGGCCGGGGATGCGGACGCGCGTGCCCAGGTCACTTCCGACATGAAGATTTACTGGAAGAACTTCGGCGACAAGGTCAAGCTCTTCCTGTTGGCTAAGCAGAACGCCATGGCCCAAGCGGGTGTCAATGCGACGGACGACTCCAATGCGAAGGCCACGGCCGTAGCCCAGTTGCAGGCCCAGGTGGAGCAGCTGACGTTGCAGTTGAACGTGCTGCTGCAGGCATTGGCCCAAGCGGAGGCCAACCAACCGACGGCCACGCCGACGGCTACCCCGTCTGCGACACCAACAGCGACGCCCAGTGCGACGCCGGAGCCGACGGCTACTCCGAGTCCGGAGCCCACGGCCACTCCCAGTGCGACGCCGGAACCTGAAGAAGGTGGTTTGACGACCATCATCGTCAATATCAACACCTTCGTCCAGGCCATCGTCAATGCGTTGAACGGCACCGCCACGGCAACGGCTGACACGTCGGTCGACGTCGAGGCCAGCGCCAACGGCGGCTCGTCAGCCTCGGTCGATGCGTCCAGTGACGCCGCGGCCGCGGCCAGCGGGGACAACGGTTCGGCCAGCGCCACGACCGGTACGGACGTGTCGGTGAGTGCGGAATCCGGAGACGCTCTGACGCAGATCATCGTAGACATCAATACGATGGTCAACGCCTTCGTGGACTCGTTGAACGGCACCGCTTCGGCCACTGTCAACAACAGCGTGAGCGTGGACGTCGAGACGGAAGGTCAGGAAGCCACGCCGGAACCAACGGCTACGCCGACTGCGACGCCTGCGGCCACTCCCAGCGCAACGCCGACACCGGCTCCCACGGCTACTCCGAGTCCGGAACCGACGGCCAGCCCGACGCCTGTGCCGACGGTGACGCCGACTCCAACGCCGGAACCTACGGCGACTCCCACTCCGGAGCCGACCGCGACTCCGACGCCCGAGCCAACGGCCACGCCGAGTCCGTCGCCCGGAGCATAGTGGAGGACGTGGAACCGACCAATCCGCCGATCCAAACAGGGTCGGCGGACCCTTTCTTTCTTTTTGCTTTTTCAAATCTCATTGATGAAACGTGGCAAAGAGGAACAACGACCAATGGAGGTGATGGAAGATGGACGCGCATGAACGACGCCTGGCGGCTTTGACTATAATTTTGGCGATGATGGCCGGCATGATATTTGCCCAATCTTCCGCCGTCACCGCTTCCGTCGACTCGTCCGCTTCAAGCGACGCCACAATCCGGACATCCGGTTCGGTAACAACGCAAGGTTCAGGAGCCAGCGGATCGGCCGTAAGCATCGTCCGCACCGGCGACAACTCGTCCACTCAAACTCAAGTCAGCACGAGTCAATCGACTTCAGTCGGAGTGGGTTCCGGCGAGTCGGAAATAGTCCAAGAACACTTCGCCCGCTTATCGGTCATCCTGGATGATTTGGTCGGCCTCGGGTTTGACCCCGGGATCGTCGCCGACGCGCGTTTGGAATTAGCCGAGGAAAAACAAGCCTGGTCGGACGCTGCAACGGATGCACAACGCCAAACGGTTGCCGATCACATGACTGCATATTGGAGCGCGTTGCGCGACCGAGTGCGCGCATCCGGCGTGCCGTATGATTTTGACGTGGCTTTCGGCGCTTCGTCCGCCGGCGGTTCGAGCGTGATCTCGTCAAGCGCCGGTTCCGGTTCGACCCCCCCATCGGGTGCAACCGACGCATCCGCGACTTTGAACCCGGTGTTCAACACGTTAGACGACGCGTCAGTTCAGACTGAAGGGCAGCCACAAGGCGCGTCGGGCTTTGCCGACGTGCTGATCCAAGGCACCGCCGGTATGGTCACGTCCGTAGGCGCCATGCTTAGCGCGTGGGTCGGCACATTCCTGGCGCTGTTTTACAGCAAGACTTGAACTGTCGCAATCGATTTGTCAAGTCTTGGTGTCTAGCAAGCCACGAATACATCCGGGAAACTTTCGTGGCTTGCTATAGCAAAAAGTGCCGGCCGTTATTACGGTCGGTTTTTTCCTCTTTTTTCCATCGCCGGCGTTCCGGCTTCAAAGAAAACGGTTTTAAAAGCCGTTGTGTGCATAAGCTTTTTCCCTGATTGGCACAGGAATGCGTCTTTTCCTTGTTTCCAATTCGTCAGTTTTAACTAGGAACTGACGGCAGTACGGCGAAATCAAATAAGCGGCCGTACCCGGGTAGGCATCTTTTCTTTAAGAAGAAAAGCTGCACCAAAGGAAAGGACGGCAGGAAAACAAGTTCAGGAAAAAAGCGACCGTGGTCTAGTGGTATGATACGACCTTGCCAAGGTCGATACGCGGGTTCGATTCCCGCCGGTCGCACTTCTTTTCTTTTTTTTGTCCGTTTTTGTAAGCGCATCCGTTTTTTCGACTGGTTTTCGTAAGGCGTGCCGTCCGGTTTAATATTAGCCGCTCCAGCCACCACTGCCGTTGGGGCATTGAATCATCCAGTCGATTATAGCAAACCTCGAAAGTCCGCCGAGACTTTCGAGCCGTTTGCTAGATAGTCGACCACGACTCTTAAGTCGGGTTACTTTCGTGGTCGACTATAACCGCAGGCAGCATGCGGCCCGCCGGATGCTTTTTTCCTCGTCGTGGAGGTTTGGCGTCATGCGTCCGAGTCATCGTCAAGCGTTGTTGATCTTCGCCGTCGGCATCGCGCTTCTTGGTTTGTGGCTGACGTTGACTCCGGCATCCCCCGCCGGGTTTGTCGTCTTTCCGCAGTCCCTCGTTACTCCGACTCCGATTGCGGAATTCGAGGTGCTGCCCTTGGCTGACGCCACCGCCCTGGCGTATCCGCCGTCTTCGGATACGGACGTCCCGTTGCCGGTGTCGCCCTCCGCTTCCTCTGTGCCCCCTTCCCCCGCGCCGTCGTTCATCGGGGGAGCCTATCCTTCCGCTTCCTCATCCTCGGCCTCGCCGACGGCCCCTCTTTCGCCTCCGCTGTCCGCGCCTTCCGTGGTGCCTGCGCCGGAACCTACGGCTTCTGCGTCTCCCAGCGTGACGCCCGCACCGGATCGGTTCAATCCTTTTTCCAACGTCCGTCTGTATGTCGACCCGCAGATTCCGACCCGTCTTCAGGCCGACGCGTGGCGCCAAAGCCGTCCGGAGGATGCGGCGCAGTTGGACAAGCTGTGGCCGCAACCGGTGGCCATCTGGTTTTCCGGACACGAGGCGGACGTGCGGGCGCGGGCCGATTCGCTTCTGGACGACGCTTCGACGCAGGGCCAGGTGCCGCTCATCGTGATTTATAGCTTGCCCAAGCGGGATTGCGGCGGTGCGGCAGCCGGCGGCTTCGCCTCGCCGGCGGCATACCGCGCTTACGTGGAAGGCATCGCTTCGAGCCTTGCCGGACGCAAGGCCATCGTGGTGTTGGAACCGGACGGCACGGCGGCGCTCAGTTGCCTGAATGCGTCGGAGGTTGCCACGCGGTGGGACTTGATGCGCCACGCCATCCGCGTGCTCAAGGCCCAAGGCGCGGCCGTGTATGTGGACGCGGCCAACCCGCGGTGGGTGGGCGTGGTCGAGATGTCGCGGCGTTTGAACGAGTTGGACATTTCGGAAGCCGATGGTTTTGCCTTGAACGTGGCTAACTTCATCTACACGGATGAGAATATCCGGTACGGCTTGCAGATGTCCGCCCGCGTGGGCGGCAAGCCGTTCATCATCGACACGTCGCGCAACGGCCAAGGCCCGCATCCGGACGGGATCTGGTGCAACCCGTCGGGCCGCGGCGCCGGCGTTCCGTTCACGACGCAGACCGGCGACGATTCCGTGCACGCCTTGGTGTGGATCAAACAACCGGGTTGGTCCGACGGCTCGTGCCGCGGCGGGCCCGGTTCGGGCTTCTATGCCCCGTTCGCACTGGAGCATGCGCGCAACGCAAACTTCACTTGGTATCCGCTGTTGCCTCCGGTCCCTTCCGTAATGCCTCCGTTGCCCACGGTATTGCCGTCCGTCAGCCCAATGCCTCGTCCTTCTGCAACGGCCGCGCCGAGCGCGACACCGGTCCCGATTGCCGGCGTTCTTTTGATTGACGCGCAACAGACGTCGGTGCCGTATGTGGACCGTGGCGTGCTGGGCGGCAATTCGATGGCCGACCGCGTGCAGGATTACGATTTTCCCATTTTTTCCGAATTGGCAGGCTCATCCGTTCCTTCCGGCGCATCGCTGAACCGGCCGCTGTGGCGGATGCATCTGGCCGACGCAGGCACGCCGCGCAACATCTGGATGTTCGATCCGTCGGAGTATCGGCGGTCCAACGGCCTTTCCAATCCGATGATCGATGAATCGTTCCCGGAGTTCAACTGGCGACTGCAATATCCGCTGCCGGACATGGATTTGAGGTATGAATCCAAGGCCGACGGCTCGGCCAGCGATAATTATTACCGTGTGGAGTGGTTCGACGCGTCGCTTTCCTTTGCTCAAGGGCTCAACCGGCACTCGATCAGCTACACTAAGGTGTCAGGCTCGACGACGCAGGTTCACCGCGTGTTTCCTGAAGTCGGTCGCGAACTTTCGCTTCCCCAGGCGGCGTTGTACACGCGTTTTGACATCCAGCTTTCTTCGAGCGTGCCTTTTTCGGTGGCATCCAAGGCGTTCATCATGAAGACCGGCCGCTTCCACGTTTATTTGTTGCCGGACCGCCGCCTGGAATTCCGCTTCGGCACGCCGGGGTTCGCTCAATCCGTAACGACGGCGCCGCTGGCGTTCGACCGGTGGTATGGGGTGGACGTTCTCAACGACTTGACGTCTAAAGTCTGGCTGGACGATAACTTTGTTGGTCAGGCGGTGCTCGCGACGTTCCCGTCGGACACGGCGCTGCGCACCAAAGATGCCTACTTCGGCACGCTGAACGAAGAGAGCGTGGGCGCATCGGTCACGTCGGCTAGCCAACGTTCCGACTCGTACCGCTTCAAGATCGACGAGTACGTGGTGCGTCCGACGTATTCCGGCGCGCTGCCACAGGATGCGGCCGACGCACAGGTTCGGTACCGGTTCGATGCCAACGTGCTGACGCTGGATGATTACGGCACGCTTGCTGAGCGCCTCAACTTCGAGTTCGTTCCCCAGTTGCCGAATCCTTGCGAAATCAAGTACGGCTGCTCCACCGATGCGTTGCCTCCTTCTTTCCGCAAGTACGGAAGCGTGGAAGGCCTCACGGCCATGATCCAGTACCTCGTGTTGCCGGCGGACGCGGACTATGCGGCAAAGGCCCAGCAAATTACTGCGCAGGGCTGGCCCGTGACGGATCTGCGGGCCGCGGACGGTTCCGGTAGCGTCAACTATGCCAACCTTCGTGCTGCCCGGGGCCGCGTGGCGCCGTATTCGTTGCGGTACGTCGAGTTGGGTAACGAGCCGTACTACGCGCAGTACGTCGGTAACGAGGAGGGCTTCGCGCGCCGGTTCGTCGACTTGTGCGAGTCCATCCGCCGCATCCAAACCGGCCTCAAATGCATCTTGCCTACGCAGAACTCCGGCTCGTTTTCCATGGACCGCGTTCTGCAGTACATCGCGGAGCAAGGCAAACAGTCCCTCGTCGCGGGCATGGCGGTGCACGATTATTTTCTCTATCCGGGCAAGGACGGCGTGCGGGACTATCCGTTGCGTTCCATGGCCGCCGCCTATGCCGATTCGTACCGGTTCCGGCAGGCGCAGCAGTTGGCTTCGAAGTACCTTAGCCGCGCGGTGGGCGATCCGGATTTTCCCATCTGGATCAACGAGTACAACCGTATCCTGGTCAATTTCAAGTACACGGCAACGGACCGATTCATCGACTCGGCTTACTTGGCGTCCGAGCTGGCGTTCATGCTGGAAAACGGAGTGCACGGTGGGTCGCTGTTCTTCTGGAATGCCGCGTCTCCCAAGGAAAAATTCGCCACCGGCTTGGTGGGCGACTACGCCGGCGTGCCCAAGGTCAACCTCAATGGCCGGACGTTCCTGGCGTTTTCCCGCTACTTTGGCTGGGGTGGCCGCATGGTGCCGGTCGCGTACGACTCGCTGACGGTCCATGACGCCGTGACGAACACGGACGTGCCGCGCTTCACCGCCGTCAGCAGCGTCTCGGCCGACGGCCAGTCGTTGTACTTGGCGGTTATCAACCGTGACTCGGCGGCGCATGTTCAAACCATTCAGCTGAAAAACTTCATTCCTTTGCCCGTCGCTTCCGTATACGCTTTGAAGGCCAACGCGTTGCAGGACTCTATTGACCAGACGGACTACCTTGAATCCACCCTCGCTGTTTCGGCCAATTTTTCTTACGTTTTCCCGGCGTACTCCATCACTTTTTTCCGGCTGGACCGCTGACCAATGAAAAAAGGAGAATAACGACTGCGGCGCTTTACGGACGCCGCAAAAAGAAGCGGAAAAAATTGGTCCTACGTCGGCGTGCAGCCTTCGGCTGTTCGGGTTTTAAAGTGGCTCGGATGTCGGCTGGGCGTTCATGCGACTTGTTGTCCAGGTTGGCACGTGCCGTCGGCAAGCTCGTTTTCTTCGCATATGGTGCCGTCGTTGAATTGGCACGTCGAATTGGACGTCACCGGCCCGTTCGGTCCCATCAGGACCGCGCCCAGTTTTCCTCCCTTTTTCGTGCAGGCACTGAACGCCTGGCCGCATTCTCCTCGGAAAAACTTCCAGTCGTCGCAGGTGGAGTTGTCCGGAAACCGGCAGGTGCCGCTTTGGCCTTGCGGCGTGTCGACGATTTCGTTTCTGTACCCGAGTTGTACGCAGTGCGTCGCAGCGGGGTTGGCCGCGTTGGCGTTCGTGTTTGTTTCGGCCGTCGCGCTCGCGGTTGCGGCCGGGCTGGTTGGTTCAGGCGTCGGTTGGGCCAGTTGGGTGCTGCACCCTGCCAAGAGAAAACCGAGGACCAATAAAGTGTAAACCAATGTGCGCATGCACGAAACCCCCTTTACAGCAAACCAAGAAAGTAACCCGACAAAATAGTCTTGGTTTGGTGTCTAGCAAGACCGGCCTAATCGTCGTGAAATTTGCCGGTCTTGCTATAGGCAGGTTGAATCCGGGCCTTAAAGAGCTTTGGTTGCTTTTGTTTTTCATGCAAGTGATGGTCCGCGTTTCCGCCCACTCCGACAAGCCCGGAGTCGAGAAGATCGGCGAGAACGAGTTCAAAGTCCGTGTCCGCGCCAAGCCGGTGGACGGTAAGGCCAATGCTGAAGTTTGCCAACGTTTGGCCGATTATTTCGGCGTGCCGGCCTCGCGCGTGCGCGTCGTGCGGGGCGCGTCGAACAACAAAAAAGCGGTTGAAGTTTGCGTATAGCCCGGGTGGGTTTTTGTCTTCGCTTGATGTCGTCCGCGTTTTCCGGCGGCTTTCCAACTGCCGTTACGGCCGTATGGATGCGCGCGTTTTGGCTATTTTCAGTCGTATTTTTCAAGTCGGGCTTTGGCACGTTCCGCTAGGCCGTTGAACGCCGGGTCTTTCCGCGTCCTGCCATGCCCCGTTGCGCTACGCGTCTTTTCGGTGCCGCATAATCCTTGTTCAGGAATGCCCGGATTGATTTGTCCCGGACTATGAAGTGAAAGAAAAAGAAAATGCCGCAGGGGTGATTTGAACACCCGGCATATCGGTCTTCAGCCGATTGCTCTCCTAAGCCTCGCCGTAAACTAGAAAAACAGATTTGCGGCGATCAGGCTGAGCTACTGCGGCGACGGAAGAATCCTTTGCCCGGTTGAATTTAAAGGCTTTTGTTTTCGGCACCGTCCTCATCGTGGCGGATGTACGGCGGTTCGGTTGGGTCCGCGTCTTTCTCGTCACGTTCCTGCATGGCGGTATTCGGTTGGCGGGCTTGGCTTTCAGCACAGCCGCAGCTTCTCTTCGAGGTTCTTTTCGCCGCACGTGCGGATGGTTTCTTTCCAGGCGTTTTGGGCGGCGAAGAACGCCCGGATGGCGGTTTTCATCTGGCCTTTGTCCGGCTGCGTCGGGGCGCGGGTGAGCCGGGCGTAAGCCAGGTTCAAGCTTGGGTGGCGGAGTTTGAGCACGGCTTGGTATTGTTCGTCGGTCCAGGCGGCGCGCGCCGGGTAGTAGGCGTTGGTGACGGCTTCGTCCAGCAAGAAGTCGGAGATGGTGCGCATGCGCGTTTTTTCGAAGACGTAGTCCAGCACGCGCATGTAGGTTTCAAGCTGTTCGCTTTGTATCCAGGCTTTTTCCAGGCGGGCGGAGTCGGCAGGCGAGGGCGGTTCGTGGCGGACCCAGGCGAATTTGGGCTGCATGAGGCTGACGTGGAAGAAAAACGCGGTGTTGGCGTAGACGTCCAGGGGTGCCGGGCCGATGGGTGGCAGGCAGGCGTATTCGGCGGCGCGGGCGCTGATGCATAGCGCTTGGTGGCAGGGTTGCACCAAGTCGGATGGCACGTTGCCTTCCAAGGCGGCTTGCAGCTGACGTGCGGCGAAGTCGGGGCTGACGACGCCGGTGGCAACGCTTTGCAATGTTTTTTCGGCGTGGTTCTGCCAGCTGTGCGGCTCGTCGCTTGCGCCCGTGCACGCGCCTTGCGCCGCTTCCGCATCCAGTTCTCGCAATTTGGTCGTGGCTTCGGCCGTCAAGTCGGCGTCGGCCAAAAACAGTACGGGTTGTTCGAACAGGGCGCCCAATGCCAGCGCGGCGTTGTATCCGGCGTGCGGGCCGTTAAACGGAGGCAGGTCCGGCAGAGTCTGCTGTCCGGCCAGGAAGATGGGGTAGTGGGCGTTCTTGGCGTAGGCGCGGACCCAGGCCTGCACGGCGGCGGATTCGGAATGCGTAAGCCAGGCTACGTCGTGGCGGTACGCGGCGGCTTGCGCTTTTTGTGCCTGGCGTTTGGCCTGCTGGACGTCGGCAGCGCAGGTGGCCAGGATGAATGGCATGATGGATAGACGCAGTCGTGGCCTATAAAGTTGGTGCGCGTGTGTTTCAGGTCTGGATGGTGCGCAGCCATTCGCTCATGCGGTCAAGCCGTTGGTTCTTGGCGGCGTCCAGCGTCATCCAGGCATAGCCGGAGTATCCGGCCGCGGGTTTGGCCTGTCTTACTTTGGCTTCCACGCGGAATCCCAACACTGGGATGATTCGTTTGTTCTTGCGCGAACCGGCGTTGTGGTTGGCCTGGAAGCGCACGTCTTGGACGTGGCCGTCGATGCCGGTCTGCGCCAGGAAGAATTCCGTCATCTTCTTGACGGGGTCCTGTCCGGCAAAGAGCATGACGAACGGCAGTCCGATGCGTTCGATTCCTTGACCGTCTTTCTGTTTGAGGAAAAAGACGCGCTCGCCGTCCTGCAGGATGCCGCAGGCCAGGGCGACGGGCGCCGCGCGCTGCTGGATGGGCCGTCTCACGGCTCTTGAGGCAACTCCATCCGGTCCATCGGTTTAGTCGTTGGCCGCAAAAGAGAATAGATCACGTAGGTCAGAAGGCCGATTAGGGCGAAGGCCAGGCCTATGACGATGCCGGTGATCAATGGGTTCTGTTGGTGCAGGACGTAGGCGTCGACGGCGTGAGCGGACAGCGGCATGGCCATCAAGAAGGGCAGGGTGACGTATACAATGGCCGGCGGTGAGAGCCAATGCGGCGGCAAGGGCGATGAGGTTCTTGGTTTTCATGGTTGGTTTTCGCATTGAAGTGAGCTGTGCTTCTTTTTCTGCGTATGGATTAAACGTAGACCGAAAAGCGAAATAGCTAGGCGACGTACCCGGCAGGACGCGAAGACTTGGCCTCCGCCAAGTCCAGCGGACAACAACGCGTGCGTTGTTGTATCGGCGGTTTTGCTCAAAATGGGCCCGGCCGGAATCGAACCGGCGATCTTCGCTGTGTAAAAGTTCCGCAAGTGCCTCAGCTTGCCTAAGGTACTTTCGACGTCTTACCACAGCCGAAGCCCCTTCGTCGGACGAAAAGGCTTATTCGACGACGGGCCCTCTCAGAACCTTTGCTATGCGCGGTATATATTTCTCATGCCGAAGGGGTATATTTTTTATGAATACTCGGACGTCCGCTTTTCTGAGGTGCATGATTACTCTGCCATATGTTTTTCCATTCTGCCTCAATTCGTTTATCGAGATTTTTCCAAAACGCAACCCGTAATATTTTCTACAAAGCATACTTATTTTTTTCAAGTAACCTAAATTGCGCTTCGATAGCATGATTCCGAACGTGTACGACAAATATCCATCCGTATCGAACAATCCGGCCAGGTACTCTCTGAACAGTTTTTTTGTTTGAATTGACGGAGGAACCTGAAGGTATTTTTTGTCAAGTGGCAGGTCTACGTTGCTCGCTAGATAGATCCAAAATGCTCGGCTGTAAATGGCCAATTCAAAGCAATTTTCCCCTTTCTTTGGACTAATTCTGCCGTTAACGCCAAATTCTTTGCAGATCATTTCCTTAAGATAATTCAAAAACGGTATGGACTGGTTGTAAATAAGCACGGTTGTTCGCATGTGTTTTGTAGGAAATGGAGGAAAACAACTGATTCTTCCATCGCCCGAAATTACCCCCGCTAGGTAGGCCCGCTTAAGGTTCATTGCCGAAAATCGATGATTTCGGATGCTTCGCGCATGTTTGAACATGTATTTTAGAATCGCTTTTTTGTTGTAATCAATATCCGTCCTGCTCATTTTGCATCCCTCTGGAATTTTCTTCATGCCCTGGCTTAGAAGAAAATTTCGAGGGGTGCTGGCCGGTGGCCGCTGAAATCGGCCCTCGCAAGGATTTAATAGCGTCGAAAAGTTATGTCTGCACGCAAATCCGGAGGCCGTGTCAAGCCGGTTTGGGGTTGATGGTCATGTTGCACAAGGTCATGTGGTTGAAAGTCGGCGGAAGACGCCTGCATTTGTTGAAGGTCGCCGGCGCGTTCTTCGTCTTCGCCGCCGTCCTGAAGCTGGCCCAGTCGCTGTACGAACTGTTCGTCATGGTGGAAAAGGGCCGCGCCGCCTTGCTGCGTCCGGAATTGGTGCCGCAATTGTTCGGTTGGAGCATCGATTCGAACGCTTTGGTGTATTCGTTCTCGTACGAGGACTTCCTCGGCGTCTTGCTGGGCCCGGTGGCGGTTTTCCTGTTCTGGTTCGGCATGGCCGTGGTCGCGTTGATGATTTACCAGTCCGGCAAGGTCATCGTGCCTCTGGAGGAATACGACTCGCGCGTGGAAGAACACCACCGCACGCTGATCCAAAAAGCGGTCGAGCACCACCGCCGCAAGAAGTAGCTTTTTTTCCGTTTCAGACGCCGCATCGCGCGGCCGTTTTTTTTTCTTTCAAGCGTCCGCTCGGTGAAAAAAGCAGGTTTCGCATGGCTTGCCTAGCGGCGGGTAGGCCGTCGCATGGTTCGGCGCGCGTTGGGCACGACGTTCGTTTTTTTGGGCATGCGTTTGATTGCGGCGTTGACTGCCGCGTTGCGTCTTTTCATGGCGGCGGCGATGTTGTCTTGCCAAACGGCGTGGAAGGGTAGTTTTTGCCACCCGGGGTGCCAGCTGCCCGGTTTCATCGCGTAGCGTTCGGCAGGGCTTTGGGGTGTGAACCGGCGGTGGAACATGCCGATGGGTCCGGTTCCGGTAAGGTTGATGGATTTGGTTCTGGGCGTTTTAGGCATTTTCTAAGCCACCTCTCGGGAGTCTACGTCGGCGCGCTTGTCCAAGTGCGTCTGGAATTCCTTGGCCCCTGCTTTCCACACGGAGCCGTAGCGGTCACGGAGTTGTTCTTCGATGTTGCGCGAGCGGGATATGGCTACGGTAATGTCGTCTTCTTCGATGAGGTTTTTTCCTTCCGAGACGGCAAAATCGCCGGCCAGGCGGATGACGCCGGACAGTTCGCGCAGGCGCAGCGTTAACGCGTTATCCGTCTCGTCGACGACGCGTGCGCGGCGGCGGGCTTCGTCCAAAATCGCGTCCATGGCGCTGCGCGAGGCCGGCGGGATGCGGCCGTCCTTCATGACTTCTTGGGCTATAAATTGGACGAGTTGGCGGCGGTTTTCGGGAGTGTCCGGCATATGTGTGTCCAGCAGGACTTCGTAGCCGTTGCCTACGATGCGCGAGCGCAAAGGCGGCAGGATGTTCTGTAGGTCGTTGATGTTCGACGCGGCAACCAGGATGAAGTCGCACGGCACGTCTTCGACGCGGCAGGACGCGCCGGCGGAGTGGGGATTGCGGCCGACGATGGTGTATTTGCGTTCCTGCATGGCGGTGAGCAAAAAGCGTTGTACGTGGCCCAGCGAGCTTAGTTCATCAATGAACAGGACGCCTTGGTGGGCATCGTGCACCGAGCCGGGCACAACGCGCAAGTACGGCTGGACCCCAACGCCGGCGTGTCCGCCGTATGGGTCGTGCCGCACGTCTCCCAAGAGTTCCGTCTCGGACGCGCCGGTGGCGATGACGAACGACTTGCGTCCGAACGGCATGAGGACTTTCCGCGGTTTCTTTTTCTTGAGTTGGTCGATTTTTTCCAGCGCTTTTTGGTCCAGGACGCGGACGTTGTCGCCCTTGCGTTCATAGACGATGACTTCTTCGCGGCCGTCATCCAGCAGGCGGGTGGTGTGCACGCGCGTCTGGGGCTTGGCTTCTTGCAGGTATTCGGAGAGGATAGTGTTGCCAAAGGCCGCGGTGTACTTGTCGAGGCCGCAGCCGGGGCATGCGCGTTCGCCGGCGTCGGACAGGCGTCCGCAGCGGCGGCAGCGGAAGCCCAGGCGTTCGGCGACGAAACTGGGCACTTCTTTCGGGCCGACGAGTTTGCCTTGGATTTGCGCGTTCATGCGCTTCTCTTTCGCTAGCTGTTCCTTCGTGATGATTTCAATGAGTGGTTTTTCCGGCGTCTCGGGGTTATGCAGGACCGAGACTTCCTCCGTTGGCTCGTTCAAGTGGTGCGAGATGGCTTGTGCCAAAAGGCTTTTGCCGATGCCGGGCGGTCCGACCAAGAGGAGGTTGCGGCGTTGTTTGGCCGCGATGGTGGCAAGTTTCACGGCTTGCCGCTGTCCGATGATCTGTTGCAGCGGGTCTTTCGGAATGGGCACGTCCAAGGTAGAATCGAACGGCAGGTCGTCCATGGCGTAGTGGGCTGTGCGCGTGCCGGTATAAAAACCGTGGCATGTTTTCAGGCGGTTTCCGACGGAGGCCGGGTGGTTTTTCAGTTGTAGGCCCTTTGCTCTCCGCAGAGTTCGCGCAGTTTAAGCATGCGGTTTGTTTTCGCTTTTTCATCCCGACAGAGCAGGACGACTTGAGATGGTTTGTGTTCGGCCGTGACAAGGTAATCCGTCTTTTTCGCCAAGGTTTGGGCGGCTTGCTGCATGTCTTCGTGCGTGGGCGCAAAATCGGGGCCCATGCGCAGGCGGCTTTTGCCTACGGGCGTGTAGGACTTGACTTCGACGTATTCCGCGCCGGAGCGGCGGATGATGTTGGCAAAACCTTCGAGGCTTTCATCAGACAGGTTCAGGCCCTTGGCTAAAGTCATGCGCAGGACGCGGCGGTCGTGGTTCGCTTGGCGCATCCAGTCCAGCGATTCGAGGTAGTGGGCCCATAATCCGGGTTGCAGGGGTTGTTGGATGGTTTTGAACGACGCTTCGTCCCACGCGCTCAAGGAGATGTAGACTTGCGTCGGGAGGCTGTCTTCTTCTTCCAAGAGGCGCAGCATGGCCGGGTTCGAGCCGTTGGTGACCAAGAACGTGGTGATGCGGCGCTTGTGGAAGGCGCGGATGAGCGCCGGCAGTTCGGGGTACAACGTAGGTTCGCCGTCCAGCGAAATGGCGGTGTGGATGGGGTCGCGCGATTGTTCCATGCGCTTGGCGATGGTGTTTTTGTTGCCCGGATATCCGTTGAGCAGGTGGTTGAACGCCTTGACGCTTTCTTCCACCAGGATTTCCGCGTCGTCTATCGGGCCTTCCCAGACGGGCGAGTGGATGGACGTGTCGCGCCAGCAGAAGCGGCAGGCATAGTTGCAGTGCACGGGGCAGGGCGACCATTGGATGCAGCGGTGCGATTGGATGCCGTAGAACGTCATCTTGTAGCAGTACCCTTCGCCGGTCAGTGCTTTCTTAGTCCAGAGGCAGGTAGATGCCGCGGCGTGTTTGGAGGGGCCGAAGTAATAGTAGGGCGAACGTTCGCGTTTTTGTTCCAACGTGAGGATGAACGCCATATTCTGACGCGTGGTGGCCCGGGCAGTTAAAAATAAGCGCGGTTTGCGCTTTGCGGACTTATTGTCCGCCCGCTCCTCCTTGGCCGGCGGCTCCCATTTGCTGTTCGAGTTGTTGCTCTCCGCCTTGGCCCACGGGAATTTCAACAAAGCGCACCTGGTCGCCGTCGGCCGTGTAGATGATGCGGACGACGCCGGAGACGAGTTGTTTTTCGTTCAGCTTGTCCATGAAGGCAAGCGTGGTGTCTTCCTTGACGCCGACGGCGCCTTCGAACACGGCGTCGACGGGGTTGAATCCGGCTTTTTTGAGCGTTTCAAGCATCTGCATGACTTCGTCCTTGATTTGCATGAGTACCACCGGCAAGCTTACTGGAATTGAAAATATAATCCAACCGGTGGCACGGTGGTCGAAATTCAAAGACGGTTATTGTCCGAATAGTGGAATCGTGGTACTGTTGTGTCTGCGGTTTCGACCCGTAATGCCTTTTTTCCCTCGTCAGGCCGCGTTTTGCGCGCCCGGTAGAGGATTTACGGAAGCGTGGTGGCGGAACGTTTAAAACCGCAGTCTCGTTCTGCATAATCTATTTAAGCGGCGTGGCCGCATATAGCCGCACCAACGAACGGCGCAAAAGGTGTTTTTATGGTCAAATACGCGATTGCCAAGCAACTGGCAGGAAAACGCATCATCACGACGGACGGCGAGGATTTGGGCCGCGTGATTGACTTGTTCCTGGATGAAGTGACCGGCAAGCTGGAAACCATCCTCTTGGAGCCCAACCCGGATTCGGCGTACGCCACTCGCGCCACGCACGATGCCTCGGGCCTCATCACCATCCCGTACGGCGCCGTTCTGGACGTCAAGGACGTGATGGTCGTGGACCGCCGTGGCCTGACGGAGTCCGCCACGGACATGGGCGTCTGATCCGGACGTTCGTTTTCCTTTTCCTATCTGCTTTTTCGTGTCTTTTTGTTTTCTTTTTCGGCCAGCGCCCGCTTGGTATTTGCTATGGCTTTTCCGGTCCGCTACTTGCGTTTTTTTATGGTGGAGTGGGGCTGTCGGGCAGTTCGATCTCGATGCGGTGGCGTTTCTTGCGCCATTTGAGCTGCGGAGGCAGGATGCTTTGGTTTCGGATGGTTTCTTCCTCCGAGTCGCTGTGGTTGCGCAGTTTCTCGATGATGTCGAAATGCAGGTAGATCCATTCGGCTTTTTTCTGGGCGTCTGACGCGCGTTGTTGGAACGATTCGAGGCCGGCGTGTTGTTTTTCCAGCACCGCCGTCTTGCGCTCGTCGGCCATGACGGGCGCGGCGTTGGCATCTTCCGCTGCTTTGAGGGCCGTGGCGTGTGCGTGTACGGTTTGCAGTGCTTCGGAAAACGTGGCCGTGGCCTGTTGTTGTTTTGCTTCCAAGCTTTTCAGTTCGAACGGCGCGGCGTGCATGGGTTTTCCGTCTTCCAGGTAGATCCGGGGCGCCAGCGGTTCGTCCAGCAGGCCACGCAGGGCGGTCTGGAGGTTGGCTTTGTCCTCGGCCGGCAGGCGGTTGGCCGGTTTTTTCTTGTCCACGCCCGCTCGGATGCAGACTTCTTCCAGGTAGAACGGCGAGAGGTTGACTGTTTTGCTCAAGCCCGCGATGATGGGCCCGGCTAAGCCTTCAAGCAGTGCGGGCGTCCAGGCGGACGGATGGGTTTTGTCCTGTGGCGGGGCGACGTATTTCTGGCCGGCGTACAGCTTGCGGGAGGCGAATTGCTCGCCTCGCCACGGTTTTAGGATGTAGCCGATTTGGTCCAGCAGAAGGAGGTTGCCCTCGCCGAAGAGCTCGACGATGATCGAGACGTCGGAAAAATGCAGTTGGACGATGCGGTCGAAGCCCATTTGGCTGATTTTTTCCAGCCGTCCGGTCAGCCTTTTGCGCAGCAGCATGACGAACGAATCGGGGTGCGCCGTGAACTGCGGCGGCGTCTGCGTCAAAAAGGCGGCTTCCGGCAGGTGGAATACCCAGTCGGTGTGGCGGAATTTGAAACGGAACGTGCCGGATTGGCCGAATGCCTTTTGGAGGAACTCGCCTTCCAGGGCTTTGGCCTCGAGAATGAGGTAGTGTACGTCGAGATTGGATAGTGCCATGATTGTTCTTTGGTGCTGCCGCTCGTTTTAATCGGTTGGCATAGCAACGTGCGTTTTTCGAGCCTGATTCCGTCGACTTGCGCTGCCTTTTTTTTGTTTCTACAGCGTCCTATTGGCCGTCCGATAGCTTTTTACGGTGTTTTTCCCTGAAGGGTCCGTGAGTCGTGTTTTTTCCAAGATCAGGCAGGTTGCGGTCGGTTCTGGTTTTTCATGAAGAAGGATGCCGCGGTTCGGTTGGAGCGCGTGTCGAAGACCTACCGTTCGGGCGCCTTGAGCGTGCCGGTGCTGCACGACGTCAGCCTGCGGGTGGATGCGCATGAATTCGTCTCGATCATGGGCCCGTCCGGTTCAGGCAAGAGCACGCTGATGAACCTAGTGGGGGCTCTGGACACGCCGACGTCCGGCCGCGTGTTCATCGACGGCGTGGACATCTCGCACTTGGACGGCGACGAACTGGCCGACGTGCGCGGACGCAAACTGGGTTTCGTGTTCCAGAAGTTCAACCTCGTCGGTTCCTTGAGCGCGTACGAGAACGTGGAACTGCCCATGTTGCTGCAGGGGATGGATTCGGGCGAGCGCGATGGACGGGTGCGGCGGATGCTGGAGCGCGTCGGGTTGTCGCACCGCATGCATCATCGGCCCGGCGAGTTGTCCGGCGGCGAGCAGCAGCGCGTGGCCATCGCGCGGGCGTTGGTCAACGATCCGGCCCTGGTGCTGGCCGACGAACCTACTGGGAATCTGGATTCCAAAACGGGAAAAGACATCCTGGCCCTGTTCCGGCAGTTGCATGCCGAGGGGCGTACGTTAGTCATCGTGACGCATGATCCGAACGTGGCCGATCAGACGGACCGCGTCATCCGGATCAAGGACGGTCAAGTGGAGGGAAGGCGTATATGAGCGTAAAATTCTGGGTATTTGCTTTGGTTTTGATGTCGGGATTCGCCGCGGCGGCCAACGCGTCCGTGCTGGGCGGTTCGTTGAGTCTGGCGGCGCTCAAGTACGTGCCGTATCCGGCCGAGCCGGGAAGCTACGTTGACTTGTGGTTGGACGTGTACGCCAGCGAGGCGCAGGCCGGCTTGCAGTGCCAGCTGGACCCGCAGTTCCCTTTTTCTTTGGATGCCAACGAAGATGCCGCACGCACGCTGGATTATCTTCCCGGGCGCCAAGGGTGGCTTCTGAAGTACAAGGTACGTGTCGCGCCGGACGCCATCCTGGGTGACAATAAGCTTTCTTTCGGCTGCAAGTCGGCCGGCTCGCCGTTCATCGGTTCGAATTTTTCCATCTACATCCAGCCGCAAAGCGGCGACTTGGCGTTGGATGCCGTGTCGTCCGTGCCGGAAAAACTGGCGCCGGGCCAAAGCGGCCTGGTGAGTTTGACGTTGCGCAACTTCGGTCCCACGGAATTCAAGAACGTCCGTATCGTGCTGAACCTGACGGATCCGTTCGTGCCCCTGCGGGGCGGCTCGGAGCGGCGCGTGGACCGCATCGTGGCCGGAGCGTCGCAGACCGTGCAGTTCGACCTGCTGGCCACGACCGGCGCGGAGTCCAAGGCGTACCGCGTGCCGGTCAGCGTGGCGTTCGAGGACGCGGCGGGCACGAAGTACTCCCTCAAGGACGTGGTGGGTCTGCAGGTGGGCGCGGAACCGCTTCTGGACGTCCAGTTGGACTCGTCCACTCTGCTGCGGCCCAACGCGTTGGGCAAGGTGTCGCTTAAGCTGGTCAATTCCGGCTCGGAGGAAGTCAAGTTCCTCACCGCGCGCCTCGAGGACGCGGCTTCGTACCAATCCGCCGGAGCGAACCGGTATTACGTTGGCACGGTGGCGTCGGACGACTTCGAGACGCTGGACTTCGACGTCTTCGCTTTGAAGGACGACCCGGTGTTGGACGTGGCGTTGGAGTTCCGCGATGCGACCAATCAGTTGTACCAAAAGAAGGTCCAAGTAGCCGTGCCGACGTACACGGACGATGAGATTGCCCGTTTCCAGCTGGAGCCGAAGGCGGAGACGAACTGGTGGTTGGTCATCGTGGCCTTGGCGGTCTTAGCGTACGCCGGGCGCTGGGCCTGGGGCAAATGGGGTAGGAAGAAGTGAAGGATTACTTCCTGCTGGCCGCGCGCAACTTGACGCACCGGCGCACGCGCAGCTTCTTGACCATCGTGGGCATCTTCATCGGCATTGCCACCGTCGTCGGACTGCTCGCGTTGGGCCAGGGCCTCCAGGACACCGTCGTGGCCGAGTTTCAGAAACTCGGCACGGACAAAGTCACCGTGGTGGGTTACAACGGCGTCACCGGAGGGCCTTTGGTGTCTTCCACAACGGAGAAGCCTTTGGATGAGGATGACATGCGGGCCATCCGCAAGCTCCGGGGCGTGAACGACGCGTCAGCGCTCTTGATGAAGGGCGCGGGCGTGACGTACAAAGGCCAAAGCAAACAGACGTTCATCGTGGGCACGCCTACGGACTCCA
This sequence comes from Microcaldota archaeon, assembly GCA_016188965.1. Lineage (GTDB taxonomy): Archaea > Micrarchaeota > Micrarchaeia > Norongarragalinales > Norongarragalinaceae > JACPGT01. The sequence continues at coordinate 104,567 of JACPGT010000005.1, read as the reverse complement.
GTTCCAAAGTTCTGGACGAGACGCAGTTCACCGAGATTTCGCAAGGCCGCCGCCTGCGCGACGGCGATTCGGACAAGATCGTCATCGGCCACAAGATGACGGATGACTTCTTCGACAAGCCGGTGGGCTTAGGCGATGCGATCACCATCCAGGGCAAGCCGTTCCAGGTCGTCGGCATCTTCAAGAGTTCAGGCAACGACCAGGACGACAGCTCCGTCTACATGACGATGGACCGCGCCCGCCTCGTGTTCGAGGACCCCAAGCTGGTTTCCCTTATTTTGGTCAAAGTCCAGCGCGGCGTAGATTTGGATACGGTGGCCGAACGCATCCGCGAGAAGCTGCGCAAGCTTAAGGGTCAGGAAAAAGGCGCCGAGACGTTCGCCGTGTCGACGCCGCAACAGATCGCGGAATACTTCAATAACATTTTCGGCGTGGTTCAGGTCTTCCTCGTCGGCATCGCGGCCATTTCCCTTGTAGTCGGCGGCATCGGCATCATGAATACGATGTATACGGCTATCCTGGAGCGCACTAAGGAAATCGGGATCCTCAAGGCCGTGGGTGCGAAGCACAACGACATTTTGGTGTTGTTCCTCATTGAATCAGGCTTGCTGGGTCTCTTAGGCGGAGCCGTGGGCGTGGCCGTCGGCGCGCTTTTGACGTTCGGAGCCGAGGCGGCGATTCGGTCCAACGGATACGCCGCGTTTACCGCCACGCTTTCCTGGGAACTGGCGGCAGGCGCGTTGGCCTTTTCGTTCCTCGTCGGCGCGATTTCAGGCGTGCTTCCGGCACGCTCGGCGGCCATGTTGAACCCGGCGGATGCCATCCGGTACGAGTAGGGGGTTCAGATTTAGTTCATGGCTCTGACCGCGACGTGGTCAACACCGTGGACTAGACGCACGGGGCCTTGCATGTCTTTGGTTTTTCCCGGTTCGGCGTACACTCGCCGCACCGGCGATATGTGATTGGCGTCCTTGGCTGAGGCAAAGACGCCGGCGACGCTTCACGCTTCCCGAAAGCGGTCAACGGCGTTCGGTTCGCTTTGGTTTTTCATTTTTATGGTGAAGCGTTTCGGTTCGTTCATTTGCGGTGGATTTGGATGCCGTCAAGGCCGAGTGCTTCACGGATGGCGGGTTGGTCAAAGCCGACAATGATCTTTCCGCCGATGTCGATGACTGGCACGCCCAGTTGGCCGCTTTTCTCGATCATTTCTTCGGCCGCTTTGGGGTTGGCGGCGACGTCCACTTCGGAGTATGCGATTCTCTGCTGCTGGAAGTAGTTCTTGGCCAGTCTGCAGTACACGCACGAAGGCGTGGAGTAGATTTTGACGTCGGGTTGCTTCACGAAATCACCGACCTTATATTGGATGACCAATATTTAAAGGGTTCGGCGCGCTTACGCTCTGGCTTCATATCGCGCGGTGCGGTCTTTGTTATTCGTGCAGCACTTGCAGGGGCACGACTTTCTTGGCAAATTCCAATCGGGCAAGCTTGACGGAGTCGATCATTTTCTTGGGCACTTCGACCAGCGGCGGCGCGTCCATCGACAGCTGTAGCGCGCGGGCGCCGACGATGCGGGCCTGCTCGTATTTGGTCAGTTCTTCGAATTTGACTTTCTTGGCCATAAGGTCACCTGGATTGAAAATGAGGTCTACCTCTTGTATGGAAAACCGCTTAAAAACGTTCCGCGGACCTTTTTTTTCGACTTTTCAGTGGCCCATTTCCTTTTTCGCAGGCCTTGCCTCCCTTTCTTTTTCCGTTGCGGTCTTTTCGAATCTCTTTTTCCTTTTTTAAAGGCCCTGCGTGCTTTCCCGCTGCCGGTTGTGTTTAAATGGCTCGGCGCATACTAGGCTGTCATGAAGTGTCCGTATTGCGACCACTCCGAGACCAAGGTGCTGGACTCGCGTGATGCTGAGGACCTGGAGCTGACGCGCCGGCGGCGCGAGTGCGAGAAATGCGGCAAGCGATTCACCACGTACGAGCGCGTCGAGATGTTGGACTTGTTTGTCATCAAGAAGGACGGCCACAAGGAAAAATTCGCGCGTGACAAACTGCTTTCGGGCATCCGCAAGGCCTGCGTCAAGCTGCCGGTGACTGAAGAGCAGCTTGAGGAACTGGTGGATGCGGTTGAGCGCGACTTGCGTCGGCGGGCCTCCACGGAAATCCCGTCCAGCAAGCTGGGCGAGTTGGTGCTCAAGCGGCTGAAGAAGGTCAACGAAATCGCGTACATCCGCTTCGCTTCCGTCTACCGCTCTTTTGACGATTTGGATACTTTCGTCAAAGAAGTCGAGGCGCTGCAGAACGAGTAGTTTTCGGTTTTTTTTCCGTTTTTTCCTCTTTTCCGTAAGCCTGTTTTTTTCCATCCGCGCCGATGTTCGCGTGGTTATCGCCGTTTTTTCGTTATCCGATGAAATGGGTAAGGGATACTATACCTGGGGGTCCACAAGGTATATAAGTACAATATATGGAATTATTGAGCTTTAGCAACGGCGGCCTTTGCGGCGTTTTTCCTTTGGGGAAAAACCGCGCCGGATGCGCACGTCGCGCGGGTTCTGCCCAGGTTGCAAAAAGAGCAAAGGGATTTGGATTTCTTGGAAAAACGGGAGGCGGCGGATATGGATGGCAAATTAATGGTGTGCAAGCGCAACGGCGAAGTGGTCCCGTTCGACGCCAGCCGCATCCAGAACGCCGTGGCCAAGGCCGTCATCGCTTCCGGTTCGCCCCTGCCGGCCGCGGCGGCGGAGCGGCTTACGGAGGACGTCGTCGGTGAGGTCCAAACGCGCTTTATCGATTTCTATCCGAACGTGGAGAACATCCAGGATATCGTCGAGAAGCATTTGGTCAAGGCCGGCCACTATGAAGTGGCCAAGGCGTACATCCTGTACCGTGCCAAGCGCCAGAAGGAACGCGAGGAGGAGAAGAAGCGCAACGTCGAGAAGTCGCTTTTGGGCAAGTTGACGGTGCGCAAGCGTGACGGTCGCCTGGTCCTGTTCGACGTGCAGAAGGTGCGCGGTACCTTGGAGCGGCATTCGCGCGAGTTTTCCGGCGTGCCTTTGGATGCCGTCATCAACGAAGTGGTCAAGAACATCTACGACGGCGTGAGCACGGAAGAAATTGAAAAAGCCATGGTCTTGGCGTCCATCGCTTTTATCGAGAAGGATCCCGGGTTTGACTTCGTTTCGGCCCGTCTCTTTTTGCAGAAGCTCTACAAGGAAGTCTGCGGTCAGTCGCTGCGGGACGAGCGGTTGCAACAAGTGGCGTACCGCGAGTCGTTCGTGCGCAACATCCAAGCCGGCGTCAAGCAAGGCACCCTGGACGAGCGGTTGCTGGAGTTCGACCTAAAGTCGCTTTCGGAAGGCCTCCTGCTTGAGCGCGACTCGCTGTTCCGTTACATGGGCATCCAGACGTTGTACGACCGGTACCTCATGAAGTGGGACGAGCAACGCCGCGAACTGCCCCAGTCGTTCTGGATGCGCGTAGCCATGGGTTTGTGCCTCAACGAGGAAGGCGACCGCACGGCGCGCGCCCTGGAATTCTACGAGATGATTTCCAGTTTGCGCTTCGTGCCGTCCACGCCGACGCTCTTCCACTCCGGTACGGCGCACCCGCAACTGTCGTCCTGCTATTTGACCACGGTCACGGATGACTTGACGCACATCTTCAAGTGCATCGGCGACAACGCCCAATTGTCGAAATGGTCCGGTGGATTGGGCAACGACTGGAGCAACATCCGCGCCACCGGCTCGTGGATCAAGAGCACGGGCGTGGAAAGCCAGGGCGTCATCCCCTTCCTCAAGATCGCCAACGACGTGACGGTGGCCATCAACCGCAGCGGAAAACGCCGCGGCGCCACGTGCGCGTACCTCGAGACGTGGCATTTGGACATCGAGGACTTTTTGGATTTGCGCAAGAACACCGGCGATGAGCGCCGGCGCACGCATGACATGAACACGGCCAATTGGATTCCTGATTTATTCATGAAGCGCGTGCTGAAGGACGAGTCCTGGACGTTGTTCTCGCCGGAGGAAGTGCCTGAACTGCACCATTTGTACGGCCGCGCTTTCGAGACGAAGTACGAAGAGTACGAGGAGCGGGCGCGTGCCGGCTCGATGAAGAAGCACAAACTCGTTTCGGCCCAGAAGCTGTGGCGCAAGATGCTGACGTCGCTTTTCGAGACGGGCCATCCGTGGATCACGTTCAAGGATCCCTGCAACGTGCGCTCGCCGCAGGACCATGTGGGCGTGGTGCACAGCTCGAACCTCTGCACGGAAATCACGCTGAACACGTCGGCCGAGGAGACGGCGGTGTGCAACTTAGGCTCGGTCAACCTCGAACGTCACATCGTGGACGGTAAACTGGATGCCGAGCTGCTGGCGCAGACGGTGCGTTGTGCCATCCGGATGCTGGACAACGTGGTAGACGTCAACTACTACCCTACGCTGGAGGCCAAAACATCGAACATGCGCCACCGCCCGATCGGCCTGGGTATCATGGGGTTCCAGGACGCGCTTTTCAAGATGGATTACGCGTTCGACTCGCTTGAGGCGCTGGAGTTCGCCGATTACAGCATGGAGTTGGTGTCGTACTACGCCATCCTGTCTTCGTCGGAACTGGCCAAAGAGCGTGGACCGTACGAGACGTACCCGGGCTCCAAGTGGGATCGCGGACTCTTTCCGGTCGACACGGTCGACTTGCTGGAAAAAGAACGTGGCTTGAAGATCGACGTGCCTCGCACGGCCCGCTTGGATTGGACGCCGGTGCGCGCGCACGTACGGCAGTTCGGCATGCGCAACAGCAACACCATGGCCATCGCGCCCACGGCTACGATTTCGAACATCTCCGGTTGCTACCCGTCCATCGAGCCCATTTACAAGAACATGTACGTCAAGGCCAACATCTCCGGCGAGTTCACGGTGGTCAACTCGTACCTTATCGACGACCTCAAGAAGCTGGGCTTGTGGGGCCAGGAGATGCTGGAACAGATGAAGTACCACGACGGCAACGTCGCAGCGGTTCCGGGCGTTCCGGAGAAACTCAAGGCCAAGTACAAGGAAGCCTTCGACGTGGATGCCGAGACCATGGTCAAGATGGCGGCCTACCGCGGCAAGTGGATTGACCAGAGCCAAAGCCTGAACGTCTTTCTGAAGGGCCTCTCGGGCAAGCGCCTGAACGACGTGTACGCCTACGCGTGGCTGCTCGGTTTGAAGACGACGTATTACTTGCGTAGTTTGGCGGCCAGCCAGATCGAAAAGTCGACGCTGGATGCCGAGAAGTTCGGCTTCACGCAGAAACGCACGCAGGACGCCGTCGCCGCATCCGCTCCGACGGCGCAGGCGATTGCCGAAGCGGCGGTGGCGCAGGCCGCGGCGGCGCCTTCCAGCAGCATGGCGTCATCCGGGCCGAAAGTGTGCTTGATTGACGACCCGACGTGCGAGGCCTGTCAATAGCAAAACGGTGAACCCACGATATGAGCATCATCAACAACCCCAAGACCGATCCGAACAAGATCCTGCCCATGACGTATCTCTGGGCGCGTGAGCACTACAAGGCCGGCGTGGCGAACAATTGGACGCCCGAGGAAGTGTCCATGCAGAAGGACGTCGAGCAGTGGAAGAATCCGGCGGTGCTTTCGGAGTCCGAGCGGCGCATGATCCTATGGAACCTCGGCTTCTTCTCGACGGCCGAAAGCCTGACGGCGAACAACATCGTACTGGCCGTCTACAACCACGTGTCCAACCCAGAGTCCCGCCAGTACCTCTTGCGGCAAGCATACGAGGAAGCGGTGCATACGGATACGTTCATCTATTGCTGTGATTCCCTTGGCCTGGACCCCGAGGAGATCTACACGATGTACCAGTCCATCCCGTCGATCAAGATGAAGGACGACTTCGTGGTGCAACTGACCTCATCCATCTTCGACCCGCATTTTTCGACGAACGGCAACGAGAACATCCAGAAGTTCCTCCGCGACCTCATCGGCTTTTACGTCATCATGGAAGGCATCTTCTTTTACGCCGGCTTTGCCATGATGCTGGCTTTGAAGCGGCAGGGCAAGATGATCGGCGTGGGCGAGCAGTTCGAGTACATCATGCGCGACGAATCGCTGCATTTGGCGTTCGGCTGCGATTTGATCAACACCATCAAGGCGGAGTTTCCGCAGGTCTGGACGCAGGAATTCCAGGACGAAGTGGTGGACTTGATCAAGAAGGCCGTGATCCTCGAGCAGAATTACGCGGACGACGCCTGCCCGCAGGGTTTGTTGGGCATCAACGCCAAGGAGTTCAAGAAGTACGTCGAGCACATCGCCGACCGCCGCCTCCAGCGCTTGAATTTGCCGAAGGTGTACAACCGCGAGAATCCGTTCCCCTGGATGAGCCAAACGACGGATTTGCCGAAAGAGAAGAACTTTTTCGAGACGCGCGTCACCGAGTATCAGACTGGCGGATCGTTGCAGTGGTAGTGTCGTAGTAACGAACGGGCCGGTGGCTACTGGTCGTAAGCCCGCGCGCTGCGCTATAGCAAGACTGACAAATTTCACGACGATTAAGTCGGTCTTGATAGGCCGCACAGCACAAATTGCTTCGGCAATTTGTGTGGCATCACAAGTTCCGTTGAACTTATGTGGCCTTGCGGATCGCAACCCGCAAGACCTTGCAAATCGTGGAGATTTGCAAGAAACCAGGAGTATTGAGTCGGGTTACTTTCTTGGTTTGCTGTAAGTAATGCCGGTCGCTAACGTTTGCTTTTTTGATGCCTTAGCGCCGCTTCTTCTTGATCAGCGCGCCGGCTTTATGGGCTTTCGTTTGGCCGTTGTCATGCAGGACGCGGTGACCCGATAGTTTGAGGTTGACCAAGTGCAAAAGCATGAACGTGGCCCAGTAAGCCATGACGGCATGCGTGCTGGTCCAGCCACCGGCGTACGTGAGTAAGCCGTGGTCCAAGAGGATGGATTCGATGCCGGTGCCGATGGCAGCGATCAGAAGCGACGTGGCCATGATGTACAGCATGTCTTTGCGCGCCGGCAAGACGACGTGGAAGGCCATGCCGGCGAACAGGGCGATGAAGAAGACCTGGTAGGGAACGGCCCAGAGGTAGATGGGTGCGCCTTGGGAGTACCACAACCCGGCCATGGCGCCGGCGTTCTCAAAGATGAAGTCGAAGACGGCCAGGAACGCGCCCAAAAGTAGGGCGTGCTTCAGCGTGTCGCGCGAGGGCCGCAAGAAGGCCAGCAGCGTTCCGAGGATTCCGGCGGCCAGAATCAATAGGTATGTCCAGAGCGTGAAGTCGACCAGCATGCGAGAAATCCCCTCGCAAGGCTTCACGAAAAGGCGGGTTTTAAAGCTTCAGATGGGCCGGCGTCCTGCGTGCGCAGGGTAAGAAAAACCATACAAATGCCGGCGGGCAACGTCTGTCGCGGTCTTCCGGTTTTTCTGTCGCGCCACGTTCGGACGCAGGGGGGTGCTTGCCGTTCATTCAACGTTGATTTTCAGCGTGCCTTTCAGCACGTTGGATGCCGGCCAGATGTCCTGTGCTTCGAACGAGGTTTCCGGCGTGAAGGCGACGGTCCGGCTTTCTCCCGGCTTCATGCCCAACTCGTTGAAGACGGACGACTTGACGTCGGCGCCGCCGAAGTACACGTTGCGTTCGCGTAGTTTCAGCGTGAGTCTGACCGGCACGCCTTTTTGCACGGTGATAGCGTCGGGGTAGAATCCATCGTCGTCCAGTTCGACGGCGAACTCCCGGACTTGGGCGACGACGGTGGTGGAAACGGTGCCAGCCGGCGTCGCGGCAGCGGTGGGGCTTGCGGTCACCTTTTGGCCCGGCGTTGCGTTCGCGGATGCCAACGGCGTGACGCTGGCCTTGATCGTCGGCGTGGGCACGTCTTCCTTGACGATTTCAGAGATGGGTTTTTCCGTGGGCGAAGCGCCACCTGGGGCTTGGATGCAGCCGAGAAAGAGGACGGAAGCCATTAGTAAGACGGCGAGGATTTTTATGCGGTTTCACCTTTCGTGATTTTTCGGGTTTTCGTGTAAGAGCTTCGGTGCTTTTATGCTCGCCGGATGACGTTGCCGCGGCCTTTCTTGATTTTCTGGATAACGCCGATGTCCTCCAACTCCGTCAATTCCATGGACACTTTCGCTTCGCTCCACTGGCCTAGGGCCTTGCGGAGGTCTTTTTGCGAGGCGCGGTTGCCGAACGACGACAACGCTTGCATGACTTTCTGCTGGTCGGCCGTCAGGACGCGTGTGGAGACGGATGGCGACGCGGGCGGAAGCGGCGGCGTGTCCGGCGCGTGGGATGCCGTGCGCGCAAAACGGTGGCGTTGACCGTAGATTACCGCGGCCACCAGCAGCAGTGCCAGCACGATGGCGGCAGGTCCTGAATAGTCGGCAGACTGCGGAGAGTCCGCAGGCGTGCTGACGTCCGGCACGTCCAACAGGTCGGCCAATGCGGCGTCTTCCTCCGGCACGCCGGGCAGAAGGATCAAGTCTATGCGGAATTCACCGTCCCCTTGGATGATGACGGTCTTTTCCGCCGATGCGTTGGCGGCCACGGCGGCCAGCCGGTAAGCGCCGGGCGCTAGAGAAAACGAGTAGGTGCCGTCGGGTGTGATGACTTGCTGTTGCGGCGTGGTGTTGATTTGGATGACGGCGCGCGCCGGCTGGATGTTTTCACTGTAAATCGTGCCAAAGACGGTGGCGGCTGACGCGATGGTGCCTATCAGCAATAACCATAGTACGGCCGCAAAAGTTTGGCGCATGGTATGCTATGGCCGGACCCGCCTAAAAAACCTGCCTTGGTGAAGGAATCCGAGCCTTGGTGAAGCTTCTTTTTTCAAACGCGATTCTTTTGAAGCTTTTTTTCGTTTCGGATCGTAAGTAAGTATAAATAACCCTCTCCGGTACTGACGGCGTAAAGTGATGCTCCGTCGTGGTGAACGGCGGATTTTCGGTTGCCTTGGGCGTCCGAGGTATCAGGTGATTGGAATGTCGTTGCAGTATGGTTCGTTTTTCGTGTTGGCCGGGTTGCTGGCATTGGCTGGGGGTATCACGGCGCTGGACGTGTCCGTGGATTCGTCGTCGGTGACGGGGTTAGAAGTCGCCGCTTCGGCGGATGCAACGGCCGAGGCTTCGGTCCAGGCCGACGCGGTTTCGCCTACTCCGGAAGTCTCGCCCGTTTTGCCCATCAAGGCCCGCGTGAAGGAGGCGTTGGATAAACGTGCCGAGGCTCGGGAAAACGCCAAGGAACGCTTAGAAGAGGCACGCGAGAATGCAAAGCAGCGCCTGGAAAAAGCCCGCCAGAACGCCAAGGAACGAATTGAAGACGCGCGGAAGCAGGCACAGGAGCGCGTCCGGGACACGCGGGAAAACGCCCGGGAAAAGATGGAACAGTTGCGGGAGAAAAGCCGTGACGCCGTCCAAGCCGCGCGCGAGCGCGAGGCCGAGTTGGCGTTGAAGATTAAGTCGCTCAAGGCTAAGGCTAATTTGAACGGGTCCGAACGTGCGGAACTGGCGGATGCGTCCAAGCTGCACGTGAAAGCCGCGTTCGAGCAGCGCATCGCCTTGGCGCAGAAGATGGAAGCCGAGGGCGCCAACGCGTCGTTGGTGGCGGATTTCGTCGCCTATGCGCAGGCCGCGCGCGACCAATTCGCCAACGCGTCGAACCATTCAGCGCGAAAGGACATTGTCGTGGCGTTCAACCAGCGCTGGAGAGTCTTCAAGCAGGCCGTGGCCCGCGATTTGCTCAAGGCCAAACTGGTTCAATCCGTGAACGCGTCGCGGCAGGTCCTGGCCCGTTTGGACGCGGTCATCGCCCGCCTGACGGCCGCCGGATTCAACACGACGGCGCTGATGAACGCGTCGGCCGCCGTATCGGCCCGCTTGGACACTGTTTTGGCCGAGCCGGACGTGCCACATGCTTTGGCGCGCCTGCGCCAGGTGCAAGCCGGTTTGGTACACTTGCGCAACGCCATCCAGCGGACGGTGAACAAGGAACTGGTGGAGGCGTACCGCGAAGTGCCTATGCCTACGGTTGCGTCGGATGCTTCGTTGTCCATCACCGGTTCGATTGACGCTTCTGGGTCTTCCGCGGCTTCCGCTTCGCCCTCAACGCCCCCGACGATTGGGTCAGGTGAAGCCGCCGGCAGCCCGGAACCTGCTGTAGCTTAAGGGGTGCATGGGTGTGAATTTCTCCTCGTTGGCGCTCATGGCCGTCTTTCTGGCCGGCTTGGTCCTGGTCGGCTGCACGCTGCCATCGTCTGTGCCCACTCCGGCGCCGTCGGCTACTTTGGCTCCGTCGGGATCCGGCCCGTCCGGATCCGTGGCGTCGGCAACAGCTTCGGTCGCGCCTTCGGCAAGCCTTGCGCCTTCCGGCTCCGATACGGGATCCTCTGCCGCATCGGCCACGCCTGCGGCGCAGGGCGGTTACGTGGATGATTCCACGTCGCAGGACCTGGATTCGGCAAGTTCGGACCTGGACGAGTTGGATTCGCTTTCGGGCGACTTGTCCGCCGGCGACGTCGAGTATTCGGATGAAGGCGGCTGAACGCCCGCCGTCCTTTTTCTCTTTTCCCGTTTTTTTCTTATCCGATTTCTCGCACGCGGGGTTTGGCCTTTTTCCGTCAGAGTTTGCGAACGGTGCCGTTGGTTGCGTCTACTTCCACTTGGTCGCCGTCTTTCAACCATTTCGTGGCGATTTTAGTGCCGATGAGGCAGGGGATGCCCAATTCGCGGGATACGATGGCGGCGTGGGACGTGATGCCGCCGATTTCGGTGACGATGGCCGACGCGCGTTTCATCACAGGCACGATTTCCGGGGTGGTGGCGATTGAGACGAGGATGTCGCCGTCTTGCATTTTGTGCATTTGTTCGGCCTTGTCGATTATTATGACGCGGCCGGTTGCCTTGCCGGGACGCGCGCATTGACCCACGAGGTGTTTTTCGGCCGACACGTCCGGTTCCTTGAACTGTTCCTTGCAGAATGCGTACGCGGCCGGGCCTTGCAGCAACGTGGTGTCCGCGTCGTCGTTCAGATAGACCAGGCATTCGTGCCGCCTGGCTAATTCGGCGCTGCCCAGCGTGCCGTCCAAAACCGCGGCCAGTTCGTCGGATTTGGCGGCGCGCAAGAAATTCAGCGAGATGCCTGTGCGGTGAGCGGCTTCGCGGAGGACGGCGTCCAGCGCGTAGGCGCAGTGCACCATGGCGTCTTTTCGGACGGTCTTGAGCCGGACGCTCTCGCGGGCGACGTGCACGGACCATTGTTGTGCCGCGTCCATTCCCAACTCGGCTTCGTATTGTCTTTGCCTGCGGCGCAGGGCTTCCAATTCGAGGTTTTGTTTTTCCAGACGCGCTCCGACGTCGTTTTTTTGCGAGAGTTCCAACGCCTTTTCGAACGTCTTTTCCGTGGTCAGCGCAGGGCCGCAGTAGCCGAAGTACGTCCAGACGAAGCATTCCGCGTGTCGTTTGGCTTTGTCCTGAAGGGTCAAAAAGCGTTTTTTGAATTCGTCAAACGTGATGTCTTTCGGAATGGCTTCCTTTCGGAACGCCGATGCCAATTCCAGTATGGCGCGTTCTTCCTGGCGGGTGAGGGTGTCGTCGGTCGGCGTGGTGAGGGTGACGAAGTATTCCGAGGGGTGGCCCGCGAGTTTACGTTTCTCGATTTGTGTTTGGATGGCCTCCAGGGCGGCTTTGGATATGTGTTCGCCGGCAAAGTCGATTAGCGGCGGCAGCAGTCCCCAGCCGATGAGGCTGCAGAGCGCGTCGGACAGCGCGACGGCTTCCTGGGCCAGGGCGGTGTCGTCCATGGCGGCCAGGTCTTTTTTCCGGGTCGCATCGCTCTGCCGGTGCAGTTCTTCGGATTCTTCGCAGACGTTCCGGTCCAGTTTTTTGAAGTTTTCCTTTTGTGCCAGCCAGCGGTAGAGCCGGGGCATCTGCTGGACGAACGAGTCGTGCAGGTTGTAGCGCACGTGGTCCTTTTTCAGCTCCATCGCCACGCGGGGCACGAAGCCGAATCGCGTCTTGAAGTGCCGCGGGTAGACGTCGATGAATGGATAGAGAAAGTTAAGCGAGGTTGCGTCCTCTTCGTTGATGTTGTGCCATTGCATTTTCATGTTCACGTCTATCCGTGGATTTCGACGGGCTCTGCGGCTTCGTTTTTTGGTTTTCGGTTTTTCGGGTCTTGCCAAAGCCACCAGGCGGCAAGGAAGGCGGCTGCGGCCGTTGCGAGAAGTTCGATCATGCATGGTTGCTGCAATCCTCGTAGCTTATGTCTTTTGTAGCGCTATGGCTATTAGCCATGTTAGTATAGGGCTTGGCCGAGGGCGGGCATGAGTTTGGCTTCGGCCTTGCGCAGGTGGATGCGCAGCGTGCTGGTCGGAACTTTCAAGCGGCGGGCAAGTTGCTGTAGGTCCGTCTTGCGAGGGTAGGTGTAGTATCCGTGGGCGCAGGCCGTCTCGAAAGCCCAGCGTTGTTTGGGGCTTAGGCGTTGGAAGGAATTCTGGGCGAATAAGTCGAGGCGTTCTTTTTTGAGGGATACCCATTCCGCGCCTGCCTGGGGTTTGAGCGCGTTGATTTTGTTGTAGAGGCGTTTGAGGTCGAGTTTGCGGTAAGCGCCGACGGTCCAGTGCTCGATGCCTTTTTCGGCGGTCACGGGTTTGAGGAAGAAGACGCTGCGATCCATCAAAAGCGGGTGGAACACGTTGGAAATCGGCATGGTGAAGAAGACCTGCCGGCCGACGATGTCTTCGACTTTGAGGCGCGGGTCCGTTTGGATGGTCCGGATGAGTTTTTCCGAATCTGGGCCATAGATCAAGGCCACGCGGGAGAGGTGGGTTTTGCCGCGGTCTTCGAAGGTGTTCAAGTAGAGGCACGCCATTCCGGCGTCAATCAAGCGCGTCTTTTCCGTAACGTAGGAATCCGAATGCCAGACTCTCATTTGTGCTACCCACATGGTTCAGTGTGGGGAAATCGGGGTAGAAAAGCGCTTGGGAGACGTGGTTTGAATCCATCGCGCCTCGGTGAAGCTTCACCTTTTTTGAGGCAATCCCTGAAGCCAACGGAGTTCGGACAAAGTTTTTTTCATTTTTTGGAGGCTTCCTGAAGCTTTGTTTTTCACCATCCGGCAAGTTTGTTTAAGAATACCGATGCCGGGGTGTGTATTGCAAACGCGTGCTGTGTTCTCGGTGAGTGCATTGCGCGTGGATGGGGATGGTTGAAACTGGAATGGAAAGGTGGATTGGAATGACGGATTTGGTTCGAAGCGGATTGGGCGTCCTATTGTTAGGCGCTTTGCTGTTGGGGTTTGCCGGAACGGTTGCCGCGGATTCATCCGGATCCGTCGGCATCTCCGGTTCGGCCCAAGCCGCGGTTGCGGCCAATGCTGACGCCCAGGCTTCGCAAAGTTTGCAGGCCGCGCAGGAATTGCAGGCCGAGATGCGCGAGCGTCTGCAGGCGCGCGCTGAAGAATTGGCCGAAGAGGCCGAGGAGCGCGAGGCCGAGTTGAAGGAACGCATCGAGGCGCGTTTCGGTGCGGCGTTCGAAAAGATCCAGGAACAGCGCGAAAAAGCGTTGGAAAAGACGCGCGAGCGCCAGGAAAAACTACAAGAGCGTTTGGCAAAAATCCGCGCCAAGGGCGAGTTGACGGCCGAGGAACGGGCGGAATTGATGCTGGTGGCCAAGGCCAAGATCGCCGCGGCGTTCGACGAGCGCGTGGCGTTGGCGGAGCGCTTGGAGTCGGAAGGCGCCAACGCGACGCTGGTCGCCGAGTTCAAGGCTTTTGCCGAGGCGCAGAAGGTCAAGCTGAACGCGTCGAACACGACGGCGGAAATACGCGCCGTGGTGCGGGAGTTCAATGCGAAGTGGCGTGAGTTCCGCCAAGCCGTGGCTCAAGACCTGGTGTCCATCCGCTTGGAGGCGGCTATCGCCCGTGCCGGCTCGGTGCTGGCGCGTCTGGACGGCGTCATCGACCGCTTGGCGGCGGCGAACTTCTCGACGCAGGGCCTGGCCGAAGCATCGGCCAGCGTGAATGCGTCGTTGCAGGCCGCGGCGAACGCCTCGACGATGGAGGAGGCCATGTTCCACTTGCGCCAGGCGCACCGAGGTTTGGTTCACTTGAAGGTGGCCATCCAAAAGACGATCAATCACGAGCTGGCGGAGGCATTCCGTACGGAAATGCCTCCGGCTTCACTCAAGGATGGCCTGCGCGTTTCGCTGGGCCTTCACTTGGGCGAAGGCTTCCGTGTGGACGGTATGGGCAAAGGCGGCGTCAAGGTCAAGATCGGCAACAACGGCCTGGGCTTAGGCTTGGGTTTGGGCGTTCGTTCCGGCGATGGAGATGATGACGGAGAGGACGAGGATGAGTCGGTGTCGCCTACGCCCACGGCGTCGCCCAGTGCAACGCCGAGCGCTACCCCCAGTCCGACGGCGTCCCCGTCAGCCACGCCGTCGCCCAGCGCTTCGGCCCAGGTCGCCGGTTCGGCATCCGTCAGCTTGGAAGGCCAGGCCGGTTCGTCGGGTGCGTCCGCCAGCGGCAGCGCGTCCGGCTCTGCCGGTGTTTCGGCTGCGGCTACAGGCGGCTCCGTCGGCGCCGGCGCGTCCGGTGCAGGTGGCGTGGCCGGTTCGGCCGGTCTTCCCGGTTAGTTTTTTTTTCCTTTTTCGATTTTGGATGGTTTTCGGGGTTGACGTGGATGGACTCAACGGAAAATGTTGGGGTGCGCAGGTTCGCCCGATTGGGCTTTTGGCTGGGTGTTTTGCTGGTCGGCGCGTTGGCTCTGGCCGGTTGTACGCAGCCGGGTCCTTCGGCATCCGCAAGTCCGACGGCGAATCCGTCGCCGGGCGCGTACTCCGGTGATTTGAATTCGGTGGATTCGGCCGACGCGCAATTCGGCCAGTTCGAGCAGTGGTCGGCCGATTTTCAGTCCACGGGTGACGTGGATGATTCGGATTTCAAGTAGTCCTGGACGGATCTTTGCGTCCATGCAGTGTCAGGTTTAGAAAGACGAGGGGTTATGCATGTCGGGTGTTGCATTGCGCTTGACGTTGTTGGGCGCGTTCGTGTTGGCATTCAGTAGCTTGGCGTTAGCCGACAGCTCGGCCTCGCTGGGTCTTTTCGCAACGGCTGATAGCCAGGCCGGCGGAAGCTCGAGCGGCCTTCTCGACGGTTTCTTCGCGTTCATGGCGAACGTTGGCGCGTCGTTGCAGTCGGCGTTTTCCGGCGGCGCGTCGGCATCGAACGAATCGGGCCGGTCGTTTGGCTTCCAGATGGCGACGGATGCTTTCGTTGCGCATGGCGTGTATTCGGACGCATCGCAGGGCGAGGCGTCCAGCGGTGGCGACGTTGGCCTTTTCGGCGGATTGTTTGCCTCCGGTTCCGGAATCGCCGGTGGTTCGACGCAGTCAGACGCTTCCAGTTCGGCCGGTTCGCAAGCCAGAGGAACTGCGGTTACTTCCGGGAATTTCTTCGGCGGTTTCAGCGGTTCGGCAAGTGGTGCGACGCCGGGCAGTACGTCCGGTAGCGCCGGCATCATCGGCGGCCCGGCTGGCTCGGATTCGGGTGCAGGCAGTGCCACGGGTTCGGCCGGCGGTTCGGCGTCTGGCAGTGCGTCCGATTCTGCGGCAGGTGCCGGCGAGTCGGGCGCGTCAGCCACTGGCAGCGCGGTTGGTAGCGCAGGCGGTCTCTTGGGTCTGGGCTTCGGTTGACCGAATGCTTCAACGCTCAAGTGCAGGGGGATGGTCATGAATTCGGACAGAGATGAGGAAGTCGTCGAATGGGTGTCAGCGGCCGTCGCCCTCGGAGCAGTCTGGGGCGTAGCCGGCTGATTCGGGAGTCGCGTTCGTTGTACCGCATTGAACGCTGGCTTCTTTTTTCTTTTTCAGCCCGTTGTATATGCGGGCTTTCATCCTTTTTTCCGGCATGTTTTTTTTTTTGAGCTCCGCGTGTCATTCTGTTGGCATTTTACCGCGTTTTCTTCGGTGGAAACCGATGACAAAACGGTGGACTTCGTCGCGCACGCGCTGCAGCAGCTTGAGGCCGGCGTGGTTGCGGGCCAAGCGGATGGGTATGCTGCGCTCCGGCAGGTATATTTCTTCGAACTCCTTTGCAAGCGCGCAGACGGGGATGCGCACGCCGGCTTGCTCAAAGGCATCCAATGCCGCGGAGAGTTGGCCTTTTCCTCCGTCGATGAGCACGAGGTCCGGCATTGGCTGCTTGTCGCGTACGAGGCGGTCGTAGCGGCGGTACACGGCTTCGCGCATGGCGGCAAAGTCGTCCGGCCGGGGACCGTACGTGGCGTTGTCGCGGGGTTTGTTGCGCTCGGGTACATCCGTGGTTTTCGGCAGCCCCTCCGCTGCCGGCGTGTGGATGTTGAAGTAGCGGTAGTTGTCTTTGTCGGCTTTTCCGTCGTAAAACGAGACCATGGCGCCGACGGTTTGATTGCCTTGCAGCGTCGAGATGTCGAAGCCTTCGATGCGCCTCGGCTGCTTGCGTAGGTGCAACGCTTGTTGCAGTTGGATGACGTCGTCCGGGACGTTGGATGCCAGCAGGCGTTGCGCGTTTTTTTCGGCCAATTCCAGAAGTTCGGCCGCGGTGCCGTTTTTGGGCGACTTGGCCGACGCGTCGGGAAATAGCGTGCGGACGGCGGGAAGGGTTTCCGGCCGGATGATGATTTGCGTGGGCGGCTCGTGCGTGGCGTAGTAGCAGGTGATGAATTCGGTCCGGGGGTTTTCGGCGATGGTCTCGTAGGCGTATTTTTCCTGTTCGCGCAACACGCCGAAGCGCACGCGGAACACTTGGACGGCCAGACGGTCGCCGTCCTGGGCGTAACCGATCACGTCCTGGTGCGCGGACGTCTTCTGTTCGATGGCCTGGTGTTCGTCCATGGCCTCCAAGGCGTCGAGTCGTTTTTTGTACCGGAGGGCTTTTTCGTAATCCTGTATTTTGGAGGCGTCGGCCATGCGTTTTTGAAGTTCGGTCCGGATGTCGTTTTTGCCGTCCAGCACGGATTCGATCAGCTCGTAGGCTTCGTCTCCCGCCGAGGTTCCGAAGGGCCGGCCGGTCTTTTCGAAAAACAGGGCGCTTAGGAGGCGGATGAGTTCCCAGCGGTGCGAGCCTTTGGCAAACGGGCCGTAGAGCTTGCCTTTCGGCACGCTTTGTCCGGGTTGTCGGCGGATGGTCCGAAAACGGAACGGTTTTTTCTGCAGCAGGAGGTAGGCGTAGCGCACGCCGTCCTTGAGCATGACGTTGTATTCGGGTAAGTGTTGTTGGATGAGTGCCTGTTCCAGAAGCAAGGCTTCGGTTTCGCTGTGCGTCAGCGTAGTTTCCAAGCGCTCGGCTTCGCTGACGAGGCGGCGGGCCTTTTCCGGCGCGTCTTGCGAGAAGTAGGAGCCGACACGGGAAGCGAGGTTCTTGGCTTTTCCGACGTACAGCACGGTGCCGTCGGCTTTGGCGAACTGGTAGACGCCGGGCGCGTGAGGTAGGGGTTTCGGTTTTTCCATTTCGTCCGTTGTTTTTATTGTTTTTTCTTTTTCTCGTCCTTCATCGCGTCGTCCAGTACTCGTTGCAGGTATTGGCCCGTGAAGCTGTCCTTGTTCTTCGCGATGTCTTCCGGCGTCCCTTCGGCCACGATTCGTCCGCCGGATTCGCCGCCGCCCGGACCTAAGTCGATGAGCCAGTCGGCCGACTTGATGACGTCGAGGTTGTGCTCGATGATCAGCACGGTGTTTCCGCTGTCCACCAAGCGGTGCAGCACTTCCAATAGCTTGGAGACGTCCGCGAAGTGCAGACCCGTCGTGGGCTCGTCTAACAGATAGAGCGTGCGTCCGGTGGCGCGCTTGGATAGTTCGGCGGCCAGCTTGATGCGCTGCGCCTCGCCGCCGCTTAGGGTGGTGGCGGGTTGGCCCAGCTTGATGTAGCCTAGGCCGACGTCGTAGATGGTCTGGAGGCGTTGCTTGATGTTGGGGTTCTTGATGAAGAACTCCAACGATTCCTCGACGGACATGTCCAGCACGTCGGCGATGGTCTTGTTCTTGTACGTCACGGCCTGCGTCTCTTTCATGAACCGTTTTCCGTGGCATTCCTCGCACATGACGTAGACATCCGGGAGGAACTGCATCTCGATCTTGAGGGTGCCGTGGCCTTCGCAGCGCTCGCAGCGGCCGCCGGGCACGTTGAACGAGAAGCGTCCGGCCTTGTAGCCGCGGGCGCGCGCTTCAGGTGTGGCGGCGTACAGGTCGCGGATGAAGCCGAAGACGCCGATGTACGTGGCGGGGTTCGAGCGGGGCGTGCGGCCGATGGGCGATTGGTCGACCAGGATGGTCTTGTCGATATGCTCGAGCCCTTCGATTTTTTCGTGCTGTCCGGGCTTTTCTTTGCTACCAAAGAAGTGCGCGGCTAATGCGTTGTAGAGGATGTCGTTGCACAGCGTGGATTTGCCGGAGCCGGATACGCCGGTGACGCAGACCATGCCGCCCAGCGGGATGCGGACGTCGATGTCCTTGAGGTTGTGTTGCGACGCCTTTCGGACGATGATGGCTTTTTTTGCGTTGCGCCGCGTGGAGGGGATGGCGATGGATTTTTCGCGGCGTAGGTATTGGCCGGTGATGGATTCCTTGCTTTTCTCGATGGTCCTGGGCGTGCCTTCGGCCACGACGTGTCCGCCGTGCAGGCCCGCTCCGGGCCCCATGTCCAGCACCCAGTCCGCGCTCCGGATGGTGTCTTCGTCGTGCTCGACCACTAGGACGGTGTTGCCCAAATCGCGCAGGTCTTTCAGCGTTGAAATCAATTTATCGTTGTCTTTCTGGTGCAGGCCGATGCTGGGTTCATCCAGCACGTAGAGGACGCCGGTGAGGTTGGAGCCGATTTGCGTCGCAAGTCGGATGCGCTGGCCTTCGCCCCCACTCAAGGTAACTGCAGAGCGGGATAAGGTTAGGTAGTCCAGGCCGACGTTGTGCAAAAATTCGAGGCGGGCGTTGATTTCCTTGAGTACCTGCTTGGCAATCTGGCTTTGGCGGTTATCCAGTTTGACCGTCTTGAAGAAGGCGCGGAGCTGCTCGACGGACCGGTCGCACAGTTGGATGATGTCCTGGCTTTGGATTTTGACGGCCAGGGATTCCGGCCGCAGTCGGCGGCCCTTGCAGCCGGGGCACGGGGAGGCGCGCATGTATTGCTCCAAGTCTTCGCGGCGGCTGTCGTTCTCGGCCGAGGCGTACTGGCGTTGCAGTTGCGGCAACACGCCTTCAAAGACGCCGGAGTGGCGCCATTCGGAGTCGGAGCTTGCCGAGTGGAACCGGAATTGCAAGGTCTGGTCGCTGCCGTAGAGGATGGCCTGTTTTTGTTTGGCGTCCAGCTTCTTCCAGGGCGTGTCAAGGGAGAAGCCCAGTTTCTTGCCCAGCACTTCAGCGGACTGGAGGCGGTAGTTCTTGAACATGCCGCGCCAGGGCCGCACGGCGCCGTCGTTGAGGCCCAATGAGTCGTCGGGTATGACGAGGTCTGCGTCGAATTCCTTCTTTTCACCCAACCCGTTGCATTCTTTGCAGGCGCCAAAGGGGCTGTTGAACGAGAACATGCGCGGCTCGACCTGTTCCAAAGACGTGCCGCAGTCGGCGCAGGCGTTGCGTTGCGAGAAGAGCTTGTCGTTTCCACTGACCACGGCGATGATCTGGCCTTGTCCGGCCTTGAGCGCGGCTTCGACGGCGTCCTGCAGGCGGACGCGTTCGAGTTCTCCGGGCGCGAAGCGGTCCACGACGGCCTCGATGCTGTGCCGTTCGTATTTCTGGAGGCGGACGGAATCGGCGTCGTCCAAGTCGAGGGGTTTTCCGTCGACGCGGGCCATGGAAAATCCCTGTTTCTTCAAATCGGCGAAGACGTATTCGTACGTTCCTTTCTTCTCGCGGACGACGGGCGCCAGGATGGCGATTTCGCCGGTTTCCTGTAGCAGGGTCTCGGTGATGCGTTGCGCGGATTGGCCTTCGATGATTTGTCCGCATTTGGGGCAGTGGGCGGTGCCGACGCGGGCGTACAACAAGCGCAAGTAATCGTAGATTTCGGTGACGGTGCCGACGGTGGAGCGGGGGTTCTTGGACACGCTTTTCTGCTCGATGGCGATGGCAGGCGATAGGCCGGAGATGGAGTCGACGTCGGGTTTTTCCATGAGGCCTAGGAATTGGCGGGCGTAGGCCGAGAGGCTTTCGACGTAGCGGCGCTGTCCTTCGGCGTAAATCGTGTCGAACGCGAGGGACGATTTGCCGGAGCCTGATAGGCCGGTGATGACGACCAGCTTATCTTTCGGCAGCGTCACGTCGATATTCTTGAGGTTGTGTTCGCGTGCGCCTTTGACGATGATGGAGTTGGTCATTTCCGTTCCTCTTTATTCGTTGCTTTTTTTCCGTTTTCCTTTGCTGTTTCGGCTTCGGATTTCTTTTTTCGCTTTGTTTTCTTGGTTTTATTTTTCGCGTTTCTTTTGCGCGTGTTGTTTCTGCAATGCGCGCAGTTGGTTGCGCAAGGAAATGGCTTTTTCGAAGTCCAGCTGTTCGGCCGCCTTGTGCATCTCGGCCTCCGTGTTGACGATTTTTTCACGAAGTTGCTTCTTTGGAATGGTGGCGATGTCCTGCAGTTCGGCGGCGCCTTGCGCGATTTTCTTCTGGATGGTCTTCGGCGTGATGTGGTGGGCGGCATTATAGGCCATTTGGCGTAACCGGCGGCGGTTCGTCTCGTCGATGGCGTTCTTCATCGAGTCGGTCATGCGGTCGGCGTACATGATGACTTGGCTTTCGGTGTTCCGGCATGCGCGGCCGATGGTCTGGATGAGCGAGCGTTCGGCCCGCAAAAAGCCTTCCTTGTCCGCGTCCAGGATGGCCACCAACGCGACTTCGGGCAGGTCAAGTCCCTCCCGCAGCAAATTGATGCCCACGAGGCAGTCGAATTCACCGAGGCGGAGTTGGCGGAGGATTTCGGTTCGCTCCAGGTTCTCCACTTCCGAATGCAGGTAGCGGACCTTGACGCCTTTTCCGTCGAGGTATTCGGTGAGGTCTTCGGCGAAGCGCTTGGTCAACACGGTGATGAGGCTGCGGTGTCCGGCTTTGGTGGTTTGCGCGATGTGCTTCTGCACGTCTTGGATTTGATCTTTCGCCGGCAGGACGGTAATCTGCGGATCGACGATGCCGGTGGGCCGGATGAATTGCTCGACGATGGGGCCTTGTTGGCGCTCCCAGACGCCGGGCGTGGCCGAGACGAAGACGGTGTTGTCCATGTATTTTTCGAATTCTTCAAACTTCAAGGGACGGTTGTCGAAAGCGGAAGGGAGGCGGAATCCGTAGTCGATGAGGTTCTTCTTGCGCGCAAAATCGCCTTTGTACATGGCATGCAACTGCGGCAGCGTGACGTGGGATTCGTCGATGATCAGGAGGAAGTCTTTTGGGAAGAAGTCCATGAGGCAGGACGGCGGAGTGCCGGGCAGGCGGCCGTCGAAGTGGCGGGAGTAGTTCTCGATACCGCTACAATAGCCGAGTTCCTTGATCTGTTCCAAATCGTATTCGGTGCGCTGTTGCAAGCGGTGGCGTTCCAAGTCGCCCAGTTCAGGCAGGCGGGCGTCCAATTCGGCCCGGATGGTTTCAAGCGCGCGGGCCGTCTTTTCAGGAGGCGTGACGAAGTGTTTGGCGGGAAACAGCACGGCGTTTTGCAGGTCGCGGATCTTCTGGCCGCTGACGCCGTGCACCAGCGTGATTTTTTCCAACGCGTTGCCGTATAACCGGAGGCGGTAGGCGTTCTCGCCGTATCCGGGAAACACGTCGACGGTGTCACCTTTTACCCGGAAGGCGCCTTTGCGGGGCTCATCGGTGCGTTGGTACTGGCTGGCAATGAGTTGGCGGAGCAATTGTTGGCGGTTGAGTTCTTGGCCGGCGTGAAGCCGCAGCGAGAGGCCTTCAAAGTCCGCCGGCGAGCCGAGGCCGTAGATGCATGAGACGGTGGCGATGATGACGGCGTGGCGGTCAGACCGTAGGTGGGCGGTGGATTCCAGTCGCATCTGTTCGATGGTCTCGTTGCGCTTGGTGTCTTTTTCGATGTACAAGTCCTGCGCCGGCAGGTAGCTTTCCGGTTGGTAGTAGTCGAAGTACGAGACGAAGTAGCCGACGTTGTTGTGCGGGAAGAACTCTTTGAACTCGTTGTACAGCTGCGCGGCCAGCGTTTTGTTGTGCGAGACGATTAGCGCAGGCCGTCCCGTTTGGGCGATGACGTTGGAAACCGTGTAGGTCTTTCCCGTTCCGGTGGCACCCAGCAGGGTCTGCCGGCAGGGCCCGGCCTGGACGTTGCGGATGAGTTTTTCAATGGCCGCCGGCTGGTCGCCGGTGGGCGAAAAAGGTGCTTCTAACTGGTACACGGAATCTGCCTTCCTTGCCCCTTGTAGGGGGTGCGTAGTTGTATGTCCAAGGTATTATAATAAACCGCGGACGGTTTGGCCGGTAAGCGCGAAAGCGATGGGGCTTCCACCCACATCGCCAAGTTCCGCTATTGTGTTTGGTCTCCTTTTTGGCATTCAAACGCGGACGCCGAGGCGGCTGAGCAGCAGCAAGAGGATGCTGATCAAAAAGATGGCCAGGATGGCGGCGGAGCCGGCTTTTTCCAACCGGTTCTGCGTTGTTTCACTGGTTGGCGGGGTTTGGGGTTCATCAACGGCCAGGGGGCTGATGAGGACGCGGGGGGTTCTGGTTTGGCGTTGCGTCGCCATGAGCATGGATTCAAGCGTGCGGTTCTACTTCTTTCCGGTTTTCTTGGCCTTGATGTTGGGTCGCGTCAGCGAAGCCGGGTCCAGCACGCGGTCCAGTTCTTTTGGCGGCAGGAGCCTGCGTTCCAGCACCAGTTGGCGGATGGGTTTGCCTGATTTGACGGATTCCTGGACCAATTTGCTGACTTGGCTGTAGCCCAGGATGGGGTTCAACGCCGTGGCTACGATGGTGCTGTCGTCGACGTATTTCTGCAGTTGTTTGGGGTTGGCGCGGATGCTGGACACGCAGTCGCGCGTGAGCATGGCCAGCGCGTTGGACAACACGTCCATGGATGTGAGCAGTTCGTGCGCGATTAGCGGCGTGTTGGTGTTGAGGTCCAATTGGGTGTTGATGCAGGATAGCTCGACGGCATGCATGGCGCCCAATACGTGCATGCTGGCCATTTCGGCAGCTTCGGGAATGGATGGGTTGACTTTGCCGGGCATGATGGAGGATCCGGGCTCGACGTCCGGTAGCATGATTTCGCCAAGGCCCGTCTTGGGTCCTGATGAGAGCAGCTTGAGGTTGACGCTGATGCGGCAGATGTCCGTGGCGATCAAGGAGAGGCTTTGGCTGAAATGGAGGAAGTCGTTGTGGTTCTGGGTGAGTTCGACGGCGTCTTCCGTGGGCCGCAAGGCCATGCCGGAGACTTTGGCGAGGTGTTTGGCGACGATGGCGCGGTAGTCTGGCGTGGTGTTGATGCCGGTTCCGGCCGCGGTACCGCCCAGGTGGATTTCCTTGAGTGCATCGGCTGCGGCATGGAGGTGTTTTTGGCTGCGGCGTAGGGCCGAGGCATAGGACTGGAATTCTTGGCCCAGCGTAATGGGTACGGCGTCTTGCAGGTGGGTGCGGGCCGGCTTGACCAGTTTGTCGAACGATTTGGCTTTCTTGGATAATGCGGTTTCGAGATTTTCGAGGTTTTTTTCAAGAGCGGGCAGGCCCAGCAGGCAGGCCAAGCGCACGGCGGTGGGGATGACGTCGTTGGAGGACTGGCTCATGTTGACGTGGTTGTTCGGATGCACGAGGTATTGGCCTTTGCGTCCGCCCAACAGCTCGGTCGCACGGTTGGCCAGCACTTCGTTGGCGTTCATGTTGTACGGCGTGCCGGCGCCGGCCTGGAACGCGTCGAGGATGAACTGGTCGTCGAATTTTCCGGAAAGCGCTTCGTCGGCGGCCGTGAGGATGGCGTCGGCTTTCATGGAGTCCAGCAGGCCCTGTTCGCGGTTGGCCAAGGCGGAGGCTTTCTTGATCAGCAGGATGGCGTGAATCAGGTGCGGCGGCGCGCGGTTGGGTGAGAGTTGGAAGTTCTTGGCCGCTCGGACGGTGAATCCACCGTAATAGGCGTTGTCGGGCACCTGCACGGGACCTAAGAAGTCGGATTCGGTGCGCATGAATGAGTCTATGCGGAGGCGGTTGAAAAAGGTGACGGCGGCATGTGCGGACGACGGTTAGAAAAAACGGGCGAGCGACGTACCGGATGGTCTGTGCCGTGTACTGCTCGGCTGTTTTTCGGGTCCTTTTTCTTTTTCCGTTTCTGTCCGCTTGTTCTTCTTCGATTTTTTCGGTGTGTGGAATGCAACCCGCGGGCCTTTTTTCGCCGAGTCATTTCTTGGCGGCGCGTATGGTTTTGCGGCAGACTTTGCCCTGGTTGTCGATTTCAAACGACGATTCCTTCATTCCCAACAGGTAGGCGAGGGCGTTTTTCTGGTAATGGTATGGATCGGTCCTGTCTTTGAACCGCGTCCGATCGGCGTGTTTTACCGTTTCAAGAAAATCGCCGTACCGTTGCTTTAATTGGGCGTTTTCGTGTCTGGCTAGTTGGGCGTGCAACTGCGCCCACGTCATGTTTTCCCGGTATCTTCGCGCCAGGTGCGTTTCCACCAACCCTGCCAATGCCCGCGTCTGGGCGTGGAATGGTTCCGGTTCTTCTTTACGCATGGTCTTTATCCGCTTGGCTTTCGTCACGGGTTGTACGCGTTGATGCTCTTGACGTTACAGAACTCGCGCAGGCCCCACTTGCCCAACTCGCGGCCGATCCCGGATTTCTTGATGCCGCCGCAGGGCATGCGCGGGTCGGACTTGACGGTACCATTGATGAAGACCACGCCGCATTCCAATTGGCGGGCGACGGCTTCTCCCGTTGCGATGGAATCCGTCCACACCGACGCATCCAGGCCGTACTCGCTGTTATTGGCCACTTGGACGGCCTGTTCCAGGTAGTGGGCGGCGAACAGCGGCGCGACGGGTCCGAAGACTTCCTCGGTCCAGACGCGCATGGCGCCGGTGGCGCCCGATAGGACGGTGGGTTCGTAAAAGAATCCGGGTTCCTTGCGTTTGCCGCCGCAGAGCACCCGCGCACCTTTGGCGTTGGCATCCTGCGTCTGGCTTTCGACTTCGTCGCGCTGTTTGGCGTTGCAAAGCGGTCCGATTTGCGTCTGGTCGTCCAGCGGGTCGCCTACGATCAATGACTGCATGACGTTGGTGAATTTTTCGGCGAAGTCCGGCATGATCTTTTCCGACACGATGAACCGCTTGGCGCACATGCAGCTTTGGCCCGAATTGATGGTGCGTGCCTGCGCGGCGTTTTTGGCGGCCTTGTCGACGTCGGCGTCGTCCAGCACGATGAAGGCGTCCGAACCGCCCAATTCCAGCACGCACTTCTTCAACGCGCCTGCGGCAAGCTTGGCGACGTGTTTACCCGCGCTTTCACTGCCGGTGAACGAAACGGCGGCGATGGCGGGGCTTGCGATGAGTTCGGCAACGGCGTCATGGTCCGTAAGGATGACTCCGAAGGCGCCTTTGGGAAAGCCGGCTTCGTCGAACGCGCGTCCGATGGCCTGGGCGCACAAGGGCACGGTGTTGGAGTGGCGCAATACCGTCGTGTTGCCCGCAGCGAGGGCGGGAACGGCATAGCGGATGGCCTGCCAGAACGGAAAATTCCACGGCATGACGCCCAGGACGGGACCGAGCGGTTCGTAGCGGACGTAATGTTTGAGTCCGTCGGCTTCGACCGATTCATCTTCGAGCCATGTCGGCGCGCTCTGCGCGTATACTTCTGCTGTCCAGGCGCATTTCTCGACTTCGCTCCGCGCTTGGGTGATTGGCTTTCCCATTTCGATAGCGATGAGGCGGGCGTATTCGTCTTTGTTCTTGCGGAGGACGGCGGCCAGGCGCGTGAGGTGTTCGCCGCGCTGGTGGATGTCGGTTTTCCTCCACTCGGCAAACGCGCGGTGCGACGACGTGCAGGTATCGAGGGCCTGCGCGGACGTCTGCGCGTCGATTTCGGCGTTGACCGCGTTGGTGTAGGGGTTGACGGATTGGATCTTCATCGATTGGTTGACTCCTTTCGGGCTTTTCTATCCTTCGGCCGCCGCCTGCATGGTTTGCCAGAATGGCTTGAACGTTGTGAGTCCTTTTTCTTGGGCGTGCAACGCTTCGGCTCCCAGGAACACGCCGTCGGCGCCGGCGCTTTTGAGCATGCGGACGTCGTCAGAAGTCTTGACGCCGAATCCGCAGAAGACTTCGATGTCCTTGACGGTCTTGATTTTTTCAATGGCGGTCTTGATTTTTTCCTCCGAAAACAAGTCGCCTTCGCGCTGGGGTGCGACGGTGAGGTAGATGAATCCTTCGCTGGCCTTGACCTTGGCCTCCATCTGTTCGTCGTCGGGTGCGACTTGGCCGCCGAACTGCGTGAACGGGGCGTCCGTCTTGGACCCGGCGAGGGTGTTGAGCCTGGCGATGGCCGGCGCGTCAAACGGCGCGATGGCGTAGTCAAAAGCGGTGCGGATTTGGCTCAAATCGTGGCCTTCTGGCTCTGCGTGCAGCATGAGCATGGCTTTCTGGGTTTTGCGATCCTTGCGGAAGGTGGCCATCACGTCGTCCGGTTTGATGCCTGCGCGGTTGACGATTTTGCGAACTTTCTGCACCAGGGCCGAACCTGTCGGCGCCAGCGTTGGCAAGGCCGTTTCGATGATGACGTCTGGCTGCGTCTGGAGGAAGCGGAAGACGTCACGCGAGTCCCCGATAGAGGGGAATCCCGGCATGACGAACGGGAGAATTTTCATGCTATCCGCTAGGAGCGATGAGTTTTTGGCTGTTTGCCTTGCCTGTGACGCTTACTCATTTTCGACGCGGGGGGCCAAATAATAGGTCAGTTGGGCGTCGCCGATTTGGTACGCAATCTTGACCGGCGCGTCCGACTTGAGGTTCAGCTCCAACGCGGCGTCATCGGGGCAGGCCTTGGCGATGTCGTTGAGGTATTCATAGGGGAACATGGCGCGGCTATTGCCTTTGGCGGTGATGGCGGCCAGGATTCCGGAATCCTTCGTGGTTTCCGAGCGCAGGTCACCTGAATCGCCTTTGGCCTCCAGCGTCATTCCGGACTCGTCGATGCTGAACACGACGTGCGACGACAGCAGGCCGGCGTCCTGCAGCATGGCTTTGAGCGCTCCGCCTTTCATTTTGACGGTGGCGTTGAAAGGCACGTTGGGTTCTTTCGGCATGGCCGCGGCGGATTCCAAAAGCGGCATCTTGAAGACTCGTTTTGAGTCGCCAGAAAAAGTCAGGTGGAGTTTGGATTCCTTTTCGTCCAGCATCACTTCCAGGCTCTCGTCCGAGCGCGTTCGGGCCAAGACCTTGGAAAAATCGGCCAGGTTGACGCTGACGGATGCTTTTCCGTCCACGTCCATCTTCTGCAACGCCGAAACCGGCAGTTTGAAGTCCACCATGGCGATCTGCGAGGGGTCCATGGTGCGCAAATGGAGGCCGTCCTTGGTCGCCTCGAATGCGCCTTCGTCAACCAAATTGGCGATGGCGTCGACGCACGACTTGAAGAACTTGGCATCCTTGACCGCGAAGTGCATAGGGGTTTGGTATTGTGACTAAAACATTATTAACCTAATTGTGGAAGTCGAGGGATTTTCGGACAATCTGGGTTTACGATCTCCAAACCGGCATGCTTTTAAAATTTAAACGTAATTATTACGTTGGTGAACGTGTATGGTAAGTTTGACGTTGTCCGTGCCGCCTGAATTGAAGCGGCGGATGGACAAGCATCCTGAAATCCGTTGGTCCAGCCAGGTTCGCGCCATCATCCAGCAACAATTGGATGACCTTGAGACGACCGACCGTCTGGCGTCGAAAAGCCAGTTGACGGAAAGGGATGTCGAGGAATTGGCCGCCAAGGTTGACGCGGGTATGGCGAAACGATGGAAGGAGGCCAAACGTGAAGCTCGTCGTTGACGCCAACGTCCTGTACTCGGCTTTTTTGCGTGACGGACTCACCCGCCGGATATTGTTCAACCGGGACTTGGAGTTGTACGCGCCTTCCTTCCTGTTGGATGAATTTTTCAAGTACTTTTCCGAATTATGCCAGCGTAGCCGTGAAAGCCCTGATGACGTGAAGCAAATGGTCAGCCGTTTCCTCCGACGCATTAAATTCGTCGAATTGGAAGAGCTGGAACCCTATCGTACTCCGTCCGAACATCTGATTGCGGACGAAAAGGACCAGGTCTACATCGCCTGCGCTCTGTCCGTGGGTGCGGATATCTGGACGCACGACCGTCACTTCAGGCAGCCGCGCATCCGCGTCTGGAGCACGCACGCGTTGGCGGAAGAATTGAAACTTCTTTAGTCGGCTTTGGGGGCGCGGTCCTTTACGCCGGTTTCTCCAGCACGCTGTCGCATCCGGCCGGCGCTTGGATCTGCAGGAAAAGCAATAGCTTGATGTAGCCGATGTAGGGGATGCGGAGTAAGACTTTGCCTTTGACGGGAATGTCGTTTTCGGTAATCCATTGCAGGGAGCCGTCGCGCAACGTCAGCGCGCCTAACAGGGGCAGGTTGAGCAGGACGCGTCCGGCGGTGCGGTACGGAATCAGTTGGAATCCGCTTTGCTGGTCGAGGAAGTTGTTGTTGTCGCCTTTGGTCAGAAGGAAGGGTCCGTCCGAGGCGTTCAGTACGGAAAAGGCGCGGTGGATGATGAGGCCGGCGGATGTGTTCGAGTCGAAGACCACGACGTCCGGCGATGCGAGGATGGAAACGTCCGTCCCTTGGACGCCGATGGATTTGAGGCATACTTGGTCCTGGGCCGTTTTGCTTTTGTCCAGCGGCTGCCGGGCGCACGTGGAGAACCGCGGTTGGAATGCGGCTTGTCCGTCCGCGGTGGGCTGATAGATGCGGGCGACGGTCTGACCTTGGACCGTCACTTCGGCGGGGAGGTATTGGGCGGATTGCAGGCGCAACGGCGTCGACAGCGTGGGCGTGACGGAGTCGGCGCCTTGCAGGAAAATCAAGTCGCCGCGCTCGAAATCCGGCAGCATGCTGCAGGACGTGATGATGTTGATGGGCGAGGTGGTGTTCAGAAGGAGGCTCAAGGCGATCCAGGCGCCCAACGCGATGGCAAAACTGGTGAGCAGTTCCTTCCAGTCCTGGGTGTGCTTGAATTCGGCGTACAGAAGGTACGCCAGGCTGATGATGGCCGCGAGGGCGAAGAAGGCGTTCTGCGTCAGGCCGAAGAGTGCGACGAATAGCAGGAGGGCGGCCGGCGGCAGGTATTTTCGGGCAAGCTCACTCGGCTTTGCGGAGGGCTTCCTCGAATGCATGCGACTCCTCCTGCAGCGCTTCCAACGCCTTGAGCACTTCCTTCTTGGGGTTCTTGCCTTTCACGTGCAAAACGGGGTTGCGCTTGGTGGGGTGGTCGTAGATGGCGGCGGCGAAGGTGATGTCCTTGTTCTCCAGCAGTTGTTCGGCCAGGGCCTGGGCGGCGCCGATATCCATGCCTTCCATGAGGATTTTCAGGTTGTTCTTTTCTTCTTCCAAGATTTTCATTCAGTTATCACCTGTTGGAGCGGGGCGGGCGGCGGTCGCGGCTAAAGTCGCGGCGCGGCGGCCGGGGGGCGTTCGTGGCGTTGGCCAGTTTGCGGTTTTGGCGGCGGCCGCAGCTGCGGCATTGGATGTCGATGCCTGAATCGTTGGGCTGGATTTCCTTGCGGCAAGATGCGCAGAATGCGCGGATGACGCCGAGGCCGGGTTCGGCCATGGTCAGGTAGATGCCCAAGGGCTTCACTTCTTGGATTTTCGCCTTGACGAAGTCGCCGATGCGGAAGACGTCGCGGAACGATTCGGTGTAGCCGCGTTGCACGTTGGCGATGCGGATGTAGCTGTACGTGCTGAAAGCGGCGCGGGGTTTGAGGGGTTGGAATTCCAGCAGGGCGATGGAATCGTACACGTCGCGGACCACGGCGACGACCAGGTCGCCGCGCTGGAGGTGGTCGATGGCTTTGGGGTTGCTCACCGATGCCTGGTGGGCTTCCGTTTTGGCGTTGCCCATGACGGCGGCGAAGACTTTGCCGTCTTCTTCGAAGCAGCCGTTGGCCGGTTCGAATTCTTCTACGACGGCCAGTTGTTGGCCGGGGGTGGCGAAATTAGGTTCATTCATGGGCGGTGTCACTTCTCGTCGTCTTTTGTCAACGCAATATCGGGGCGGCGCTAATACGTCTGCCGCGTTTCTGGGGTTTTCGGGTTATTTGGCGGCGGCTTCCTGTTCGCGGAGCGCCATGAGTTTCTTCATGAGTTCGTCGGCGGCGTCGACGCTTTTTCGGACTTGCGGCGCGGCTTCCTCCGGCGTCTTTCTTTCCATGGTGCTCAAGGCCTTTTTGCTGGTGGTTTCCAGCGTGTCCTGTTGTTTCTGCAGGACGTTGGCGACGGCGACGGGGTGTTGGCCGTGGACGTCGTCCAGGATGGAGTTGGTCTCGCTGTAGATATGCTGCACGATGCTCTTCGTGATGCCGTCGCGGTGGTCGCCTTGTTCGTCCAACGCGTCTTTCAGTAGGCTGACCAGTTCGTTGAGTCCCACCAGGCGTCCTTCGACATACGCCTCTTTAGGGGTCTTGGAAATCGGTTCCATAAGTTTAGTCTTGGGTCCGCGGCCCTATAAAAACGTTCTATTTCCGGGCTGGCAGCTTCGGCCCGCAGGCTTGCCCGCTTAGCCGGCTTGGGGTGCGCGGCCGGGTTTTTCCGTTTCGGCGTCGACTTGGACGCGGGTGGTCTTGGTCGTCGTGGCGGCCTGTTTTTGGGTTTTCAGGTATGCGCCGACCAGGCTCGCGGCGAGTTTTTCTTCATCCACCTGCCCGCCTTGGGCTTTGACCTGCGCGCTTAAGGCGTGGGCCAACTGGGTCAGTTCCATGGGGAGGATGATTTTGGAGGCGCGGCCGTCGGCGACGCGCTTGAGCGTCTCCATGTAGAGGTAGGTCATCGTCCGCTCGCCCATGGCTTCGGTCGCTTCGGTGAGGATGCGCAGGGCGACGCTTCTGGCGCGGCTTTCGGTTTCGAGCTTTTCCTTGTATTCGAGTGCTTCCTGCTTCTTGCGGAACGCCGCTTCCAGTTCGGAGGGCAGCTTGACGTGCGTGATTTCGACGTTGGACACATGGATGCCCCAGTCCTGTTCGACCAGTTGGAGTTGGTGGTGCAGGTGCTGGTTGATTTCGTCGAGTTTTTCCAGTACGTCCTGGAGCGGAATCTTGCCGATTTGGGTGGTGATTTCGCCGTGCAGGACGTGTTCCAGCGGTCCGCGGACGTCCTTGACTTCCACGATGGCCTTCTTGGGATCTACGATGCGGTAGTACGCGATGGCGTCGATGGTAATAGCGATGTCTTCTTTGGTGATGACTTCCTGCGGCGGGATGTCGATGGTCTGGGTGCGCATGTCGACCAGTTCGACTTTCTGGAACAGCGGCAGGATCCAATACCATCCCGGCGTCAAGGTCTTTTTGTAGCGGCCGAAGTCGAATTGCACGCCGCGTTCGTACTCCTTGACTTCCTGGATTCGCGGCGCGAGCACCGCGGCGGCCAACAGGACCAGGACGATGCTGACGGCCAGGGCCAGCGGCAGTTTGAATACGAACAGCAAGGCGACGGGAATCAGAAGCATGCCGCCCAATAGGAGCATGAAGATGAGCGGTTCGCGCCGGCCCACGCCGCCATGGCTTCCGCCTTTGGCATGGCCTCCGTGTCCGTGAGAACCGCCGTGTCCGGCGTCGTGGCTTCCGCCGTGACCATGATCATCTGCCATGGTTATAACTTTTAAGTAGTTACATATTTAAATGCTGGGTTTTGCTCTCGATCCTGTCCAATTCCAAGCGATGTTGTTGAACCTTTCCGTACCGGTTCCAAACGTTTTTATGCGATTTTCGGCCCAATTCCTTTCCGGATGCTTTGATGCGGCAATGGGCCTTAATGGCCGCTTTGCCGCTTTTGGGCAGCCGGATTCGAATCCCCTTATGGAAATCGTGAATCGTGATTTTTCATGCGTGCGATTATCTTGGCCGGCGGCTACGGCTCCCGGTTGCAACCATTGACCCTGCGTATTCCCAAGGCGCAAGTCAGCGTCGCCGGCGAGCCCGTGCTGGCCCACTTGCTGCACATGGTGGAGTCGGCCAACGTCAGCAAGGTCGTCGTGTCGCTCAACAAGAACCAGGAATCCATCGAGGAGGCATTCGGCGACGGCTCGGAGTTCGGCGTGGACATGGAGTACCATTACGAACACTCGGAAAGCGACTTGGACAAGCCTGGCGCCGTGGGCGCGTTGTACCAGCTGGTCCAGGAATTGGGGCCCGAGGAGAGCTTCGTCATCGGCGGCGACAACACGGTCTACGGCCTTGATTTGGACCGTATGTTGACGTACCACCGCCAAAAGCAAGCCGCCGCTACCTTGGCATTGTACGAATTGGCAAACCCGCGGCTGGTCGAACAGTACGGCGTGACCAAGACGGACACGGAAGGCCGAATCGTGGCGTTCCAGGAAAAACCCTCCGTGAAGGAGGCGCTTTCGCGCCAGGCGTCCACTGCCGTTTACATCCTTAGCGAGTCGTTCCTGCGCAAGAGCCTGCCGGAATTCGTGCAGTGGGCCAAAGACAAGGCCGGCAAGGCCGACCGCATCGGCGACTTATGGCACCATTTCTACCAAAACCTGCCTTTGTACGGCTTCGCTTTTTCCGGCGTGTGGGGCGACACCAATTCCGTCGAAAGCTACTTGGACACGCACATGCGCGTGATGGAGCACCGCCAGATTGGCACCGTAGTCGACCCGTCCGCGACGGTCGACCCTGCGGCCAGGCTGGTGCCGCCGGTCATCCTCGGTTCCGGTTGCCAGGTCGCCGCCGGTGCGACCGTAGGACCTTTTTCCGTCCTTGGACCGGGCGTCCGGGTGGACGCCGGCGCCACGGTCATCCGCAGCATCCTGTACGACGGCGTGCAAGTCGGCGTCAAGGCGTGGGTCGAGGACTCCATTTTGGACCAGGGCGTGCAGTTGGGCGAGAACGGCCGCGTGGAAAAGCAGTGCATGCTGGGTGAAGGCGTACGCTTGGAAGGCGGTGCGCGCGTATTGGCCGGGTCCAAGATTTGGCCGCATGCTTCATTGAGCTCTGATGCAGTGGTTCGCGGATGCCTGAAATTCGAGTAAATCCACAATCCAATTCACCGCGCTCGTTGGGGGGGAATCCGGAGGACAGCACAATTTCCAGCGGGAAATTGTGTGGCTCACACAAATCCATCCGGATTTGTGATAACCGTGAAACTGAAGGGGGGTCGCTCCCCCCTGCGGTTCCGCCGGGCATCTTCCGCGAGTACGACGTGCGCGGCTACGTGGGCCAGGACCTGGACGACTCCGTATATTTTCGCATTGGCCAGGCCTTCGGTTCATACCTTCAGGAACGCTCCGGCTCGAAATCTTCCTGCGTGGTGGGACGCGACAACCGCCCGTCTTCCCCGGCCTATGCCGACGCATTCATCCGAGGCCTGCAGGCCGTGGGTTGCGACGTGACGGACATCGGCGTGTGCACCACTCCGGAAATCTACTTTGCCAATTCTTTCCTCAAGACCACCGGCGGGGCGGCCATCACGGCGTCGCACAACCCGCCGAAGTACAACGGCGTCAAGTTCACGTACGACGGCAAGAGCGCCGGCGGCGAGCATGTGCGGCGCGTGCGCGATCTGGCCATCCAGGACCGTTTTTCCTCCGGCGCTGGCACTCTTGAATCGCGCGACATCCGCGCCGTATACCTGGATGCTTTGCGTCAAGGCGCGCCGGATTTATCCGGCATCCGGGTTGTGCTGGACTGCGGCAACGGCGTCTCGTCGCTCTTCGCTCCCGTTTTGTTCCGCTCCTTGGGCGTTGACGTGATCGAACTGCACTGCGACGCGTCCAAGCCGTTTGCCGTGCATTTGCCGGACCCAGCGGACCCGGACAACTATACGGACTTGTCAGCCGCGGTCCTGACGCATCGGGCGCACGTGGGTCTGATGTTCGACGGCGACGGTGACCGCGTGGGTGCCGTGGACGAAAAAGGCCGCATCGTGGCGCCGGACCAACTGCTCGTCCTTTTTTCCCGACGCTTCCTTGCACGCAATCCGTCCGAGCGCGTCATCGTGGAAATCAAGTGCTCGCAGGCCGTGGAAGATGAAATCAAGGCGTTGGGCGGAACCGCGGTGTGGTCGCCCACGGGCCGCACGCTCATCGAAGACGTGCTCTTTTCGAAGGACGCCAGGTTGGCCGGCGAGATGTCCGGGCACTTTTTCTTCCTGGACGGCGCGCAGCCGTGGCTGTCCGAGTCGCTGTACGCGGCGCGCCAGGTGCTGGAAATCATCCGCGAATCCGGCGCGCTGTCCAACCAAGTCGCCTCATTGCCGAAATACGTCTCGTCGCGCGAGTATCGCCTGGACGTACCGGACGAGCGCAAGTTCGACGTAGTCCGGCAGCTCGCCGACGGTTTCAAGGCCCGACACGAGGTGCTTCAGCTTGACGGCGCGAAAGTCTTGTTTTCCGATGGCTGGGGACTGGTGCGCGCGTCGAATTCGGAAGCCAAGATTTCGCTGCGTTTCGAGTCCAAGACGCAGTCCGGCCTGGATGCAATCATGGGTGAGTTCCGGGACGCGTTGAAGCAAAAAGGAATCGTCGTGCCGTTCTAAGCCTTGGCTTCTTCCCGTTACGTTTTTCCCACGTAGGCTTGACGCTGGGTAAAGAAAAAAATCGGAAAAGAAAAGGGAAGAAAAAGAAAAAAATGGGGCTAAGGGTTGTTCCTTAGCCGCTCAAGGGCTTGGTACCGCAGTACGCCATGCCGGTTGCGGGAGCCACTCCGGCGCATGGGGCGACGGGGCCAACCACGGGTGCGCAGGGGTACGTCGTGGCGTTGACCTGGGAGCATTCGTTCCAGCGGTTGGCGTCGCTGGGGTTGCTGTTCTGGCACGTCAGTTCCGTCAGCAGGCGGGCACTACACTGTTGTTGCCCGGTGCCTTGGAAACTCTGTTGTGCCGTGTTCTGGAGCACGACGATGGCCAGCACGACGATGAGCAGCACGCCGCCCAGCAGCAGGACGTATTCAAAAGTTCCTTGACCGCGTTTCATGAAGTTTTTCCCTCCTGTGTTCCTATGATTAGGATGAAAAGCTAACGGAGGCCGGTTTTAAAAGCTTTGGGCGGCCTTTCCGCGGCAGGTCATGGGGGCGGCTGCGGGCTGACGGAGGCGCCCGGCGCGCCGCTTCCGCCTTGGTCTTGGAGTTGTTTCTTGAAGTCTTTGATTTGCGCGCTCTGGTTATCCAACTTCTCGCTCTGGGGCGCGAAGATTCCGTTCATCAGGAAGTACGTCGTCAAGGCCACCAGCATGATGGCGGCCGTGAGGATGAGGATGTATTCGAAGGTATTTTGTCCGCGTTTTTCGTTCATGGCGCGATGACCCTCGTTTTGATGAAGAATGCGGTGAGGGTGATGAATACGACCGTGGCACTGATCATCATGACGTATTCGATGGCGGTCTGGGCGCGGCGTCCTTTTGCCGAATTTCGTGCTTTTTTTCCAGTTTCCGTTTTCCTTTCCACGACTTTTCCGCCTTTGTTTTTTTTCTTCCGGGTCCGTTTTCCTTCTTTCATCCGCACGCGATGATGTTGCCGCCGACGATGGCCGTGCTGGCAAACTTACCCACTTCGAATATAATAAGGGCACCCAGGACGAGGAACGGAGCGTACAGCAGGTACTTGGTGAACTTGCCTTCGCGGATGAGGCCGATGGCCAACGCCGCGATGAGCGTCTGTGCGATGATGAACAGCGTCAGCACCAGGTTCAGCGTGCATAGCGAGTTGTTGGCCGACGCCGTGTTGGGAAGCGCGGAGGAGATGCCGGTGTTGATGTAGTGCACGATGCTGACGGAGAAGCCGAAGATGAACGGTGCCAGTACCACGCCGGAGACGAAGAGGAACAACACGTGCATGGTGGTGCGGGACTTGCGTTCGCGCTTGATGTGCAGCACGTCGCGGGCGTCCTCGGCGATGCTGAACATGATGTCCGCCAGGCCCGCGCCGGCTTTTTTCGCGTCGAGCACGATGTTGACGGTGCGGGTGAACAGCAAGGAGCCGGAGTTGGCGGCCGCTTCGTTCAGAACGGCGTCGAAGCTCTTGCCTTCCCGCATCTGGGCGAGCGATTTTTTCAGTTCGGAGCTGATGGGTCCGTAGTCGGCGTTGGCCACTTCCTCGACGGCCGTCTCGGTCGTGCCGCCGGCTTTGAGGACCAAGGCCATGTGTTTGAGCGCGTCGGGCAGGTTTGTCTCGATGGCCGCGATGCGGTTGTTGCGGACCGACAGGGGGATGGCGATGATCATGCTGACGGCCGTGAGGAAGGCGACGGCGGCGATGGCCACGCTCAAATGCAGCGCCAACAAGGTGCCTGCGATCAGCAGGGCCGCTCCGAACATGGCCACGCAGAAGTGTTCGAAAGGAAGGTCGAATCCGGTGGCTTTGTAGTAGTTCTTGAGGCTCTTCCATTGTTCTTCGAGGGTTACCATGCGGCAGGCTCCATGCGTTTGGTGATCCAAAGTATGGCGACCATGACGCCGAGGATCCCGACGAATGCAAGATAGATCAGGCTGGGCGGGATGCCGCCGGAAAACAAGGGGATCTGGAGGATGGCCGAAAGAATGGCCAATGTGACGGGGGCGACGACGCCGACCATGATGTAGATGACGTTGATGAAGTTGAGTTTCTCGGTGAAGTCGCGGATGCTCATGCGGACTTCGAACGAGACGTCTTCGGCGATGTCGGTGATGATCCGGGAAAGGTTGCCGCCGGTCTTGAACGACCGCAGCACCTGCGTCACGGTTCGCCGCAGGCCTTTGGAGCGGTTGCGCCTCGCCAGTTTCAGAAGCGCGTTTTCCATGGTGTCGCCGCGGTTGACGTCGGATACGACGCGGGTGAACTCCTCGCTTAAGAGGCCGTAGTTGGACGTGGCGATGGACTGCATGGCGCGGTGGAACGACACGCCGGCTTTGACTTGCGTGGACAGCTGGCGCAGGGCGAAGGGCAGCGTCCGGTCGACGTCGGCGGCTCGCGACGCGGCTTTCATGGCCGGCATGCTCATGGCCACGATCAGCACGGCAAAGAACGCCGATATGCTCAACACGGGAGCGGCCAGTGCGAGCAGGGGGTCGTTGATGGCCAAACTGATGATGCTGACCAGTGCGAGAATCAGCGCTGCGACGAGAAATCCTGCGGTCACGGACGCGGCCAGGTACGTCTCGGGCGCGACGGTCATGCCGGCCGCGGTGAGACTGGCCGCCAAGGTGGCGCTCATGGGCAGGCGGGCGAAGAGCTTGGATAGTTTGAGCATGAGGCCGGAGAGGCGGGTGTAGACCGAACCGAGGCCGCCTAGCATTCCACGTGCCGGAAAGGCGACTTTTTCAAAGTTCAACGGCTTTTTGACCGCGATGTCGGCGGCTTTCGTTTCGGCTGGCTTGAACCGTTCGATGACTTTTTGCAGGTCGGTTTCGACGAGGCTTCCGCCTAGCGTGGCGTCGCTTTCGTCTTCGCGCTCCAGCTCGATGGCGGCTTTGATGCGTTGCAACGTTTCCCGGTTGACGGCCATGGTTTACACCTTGAGGCGGCGGGACGCCAGGTACCTCTGGGTCACGCCGCACACGTCGTTGATGTGCCGTTTGGACTGGTCGGCCAGCTTCTTGAGGACGTCGGCGCGGGCCTGAATTTCCTTGTTCAGATCGTCCATGTTCTGCCCCGTGTAGCGGGAAAGCAATTGGAGGTAGAATGACGGGATGCCGGTGGATTGCAACGTGTCGGCGATGGGGTCCCATTGGTAGAGGACCTGCAGGGTGGGCATGCGCAGTTCTTCCGACGGCACCAGTTCGGCGATTTCGGTGATGCGGCGGATGGCGCCTTTGCGGCGGTCGTGGATGCGGTTCTGCATGACGATGAGGTTGAGCGACGAAATCATGCTCAAGGGCACGTCGATGGGCGGCGACGTGAGGCGGACCAGCGTCTCTTTGGCCGAGTTGGCGTGCACCGTGCCCATGACGCCGCGGTGGCCCGTGTTCATGGCGGCGAACATGGTGTGCCCTTCGGCGCCACGGACTTCGCCCACGATGATGCGGTCCGGCCGCATGCGGAGGCTGTTCTTGACCAAGTCGTCCATGCTGACTTCGCCGCTGCCTTCGATGCTGCGGGGGCGCACTTCCATGCGGATCCAGTGTTCCAGCGGCAGGTTCAATTCGGCCGTGTCTTCGATGGTGACGATGCGTTCATTGTTGGGGACGAATCCGGTCAGCATGTTGAGGGACGTCGTTTTTCCCGAAGCCGTGCCGCCGGCGACTAGCACGTTGGCCGGAAACGCGCCCATGCCGTCGGCGGACAGCCAGAGAAAAGCCGCGGCTTCGTATGAGATGGTGTTGTACTGCACCAGGTCGATGACGGAGAGCGGGTCTTTCTTGAACTTGCGCAGCGTGATGGTGGTGCCGTCGAGCGAAATGGGCGGGATGGTGGCGTTGACACGCGTGCCGTCCGGCAGGCGGGCGTCCAATAGCGGCGTCTGCAGGTCGATGCGGCGGTTGACGGCGCGTGCGATTCGGTCGGCTAAGTTGCGGATGTCCGAATCCGAGTAGAACATGAGGTTCGTTTTGACCATGTCGTACTTGCGGTGGTACACGTAGACGGGCTTGTTGGGCCCGATGATCATGATTTCTTCCAGTTGGTCGTCCTGCGTCAGTTGGTCGATGAGGCCGTAACCCACCATCTCGCGCACGACGGCTTTGGCGTAGAATTCCTTGGCGTTGACCGGCACCTTCAATTCGGGGGACTGTTCGATGATTTCGATGATGCGCTGGAAGTACTTCTGGCGTTTTTCTTCCGCCGTCAAGGCCCCCGCTTCGACCGTGATGACGTTCAGCGCGATTTCCATCAAGGCCTCGATGAGGTTCTTCTCTTCTCCTCGAAGGTGCGGCGATTCGATTTCGTACACCGGGACCGTTTCTTGGCCGTCGCGGTAGATCTTGACGTCGCCGTACGAGTCGATGAGGACTTTTTGGCTGGGGCTGGCCGCCGGAGCAGCCGGCTCGGTAGGGGCAATTTTTGCCTTGTTCAGCAACTGGTCCAGGTACGCCATGGCGTGCAACGCTTACGGTTTTTACGTTTATAGCAATGCCGGTCCATTTTCCGGATGGATGTGCGGGCCTGTACGGTCCTGCCTGTTTGCGCCCAGCGGGGCCTACGCCGTCTTCTTTTTTCCGCGCGAGACGTTGCTTTTGAGCACCTGGGTCTGCCGCCACAGTTTGAGCCCCAAGGCCGACGTGAAGCCCAGGAGTCCGAACCAATCGAACAGGATGACGGATGCCCCCGCAGCGGCCAGCAGGACCCACCACTTGCGCGGCCGGTCCAACAAAACGAAACCTGTCAGAAGGAACACGGCCAAAAAAGAGACGGCGGCCCAGAAGGCGGGGTGGAGATAAATGGGTATAGCGGCGTCGGCCATGGCAATCCAGAATGTAGTCGGCCTTTGGCTTTATTGGGTTTCGGCCCCCGCTTCCGTCCGTGGACGCTCGCTTTACGAGCGCGGCGCTTCGACGTCCAATTGCAGGGGGACTTGGAGGCGTTGGCAGGCCGAGGAGATGATAAGTACGCCGACGGACTGGCCCGGGTTGGACGGCGCGTTCAATTCCAGGGTGAGGATCTTCTTTTCCCTGGGTTTCAGCGGCAACTCGTCAGAGAACGTGGCCGTGGCGCCCAGTTGGGTAAAATCGCCGGTCAATTCGGCTTTCAAGTCGCGCGCTTCCGCCGTGCGGGCGGTGTTCTCGATGGTGAATTGCTTCTTGATGGCTTCGTTCGGCTCGACGCGGTCGGAGAACGACGAGGGGCCGACGCGGAGCTGTTCCGGCTCGGTCGCCTCGATGGTGAACGCGTCGGAGGCATCCGTGTATTGCACGCGTATTTTTCCGGCGGCTGCGCCTTTCTTGGCAGGTGCCGTGACGGCGACGTCGAACGTGGCGGACGATTTGGCCGGCACGGCCTTGGCTTCCGATTCCAAAAGCCCCTTGAGGGCGCCATCGCCCAGCAATTGGACGGAGAACGAGGCGTCTCCGTCGTTCTTGACCGTGACCGGCAAGGCGGTTTTGCATTCCGTGCCCAGCGAGAGGCTGTCTACCGAAGCTTCCACTGTAAGGCTGACTTCGCGCGCCATGGTGATGCTGACGGATTTGGACTCGCCGGATGTCAGTTTGAACGACGTCTCCGCGTCCTCGCCGATGCGGTGGGTGGATGGCGGTAGGATGTCCAGCGTGATGTCCGTCAAGGATGGCACGTTATCGAAGCTGACTGACCCGCTGCTGGTGGTGAACTTGGTGACGGTCTTCTGGCCGGAAGGCGTCATGTCGACTTGGACGTTGTCGAGTTTCTGCGTCGGATTGTCCATTTCGGCGACGGTGACCCGGATGATGCCTGGCTTGGGTGCCAGCACGAAGAACCACAGGACGGCGGCCAGCACGATGACGATCAGCAGGAGCTTGCCGATGCCGAACTTCTTGACGGCCTCGAGGATAGCGGCCGGGCCGCTGGGTGCTTCTTCGTATCCTGACGTGTCTTCCATGTTCAAATCGCCTTGTTGCATTACCGGAAATGGATTAATTAGTCTTCCGTGGCAACGCCTACGGCCGGACCGCCCTTCTTCACGGTCACTTCTTCTTTTCCAGCAGGCCTTTCAGCTCGCCCGCGTCGACTTGCAGGCGGTAGCGCTTCATAACTTCGCCGAAGTTGCCGCCCCACTCGTCCGCCAGTTTTTTGAGTGCCGGACCTCGGATGCGCGCCAGCTTGGCCGTGTGCACCATTTTTTCGAGGTCGGCTTGCGGCTCCTTTGAAGCCAAGGCGAAGAGGTCTTGCAAGGCGGCGCGCGTGATTTTTTCCTCCGAGTAAAGTTGAAGCAGGGCCGCGACGCGTTCGGCCGGCTGGTTGACGTCGACGCCGGCGCGGCGCAATGCCGGCTTGACTTCCAACAATAGCCAGGCCAAGGTCTTGGCCTCGGTTTTGCCGGCCAGCTGGTCGAAAAGTTCCCATTCGTTCGAGCGCACCAGGCGTTCGGCCATGTCGGAGGCAAGGCCCAGTTTTTCGTAATCGGCCTTGCGTTCGTCCGCCGTCTTGGGCAGTGGCAGTGCATCCCACTCCGCGGTGCTGACGTATGCCGGCAGGACGTCCGTTTCCGGATACATTCGGGCCGCTCCGGGCAAGGGCCGCATGAACGTGCTGATTCGGCCTTCGGCCTTGCGCGTCTCTTTCGGGATTTCCAGCGTATAACATCGGTCGAACACGGCGTGCAAGGCCCGGACAGCGGTCAATTCGTCGGCGACGACCACGGCCCAGCCGTCGTCCTCGATGCAGTCCAACTCGTTCGAGATGTTGTTGAAGTCGTCCTGCGTCAGGCCGTATTTGACCGGGTCCTCGTCGCAGTGGATGATGCCCTTGATACCGGCTTTGGCCTTGGCGTAGCCGGACAGTT
Source organism: Microcaldota archaeon (assembly GCA_016188965.1). GTDB lineage: Archaea > Micrarchaeota > Micrarchaeia > Norongarragalinales > Norongarragalinaceae > JACPGT01. The sequence goes on along the minus strand of JACPGT010000005.1, from coordinate 63,010 downwards.
CGGTGCCGAAGCGGTGGTTCGGCATGAGTTCTTTTCCCAGCAGGCCCTTGGTGAATAGCAGCTTGATGGCCATGGCGACGGCCTTTCCTTCGGCAATCGGTTGGCTTAGAAATGCTTTGGCGTGCGTGAAGTGGTGCGACACGCCGTGGGGCTTGCCGAACGCCAGTCTGGTGACGCCGTGCGGGTTGGCGAAATCCGCGTTTTTGACGCCACGGCGTTTGAGTTCCGCGGCAATCTGGAGCAGGTTGTGCTGGCGCAGTGCCTCGTTTTCCGCCAACGCGGCCAAATCTTCGAGTTGTTGCGCGCCTTTGATTTCGACACGCGTGCCGTCGGCGATGGAGACGTTGATATCCTGCCGGATGGTGCCTAACCCGCGTTGGACGAAACCGGTGGAGCGCAAGAGGCGGCCGATTTTTTCGGCGGTTTCCTGCACGTGCGCGCCGTCCTGGAGGTCCGGCCCGGTGGCGATTTCGATCAAGGGAATGCCCAGGCGGTCCAGGCGGTACGTGACTTCGTCGCTTACGCGCGTGACGATGCCGGAGCTTTCTTCTTCTATGCAGACCGTCGGGATGGTGACGATGCCCTTGGACGTCTCCACGTGGCCGTCCATCGCGACCAAGGCCGTGCGTTGAAATGCGGAGGTGGCCGAGCCGTCCGCCACGGTCTTGCGCATGACGTGCACTTCGTCCATGGGTTGCGCGTGCAGCATCTTGGCCATGACCAGGCCGCAGCGCAAGGCCTGTTGGTTCAATCCGCGCGGCGGCTCTTCGTCCTGCTCGACGAGGCACGTGTTCTCGGAGATGAGTTGGTACGTAAAGGTCTTGCGGCGCGCGGCCTCAAAAGCGGCTGCTGGGTCGACGGTGCCCAATTCGCCGGCGACGGCCCGCAGGCGGCGCTTGAGCGTGCCGTAGGCGTAGGCGTCTTCGCGGATGCGCGTGGGGCAGTGGCAGAATAGCTTCTCGTCCGTGGCCAGGCGTTGGTGGATTTCGATGCCGGCTTTGAATCCGAGTTTCTGCAAATCGGGTTTTTCCATTTTTCAAGCCTTTTTTTTGTTTTCGATTTTTTTTCGACTGCGATGGCGGATTACGTTTTGAGTTTCTTTCTTTTTTTTGATTTTTTTTGTTTTCCTTGCCTTCAGCGGCTTTGGCTGTTGTCGTCGAATCCGGTAAAATCGTTTTGTTGGTGCCGTTCGTTGTACTCGTGCGCGACATTGCGGCGCATGAATTCCTCGACTTTTTCCATTTTTTTCTCCCTGCCCAGTGCCACGGCCAGTTTGACCCACGCCGTTTCCGGCAGCATGTCGTCCAGGTACAAAGCGCCGGTGGCGCTGATCTTGCGCAGGTTGGCGTAGACGGCCGGATGCACTTTGCCGTACAGGACCGAACTTGCGATGCAGACGGTTAAACCTGCGTCGATGGCGTTTTGGATGTTCGGCACCCAGGAGAATTTCGACGTGGCCGGCACGTGTCCTAATGCCCATGCTTCGATGAGAATGCCTTTGAATTTCTGCTCGACCAGAAAATCGATGATGCGGCCGTCCGCTCCGGGCCACGGCTTGATATGGGCCACTTTCGGTTCGAACGCAGTGTCGGCCGCGGCTTTGCGGCCGTTGTCACGGCGGTGGTAGTCGTCGCGCAGGAAATGGACGGCGTTTTCGTCGTTTTTTCTTTCGCTTTCCTGGCTCGCTTTGCTTCCGTTTATCGTAGCCCAGGGCTGCGCGTTGATGGTCTGGAACGCGTCGCGTCGGCTGGTGTGCATTTTGCGGCACTTGGTTCCCACGTGGCATAAGCCGAAGTCGTCCGAAGACGAGCCGTGCATCACGACGGCCACTTCTGCGCAGTCCGACGCGGCGTATTGGGCGGACCAGATTAGGTTCAGCGCGCCGTCAAAACTGCCTCGGTCCGGGGAGCGTTGTGCTCCGGTGATGGCGACGGGTTTGTTCAAGTCGGTGATCATGAACGACAACGCGGCGGCGGTGTAGGCCAGGATGTCGGTGCCGTGCGTGAGCACGACGCCTTGCGAGTCCGAGTTTAGCTCGTCCACCACGGTCTTGGCCAACGTTTGCCAGTCTTTTCCGTCCATGTCTTCCGAGGCTTTTCGGAACGGGCTTTGGATGCGGTGGATATCGGCAATGTCCGCAAGCTCGGGCACTTTGGCCAGGATTTCCGCTGGCTCGGACAGCATGTACACGCCGCCGGTCTTGTAATCGACTTTAGTGGAAATGGTGCCGCCGGTGGCGACCAGCGAGATTTTTGGAACGTTGTGGCGGATGGAAGGCTTCCAAACAGCGCCCACTTGGCCCAAAGCGGCCGACGGTCCCGGACGATTCTCCAGCGTCGCACCGCTTGCTTGTAGGCCTACGTTGTAGCCGTTGTCCAGCTTGAGCAGCAGCACGTCGTCGGAGCCGGTCGTCTCGGGTTTGGGCAACAAGATGCCTTCCAAGGTGCCTTTGGCTCCGGAATAGCGGATGCGGTCGCCCGGCTGGATCTTCTGTTTCCGAAGGAGTGCCTCTACGGCTTTGGAGTAGGCCATGGAAATCGGCGTGAGAAGTGAGGCTTGCGGCGCTTAAATGGATTTTGAGGTGCCGGTATTTCTGCCGTTAGCCGAGTATTCAGAGGCGTTTGCCCATGTAGACGCCGTCGCGCTCAAAGCCTTGTTTGCGGTAGTATTCGCGCACGCCGACTCCCGAGATGACGAGCAGTTTCTTGCAGCCCCAGTCCTCGCGGGCGATGCGTCCGGCTTCTTCCAACAACTTCTTGCCCAGTTGCTTGTGCTGGACGGCGTCTTTCGTGCGCAGGTGCAGCGGCAGGACTTCGCCGTAGACGTGCAGTTCGCGCACGCCAGCCGTGTCGTTCGTGATTTCCGCCCTCCATGGAGCGTGGGGCAGGCGGAGGCGCAAAAATCCCAGCAGAGTGTCGTTCTTGTCAGCATACGAGAGGAAGACTTCCTTGCCTTTGGAGGCGTCATAATCCATGCGGCGCATGGTGGCTGATTTCCAGTCCACGTTCGTGCCGTCGCGAGCCTTAAGGCCGGCTTCGCGGCAGCGGATGCAGCGGCACTTCGTGCCTTTGGCCGCCATGCGCTGCTGCACCATTTCGCGCAAGTTGCTTTTCTCCACTCCAGCAGCGATGAGGTTCGTCGGGATGTCGCGATCGATGCGCATGACGCGGCAGTATTCCGGGATGAACGGTTTGGCGTCGGCCATGACGTCGGCTGCAATCGCCGCTGTGTACGGCGTGAAAACGCCTTGTTTCCACATTTGGTACAGGCCCGTGCCGGGCATGACCAGGCACGGATATATCTTGAGCATGTCGGGGCGCCACTTGGCGTCGGAAAACAGCTCTTGGAACATGGCCACGTCCTTTTCCGGCGTGGAAAACAGGCCGGGCATGATGTGGTAGCCGACTTTGAGGAAGGCGTCCTTGCACGCGGCCGTGGCTTCCCAGGACTGCTGCAAGGTGTGGCCACGGTGGGCTTTTTCCAGGACGGCCGGGTCCAGGCTCTGGATGCCCAGTTCGACGCGCGTCCCGCCGTATTCGAGCAGTTGGTCGACGTGCGGCGGCGTGGCCCAGTCCGGTTTAGTCTCGAACGTCAAGCCGATGACGCGGTACGGCGCCGATTCGTTGGCCTCCTTCGCTTCGGTCCATGTGGCGTAGGTCTTGCGGTCGAACGCTTCGTAAAGCCCCTTGAGAAAGCCGTGCTGGTAGTCCAATGGTTGGGCGTTGAACGTGCCGCCCATGAGGATGACTTCGCATTTTTGGGGCGTGTGTCCGATGCTTTCCAGTTGGTGCAACCGTGAAGTGACTTGGCGGTGGGAGTCGAAATCGTTCTGTCCGGCGCGGCGTGCCGCCGGCTCGAATCCCGTATAGCTCTTGGGCGAGTTGGTGTTCGGTCCGCCGGGGCAGTAGACGCAGGTGCCGTGGGGACACCAGTCCGGGTGCATCATGAGCGCGATGACGGATACGCCGGAAAGCGAGCGGACGTTGCGCGTGCGCAGGATCTTCTGCGCCTGCGCGTTGAGGCGGTCCTGGCCGGCTTTCAGGATTTCCGAGTTCTTGAATACGGCTTTAAGTCCGAATTCCTTGGCGATGGCCGACTTGAGGTCGAGCAGTTCCTGGTGGCTGGCCGGCGGCTCGTCGTTCAGCGTGCGTACCAGTTCGTCCAATGCCGCCGCGCGGGCGTCGATGAGTGGAAACATGGGGGACTTCTCAAGCCGTAAAACCGGATCCGGCAATCGCGATTTCGCGCAAACACCAAGCGCATGCACCAAAAAAATCCAGCCGTTTGGGGTTCCATACCGGGAGGTTTTAGGCGTTTGCTTCGTTCTTTCTGCCGGCGACGCCTTTTCAAGTCTTTGGCTATGGCAATCCTTGAACGAAACCTGAAAAAATAGTCGAGGAGTCATGCAATCCTAGCCGGGGAATGGATTCCTTCTCACCGCCAGTTTGACAGGGCTCCAATCAACGCATAGAGGGGTTGGGAGATGAACGGGAACAATGCGAGTCCGTGCGAAGCGGCCTTGGCGTCATTCCAGATGGATGTGCGCGCGTCCAGGTGGGCGGCCACGCGTTGTTGGATCAAGGGGCTGGACAGTGACGTGACGTTGAACGAGAACGGGTACGAACCGCCTTCCGTGGCCGTGACCGGGTAGGATAGCGTGACGGCGGCGTTGTGCGGCACAAACACGCGCCGGCGTTCGGACCATTTAGCCGGCAGTCCTTGAGGGATGACTTCGAAAATGTCGGATGCCGAGCCGGTGTTGGACAACGTGAGATAGAAAAACGCCGGTTGCAGGACGCCGGAAGACTCGCGCGCCTGCGATAGCGACGCGGCCAACACGTCGCGCGAGACCCGCACGCGGGCGTTGACCGTCACGGGCGTCAAGCCGTCGTATTCGTCAGCGGTGAGGATGGAAAATGCGTATTCGCCGTCCGCGGCCGCAGGCGAGATGGTGACGAACGTCTGGAACGGGGTTTCGTAGAGTTTGGACGGTTCCGTCGTCCAGCCCGCAGGGAGGTTTTCGACCACGGCACGGTCCCACAGCGCTTCGGATGGGTTCGCCGCGTTTTTGGACAGTTCGCCGCTTTCGCGGTTGGACAGGATGGCGATCTTCTGCCCGGGCCCGGCCACGCCCAAATCCAGACTTTGACCATTTTCCAGCGTCTTTTGCACCGGGTCGATGACGGTCCAGTTGGCGGCCGACACGAGGCTGACGCTCAAGAGCAGGGCCATTATCAACGGCATGCGGCGCATGGTTGGTAGATTGTCGCGACGGCTTAAAAAAGCCACGGAAGGCGGTTTTGGACGCTTTCAGGATTGATCCGTGCGTGCGCCCGTTTCGATGGATGATGGTTTTAACGACCGCGGCTATCTTCTTTCCATGCGCTGCTTCCTGGCTTTGGACTTACCTTCATCCATAGGCGAGTCATTGGCCGCCATCCAACGTGAAATCAAATCGTTGGGCCTCTTGGCGAACTATCCGACGTCAGACCAGTTCCACGTGACGCTGTCGTTTTTCGGTGAGTTGTCCGCCAACGACGTCCGCAACAAAGCGGATGCCTTAGCCTCTTTTTCCGCCGACTCCTTCCAGGCCGATGTCCGAGGCCTGGGCTGTTTTCCCAACTTGGAGCGCATCCGCGTCATCTGGGCTGGTTTTTCCCAAGGACATGCCGACATCGAACGCTTGCAGGTCCAAGTGGCTCAAGAGCTCGGAAAAGGCGACGAGCGGTTCCATCCCCACGTGACGCTGGCACGCGTCAAGTCCGTCAAGGACCATCCCGGCGTCGAGGCATTTCTCAAGACGCACGAACGGACTGCGTTCGGCTCGTTTCTCGCCGCCCGCTTGACGTTGTACGAAAGCCGGCTGACGCCGTTCGGTCCGCAATACGTGCCTCTGGAATCCGTCACGCTGAATCCGGCTTGACGACAGGTGCATCCATTGTGGTCGTTTGACTGCTTACGCCTCCACCGCTTTATGTAAGGTTGGATAAGACGTTGTATGCTTTTACGCCGTCTTTCTTGTCGAAAAGCATATATCAAACCAAGAAAGTTTCCCGACTGATTTCTTGGTTTGCTAGACAACAAGACCGGCCTATTTCGTCGTCTTATTTGCCGGTCTTGCTGTAATCGTGTCGTTCTACGCCGGAACCGCGGGGAGGCTGTGCCCCCAGTTTCGCGTGCCTCCGGCTTCCCTCCCATCAAAGCGCTGCGAATCAATTAGGGTGGCCGTTGCACGGTGAAGAATTGCGTGGTGACGTTTTTCCGGATTCCTTCTTCACGTGAGGTTTGACAAAAGATTATACGCTTTAACGGCGTCGGCTTTGTCGAACAGCATGACGGTGTCGTTGTACGCCGACCAGAATTCCCGAAGATTGACGCCTTCGCGCGCCAGCCGCGACGTCACGATGGCCACGAAGCCCGGACTGCTGACGATGCCGGGCGGCGAGACCAATGTCAACGCCACCAAGTCGCGGTACGATGCGATGATTTCAGCCGGACCGAATAGATGGTTCAACTCATCCCAATGCTCGTCATCCACGGCCAGGCTCATGCCGGACGGCCCTTTCGCCCATGCGCGTGCCTTGACCAGCAAATGTGCGGCTTTGGCCTCCGTCACCGGCGTGCGCTGGATGACCATCATGCCGATCTTGCTGGACAACGTCAACGTGCTTCTGCGCAGCAGGCCCAACACCTGCCTTTCTTCCAGCCGTTGCTTTTGCATTTTCGAGTCGGCGTATCGCTTGATGGCCGCCCTCACGGCTTCGGCACTGCCTCCGGTCTGTTTCTGCATCTGCCGCGCGGCTTCCGAGAGGTTGGCGTACCCTTGTGCCAAGGCTTCCAGCAAGAACGGTTTTTCCTCCAATGCGGTTTGCACTTTTCTGGACACGCTTTGATTTTTCACAGGCCGTGCGGATGTTTTCCGCGTTCTTGCTTTCATGTCCAAATTTGGGCATAATATGTTTAAATCCGTTGGTTTTTGTCCGGAACGTTTTTTAAATGAATCCGCGATTTTCGTCACGTTTTGCATAGACGGCCGGGGCGTCCGCTCAGGCTTGTGAGGGGAATTGGAGATGGAGTTGCCGTTGTGGAACTATCCGGGTTTTGAGAGCGTGGATGCCCTGTTGCTGGCCGTCATGGCCATCTCGGTTTTGTTGCTCGTCAATCCGGTATTCTAAAAAAGCAAGGCGTGTACGCTAATAAGACGGGCCGTTCTTCTCGGGCCTGTGCATCGTCGGGGGCGTTGGTTTCAGAGGTGGAATCAGTATGGTGGTTCTCAAAGAAGGAGACCGTGCCCCGCCGTTCCGTCTGAAGGATGGCGACGGCCGGATGCGTTCCTCGGCCGAACAAGAAGGCTTCGTGCTGTATTTTTATCCGAAGGACTTCACGCCGGACTGCACGACGCAGCTGGAGGAATTCACGGATGAGTACTTCTACTTCCGGCGCAACGGGTTTGAGATTTTCGGCGTGAGTCCGGATGATTCAGCAAGCCACAAGAAATTCTGCGAGATGCATCAGGCGCCGTACCCTTTGTTGAGCGATCCGGATTGTGAAGTGGCCCGGGCCTACGGCGCGTGGAAGTCCGGCGAGAACAATGGCGCGGGTGTCGTGCGCTCGACGTTCGTCATCCGCAACGGCCGCATTGTCCAGGCGCATTACCGCATCCGGGATGTGGTGGGCCACGCCCAGGAGCTGCTTCATGGTTTGGAGCGGGAACGAATCGCCCAATTGCATGCTGACCAAACTTGACGCGAGCCATCGATAACCGTCGTGCCGCTATCCGGAATCTCGTCTGAATCGCGTGCCCATCCCCGCATGCGGTTTGCCGCATCCTTTATTTTCCCCTTTTCCCTCATTGGGCCGCACGGGTCGCGGGCACATGGCGGGAAAAAAATCGTTTTGGGAGCATCCGGCGTTCCGCGCGGCGGACTTCGGCATCGTCCTGGCCGTTCTGTTCGCGCTCTTCTGGCTGCTGGGCACGCACTAAGTATACTCTAGCGACCGGATGCGTGTTCGACGATTATTTTCGTCGCACCAGTTTTTTCATTTCCTGGATGATCTCTTCGCGTGCCATCCGCACTTCCGGTTTATTGGGAAATCGACGTTCAAAAAACGAAAGGAGCCGGGTGGCTATCCCCATCAGAAAACCATTCTCCTCGGGAAAATGGAAGGTTGCGGCATGGCCTGCTCGTTGAAAGTCTTCCGCATGCTGCGCTCCCACGATGGTCAGCGCTGGCCTCTCCCGAAGAAGGGTTTGAAGCATATGCTTGCTTCGGAGCGCGGCCACCCGTTCGCTATGAACACTGCGCGCGGTTGCCTCTTCACGATTGAAACGCCTGCGCAGGAAAAGCGTATCCCGAATCATCGCGTTCATTTTATTTAAGTGGAAACCTTGCTGTTCTTGCAATTGATCATCGTCCAGTGGCACTACCGTATGGCCTAACTCGTGGCAGACGCGCTGCAAGTGGAGAAAGAAATGCTTGTCATTTAAGTCCTGGATGATCCGGTCCACGCGGGAATGGATGGGCGTCAATTCCAATGCGACTTTTGAACCCGGAGGCAGCGCCCGGATGCGGTTTTCCGCGTATGCTCGGTGACTGCTGTTCCATACGTGGTTGACCCCGATGACTTCTCCCTGCGTTCGCCGCGGCGTGCTGGCGGGCTTTACGGGTGCCGTTTTCTTTTTTTCCTGGACCCGGGCCGGCTTGGTGTTCGCCGGTTTTTTAGTCGGCAAACCCGAGTCAAAGGCGTACCACAGTCTTCCCGTCAGCCGCTGAAGCAGTTGGCGTGGATGTTCGCCTGCTTCCGCTTCCAACCCATGGACTTTTTTCACGAGTTCCGCTTTGTCTGCGCCCCTGCGGCGGGCTTTATCCCAATATCCTTTGTACGTTGCGAAGAACTGTTTGGCTTCCTTTGGTTTCAGTCTTTCGGACTCTATTCCTGATCGTATGCTTGCTCGCACTGATTCGGAAAAGTGCCCGTGCAAAGGTACGCCCAGCCGCTCGAAGAAACGGTGGTGTGCACGTGCCATAAGGCATGCTTATTTTCCGAATCGCCGTTCGGTCTTGGCGTAGAAGTCCAGCGCGGCATCCATGTCGGCTTTGCTGAATTCGGGCCACATCTTTTGCGAGAAGTAGACCTCGGCGTACGCGTTCTGCCACGGCAAAAAGCCGGAGAGCCGTTGCACGCCGCCGGTGCGGATGACTAAGTCCACCGGTTCCTTGGCGTAGAGGTAATTGGAAAATACGGTCTCGTCGATGCGCTCGATTTTGCCGGCCTTGTAGTCTTCCGCCGCGGCTTGTGCCGCCTGCGCTAATTCGGCTTGGCCGCTGTACGCCATGGCCACGCACAACTCGCGCGGTGCGCCTTTGGTGCGGTCGGACAGCTCGCCCATGAGCCGCTGCACCTCGTCCGGCAGCCGGTCGGTCCGGCCGATGAACCGGACGGAAAAATCGCGGCCGTCGAATCGCTGGTCCTTGAGGCTCGCGTGCAACTGGCGTTTCATCAATTCGAACAGGATGGACAGCTCAAGCGAGCTTCGCTTCTGGAAGTTCTCCAACGAAAGTGCCCAAAGCTTGACCGAGGCCACGGGCGTGTGCGAAAGCCAGTCCATGACGTGCTCGGCCTTGGAAAACCCCTGCAGGTACGCTTGTTCCAACGCCAATCCGCGCGTTTCGGCGAAACGACGGTTTCCGTCGGGAATGATGGCGATTGAGCCCGGAAACGTCATGACAAAATTCAAGGTTTCCGTTGGCTTTTAACCTTGTGGCAACGCCCGCGGCAGTTGATTTTTTTTCGCCCGTCACGTTTAATTCCTCCCCTCGCCGAAAACCAATGCGTTCAAACGACCGGTTTTTTCTAATGCCCCGTATCCCCTGCATCGTTCTCCGGACTTTCTTTGAGCAGATGCGGGGCCTGATGTTTTCCGGAAGATTCACGACGCCGCTTCTGTTCGTGCTGCCGCAGCCGCGCATCTTCGCCATCCATTCCATGTTTTGCCCTCCTTTCGACGCGGTTTTCCTCGATGCCGACTGCAAAGTCATCGACGTGTTCGCCGTACGCTCCACCCGCTTATGGATCCAACCCCGCCGCGAAGCGCTGTACCTCATCGAGGGCCCGCCGGGATTCGGATCCGGCTTGAAGGAAGGCCAAGCCATCGGAGTGGACGTTCATGGGGCTTGGCTGGACCTTGCGCGATGATGGCCAGTACCGCATCTCGTGGAACCTGCCGCAAGGGCGGCAGGCCGAGGCGTTGGACGCCGTGCTGGACGCGTATTGCGGGCCTGCGACGGGTCAGTCCGTTGCCGATGCCGTGCGCGACTTGATGCAGCAACTCTGTCAGTCGCGGCGAATCCGGTACGACGCAGCGTGGGCCGAGCCGTTATGCGAGCTTGCCTTGGCCAATCTTGAAGGCTTCGGCGTCCTATCTTACCTCCTGCAGGACGATCAATTGGAAGAAATCGCCGTCACGGGCCTGGACGTGCCCATCTACGTCTATGACCGTACGGTGGGATGGCAGTCCACCAACGCGGCGTTGACCGACCTGGACTTCGCCATCCAATGCGTCAACCGCATGGCGCAACCGTTGGGCCGACGCCTCACCGCCCGCCAACCCCGCCTCTCCGCCGTCCTGCCGGACGGCTCGCGGCTGCATGCCTGCATCGCGCCCGTCGCGCTTTCCGGCATCCAGATCAGCCTCCGCAAGTTCCGAAAGGAACCCTATAACCTGCGGGAGCTGGTCGCCGGCGGTTTTCTTTCCCCGGAGGCGGCCGCGTTTTTTCAGTGGGCGCTGCCGGCGGATTGTTCGCTGCTGGTGGCGGGCAACACCGGCTCGGGCAAGACGACGCTTCTGAACGCCTTGTCCGGACTCATTCCGAAACACGAACGCATCGTCCTATTGGAAGATGCGCCGGAACTGCGCTGGCCGCATTCCCACCAAGTCCGCTTGCTCTGCGGCGAGACGCCCCTGTCTTCGTTGCTGGTCGATACGCTGCGCATGCGGCCCGACCGCATCGTCGTGGGCGAAGTGCGCACCGCCGCCGAGGCGGCCGGACTCTTCGACGTCCTGCTGTCCGGACAGGCCAAAGGCGCCTTTGCTACGTTCCACGCTGACTCGGCCGCCGACGCTTTATCCCGCTTACAGTTCATGGGCGTGCGTCCTGCCGACTTGGACGCGCTGCAGCTGATCACGGTGCTGAAGCGGTACACCGTCCTGCCAGACGGCTTCGAGCGGCGGGCCCTAATGGAGTTGTGCGCCGTGCACCAAGGCCATGCTGTGCCCGTTCTGGACGCGCGGGGCAAGCTGTCCGCCGACTTCTGCCATACCCGCGCCTTTGCCAGGATGCGGCGCAGCCATGGCCTGACTGCTGACGCGCTTTCCCGCAAGGTCGCGGTGGCGGCGGAGGAATGGCGGTGAGCTTTTCGTCGGTCTTGGAGGCCGCTGGCTGGCCGCACGGATGGCCGGCTTACGCCGGCGCTTGCCTTGCCGCGGTCGGCGCATCCGCCGGCGCCGCGGCGCTCATCGGCTCGCAAGCAGGCCTTGACGCGGGTGCATGTTTCGCCGTCGTCGCGCTGGCCGTGTCGGTGCCGTGCTTCCTGCTTCCTGGCGCCTTGTCCCGCCGACAGGTGTGTCGACTTGAAAGCCAGCTAGGCTCGGCGTTGCGTCTGCTTTCGGTCCGGTTAGCGTTCGAGCCGTTCGAGCCGGCGCTTTGCGGCGCCTGCCTCCAGGCTCAACGACCCCACCCCGCGCTGGCTCGCCTGGCGCACGACGTCCAATGCGGCGTGCCTCCGCTTTCAGCCTTGCGGCGCTTCGGCGCGTCGCCTTCCGTGCCCGTGCGCAAAGCAGCCATGCAGTTGGCGTTCTGTTACCGCCACGGCGACGCGTCGGCCCTTGCGGCGCTGGCGGATGAGTTTTCGCACCTGCAATCCGCGGCCCTGCAGCGGTTCGCCAGCCGCACGTCGTTCGCCAGCGTGTGGTTCGAAGCCCTCGGGTCGCTTCTGCCTTTGTTGCTCTCCGCGTACGTGCTCATCGGCGCATCGTTCCTGGATTTTACGTTCCCGCCCGCCCTGCCGTTTTGGATGCTGGCCGTCGGCTTTCCGCTGCTCATCGGCGTCCTTCTGATGCACGTTTTGTTGGATGCTCCGGAGGATGACGCATGATTGCGTTGGAATTCCTGCCGTTCTTGGCCGTGCTTCTGGTGTTGACGGCGCGCGCCCTGTGGTCGTGGCGGCGTGCATCCCGCATCCGCAAGCTGGAAGCGGACCTGCCGGCCGCGCTTTTTTCCATGGCCGCGTACGAGCCCGGCGTCCCGCTGGAAACCATCCTGTCCGACGTGGCTGCCTGTTCGCCCGAACCGTTGCGCTCGGCGTTCGCCACCTGTGTGCGACAAGTACGTAGCGGCGTTCCGTTCCCGAAGGCGTTGCAGCGCATGCGGCTGCAAAGCGGCAGCCGGCTGCTGGACCGCGTCGTGCAGTTGCTGCAAGCGGCGTACAGAAGCGGAGTGGATCTGTCCGACGTTTTTCGGAAAGTCGCGGAAGAAGCTTACCATCTGCAGCGGCTGCAAGCGCAGCGTCGCGAGGCATTTGCTCTGCAGAAGTATACGCTGTATGCCGGCGTGCTTCTGGTGCCTGCCTTGCTAGGTCTGCTTTCCGCCCGCACGGATGCGGCGTCCTCCGCCTATGGCACGTCGGTTTTCTGGGGCCTCCAATTCTACTTGGCCAGTTTCGGCGTCCTGTCCGCCGCCTTCATCGCCACCGTCCAGTCCGACCGCTCTGCCCTGCCTTCGCGTGCCGCTTCCTTGGCCCTATGCGGCCTTTTGGTCTTCCATACCGTGCGGTCCTGGGGCGCCTGATTCCGCCGTGACGGCGGGTCGGGCGGCGGGCCGCGGATTGCTATAAAAAGACGCGTTGCGTTCTTAGCTCGACCATTGTGGAGGTCTTTCCCCATATGCACGTCGTCATCCGTGAAACCAAGAAAATCCCTCTGAAAAAACCCGTCATCATCGAAGGCTTCCCCGGCATCGGCATGGTGGGCAACATCTGCGCGTCCTACTTGGCCGAGAAGCTCAAGATGGAACTGGTCGGCTCCATGCACTCGCCCCATTTCCCACCCATCTCCGCCATCCACGATTACAAGCCCGTATCACCCGCGCGCATCTACGCGTCGCGCAAGCACAACCTCCTCGTTCTGTTCTCCGAATTCGTCATTCCCGCCGAGACGGTGTACGGCCTGTCCAATGCCATCCTGGACTTGGCCAAAGCCAAGAAGGCCTCGGCGCTGTACAGCCTGGCGGCCATCGCCCAGCCCGAACCGAACGACACGATTTACGGCGTCGCCTCGACGGACCGCATGTCGGCGCAGTTAAAGCGAAACGGCGTGGAACTCATCCGCGAAGGCGCGACCCAAGGCGTCTCCGGCGTGCTCATCGCCGAATGCGCGGCCCGCAACGTCGACGCGGCCAACCTCCTGGTGCAGAGCGCCGCCCCTTTGGATCCGCGCGCATCGGCCCGCCTGCTGGAAAAATTGGCCGTCATGCTCAAGCTGCCTCTGGACACGAAGGACCTCCTCAAGCAAGGCGACGCCGTCGAGACGCGCGTGCGCGAAAGCATGGAGAAGATGAAAGACTTGCACGCCGATTACAAGAAGTTCGAACAGAATCCGATGTACGGCTGACGGTGACTTTCCATGAAGAAACGCTGGTGGTTCTGGTTCCTGGCCTGGACGATTCCTTTTTTGGCCATCATGTTCTACGCGACTCCCGGCCTGGCGTTCGCCATCGTCGGCTTCTTCGCCCTCTATGGCCTGCTCGCTTGGCGCCGCACCGCTTATACGCGCGACTTCAAGACGTATAAAACCGCTTTGAAGGACCCGCAGCCCTTGGCTGAACTTGGGCTTGCCGGCCTGCTGGTACTGCTTTTCTTGATGGTTGCCTACGACACGCCGAACGAGGCTTTCTTGGTGTTGGCCGCCCTTATCCCGTTGTTGTTGAGCATGGCGTTTCCCCCGGCTTCCGCGCCCAAGGCCGCCGCCAAGCGCTAAATTTCTTTTCCTCACTTTTTTGCCGCTCATTTTTCCCGTTTTCCTTTCTTCCAAACTTTCTTTAACGGCCCCGGGCAGATTCCTGACGCAGGGATAGCAAAGCTTGGCCAAATGCACGAGGTTTAGGGCCTCGCCTCCTAGCGAGTTCGTGGGTTCAAATGAACCTTTTCTTTCGCAAAGAAAAGCTTCACCAAAAGAACAGGTTCGGAGATTCCCACTCCCTGCATTTTTTTTATTCGCGCACTAGTTCGGGGGAGCCGGAGGACATCACAATTTCGTCAGGAAATTGTATGGCCCACACCCATCCCACTCCCTGCACCCGTTTTTTTTGGGATGTTCGGCATGGCTTCGTTTTAAATAGGCCCAGCGGTTACGCCTGTTCATGGCCCGTTTTTTCATCCTGTTGCTCGTCAGCTTCCTCCTGTTGGGTTGTACTAGCACTCCTTCGTCTTCTCCGTCGGCTTCTCCCTCCGCATCGGCAAGCCCCATGGTTTCTCCGACGGAAGCGGCTGCCACGGCTGCCGTATCTGCGGATGACCTTCCTGTGTTTTCCAACGATGCGGCCCCCCGCGTGACGTCCACCATGGCTCGGCCGTCGAATCCCGACCGGAACCAGCCCTTCATCCTGGATGCGACCGCAGAGGACGATTTAGGCGTCAAGGCGATTTCGTGGGAATCGACGGATTCATTTTCCATCCAGCCGCAATCCGCGTCGTTCGACTGCGGCCTCCAGCGCACCTGCTCGGCGTCCTTCACGTTCGCGTCGTCCGCCGACGGCGTCAAGACCATCCGGGTGTACGCCACGGATTCGACCGGACACGAGTCTTCCCGAAGTTCGATTGAGTTCGCTGTTCGGCCGTTCGACTACCAAGCGCCCACGGCAACTCCCGCTGCAACAGCCAGCGGACCAAGCGGCCCGGCGTGCGCCAACGGCGTGTGCGACGGCGGTGAATCATATCAGTCCTGCCCACAGGACTGCAGCGTCAGCAGTGCCGCTGGGGCGGCGTGCGGCGACGGCGCCTGCTCTTCCGGAGAGGACGCGGCCCTCTGTGCGGCGGACTGCACGCCCATCCGGCCGGACTGCGGCAACAACGTATGCGACGCGTCGGAATCCTCGTCCACCTGCAGTGCGGACTGCCCGGTTGCTTCCGCTTCGGTCACGCCGGCATGCACGTCCAACTCGGCATGTGGCTACAAACAAATCTGCCGGGACGGTCAATGTGTTACGGTCAAATGCACCAACGACGCGCACTGCGGCTACGGCAAGAGATGCAGTTCCAACTCGTGCGTCCGTTGTCGCAGCGGACCCTACGGACCGGCGTGTTAAGGATTTACATAGAGTGGTACAATATTGAATATGGAGGAACGCATTTCGTCCCGTTGCGTTTTTTACCACCGCGACCGTCGCGGCACCGTCCGGTACCTATTGGGCCGCCGCGCTCCCACCAACAAGAACAACGTGGGCATGCTTCAGATTCTGGGCGGAAAACTCAAAACCGAATTAAATGAGACGCCCGAGAATGCCTTCCACCGTGAAGCATCCGAAGAAGCCGGTGATACCTTTGCCACTTTTTTTGAAGGCGAACACCATCCCCTTGGCGTGGTCGACTACTTGCACGAAGATGGGAGCAAGCGGTTTTTCCACCACGGCTTCTTGCAACGCGTATCTGAACCGGCGGAGCCCAAACCCAAGCCACGCTTTGGCGGCAAGCCCCCGGAACACGACGCGTTCTTCTGGCTGACGTTCAAACAAGCCGCGAAACGCAAGTTGACGCCCGGAACGCTGGACTTGCTCAAGAAAGCCGAAACCCATTTAGCCAAGCGCTGAATTCCCTCACTTTATTTCCCGTTTTTCATCAATCGGCCGCCTTTGATCCCCGGGCCGGCACTGCAAATTCCCTTCCGTGTCCTGGCATCGGCCTTCCACGGTGCGGCTGCCGTTGCTTCGGTTTTGGTTGCGGCCGAACCCTCCGGACGAATTCAGCGTGCAGGCGCCGCCTTCAGCTTTGCCTTGGCATGCCTCGATGGCGGCTTGTGTGCGTTGTTGCCTAGATTGTTGGCGTTGTTCTTCCGTCACGTTGCCAAAACCGGGCCCGCCAATTGCCCGCGTGCCGTTGAATGAACGGTTGCCGAACGCCCGACTTCCAAAACCGCGGCCAAAGCCATCCGTACCGTACGGCGATTCCTCCGTGCATCCGGCCAGCACGAACATGCCCAGAACCAGGCCGAAAAGCAGGGCGGCGTTGAGATGTCGGTTCATAGCAGGTTCACTCGTACCTCAGCGCTTCGACGGGTTCCAAGCGCGCCGCGTTGCGCGCCGGCACGATGCCGGAGACGACGCCGACGCCGGCGGAGAAGAACAATCCCAGCAGCACCAGGTCAAAGGTGATGAGCGTGGGCACGCCGGCGGCCGAGAGGATGGCAGAGAGGCCGAAGCTCAACGCCACGCCGATGAGCCCGCCGACTAAGCCGATGGCCGCCGCTTCGAAGAGGAACAACCGCGTGATTTCGTTGTCCCGCATGCCCAATGCCTTCAGCGTACCGATTTCGCGCGTGCGCTCCAAAACGGACATGAACATGGTGTTGGCCACGCCGATGCCGCCGACGATCAGCGAAATGGCTGCAATGCCTCCCAAGAACAAAGTCAGCAGGTCGGTGACCTGCGAGACGGTGGATTGGATGGTGGCCGCGGTGGTGATGGTGAAGTCTTCCGTGTCGGCAGTCTTGCGGTGCAAGTCCAGCAACCGCGCTTCGGCCCGCGTGGCCACGTCATCCGTGGCGGCTCCTGCCTGCGTCATGAGGATGACCTGGGCCGGGTCGGCTCCGCTTGTGATGCTCTTCGCTACGGACAGCGGGATGTAGATGGCGTTGTCCGACACGGAAAAACTGCCACTGCTTTGTTCCAGGAATCCCACCACGCGGAACGCGTACGCCGAGCCGTTGATGGTGATCTGCAGCTGGCGGTTGAGCAACTCCTGGTTGGCGAACGTGCTGTTGTACAGGCGGAATCCCAGCACGGCGGCGTACCGGTCGGACGCGCCCAACGCCCGTCCCTGTGCCAACGGCGTGGTGGACATGGCGCGAAAAGCGGCTGGATCCACGCCGGTCAGGCTTACCGATGCGTTGCGGCCCTTGAGCACGGCCGTGCCCCGTAACGAGATGCGCGCGTCGACGTACGCCACGCCGTCCAAGCGGGCCAGTTCGTCCGCGTCGTTGAACGTCAACGGCTGCGCTTCGTCCTGTCCGAAGCCGCCCATGGAAAACGCGCGGCCTCCGGCTGCGCCACCGCCCGCGGGGGGCCCTCCGGCGAACCCGAAACCGCCTCCCACGCGCATGGACCGGGTTCCGCCGGGCGTAATCTGAATGATGTTATCCCCGAGGCCCGAAAGCTGGTTGGTGATGCGTTCGTTGACGCCGTTGGCCAAGGATATGAGCGTGACGATCGAGGCCACGCCGATGATGATGCCCAGTATCGTCAGCCACGAGCGGAGCTTGCGGGCGCGGAGGTTCAAATAGGCGTACTCCGCGGCGTCCAGCGTCTTCATTTCTTCCCTCCGATATGCGCGACCTTGGACGCAACCGTCTGGGCCTTTCGTTTCTGGTGCCAGCGGTAGCCGAAGAACCCGGCAACGCCCAGTGCGAAGACGATGACGGCCCAGCCCAGAAGGTCGATGCCCAGGAAGCCGCGGGACGACTGGCGGAAACGGGTCCCAAGCGCGGCGTTTCCATTGCCGCCGGCGGCCAGTTCATTGGCCGAAACGGGGATGCTGCGCGTTAGCGTGTGCTCCTGGTTGTTCGGGTCCTTGTACGTCACGGTCACGTCCAGCGTGGATTCGTTGGACACCTGTCCACGGGGTTGTAGGTTGATGGCCATGGTGGTGGAGTCGTCCAGGTTGAGCGTGCCGATGAACTTGTCGGACGCGCCGACGATGCGGAAGGACCGGCTCGACGTCTTGATGTACACGCCGCGCACCGGCGTGTCCCCTACGTTGGCCACCGTCAGCGTCAGCGAACTTGCCGACGTCCCGCTTGCCGTCGTGCTGTCGACCGTCAGCAGCAACTCCGGCCGAGCCTGCACCTGGATGCCGAGGCTCTGGTTGATGACCGGCTGGACCACCTGGTCCACCGCGTACTGGATGGACACCGGTAGCTGGTAGTAGCCCGGCGTGGCGCCGGCGGACACGCCAACGTCAAACGGCACCCGGACGGTGGCGCCGGCGGCGATGCGCTCGACGTATTTTCGGTCCGTCGCCAGAGGCGTGAACACGCGGTCGGCATCCGGTTTGATTTGGACGATGACGTCCGTGGCGTCCAAGGGGTCCTTGTTCGTGATAACGATTTGCAGCGACCCGCTGTCGCCGGCCTTGGCTGGTTCGTCCAGTTTTGCCTCGGCCAGGAGGCGGTTGGCCACCAAAGGCTCGTTCACGGTAATCTGGTATTGCCCGATCAATTGCTGGGGCGTGGCCGCGTCCGTGGCGTAAAAGTAGATTGGATACGTGCCAGGCTTGGTGTCCCCCGGCACCGTGAACGACAGCAGTTCGGCCTGGGCCACGTCCCGGACGATGTTGCCCAGCGAGAAGACCGTCGTAGTCGTCAAGAACGGCGTGTTGGGTGTGACGACGACGTTGCGGGCGCCTTCCGCGCGCGTGGTGTAGACGGAAAACCGCAGACTGACCTGGTCGCCTGGATACACGCGGTCCGGCGTCTGGATGACGTCGGAAAAGCCGTAGCCAGTGTTCTTGGCGACCATGATCTGCGTAACGTTGAATGCCGCTGACGCGGACGATGCGCTCACCAGAAGCAGGGCCAATGCCAGGGTTGTAAGAATGCGTACGTTCATGTGTGGACACCTCGGTGCTTGTTTTCGGTAATCTTCTCGATGCGGCCGTCGCGCACGTGCAAAGTGCGCTGGGCGTAATCGGCAATTTCCTTTTCGTGCGTGATCAGCAGGATCGTGACGCCCTGGTTTTTCCAGAGGTCCTCCACCTGCTTCATGACATCCTTGCTTGACGCCGTATCCAGGTTGCCGGTGGGCTCATCCATCAGCAGGATGGGCGGCTCGTTGGCTAGCGCCCGCGCGATGGCGACGCGCTGCTTCTCGCCGCCGGACATCTGCGCCGGCCGGTGGCCCGTGCGGTGGCCTAGGCCGACTTTTTCAAGCAGCTGCCCGGCCCGGGCTTTGCGCTGCGGTTTTGCCGTTTCGGTTATCTGCAGGGACAGCTCCACGTTCTGGCTGGCCGTCAGGTTCGCCAGTAGGTTGTACGCCTGGAAGACGAACCCGATCTTGCGTGCGCGCAGATCCGCAAGCTCCGCGGAATCCAGGGCGGCGGCGTCCGTGCCGTCGATGAGGACCTGTCCTTCGGTGGGCGTGTCCAGGCAACCCAGCAGGTTCAACAGCGTGCTCTTTCCCGAGCCGGACGGGCCCATGATCGCGACGAATTCGCCCTTGCGTACCGAGAACGAAATGCCGTGGAGCACCGTCGTGTACCCCTCCTCGTTGCCGTAGACCTTCCTGACGTGGCGCAGCTCCACGATGGGCGTCGCGGGCGTGCGGGCCTTTCTTTCCATGAAGCCCGCAGGCCGGAATGCCCATATATATCCATCTTGTAACAACCTGTAACTAGTAATGTCCTGAAATGAGCCGGTTTCAATGCATTTCACTCCCGTATCTGAACGGACCCTCAATCGCCTGGGCCTGATCAGCCTGCTTTTCGGCGGCTTCCTGCTTATCGCCTTTTCCGGAATCGTGTACTCCGTCTTCTGGCGCGGTGAATTCCTGGCTGACGTGATGGGTCCCCGACGGCTGCCTCCGGATGCGCGTACCGCGGTGCTCTTTTCGCCCCCGGTCCTCTTCGTCCTCCTTTGCGGTGTGGTTTTTTTGGCCAATGGCTACTTGCTGTTGAAGTACGTCCGTCAGCACGAGCGACGCCAGAGCCGAAAAGACGCGGTATGGTCCGTCCTGACTCCCGACGAGAAGTCCGCAATCTCCGCTTTGGAAGGACGCGGGGGCGAGCTGACCCAGAAGGAACTGTCCTTGCTGCTGGGCTTTTCCGCCGTCAAGGCCCACCGGGTGCTCCAACGCCTGGAAGAAAAGAAACTCATCACCACGCACCCGTTCGGAATGACGAAGAAAGTCATCCTGGCCCGCGATGATTCGGCCAAACCCGAAACGAAATGACGGTTGCAGCCGTTTAGATTTCGCCTTTTGAAGTGGTTTTTTTTCGGCCGCCGTTGTTTTGCCTACGCCGTGGCTTTCTTTCCAAACGCCACGATGCGCCCCGGCTTTCCTAAATCAGGGCACGGGCCCAAGTCAAGCGGCGCGCCGAGCATTTCCTCAAGAGTGCGGACGAATACGGTCTGGCTTTCCGTGCGGTTCGTCAACAGGATTCCACCTTCGCGCAGCGCGTCCGCCAAGCGGCGGGCCAGTTGAGTCTGGTGTCGCCGATGGTAGGAGCGCGCCACGTTGAAGATGGTGATCGCATCGGGCTTCTCCGGCGGCAGGTTGAGGAATATGTCGCCCGAATCTTCCGGCCCCATGAGCGTTATTTTTCCGGCGAGTTTTTCAGGAACGACAAAATCAACGCCTTGGGCCGTTTTGGGAATTGAAGGGTGGCCTTTTCTTGCCGCTTTGACTGTGTTGGTCTTCAACTGTTCTTCGGCCATGGCGATGCTTTGGACCGATATGTCCATCGCGTACAGGCGAAAGTCCCGTACGTCGGCTTTTTCCAATGCCTGGCCCACTTCGATGTGTTCAGTGGGAGTGAAAGCCGGCGGGTTTACGCCCGCTTCCTTACCTCCGATGCCGATGACCCACGCCACGACGCGGCGTGAATCCATGCGGCTTTTGAAGTTTTCCGTGATGAACTCCATGGCCGCTTGGTGCCGACCCAGCCACGTGTCGCAGTTGGGTGTCTGGCGCGGCTTGAGCCGGTGGTGATAGCGGGTTGTCTTCATGGCGTTCTGGCCGCTGGCGCTTATTTTTTCGTGAATTCCAGGCTCGCCGAGTTGATGCAGTAACGTCTACCGCCCGGCCCTGGCCCGTCGTCAAAAACGTGGCCCAAATGCCCGCCGCACGTGCGGCAGAGCACTTCAACGCGCACCATGCCTGCCGAGCGGTCAGCCCGCGTCTCGATCTTGTCCTTGTGCGCGGCGTAGAAGCTGGGCCAGCCGGAGCCTGAATCGTATTTGGCGTCGGAGGAGAACAATTCGGTCCCGCATCCGGCGCAGACGTACGTGCCTTTTTCCTTGTTGTTCAGAAGCGAGCCCGTGAACGGCAGTTCGGTGCCTTTTTCACGTAGTATGCGGTATTGCTCGGGTGTGAGTTTCTTCTTCCAGTCGGAGTCGGTTTTCTTCATCATACCCTTGATTTTATGGGTTCTTTTGGGGTATATTCCTTTAGGCCGCTTTTTGGAATGCCAGGATTTTTTCCTTTCTACTGGGGTCGAAATGCGGCACGAGGCCGATTTCGGCCGGTTCGGGCATGCGATGTCGCAGCGCCTCAAGGAAGGCGCCTTGCTCGCCGCGGTCGTTGGTCAGAAGGACGCCGCCGTCTTCCAGCGCCTCGAAAAGAATCCGGGCCAAGTGTCGCTGGTCTTCTTGGCCGTGGTAAATGCCGACGTTGAAACAGGTGATGATTTGGTGTTCACTTTTCAGTTCGGTTTTCAGGACGTCGCCTTTCGAGTCAGGGCCACGCAACCGTATGTGTCCGGCGATTTCCTTCGGGACTTCGAATTCATGCCGCCCTTCCGACGTGCTGGGCTTCAACCCGAACCGCTCCAGATAGTCCAGCCGCCTTCTCCAAACTCCTTTCCATATATGGGGCACCTGCTCCAGCGTGTTGATTTGCTCGTGGATCCGTATTATCCTTTCTTCCAGGTGCTTTTTTGCCAACCGGACGGCATTAGGGTTGACGTCAAGAGCCGTCACTTCGAACGGCACGCCAGCGAGGTGCAGCGCCCAGGCGACTTCCACGTGTTCCGTCGGCGTGTGGAGGCCGCTTTTTCCCGTTATCCATCGCTGCCGTACGCGTCGTATTTCTTCGCCTCCTCCGATTCCGACCACGAGCGCTCGAATGGGATGGATTCCTTTGAATTCTTTGGCGTGCTCTTCCAGCCAAGTCATGGCCGGGTGATGGCGTCCCAGCCACGTTTGGCCCCGTATTTCTTCTTCGTATTTCATTGCGTTCACGGTTGTTTTATGTCGTGCTGATTATTCCGCCTTTTGCATCCACGCGGACGCGCTGGCCGTTCTTTATGCGTTTGGTCGCGTCCTGCGTGCCAATGACGCAAGGCTTCTTCAATTCGCGCGCCACGATGGCCGCGTGGCTCAAGATGCCGCCGGCGTCGGTTATGACTGCTCCGGCTTTTTTGAACAGCGGCAGGTATTCCGGCCGGGTCATGCCCGTGACCAGGATGTCGCCTACGTTGAATTCGCCGGGTTTAGCGGGGTCCAGCACCACGCGCGCGATGCCGCTGGCGTGTCCCGGATGCGCGCACGAGCCTCGGATGACGCCGCCGTCTTCCGTGCGCGCCAGGCTTTTTTCCAGACGCGTCGCGGCCGGTCCTTGAACTACTTGGAAGTCCCCTTCTTCGAAGACCAAGGCGGCGGCGTGGTAGCGCTCCTCCAGCGTCTTAACGTTGGGCAGCCGGCCGGTCTTGAAGTAGTGGTCGAGTTCCTTGTGTGTCAGCGTTTCGATCTGCTGGGGCGTACGGCCGGTTTCCTTGGCGATGCGGGCCACGGCCTTTTTCATGAACGCCTCGGTCTGTCCGTATACGGTCTCCGAGTAAAGCCGTGCTTTTTCCAGCACCGGCAGCGCGGTTTTAAGCGCAGACGCCGGCAAATAGTCCACGGCTTTCTTGACGGCCAGGTGCGGCGCGGTATAGTTGCGCAACGAGGCTTCGAACCGCCCCATGCTTTTTGCATCCGTTGCCTTCGTTTCCAATCGCTTCAACGCGGCGCGGATGGCATCGGATTCGAACTTCAGTTCGTCCGCCCATTTGCGGATGACGGCCGGGTGGCGGCGCGCCTGGTCGGCCAAGTCGACACCGAAGGCGTCCAGCTCGGTTTTCGCGAAGTGGCACGCGCTGCGGCCGCGGGAATACGTCAGGACGCAATGGGGGATGCGCGTCTCCAGCAGTTCGGCCACGGTGTGCGTGTAGTAGGTGCCGAAGTACGAGCAGGACAGCAGGCTCCAGGGACCGGCCCAGTGCTGGACGTAAGGCCCGCGTGGCGGAAGGATGCGCGAAGTCGGTCGATTCATTCGTGGAAAAGGACGCGGTTGTGTTTTTTCAAGGTGCGCTTTGGCCTAGCGCGTGAACACGTCGTAGAAGACCTTGCAGAACGAGTGGGTGGCTTCGTCGAGCCTTTCTTTTCCCATCGGCGTCAAGGCGTAGATCTTCTCTTTGCCGTGCTGGGCCTGGACCTTGACGGCCTTCTTGCGCAGCAATTCCTTGAGCGCCGGATAGATGGTGCCGGGATTCGGCTTGCACCCTTTGCGTACTTCCAACTCATGGGCGATCTGGGCGCCGGACATGGCCTTCTTGCGCAAGAGCCACAGGATGAGGAATGAAAGAAAGCCCCGCATGTCGCAGACAGACTCTTTGGCCATGTTGCTATTGGGCGTGCGATATATTTATATGGATATATTGGGTATGCAATATATCGAAAATCGGGTGGTGACCGGTTTGTACGGGATGCAACGACAAGTGATGTGCGCAGGCGCCGCGTGCGGACCGTCCGAGTACGCGCATGCCTTGGCCCAGTGGGCGAAAGTCGAGCTGCTCAAGGAAAAAGTCAAGGCGAGGATCGACCAGAAGCATGGCGCGCAATTGGATGCCTTGGCTGACCTGATCGTCGAAGTCGTGACGGAGCGCGCGCAGGGCGCCGAATCCCTGGAACGGCAGGAAGAGAAACTCGCCGAAGCCTGGGATCGGATCGACGGCTGTGAAGCCACTTTTTCCTTTTTTTCTTTTCCGCTGGCGAGAGGCGGCATAACGAATTAAAGCGCTTTTTCCGTCATTTCTTGCGGCTTGCCAACATGCCTTCCGCCCCCTATGACGTCATCGTCTCCGGCGCCGGACCCGCCGGCTCCACTTGCGCATTCTTCCTGGCCAAGGCGGGCCGCTCCGTGCTGTTGCTGGACCGCGCTACTTTTCCGCGCGACAAGATCTGCGCCGACAACAAGTCCTGGATCTGCACGGATTTGGTCAAGGAAATGGGCCTCTGGAATGCCTTCCAACGGCTGCCGAAGCAGGAAATCCACGCCATGCTCTTTTCCACTCCCGGCGGCCACCAACTGCGCGTGCCGCTGGAAACCGCGAAAATCAAGCGCCACGGGCCGCACTACGACGTACGCCGCAAACTCTTCGACCACATGCTATTCAAGGCGGCCAAGAAACAGAGGACCGTCAGGACGATGGAGGGCTTCTCAGTCCAAGGCGTCATCCGCGAAGGCCGCCGCGTCGTCGGCGTGAAAGGCACGGACGGCCGCGGCAACTTGGAATCCTTCTTCGCGGCCGTCGTGGTCGGCGCCGACGGTTCGCAAAGCCCCGTGGCCCGCACCGCCGGCCTTGAGCCCGTCGTGCCGGAACGCCATGCCTCCAACGCCCGAGCCTACTTCAAAGGCGTGGTGCACGATGCGTACACTGTCGAGCTGCACTATTTGGCCGGCGTGAATCCGGGCTATTTCTGGATTTTCCCCGTGGACGGTGGTGTATGCAACGTCGGCGTGGGGCTTCCCACCGCCCATGTTAGAAAAAACCGTTTGGACCCTAAGAAAATGCTGCTGGAGTTGACGAACTTACCGCAATTCAAGGGCCGTTTTGCCAAGGCCCGTCGCATTTCCGACATCGGCGTCTGGGGCGTCACCGTGGGCAGCAGCAAGAAAAAAGCCGTATCCGGCGAAGGCTTCGTGCTCGTGGGCGACGCGGCCAACGCGGCCGTCACCTTCGCCGGCGAAGGCTGCGGGCCCGCCATGCGCTCCGGAAAAATCGCTGCGGAAAGCATCGATGCCGCACTGCGCGCCGGCGACGTCTCGGCCCGAAGCCTCCACCGCTACGACGCCGCCCTCTGGCGCGTCATCGGTCCGGAAAACAAGGCTATGGGTTCACTGGAGTTTCTAATCAAGAACCCCCCCCTATTCGATTTTGCGGTCAAACGAAGCGCGAAGAATCCGAAGCTTGCAGAACTCGCGTCAAAAATCGCCTCGGATTACCGCCACGCGGCGCAATTGTGGGAACCGGGAACGATCCTGTCGATGCTGTTGGGTTGACTCTGTTCTCAAATATTTTCCAATTTCCCACTGCCGGTTTTTTTCAGCCTCGATTGGCGTCTTCCTTTATAAACGAGCCCCTTCCCCTGCCCTCGTACGGGGGCCTATTGTGCCTTTGTTTCAGGTTTAGGCCGTTTTCAGGCTTTGGTTAGGCAAATGGAGGTGTCGACCGTACTCCGTCAGAAGGTATATAAAGGGGGATAAGTACGGTAAGAGAGCGCGTTTTCATGTCGAAGACGCGTTTTCTCATGCTACCGTTCCCGGCGGACCCAGAGCATTCTGTCTATGAGGGTCTCGCTTTGTCAGACGGTAGCGCGAAATGATCACTTGAACCAAGCCCTCCGTCGAGGAGGATTCATTCAGGTTGGATGCAGGCCTTGAAAGCAGTTAAGTTGGGTTCTTGCGACCCAAGTACGATCGGTCCATCTTCTCCCAAGAAGGTGGCCGATTTCAACACCAGTTGATCCTGCTGGAGGATACTGCTATCGGATTTCGACTAAGCCATGCAAGTTTTGCGGTCCAAGTGTTGGGCCGCAGCGTACGGCTCAGTAACACGTAGTCAACCTACCCTAGTGACGGGGACAACCTTGGGAAACTGAGGGTAATTCCCGATAGGCCTGGGATTCTGGAACGAACCCTGGCCCAAACGGGCGCGCGGATTGCAGCGCGTTTCGCTCTAGGATGGGACTGCGGCTGATTAGCTAGTTGGTGGGGTAACGGCCCACCAAGGCGATAATCAGTAGGGGCTATGAGAGTAGGAGCCCCGAGACGGGCACTGAGACAAGGGCCCGAGCCCTACGGGGTGCAGCAGGCGCGAAACTTCCGCAATGCGCGAAAGCGTGACGGGGGGAATCCGAGTGATGGCCTAACGGTCATCTTTTACCAAGCTTGAAGCGCTTGGGGAATAAGGGGTGGGTAAATCCTGTGCCAGCCGCCGCGGTAACACAGGTAGCCCGAGTGGTGTCCACGAATATTGAGCTTAAAGCGTCCGTAGCCGGTTTGGCAAGTTTCCTGTGAAATCTCTTGGCTCAACCAAGAGGCGTGCAGGGAATACTACCAGGCTAGGGAGTGGGGGAGGTCAGAGGTACACTAGGGGGAGCGGTAAAATGCTGTAATCCTTGGTGGACCACCAGTGGCGAAGGCGTCTGACCAAAACACGTCCGACGGTGAGGGACGAAGGCTAGGGGAGCAAATCGGATTAGATACCCGAGTAGTCCTAGCTGTAAATGATGCAAACTAGGCGTTGCACTTGCCTTGAGCGGGTGCAGTGCCGTAGGGAAACCGTTTAGTTTGCCGCTTGGGGAGTACGGTCGCAAGGCTTAAACTTAAAGGAATTGGCGGGGGAACACCACAAGCCGTGGATGCTGCGGTTCAATTGGATTCAACGCCGGGAAACTCACCAAGAGAGACGGCAGAATGAGGCTCAAGCTAACGACTTTAGCCGACAAGCCGAGAAGTGTTGCATGGCCAGCGTCAGTTCGTGCCGTGAGGTGTCAGGTTAAGTCCTGAAACGAACGAGATCCCCGTTTACAGTTGCTAACTTCGGAGCGATCCGGGGTGCACTCTGTGAAGACTGCCCGCGTTAAGCGGGAGGAAGGAGGGGGCGACGCTAGGTCTGTATGGCCCGAATCTCTTGGGCCACACGTGGCATACAATGGCTCAGACAATGGGCTCCGACGCCGAAAGGCGAAGGCAATCTCCGAAACTGAGTCTAAGTTCAGATTGCGGGCTGAAACTCGTCCGCATGAAGCTGGAATGGCTAGTAATCGCGCGTCATCATCGCGCGGTGAATATGTCCCTGTTCCTTGCACACACCGCCCGTCACGCCATCCAAGCTTGCTTTTAGTGAGGCTTCCGTGATGAGCGAAAGTCGAGCTAGAGGTAGGTGAGGAGGGTTAAGTCGTAAAATGAGAGTTGTTGCGACCCGTTTTCCGCGAGGAGAACGGTAAAACTTTGCTGTATGCTGGAAAAACCCGAGGATCCCAAACTGGCAACGGTTTGGGTGGGGTCAATCAGCAGGGAAGTCACCGGCCAAGAGCCCTTGTAAGGTTCTTAAAGTCGGTTGACCCCTCAGAGACTACACGCAGAGCTCTTAAGGTGCGACGGATGTCCAAATCCTATCTGCTTGGTGCGCTTCACGATGGCTTCGAAGCGAAGCACACGTATCGGATCGCCCAAAAACATGAATCATATGTCCGTGATTTAGCGGAAATGATTCGTAATTTGGGTTATCGCGCGTGGGTTTACAAAGAAGGAACCAGTCGTAACGTCTACATCGTCGAATTTTCGAAATCGGTTTTGACCGGAGTTGAAGTTTTTTCAAACCAGGATAAAATCGACTATATTCGAGGATACTTCGATGCGGAAGGAAGCGTGCCGCTCAACGGTTCAAGAATGTACATTTACTTTTGCCAAAAAAACCGAAAAGATTTGGAAGAAGTGAAAATGTTCTTGGAAGAACTCGGAATCATTTGTGGAGCGGTTCACAATCCGAGCCGAAAAAAGGATCCCGATTATTGGCGATTCTTTTTGAGCTGCAAGTCCTACTCGGACTTTGCAAAGAAGATTGGTTCTCGACATCCAGTCAAGCAAAATATCCTTAAGATGGTGATATAGTCCACGCCCCATGGCGACATGGAGACCATACGTGAACAAGGTAACCGTAGGGGAACCTGCGGTTAGATCACCTCCTATTGGTTGGGAGAACCCAACTTTTGGAGGGAGCTTAAAGTTCCTTTAAGTTCTCTGCAATTTTCAAGGCCTGCAAATATTTCATTACTCGGCGAGAGCCTGAGCGTCGATGGCAACGATTTTTTTTACGTTCGCATCGGCCGTTGCCGTGGGCACGACGTGCCGACGGTTTTGCTCAAAGGGCTCGTGGCGCAGTGGTAGCGCGCGTGATTTGCAATCACGAGGCCGCGGGTTCGAATCCCGCCGAGTCCATGCCCAACTTTTCTTTCCCGGGCAAACGCTCCGGCGTTTGCTGGGCGCCGCAAACCGTTCGGGTTTGCGAGCGTTGCGAAAAAGAAAAGCTGGTCGCGCCAAACGAAAAGCCAAATGCGCGCGAATCAGATGGGTTGTAAAAAGAAAAATTCAAGTGTTGGAAACGGCTTCAAAACCGTTTCTGGCAATTGGGAAGGCGGCGCAAGTCGTTTTTCCGCAGTTTTGGACCAAACGTCGCCCGCTTGCGGGGACGGAATCCAGAATCAAGCGCGGATTTCTTCTTTAAGGTGGATGCGATGGTCGTTTTGACCACCGCTTCGCTCAAGAGGGAGTGTTTTCGTGAAGCGGTTGTAGGCAGAGAACGAAATGCACTTGGTAAGGCCATGTAGGTCTTACCAAGCAGCAAACTTTTAGTTTGCTGTAATCGGCATTAGTTCACGAGGAGTAGTAAAGCTACACACCATTCAGTGGATGGTTGGGCTTGGGTACCGAAGAAGGGCGTGGCAAGCTGCGATAAGCCCCGGCGAGGAGCATGCATCCTGCGAACCGGGGATCCCCGAATTGCCTCGAGAGAGGCGGAAACCCTCTGAATTGAAATATCTTAGTAGGAGGAGGAAAAGAAATCAACGAGATTCCATCAGTAGGGCGACCGAAAGTGGATCAGCGCAAACCGAATCCCTGCCGCAAGGCAGGTAGAGATGTGGTGTTTGGGCGTTCTTTTTAGCGCAGGTCTTCGAGCTGAAGTGAGTTGGAAAACTCCGTCATAGACGGTGATAGCCCGGTAGGCGAAGAAGTGCAGGCGTGGAGGACGTTCCAGAGTAGTGTGTCCTGGTTTGGGCACATAAAGTCGGGAGTATTAACTTCCAACGCTAAATATACCCCAAGACCGATAGCGAACAGACGTACCGCGAGGGAAAACTGAAAAGCAGCCCGAAAGGGCAGTTCAAAGTGCCTGAAATTGAATGGTGACAGCGAAGACGCGGCCCCAAAGGGCCCGCAAGGGCAACAGGGTTGCGTCATTCTTCTTGAAGCAAGGGCCAAGGAGTTTAAGGCCGTGGCGAGCATTGCGCACAGCGAAAGCAAAAATCCGCAAGTCCGCAAGGACCCAGGGATGCCGTCTTCATGGGCGGCAAGTCACTGTCTTAAGACCCGAAGCCAAAGCGATCTAAGCGCGAGCAGGGTGCAGCCGTCCATCCGGATGGTGAAAGCCCGTCACCCGTATTGGTCTATGATAGGTCATTCGAGCTTGGCGATAGCGGGTTCCCATCGAAGTGAACCGCAGTTCAGCCTCACCCGAGGTTGGCATGATGTAGAGCCACCGATTTGGTGGAGCGGGGGAGAAATCCCTCACCACCTTGTCAAACTCCGAAGTTCATGCCGCCGTAGACGGTGGGAGTTGGGGGCGCGAGTTAAGCGCGCGTCCCGAGGGGGGAACGACCCGTACTCACGTTAAGGTCCCAAAGTAATGGCTAAGTGTAAACTCAAGATGTTTCGAATCGTAGACAGTGGAGAGGTAGGAACAGAAGCTGCCATCCTTTAAACAACGCGTAACAGCGGATCCATTGAGATTCAGAGCATCGTAAACTGTCGGGACTCAAGCCATTCACCGATACGTGGGCAATGTGTCCGAAGGGACACAAATTGAGTAGATGGGCGTACAGCCGGGGTCGAAGCAGGGGCGTGAGTTCCTGTGGACCGGGTTGTAATGAAGATCTTGGTGCTAGTAGCAGCTATTCCAGGTGAGAATCCTGGACGCCGGAAGGGCAAGGGTTTCTGGGCAACGTTTGTCGGCCCAGAGTCAGTCGGTCCTAACCCGTAACGTAACCGTGTAGGGGAAAGGGAAAGGCGTTAACATTCGCCTACCACATTCGTAGACGCGGCAACGCAAGGTACGCATCCGACGCTTGGGGATAAATCCAGCAGATGTATTCTGTCCAAGCCAAATACCGCCGAGAAGTCTCATTGCGAGGAGCATTGGCGCAAGTGGCGAATGGCCGCAAGGTTGGTTTGAATCCCAAAGTCCATGAAAAGGGTGCGTATTCGATCGAGTGTGTCCGTACCAAGAACCAGTACAGGTGCCCCTAGCAGAAAAAGCTAAGGCGTGTCAGGAGAATCAAGACAAGGGAAATCGGCAAGTTAGCCCCGTGCCTTCGGTATAAGGGGTGCCTACGTTTTTTCCCGAGATTTATCTTTGGAGGATTCGTAGGTCTCAGTAACAAGGGGACGTCGACTGTTTACCAAAAACATAGGTCTCTGCGACGTGGAAACGCTGTGTACAGAGGCCGACGCCTGCTCACTGCTAGTATCTCAAACTCCTTTTCAAGGGAGCGAAGGACTGGTAAAGAGCGGGAGTAACTCTGACTCTCTTAAGGTAAACCAAAAGCTTGCCTTAGTAAAATCTAGCTATATGCTGGAAACCCTGGTAGAATCTCACGCTACCACCGGCCACGACGTGTCCGAGCCTTAAAAAGTTCGGATTCGGTCTATGGTCGTTGGTGACAACGCGATGAGTGCAGGCAATCAGCAGGAAAGGCTAGATCCGTCTTGGATCGTGGGATTTGTCGATGGAGAAGGTTGTTTTCACATCAGTCTTAACCGGCTGGAGAAAATGACTTTGGGCTGGACCGTTCTTCCAGAGTTTCGTGTCGTTCAACATCAACGGGACGAACGCGTGCTTTTCCGAATCCGGGATTATTTCGGATTCGGGACGGTTACCGTCAACAACGGTGACCGCAAAGAGTTTCGCGTTCGCGGCTTGGAAAATCTGAATCATTTGATTCGGTTTTTTCAACGCCATCCTTTGCAGACGTCGAAGCGGAAAAACTTCGAATTGTTTGCCGAGGTCATCTCTATGATGAATGAAAAACGGCATTTGACTCAAGAAGGATTGGACCAAATCGCTCGCATCATCTCCATGATGAATCGTAAACCCGTTCCAGCGTATCTAGAATCCTCAGAGACTATACGCTAGACAACGCAACGGTGGTTGCCGATGGTCGTAAGGACCATCGGTTTCGCTGAAGCGTTGAAGATATAGTCCGATCCGCACAGCGATGTGTCGGAAATGGGCAGAAATGGCCCGTTCCATCCGCTTTTTAGGATGAGTAACAAATTGAGCGTAATACCTCGCCGCTTAATTGGCGGCTTGCATGAATGGCGTAACGCGCGTCCCACTGTCCCTGTCTTGAACCTGGTGAACCTACTACTCGGTGAACATGCCGGGGATTCCTAGGGGGAAACGAAGACCCCGTGGAGCTTAACCGCAGCCTGTTGTTGTGACACGGTTGGAGGATCAAAGCGTAAGCAGGAGCCGTCATGTCGGTCCTTCCGGGGGCCGAATAGGCGAAAGTGTGACACTGCTATTTTTTGACTGCGTTGCTTACTCTCCTTCTGGAGAGGACAGCGGCAGGTGGGCGGTTTGACTGGGGCGGTACGCCTTCGATAAAATAACAAAGGCGCCCAAAGTTCGACTCAATCCGGTCAGAAATCGGATGTAGAGGGTTAAAGACAAACGTCGGACTGATGGTGATCTTAACAAAATGGGTCGCCGGCACGAAAGTGGGGCTTAACGAACAACAGTGTGTCCGTTGATGGGACCCTGTTCTGACAGACAAGCTACCCCGGGGGTAACAGGCTTGTCGCGTGCGAGAGTTCATATCGACCACGCGGTTTGGTACATCGCTATCGGCTCGGGTCATCCTGGCGGTGCAGGAGCCGCCAAGGGTTGGGTTGTTCATCCATTAAAGACCCACGTTAGTTGGGTTCAGAACGTTGCGAGACAGTTCGGTGGCATCTCCTAGGAGTGCATTGCAGTCTGAGGGTAAGGTTCCCTAAGTACACGTTTTCTACAAGGCGGCACGCGTTTTCCTAACGCGTTGTTTTGATACGCCGACGGATGGCATTCCGACTTTATTGGATGAAAGAATGTCAACAGTCGTGCGGAGTTCAGCTTTGGAGGAAACGGCTTAAGAGAGATGGAACTTTACATTTTCCGTTTACGGGTGGAATTTTCTACTCGATGAACGGGGAATCGGCGCCTCTGGTTTACCGGTTCTTTACAAGGACGCCGGGTAGCTACGCGCTTTTGGATAAGTCCTGAAAGCATCTAAGGGCGAAGCCATTCCCAAAACGAGACTGCTTAGGTCGCCCGTAGCAGACGGGTTTGATAGGACGGACGTGTACGGCCAAAGCGCAAGCGATGGTTTCAGCGAACCGTTACTAAAGGCCAACTTTTGATTCCTCGTGGCACTAACGCCGTTTGTGAATCTCGTTCTCTCCTACAACCGCTCGAAAAATACACTTTTTCCGCGCTTGCATTCCAAATTCTTTTTCTTTTGGAAGGCCGAGCGGAGCATCGTCCTATTTGCTTTGGAGGGCCATGTGGATGGAGTATTGGCCCATCAGTTCGTCGAATTTTTTCTTCCGACGAGAACGCGTGAGCTTTTCGTGCAGGTGGGCGAACGGGTTCTTCAAATCCGTTTTCACCAGTTCATCCGCGTGCTGTTCGAGGATAATTTTGGCGTTTTCGAAGCTGACGACGCGCTTGTCCGTTAGGATGGCCAGCGCATGCGGCAGGCTTTTCGTCTTGATGCCGCTGTGCAGTTGGCATTGCCGCCCGTAGAGGTGTTCCAGGAACGTCGGTCCGCGGTATTGCCCTGCCATGCGTGTCTTGACTGCGGCGAGCTATTTTAACTGGCCGTTGCGTAGGCTCGTGTATGGCGTCTTTTTCCTCTCGCGTCCTTGCGTTGTGCGCCCGCGTGCCTTCCGGCCGCGTCACCACGTATGGCGCGATTGCAAGTGCGTTGAAGTCCAAGGCGTTCCGCGCCGTGGGCCAAGCGTTGAATTCGAACACGTATGACTTTGTGTCTGGTGATTGCACCGTTCCTTGCCACCGCGTGGTCTGTTCGGACGGCTCGCTTGGAGGCTTCGCTTACGGCGTGAAGAGGAAGATAGCCCTCTTGGAAAAAGAAGGCGTGCACGTTCGCAACGGCAAAGTGGTGGATTTTCACAAGAAGTTGTATCGTTTTTGATTTTTTCAGTCGTCAGCGGTTGCAGTCGAACACGACGTCGGCTTGAAGCGTCGGCGTGTCTTGAATGCTTTTGACGATGATGCGCACGTTTTGGGCTTTTTGGGACTGCAATTCGTGCTCTTCGTTGCCCCAGCTCGTCAGCGTGTCGACGACTTCGCCGCCGGCGCGTTGGATTTCGAATTGGTGCATCCAGTCCGAACGGGTTCCCGCCGCACCCGTCAACTTCGCCAAATAGATGGTATAGCCGCAAGCGTCGGCTCGTTCTCCTTGGGCCATGGTGACTGCCGTGGGCGCGTCGGCGATGGAGTTATTTCCGACAGGCCCGTTTGAGGGCGGATATGCGCAGCCGGCGAGAATCACGGAGATGATGAGGCTGCTGATGAGCCATTTTTTCATATATCCAGAAAAGTCGATCGTGTGTAAAAGGCTTTGTTTTAGGCGTTTCGTGGTTATGCGTTTTCGATTGTTGGTTTGGAAAAGGCCGTTGCGTGGTTTTTGAAGTGACGGTTTTTCGGGCTGTATGGTGGAAGTTGTTTTTTTTATTGGCGGCCTTGTTTTTTTGGGTTGCCCTTGTTTTTGATTAGTTTGTCTTATTCTTTCGTTTTTCAAGCAGGGTTTTTTTTTGACGGCAGCTCGGTTCAGGGCGTGGCGCAGATTGCGACCGCTCTGACAGGCGGCGCAGACAATTGCGGGTTTGACCGGCGCACGCTGAACCCGTTGGTTATTGGGTTCGCTATCTCCAAATTGTATAAGTTGGTTGTCATGTACGGGTTTGACTTGTCTGTGGGGCCAGCCCCGCCGCCGCCTGTTATTGTTCCTGTGCCGCAGTTGGCGGTCGCGCTCCCGCTCCCGGTTGCGGTATATTGCTGTATGTTAGTCGAGCCGGCGTTGTTTAAGCAGACCGCATAAGCTATCGCGTTGCCGTTTTGGCATGCCGCAGTGAACACGTTGCCCGAGGGTTCTATCTGGTAGAGCCCTTGGTTCGTCAATCCGGAGCATGCGCCTCCGCCTCCGGTTAGTTTTTCGTTCGGCTGGCAGGACGCTTGGCTTGACGCGCCCGAAGCGCCTAACACAATTCTCACCGACGCTGGCGAATTAACCTTGCAACACACCGCGCTCGCGTATGCCGTTCCCCAGAAGCAGTGGGTTGTGTAGGCCGTGGCAGAAGGCGTGCTTGAATATAGCCCGGATGGGTTGCAGTATCCGCCTCCACCGATAGCAGACTCGCCAGATGGGCATTGTGCTGTGGCAAATCCTTCGGAGCCATAGTTCCACGTGCTTGTTTGTGGTACTATGTGACAGCCGGTTATGGCGGGGCTAACGCAGGCGCCATTTTGGCAGGTTGCGGGGGCTATGCAGGTTTGGATTGTTTCGGTGGTTGGGATTGATTGTTTTATGCCGCAGGTGTTGTAGCTGCAGTAGGCGACGTTGTCGGTTCTTGTTCTTACCACCGTGTTTCCTTGACAGGTGTTGGGGCCGGAGGTGTATGCGGGGTTTGGTGCCGGGCGGTTTTGCACGAGGTCTTCAGTGTTTGTTTGGGTTTGGCTGCAGGCGCCGTTGGTGCAGGTCGGGGTGTAGGTGGTTTTTGTCCGGTAGAGACTGGTTCCGGTGCAGTGGTTTGTGCTGTAGGTTGGTGATTGGGCGGCCGTGCAGGTTTGGATTGTTTCGGTGGTTGGGATTGATTGTTTTATGCCGCAGGTGTTGTAGCTGCAGTAGGCGACGTTGTCGGTTCTTGTTCTTACCACCGTGTTTCCTTGACAGGTGTTTGCGCTGTATACGGCTACGGGTGAGGGGTTGGGACAGGTTTGGCATTGGCCGGGTTGTCCGCACGAGATGGTGGTTCCTGGGCAGGGCGTGGGAAGCGGCGTAGGTGTTGGCGTTGCGCTTGGCGTGGAAGTTGGAGACGGCGTGGGGGTGGTCGTGGGAGTCGGACTAGGAGTTGCAGTAAGGGTTGGCGTCGGCGTTGCGGTTGGTGTAGGTGTTGGCGTGGCTGAAGGAGTGGGCGTCGGTGTCGGGCTTGGAGTCGGTGTTGTGGTTGCCGTAAGCGTAGGGCTTTGGACGCCGGCCGATGCGGCCGTGCAGTCGCATTTCAATGTTTGAGTCTTGTAGGTGAATGTTTTGGTATTGTCAAAGGTTCCGTCGGTGTTGAAGCATGTAAGCGCGTTGCGGGCTTGGATAAGGCAGGTGTTCTTGTCGTCGATTTGGGGTCCAGACTGGGTCAGGACGTAGAGCGCAATCGTGACCGTCAGGAGGCTTCCGCCTAAGAGAAGCACGTATTCAAACGTCCCTTGGGCACGACGGCAGTGGCGGTCTGGCGTTTTTTCCACTAACGCGTATTTTTTTCGCGTTTATTATTGTTACGTATCGTTGTTTCGTTTGGGTGTGTAGCCCGGTTTGATGTTGAGGCGCGTTGCTCTCGTATTTTTGAGCCGTTTGATTTGATGGTCTTCGCAGCTGTTGGTGTTCTTCGGTCGAAGGCCGGGTTCGTGTTCCTGTTCAAGACGCCCGCCGCGTTGCTACCTTCGGAGCGTTCTCTTCAAGGCCGTTGGGCGTCGCTGGTCTCGATCTATTATTTCGTTGCGGGCAATTCAGATGCCGCAGTCGATGGCCACGTGGGCGGGGTATGGTGGAGTTTCTTCGATGTTTTTGACGATGATGCTGATCGTTTGGTCTTTGAGCGTTTGTGAACGCATCACGTGTTCGTGCGTTCCCCACGTGGATAGGGATTCCAGCACGTTGGTTGATTCGTCGAGTATGTCGAACGAGTGGAACCAGTCGGATTTGGTTCCCGGCGCGCGGATAATGCCGTTGTAGCGTATCAAATAGCCGCAAGCTGGAGTCACTTGTCCTTGCGTCAGCGTCCATGTGTCCAGAGCACCGCCCATTTCAGGCTTGGGTTTGGTTTCGCATCGTGGCGGACCTCGGCAGCCGTTCCCGTCGATTTCTCCGGGTAATGTCGTGCCGTTGGCGCACCACCCCGGTGCAGTAGGGCTGTATTGAGGGCAGTCTGTGCCGGTTGGAGTAGGTGTCGGGGGGTTAAGTCCAGTGAATCCTTGCGTGACGGCATAATCCAGGGTGGTTGTCGTGCCTTCCGTCTTGATGTTGAAGCAGACGTTTTTTCCGGAGTCGCAGGTATTGGTCGTCAGGCAGTCTCCATCGGCGAACTCTTGGCGGTATGTCTTTTCGGCGGCTTGCGTGCAGGGCCCGGGGTGGGGTGGTTTTCCAGCCAGCGTGTCGGGGTATTCGAGGGTCACGGTTTGGCCTTGCATGGAAACGAATGTGACGAAATGGTTTCCGAAAGGGTCCATTGCGAGCACGATTTTTTCTCCTCGCGCCAGGGTCTTTCCCCGGAATTGAATGGCCGAACCCGTGACGTCGCCCGCGCACCAGGTATAGCTGCCGGGACACTTGAGCGTGTCGGCTGAAAGGCTTTCGGGGCATTGCTTGTTTTCCGCTAATCGGTAGCCGCCGGCTTCCATGCGTTGGACAGATGCCTGGCAGCAGGCCGCGTCCGTCGCGTTGGCGCACGCGGCCTTGAGTTGGCCGTAGTATGTGTCGGAGTAAAGGACGGGCTTTGGCGGCAGGAATAGGACGTAGGCCGTCAGGATGGCGCCGAGCAGTACTAGCCCGACGAGTACTTTTTTCATGCAGTCAGAATTGTCGGCCGGCTAAAAAAGGTTGTCCTGTTGGCCCTCGGATTATTTTTTTACCACGGTGAAAGTCACGCGATAGTCCGACAGTGGTATCTTGCCCGGGTACGCCGGATACGGCGTGACGGATTCCACGCGGGCCAGGTACTTCGGCCCGTTGAGCGTGACGGCCGTCGCGTTCTGACCCGCGATGAGGGTGAACGAGGCCTGCGCCGCGCCGCTTTGCATGCTCGTCTTGACGCTGGCGACTCCGGCCCATATGCATTGCACGCCGGTGGGGCAGCGCGAGTCGGACACGTTGGTGAACCAAAGCAGGACTCCGCCTTGTTCGAACACGGCGCGCTGGCCCTCGATGAGAGTGAATTTCTGTCCGTAATCGGCGTAGACGATGTCCGACGGCGGTCCTTGGTCCGTGGGCGTTGCGGTAGGCGACGGCATGGCGGTGATGACGGCGGTGGCGGATGCCGTCGGGCTGGCCGTGGCGCTGGGCGCGGGCAGAAAGACGCTGACGGTCGGCACGGGGGCTGGCGTTGGGTTGCTTACGCAGCCGAAGAGCAGGATGGCGGCCAGCAGGGTGAAAAACGCGGCGTTTCGCATGGTTGTATTGTGGTGTTTGTCCTGTAAAAACGGATTCGTTTTGGTCAGGCGTTGTGTTGAGCGGCCGTCCGGCGGGCGTTCAAGAAACCCTAAAAAGCCTATGGGAGCACTATTTTGTTCCGTCTTCTAGCCGAGTAACCCAAAGGGTTAGGGGCCGGTAGTGGCTATCGTCGTCGACGGCCGCGCCGCTGAAAATTGGGGGATTGGGGTAGCCTGGCATCCTTCGTCCTTGGGGTGGACGTGACCTGAGTTCGAATCTCAGATCCCCCATTATTCTTTTTTTTTCTTTTTTTGTTATTGCGTTTTGAGGCGTGGAACATTTTTTCCGGTGGCCTCTTTGATGTAGTCGCGGACTTGCCGTGCTAAGGTTAAGCTTTGCTTTCCGATGGGTATGACGACGTGTTCGGGTCCACGTGGTTTTCCTTGGCTGTTGGGTAGGTGGATGGCGTGGACGTGGAGCGCCACGGCGTCGCCTTTGCGGACGATGTCGACGCCGTGGAACGCTCCGCGTGTGCCTTGGAAGTTGACGTCGGCGGCCTGCAATGCTTCGTGCATGGATTTTGAGAGTTCTTCCGGTTCTTTTTCCGCGTGGCGGGCCAAGCGTTCCAGCGCTGTGTTGCCTTCGCCCAGCACGCGCGTCATTTGGTTTTCCTCTTCATATCCCAGTTCTCTGGGTCCATGGGGCGTGAGGAAATGATACGTCGTGTGGGCGTGTTGTCCCGGTTCGATTCCGATGTCGGCCAGCATGTCCGGGCCCAGACCTCCGTGTCGTTCGAATCCCATTTTCCGGTCTTCGTGTTCTTCCGGCAAAAAACGCTCGCCCTTGTTTTCGAAATGGGATAGCCCGTAGCGGACTGCCTGGAGTGTTTGCATTGGTTGTGCTCCGGGCTTGACGTTGCGCATCAAGTTCACGAAGCTTTGCTTCATGCTCGGCTCCGGCAGGCGGTCGTGAAGCTCGACGTACTTTTGCATGAATCGGTCGACTTGGTCGCGCCTCAGTTTTCCGCTTCGGACGCCTTCTTCCAAGTGGCTTGCGACGGGCCCGGAAAGCCGTTCTCGAGATAGTTGTAGAGGCCGGATTGCCATGGGGGAATTCACCGGGTTTGTATCGGTCGCGTCGGCTCAATAACGTTTTGGTCTTTCCGTTGCTTCGGTTTCGGATTGGCTTTTTTCATCGTTTCCTCCAATTCCGACCGCCCTTCCCTAAATACGCTTTTATTTGCGCTGGCCTTACTGGAGGCATGTTGGACGAGCGCTTGCCTCGGATTGTCAGCGTCAAACAGACCACGCTCAACGGGGAAAGCGCTCAGCCTCCGTCCTATTTTTCAAGCGTCGCCTTGGAGGCCCGTACGCTCTTGGGGGACCACGAATTCCGCATCCTGCTTCTATGGGCCGTCATTTCGCCTTTCGCGGCTTTGGCCTACCTGGTGTGGAAGAAGTACGACGCCCTCAAATGGCTGTCCATTCCCCTGTTGCTGGCCGGTTTGGCGCACTTCGCTTACCAATGGAGCGGCTTCTACACGGCAATCCACCAGTACTTCCGCGGATGGTGAACGCGGCTACCGCCGTGTTGGCGGACGCGGGTTGAGCTCGGAGTCTTTGCGTTGACTTATTTGCGTCTGAACGCGGTGGGCCGCACGCGTGTTTTCGGAAAGTTGCGTGACTCGGCCGGCATCCGTCGGTCCTGCGGTCGGAACGGACCCAATCGTGCTAATTGTTGGTCTTGCAACCGGTGCTGGCCTTGGAGCCATTTCTGGATGCCGAATTCGGCTTTGGCGTGTTCCAACAGGCCGTGTTGCTGCAGCGTGGGAAGGCCGAAGTGTAGTTCGCCGGTGTTGATGTCCGAGATGACCGGCATGACGGCTAAGTGCCTCTGCTCCACCGCGCTGCGGACTTGCTGGATGCTCATCAGGTTCCTGATTTGAGCCAATACGTTGGCTTCGACGATCATGCGGTGCCGCGTTTCCTCGCTGACGTTGAGCCTGCGGTTGCGCAATTGCTTTTCGACGAATTCTTTGGCCGGAAGCGCAAGGCGGAGGTGTTTCGCGATTTCCGGCTCCAAATGCTCCCATTCGTCCAATCCCTTGATGCCGCCGCAGCCGTAATGCCCCATGACGACGTAGGCCCGGTTCTGGCCTTTGAGGTGCTTCAGATGATAGATAATGTTGGCCACTAGTGACGCCTCTTCGGTGTTGATGATGTTTCCGGCGTTGACGCCCATTTCAAACGCATAGCCTGGCGGAAGTTGCGCCTGCGTCACGAGGTCGTCGCGCGAATCGGCGCACTGCATGACGATGAGTGAGGGTTGTTGTCCTTTGGAGTGCACGAGGCGGTACTCCCTTCCGTGAAGCCGGACGAAGTTTTCATTTCCCGCTTTCATCTTCTCCACGTGCACGCTGGGTGTTGCCGGTTGCGTGACGGCGTCATCGTGTCCGTGTTCTTGCGTGCCGGCCGGGCCCGCCAATCCGTGTAGAATGAATGCGGCGGCTATCGTCGCCCTGATTGCCTTGCCTACTTTGCCCATGCGATTCACCTAAGTTTGATTGGTTGATGGGTGCTTAGCGCGACGCGTTTAATAAAACGTTTCGGCACACGTTGTATGCTGGAAACCCTAGTTTCGAGCTTGTGGGCCCGTAACTCAGCCTGGATCAGAGTGCCTGCCTTCTAAACGCCGCCCGAACCGGCGGCTTGAAGACAGCAGGAAGTCGAGGGTTCAAATCCCTCCGGGCCCGTTTTGAGCAATAGCATCGGGGCTGCCGCCCACGATGCCAAACTCCGCAGTGGCTCCTGTCGCTTTTTTGGTCTTAAGTTTTATTTGGCCGTTCCTTTGCGCTTTCCGAACCAGGCGTTTTCGATGTCGACCGCGTTTGGGCCTTGGCCGTAAGCGTGTTCGAAGAACGGATGCAGGGCGACGAGTGCGCCTTGTTGGTAGACGTTGACGGCGTGTCCGTGTTGGTGCAGGTGGGCTTCCAATTCTTCCAGGGCTTGGATGAATTCCGTCGGCTCGGTCTTAAGTGTTCCGAACAGGACGTAGCCCGTGCGGTCTCTTCCTTTTTCCTTGGGCTCCGGTTGCGGGCTTTTGTAAGTGGGCGTTCGACCCAGCTTCCATTTGTAGAACGGTTCCCGGCGGGTGCCGGGCAGGGGTTCGTGGTAGACGTAGCCGTGTGATTCCATCTCGCGGCGGTTGTTCGGGTTGACTTCGATTTGATGCGGCCGGGTGGCGGCCACGTCGCTGGGGTCCAAGGGTTGCAGGTGTTCTTTCAGCCGGGAAAGGACGTGGTGGATTGAGCGCGAAACTTCTGAAGATGCCATATTCACTGTCTTGGCGTGTCGCGGTTTATTATTGATTTTGTGGGTTTGAGAAAAAGAAGTCGGGGTGTTTTTGCGCCCCTTCTTGGAAAAAAAGAAAAAGAGGGCCGGTTTCGGCCGTTTGGTGTTGTTGGCTTTCGGCTTTGGACGTCAGGCACTTACATGCCCATGTCCATGCCTTCGCCGCCGCCCATTCCGCCGGCTCCGCCCTTGCCGCCGCCGGATTTGCCTTTGCTGGCGATGATGTCGTCGATGCGGAGGATCATTTCCGTCACTTCGGAGGCGCTCTGCAAAGCCTGCTTCTTGACCTTGAGCGGCTCAAACACGCCCGCGGCTTTCAAGTCGCCGACCTTGCTCTTCAAAACGTCGATGCCGAGTGTCTTTTGGCCTTTCTCGTGCTTGGAGCGCAAGTCGACCAGCGTGTCGATCGAGTCCAAGCCGCAGGATTCCGCCAACGTGCGCGGGATGACTTCCAACGCTTCGGCAAAGGCCGTGATGGCCAACTGTTCGCGTCCGCCGACTTGCGTGGCGTACTTGCGGAGGCGCATGGCCAGTTCCGTGTCTATGGAGCCGCCGCCGGTGACGTATTTGCCTTCCTGGATGGCGGACGAAACAGCGCCGATGGCGTCGACCAGCGCGCGTTCGGCCTCGTCGATGACATGCTCGGTGCCGCCGCGGACCAGCAGGGTCACGCTCTTGGGGTCCTTGCATTTCTCGACGAAGACCATGTGCTCGCCGGCGACTTTGCGCTCTTCGACGATGCCGGCAAAACCCAGGTCGTCGTCCGAGAGGTCTTCCAGCGTCGTGGTGACGCGGGCACCCGTGGCGCGCGCCAACTTTTCCATGTCGGATTTCTTGACGCGGCGTGCCGACAGGATGCCTTTCTTGGCCAGGTAGTGCTGGGCGACGTCGTCGATGCCTTTCTGGCAGAACAGAACGTTGGCGCCGGATGCGGCGACTTTCTCGACCATGTCCTTGAGCATCTTCTCTTCCTGTTCCAAGAAGGCCGTCATCTGGTCCGGCGAGGTGATGCTGATGCGGGCGTCGGTTTCCGTCTTCTCGATTTCGAGCGCGGCGTCAAGCAAAGCGATCTTGGCCTTTTCGAGCTTCTTGGGCATGCCGGGGTGGACGACTTCTTTGTCCACCAGGACGCCGCCGATGAGCGTCGTCATCTGAACGTCGCCGCCTTGCTTCTTTTCGATCTTGATGTATTCTTTGTCCACGGTGAATTTGCCGTCTTTCTTTTCGGCGACTTGCGTGACGGCGTCGACGACCAGCTTGGCCAGCGTTTCTTTGGCCGTTCCGGAGGCGACCGTCTTGGAGCCCATGGATACGGCGGCGATTTTTTGCAGCATGGCTTTGTCGTCCATGGCCACGTTCTCGGCCACGTCGTACAACGTCTGGATGGCTTGCGCCGAGGCCAGTTTGTATCCGGAGATGATGGTGGATGCGTGCACGTCCTGGTCCAACAACTCCAGGGCTTTCTTGAGCAGTTCGCCTGCGATGACGACGGCGGTGGTGGTGCCGTCGCCGACTTCCTCGTCCTGCGTCTTGGCGATTTCGACCATCATTTTGGCGGCGGGGTGCTCAACGTTCATTTCCTTGAGGATGGTGGCGCCGTCGTTGGTGATGACGATGTCGCCCATTTCGGAGACCATCATCTTGTCCATGCCCCGCGGGCCAAGCGTTGACTTGACGGCGGAGGCCACGGCGTAGCCGACGGCGATGTTGGTGCGCTGCGCGTCTCGGCCCAATACGCGGCTGGAGCCTTCCGGCAGTACGAGTACTTGTTGTCCATTCAGTTGTCCTTGCTGCATAGTTTGGTGCACCTCGATTGGATTGCTGCATTTTCAAGTGTTGATCGCAAAGGCGGCTTTTTTGGAGCCTGTGGCTTCTAGCCCATTGTTTTCGCTTAAAACCAGCGTTATTGTCTTGTCGAGCCCCTATTAAAAATTTACGGATTGGGCTGCCCGGGCTCGGATGTTGCGGCAGGTGCGGGTGGACAGAGGTCGGGGTACCGGCAGTGGGCGT
This sequence comes from Microcaldota archaeon, assembly GCA_016188965.1. Classification (GTDB taxonomy): domain Archaea; phylum Micrarchaeota; class Micrarchaeia; order Norongarragalinales; family Norongarragalinaceae; genus JACPGT01. Next base: position 20,146 of record JACPGT010000005.1, on the reverse strand, counting down.
CGCGTTGGTATTCCTGGAACGCTTCGCTGACCGGCCCACTCATGGATTCCATGCGCGTCGATCCATTGGCGTAGAAGAATCTGACGCCGTTGGCGCCCCAACCTGAGCCGAATGCTTTGTAGTAGTGTGCTGCGTAGATTGGAATCCCATTTTCCGGCTGGCAGGCGTATAAATCTACGCGGACGCCGGAATCCGTTTGGCAGACTGCGGTCAAGGCGGCCGGTATTGGTGGGTGAGTTGGCGTGGGGCAGAGGTTGTCCTGGTCGCAGGTGGAGGCCAGCCCGCTGATGAATTTGAAAAATGCATTGTCTTGATTTGCTGACGAGCCATTGGCGTATCTCGCTCCGGGGTCGCCGAAGCTTCCTATTTTCGTGCCGTTTGATTCATAATATGTCGTTCCCCATCCGCCTTCCATTATGACTTCCGTAAGCGACTGGGATACCGAGTAAACAAGGCGTCCGTTTAAGTTGCATCGCTTGACGGAAACTTGGACAAGCTCGGAGGAATCTTTACAATAGTTGGCAACGGCCGGGTCCGAAGGCGCGGGCGTAACGGATGGAGTAGGCATCTCATCGGTTTTGACGCATGTGGCACCTTCTCTTCCTTCGGAAGGGACTTGCTTGAGGCCGGGGCAGCATCGCAAAACCGGTTCGTTTGGAATTATCGCGTCGGAAATGAGGCCGCCTTCCGGGACGCAGGAAACGACGGTGGCGGAAGGGGCGGGGCTTGAGGATGGCATGGCCGGCGATGCCGTGGGCGCATGGGTTGGTTTTGGTGAAGGCCAGTTTGTGGAGGTCGGGTTGATTTGGCTTGAATCGGGCCGGTAGGATGTGCATCCGAAAATCAGCATTGCGGCTAAAGTTATGAACAAAAGTGTTTTTTTCATGAGATTGCAACCAATCAGCTGAATTTAAAATATTTGTTTTAGTAAGGCATCGGGCGGCAACCGTTTTTTTTGGCTTTAAGGCGGGTCTTTCCGGCCTTTTTTTATATGCAGGCTTTCACTCTTTGGTTTCCGAGGCGCAGAAACCGCTTTGGACAAAAGGTGTTTTCCATCGTTTCTTCGTCCCAGTCAAAGAAAAAACCGTCTTCCGCGTCTACGGCTGATTACGGCATTGCCCAGCCCAAGGCGCCTTTAAAGACCCTGATTACCGCCGCCTTGCCGTATGCCAACGGCGACTTGCATTTGGGCGGCATCCGTTCGACCTACTTGCCGGCCGACGTGTATGCGCGCTATTTGCGGATGCAAGGCAGGCCAGTGGTCTTCGTCTGCGCCAGCGACGAGCACGGCACACCCATCGAGCTCAACGCTGCCAAGGAGGGCATGGAGCCGGCCGAATTCGTAAAGAAGTACCACGGCCGCCAAGAAAAAGACTTCACGGCGTTGGGCATTTCGTTCGACGTTTTCCACCGCACGCACTCCGAGGAGAACCATGCCTTGGCCAAGCGGTTCTACGAAGCGGCCGAGTCCAAAAGCATCCTTTTTTCCAAGCAAGTCGAGCAGACGTACTGCCCCAAGGACGAGCGCTTCCTGCCGGACCGCTTCGTCAAAGGCACTTGTCCGTTCTGCGGCGCGGCCGACCAATATGGCGACGGGTGCGAAAAGTGCGGCAAGGTATACCAACCGGCCGACTTGAAGGAGCCGCGTTGCGCTATTTGCCAGACGCCGCCCATCAAGAAAAGCACCGAACATGTCTTTTTCAAACTCAGCGCCATGGGCCCTTTTCTGTACCGTTTCCTTTCCAATGAGGTGTTGCAGCCGGACGTGGTGCATTACGTCCGCAACTGGCTGACGGGTTTGAAGGACTGGGACATCACGCGCGACGGGCCGTACTTCGGGATTCCCATCCCCGGCCGGAAGGACCAGTTCTTCTACGTGTGGTTCGACGCGCCCATCGGCTACGTCGCCGCCACCGAGGCCTGGTGCAAATCCAAAAACGAGCGTTTGGCGGATTGGTGGTCGGCGGACTCCAATATCCTGCATTTCATCGGAAAGGACATTGTGTACCACCATTACTTGTTCTGGCCGGCCATGCTGGATGCGGCCGGGTTTGCTCTTCCCAGCCGCATTCCGACGCGCGGCTACTTGAACGTGGAAGGTGAGAAAATGAGCAAGAGCCGCGGCACGTTCATCTTGGTCAAGGACGTCTTGGCGCGGTTCCACCCCGACGCGCTTCGATATTATTTGTGCACCATCACGCCGAACAACACGACGGACGGCAACTTCGCATGGAGTGACTTCCAGGCCAAGGTCAATTCCGAATTGATCGGCGCCTACGGCAACTTCGTCTACCGTTGTTTGTCGTTCATCGCCAAGAAAGGCGGCTTGGTGCCCGCGCCGGGAACGAAGACGGATACGGACGCCGCGTTCGAAAAAGAGACGGAATCGTTTGCCGACGCCGTGGCGGCCGAATTGGACGGCGTGGGCGTCAAGGAAGGCCTGGAAAAAATCATGGCGTTCGCGGCAAAGTCGAACAAGTACTTCAACGACCGCGCGCCGTGGAAGCTCACGGACGCCGACGAGCTGAACACGGTGCTTTACTTGAGCGCCAAGGCCGCGTACGCCCTTGGACTTGCGTTGTCTCCCTACTTGCCGTTTTCCTCCGGCGAGCTGTTTTCCCAGTTGGGCGTCAAGCCGAGGGGGTGGAATAACTTATCGGTTTTCAAGCCCGGTTTGAGCCTCCAGGACGTCAAGCCTCTGTTTGCCCGCATCGAGGACGATGCCGTTGCGGAAGAAATCGCCAAGATGAAGAAAACCTAATCTTGGCTGAGCAGGACGTCCAGCACTTCCGGAAACGTGTGGTATCCTGCGTTGAGGCTCAAATGCCCGCCATCGACAAAGGTGTGCAGTGTGGCGTCCAGCTGCCGGGCCAGGGCGGCGGATTCGTTCATGGACATCCAGACGTCGTCATCCGAGGCGAACACGTCGATTTTCTTGGCCTTTTTTTTCGTCGTTTCCAGTTCCATGTCTTCGTAAAACGGATTGAGGAAGGCAAGCTTGCTGGCCGCGACTTTGGCCGGCGTTGCGGGGGCCACCAGGATGACGTGTCCTGCGCGACGGACATCTTTCCGCTGAAGAATGTGGTGGATGATAGCACAGCCCAGCGAGTGGCCCACGAGTGCCGTTTGGGCGTCGATTTTGGGCATGTCTTTTTTCAGCGCTTGTAGCCAGATGGCCAAATCCGGACGGTATGGATCCGGCAAATCCGGGTAGTGCGTTTCCAATCCTGCTTTTTCGCATTCGCGCGCCAGCCACGTCTGCCAATGCTTCGGGCCGGAGCTGGCGTAACCGTGGATGATCAGGACGCGGGTGATGGAAGGCATGATGCGTTTGGCTGCGTTTTGAATCGCCCTCGCCGTTTTTCGAAAAGGCGGCGGCTGTTTATTTTTTTCTGCTGGTGTTTTTTTTACTCCAGCGTCTTGGCGGCGGCGATGGCGCGCGCCAGGCGGTCGTAGGCACGGGGAGCGTCCGACTCGGCGATGACGAACGACATCTTGCTGTAGGAACTGAAGACGCCGATGATGTTGACGTCGGCCTGGTACAGCGCTTCCAGGAAGTAGTTGAACACGCCGGGTTTTTCCAGCACTTCCGGCGGGTATTGCAGCGTCAGAAGCGACAGGTTCAAATGGCGCGCCAAGGGCTTTGCCTTGTCGGCAGCCTTGATGATTTGGTCCATGAACTGGCTCTGGGTGATGGCGGAGATTTCCACGGCGCGCTCCACGACGTATACGTTGCCGCCTCGGTTCTCAATGTCCCCTTTCGCCTGATGGATTCGTTCCTGCAGTTTGCGGCTGTAGGCATAGTGGACGGCGCTGATGTCCGGCATGAGTTGGACTTTGCAGGCCGCGATGGTGCTCAACGGGCTGACGAAGTGCTGTCCGTCGGACGGCTCGACGTGCCGATGCAGCGCCATGGCGATCGATTCCACGCTCAATGCCTGGCCCAGTTTCTTTTCCAAATGGGGTTTGATCTTGCGTGCCAAGGCGGAGTAGTTTACCAGGCCCAGGTCCATCGGCGTCCTGAGGAACGGGTAGGCGTCGATGGATTGTTTGACGGCTTCAGAGAGTTTGAGTGCCTTCTCGGCGTTGGATTGCATGCGTTTGTGCCCCTCGTGGATGCCGGCCGCGCGGCCGGTTTTTCCCATTGGAGCCTAACAACGCCATACTTATTAATGTTTATGTTATTTTATTGACAAATACGTTGTAAAATCAAAAGATTTTTATATCCGGGCTGCGTGTGTTAGATAGGGAGGAACAAGCTGTAGACGGAGTAGATCGGCAGACAGAGCTCCTGACGGGCCGGGCGTAGGACCGCATCCGAATTGGGAGGATTCGTCCCAAAACGCCCTGCAAAACCCGCAGAAAGGCGTGAAACGGCAAGCGGGTTTCAAACCTCGCCGGCTCATTGGGAGCAATCAGGTAATGTCATATGGTGGACTATGCGGTGCTGGATCGTGCGGAGCGGACCCAGGACCGCGTCCGCGTTTCCGATGCGGCTTTGACGGGTCTTGGCACCGGTGCGTCCCAGTCGGGCGTCTTGGCTGCCGCCTTGTTTGTGGCTTCGGCCTATTTTTTGTTGATTGAGCAGAACGTGGCGCTTTTCACGCTGTCCTTCTTGGCGTTCGCTTTCGTCTACAACCCAGTGCGTGTCCGCGTTGGCGGTCACGTGGCGAATGACGCGGCGAACGTATTCTGATTCGTGGACTTTTCCAGCAGGGTTGTGTAGCGGTTACGTATTATTTCCAGATGGGGTAGCGCAGCAATGCCGCAAGTCCGAAGGCTTTCAATTCAGCCCCGGGTTGGCTGTCCGTTTCAAAGACGTGCAGTTCAGCCCCTAGGCGGCGGGCTTGGTCCATGATGGACTGGATGGTTTTGTCTTTCATGAGCGTCTCGCTGATCATGAGATCGGACGCGGCGCCGGCCTCGACGGCGGCTTTCACGTCGGCCAGGCCGTAGGCGCAGAGGTGGTCGTCGCGGCCTACGCTTGCCTTGAATTTTTCCATGAGTTCGAATTCTTTGGCCAGCCGCTGCTCTCCCAACGCTTTTTCGATGACGCCGCGTTTGAGTAATTCGTACACGCCGGGCTTTTCGGCCGATGCGGCGTATTCAAAGCGGGCTTTCTTGGAGACGGCTGGGTATTTCTCGTCGAGGTATTTCTTGAGGTTGTCCTTGGCAAAGCCGGGCCCGGCGATGACGAGGTGGTCTTTTCCTTCCAGGGCCTTGGCGATTTCGGAAAAGTACGCTTTTTGCGCTTCTTCGAAAGCCTTGGGGTCTTTCTTGGTGCCGCGGAAGTGGATTTCGGCGATGAAGCGCAGGCCTTGCAATTGCAGTTCGGCCAAGGTGGCTTGGTGTTCGTCCAGCACGACGAGGAAGGCCTTGACGTGCGAGCTTCGTTTCTTGGCGTCGTTCAGGATCGACCAGTGGTAGGCGTTGAGCGTCTTGTACAACGTGAGCCGTTCGTGGACTTCGATGTCCAGGGTGTGAAAGGCACCTTTGGGTGCGAATTCTTCGGGGCTGCCGGATTCGATCTTGCCGGTGATGCGTAGTTTCAACGCGTTTTCCGCGAATTCGACCTGTTCGGCTCGCAGCAGGATGTGGACTTTCTTCTTCTCTCCGGATTCGCCTTCTTCGCCTTCCGACTTGAAGCGGCGGAACGACACTCCTTCGACGCCGTCGCCCGGTTCGATAATCTTCTGGAGGTACCATAGGTCTTCCGGGCACTGCGGCTCCAGCTTGATTTTGTGTTCCTGTTCGTCGTGATGGATGATCTTCATGGTTGAAACCTTCGGATTGGGTGTTGGTTGAACCGTTTTTATTGTGCCGAATCATTGCTTTAAGAGGAGTTGTTTGTGCGAATGGCAAAAAAAGAAAAAAAGACGATTCGCGATTTTGAAGCCCGTGGGGACGTCTCCGACTTGTTGGCCGATTTTGAATCCGCCGGCTTTCAGGCCTCGCATTTGGCGCAGGCCGTGGCCCTGATGCGCGAAATGAAGCAGGATGAAAACCGGACGGTTTTCCTAGCGTTCACCGCCAACCTGGTCGCCTCGGGCCTTCGCGGCGTCTTGGCGCAGGCCATCCGGCAGGGCTGGGTGGACGCGGTGGTGACGTCTGGAGGCTCCATCGACCACGACCTGATCAAGTCGTGGCGGCCGTACGATGCCGGTTCGTTCGACGCGGATGATGTGCGGCTTCACAAGGCCAGCATCAACCGCATCGGCAACGTGCTGGTGGACAATGCGTCGTACGTGCAGTTGGAAAGAAAAGTGCAACCGGTCTTCAAGAAGATGCTTTCGAAGAAGGAAGTCTGGGCGCCGTCGGAGTTCATCCGCGAGCTTTCCGTTTCGGCCTTGGGCAAGGACAAGCACTCGTTCCTGGCCGCGTGCCGCGAGAGAAAAGTGCCCGTCTTCTCGCCGGCGCTCATTGACTCGGCGTTGGGTCTGCAACTGTTCTTCTTCAAACAGGACCATCCGGAATTCGTCCTGGATGCCACAGCGGATCTGAAGCCCGTTGGGAATTTAGTGTTGAACGCGGAAAAAACGTCGGCCGTCATCATCGGCGGCGGTCCCAGCAAGCACTTCACCATCGGCTGCAACCTGCTGCGCGGCGGTTTGGATTCCGCTGTCTATTTCACGACCGCGCAGGAGTACGACGGTTCTTTGTCGGGCGCGCGTCCGAAGGAAGCCGTGTCGTGGGGGAAAGTCAAGGAAAAGGCGGCCCACGTCACCGTGTACGGCGATGCGACGATCAATTTCCCGTTAGCGGTGGCAGGACTTGTTTGACTTTGAACGTTTGGGCCGCTATTTTTCCTGGTTTTTGATTGCAGCCGGCCTATCATGGATTCTTCTTGGTTATTCCGGGCATTTTCCATTCATTGAAACCATTTCAAGCTTTGTGGATCCGCTGGGCGATTTGAAAACGTATGCTCAAGCCGAAGACGTGTTTTTCGTATTGGTATTACTTTATTTGGCCTTGGTCTTTCTTTCCCTTTCCCTTATCGTCGTGGCCATGCTTTTTTATTCCGTTTTCAACGGTATCCCGTTTTCAAAATTGGCTCGGATGTCTTACAACGCGCAGGGTTACCCTCGTTTTCTATCCTGGATGGTGAGGTCTTTCAAGGATTTGGTTTTAGGAAGCTTGATTTTCTTCATCGTGAGACAGCATTTGCTGCTTTTCGTAATCGACGCGGTCGTGGCCGTAGTCATCGGAGTATTTTCGGCGTTGCTCTATCTTTTCATTATTAGCCCGCTTATTGCCGTTTCCCTGATGCCCTTCTCCGTTCTGCTGGCCTATTTTTCCGCCGGAGGGTATCTCGTCGTGTGGGGTTTTCAACGCCTTTATCCTGTTGAATCGGATTATTCGTACCTGCGTTATGTCCCTTTTTCCGGTTCGCTCGGCATTTCGAATCAGGTGCGGAAACGCCGCTAGCTTCGTTTGATTATTTCTCTACTCAACTCTTTTCAGCTTCACCTGCACCGACGCTGGCATGCCTGTCCTGTTCTCCCTTCCGAGCGTGCTGGGCCGCACGATTCGCCTGACGGAAGAGCGTTGGGCCCTTATCGTGACGAAAAAGCATCCCGTCATGCACGGCCGGGTTGCTCTGGTGCGTCTGGCCATTCTGGATGCTGATTTCGTGGTCCAGAGTCGGACAGCCCGCGGCAGTTAAAGGAAAATCTCCAAACCATTCCGGTGGACGTCTCCGTCCAATAATTTTTTTCGTTTTTTTCTTGGCCGTTGGCTGACTCTTTTTTCTACATGCCCCGCAGCGTCTTAATCCGTTCTTCCAGCGGGGGGTGCGTGGCGAACAATCCGTCCAGGTGGCTCTTGACCGGGTCGCTGAAGAAAAGATGGGATTCCGCTTCGCTGACGTTGAGTTTCGGCGCGTCCTTCCGGCTCTCTTGCGCTTTGATCTTTTCCAATGCCGAGGCAAGACCTTCCGGGTAGCGGGTGAGCTTGGCGCCGGAAGCGTCGGCCAAGGATTCGCGGTGACGCGAGACGGCGGCCTGGACCAGGCGGACGAGGATGGGCGCGAGGATGGCCAGCAGGATTCCGATGAGAATCAAGGGCAAGGCGCCGCCTTTGCGGTCGGAGTTGTTGCCGCCGGAATACCAGAGCGAGCGGAGAAACATGTGGCTCAAGATGGCGATCAGTCCGACCATGATGGCGACTAACAGGGAAAAGCGGATGTCGTAGTTGGATACGTGGCTGATTTCGTGCGCGATGACGCCTTCCAGTTCGTTGCGGTCCAATGTGTTCAACAAGCCGGCGGTGACGGCGATGGAGGCATGCTGGGGGTCGCGTCCGGTGGCAAAGGCGTTCAGCGCGTCGCTTTGGATGACGTAGATGTCCGGCGTTTTCGGCAGGCGGGCAGCAAAGGCCAGGTTTTCGACCGTGTTCTTGAGGAAGAGGTGTTTGGGATTGCGTTCGTCAATGGGTTGGGCGCCGGTCGTGCTCAAGACGATCTGGTCGCCGTAGAAGTATGTGACGGCGACATAGGCGCCGGAGAAGAGCAGGCCGATGAGCAGAAAGACGATCGAGCTTGCGCCGGTGTAGACGGAGGCGATGACGTACAGCAGCGCCGTCAGGATGAGAAAGACGACGGCGACTAAGGCCCAGCTCTTGCGCTTGTTCGAGGCGATTTCGGCTTGGAATGAGGTGCGGGTGTTCGGCTTCATCGTTGGTTCAGGGGTTTGGGCCATGTGTTTTTGTCCAATGCCGTTTTCCGGTTTATTGCGCTATTGAGGCTTTGAAAAAAATTGGAAAAAGGGAAAAATGCCGTCGCCTTGGTTTTTCTTCCAGGACGCGACGGCTCCTTTGCCGGGTTTGTCTTTAGTCTTCCAGCAGTTTGCCGGCGTCGATGCCCTTGCGGGCGGCGTCATCGGCCTTGTAGTACGGCCATTTGTCCTTGGCGTAGCCGAAGAGGCCGGCGAAGAGCATGCCGGGGAACTGGGTGGTGGCGTTGATGTACTCCTGGACGGTGTAGCCATAGCGTTGGCGTCCGTACTTGATTTTGTCCTCGATGCCGGAGAGCGCTTCCATGGCCGTCTGCATCGTCGTGTTGGACTTCATCTCGGGGTAGGCTTCCGCGCGTGCGTATAGCGTGCCGATCAGCGAGCCTAGTTGCTGGTTGGCCTCGATTTTGCCTTTGATGTCCTTGGCGGACATGGCGCCTTCGCGGGCGCGGGCCAGACCGGTGAACAGGTCGGTTTCCTGTTTCATGATGCGCTTGGCCATGGCGATGAGGTTCGGGATGGTGTCGAGGCGTTGCTGAAGCAAAGGGTCGATCTGTTTCCAATCGGCTTCGGCTTGGTTGTTCAGGCCGACCAGCTTGTTGTAGTAATAGACGGCGACAAGCACGATTAAGACGAGCAATCCGATGACGATCCATTCGAGCATAGGTTTTCAACCCCCATTACGTTTATGCGTCGTGAGCTTTTAAGGTTTGATTTCGTTTTCCTACGCCATTGGGTCCAGCAAACGACAGTCTTTAATTGGCTCCGGACAGAAGAACTCTGCTGTTTTGAGGGGTTTGTCCATGAAGGAACTGGACCGCAAGGTTTTGTCCGTTTTATCCGCATACAAAGGCGAGCTGTCCGCTTCTATTTTGGCCGAAAAGGCGGGAGTAGCCGTGTCGTCGGTCATGAGTGTGCTGGCCGGCTTGGAATCGGACGGCTTTGCCGTTTTGCGCAAGGAAGAGCGAAAGCGCGCCGAGCTGACCGACGAGGGCAACGCCGCGCTGAAAAACGGCTTGCCTGAACGCCGCCTGGTGCGTGTGCTCGGCAAAAAAGCGCTTGCGTTGGGCGAGGCGTTTAAAAAAGCCAACTTATCGCCGGCCGAGCAAGGCATCGCCTTGATGTGGGCCAAAAAAAGCGGCGCTCTTACCATTGAAGGCGGCAAGGCGTCGGTGGCGTCCGACAAGCCCAGCGAGTCGGAAACGGCGCTGGAGGCGCTGGCCGCCGGAAAATCGGCGGACGTGTCCTTATTGATCCAGCGCAAGCTGGCGCGCGACGCGTCGGAAAAGACCGTGTTGGCGTCCATCACCGCGTCCGGCAAGTCGGCGCTCAAGGACCCGGAGGCCGATGCTGGCATGGTTTCCGCGTTGACGCCGGAGATGCTCAAGTCCGGCTCGTGGAAGGGCCAGAAGTTCCGGCCGTACGACCTCAAGACGGTCGTAGCGCCGGTGCTCGCGGGCCGCAAGCATCCGTACCAGGAGTTCTTGCAGAAGATGCGGGACAAGCTGGTGGGCCTGGGTTTCCGCGAGGTGGATGGCAGCCTGGTGGAGACGGAATTCTGGAACATGGATTCGCTGTTCATGGCGCAGGACCACCCGGCGCGCGATTTGCATGACGTGTTTTATGTCGAGCAGCCAAGTTTAGGCCTTCTTCCGGATGACGTTTTCGTCCAGAAGGTGAAAAAGGCGCATGAGGAGGGCCTGGAAGGCTCGAAGGGTTGGCGGTATTCGTGGGATCCGCGCACGTCCGCCCGTTTGATCGCCCGCTCGCATGACACGGGCATCAGTTCGCGCGAGTTGCACCGGTCGAAGGAATTTCCGGACCGCGTGTTCTTCATCGCCCGCGTCTTTCGGCCGGATGAGATCGATTGGAAGCACTTCATCGAGTTTTCCCAGTTGGGCGGTTACGTGGCAGGCAACATCCAGTTCAGCGACTTGCTGGGCCAGCTTAAGACGTTCGCGCAGGAAGTGTTCCAGGCCGAGGACGTCAAGTTCGTGCCTTCGTATTTCCCGTTCACCGAGCCGTCCGTCGAGCTGTACGCCAAGATTCCCGGGCGCGGTTGGGCCGAAGTCGGAGGCGCGGGCATGTTCCGCCCGGAGATGCTCAGCGCGTTGGGCGTCAGTGTGCCCGTCGTGGCCTGGGGTCTTGGGATCGATCGGTTGGCCATGGTGTCCATGGGTATTACGGACATCCGGGATTTGTTTTCGCACGATTTGGGTTACTTGCGCGGCTCGGAGGCCAAGAAAAGTGGTTGACGTGAAGCTGGCGTTCGACGCGGTCAAGCGCGGCGCGAACTGGTTCGTCCTGTCGGCGTATTCCGGCGGCAGTCTGGCCTGCCAATTGCAGGTGCGCATGGTGCGCCAAAAAGCCGTCCTTCTGCCGTATCCGCATGCGCCTTTTTCCTCGCAACCCGGCTTTCAAGGCAAGGATGTGGGCAAGGCGTTGGTGGCGTACGCCGTGGGTTTCGCCCGCAAGCAGGGTGCCGACGTCGTGGTGTTTGCCAATTTCCCGCATGAGGAATTGGCCAAGAAGCTGGCCGGCCCGGGCCGCGTGGAACCGTATCACGAGTTCATGTATCCGGATCATCCGGAGCGGTACCAAATCGTCTGGAATTGAATGGTTCAAGAATGACCGAGGAGCGGGAGTTTTCATGGTTTCAACGACATATCCGAAGAAACAGTTGATTGCGCTGGTCGGTGCGCCGGAGGCCCAAATTTTGGAGGCTTTGCCGCAGATCAAGGCCGGCGTGGAGACGGTGGATGACGTTGGCATCACCGTCGAGATCACGGGCGACCGTCCGGACCTGCTTTCCGTGTACGGCGCGGCGCGTGCGTTGCGCGGCTTTTTGGAAAAGGACTTAGGCCTGGTCAAGAACGACTGGCCGCCTTCCGGCGTCAAGTTCTTCGTCGAGCCGGAATCCGAAGCTCTGCGCCCCGTTTTGGTGGGTGCCGTGGTCCGCAACGTCCGGCTTGACGATGCCAAGATCCAGCATTTGTTCCAAGTCCAGGAAAAGCTGGATTTGACGTTGGGCCGCCGCCGCAAGAAAGGCTCCATCGGCCTGTACGACTTGGACGCGCTCAAAGGGCCGTTCTATCTGAAGAACATCGGCATGGATGCCAAATTCCACCCTCTCAAGGCCGAGCGCGAGATGAGCGTCCGGCAGATCCTCCGGGAGCATCCGACGGGCAAGGATTACGCACACTTAGTCAAGGGCGAGCACTATCCGGCCCTGGTCGATTCAAAAGGCAAGATCCTCTCGCTGGTGGACATCATCAACTCCGTTTCCTGCGCAGTGACGGAAAAGACGAAGAACATCCTGATCGACTTGACGGGTACGGATCTGCATGCGTGCAACACGGCGCTCAACGTGCTCTGCCAGGACTTTGCCGACCAAGGCGCATCCGTCGAAACGGTGGAGATCCACCATGCGTCCAAGAAATTGGTGACTCCGGACTTCCGGCCGGAAAAATACGTCATGCGCGTGGACAAGGTCAACCAGGTGTTAGGCACGCAGTTGACGCCCAAGCAGGTCGTGCAATTGCTGCGCCGCCAGCGTTTGGACGTCCAGGTGGGCCGCGATGCGTTGGACTGCTTAGTGCCGCGCTACCGGGCCGACTTCCTGCACGAGGTGGACCTCGTCGAGGAAGTGGCCTTAGCGCACACGTTCAACCGTTTTTCCATCAAGCCGCCTTCGCTGTTCACCGTGGGATCCAAAAGCGAGCAGACGTACGTGGTGCAGTCGGCCCGCGACGCCTTGGCGTCGTTCGGTTTCGTCGAATTCATGACGCACGTGTTCTTCGCGCCGCGCAAGGCCGCGAAGTCCTTTGCGGATGCCGATCTGGTCAAGATCCGCAACCCGGTGAGCGAGGAATACACAAGCTTGCGTTCGATGCTGATGCCGTCGGTCCTGGAGGCCCTCTCGGAGAACACGCACCAGCCCTATCCGCAGAAGGTGTTCGAAGTCGGCCAAGTCGTCGGACTGGATCCTTCGACGGAAACCAAGACGCGCACCGATGTGCACGCCTGCCTGGTGTCGGTCCATGCCGGCGCTGGCCTGACGGAGGCCGCGTCGTTGTTGGATGAGTTCTGCCGCCGCATGGGTGTGTCGTACCAGCTCAAGGAGCTCAAGTCGGAACGCTTCATCGAAGGCCGCGCCGCGTCCGTCTTCGTCGGCACGCAAAACGTCGGCTTCGTCGGCGAGCTGCATCCGCAGGTGTTGGAAAACTTCGGTTTGCAGGTGCCGGCGGCCGTATTCGAAATCCGCTTGGTCAAAGGCGAGCGCTGAGCCGCACGGAGGCAAAACGTGTCGCTGCCCGCCGTGTTGGAGAAAATTCCCCCCCATGTCACGCTGGTGGCGGCCGTCAAATACGCGCCCGATGCACGTTCCATCCGCTCGTTACTGGACGGCGGCGTGCGGGCCATCGGCGAGAACCGCGTGCAGGACGCGGAAGCGCATTTTTCGAAGCTTACTGACGCCGGCGTGTCGTGTGAGAAACACTTCATCGGCACGATCCAATCCAACAAGATCGGTAAGATTGCTCGGTTGTTTGACGTGGTCCAATCGTTGGACGATCGCGCGCATGCCGAAAAATTGGACCGTGCGGCGGCCGCCGAGGGCAAAGTGCTGCGGGTGCTGGTGCAAATCAATGCCGGCAATGAAGCGCAGAAAAGCGGCTTGCCTCCGGAAAAAGAAAAAGTCGCGGCTTTCTTCCGTTCCTTATCCGGTTTTTCCCACCTGTACGTGGAAGGCTTGATGGCCGTGGTGCCGATGGACGAGGACTCGCGGCCCTACTTCAAGGCCATGAAACGGCTGTTCGATTCCCTCAAGGTCGAATTCAAGTTGACCGTCCTATCCATGGGCACGTCGCATGATTTCGAAGCCGCTGTCGAAGAAGGAGCTACGATGGTGCGGGTGGGTCGATTGCTTTTTCAGGAAAACAAACGCTAATAAATAAGAATATTCTTACTTTTCTATTTGATGCATATGTATTTTACAACTGTGACTTTGAGCGACAAGGGCCAAATCAGCATTCCGAAGAAGGTGCGGCAAGACTTAGGTCTGAAAAAAGGCGAACAGCTTGTTTTGCGGGAAGACGGCGGTCGCATTGTGCTGGAGCCCGCCGCCCACTTGATGCGAAGGCTGGAACTAGTTGAAAGAAGCGAGTCGTTGACGAGCATGTTGGTTTCGGAGCAGACGCTGGCCAAGGATTGGAGCAATGAGGACGATGAGCGGTGGAACGCGATTTGACCAATGGCAAATCATTCTGGTGCCATTTCCATTTTCGGATCTAAGTGGCGTCAAGCAGCGCCCGGCGCTGGTGCTTTCCACGTCGGCTTTCAATGAACGCCACGATGACTTGGTGTGTTGCATGATTACCAGTCATTTGGACGGGGAGCCGGGCTGTCCGACGATTTCGCAAAAAGACCTGTCTTCCGGAGTTCTTGCGTTCGACAGCAAGATCAAGCCCTACCGCCTCTTCACCGTCCAGACGCAACTGGTGGTCAAGAAATTGGGCGTTTTGGGCCCTGCAAAGGCAAGACAGACGCGCAATGAGATTCTTAGGCTTTTTGATTTTTCCTGATTCGACTGCTGCTTTTTAGCCGAGGCTCTTTCTCAACTGTCCGGCGCGGACGATTTCAGGGCTCACGTCGGCTTTGGACTTGAGCAGGAGCCGGACGTTGGATGTCAGGTTGCGGTGGATGTAGTGTTCGTCTTCCTTTGGACCCAGCTTGCGGCCGAGTTGTTCTTCCAGCGTCTTCACGTCCTGCTCGACTTTTTCCCATCCGGCGTCGTGTCGCGCCAGCGCGTGGAGGTTCTCGTGGTTCAAGTAGTGCCCGGCGCGCTCCAGGTCCTGCTCGAAGAAGCGGTACGTCTCGTACAGCGCGTCGCGTTGTTTGACTTTCATCTTGGCCAAGGCGGAGCCTGCGCCCAAGAGTTCCGGCGGCACGCCAAGCGAGTACATGGCGGCACAAAACGCGATGGCCCGTGGCAGAGTTATGCCTTGCATCTTGCGGGCATAACCGAATAATCCAACGTGGAGCCGGCGTTCGCGGCGTTTCGGCACGTACGCGGCCACGGCGTTGACGGTGCCGGCCACGCCTTCGATGAACCGTTGGTAGTGCGCGCTGAATGCGTCGACGACGGCATCCAGGCCTTCCGGAACGCTTTGCGCTTTTTGGATGGGCATTTCGTTGATCTTCTTCATGGCCGCTTCGACGTCGGCCGGTTCATAGTCGTAGCGGAAGGCGGATTGGACAGTGACGGTCCGGATGCCGGCGTATTCCTTGAAGAAGTCGTCTACCGTCGCGGGGTTGAGGCCGCCGCGGAACGGCAAGGAACCGACGCCGAGGATGGGGTGGGTGGCGATGCCTGTGTCTTCAGAGAAGCGCTGCAGACGGTCCAGGCCGGCTTTGACGCTTAGGCACGCCGCCGCGTTGCCAGAGTTGAGCGCGGGGTCGGAGCGGGCCAAGAAAACGCGGATGGATTCGCGCGGCTCCTTATCGACGTATTGGCGTAAGAGTTGGTCGACGTTCTGGATGGCGTGCGTCTCTTCCACCAGCGGAATCAGTTCCAATTCGTCCGGGGCATCGAATGCTTTTTTGACTTGGCGGAAGCGTTGGTGCAAAAAGTGTAATTGGTCGGCCGACTTGGTCATCGGCAGGATGGCTTCGAACAATACAGGTGCGTGCATGCCGTGGTCGCGGGCCATCTGGTTGGCCGAGATGACGTTGACGAATGCTTTAGGCAGCCGGTAGCCTTTTTCCTCCCAGATGTTCGGAAGGCGCGTCGTCAGGAAGATGTCGCGGCCCAGAGGCGTGTTCTGGAAAAATTCGGTGTAGTTCTCGAAGAGCTTCTCGACCACGCTTTCGTCGACGTGTTTGCCTTCCCAGTCCCACATGAATTCGTGCGCATCCAGTTCCGAATAACAGCGGTAGGCCTCTTCCACTTCGGTTTGGGTGTCAATAAACGCGTCTTGCGCCCAGCGTGGCTTGGACGCGTTGTCCGGATGCTGCGTGCCCATGGTGCGGGGAATCGTGCGTTCGGCCGTCATACGTCAGGTGGATGCTGACGGCCGGAGTTTAAAGTGCTGTCGTGCACGCACCCGTTTGGCCCTCTGCTTCCGGGGTGCGTGTTCAAAAACTGATGACTTTATCGCTGTCGCGGACAAGTCTGTAAAGCTCGCCGAGGCTCGAAACCGGGCAGATGTTGCTTCCTTGCATTCCGCGGCTCTTCAGGCAGGTGCCGCAGGCCATCAAGCGGCCGCCAGACTCCACTAATTTTTGGGTTTCCGCGACGTTGTCGAACTGCGGCTCACTCGTTTTTTCATAGTCGACTCCGCGTCCCACCAAAAAGACGGCGACGTCGTCCTTCATAGAGAGAGCGAGGTTGGCCAACCGCAACGCGTTCCATACGGCTTCTGCTTCGTCCGTGGAAATGACGATTCCCAACTTCATGCCGATGCACCTTCCTTGCTTATTTTCTTGAAACTTCCGTTCATGTTCCTTCCGAGCCGCATTGCCGGCATTTCGGCGGCATCTGTTCAGTCCCAGTCGCGGTCCACGTTGTTTCGCTTGAGCCACGCCATGGCTTCATCATAGAACGGGTATTGGCGTTCCTCGCGTTTGAATTCCGTGGTGTGGATCGTGCGGCGCGAACGGCCGTGTTTCACGGGGTGCTTGGCGTGCAACAATTCGTGGAAGATGACGTATTCCAGGACGAAGGGCGGCACGCGTTTTTGGTCCAAATTGGCGTTGATCAGGATTTCGTGCGCGGATTCGTCGTAGAATCCCAGGATGCGGCTGCCGCCTTTGGCGTTCCAGCCCATTTTCGGCACCGACAGCGTCTGAAGCAATGGGTATTCGCGCGTCATGCGCAGCACGATGTCGTTCAAATCGTGCCACGCGCCTTGGGCTTGGAGGTTGCGCTTGCGTCCGTGCGAGCGTTTGAGCGCGTTGTTCAATTGGTTCGAATTCTGGCTGCGGCGGAACTCGCGGTAGGCTCTCGTGTAGGCATTGTCCGGCACGCGCATGCGGTACGCGCGGGCCGTGAGGTCCAACGCTAGGCCCACCAAGACGTCGCGTCCGCCGGCGGCAAATCCGGGACTGACGTTGGCCGAAATCGTGTTACCTTGCCGTTGGAGCGTGGCCTTGAGCGAGGCGAAGTTGCGGAACTGGGCCTTCACGGCGCAATCCGTTTTACCCAGTAGCGCGGCGGCGGAGAGGAAGGCTTCCTGCACGTCGACAGGCGGGGAAAGAAAGACGGGTTCGGTCATGATGGATTCGGAGTAGTACGACGGCGTGCCGGCTTATTTTCCTTTGCGTTTTTTTCAGCTGCGGATGAGCCGTTGGATCAGCAAGCCCGCTACGAGAGAGGCGGCGTAGGCGGTGGCCAGGCCGATCCAGAGGCCCGCGGCCGGAAGCAGGACGTATGCCACGAGGAGGTAAGGCATGCATGCGAGGTTGCCCCACGGCATGTTCTTGGCTACGGCCGAGGCAAAGCCGCCGCCGTGCTTGCGGCTGATAAGGACCAGTGAGGCGGAAAACGCGGCCGGAAATCCGGCCATCATGCCGCCCCAGATGGGTCCTTGGGTCTTGGCCAGGTACACGGCCGAGGCGATGACTAAGCCGGCAAATGCGGCACGCAGGGCGAAGTCGGTCTTGCTGGACGTGGGGTTCTCGACTTTCCGGTTGGCAATGCCGCGGCCCCAGATGACGGCCAGGCCGATGCAGGCGATGCCGGCCGCGGTCGTCAAGGCGAGGTTTTCGGGGTGGGCGGCCGTCAGCGGCAGCATGATGGCGGTCCAGACTGCAAGGGATGCGGCCAATGCGGCTTTCCATCCGTATCGCGCCTCCAGTTTTACGAACAGCAGCACGTAAAACGCGTTCATGCCGAACGCGATGGGTACGATGGAGATGGCCTGGACTACGGCTTGCGTTCCTTGCGTGAGGCCGATGAACGCGAAGCTGACCAAGGACGTGCTGGGCAGGCCGATGATCAGGCCGCCCCATTGCGAGCCGAACAATTCAGCGGCGCGGATGCACAGCGCGATGTACAGTCCGCCTACGATGAAGGAAAGCGCGATTTGCAGCCAGAACCCGTCCATGTCGTCGTACTCTCCGGTGGTCTATTCCTTCAGCCCGTGGGGCTCATCGTGATTTTCAGCACGAACGGCACCAGCGCCAACGCGCCGATGGCCGCCATGAATTGCCACGACGGCACCTTGCGTGCGATTTTGGTGATGGCGTCCATGGTCAGAAGCGACGCGATGGCGGACACGGCGATGCCGGCCAGCACCAACGCGGGGTCAAGTCCGCCGAATCCTTCGACGAGTTGGAACGCGACGACGGATGCCGCAATCATGGGTGCGCTCATCAGGAAGCTTAGGCGCATGGCCCGCTCCTGGGGGACGCCTTGCAAAAGCAGCGTGCATTGGGTGATGCCGGAGCGGCTGATGCCGGGCAATACGGCCAGTCCCTGCGCTGCGCCCGTGATGAGCGTGGTCGTGAGGTCCAATGGTTTTTCGACGACGGTTTTTCGTCGGCTGTGCCAGGTCAAGGCGGCCATGCCGATGAGGAAGATGCCGACGAAGAACAACAAGGGCTCGCCCGAGACGTTGGTGAATATCTTGCGCAAAAGCAGGTAGACGGGCAGGCCCACGGCGGCGGAGGCCAAGACGGACAGGACGAGAAAGCGCGCGTCCTGCATGCGCTCTTCTGTCTGGAAGCGCGCCAGGTTGCGTGGTTGGAACAGCTGCAAAAACGCGTCCGCATACTCGTCCTGATACTTGTACAGCGCGGCCAAGAGGTCGCCGACGTGGAGGGCCAGGGCGAAGGCCACGGCCGTTTGGAAGGGGATTCTGAAAAGCGCGTCGGCCGCCAGGATGACTTGCGTCTTGGAACTGATGGGAATCCAGGCCGAGGTGCCTTGGATGGCGGCCAGGATGATGGATTGGAAAAGGTCCATGGCCGGTTCTAGGGGACCCATTCGATTTTAAGCTTCTTTTCGACGGCTTGGATCTTTTCGAAGTCTCCGTCTTTGGTGATCAGTGAGAGGTTTCGGTTGATGGCCATGCTGGCGATGAGGATGTCGACTGTACCCACCGGGCTTCCAGCTTCGCGAAGGCGCTGGGACATGTCCAGTGCCGTATCGAAATCCCGTTTTACCGGGTGGAGCACTTTGTCGTATGCCCGCTCCGCTGGCGGGTGCTCGATCACGGTGAATATCGTGACTATGCCTTGGATTCCTTCAATCGCTGCGCTTGTGTCAACAATCGCAGGCGTCGGGCTTCGGATTCTTTCACCTTCTTGTAATCTTCAAGCGCTTTTTCCCTGGGCGTGCTTCGCACGGATTTGAGCCACTTGGGTCCCATGCGTCGCCTCAATTCCTCCATGTTCATCTCGCCCTCTAATTCGTCGGCATATTCTTCCAAACGCTGGCGTGCCACTTGCGTCCATTTGATTTCCGGGTGTTTTTTCATCTTCTTCCACACGTCTTTTTTGATGCTGACCAATATCGCCGGCATGAATTCTTCATGCAATATATTCAATATATTTATATTGTTTGAGTTGATTTTTTCTCAACCGGAACTGCAAGGGCACGGAAGCAACCGACGGTCTTGCTTGACCGTCGGCAACCACTTCCCTATTTCAGTTTCCGCACAGAAGCCTTGGCTTCTGTGGGTCATCACAAAACCTTTCGGGTTTTGTGTGGCCTTGCAAACCTCGCATAGTTTGCAAGACCCGCAAGTCCCTCGTGGACTTGCACGGTCACGGTTATCACAAATCCGGATGGATTTGTGTGAGCTACACAACTCCCGACGGAGTTGTGATGTCCTCTTGATTTCCCCCTCGGATTAGCGCTCGAATTCGCGGGAGGCTTTCGTCGCGTTTTTAAGCCGGTTTCGGCATCATTTGTTTGAGGCGGCGGAGTGCACGGCTGTCGGTAGCCCGGATTCAAAACCCGGGTGGCTGAGGAAGCTCCGCTCATTTAAGCGAAACGATCGGCGTTCGTCGCCGATCGCAACCCAACGGTTGCTGTGCTTAACCCTTGAGTCGCAAGGCTCCGCGTTTAAGGCGCGACCGGCGGAACAGAAACGATACCGCTTCTTTCGTACAGGATGAAGTCCTCTGACGTTGGAAGAATGCGGATGAAACGCGCCGTCGGCTGGGGGATGCAAGGCCTTTGTGCCGCTTAGTCGAATGCCGTGGACAACAGAAAGCGGGCTACGGCTCCGGCCGCCTCAATCTTCCATTTTTTTTCTAGCGCCCGCTCGTCCTTTTTATGGGTTTAGAGCCGAGAATACTGCGGGCTTTAGCCCGCAGATGAATCGGAGCTAAAAGCACCGTTCTTTTTGTTTGTTTTTCGTGATGTGTCCAGCGGCGCGTGGGCCGGCCTTCGGCCGGCCCGGATGTTGCGT
>JACPGT010000019.1 GCA_016188965.1 Microcaldota archaeon | reverse complement strand
TAAGTTGGTTTTGGAGGGCAGTTTGGTTGCGGTGTGGGATGTGTCGTTGGCGCCGGGCGAGCGTTTCGAGGCGGAAGTTGAGGTTGCGGATGTGTTGGATGCGTCGGTGGTGGGTAAGTTTAAGCCGCCGAAAGTCGTGCCGGCTTCGGATTTCCGCATTTTGCCTACGCTTACTCCTGCGCCTACCGTAGTAACGTCGGTGCCGTCGCCAGCCGTATCAAATAATTGGTGGTTGGTGGGTTTGGCCGGGTTGTTTGTCCTAGGTGCCGGTTATTGGATTTGGGCTCGGCGGAATCCCAAGGGCCTTTGATGGCTGATATGTTTTAGGCGGGGCGTGATCGGACGCCTTCTGCTCGTGCTTTTTATGAGCGCTTCGGATACGTTTTTTTCGTGAAGTGGGTTTTGGCGTTCTTTTTCCGTCACGGTTGATGGATTCTCACCCGGACGCTTTTCTTCTTTCTTTTCCGGTTGCCTTGGCGTATGCTGCTTTGGAACGCGGGAATCGATTTTTTGTTGGGCGTAGGCCTCGGCGCGTTGGGACTCGTGCCTTTTTTGCATACCAACACCCTTTTGGCCGGTTTGCCTTCAGCTTCGCCGCTTTTGGTCGTGGTGTTGGCGTTCTCGCATTTGGCATTCGAGACGCTGCCGGCGGTGTTTTTCGGTATTCCCGCTGAAAGCCAAGGCGTGTCGGCGTTGCCTGCGCATGATTTGGTGCGCCGCGGAAAAAGCAGGCTGGCACTGGACGCCGCGATGCGCGGCCTCCTTTTTGGAATCGTGGGTGCCGCTGCTTTGTCCGTGCCGTTCTGGTTCTTTGGCCCAAGCCTCGGCCAGGCCCTGCGGCCTCTGACGGCCGGGTTGCTGGCCGCGTTGGCCATCTTGGTCTGGGTGTCGGACGGTTGCCGCATCGAAAACGCTTTGGCGTTGGGTGTGTTCGGCGCCATGGGGTTTGCCGTTTTTTCGTTGCCGTTGCGTGAGCCTTTGTTTCCGCTTTTGTCCGGCCTTTTTGGCATTCCGGCTGTCCTGTTTTCAACGTGCCGGGTGCGCGAACCGGAAGGCCCAATGGCACGCCTTGCGTGGAGTCCGCCGTTGGCCGGCTCCGTCTTGGGCGCCGCGTCGGTCTTCCTGCCGGCTTTGTCGCCGTCGTGGGCCGCGTCCGTCGCTTTTTTGTTCTTGCCTGCTGAACCCGTGGCGGCTTTGGGTTTGGTGTCGGCCGTCTCGTCCAGCCGCTTGGTGTTCGATTTTTTGGCCGTGTTCGTCCTGGAAAAAGCCCGTTCGTCGCCGTCGGTGCGTTGGAAGGAAAGCCACCTTGCGCCGGCCGAAGGCGTGGTTTTGCTGGCCGTGGGCCTCTTGGCGTTCATCCTGTCCTGGCTCCTGGCCAAAGGGTTGGCCCGGGCTTGGTGCCGCGTGGTGCGGCGAATTTCCTCGCGGACGTTGTCGGCGTCCCTTCTGGCTTTGGCATTTGCCGGTGCGTGGGCGTTGGATGGCGCGTGGGGCCTGTTCGTTCTGTCCTGGACAACGGCCGTCTCGGTCTTGGCGTTGCGCTTGCAGGTGCCGCGCAAGTACGCGTTGGGCGTGCTGGTGGGTCCGGCTGCCGTTTATGCCTGGACGGCCGCGTGACTTCGTCAGGGGCGGTTTTTTAATCGGCGTGCCGTTGTAGGTGTATGCGGGCGCAGGCATCGTTGGAATTGTTCTTCGCCATGTCCTTGTTCGTACTGATGTTGTTCTGGTTCAACCATTTCGTCGGAGTGGCCGGGTTGGCCACGGATGCGTCGCGCGTGGCGGCGGTGCGGTCCGCCGCGTATTCGCTGTCGCAATCCGCCGACGCGGCTTGCCTTTCCCGCTCGTCGGTTTCCATATCGTCGCCGTGTTTTTCCTTTTCCGAACCGGTCCTGCTCAACGCGTCCGGCCGCGTGCTGGCGATGGGCAATGTCTCGGTGCCGACGCGCTGTCCATTCGAGCCGGGTCAGGCCGTGGCGTACGCGTGCGGTCAGCCTTGGTGTTTTTTCACGCATCCAAACGGCACGATGCGCTTGTTGGAGGGTTCTTGTCCGTGAGGGGCCAGCTTTTTTCCACCGATTTTCTCGTCTCCGTCTTAGTCATCACCGTGGCGTTGGGCCTCTTCGTCCACTCGATGGAGTTTTCCATCCGCGCATTTCCCGCCGACGCGCCCGATGCTTCCTTGTTGTCTTCCGCCTTGCTTGAGCATTCGCAGCCGTTGGCGTTGGATCCGGCCCGCATGACGCAGTCCGGTTGCGGCGGCCAGGCCACGGGCCTTGCATGGTGTTATGCCTTGCAGGAATCGGACGGTCCCGTTTCGACGCGTTTCTATGATTCGGACGCGGTGCCTGCCGGCTCGCTTTCCGTCGTGTACGAAAACGGCGTCCCGTTGGGCCCGGCCCACGCGGAAGCGGCTGACGTCCAGGCGTTGGGCGGGGGCCGTTTCACCGATCGGTTTGCCGCCTCGTCGGGCCAGCATTACCTCTTGTTCTCATCGTCGGACGGTTCTGCGCCGGCGTCTAACGGCAAGGCATATGTGCTGGTCTACGTCCGGGTACCGGTCGGAATGGATCGCGCGGGTGACTTTTGTGTTTACCAGTCCGTCGGCTCGCCGGCCCGGACGGTGCAGGACGGCTGCACGGCCATGCGCCAATGTCCGGCTTTGGCGTCGACCGAGCGGCTGGTCGCATGCGGCTCTTCGCGCTGCTCGTTCTCGGTGAGGGTTTGTCAGGGTGCATCCGGATGAGGCGCGGTTTTTTGCTTTCGTTGGATGCTTTGTTCGCCTTGAGCCTGGTCCTTCTAGGCATGTCTTTCTTCGCGTTGCGGGTCGCCCCCGATGCCGCCGGTGCTTCCGCGCTTTACCTCGGAGGGCGGGATCTGTTGGCTTCCGGCGGTTCTGACGAATCCGGCTTGCTGCGGCGCGGCTGGACCGTGGCGTCCTCGCCGCTTCCGGATGCGCGGATTGCGGTGCGTGCGGAACGCTTCGCTTATCCCCGCGTGTGCGGTTTGTCGATGCCGCCGGATGCGCCGTGCTTGAATCGTTCGGACGGCTCAATCCAACCGGTCATGCGGTCGGTGTGGGTGGGTTCCGGATGAGGCGGGGTTTTTACACGGGCCTTGCCGCCGCGTTGCTTTTCTTTTCGCTGTCGGTCCTGTGGCTTCTGTCCGCTTCGCAGTCCTACCGCGACGCGTCCGGCCTTTCGGGTTTCGAGGCGCTCAAGGTGGCCGAGCGGGCGCAGGACGCGTTGCCTTTTTTCTCTTCTTCCATCGTGGACGCTGAAGGGGACGCGGCGTTTGCCGTCCATGGCTGCGTGCCGGCGGGGGATTTCTGCACCGCGGCATTTTCTCGCGTGGTTAATTATTCCAACGCGTCTGCCACCCGCCTTTCGGCGCGGGACCTGCGTGTCGTTGCCACGCTTTATGAATGGTCTTGCCTTCCGGCCGTGGCGGGGCCGGGCTTCACCCACGCGTATGAACTCAACGTGTCGTTCAACGTCACGTTCCGTGGAGGGCCAGTCCGTGCCTTGCGTTGGGTGAACCAGTCCGACTCCGTCCAGGTCAATGCCACGTCGGCTTTCGCGTCCCGCGTCGCAAGCTCCGGTCCGGCCGGCGTGTGGTCCGTCGGCGTGACCTGCTGACCGCTCGATCCGTGTCTTAAAACCCGCTTTCAACGGGCCGTTGAAAAGGGCTATAAACGCCTTGGGACATCAGAAAACCCTATGCGTCCGCTGTTGATTTTGGTCGCACTGTCCGTCGTGGTCATCCTTGGCGTCGTGGCTTATCCGTACCTGGTTCCCGGCAATTCTTCGTTGAGCCGCGAACAGGCCGTGGCGTTCGTGCTGGACGACGTCCGTCCGCTTGAATCACAAGGCGTGGAAGCCCGAGTCGTCCAGGTGCGCTCCGTGGACGGCAAGTGGACCGTCGACGTCCTGTTGTCACGCGGCGCGCATTCGGCATGCCCGATCGTCGACAAACGCGCCTATACGCTGTCGCCCATCGGCTACCGCTCCGAACCGGTGCTAGCGTCCTGCGCTGCGCCCGTTTCCATCGATTACCGCGAGGAAGCCCTCATCGCCTCGGCCGCTTTGTTGCCCTCTCTGGGTGCCGGCGCCTATGGCTGCGCTTTTCATTGGGAACGCTTCGACGCGGTGGAAGCTACGGCGTATTGCCCGCCGCTGGACGCGGCACGCTTGACGTCATTTGCCGAAGGGCTTCCCTCGTCGACGTGGCTGGTGCAGTGGAACGACGGCGGTTCGACCCGCTGGGTGGCGCTGTCGCCTCGGGGCCAGTTGCTCAAGTCCGCCTGATTTCCGCCGCGTGCGGTTTTTCCGGCTTCGTGATCTTTCGTATGGCTTTTGAAACCAGTTTCGATGCGTTGCGCTCCATCCAGATGCAGGAGCGGCATACGCCGGCATTGGTCCGATTGGAGGACGACTTCTATCCCCGCTACGTGGCGTGGCTTACCGAGTTGGAATCGCAGGTCAAGAAGCAGTTTTCTCTCGAAGGCGTGCAGACGCTGGAGAACGCGCGGCGTGCCTTGTCTGATTTGTTCGAATTGCGCAAGCAGAAGCTCTTCTTCAAGGCCCTCAAGGACTTCCGCAAGGGTGCCGTCAGCTCGAGTGGGCTCTCGGGCCAAGAAAAAGAGTTATATACGGGCCTCATTACTCTTCTGTCCCAGTACCAGTTGGTGCTGGCTCCGGGCACGGATTCGTCGCAAGGCGACGTGATGGTCGAAGTGCTTTCGGATATCCCGGCTTTTGTCGGTTTTGACGCCCAGACGTACGGGCCTCTCAAGGCTGGCCAGCACGCGCGGCTGCCGCGAAAACAGGCCGATTTCCTCTCGCGCAAAGGAATCCTTAAGGTGATTCAATGATCGTTCCCAAAACCATGCGCGCGTTCTGCGCCAAATGCAAGACGCACACGCCGCACAAGGTCAAGGTGTCCACGTCCAAGTTCAAGCCCGGCCGCACCCTCGCGTGGGGCACGCGCAAGCACGAACGCAAGCTGGCAGGCTACCACGGCAAGGTCAAGGGCAAGGCCACGGTCCGCAAGCAGGGCATCCGCAACAAGGTGATGCTCGAGTGCAACACGTGCAAGAAGAAGCACGAACGCGTCATCTCCGGCCGTATGAAGAAGAAAGCCGAAGTCGCCCGCTAATTTCCAAAGGTTGATTGATGATGAGCAAGTTCCTCCGCGTACAATGCGACTGCGGCGCGCAACAGGTCGTCTTCGGCGATTCCAAGACGAACGTGTTCTGCCAAAGCTGCGGCAACCCCCTGGTCGAGGCGACCGGCGGCCGTGCCGACGTGCAATGCCGCATCCTGGAAGTCTTCGGATAACCTCCGAATTCCTTGCGGACAGGCACGGTCAACACGGCTCCGACCGGGCCGATGGCCTAAAATACCGCGTCCGGCCTAAACACTCATATTCCCATTTTCCTGGCATTCGGTTTTCGCCAGGTCTTCCGACAAAAAAGGCTCTTTTCCATGGAATATCCTGACATCGGCGAACTGGTCATCGTAAAGGTCAAGAAGATCCTGCCTTTCGGTGCCATCCTTTCCTTGGAAGAGTATGAAGGCCGCGAGGCTTTCGTGCACATCTCCGAAGTCTTTTCCGGCTGGGTCCGCAACATCCGCGACCACGTCAAGGAAGGCCAGGTCACCGTCGGCAAAGTCATCGCGGTGGACCGCACCAAGCACCAGGTCGACCTTTCGTTCAAGCGCGCCTCCGAGGCGGACAAGAAGCGCAAGACGCAGTTGTTCCAATCCGGCAAACGCGCCCGCAAGATGCTGGAAGTCACGGCTGTCAAGCTGAAAGTCCCTCTGCCGGCCGCCATGCAGGAAGCCGCGGCGCCCTTGGAGGCGGCGTACGGCGACTTGTGGTCGGCGTTTGAGTCATTAAGCAAGGACGAGCCGCTCAAGGTCGTTCTTTCCAAGGCCTGGGAAGAAGCGCTGCGCGAGACGGCCAAACGGGAAATCAAGCCCAAACGCGTGCAGATGCGCGGCCTTCTGACGCTCAAGTCCTACGCCTCCGATGGCTTGGTGAAGATCAAGACGGTCCTGGCCGAACTACAGAAACAATCCTTCGACGACGCAACGTTCGAGATGCACTACGTTTCCGCGCCGGCGTACCTGATTACGGTCGACGCCGAGACGTACAAGTACGCCGAAAAGGTCCTCACGCAGCTGGGCCGCGTCGTCGAGGAAAAGGCCAAAGGCGCCGACTTTGAATCCTCCCTTGAGATCCAGAAGGCGTAATTGCGGGAAACTGAAAACTAGTACTTCGAAAGAACAAGAAACGCTTTCTTGTGTTTCTTGATGAAGCGGTTGGCGATTTCTTTCACGGACTCTTTTGGTTCCATAGCTATCTTCTTGCCGTTATTTCTTTTTTATTTTGTCGTTGATCCATTTTTCCACTTGGCCTAGAGTAGTTCCCTGAGGCGGCCAATAGGGCGATTCCGATGAGTTCTTCATCCGTTGCTTCCAGGCTGTAGCCGTTTTTTTACAAGAACGTCGCGCAAGCCGCAATGGATGTCCGTTTGTTACCGTCGGTGAATGCGTGTGCTTGGTAGGCCAGGTGAAAAAGAAGAGTGCCGCTTTTTCCGATACTGTTTTTCCTTGGTTCTTGATTTTTTCGCAAGCATGGTGCAGGTTATAGCAATCCACGAAAGTAACCCGACAAATTAGTCGTGGTTTGCTATAACTTCATTGACCGCTCCTTTGGACCCTCCAGATTCTGAAATCACCTGGTGGTTGATGTCTTTCAAGTCTTCGGGCGACAAAAACTCCATAGAGGACTTAATCATCGCTTTGATTTATGGTTTGCGAAAAAATCAACCATGTATTATCCGGAATTAAGGTTCTCTCGGCCAACCGAGTTGGCATGAGAAAACTTTCCCTCTCTAAAGCCCGATGGATAATACGTGAAATGAACAAAAAACAACTCAGCACCTGGCAAATCGCTCGCCAACAAGACGAAACTCCCCAATACGTGCGCCGCTTGGCGGCACGTTTTGAAAAACCGCAACACGTGCGGTTTTTGCTTTGCGGCAAAAAGCCGCAAACACTTGCGCCGTTTGCTTTTCTTGGGTTCTTTTTTGGCGAAGCCGTGCTCTTTGAGCACGGCGTGAATTCGATGATGCGACACGCGTAGGCCGCGTTCGCGTAAGACTTTGGCCAAGT
>JACPGT010000018.1 GCA_016188965.1 Microcaldota archaeon | reverse complement strand
GACAACCCCCTGCACCTGCACCAGCGTAACCGGCACTACAACCGGAACACCCACGACAACCACCAACCCGACGCCCACGCCGTCCGCAACACCCACCGCGTCCACTACCCCAACTCCAACCACATCACCAACAGCAACACCCACCGCATCAGCAAACCCCACTGCAACCACAACCACCACGCCGACACCCATGCCAATCCCCAGCTCTTCACCGACAGCATCCACAACACCCACCACAACGCCAACGGCGTCAGCCACCCCGATTCCAACAGGATCACCAACACCCACGCCAACCGCAACACCAAACCCAACCGCATCCGCCTCACCGACGACAACATCCACCCCAACTCCAACCACATCACCGACACCGGTTCCAGCCAGTTGGGCGTCTTGCCAAGTCACGGATTATGTCTCCATTATCCCATATGTGAGTGGATTGCCCTATCCGACCTACAAAGTCTTCACAGGCTCGTTCGAACTTTCGGATGCACGCATCCCCCCGGGCGCCCGCATCACGTCAGTATACATGGCGCCGCGGGACCAGGCAGACCGCGACGGGGGCGGTTGTCCAAATCTTTACCTCAATGGTCAACTCGTCAACAACCCGTCGTGCACCGTTTGCACACCTCCTTCCGGAGGCAGTTACTGCGGCGTTTATGGATTCCAAATTTTTGCCGGGCCCATCAACTATGCCAGTCCCGGCATCCAAATGCCGTTGACTTTTTCCGGCTCCGTCTCTTCGGACGGGTCAAGCGCGAGCCTGCATGTCTACGCGACGATTTCATACCGGGCGCCGGCATGCGGCTAAGTTCAGCCGCCCGTTGAAAAGTTCAAAAACCCGCATAAACCATCAACATGTTCCGTATCGGTCCTGCTGGCGTCCCGTTGCGCTCGAAAGAGCGCTCCAGTTTGGCCGGCATCCAAGTCACGAAAGACTTGGGCCTCGACGCGATGGAATTGGAGTTCGTCCACGGCTGCCGCATGAAAGACGAATCCGCCGCGGCCGTCGGGGCATTGGCCAAGAAGCTGGACGTGTCGCTGTCCTGCCACGCCTCGTATTACCTCAACCTGCTTTCGCCGAATGAGGTCACGCTCAAAAAGACCGTTTCCGAGCTTGAGCGCACGGCGGAAGTGCTTGAATGGTGCGGAGGCAAACGCATCGTGTTTCACTCCGGATTCTACCTCAAGATGGACCACCCGTCCGCATATGCCGCAATGAAAACCGAATACAAGGCATTGGCGCAGACCATTGCCGACCGCGGGCATAACGTCGTTCTGGCGCCGGAAGTGACGGGTAAGAAAAGCCAGTTCGGATCCGTCGAGGAACTCTACGGGCTAGCCGAAGAAATCGGCTACGACAAAATCCAGCCGGCCATTGACTGGGGTCACGTGCACGCCCGCGACAACGGCGCATTGAACAAACCGGAAGACTTCGAAAAAGTCCTGCAGACCGTGGAAAAGCACGTCGGCAAAGAAGGGCTCAAAACGCTTCATTGCCACGTGGAAGGCATCCACTTCACGGAAAAAGGCGAGCGCAACCATTTGCGCATCACCGAAGGCCCGCCGGATTACAAGATGCTCCTGAAGGTCTTGAAAGACTACCGGTGCGCAGGCACGCTGATCTGCGAAAGCCCGGCCATGGAAGACGACGCGCTGATTTTGCAGAAGGAATGGCAAAAAAGCTAAGGGCGTTTGCCCGAGCGGTGATGACGGCAATTCACCTCGCAGCCAAACGTAGCCTCGTGGTCCTTCAAAGCCGCTGCCAATTCTTCCAAGCGATAATCCGTTTCCCCGGACTCCAGGGGGAGTTTCAGCAACACTTTGCCCGAGCGGCTGGCTTGGAACTGGATGCGGGCATGAAAACCCAAATCTGACTTGCGGGCATAGATTTCGGCAAACTCCCGAGCGACACCGGGAAATAGGCGGGCGTCCGCGCGTATGCGGGAGCGGACCTGGCTCAACACGTTGGAATAGACGGAACGCCAACGCTGGATGAATGCGGAGGTCTCGTCGTGTTTCTTGGCTAGTTCAGGCAACTCCAAACCGATGAAGCGCTTGTTGCCGACGGTGAACCGATGAAGATTGAGTTCAGCCAGAGGCGCCGGGTTGGCCATACGTAGAGCTTCATCACAATCCATAAAAACGGTTTGGGGCCCAAAGAACGTTGAAATGAAAACGCCAGCCTTCCGGCTGGACGTCAAGGCGGTTTTTCATGGCAGAATCCAAACACTCCAAAAAATCAGCGGACAGCAGCCCGTCGGGCTTGCCGCCGCTGCACATCGGAATCGGCATCGTGGCGTTGCTGCTAATCGTCGGCGTCGCCTATGTCTTCATGACCCAGGCACCGGCAGTCAAACCAACGCCCACCCCGATTCCCAGCGCTTCGGTTCCGGCCATCACGCCTGGACCCGACGGCAATTTCAGCCTACCCAAGCAGGCTGAACTGACGGGACAGGCCAGCTGTGCCAACGGCAGCGTTGTGCCGGTGTTGCTGTTCACCGACCCGTACTGTCCGGCCTGCGTACAAACGGAGCCGCAGGTCAACGCGTTCTACGACGAGTATGCCCAGAAAACGGATGTGCAGTACCGCTTCGTTTCGACGCATTCCCGCTCGCTCTCGCCCCGGTACGGCATCGACGTCGTGTACCAGGCCCACGACTATATGGTGTGCGCCCAGGAACAACACAAAATCCAGGAATTCAAGAAGTGCTTCTACCAGACGCTTCCCTTCCGGGACGGCGACTTCATACCGCTGAACGTCACGCAATTGGATGCCTGCGCTGTGGAATCCGGCGTGGACAAACCCCGGCTGGACGCCTGCCTGCCGGGCGCACGCGCGAAAGTGGACGCATCGATCGCCGAAGCGGCCCGATTCGGCGGCGGCTCGTTCTTCACGCCCATGGCCGTCGTCGGCTGCCAGTACCGCGTCAACTCGGTCCTGGCCGAAAAGACGTACTGCGCGCTCAGCCAGACATGCTGAAATCCGAAACCGGCGAAAAACAAGACAACGGCCACGCAAAGACGGCGGACAGATGGCCGAACTGCTTAAAAGCCGCCACGGCGTTAGAATGGTGGAACAACGGCTATGCTTCGCGAAATCCAACCCCGCAACGACTGGAACCTGCGCATCATGCAGTCCGTCAAGGAAGCTAAGAAACTCAAAAAAATACGCGTCCTGACGGCGTTCAATGCCGTCACCGATTACATCAAGCACGTCGATTCGGCCGCGGTCCAGGCGGCCTTTTCCAAGCTGGACGAGCCGCACCGGGCCAAGGTCCTGGAAAAAAGCCAAGGCGACGTCAAGCACCTGGACACGCCGGTGGAATTCCTGGCCGCGCTGATTCATGCCATGCGCATCGGAAAGGCCAGCCGCATCGTCGCCTCGCCGACCTTGTTGAAGTGGTTGGACGACACGTTCGGCAATCCGGACGAACGCCGCCTGGGTGGTCAGGCGGCCTTGATGGCCGTCCAACTGAAACAACTGGGCGCCGAAGCATCGATTTATCCTGCGTTCTTATCCGTCGACCAGGCCAAGCTGTTGGAAGGACAAGTCAAAGTGCCGACGCCGGTGAAGAAAAAACTGGCATTCATCAATCCGCTCAAAGCGGCGCGGGCAGAAGACGCCACCACGGCCAGCTGGATTTTCGAATTCAAGAAGGGCCAAGTGCTGGACGTGGGCGAGCGCGTGGAAAGCCCGCGCGACAACCGGCTCATCGTGTCCTATCCGGCGGCGTACGTGCCGGCGTTCCGGCCCGAAATGGAACCGTTCTTGCCGGCGTTAGCCAAGAACCTCGACTTGCTCATCGTCTCCGGCTATCATTCCCTCCACGAAAAAACGTACAAAACCCACCTCAAGACCATCTTGGCGCAACTGGAGAGGATGAAAAACGCCAACAAGAAGCTCTACGTCCACTACGAATTCGTTCCATTCGAAGAAGAAGCCGTGGAAAAAGACGTGTTAAGCCAGGTCAGCAAGTACACGGACAGCATGGGTCTGAACGAAGTCGAGCTGGTCGGCGCCCTGCACACGCTGGGATACAAAAAGCAAGCGCAGGACATCGAACGACATGAATCCGCCGAGACGCTCTACTACGGCGGCGTGTGCCTGCTACAGCGTCTCAAGCTCAAGCGCCTGCACGTCCACAGCCTGGGATACAACGTGCTCATCCTCCATCCGTCGGTCAACGCGGAGGCCGCGCGCGACGGCGCGCTGTTCGGAGCCGTGGCCGCGACGCTCAAGTCAGTGAAAGGCAAGCTGGACCAAAAGTCGCTGGGCCAACCGGTGGACCTCAAGATTTCGGAAGCCGGCTACAACCAGTTGGGCGTGTTCGAATCATCCATCTGGGACTCTTGGCAGAAACGCAAGAAAAAACCCATTTCGTCGCTGTTACGCAAGCAGTTCATGTCCGCCGGCATTTTCGAAGAAAAGGACCACGTCGCGATTGTCGTGCCCGCACCCGTCGCCGCCGGCTTGAAGACCACGGTGGGCCTCGGTGACGTCGTCAGCGGTTGCGCCGTAGCGTACGAACAAGCGTGAAGCCGAAGCGCACCAAAAACGTTTTGAGCAAAGATGGCCCATCTGCCTCAGCTTTTCGGCGTCCGACATTCCATGGAACATTTGGAAGCCGCCAAGAGAATCATCGACCGGCTTCCCAAAGGATCGTTGGTAGGCCTGGAGATGGACCTTCCACCGGTACATGCGCCATTATTTCGGAAGAAATACCCGGCCTACCACGAAGCAAACAAAAACGGAACTGGATTTTTCACGCTACTGGCCCGGCATGCCGAAAACAAAGGCCACACCGTCGTTTGGATGGACCGTCCCGCGTTCTCCATGGCCGGCCAAGCCGAGCACATGGATCGGCTCGAAGCGTTGTGCCGGCCCATCATCGCCCAAGGAAGGCAGCCAAGCGACCGCGAGCGGGAACAATATCAACGCCTAATTCTGGATTTCAGAACCGCCCAATTTGTGCACAATCCGTTCCGTTCGCGGATCATGACGTCGCAAATCAGGGCCCGGAATAGAAAAAACGTCCCCCGTCGGTGGAGGACATCGGATGTCGTCATAGTAGGCTCGATCCACGCCGTACAGATTGCCGAGAACCTGTCAACGAAAGTAAGGGAACAGATCGGCGTCAGTGCTGCAGAAGCCAAAGCAGATTCGGAAATGGCCAAGCGACAATTTGAGCAAATGCGTTCAAACCGCCGAAGAACGGCAGGGTAAAGACCATTCGCTCAACCTTGAAACAATTCACCGGCCAGCAACTGCCAAACCACTTAAAATAGCTCCTACATATGAAGTATGAGGAAGGCAGGAGATGGCGAAGGTGAGAGCAACCATAGTCTTGGACGAACACATGGCCGCATACATCCGGCAGATGTTTGGAGGAAACCTATCCAAAGGCATCAGCACGCTGCTGAAAAAACAAATGGATCAGGAACGCAAAATGGCCCCAAGCGGATTCGGCCTCCTCAAAGGCCACGGCAAAGCGTTGCGTCTAGAACTAAAAAAACTAAGGGAAGAAGATGAACGCGACCGTGAAGCGCTTTATCGTTGACACCCACGCTTGGATGGGCTATTTTGACTCCGAAGAACGATTTCGAAAATGGATTGAAGAAAACGTCCTGGAGACACCGGCCAGCGTCCTGGCTGAAATCAGCATGGTCTTGGCACGCCGAGGAATCCCAGAAAACGTGCGCAACCAAGTGATGGAAACGATTTCCGGAAAAAGCCTGATTCTGCCGCTTGAAGCAGCCCATGCTAAAGCCATCGGCTCGATCGTTTTGAAGGAAAAACTCCACTACGCGGATGCGTTGGTTTACGCATACGCCTCAAAGGAAAAACAAGTGTTGACGGGCGACCCCCACTTCAAAGGCAAAGAAAACGTGCTATTCGTCGAGCAAACATGACGCGTACGGACGAAAGGTCACACCACGTCCAGCACAATCTTCTCAATCTCGACCGGCTGGGCCGTCTTGAGCTGCTCGATACCGAAGGAAAGCTTATCCTTACTCGTCGCGTACAAGTCCAATAAGGGCTGTCCTTTTTCGACGTGGTCGCCTTTAAGCGCGTGCAATTTCATGCCGGCCTTGTGATCTTCAGGCGCCCCCAACGCCCGCACCACGCGCGAGATGCGGCGGTTGTCCACGTGCCGGATGCGACCCCCTTCCTTGGCTTCCAGCGTATAGTGGTATTCACCGGGCACCAAGTCATCCGTCTTGACGTCCGAATTGCCGCCTTGCGCCTCGACAATCTCGAAAAACTTCTTCAAAGCGTGTCCGCCATCCATGCGTTGCTTGGCCAGGCGATATCCTTCCTCATGGCTGACTTTGCGCACCATCGAAAGCGAGATACCGGCCAAGCGGCAGGCCTTTTCCACCAGGCTCTTGGGGCCCCGGCCCTGCAACGTCTCCAAAACTGCACGCGCCTCCAGGACGGGGCCGACGACGGGCATGAGCGGCTCGGAGCCGTCGGTGATGGACACGTCCACGGTCAGGCCCAAATGCAAGCCCAGCGCGATGAAGTCCTTGGCCAACAAACGCGCTTCTTCCACGTCGGCAATCTTGACGCCGAGGCCAGTAGGGATGTCCAAGAGCACGAACTGCGCGCCTTCGGCCTTCTTCTTAGCCAGGATGGAGGACAAAAGCAAGGGCTTGGGGTCCAAATGCAACGGGTGGCGGATTTGGATGAGCTTGTCATCCGCCGCGGCCATATTCACCGCGCCGCCCCACACCAGGCAACCGCCGACTTTGTCCACCACGCGCTTCATCTTGTCCGCCGGCAAGTTGACGGGACAGAACAACTCCATCACATCGGCCGTACCGGCGGCCGAAGAAATGGCCCGGCTGCACGTCTTGGGCACGCGGAAACCCATCGACGCCATGATGGGCACGAAAATCATCGACGTGCGGTCCGCCGCTACGCCACCGATGCTGTGTTCGGACAGGATGGGCCCGTCCTTGGAAAACTTGAGCCGCTCACCGGATGCCACGATGGCGTCCGTCAGCGCGATGGTCTCATCCACGTTCAGTCCGCGCGTGTGCACGCCGGCGATGAAGGCGGCCAGTTCCGCCGTGGAGAGGCGCTGCGCCATCAAGTCTGAAATGATGGATTGGATTTCTTTCCGGTCCAGGGCTTTCCCATCCAGCTTGCGGCGGACGGCATCCAGCGACGCGGGCCGCGGGGCGGGTTTAACCTCGACACAGTCGCCCGTCTTGACGCCCAACGCCAGGGCCACTTCCCAGAATACGCCTAAGTGTCCTTTAGGCACGGCCTTGTGGCTGTAATCCACGATGGCCACGGCTTTCTTCTTCTTGAACGCAAGCTCGATGCGGTCGTGCAGGCCTAAGTCCAACGAAGCGGCCTGCGTCTCATTGAGGACCACTTCGTTCTGGCCCTGCTCAATGTCAAAAACGATGGCCTTGAAACTTAAACCCATGAAGGGGCTTTAACCAAAGCGGGAATAAAAAGGCATTTGAGCGAAAACGGGCGGTGGGGGCGCGACCTTTAAATTGGCGTGGGGCGTACGCCTTGCATGAAACTCTTCTTGCGGGCCTTGCTTTTAGCCATCCTCGGACTGGGCGCCATCGGCGGCGCATCGTTGTGGGCGTTTTCAGCACTCACCGGCGGCGCCATGGACCCACAGTACCTAGCAGTCCAAACGTTTTTGATTTTGGCGGCGTTCGCCTTCGGCGCCTTCGCGCTTCTGCAGGCCAAGGAAGACCACGCGGCATACAAGAAAGCCAACAAGAAGCCCAACCACGCGCTCAACGCCGCATTCATCCTGGTGGCGCTTTTGGTGCTGGTGTTCGCCGGTTACAAGGCCTGGCAAAGCACGCTACCGATTACCGTGTCCATAACGTATCTGAACGGTACGACCGAACAGCCCATTGCAGGCGCCAAACTCTACGCGGCGGATGCAAGCTATCGAAGCGACCAGACCCCACAAACCAATATCCTTACTACGGATGCCGAAGGAAAGACGCGCTTGAGCGTGAACCGCGGCTCGTACTACAACATCTACGAAAAGCCACCCAAGGATGTTCCCGGGCCCTCGCTGGGACAAATCGACACGTACGGAGTGCCGGGAACCGAGTACGAGATGCTCCTGTACGCCGGCGAGTCCAATTACGGCTACGGCGGCCAATCGGACACGTACACGGTCAGGGTCATCGATTCGGACGGCTCACCGTTGGCGTCGGCAGACGTGACGTTCTTCACCAGCACGCAGACCCAGCAAACGGGACAGACGGATGAGCGCGGCGAAGTCAGCCTGGAAGACAACGGCTACAGCCCCATCGCGGTATTCGTGTCCAAGGAAGGATACCGAAGCCAGACCGGGGAGGCCAGAAACGGCGACCTGACGCTAGTCATGCTCACGCCGGAGCCTTAACACGTCGGAACGCAACGTTGCCTTCAGACCAAAGCGCATTAAAACCCGCGGCACGCAAAACGCATTTGGTTTCTCATGCTTTCCAAGAAGAGCCTCCAGCAGCAGTTCGCCTCCGAGTACAAGACGTACTACCAAGTCCCCCTCTTTATCGAGGAAGGCTTCACGCGGCACGTCTGTCCGCTGTGCGGCAAGGGGTACTGGTCGCAGACGGAACAGCCGGACTGCGGCGACTCGGCCCACCGCCCGTACGCGTTCTTCCGCTCAAAGCCGCGCACCGAGACGTACGTCGGCTTCTGGAAGAAGTTCGAGGACTTCTGGCGCAAACGCGGACACACCATCGTGCCCCGCTACCCGGTCCTCTCGCGCTGGCGCGACGACTTGCCGTTCACCATCGCCTCCATCGTCGACTTCCAACGCCTCGAACAAGGCAAAGTCGTCTTCGAATACCCGGCCAATCCGCTTTTGGTGCCGCAGATGTGCCTGCGTTTTCCCGACATCGCCAACATCGGCGTGACCGGCCGGCACTTCTCCTGTTTCATGATGGCCGGCCAGCATGCCTTCAACGCGCCCAAGGAAGGGTACTGGAAGGAAGAATGCCTGCGCTACAACTATGATTTTCTCACCGGCGTGCTGGGCGTTCCCAAAGCCGACTTGATCTACGGCGAGGACCTCTGGAACATGCCGGACTTCTCGGCATTCGGCCCGTCGATGGAATCGTTCGCCCACGGCTTGGAATTGGTCAACAGCGTGTTCATGCACTACCGAGCCTCCGCATCCGGAGGCTTTGAGGAACTGGACACGAAAGTCATCGACGTCGGGTGGGGATTCGAACGCCTCCTCTGGTACTACAACGGCACGCCCACGGCCTACGACGCCGTGTTTGCAAAACCCTTGGCCTTTTTGAAGCACCAATCCGGCCTGCACGTGGACCAGCACCTGCTGGACCGCTACGCCAAAATCTCGTCAGGCCTGGACGTGGAAAGCGTAGTCAACCTCAAGCAGGAAAAACAGAAGATCGCCCACAGTCTCGGCCTGACCATGGCCGAATTGGAAAAGACCATCGCGCCCATGCAGGCCATGTACGCCGTCGCCGACCACTCCCGCTCCCTGCTTTTCGCGCTTTCCGACGGCGCGCTGCCGTCCAACGCCGCCGGCGGCTACAACCTCCGCGTCCTTTTGCGCCGCTCGCTGTCGTTCCTCAAGGAATACCACTTCAACGTCGAATTGGAACAAGTCATGCAGCTGCACGCCGAAGACCTCAAGCCGCTGTTCCCCGAATTGTACGAGAACCTGGCCGACGTGTTCGAAGTCGTCTCCGTCGAAAAGCGCAAGTACGCCTCGTCCATGGAAAAAGCCACGGGCTTGGCGCGGCAAGTCGTGGCCGAGCGCGCGCCCATCACCACGGCGAAGCTCATGACGCTGTACGAAAGCCACGGCATCACCCCCGAACTTTTGGAAAAGGCATCCGCCCAGCCGCTGGAAATCCCCACCGACTTCTACCAGAAGCTCACCGAGCGGCACGTCATGTCCAAAGACAACTCGGCGGAAGACTCGCAAGCTGACGCCACCAAGAAGAAAATCGAGCTGCCCGCCGGCCTGCCGGCCACCCAACTGCTTTACTATGACGATGCGCAACTCAAGCAGGCGCACGCCACGGTCCTCCACGTCGACCGCGAGCATCAAGTCGTCATCACGGACCGCACCGTGTTCTACCCCGAAGGCGGCGGCCAATGCGCGGACCACGGCATGATGGAAGGAATCGAAGTGCCCGACGTGCAGAAGCAAGGCGGAGCCGTGTTGCACTTCGTCAAGGACGCCTCCGGATTCCAAGTCGGCCAAAAAGTGCTCTTGCAGCTGGATTGGGACCGCCGCGAAAGCATCTCGCGGCACCACACCGCCACGCACGTCATGATTGCCACCGCCCGGCAGGTCCTGGGCGGACACGCTTGGCAGCATGGCTCGCGCAAGGACGAGGACGAAGCCCACGTCGACATCACGCACTACGAAAAACCCGACGCGGCCACCATCGCGGAACTTGAAAAACAAGCCAACAAGATCATCCAGGACGCCCGCGGCGTGCATGTCGTCTGGATGGACCGCGGCGAGGCCGAACAGAAGTACGGCTTCCGCCTCTACCAAGGCGGCGGCGCCATCGGAAAAAGCATCCGCGTCGTCATCATCGACGACTACGACGCCGAAGCCTGCGGCGGCATCCACCGCACCAAAACGAACCAAATCGGACTCCTGAAAATTACGGGCGTAGAGCAAAACCAGGACAGCGTGGTGCGCATTCGCTACAAGGCCGGGCCCAAAGCGCTGGAACACGTCCAACGCCAGGAACACATGCTGCAAGAAGCATGCGCCGCCTTGAGCGTGTCGCCGGACCAGCTGACGTCGGCCGTCAAGCGGCTCTTCGAAGAATGGAAAGCGGCCAAGAAAGAGTCGGAAAAGGCGCAGGAAGTGCTGGCCGAGAACTTCGCCCACAAGCTTGTGGAAGACGCCGTCCACCGCAAGGCGGCACAAGTCAACAAGGAAGTGCCCTACACCAGCATGAAACTATTGGAATTGGTCGCGTCGCACGTCAGTCACAAGATGGACTGCGTGCTCTGGACGGCCGACGGCCTCTACGTCGCGGCTACCACAGAAGCCTCGCTCCAGGATGCCAAAGAGCTTTTGAAGGCAGCGGGAGCCAAAGGCGGCGGCACAAAGAGATTCGCCCGCGGCAAAAAATCGTGACAAAAAACTAGGCTTTCTTGACCCGCGCGCCTTTTTCCGTGTCGTCCACGGCGTATCCGAGGGCCTTGATTTGTTCGCGCAAGGCATCGGATTTCTTGAAGTCTTTCGACTTTCTCGCGGCTTCCCGTTCTTCCACCAACTTTTGGACTTCAACCGGCACTTTTTCGGCGGCTTGCTTTTTCAGCACGCCAAAAATCGAGTTGAAATCGTTCCAAAAGAAAGCCGCGATTTTCGTAGCAAGGACCCTGGAAACGGCCTTTTCGTCCAACGCCTTGTTCACGGCATGCTGCAACTCGAAAACGGACGCAAGGGCATTGGCTACGTCCAAATCGTCATCCAGTGCCGCAGTAAAGTCAGCCTTGGTTTTTTCCAACTGGCGTGCCAAAGCGGCGGCTATTTGGCCGTCTTTTTCTTTTCCAGCAACGACGGCATCGTCTTTTAAATGCGAAAGAAAGTCCTGCAGGCCGGACAAGGTCTTTTCCGCGGCATGCACCACATCGAACGTGAAATTGAG
Organism: Microcaldota archaeon; assembly: GCA_016188965.1. Taxonomy (GTDB): domain Archaea; phylum Micrarchaeota; class Micrarchaeia; order Norongarragalinales; family Norongarragalinaceae; genus JACPGT01. Next base: position 32,798 of record JACPGT010000018.1, on the reverse strand, counting down.
TTGCGAGCGGTAATGCGTGGCGATCAAGGCGTAGCGCACGGCCAGCGGGTCGAACCCTTTGGAAAGCAAATCACGAAGCGTGTAAAAATTACCAAGCGACTTGGACATCTTCTTGCCGTCCACCAGCAAGTGCTCGTTGTGCAGCCAGTAGTTGACGAACTTCTTCTTGGACGCGCCTTCGCTCTGGGCGATCTCGTTCTCATGATGGGGAAAAATCAGGTCAACGCCGCCGGTGTGGATGTCGAAGCTGTACCCCAGGTAGCGCGTGCTCATGGCGCTGCACTCAATGTGCCAGCCGGGCCTTCCCTTTCCCACGCGCGTTTCCCAGAACACGTCACCGTCTTCCGGTGAATAGGCTTTCCACAGCACGAAGTCCGACGCGCTTTCCTTGGAGTACTCGTCTTTCTTGACGCGCCCGGACGCGCCGGCCTGCAAATCGGCCATCTTGAGTCCCGACAGTTTTCCGTAGTCCTTGAAGGAGTCGATCTTGAAGTAGACCGAACCGTCCTCACTCTTGTAGGCCTTGTTGTGGGCGATGAGTTCCTGGATGATCGTCAGCATGTCGTCGACGTGCTCGGTGGCTTTCGGGTAGTAATGAGCCGGAACGATGTTGAGCGTGTGCAAATCGGCGAAGAACGCCTGGTTGTAGACTTCCGTGTAGTCTTTCAGGCTCTTGCCGGCTTTGCTCGATTCACGAATGGTCTTGTCGTCCACGTCCGTGATGTTCATCACGTGCAGCGTCTTGAAACCCTTCCACTCCAGATATCGCCGCAGCAAGTCAGCAAAACAGTACGCGCGGTAGTTGCCGATGTGAGCGTAAAAATAAGTTGTCGGGCCGCAGCTATAAAGTCGGACAAAGCCTTTCTGCAAGGGCACGAATTCTTCCTTGCGGCGGGTAAAGGTATTGAAAAAACGCGTCACCGAAAGTCACCGACTATACCTTGTCCAGGGCTTTCTTTAAATCTTCGATTAAGTCCGCCGCATCCTCGATTCCCACGCTCAAGCGGATCAGCTCGTCCGAAAAGCCGTTTTTCAGCCGCTCTTCGCGCGGCACGGAGGCATGGGTCATGGACGCCGGATGGCAGGCCAAGCTTCGGACGCCGCCAAGGTCCTCGGCCAAGGCAAAAAGATCCAAGCCGGAGGCAAACGCCATCGACTGCTCAAACGACGCCCTCAATTCGACGGCGATCATGCCGCTGAAAAGCGTCATCTGCCGCTTTGCCAAATCGTGTTGCGGGTGCGACGGCAAGCCCGGATAATGAACGGCATTGACGCTCGGATGCGCCTGCAGGAATTCCGCCACCGCTTGCGCGTTTTGGGAGTGCTTTTGCATCCGCAAGGAGAGCGTCTTGATACCCCGCAGGACCAAATAGGCGTCCAGAGGCGACGGGACGGAGCCGACGGACTTCTGCCAGAATTTCAGCTGATCAAAAAGCGGCTTATCCTTCAACAGGACGGCGCCGCCGATGACATCGCCATGACCGTTAAGGTACTTCGTCGTACTATGGAGAACCAAGTCCGCACCCAATTGGAAAGGCCGCTGTAGGTACGGCGTAGCCAACGTGCTGTCCACGGCCAGAAGCGCGCCGCCGGCATGCGCCACGTCGGCCGCAGCCTGGATGTCCGTGATTTTCAACAACGGATTCGAAGGCGTCTCGATCCAGACCAATTTCGTGTTGGCGCGAATCGCGGTCCGAATGTCCGCGGGTTTCGTGGCGTCAACAAAGTCAAAACCGATGCCGTACTTCTCGTACAACTGCCGGAACAGCCGGTAGGTGCCGCCGTACATGTCGTTGGCCGCCACCACGTGGTCGCCGGATTTCAGCAGGTTCAGGATGGCGCTGGTGGCCGCCAATCCGCTGGAAAACGCTACGCCGAAAGGCACGCCTTCCAAAGCCGCCAAATTGTCCTCCAACGCCTGCCGGGTGGGATTCGCCGCACGGCTGTAGTCGTATCCTTTGTGGACGTTGGGGGCGTCCTGCGCGTAGGTTGACGTCTGGTAGATTGGCGTGGCCAGCGCACCCGTGGCAGGGTCGGGTTTCTGCCCGGCATGGATGGACAACGTGTCAAAACGCATTCGGAACACCTCGCGATGCGGATTCAAAAGCCGGCAACGATGCCGCTTCTTTCTTGTTCTCCTCCACGTGGACGGCGCTTTGCTTCGACTCCGCATTTACGGCTTGGGCCGGCTCCAAAAATCCGTTCTGCCGCATCCATTCGTCGGAATACATCTTGCTCAAATAGCCGCGTCCGCCATCCGGCAACAACGCGACCACCACGGCGGAATCGTCCAAACCGCGGGCCACTTCCAACGCGGCAAACGTGGCCGAACCGGACGAGCCTCCCACCAGGATGCCTTCCTCACGGGCCAAACGGCGGGCGGCGGTGAAGGCCTGCAGGTCGGTGGTAGTCACGATGCGGTCGACCAACGACAAATCCATCGTGCCCGGATAGAAGTCCTCGCCGATGCCCTCCACCTTGTACTGGTGCAGCGGACCGTTCGGCTTGGCGTAGATGGAGCCTTCCGGATCCGCGCCGATGACTTGGACGCGCGGGTTCTGCTCCTTAAGATAGCGGGCGATGCCGGAAATGGTGCCTCCAGTCCCCATGCCCGCGACAAAATGCGTGATTTTTCCGCGCGTCTGCCGCCAGATTTCAGGACCCGTGGATTCGTAATGCGCCTGCGGATTGGCCGGGTTGAAGTATTGGTTAGGCCGATAGGCGCCGGTTTGCTCCGCGATGCGTTCGGCCACTTTGTAGTAGCTGCGGGAATCGAAACGGTCCACGTTCGTCGGCGTGATGACCACGTCCGCGCCGTACGCCTTGAGCAAGTCGATTTTTTCCTTACTCACTTTATCCGGCACCACGAAAACGGCATGGTAGCCCAAGACGGCAGCTGCCATGGCCAGGCCCGCGCCGGTGTTTCCCGACGTGGGCTCCACGATGGACCCGCCCGGCTTGAGCAAACCGTTGGATTCTGCGTCGCGAATCATTTTGATGGCCATCCGGTCCTTGACCGAACCGCCGGGGTTGAGGTATTCGACTTTCGCCAACACCGTGGCTGCAAAGCCTGCCGAAAGCTTGCCTAGGCGCACCAGGGGCGTATCGCCCACGGATTCCAAGATGCTTTCATGAGCGTCCATACCGTACGCCATGTCACATCAACTCCGACACCGGCACGCGCACGCCCGCGCCCAAACACGAAACATGACGGCCCTGGAACACGTGCTTCGTCGACTTGGGCAAGTATAACTGTCGGCCAAAGGCTCGGCGCACCACGTCATTCTTTTGGACGTGGAGGTTTTTACGGCGGGATTGGACGACGATGGATGCGTCCGCATAATCCACGTAGATAACGGGGATGCGCTGCAGGCCCAGTTCGCGCGCAACGTGGAGACGGTGATGGCCATCCAACACCGTGCCGCTTCGGCGGTCCGCCACGATGGGCGTGACGTAGCGGTTCTTCACGATTTTACGCGTCAAAGCACGGCGATGCAAAACGCGCGTCTGTTCGTGCGGCCGCAAGCCGTCCAGTTTTTTCAATTCGATGCGGATCATGAAAGATTCCTCCTGGATTTTCAGAAGGCGTCGAAAACCCCCGACGCCAACGGAACCGCCCCGACGCGGCCAAAAACGGCCACCACAGGCGGTGCCTTCCGGGTCCACGCTAACACGTGGAAAAATCCGGACAACGACAGGAAGAAATAGGGCCGGAAATCGACCGAGCGGAAACGAAAACAAAAATAGAAAGAGCCGAAGCTGGGGAAAAAGAATACGACAAAAACGCGCCAAAATCAGAAACAGCAGGAAGCAAGGTCAGGACTAAAGGATTCGACGGTTCAACCGCAAAGAAAACCCCTTGCCATAACCTCACGCAGAACGCTTAGACCGGGTCGGATATAAATAACCGCCGGAAACGGCCATGCAAACGAAAAAATGACGACCGTTCGTTCAGACGGAGAGGAAGAAGAACAGCACAGCGATCATGGAGACAAAAGAGGCCAGCCAGACCGTCTTGTTCCACGCCCAGACCTTGGCGCCGTCCAGCATGCCGATGGGCACCAGGTTGAATGCGCCCAAAAAGGCGTTGACCGACACGCCCGTCAATGCCAACTCCCGCAAACCAGGCGCCCAGACGGCCAATGCTCCGAAGCCGATGGCCAACGCCAGGTTCATCAAGGGACCGGCCAAGCTGATCTTGCCATTCTGCTCACGCGTCACGTGTCCGTGGAAATAGACCGCGCCGGGAGCAGCGAACACCAGCGAGCCGTTGGTCAGAAAAGCCAACGCCAAGGCCGCGAAGAGGCCGAACGTCGAAGCACGGTAATACGCGGTAGCGCCGTACTGGATGGCTACCCATTTGTGCGCCAACTCGTGGAGAACGAAGCCCAGGCCCACGGTCAGAAAGATGAGCCAGAAGTAATCCGGCGAAAAGACGGATTCGCGGAAAAGAGAGAAGGCCAAGGAAATAGTGACGACGGACACGCCGATGTGCAGCCATTCTTCGGTGTCGATATGGAACTTGGACGCCATGAAACGAACCCTGGACTTCGAATCGTCCCGGGCGGAAAAGCCGCGTCGGGCCGAAGCAATTTTGGCCCTTCAGCATAAAAACCGCTTGGCCCAACCGCCTCAAAAGACTTATTAACCGTTTTCAGCACGAGCATTACGCTTCTGTTCCGTCAGCGTACGGTTCGCGTAAAACTTAGGTGAATTCAAAAATGGCCAACCAAATGATCATTCCCGCCATGGTCGAAGGCGGAAAAGCCTCAGCCGGACCCCCGCTCGGCCCCGCGCTGGGACCTGCTGGCGTCAACATCGGACAGGTCATCGCCCAGATCAACGAGAAGACCAAGGCGTTCAGCGGCATGAGCGTGCCGGTCAAGGTCATCGTCGACACGAAGGCCAAGACTTTTGAAATCGAAGTAGGCACGCCGCCTACTTCCGCATTAATCAAGAAGGAACTGGGTCTGAAGGAGCCGGTCAAGGAAACCGAAGGCGAGAAAGGCAAGAAAACCATCGGCAACATCACCTTGAAACAGCTGCTCAACGTGGCCGCGGCCAAGAAGGACCAATCCCTGGCCAAGAGTCTGAAAGCCCGCATCCTGGAAGCGACCGGCACGTGCCTCTCGCTGGGCGCGACCGTGGAAGGCAAAAACGCCAAGGAATTCACGGCCGACGTCAAAACCGGCAAGTACGACGGCCAGCTGCAAGGCGACTAAGTTTCGTTCACCGCCGTTTTTGGCGGAATTCTTTTTCTTTATTTTTATACGGCTATTTCCTAATTACAGGAATTTGTACTTCGCATCGAAGCGGTTTTCAGAGGGCTTGACATTGCGGCCATGAGCGCTTCGAAATGCCTGCTCGATAAGCTTCTCGTCATCAGCACTGAATCGAAATTCAACAGAACCCGTCCGCCCTTCACTCGGCGCAACTTGGTTGAACCAGCCACTCATACCCGCTTCAAACGCCAGTTTTTTCAAAAGGTTCAGCTGTTTAACGGATAAGGGTTGCTCGTGGACCATGCGGTAAACGGCCAGATTCGAAACCCGCTGGTGTTCGATTTGAACGGCATGAAGATGGTCCCCGCCATTCTCAACCCCAATGTGCTTGGCGGTCTTGAAAAACTCACGGAGCGGAATCGGTTTGAGAGCACCCCACGGAGTAGGACGAGCAGGTTCAGCCATGCTCTTCAGTAGGGTGCAAAAAAATATAAGGCCGACAGACGGCCAAAACTGAAAAATCAGCGTTCGAAGCCGAGAAAGCGGTTCACTTACGCTTCGGGCCGATCGGTTTTTCTTTATTCAAAAAATCGGCAGCATGGGCGGCCCACCCGCTCTGAACAAAAAAATGAGCACTCCCTGGCTTCGATTCAACCATATCACTAGGTACATCGACAATTCCACGATTACACAGTTCAACCAAAGCGCGGTTGTATCGGTCTCCTCGTCTATTCACGCTTTGAAAAGTCGCGTTGCCTGCAAAAATATCGTTCAAAACGGAAGCATGCGCAGCTCGTAAGCTTTTGGACAAACCTCCTCGCGAATACATCGCTTCAATCGGCACGGAAACACCTCACAACAATGGCTGCAAAAAAAATATAAAAACCTAATGGATGAATTCGCGGAGCATCTCGACGGCCTTCTTGATGCTCTGTCCGATCTGTTTTTCCGACTTGGCGCCGGAGCAGATGACCTTGCCGTTCTTGAACAAAAGCAGCGTGGTGCCGATGTCCTTCAGACGCATGATGGCGCCGGGAAACTGTTCCGGCTCGTACTCGACGTTGTCCACTTCCATCGCGATGTTGAACAGGTCCAGTTCGACCTTGAGGTTCGCCGACGCGACGATGTTTTCCACCTTGAACGACGTGTCGACGCGCTTGAGCGGTTTCTTTACAGCCTTGGCCATTACGTTTCACCATCCCGTAATCGGGCGAGCCGGACGCTTGACAGCACCCAGACCCATCCCAAATATAAATACCCTTTAAAAATGTGCCTGCCAGATGCTTTTAAAGGCTCCGGTTGAGCGTCCGAGGGCCGCCGAGGAGCCGCGAGGAAAAACGGACAGTTTTATAAACAAGGCATGGGACAAGAATACAATCGACTATCTCGTTCAGGCTTTTCCTCGTCTATAGCAAACCAAGAAAGTAACCTGACTCAATAGTCTTGGTTTGCTATCTAGCAAAGCTTGCCAAATAGTCGTGAAACATGCAAGCTTTGCTATAATCGTAGAGGTTTTCCGCATGAAACGCTCCCATGGACCGCAATCCAAGCACTCGCGCAACCTGCGCGCCAAAGGCCGCGTCGCCATCACGCACCTGCTGCGTGAATTCGCGCCGGGCGACAACGTCCGCATCGACGTCAACCCCCATTTCCTGCGCGGACGGCCGTCCACGCTGCGCTTCAACCACAAGCACGGCATCGTGCTGAGCAAGCAGGGCCGCGGCTACGAGATCAAAATCAATGACGGCGACAAGACGAAAGTACTCTTCGTGACCAACGCGCACCTGGTGAAAGCCTAAGATGGAATTGACCAAAGAGCGCGCCGTGTCCGCGCCGGAAGCCCTCAAGATCATGGAAAAACGCCAGAAGGACGGCGAATTGTCGTACGAGCAGCAGAACACGCTGACGCACCTGGAAAAAACAGCCAAAATGCCGGTGAAAGACGCCGACGCGCTGGAAAAGGCCCTGACAGGTTTGGACCTCAAACTGTCCGACAAACAGATGGCCATGCTGATCACGCTATTGCCCAAGAACGCGGACGAAATCCGCCAGATCCTCGCGCAGGAAAAGACCGACGCGACGGACGAGCAAGTCAAGGCCGTCCTGGACGCCGTCAAGTCCGCCCAATAACCCCCGCTGACGCGGTTTTTTAAGCGGACGCGACGCATAGACTATTCCGAGAAGAAGGTCGGTTAACATGAATGCTAAACGCGAGGAAAACGCCGTCATCCTGGACTACCTGCCCTACGGCAAGTCGGGCGAAGCTGCGCGTGAACCCGTCGTCCAACTGCTGGGTGACTTGCAGTTCACGTTGCTTGAAGCGACGCCCAAGGCCGGCCTTGCGTTGAACGTGGGCGACAAAGTCTACATCGGCCGCGGCGAGCGGGACAAGATCGCCCACATCCGCGGACGCGTCCTGTACAACCAGTTGACCAACGCGGCGCAGCAGGAACTCGAACGGCAAATCAAGACCATCGTGGTCAACCGCGAGCCGGAGTTCGTGCAGTTCCTCAACCGCGCCGGCGCCATCTCCATCCGCGTGCACGCCTTGGAACAATTGCCGACCATCGGAAAGAAGAATTTGCACCACTTGCTGGACGAGCGCGAGCGAAAGCCGTTCGAATCCTTCGCCGACGCACATGCCCGCTTACCCCAATTGGGCGACGTGGCGCACATCTTCGTCGAACGCATCATCCACGAGCTCAAGGGCGACGAGAAGTACTTCTTATTCGTCAAGCTGCCCTCGCGGGAAGAACGCGAGCGGTACTAGACCCTCCGGCCAACGCCGCACCAAGGAAGACGTCCGAACGCTCAAGCGGCCAAAAACCCTTGCACATCCGCGAAAGCGTTAAAACAGCCCTACATCCTACTGGCAAGCATGGCAAGTAGCCCAAGGGAAAGCGGATATCAAGTCCATGATTTCAAGCACTTGCGCGACACGTTGAGTAGCGAGCACAGCGAACATTTCTGGAACCTGTACGACAACAAGACCATCTTTTTTCCATCGGCCACGAAAGCCCAACTGGAAGCGATGCACGCGGCATTCCAACGGGAATTCACGTTTCGGCCCCCGAGGTTTTCGAAGTTCACATCCAAGAAAGAGGCCAAACGCGAGTTTATGCGCAAACTGGAAGAAACAGCAAGGAAGAAGGGACTGACAAAAACCGCCACGCGCAAAAGATTTGCACGGGTAACGAAAGTGGATCAGAAGCGAGAATACATGACGTATTCATTCCCGGGGGGGCACGTGCATTACTTCAAACATACGGATTTGGACCACTATTTTCCAGGTGTGTGGGAAGATATGGGAGTAAAGCGCATGGGGCCGCTGATGACATTGGGTTCAAACCCATATCGGAGCCATGAAGACAACGCCGAGGATTTCATGGAATTTGCTCGAATGATACGCAGGCTTGGAATTGAGGCCAAAATCGTCGGCAACGGACATGTTTGGCACATCAACCCGCCGAAAAGGAGATGAACAGGCCATGGAAACCGAATTCCAATTCCACGATTTCGCGCACCTCAAGCGCACGGCAGGCAAAGAGTCGGAAGCCGCTCGCCACAACCTATCCGACAACGTCCACGTTTTCTTGCCGGGAGCTACGGCCGAGCAAGTGCGACGGCTGCACGACGCGTTGGCAAAAAGTTTCAACCCCAAGGAAATGGCAGTGAAAATTCCAGGCACCCGTGCCTACCAAATTGGAAAAAACGGCAGCCTGGAGTATTACCCACCGACCTCCGAGATTCCCGAAGAAAAACAGTCCACGTGGCAATGGGTAACGCAAAGCCTCATTGGACAGTTAAAGCTGCCGCAAGACACGCCGAGCTTGATATACGGCGGGTCCGTCCGTGACGTGAAACAGCATGCCGCCAACCTAATGAAGGTCGTGGAAGTCATCCGAAAACTGGGCATCGAGGCCCAGGTGTACCGCAATGATAACGAGCAGCCAATGGGGCATCACGTCTGGCGCATCAATCGGCCGCGAGAGGCTCCTGTGTCAAAGCCAACATCCAGGCCCAAGACGCGCCGGCAATAAACCTATTTAGCCGCACCGGCACTGGTTCAACCATGGGACAACCTCTCGGCCAGCATTTCTTAGGAGACTCCGAAGTCATCCGCGAGTTCGTCGACTTGTTGGGTGATTTGAAGGGCAAGAAAGTGTTGGAAATCGGCGCCGGCACCGGCATGCTTACGACAGCGCTGTGCAGGAAAAAGCCTAAGTGGCTAACGGCTTTGGAAAAAGACGAGTCGCTCATTCCGAAACTTCAGGAACGCCTGGCGGACGCAAAAGCCAAGAACGTACAAGTCGTCAACGCCGACGTGCTGGACTACCACTTCGGCGGTTTTGACTGGATCGTGGGCAACATCCCGTTCTACCTCTCGTCGGACATCCTGTTCAAGACCATCGGGGCGGAATCGAACGGAAGCGGCGCGTTCTTTCTGCAAAAAGAGTTCGCCGATCGCCTGGTCGCCACGCCCGGCTCGGCCCAATGGGGCCGGTTGAGCGTGAACGCGCAGAACCACGCCGACATCCAGCTTGCGATGGACGTGTCGCGCTACAGCTTCACGCCGCCGCCGGAAGTGGACGTAGCCGTCGTCATCCTCCGCCGCAAACCGCCGAAAGCCATCGACGAGCGGTTGGTGGAGTTGTTGTTTTCGCACAAGAACCAGAAAGTCAAGAAGGCATTCGAGCATTCCTGGGTGCAGTTGGGCTTAAGCAAAAAAGAAGCCAAGGAAAAAGGCGCTTCGTTGCCGTTCGCCCAGCGGCGCGTGCGCGAACTGGACTTGGACGAGTGGGTGAAGTTGAGCGCGGCTGTAGGCAATGGCTGAACAGCGGTAAAAAAAACTGTTTTTGAAAAAAAGCTGGAAAAAAAGAGGAATCGGCGTCGGAAAATAAAGACGCCTGGAAAACAAACCGCGAGCGTGCGCCTTATTCGGCCAGGACCATCTTGAGCTTTTCAGGCTGGCGCGTCAGATTGCCCGCCCGGATGCCGACGAGGTACTGCGTGCCTTTCTGTTCGGCTAAGTCCAGCAAGCGCTGGGTGATGATGCCGTCCAGCACGATGGCGTGCACCTTGTGGGCGTCCGTCAGTGTCTTCATGATGTCGCGAATGGGTACTTCCGACACCGGCTTGAGGGAGTCGTCCAAAAAGCGGGCGCGCAAGGACCCTTCCAGTTCCTTGAGGATGCCTTTGAGCGGAGCGGCTTCCTCGGCCGGAACCGTGGCTGCGGCCGGTTTGTAGACGATGTGCTGCGGGCGCGGCGCCGGGGCGGGCGGGACGTATTGTTCGCGGTCGGATTGGGCCAGCGGGTTGCGCGGCATGCTTTGCGTCATCGATTGCGACGAGGCCATTTGTGCCACCGCAGGCCGGGCCATGGACGCCGGGGCGGACGAAGGCTCGTCGAAGGACGGCGCGGGCGCATCGGTTTCGGCGTTGGTGCGGGATTCCTTGCGCGTGGCCATCATCGAAGCGTAGCCTTTGACCTGCTCAACGGGGACTTTGCGGCGCAGCTGCTTGATTAGCTCCTTGCGGGACAGTTCTTCCACTTCGTGTCCGGGCGGCGCGCGGCAGACAAAATCGATGTCCGTCGCGGCCAGAAGCTCGCGGAGGATGATGTCCCCGCCGCGGTCGCCGTCTAAAAAGGCGGTGACTTCCTTGCGGCGGCACAGTTCCGTGATAGTGGGGCCCACTTTGGCGCCACCGACGGCGACGACGTTCTTGATGTTGTTCTTCAAGAGGTTGATGACGTCGGCGCGGCCTTCCACGACGATGATGTCCTCGGCCGTCTCGATGTCAGGTCCTGCCGCCAGCTTGTCGGCGCCGAATGCGACGACTTCGGAGACCTTGACTTCATCCCGAACCATCTCGCTTAATTGCTTGCTTTCGGGAAGTTCCGTGCCGATGAGCGTCTTGAGCAGGTCTTTCGCACGATCCAGTACGACTTTGCGCTTGAGGTTGCGCGAGTCTTCGATGCGGTGCACCTTGATGCCGGCTTCGCAGGGCCCGACGCGGTCCACCACTTCCAAGGCACCGGCCAGAATAGCGGTTTCGACCATGTCCAATGAAGAAGGAACGACGATGGTGCCGAACGACTTTCCGCCGCGCAGCTGCAAGTCGACTTCGATGCGGCCGATGCGGCCGTTCTTCTGCAATTCGCGCAAATCCAGCTCGTCGCCCAAAAGGCCTTCGGTTTGGCCGAAGATGGCGCCGACGATGTCGGGCTTCTCGACGATGCCGCCGATTTCAAAGCTGGCCTTGATCAAGTATTTGACAGTATCCACGTACGTTTTACCCATTGTTTTCACCTTTGACTTGAAAGCAGCAAGCGGTAATGCACGGGCAAATCCTCCACGGTGCGGGCGCCGAACGTCCGTTCGATGCGCGTGCGCAAGGGTTGAAGGGGGTTGACGCCCAGGCTTTGCAGAAGTTCGGTGAATACCCGGACCTTGCGTCGGCCTTCGTCGTCAAAATCGAACAAAAGAACGCAGCCGGCCGCTTTCGCGGCTTCGAGGTGCTTTTCCACCTGGCGCAGGGGCACGCCGTGAGCGCATACGAAATGCGCCTGGACGCCCAGTTCTTCCAAGGCGGCCACGTCGCGTTTGCCTTCGACAAACACGACTTTGCCGTCCAAGGATTGCAGGGCCTTGTCCAATACGGCTTGACGCTGCGTGGCGTCCAATGTTCGATTCGCCTACATGACCTTTGACTGCTGGTTTTTTCCGCGTTACGCCTTGATGCGTTCGCGTTCTGCGATCAGGTCATACAAAGAGGGAGAAAGATCGACGATGTCGCGCGCCGAGATGAGGCCGACGACGTCGCGGCCGCTGAAAACAACGAGCCTCTTGACGCGTTTCTTGCCCATCAGTTTGGCCGCTTCGGTCAAATCCGCGTCAGGCGGAAGTCCAATAAGCGGTTTTGACGCCACGTCCGCCACTTTGGCATCCAGCCGTTTTTTGGCCAGTACCTTGCGGACGAGGTCCTCGTCGGTAATCAATGCGTAGATCTTGTCGCGCACGTCGGTCACCACGAGGCAGCCGACGTCCTGGCGGGTCATCTTCTCGGCGGCCTCGTAAATCGAAGCCGAATCCGAAATGGTGGCCAGCTCGGTTCGCATACAGTCTCCAACTTTAATGCCTGTATCCATTGAGACCAATAGTGCCCAAAACCACTTAAAAAGCAATCGTTTGAAGACGGAGTATTATTCGGCGGACGACGAAAAAATGGGCATTAGGGGATGAAGTGGACGAAGTCCAGCGACTTGAAATGCGGATCGCCCGTCACGATGACGTGGTCCTTGTCCACAAAGGCGTAAATCAAGGCATCCGCGAAATGCAGCCCGGTTTTGTGGGCAAGGTGGCCCGCGGCGGTGGCGTGGGCGGCGTCTACATCCAATACAACGCTCTTATCTTGGATGAAGCGGACCGCCCTCGCGATTTCTTCAGGTTTAAAGTTTTTGCGGTAAAGGGAACGGATGATTTCAGCGATGGACGTGGATACCGTATAGGGCGGGACGGAAGCGTGGTCGATGAAGGCCACGAAATCTGAATTCTGGCCGAAGTATTCCAGCCACGCGAACGAATCCAGTAAATACGCCATTATTCTTCGTCCTCGGGGTCCTCAATCTTGTCCTTACCGCTGATTCGACCGGCGAATGCTCCGAACATGGACTCCGGTTTTCCGAATAGGGCCTTTTTGACCAGGTCATTCACAAAGCCGCTCATGTTGGGCTCCGTCGCCTTGAGCTTCCGGACGACGGCTTCATCCAACATCAGCGTCATACGCACCTTCATGTTCATACATATGCATGTTCATACATAGCTTAAAAGAGTGGGTGGAAGAAAAATCAACCGCATGAAACCACTCGTCCTGATTGTCCTGTTCGGTCTCGGCCTTTTTCTGGCCGGCTGCACGCAAACCAAGTCAGCACCCCAAACGTACGTGCCGGTCGCAATTGAAACGCAATACGTGGCCTCCACTCCGACGCCGCTGGCCACGGCCGTCATCAACCAAAGCCTGCAGCCGCCGGCAGCGACGCCGATTCCGCCCAAACTGGACGCACAAGCGTTATCGCGGTACCTGCTGCAATTCACCGACGCACCGCATTGGGTCTCTTGGTGCAAGACGTCGTGCAACGGCTTGCGGTACGTCATCCAGGACGCCGTCTGCACGCCGGCTAAGCCGGACGAGTACCGGAACCCGCTTTTTAGCATCGTGAACGACTCCGTATTGCGCGTCATGGCGAATGCGTCAAAGCAAGACGTCCAAGATGCATGCTTCAAGGTCGTACCGGACGTCATCTTCGACTGCGACGCCTTCGCGCAAGGCACGCTGTCCTGCGGCAAAGGCCTGACCGGCTGCCAGGACGGCGGATTCCACCTGCAGTTTAACCGCACGCGACTGCTTGCGGAAACAGGTTGGGAGAGCGACACGCAGGTCTTCATCGACACGCACGCGTTCAAGAAATTGATGGGCCGGGACGATTGTCAGAAACCGGCCTAAGGAATTTAACCAGCCGACATCCAACTTTGTTTCCATCATGGCAATTCCCGAGCCGACGCTGCTGACCACCCACGTGCAGCCCAATCACAAGGTCCTCTACGTAGGCGGTTTTTCGTTCCCGAAGGACCCGGCGCCGCTTTTTTTGAGCCACCATCTGGACGAGAGCCAAGGCGGCATGCTCGTGCTGCTGGATGCCCAGGGTCACCCAGGCACGAAGGAACTGAAGAAAGACCGAATCCGCCTGCTTCCAAAGGAATTTCTCCTGGAGACGTATACCGCTAGCGTCGCCATAGCGGCCCGGCAGCATGCCAGGGGTGCCGGAAGACCCGACGTATATGCCAACGTCATCGAAGCCCTGGCAAAGCGGGAGGGATTAGAACACTTAGTCCGTCCACACCTGCATTTTGCCAACGCGCTTCACACGCACATCCGGCCCGAGTCGATGGGCGCCGTAGTGGACCGCGGATCGTCACCCTTCATCATCGCAGGCAACAGCCATCTTGAGCGCCAGCACGCAATCGCCCATTTGGCGAACGAATACGCCCGAGTCCTGGTGCCGGAAGGAAAAGCAATCCTGTTATTCGAAGAACACAGCAACTTGTCGGAAGCGCTGGAAGCCGAATTCCGCAAAATGGGATTCGGCACCGAGACGTTGCACGTGATTCCTGCCACACAAGTGCCCTACTCGGTCGGTCCACTCCACCTGGAGGGTAAACGAACCTATCGTGCCGCATTGGTGGCCACGAAGCTTTCCGGTGGAATCCGAGGACACGTGAAACGGCTGGGCAACGCGATTCGCAGGATTTTGACGGAATAAGACGGCCACCCCAGTCCCCCCACCAAGGAAACAAGCACGACCAAGCCACAAGCCGGAAGAAAAATCCAAGACGACGCGTGCAAGTCGATTCGGACAAAAGCGGCACAAAAAAAGAATCAAGGATACGCCCGGTTGATTACTCGGAACCTTTTCTTCGGAAAAGCTTCACCAAAAAAAATTAGGGATAAGCACGATTGATCACTCTTGGAAACGGCGTGGTGTCGCGGATGTGCTCCAAGCCGCAGACCCACTTGACCAAGCGCTCAACACCCAGACCGAAGCCGGAGTGCTGAACCGAGCCGTACTTCCGCAAGTCTAAGTACCAGGAGTAGTTTTCCAGTTTTTCGCCCGCGTTTACCAGCTTGGCTTCAATCGTCTTGAGGTCCGTCTCGCGCTCGGAGCCGCCAATCAGCTCACCGAAGCCCTTGGGCGCCAACAAATCGTGGTTGTTTACAGTGCCATCCGGGTTTTCCTTCATGTAAAACGGCTTCATGACGGCAGGAAAATGCGTGATGAAGACCGGCTGCGTGACGTCTTCAGTGAGCAGGCGTTCCTCGTCGGTGCCGAAGTCGTCGCCGTGCTTGATGTTCACGCCTTTTGCCTGCAGGCGGGCGATGGCCTCGGCGTACGGAAGCTTGTCAAACGGCGCCGTCACGGCGGCCAACTCCGCCGGATCGCGGCCCAGTTGCGCCAATTCCTTGGCATTTTCAGAAGCTACGCGGCGGCAGACGTACTCCAAGAGGCGTTCCTCGAAGTCCATGATGCCTTCGTGGCTGCAATGCGCCGCCTCGCCTTCGAAATGCCAGTATTCCGTCAAGTGCTTCGTGGTGCGGCTTTTTTCGGCGCGGAACGACGGCGTGATGGCGTAGACTTTCTCCAGCGAGAAGATGAGCGCCTCCAGGTGGAGTTGGGCGGATTGGGACAAGTAGGCCTTCTGGCCGAAGTAGTCCAATTCGAACAGCGTCGAGCCGCCTTCCGCCGCCGACGTGGAGAGGATGGGCGGCGTCGTCTCCCAGTAACCTTCCTTGGCGCAGAAGTCCCGGATGGATGCCAGGACGTTGGCCTTCACGCGCATGACGGCCGTCAGTTCGCGCGAGCGCAGCCACAAGTGGCGCACGTCCAGCAGGAATTCTGTACTTTGGTCCTTGGAAATGGGGAAGATTTCGGAAAAATGCAGGACGTCGAACGACGTGGCGGATAATTCCCAGCCGCCCGGCGCACGGGGATCCTTCTTCACGGTGCCCTGCACGATAACCGCCGACTCAATCAATGCCTTGGTCGCGCCTTCGAAGTGGTCGTCGGACACCACGCCTTTCTTGACCGCGCACTGCAACACGCCGGTAGCATCGCGGACCACGACGAAATTCAGTTTTCCTTGCTGGCGCGAGCGATAAATCCAGCCGCGGAGCTTGACGTTTTGGCCTTCCGCGACTTGGCCGTCGATGATGCGCTCAATCGGAGTGAACATGAGTAAATGACCTGAAAGGAAAGAGGAAAGGGAAAAAAGAAAAGGCTTTGCCAATGGCGTCTGGGGCCTTCAGAGCCGCTTGCGCTGCCGCAGGTATTCCGCGTGGTGCTCGCCGCGGACGATCGGGCCGGGGTCTGTCTTCTGATAGACCCAGCCGGCGGCCGCAAACGCCAAGATGTTGGCCGCCAAATTCAAGCCCACATGCATGAGCATGTACGCCGAAGCCACCGGCAGCAAAAACATCCACGCACTTTGGGCCAAGCCGAATACGAGGCCGAATTGCGCGCCGTGCTTCAACGGTTGCCGGTTCTGCGCGCGGGCGAGTTTTTCCAAGAATTCCGTCATCACGTAGACGGCAACGAAGGTGATGACCGCGGCAACCGCGATGCCCAGCATCCATTGAGACGCCAAGTTGGCGCGGGGAGGAGAACCGGGAAACACCGACGCCAGGTTGGTCGGGATCCACCACATCTCGACGACGGCTTTGACCAGCACGGCCACGATAAAAGCCGCCAGCGTGCCTTTCCAAAAGCGTACGTTCATCCGACGACACCTCCCACTTCGTTATACAAAAAGTGGCGGAGTATGCATAAAAGCCGCTCTGGGCAATATAAACAAAAACAACGACTGCCGCAAACCCCATGAAATCCATATTCCATAGAATCACGCGTGCCGCGGACGCCATCCTGCCGAATGAGTCTATCCACTACCTCATGGCCAAGACGCACTACCAAGCCGCGCTGCACTGCGCCAACGTCGGTTCCACCTATTGGTTCGACGCGGCGCGCAGGGGATTCGACGCACACGTAAGCCGGTTGCAGGAACTGGATGCCGAGAAGGACCGCGCATCCAACCGGAATCTGCCAAACTGGATCCAGCACTGCGAAGAGTTGGCGGACGGCCTGAAGCAAGCGAAAACCGTGGCGCGCCAAATCAGGCATCTATTGCTCTACAAACAGCCGCAAAACGCACAGGACACCGACCGCACGATACGCAAACGCCAAGAGGACCTGCGGAAACTCCACCTCCGCTTGCGCCCGAAAACACCTCCGCGATAAAACGCCTTTATAGGCCAACGTTCCCTCATTGCTGCGTATGGCATTCAAACAGGCCCTCATCGTCCGCACGGACTTGGGCATGGGCAAAGGAAAAATCGCCGCCCAGTGCGCGCATGGCAGCATCGCGGCATTTTTGAAGGCCGACGAGTCGGCGCGCGGCGAGTGGGTGGACTCCGGCATGGCCAAGATCGTGCTGAAAGTCAATTCGGAAAAGGAATTGGTCCTCCTGTTCCAAAAAGCCAAAAAGATGGGCCTGCCGGCGGCCTTGATCCAGGACGCGGGACACACCCAAATTGAACCCGGCAGCAAGACGGTCGTCGGCATCGGGCCGGCGGACGAATCCGAATTGGACAAGCTCACGGGCGAGTTGAAGTTGTTATAGCAAACCAAGAAATCAGTCGGGAAACTTTCGTGGTTTAGTATAAGACGGGCAATACCTGGCGGCCATTAGACTTTGCGCTCGACGGCATACCACGCCAGCGCTTCCAACGAGTCTTTGGCCTCGGAAGGCTTCAAGTGCGGCGAGAGTTTTTTCCACGCCGATTCAACCAAGTCATGGGCCTTCTTTTCGGCGTATTGAAAGGCGCCGGATTTGCGGATCAATGCAATGGCGCGGTTGATTTGCATTTGTTCGCGCGTGTGCGCGTTGAGGATGGCGACGAGTTCCTTTTTTTCCGCCGCCGGCAGTTTGGAAAACGCGCGAATGACCAGAAGCGAGCGCTTGCCTTCCGTGATGTCCTCGCCCACGTCCTTTCCGTATTCCTCGGGTTTGGAAACGAGATTCAGCACGTCGTCCTGGATCTGGAAAGCGATGCCCAAACTTTCAGCGAATTCACCGAACGCCTCGACCACGTCGGGTTTGGCTTCCGCCAGGATGGCGCCCATTTTCGCCGCCATGCGTGCCAAGGTGCCGGTCTTGTAGGCGCACATCTGCAAGTACTGCGCCTCGGTGACTTTTTCGGAATGCCCTTTGTGCCACCAGATGTCAAAGGCCTGGCCGTAGGATAGATTGATCAGTTCCTGCAGGATGGTTTCGTACGCCTGCACCAAGACGGCATCCGGCACGACTTTTTTCTTGGCCAACGCCAACAGGGGAAGGAAGTACATGGCGTTGCCGGCATTCACGGCCACGTCCACGCCATACGCGACGTGCAGGCAAGGCTTGCCCCGACGTGTCAGCGAGCCGTCCTCCAAGTCGTCGACCGCCAGGGTGCCGTTGTGCACCACTTCCACGATGGCGGCAAAGTCCGTGAGTTTGTCTGCGGCTTTCTTGCCTGCGACGCTTTCGGCCGTCCAGAGCATCAACGCCGGTCGCCAGCGTTTGCCGCCGCGGTCAATCAAGTCCCAGATGACGTCCTGCACGGCGTTCTGTCCGGCGTCCAAGTCGTACGCGTAGCGGGCCTTGCCCAGCACGAATTCGGCCGCTTTGGCGTCGAATCGTCGGGGCACGTACGTCTGGATGGCCGCGTCGATGCGGGGTTTGGTCTCGGCCAGCTTCTTGCGGATGTCGGTTTTCATTTCCGGCACTTTGTGGCAATCGTCGGCTTAAATAACTTGGGACGGCTTTTTCATCTTCATGGCAGACCGGAGGCGCACGCTCATCGTGTGCGTGGATGTGGATGACGATTTGGGCGAGAAAGCCCGCGTCAAAGGACCCGTCATCGGGCGCAAGGCCAACCTGGCGGCCGCGTCCAAGCTGGCTACCGTCGATCCGGAGGATTCCGACGTCAACACTATGTTCGCCGGTTTGCACACGTACGACGAACTGGCCAAGGAGCACGAGGACGTCGAAGTTGTCACCCTGACCGGCAGCAGCCGTCTGGGCCACCATGCGGACCGGCAGGTGTCGCGGCAGTTGGAAGCGGTGCTGGCCAAGTTTCCGGCCGACGGCTGCATCTTCGTCTCCGACGGGGCATCCGATGAGCAGCTCATCCCGTTGGTGGCCTCGCGCGTCAAAATCGACTCGGTCAAGACCGTCACGGTCAAGCAGACCAAGGAACTGGAAAAAACGTACTTCGTCATCCTCGAGAAGCTGCGCGAACCGCACTTCGCGCGCATCGTCTTCGGCATTCCCGGCATCATCCTGCTTCTGTTCGCATTTTCCGAATTCCTCGGCATCCGCCTCTTTTTGGCCATCCTCGGCGGCTACCTCGTGTTCAAAGGAATCGGATTGGAAGACCGCCTCTTCAAAGCGTTTTCCGGCATCCAGCTGTCGTTCGACAACCAGACGTTCATCTTCAATTTTGCCTCGGCCGCCCTGCTGACCGTCTCGGTGCTCCTGGGCGTTTCCAACGCGCTGGCCGTTCCCGATGCCAACGTATTACAGGCATCAGCCTACTTCCTCAAAGGCCTGTTTCCCTTGTTCCCCATCGCATTGCTCGTTTTCCTCCTAGGTGACATGCTTCGGCTCTTGAACGAAAAGAAGCTGTACCGCTTACCCAAGCAAGTCACCTTCGCCTCCGGCCTTCTGCTTGCCTGGCTGGTGCTGAACGATGCGGCGGACTGGGTCATCGGCAGTTTGAGCTTCGCTGACTTCTTCTACGTGCTCATGCTTGTCGTGGTGGCGATGTATTGCTTCACCATCCTGTCAGCCGAGTTCCGCAAAGCCATCCTGGCGCGGCTGAACATCGGCGGAAAAGACGTGTACACGGAAGTCGGCGGCTTCGTGGGCAAGATCGCTGGCATCAACGCCAAGAAAGAGACCTTCGTCATCCAGACGTCCGCGGGCCAGAAGATCGACCTGGACTTCGAGCACATCTCGGATTTGGGCGAGAACGTCATCATCAAATACTAGTCAGATACAGAAATGCCGCGCATGGAAAACAAGAAAACGATTCGGTCGCCACATTCTTTGCCCGGACCGGAAAAGCAGCAAGGCATCTTGAGCCTCGAAACAATCTTGGGGGGGTATCTTCTTGGTCTCGTCGTTCCTCCTCGGAATCGACGTGCCCATGAGCTTGCTCCAGCAGCCCTCCGCGTATTCCAAAGGCCTCATGGTCGGCACCGGAGCCGCCGCCCTGTTCCTCGGGGGACTCTGGCTGCTGGCGCGGGGACGCGCACCGGAAAAAAATTAAACCCTCCGCACCATCACATCGTTACGAGGTTGATAACGATGTTTTCTCTGCCGAAATTGGATTACGCCTACAACGCCTTGGAGCCGCACATCGACGAATTGACGATGAGCATCCACCACACCAAGCACCACCAGGCCTACATCGATAACGCCAACAAGGCACTGGCCGGCACGCCGCTGGAGAACAAGACCGTCGAGGAGCTGCTGACCGATTTGAACGCAGTACCTGAAGACAAGCGCACGATCGTGCGCAACCACGGTGGCGGCCACTACAACCACTCGCTTTACTGGAAGATGATGGGACCCGGAAAAGGCGGGCAGCCGTCCGGAAACCTCGGCGACGCCATCAGCACCAAGTTCGGCGGTTTTGAAAAGTTCCAGGAACAATTTACAACAACGGCCATGGGCCGCTTTGGTTCCGGATGGGGTTGGTTGGTTTCAAACAAAGGACAACTTGAACTGACATCCACCCAGAATCAAGATACGCCCTTAAGCGAGGGCAAAACGCCATTGCTCGGATTGGATATGTGGGAGCATTCGATGTACCTTCGCTACCAGAACCGAAAGGCAGAATACATCAAAGCCTGGTGGAACGTCGTCAATTGGGACTATGTGGCGGAATTGTTCAAGAAAACGTAACGGCCGCTTACGCCAATTTTTTCCTTGAAAAAGACGAGCGTCCGCTCGACCGAAAAAAATGGGAATAGAAGGAGAATCGCGGCGTTTCGCACCGCTTCTTTGGAAAAAAAAGAAAATCAAAAATTGGTTCGTTTTTTAGCAACAACCGCAGCCCGGGCCCATCCCTAGTCCACCTCACGCCAATATTGGACACCTAATATTAAAAGCTTTTTGTCGCGGCCCGCAAACCCCATCCAGGCATCATCGGAAGCGACGGCATTCCGGCTTTTATACTGGCTTTGCGTTAGGGCCTTCGGAGTGGTCACACATGGGCTTGCTGATGGAAATGCTGGGACATGCCGTGTTGCACCGGCAGAAAGACAACCTCAAGAAAATCCAGGAAAAACTGGAAGACCACCACCGCGCCCACGAAGATGAAAAGAAAGCGCAGGAGCGGGCCCGGCAGGTCCAGGCCAAATTGTTGCGCCTGCACGCCGCCGTCAAGCTGCACGCCTTCCACCGCCAGTTGACCGGCAAAATGCAAGCCATGAAGCAACAGCAGGACCGCCAACAGGCGCAGTCCTTGATGGACAAGATCGGCCGCGTCGAGGCCGGACAGGCCCAACTGCACCAAGCCATGGGCAAAAAGGCCGTGGCGCATCAGGACGTCGAAAAGCACCTGCACGCCTTGCGCAACGACGTGGACGAAGCGCTCAAGGAACTGAACAAGCTGAAGAAAAAGTAAGCCCAGGGCACGTCAGCCCAACGCGGATGGCAAAAGTCAGGATGGACATACTACGGCACATCGGACGAATCGTCAACGCGATTGCCCGCGCTTCGGATAAAACCATTATCACAATCGAAATCGTGACCTTCCTTGTCATCTTCACGCTTGCCGGCGGCCTGGCACTCATGCAACAGAACACCACCATCGAATTCACCGTGGTCGAACAAACCAACCACCCGATAAACGGAGCCACCATCACCCTGTTGGACGAAAAAGGGGCATACGTCGCCGACACCCGCGTCGAAAACGGCCGGGCCGTCCTCCGAAAAATCAAAACGGGGCAATACACGCTGCAAGTCAGCGCGCCGGGTTTTGCGACGGTTTCCAGAATCATCAACACGGCAGCGTACCAAAAAATAAGCATCCAAATGAAAGCCAAAACCGCATCGTTTCCGACGGCAACGCCTAAGCCTGAACCGAAAACCGAAGCGACGGCAACGCCATGGGCAAGCCCCAGCCCCTCATTGCAATCCAATCCGCCCCAGAATCCGCCTTACCGCGAATCCGAACAGGAAGAACAAAGGCCCACGTGGCCAAGCGCGACGCCTACCGTTGCGCCCTCCGCGGAGCCGACGCCCAGCCCTACGCCACCGGAAGCGTCGGCCATACCTACGCCGCTTCCGGAATGGGCCGGATCGATTGGTCAGGCATGGCAGAGCAGCAGGCCGGTCTTGACGGAAAGCATAGAGTCCAACCTGCGGCTAGGCAATCCGTACATCCTGTACGATGTCGAGACGCAGACCATCAACCTGCTGGAGTACGCCGCCCGCTATCCGGATTACGCCATGCTGGACCAGTTGGCGCAATTATACTCCAGTAGTTTTGCGCACTTGAATCGGACGCCGGACGGGACGCGACAGTGGCTCTGCGGCGGACCGGCATGTACGGTGTACGACAGCTCCACGTACCACGACCAGGAAGTGATGTTAGTCAGCCTCCAATTCATCCACCCCTTGGCCCGCATGCTGCACGAAATCACGAAGGTCCCGCCGGCCGTACGGACGGCGGCCATGAACGAATTCACTTCAAAGGCTACCCCCATCGTCGTCACCGATCATTTGCAACGGTGGATGTACGGACCGAAAAGGTGGGAAGTGCGGGGTTGGGGTTGCCGGTTCGAGAACGACACGCAAATCGGCGGCGTCACCATCCCGAAGGGCACGAGAGTCGACGGCGACTACAACCTCTACGAGTACGTGGAAGCCAAGCTGAACCGGTCCTTGGGCGACACGCCGGGATATTGCAACGCCGTCACGGATTGGGAATTGTGGGCCGCATCCGCCGCCAGCGAAACACTGGCCGCCCACCAACGGGATGCCCAAACCGTGCCCTTGACGGCCGAACAAGTCCGGCAGTTGACGCGATTCGTCGACGCCATGACCCGCCTCTTGCAGGACCGCACGAGCCTGAAGCCCTTGACGGACTTTCAAGGCAACGCGGTGTACGGACTGAACGTGGATTTGGGAGCGTGGGACCAACATCCTGAAAATGCGTACGCCGGCTACGCCGGCGCCGAGTTTCCAACCGAAGCACAAAAAATGCCAACCCAGAACGCGGGTTGGGACGTATCCCATGGACGCCGGTTCGTCAACGTCTTTGAAAGCCTGCACGCCAACCGCAACGCCACCGGACAAACGTTTCCGGACGCCGCGGACATGAAGCGCCTGGCCAACCAATTCGCGTATGGCGCCTTCAACAAGGATTTCGATAAACCCCGATTTTCGAACTTCATGGATGGCAGCGACGGATGGTACCGCGTCGGCTATCACGGGCCCGGATACGGGTACGCCCCCGGCGCCTTGTCGAAAGACGCGCTGGAAGGAGGGTACGGCACCTGGTCCCAGTACAATCCCGACGTGAAGGCCGCCTTAGAAACGATATGGAAGTTTTTCATGATCCCCGGCATGGCGGACGACAGCGGAAACAAAAACAACGGCTACGGCCTATCCGATTTAGTTCCTTCGGCTTCGGGAAAAGCCATCCGACTGGACGGAAAAAACGGAGGCGTGCTAGTGCCGGATTCGCCTACGCTTCGGAATCTGGCGGCGTTCACGTTCGAGGCGGAAATCAACCTCAGCGTGACGAACAAGACCTCCCTTCATACGATCCTGGCAAAAGGCGTGGAAGCGGCCCTGCCGCATGCATGGCTGGCGTTGGACCTGCGTCCGGACAGTCCGCTGTACGGAAAGATCTTTCTACAAATGGGAGACGCCAAAGGCACGTATTCCATGCGCGATCAGCCCCTGGACTGGCAAACGGGTCGGCGATACCACGTCGCCGCCACGTGGGATGACGCCTCAAAGACGTTCCGCCTGTATCGCGACGGCCAACCAGTGGGCCAGGACTATTTACCTCAAATCACTTCCGGGCACACCGGAATCCAACCCCTCTGGATCGGGGCATACTACGACGGCGCCAACCACGTCTTGGAAGGCACGATGGACAACGTACGCATCTGGAACCGGACACTGACGGCGGAAGAAGTCCGAAAAAGGTCCGAAGGCCAAGAATTGGAATCCGGCACGCCCGTGGCGTCATACGGATTCGACGAAGATAAGTCGACCTACTCCATCGAACAGCGCCGGCACTACCTCGCATACTACCGCGACAGCATAACCGATCTCGGTCAGTTGATGGTTCTGCCGTCGTTGGCCATGCCCGCCGGACCGCCCCTCTCGGATGCGCGTTTTGAGGAGTCCTTTGATTCACTTGAGCAAACCCGGCAGAACCAGGGCATTGCGGTCAACGTGCAGACGGTGCCGGGAAGAACCGGAAACGCAGCATTGTTTGCGCCCGGCGCGTCCTTGACGTACCCCAGTGAAGGCCGAATCAACATCCGACAAGGAACAATGGACTTCTGGGTCAAACCCAACTGGAACGGCTCGGACGGCCAGTTCCACCCATTCTTCTACGCCCTTAAAGAACCCTTGAGCCAAGTCATGGCGGTCGGTAAATTCACCACCGGCAATTTGTCCTTTTTCATCTGGCGCGACCCGAAAACCTTAAGCCAAGTCGCGACCGACGTGTCGGATTGGCAGCCCGGACAGTGGCACCGCGTGCAAACCAGCTGGAACGAAACGACGATCGCATTGACCGTGGACGGCCGGATCATCGGACAACAACGCGCCGTACTGCCGAACGAAAGCACGGCCACCATCGGAATCGGTTTCTACAACGTCTCCGGCGACTATTACTCCGCCGACGCCACGCTGGACGAGTTCAACATACGGACGGGCAAAAAAGTGCCGAACTGACGCGCGAACACCTTCTTTCCGCGCACCGATTCAGTCTTTCCACATTTCCTTGAGTTTTTCCTCGCCCAGCGCTTCCGCGGCTTCGCGCGTTCGGATGCCTTTGTCGAACAAACGGCGGGCGCGCACGCGGCCGACGCCCCGCATCGCAATCAGCGGCAATAATTCGTCCTTCACGCCGTATTGGAGGCGTTTGCGCATCGGGCGGGCCACGCGTAGAGCCGTGGACTGGTTCAACAAGTGCGCCAGTTCCGAGTAGGCGTACGCCAGCCATTCCTGGATCTTGACGCGGCCGTGCAAAACGCCCGGCGGCACGTCCAAGTTTTCCAAAACAGCGTCCTCGTTTTGCTCGGTAATCCAGGCATCCAGCAGCTTGGCGCTCTTGTAGCGCTGCAGCGATTCCTCGTCCGCCGCGTCGTCCGGAACGCGGGCGAACCACTCATCCCACAGCAGTTGCTCTTCCGCCCGCTTGACCGAAAGCAAGGGCCGCGATTCGGTGGCGCGCTGCAGGACCATCAGAAAGCCGAAGTCGTCCAACGGCTTGGCCATGGATTGGATGAAGCCGTGCGCGGAAAGCGGGTCGACGTACAGTTCGGCGACGCGTTTGCCTGCCGGAGTGGCCAACAGCTGGCCTTTGCGTTCGCGCAAGAAGTCCATGTCCTTCAGCTGGCCCACCACTTTCTCGACGACCGAGAGCAGTTGCTCCACCTCGCCGTACTGGTGGGCGTAGAACGTGGAGTGGAAGAATTCGAAGAGCTTCTCGAACGAAGCGGCGTAGCCGGAAGCCACCAAGGCCAAGGCGTGGAAGCGCAGGATGGGCTCGGAAGACAGCTGCGAGTAAAGGTCTTCCAACGGGCCGAAGACGTACTTGTCCCGCACCGACTTGAGCTCACGCGGCTGGCACATCAAAACCGCGGTTCCCTTGGAGTCGAATTTCGGCCTTCCGGCACGTCCGCACATCTGGCTGACTTCCATCTTCGTCAAATAGTCCGAAAATGAACCAGAAAAGCGCTTGATGTCACGCACCACCACCCAAGACGCCGGCAGGTCCAGACCTACGGCAAGCGTCGTAGTGGCGGCGATGATCTTGACGCAACGCGAGTGTTTGAAAGCGTCCTCGATCAGCGCGCGCTGGGTGCCTTCGCAACCGGCGTGATGGAACGCGACGCCTTGCGCCACGCATTCGGCCAAGAGCCGGCATTGGTGCGTCGGAACCGGCAAGGCCTTGAGTACTTTTTCCGACAGGACCTTGCATTGGGCCAGTTCTTCCGGCGTCAACTGGGCGCGGACCACGGGCGCCAATTGCTTGGCCACGGCTTGCGTCGAAGGCCGAGTGGCTACGAAGAACAACGCCTGGCCTTTGCCGTTCTTTTCCGCCAACGCCATGCGCGCCAAATGGCTCGCCGGAGGCTCGGACACGTTCACGACGTCGCCGTCTTCCATGTGCAGGCGCTCGCCATCGCACAAGCCGATGACGAGTTTGGTCGGCCGGTAGTCGCTTTGGATCAATTGGGCGCCCAGCCATTGGGCCAGCTGGCCGGCGTTGGCCACCGTGGCGGATAAACCGAGAATCTTGCATTCCGAGCGTTTGATCTTGGTCAGCACCATTTCCAGCGTCGCGCCCCGGCTGCCGTCGGCCAGCAAATGGATTTCATCGAAAACAAAGAGGCCGGCGCGCTCCAGCCACGTCTTGTCGTGCCGCAGAAGCGAGTCGAGCTTTTCCGACGTCATGATCAGCACGTCGAACGACGCCAGTTCCGTGGAAGACGAGTCGAAGTCGCCGGTGCTCAAGCCCACGGTCTTGCCGAACGAGGCCAAGGACTGTTTGAATTCACGGTGCTTCTCCGAGGCCAGCGCCCGCAGGGGCACGACGTAGAACACCGGTTTGCTGGAAGCCGCGAAATGCCGCGCCATAGCTAAGAGTGCCAAAAGGGTCTTTCCGGAAGCCGTTGGGGCGCATACCAGGGTGCGGGGCGATTCAAGGAAGCCTTCGGCCAACGCCTTGCGCTGCAACGGATTCAGTTCAGAATAGCCCAATTTGGCCAACGCGTCCTGCTGCTGGAAAGTGGAAACCATGACAAAAACGCCTGACAAGAAAATGGCGGAAGAAAGCCTTAAATGCGACGCGGGACGTGCTGGCCGGTGACTTTGAGCAAAGTCATCGGTCTGGCAACGTGCGCGTGGTCATCCGCTGGACTTGGCCGATGCCAAGTCTGCGCGTGCAGCCGCCCACGATGACAAACCCCGTAAACGCTACAAGCACCCCAAGGGCTAAACGAAAAACACGAAGCCTAACACCCCAACGACATACGCGCCTCGCCCCCCGGCTTGGATTCGCCCAAATCTACGCGCTCTGCCGTGCACGGCGGCAAGCTCCGCTACCGCTTCCGGCACGATAAGGGCAATGGACGGCGAAACCAACAAATGCCAAAACGGCTTTATTCGCAAGCCGAGTATTCCAAAGAATGAAAGTCATCACACCGGCGCTCACGCGCGCCCTCAAGAAGCCGTTGGGGGCGTTGTTCGGACCCGGACAGAAAGCCAAACTGAAAGCCGCGTTGGCGGGCCACGTCGTGTACGCCGTGGGCGACGCCACGGTGCAGACGTTGTTCAAGCTCGGAATGCATCCGCACGTACGCGTGTACGACCTGAAGACCCGGCGGGAACCTTTGCCGGCCAAACAAGCGGCGTTCTTTGACACGCTGACAGGCCAGCGCAAAACGGCAGTCAACCCGGCGGGCCATATCTCGCCGTCGTTGGACAAGGCCGTATGTGCGGCCGTCAGAAGCATGGTGCCAGTCAACCTGTTCGTCATCGGCGAAGAAGACTTAGCCGTCATCCCCCTGCTTTTGCACGCGCCGTTGGGCGTGAAAATCTGCTACGGACAGCCCAAGAAAGGCATCGTGGTATTGGACGTGGACGAAAAGATGAAGGCCAAAGCGCACGTGCTGTACGGCCAGTTCAAGTCGATACGCATGTAGGAAAACAGCGGAAAAGAACGGAATGAAAAAAAATGGAAAAACGGAAAAAAACCGGCCGCAGGACAAGTGCGAAGGCAAAACGCCTCCGTCTGCTTTTTCCCGGCCGTTTCCAGCCCTTCCACAACGCCCACTTCCTACTGTTGAAGAAGCAGCTCTTGCGTTTCGACGTCATCGTGGTCATCGGTTCGGCCGATGTGAAAGACGAGGACAACCCCTTTTCCTCATCGGAGAGAAAGAAAATGATTCAAGCGTGTTTTCCAAAAAAGAAATTGAAATTCGGAGCCGTTCCGTATGCCCCGGACAAGACCTGGGTAAAAACCTTGCTTAAGGCCGTGCCCCGCCGCTCGTTCGACCTCGTCTTTTCCAACAACCCCCGCGTCCAAAAGCAACTGCACCTGCACGCCATTCCCGTCATCGGCAGCCCCTTGGTGCGCCGCAACCGGCTGGAAGGAAAACGCATTAGGCAGTGGCCTAAAAGTTGGAAGAAAGACGTGCCGAAACCCGTGGCGGCGTGGATCCGGCGGCACCGAACCGGCGTACGGCATAGGCAAAACCTCTTATCGGCCCACGGCCACCATCCAGGCTACATGATGACTCATTCGCAGGCTTAGGCGTCTTCTCCGAAGGAAGGGCCGATGAAGAAAAACGAGAGTCAACTGATTCAAAATCACGGCGGCAAACGGGCAACGATTTAATAGCGTGCGCGCCCTGCGCATTGCATGCACCCAATCGTCGGCCTGCTGGCCATCCTGGCCATTTTTGCTGCAACCGTCGCGGCCGAACTGCCAGCGTACCGCGACGCCTACGTCAACGATTTTGCCGGCGTGCTGGATGCTGCCCAAGCCGCCGAACTGCATTCGCTTTTTTCCGGCATACGTGAAACCACGACGGCCCAAATCGTCTTCGTCAGCGTCCAGACCACCGCGCCTGACACGCCGTCGGCCGTTCGCACGCGGCTTCTCAACGCATGGGGCGTCGGCGACAAGGAGAAGGACAACGGCATTCTCATCCTGTACGCTGTAAAAGAGCGCCGCATCGAAGTGGAAGTCGGCTATGGCCTGGAAGGCATCCTGCCGGATTCCAAAGTCGGCCGCCTGCTGGATGAAACGTACGTTCCCCTGCGCGATGCCAACCGCACCAACGAGGGCATCGTGGCATTTTCGCACGCCGCCGCGCAGGTCATTCAGGACAACGCGGAGGACGTGCGGGCCGGTAAAACGGCAGATGAAGGCGGGCTGGACTGGTTCCTAGTAATGTACATCCTCCTATTCATTCTGATATTCGTCATCAGCATCCGACGCAAAAGAGGCGGATACGCCGTCTTGCCCGGCTTTGGTGGAGGGTGGCGGGGAGGAAGCGGAGGAAGCTTCGGGGGCGGAGGATTCGGCGGGGGCGGCTCTGGAGGCGGCGGAGCGGGACGCTGAAGACACCCATTAAAGAACAACGGACAAGGAAAGCAATCAATACGGTTTGAATCAAACGTAGTTCGGATGTGAAAAAAACATGCGCGGAAACGTCATCCTGTACGGCGCCATCGGCGTCATCGTGCTGCTGGGCTTATTCGTCATGCTCAGCTACAACGGATTCGTGTCCATGGACCAGGACGTCAACGCCAAATGGAGCGAAGTGGAAAACCAGTACCAACGCCAATCCGACTTAGTTCCCAACCTCGTCTCCGTCGTGTCCAGTTCCGTCCGCATCGAGACGAGCCTCCTGCAGAACGTCACCGAAGCCCGCTCACGCTGGCAAAGCGCATCCGGTTTGCTGAACAAGGACATCGCCGGCGTTCAGATGACCAACGGCATCACCGCCTTGGTCACCGCCGTGTCCACGGCCGAGAACTACCCCGAACTGCAGGCCAACAAACAATACGTCGCGCTGACGGACGAATTGGCCGGCACGCAGAACCGCATCAGCGTGGCCCGCGGCCGCTACATCGAATCCATCCAGAAGTTCAACACGGCGGTCAAGCAATTCCCCGGAAACGTCCTGGCAGGCTCGTTCGGCTTTTCCGGAAAGGAATACTACCAAGCCAAAGTCGAGGCCATGCAGACACCCAGCCTGGGCAGCGGACAGCTGCCGTGAAGGAAGACGGAGCCTAAAAGCGGAATGAATTTCAGCGCCACTACTGCACGCACAAGCCACGGATAGTCAAACAGACGGCTGAATTAACGGATGCGCAGTTCGCCGTTCAAAGGTGCGTATTGCAGCCATTCGCCTGGGCGCAGCGAGCGCATCTGCGAGTAGTCGAATTTTTCCCGGTGGCGGTCGTAGTATTCGTAGAACGTCGGACTCACTTCGTACACTTCATCCGTGTCCGGATTGTACACCCGGTCACGGTCCAACAACGTGTCGCTGAGTTTTTCGAGGATCTCGTCGTTGCGTTCCTGCCGGGTCAGGCCGCCGGATGACGCCCGCTTGGCGGAAGAGTCGCGGAGGGACTGTTCGAATCCTTCAGAAAGGCTGTCCGAAACCTTGCGTGCGCCATCCCACGCGTCATCCAGCGACTCCTTGCACGCGCCCAGCGTGGATTGGGCGTAATCGATCGAATTGAAAACATCCAGAAGCTTCGGACCGTCCGCGTCGAATTCATCCGACGAAGACGTGACGCCATACAGATAAGCCACGGCCGTCGAAACGCCGCCCACGTCATACGTGCCCACGGTGAACGAACCGGTGGCCAAAACGCCCTGGTTCGAAAAAGAGGCGCGCATGGCTTTCACGGAAATGCGCCCACCCATAGACAAGCCGCTCACGTCCGCGGTTTCGTAACGGACGATGCGGACGTCGGAAACCGTTTGGAAATCTTCCGACAAGTATTGCGTAAGGTAGGTTTCCGGCGTGACACCCGCCGGCAGGGGCTCGGTTCCCTGATGCAGGCCGTTCAGAAAGATCACACTTCGTTCCGGCTTGTCCGGATCCAGGGCGACTAAGCCCGTGCAAGCGGGAAAGACCGTGACCGACCAGCCCCGCGGAATTCGGACGTTCACGCCGCCTTGCTGGGACGTGGGTTCAAGCGCGCCCATCGTGCTGGCCGGAACCGTGGACGCAGGCAGGGCCGAAGGCGGCCGCTCCGACGTAGCGGAGGGGGTGGACTGACGATAACTGGACGCGACAGCGCGCAGCAACGGCTCTTTGCGCGAGAACAAGTCCGCCCGCGTCTCATAACTGCTCAACATGGCGTATGGCGAATTCACGAAAACGGTGAGCACTCCTTTTTTTGGGACGCCATTTTCAGTGAAAACGGCGACCAATTCCACCACGTGGCCGTCCGCGGACTCGCGGACGGCTTCCAACTCAAATGAATCATAGCCCGATTTGGCCTTGCCGACAAGCCAGTTGGCAACGTCGGATGCCGAAACCGAAGTAAACCGGCCGAACAATTGCAAAGGCCGCAGCTTGACGTTGGTCACTCCGCCGTCGGAACCATCCTTGACCAGAATGAAGTCGCCCGCGTCGACGCTGAAACCTTCCGGCTTGCTCAACGAAAAGGAATACGAAGAATCGGAATAAGGCAACAAGGCCACGCCGTCGACAGCGGAAAGGGATGCGGACGGCACGGCAGCACGGGTGGAAGGGACTTGGACCGAAGGAGCCGCCACGCACCCCGCCAGAAACAAGGATGCGACGACGAGCGAAAAGACCCATGCCGTGGAAGGCGTCATGCGATGCGTCACATGCCCGAAAAAGAGGACGGATTATTAAACCATATGCATTGCAGGTGGTTGAAAAAAAATCGGGCGGTTCGAACAAAAAAACGTCAGACAAGCGAAAAAAACGAAAACGACGCCATCCGGCACGGCCACTGCCACCGCACCACCGTTCGTATACTAAACCACGAAAGATTCCCGACATTGCTTCGTGGTTTAGTAGATAGCCGGCCACGACTATTTCGTCGTCTTATTTTCGTGGTCGGCTATAGTTTCGGACGCGAAGATGCGTCAGTCTTCGGCGTGGACGGATCCGGGAGGCATTAGAGGTAGGCGCGTAACGTAATCCGGCAGCTCGGCCAACGAATGGATCTGATTCGGATAGTCCACAGCGGCGGTGCGGTTCAAAAGTACGGCGTGCATGCCGACGGCGCGGGCGGCCAGCACATCGTTGTGCACGTTATCCCCTACCATCAGCGCTTCGTGCGGACGCGTGCGGAACCGTTGCAGCATACGCGAAAACAAACGGACATCCGGCTTGATGAGGCCTTCCTCGCACGAGGCGATGACGGCATCCACGTAGCGGTCCACCGGCGCCCGCTGGAAGGCGTATTGAAGCGCCGGGTTGTTCGTGTTGGTCAGCACTACGAGTTGGAAACCGTCCTTCCGCAACGTGCGCAAGGCGTCGAACGCGTCGTCAAAAGGCTCGACGCATTCCTTGAGTTCCTCGACCTGCCGGCATGCCTCGTCTTTTTTCTCTTGCGGCACGTCGATTCCGCACCGCCGGCACAACTCATCCATCGCCGAAGGAAGCGACTTTACGGGCTTGAGGCAGAACGCCTCGTCGTACGCCCGGATATACGCACGCCAATCCAACGCCCCCAGGCCCAACTCGTGCCGTACCATGGACGGGATGCCGCCGAGGTGGCACGTGTTGCGGATGAGCGTGTTCCACAAGTCGAACGCGATGAGCCGGATCATGATTCCTCTAACCCAATGCAAATCGGAGTTAAAAATGACGGCCCAGGCGACGACTGACGTAGAATAAGACAACACGACGGAATCGGACGGGACACGACAAAAAAAATAAGGCGGATGACGGAAAAAGCAAAACGGAAGTGAGAAAAAGAAAGAATAGCCCCGAGCGGATTCCCGAACGGTCGCCCCAGGGGATTGCATCCCCTTGGCACGGCCTGCGCCTCGACCCCTGCCGAACGCTTGCGAATCAAGTGAACTACCACGGCCTAAAGGCCGTGGCGTCTAGCTGAAGTTTGCTAGAGTGGTTTGGGCTTGTTTTTTTGGCCAGTGTTTTTGTTGGCTTTTTTCGACGTAGTGGCGTACGGTCGTTGACGTGACGCGGCCAACAGT
>JACPGT010000002.1:236184-391990 GCA_016188965.1 Microcaldota archaeon | reverse complement strand
GAAAAGCCTGGGTGGCGGAAGCTTGAGCATTGAAAAAGTGTACGACAACTTGTACAAATTGGCCACGACGGAAGGCGTTGGCAGCCAGGACCAGAAAATCAGCCTGCTTGCCGAACTTTTTTCGCAAGCCTCACCCACCGAGGCCAAGGCCATCGCCCGGTTCGTGACCGGTCGACTTCGCCTGGGAGTGGCCGAATCCACGATTATGGACGCCCTGTCGGTTGCCCACGGCGGTGACAAGGAGCATAAAGCCGGGTTGGAGCGGGCGTTCAACCTCACATCGGATTTGGGCGGGGTGGCCGAAACGCTGCTTGAGAAAGGCTTGGGCGCCGTAAGCCAAATCACGCCACAACCGTTCCACCCCATCCGACCGGCGTTGGCCGAGCGGCTGCCGACGGCCAAGGACATCATCGAAAAATTAGGTAAATGCAGCGTCGAGGCCAAATACGACGGCTTCCGTCTTCAAGTCCACGTCAGAAGCGGAAAAGTCCGCATCTATTCGCGCCGGCAGGAAGACATGACCGCCATGTTTCCCGACGTGGTCGATGCCGTCCGTGGCCAATTTAAGGCCGATGAGGCTATTTTCGAAGGCGAAGCCATCGGCTACAATGCCGCAACCGGGCAATTCGTACCCTTCCAGGAAACCATCCAGCGCAAACGCAAGCATGGCGTGGCCCAATACGCGGAAAAAATCCCCTTGAAGCTGTTCGTGTTCGAGTTGTTGTACGCCGATGGGAAGGATTGGACACAAGAGCCGTACTTGGAACGCCAAGAGGAGTCGGCCCGTCGGATCAAAACCGGACCGATATTGGCACAAGCCGAGACCCAAATCGTGGACAAGCCGGAAGAGCTGGAGCGGATTTTCGACCAATTGGTGGGCGAAGGCCTGGAAGGCATCATGGCGAAAGACCTCCACGCGCCATACAACGCCGGTGCCCGCAAATACGCCTGGATCAAGCTCAAACGCTCGTATTCGACCAAATTGGCCGATTCACTGGACGTCGTCATCATCGGATTCTACTATGGCAAGGGCAAACGCACCGAATTCGGCTTCGGCGGCCTCCTGACGGCGGTTTACGACGACAAAGAAGACCGCTTTCGATCGATCGCCAAGATCGGCACCGGCTTTTCCGAACAACAGATGGCCGACTTCCGACAACTGCTGCAGAAAGACGCCGTCAAGCAGAAGCCGGCCAACGTGGACAGCCTCATCACTCCCGACGTCTGGGTCCAACCCCGGCACGTCGTCACGGTCGTGGCGGATGAAATCACCCGCTCACCGGTCCACACCTGCGCCTGGTCGGACAAGGAAGGCCTGGCATTGCGGTTTCCCAGGCTGAAAGGCTTCGTCCGGAACGACAAGACGCCTACCGACGCGACGACGGAAGCCGAAGTGCTGGAATTGCACGAAATGCAGCGACAAAGATGAACCGCAGGCTATATTGTTTCTTTTCGGAAGGCCGCATTTTCTTTTTGAAAGAAAAGGCGACCGAATTGCACGAAATGCAGCGACAAAGATAGAAAAAAAGACCAAAAAAAGAAGAGGAATTGAAGCCAAATAGGTACATTAAATTTAAAAAAAAGGAACAAAAAAGGCAGAAATCAAAAAAGAGGTAGTATAGAACCGATAAAAAGGAAAAAAAGGCCGTAAGAGCCCCATTTACCTAAAAAAAAATCATAAGGCAAAAAGTACGGAGAACGCTGGAAAAGACGATTTCAAGGTTCAAAACGCCATAAATTGTAAAAAAAACACTAAAAAATGCTCAAAAACGTAATCAGAGGACTAATAACCGGTTTTTTTTATCGAAATGAAATTTACCTTTAGGCAAAAGGTGGCACAAAAAACCTTAAAACCAGAAAATAATGGCTAAAAAACGATTAAAAATACAAATGCAGCAGCATAAGGCCTGCAATCATCCGTTTAAAGCTTGAATACGCTCCAAATCGTCGCCCTGGCAAAGGTATTTATATAGCCCCCGAATCGTCATTGCGTTTCTTTTTAAAACAAGGGGCGATTAAAAAATGGAAGATTTGGTCAAGAACGCCATTGCAGGACAGCGCAATGCACCGCAGAACGACAATGGCTCGGAAGAAATCAAGATTTGCGTGGTCGGAGTCGGCGGCGGTGGTAACAACACCGTCAACCGCCTCAAGCGCCTCAACGTCAAGGGCGCCGAACTGATCGCCTGCAACACCGACCGCCAACACCTGAACCTGCTGGACGAATCCATCCGCAAACTGCTCATCGGCAAGTCCGTCACCAAAGGCCTGGGCGCTGGTGGCTTTCCCGAAGTCGGCATGAAATGCGCCGAAGTCGACCGCCCCGCCTTGGAACAGATTTTCGCAGGCACCCACCTAGTCTTCGTCTGCGCCGGCATGGGCGGCGGAACCGGCACCGGTGCCGCACCCGTCATCGCCCAGATTGCGAAAGACCAAGGCGCCATCGTCGTCTCCATGGTCACCTACCCCTTCGCCCTTGAGCGCGCCCGCGTGAAGAAGGCCGAGGAAGGCATCAACCGCCTGCGCGAATGCTCGGATTCCGTCATCATCCTGGACAACAACCGCCTGGTGCAACTGGTGCCCAACCTGCCCATGAACCAAGCCTTCCTGGTTGCGGACGAAATCCTGGCCAAAGCCATCGGCGGCCTGGTATTCACCATCACCCAGCCTTCGTTGGTCAACATCGACTTCGCGGACGTCCGCGCCGTCATGTCCGCGGGCGACGTCGGCATGATTGCCGTCGGCTCGGGCAAGGGAACGAACAAGGTCGAGGACGCTGTGGAAGGCGTCTTGAAGAACCGCCTGCTGGACGTGGACTTCGCCGGAGCCTCCGGCGCCCTGATTCACATCGCCGGCGGCAATGACCTGACCTTGGGCGACGCCATCAAGGCCGGTGAAATGGTCACCGAACAGATGGACCCCAACGCGTCCGTCAAATGGGGCGCGCGTCTCATGCCGGACTACGACGGCAAGCTGGAAATCACGGCCATCGTGACCGGCGTCAAGTCGCCGCACATCATGGGCAAGACTGAAAAGGAAGCCAAGGCCGAACGGCACCCCGGCTACGACATCGAAATCATCGGCTAAACGCCGAAACGATCATTTTTTGGATGAAGGCCGTTTTGTCTTTTGCGGCCGGATAACCCCAATACGGGCGGAAGACTAACCCCCTTTCCCCGAAAAAGTCGACCAGTGAAAAAACCCGTCGGAGATGGTAGAGAATGCAAAGTCTGTTGGCAGATGCCCTGAAAACCAGTAGCAACGCACACGCCCAAAGCACCTTGGAAAGCAAGGACTTCGGCTCAAGCTCGATTAAGATCAGCGTCGTCGGAGTCGGCGGCGCCGGAACGAACACCGTTTCCCGCCTAACCAAGATGGGCATCCAGAGCGCCGAGACCATTGCGGTCAACACGGACCAGAACCACCTCAAGATGGTGGACGCCAACCGCCGCCTACTGATTGGCGGACAGATGACCCGCGGCCTGGGCGCCGGCGGCTTTCCCGAAGTCGGCATGAAGTGCGCCGAACAGGCCCGCGACCGCTTTGCGGACCTATTGAAGGACTCCGAACTCGTATTCATTTGCGCCGGCATGGGCGGCGGAACCGGCACCGGTGCCGCTCCGGTCATTGCCGAAGTCGCCAAACAACAAGGCGCCATCGTCGTCTCCATGGTGACGTATCCGTTCTCGTTGGAACGCGCGCGCTTGGAGAAGGCCGACTGGGGCTTGGATGCCTTGTCGAAGGCTTCGGACACGACGGTCATCATCGACAACAACCGCCTCGTCTCGTACGTGCCGAACCTGCCGATGAACCAGGCATTCGCAGTGGCTGACACGCTGGTCGCCCGCTCCGTCAAGGGAATCGCGGACACCATCATGCTGCCGAGCTTGATGAACATCGACTTTGCGGACTTGCGCATGATCATGGGCAACGCCGGCGTCGCCATGATTTCCGTGGGCGAAGCCCAAGGACAAGGCAAAGTCGAAGAAGTCGTCAAGAACACGCTGGAACACCCCTTGCTGGACGTCGACTACGCCGGCTCCAAGGGAGCATTAGTGTTGGTCCAAGGCGGCAACCAGCTAACGCTGGGCGAAGCCATCAAGGTGGGCGAAGGCATCACCGAAAACTTCGACCCGAACGCCTACGTCAAGTGGGGCGCGCGCATATTGCCGGAAATGGGTGACAAACTGCAAGTCATGAGCATCGTCACGGGCGTGACGTCGCCGCACGTGGTGGGCACCCAGAAAAAGGAAGGCAAACGCGAAGCCTACGGGCTGGATTCCATCCAGTTCTAAGCTGGAAAAAACCCAACCCCCCAAAAACCCCGTAGTTGGATTGTGTCCGCTGCGGGTTTCCCCCCTTCTTCCAGCCTCCAGTCTCTCCGACGGGTTCGCTGGCAAGAGAGTCGGAAGGAGGAGCCGGGATTGGAACACCCACCTTTTCGCGCACTGGATCGCCCCTGGCTTTCCGCGCATCCGTGGTGTTCATCACCGGTTCCGGCTCCTTTTCTTCCGGCATTATTCCCTTTTTTACGATTGCACAGCGGAAGCCTTAACTTCCGAAATAACCTTCATCGGTGGTTGTCCATGAGCGCGTTCGAACTTCAATTCAACCGAGTTTCCGGAACAGTACAACTCAACGTAGCGCATTCCAGAGCAGCTTCCGGGGAAGGTTTGAAGACGGCATTTGCCCGTGCAGTCGCCCACTCGCTGGAAAAAGAGAAACCAGTCAAACCAACGGAAAGGAAAAACGTGCAACGGACGCTGTTCGAACATTACGCAGAAAAAGTGACGGCCAAGAAGATTAAACAACAGCACGTCATCGAGCTTGCACTCCGCCACCTGCCACCGGCGTTCGAAGAAGACGAAAAAATGACTGAATTGTTGATGTCAGTTGCGTTCCACCTCAAACGCGAAGGGCATGTCGGTCCAAACGACAGCTTCGCCGTCAAACCGTAGCGGCAAAAAGAGAAAAATACACCCGCTTGTTCTCCACCGGAACCGCAGGGGGAAGCGTCCCCCTTCAGTTTCACGCTCCTCCGGATTCCCCCTCAACAGATACAAATCAAGGTGTTGCGAGGGAAAAATACACCCGCTTGTTCTTCGCTCCCTTATTTTCCACGCGTTCAAGCTTGATTTGGCCGATTTCGTTGACGTTCTTGACGTGGCAGCCGCCGTCAGCCTGGGTGTCGATGCCCGGAATCTCGACGATGCGCAGTTCCGTGACGGCCGGAGGCAGGACGTTGGCCAATTTGACCATTCCCGGCATCTTCAACGCCTCATCGCGGGGCAACGAATAAACCTTGAGTTCGACGGATTGCTTGAGTTGCTCGTTGGCCGCCACCACGCCGGCCTCCAACGCCTCCTTTTCGGCGCCCGTCTCGCAATTGAAGTCCACGCGCGTCTGGTCCGTGCCGATTTGGTTGCCGGTAATTCCGAAGCCACGATTATGCATCATGGACGCGAACACGTGCGTGGCCGTATGCATGCGGATGAGTTTGTACCGCCGGTCCCAGTCAATTTTCGCGGAAACAGCTTCGCCTACTTTGAGCCCCAACGGGCCGAAAGCGGAGTCCAAGACGTGCCAAACCGCGCCGTCTTTCTTGTGGACATCGGTGACCTTCCACGCGGTCCCGTTGGCCGAAAGCGTGCCGAAATCGCACGGAACCCCGCCGCCGGTGGGGTAAAAAACAGTTTGGTCCAACTGGACGCGGTTGGCGGCGGCATCAACGGCCGTGACTTTGGCCGAGCATACCGTTAGATACGAATCATCGAGGCACAGCAGTTTCGTCATGTTCAAACCACCTGAAGTTGAAAGTCGGAAACAGTGCTTTCAAAACTCGAGAATAAATGGCTTTGCGGAAAACAAACGCACCGAGCGCACGCTGGAAAAGGAGAAAAAAGAGTGGACTCGACGGTCGCCCCGGGGAAGCGTCCCCTGTCCCGCAACGGTTGCAAGCGATGGTCGGCGGACGACCATCGCTACGCTCAGCGGCCTCGCCCCTCGAATTAGAAAAAAGTCAGGCCTAATGGGTTTGAAATCAAGGCTCCACTAGGCAGGGTAAAAAAAAAGAGTGGACTCGACGGGATTTGAACCCGTAACCTCCTCCATGCCATGGAGGCAGTCTTTCACGCACTCGATTCACCGG
Organism: Microcaldota archaeon; assembly: GCA_016188965.1. Taxonomy (GTDB): domain Archaea; phylum Micrarchaeota; class Micrarchaeia; order Norongarragalinales; family Norongarragalinaceae; genus JACPGT01. The sequence continues at coordinate 385,842 of JACPGT010000002.1, read as the reverse complement.
TAAAAACTGAGAATAAGAGTGTACCGTTGACCTACGAGCCCACAAATTGGTCAGATGACTTATGGCCTGACTTCTTTTATAGCTTTCTTTCCGGCCCGCCTCGGAGGTAATGGGTTCAGCGTCTTTTCCGATAGCCGAACAACCGGTCATACGCCGGATGGTCAAGCAGGTGAAGAACGAAGGCGACGACCTCGATTTGGTTTCCTTCCAACGAGTAGAGCATCCGCCAATAATGCGTCAAGTCCACGCAGAACAAGTTGGAAACCGCCAAGTCTTTCGGAATCAGTTTCTTGGAAATGTTGTCTCCATACATCGGATTTTCCTTGATCAATGCAGTCTTCTGCAGGATTGATTTGAGCAATTGCATTTCTTCCGAAGTGGCAACGCCGCGTTCTTGCTGTTCGCCCACGACGCGGTTCAGCCGTTCGAATTCCTCCTTGGCCTGGCCTTTGAGGATGACCCGCACCATGCGATCGTGCATGAAATGGAATCCAGCAGTGTCGCTTAAAAGCGTCCGGAGGGTTGCTGGCCGGTGAAGTTCGCTACAGTTCCAAGCCGTTGGCTTTGAGGTTTTCTAACTCCGCCGGAGGCCGGTAAATCCACAATACGCCTTTTGAAGTGAAAAGTATCTTGCCGCTTTGTTGCAAGTAGTCTAGGATGTGCATCAGCGTCGCGTGCATGATTTGTTTCGGCAAGCGGCGCTTCAGTTCGGCGACTTTGACGACCTGTCCGGCGTCTGAAAGCGTTTTTTCCACCATGAGAACCGTGGCCAGACGCGGCGAGTGTGATTCATTGGCTTGCATGGAATAATTATTGTTTTTAGATATATAAACATACCTAAAATAGATAGGTGTGGCCTTTTTCAATTCATTGCCGAATACGGACGCCAAGCCGGGGCTGACGGAAGAAAAAAACAAAAGCCCAAACGGGCCAAAGGATTAAGCAAAAGAATTACTTGCGTCTCTTGACGATCTTGACGTTGGCCGGCGTGAGCAGGATCTTGTCTTCGTCGATGCGGGCCATGTCTCCGTTGTCCGCGACGGTGAACGACTTGAGTTTCTGTACGATCGTCTTGAGGCGCGTCGGGTTGCGGGCCATGGGCGAGATGTTCAGCAAGACCAGGTTGCGGGCCTTGAGTTCTTCCTCGACGATGAGCGCGTCGCTGTCGTTCTGCAAGGCGATGGGCTTGACATAGAAGTCCGCGGCTTTGTGCATGACGTCGACTTCTTCGGCTTCGGCGGCGGACATGAATTCGTCCATGTTCATTTCGCTCTGGATGCCCAGTGACTTGGTCAGACCCGACAAGATACCCATAATGCGCTTCACCTTTCAATCAGGAAATTGGATTGAACCAATTGCACCAGTCATTTATAAAAGCCTTGTCTTTGAGTGAGGGAAAAACGCCAGAGAAAAAAGCCGGTGTCTGAAGGAAAAAAGAAAAACGCGGGCAAACCGAAGAAAAAGGGAAAAAAGAAGGGAAAAGCGGGCGAGCGCCCGCTTCAACGGATTTAGGCGCCTCGGGCCGCTCCGGCTCCGGCGATGACGGCGATGAGGCTACCCATCAACAGCACCACCAGCAGGATGATGACGATGATCGGCAGCAGCCACACCAGGACGGCTTTGAGCGTGCTTAATCCATGGGCTTCCTTGTAGGCCAGCGTCATGAGGTAGAGGTTATACAGGCCCAGCACGAATCCCAAGATGGAACCCAAAAAAGGAATCATGTTGAGCACCAAGGTCAGCACCGTCACGGGGATGACGTACAGCGAAGGCAAGTAGTAGTGCGTCTTGAAGTCGCCGGTTCCGCCCAGCAGTTTGGCAAATACGAAGTAGATGCCCGCGGAGATGAACGAACCGATGACGGCCAGGACGGCAAAGGCGACGGCGGCAACGGGAATGGCCAGGAAACCCATGGCGGCGAGGAAACCGAGGCCCGGCATTGCGGCAAATGCGGCACCCAGGATGGCAATCATGAGGCCAAAAAGGAGGCCGACGACGGCGCCAAGCAGGGCATACGTCTTAGCAGCGGCACCGATTTCCGCTTCTTTCTTGCGGCTGGCGAAAGTTTCCTTCGGCTGGGTCAATACTTCTTTCCAATCTTCAAAAAATCCCATGGTCTCACCTTACAGTAACGCGCCCCAAGAGGCCGATTACGGTTGTTTTCAGAACACCGTACCCATCCCTCACTTAAAAACACAATAGGATTCGTTGATTGACGAATTACCTTCAGTGGTTGCGAGCGCGCATCCATGGAATCGTCTTATTCGCCCAAGACTTTCGTCTCGATGACTTGCCGCACGCGGGCCGCCTCATAGCCCAGCTTGATGAGGGTGGTGTGGCCGCGGACGCCTTTGCCGCTTTGCACCATGTTGACCAAGCCCAGCGCTTCGAGTTCCTTGAGGTATTCGCGGTACCAGCGCATGGTGCGCGGCGGTTTTCCGAGTTTCTTCGTGACGGAGGCGTAACGTTCGTACACTTCGCCGGAAAAGTAGAGCTTGTCCCCACCGTCCTCGACCAGTCGCTTGTAGGACACGTCGGTGGCAAGAGTAGCCAACGCGTAGAGGAGGAGTTGTTGGTGCTCCGGCAGCGTGCTGATGACTTCGAACGCTTTTTCCTCTTCCGCCGCCTTGCGGGATGCTTCCACGTCGTGGTCGACGACAGTGGCCTTGCCCTGGCTTTCGGACAGTTCACCGGCGCGCAACAGCAACAAAAGCGCGTAGCGCGCGTCTCCGTTTTCGCTGGCGGCGATGGCCGCCGCCAGGTTGATGGCGGATTCCTGGACCACTCCGGGGACGAACGCCAGTTGCCCGCGTGCCCGCAGGATGCCGGTGAGCTGGTCGGCGTTGTAGGGCTGGAAGACCAGCTCTTCCTCGCACAGCGAACTGCGCGAACGCGCGTCGAGTCGTTGCTTGAAATCGACCTTGTTGCTGACGCCGACGATGGAGACGTTTCCCTTGCGCAAATCGTCGTTGGCGCGCGTGAGCGTGTAGACGAGGTTGTCCAGATCCTTGACCATGTCGATCTCATCCAGAACGACGACGACCTGCTTGCCGTCTTCCTCGACCCAGTCCAGCAGTTTCTCGTAGAGCACGGCGAAGGAATACCCGGTGCGGGCGAATTTGGGATGGAACGTAGTGATGATTTTCTGCAGGACGCGGTAACGAGAGTCGAACACGCGGCAATTCATGTAAAGCGCGCAGATGTGGGGGTTCTTTTCGGCGTCCAACTTCTCCAGCACGTATTTGGCCGACGAACTTTTTCCCGTGCCGGTCTTGCCGTACAAAAAGAGGTTCTTGGCCTTCTGGCCTTTGAGAACGGGAGCCACGGACGCCATAATCAGGCGCAACTCGCTCTCCCGGAACGGCAGCGCGTCGGGCACGAAGTGAGGCGAAAGAGCCTGCTTGTTGGAAAAGACGCCTGACTGGGCGGCCAGCACGTCCTTGAACTCCGGCATGCAGGCCTTTAGGAAAAGCCCGGCATAATAACCTTTTTTCCAGAAGGAAACCCGGATACGGAAAAAAACGGGGGTAAAGAGGCTGGCAAACGTATTTATCCCTCGGGCGCTTGCTAAACCCACGTTTTTTCGAGGGGGATTTGGCATGAAGCGTCTTTTGTCGTTGCTGTTGTTGGGCCTGTTGCTGTTCGGCTGTACCAGCGGCCCAAGCGCGCCCCAAGCTACGCCGTACGTGGTCACGACAACCGCCAGCGCGACGCCAATTCCCACTCCGGATCCCGCCATCCTCCAAGCCGCGGCGTCAAGTGACGTAATCCTGCAGGCCGAAGAAGCGATCCCGCTTGCAACCGGTTTCCTGGCGGAAACGGCAGGCGTAACCCCTACTGCCCCTTCGGATTATTCCATGACCACGGAAGGCTCCGCATCGCTTTCATTGAGCCTTAAGCCATTGACGGAAATGCGTTTTGAGGACAACAAAATCGTCGAAGCGCTCAAACGCGTGGCCACGGCATCAAACTATGTCAAAACGGTCAGCGTGGGCGATGACTCGTTCGAACTCAACTGGATTGCCGTCGATTCGCAAGGAAAACCCGGGGACGTCGTCGGAGCCAAATTGTACAAGAATCGAGAATCAAGAATCTGCGTAAATGAGATAGCAGACGGCGCAGACTTCACGCAAGAGCGAAGCGAATTACGGTTTGCGGATGATAAAAAAGACGGGTCCTCCACGGGACTGGATTCCGGAAAATTATTCGAAGGACGAATAGACTCGGGCGAACGGGGAACGTTCACGACGAATTGGCAACTCAAGTTGATGTTCGTCGGATTCTATGGCGACGGAGCAAACTCGTATGCGTCATACCAAATATATGATGAAACCGGCAACTTGATGGACGTCGGAGCCGTCGCCAAAGGCGAAAACCGGGCGAACATCGGAGCCGACACGAAAGTGACGGACACGTACGCCAACTCAATCGAAAGAAAATACTGGTCCGAATTCCTGATCAAATCATATCCATACGTCTGGCCAACTCCGGTTCCGACCGTCAACCCGACGGCTACGGCAACCGTGAATGCAAACCCCCCATCGACTACGGAACCCGCCGTCACTCCGGGACCGACGCCAACGGCCGCGGCCGCATCCATTCCGAACCCGACCGCCGCGCCCAAACCCGGCATCAAAGTCAGCAGCAACTGCATCATCCCGACGAAGGACCAAGTCAACGAATTGTGGAAGAAATTGCAGGACAACCAACTGGAAGAAGCCCTGGCATTGTTCGTACCAGACGCCACGCTCAAAACCCTCTTGAAAGTCGAAAAGAAAGGGGCCGCATCGTATGCGGACCGTCCGTGCAATGAATACTCGCTTGCATTGACGCCGGAAGCAATCAGCCGTCTGAACGAATTCGGCGGCGCGGCTTTCGCCGATTTGACCGGCAACGTATGCCTGGACGCGAAGTACGGCTTCCCTCTGAAGACCGAAATCAAAAGCAGCTTAGCGTCATTGAAAGAAGAAGTAGTACAGTTCTCTGATAAGAAAGAAGAAAAACCCAAACCGACGGCAATGGCTACCCCGACGCCAACCGCAACACCGGAGCCCATCGTGCTGCCCAGCGCGACGCCTACCGCGACTCCGACGCCAACGGCCACGCCTACTCCGACTCCCACGCCGGAACCGCTGCAAAGCGGGGACGTCGCCCTCATCGTGTCCAATTCCAACGCGTTGACGCCGGAAGAAAAGGCAGCACAGGCCCTGCTCCAGGATTATCCGACCATGAACGTAACGCTGGTCAACGCGTCAAGAGGCACGTACGAAAACCTGAACGGATTCAACGCAGTAGCTGCGGTGGACTTCGCGCCGGGCAAGCCGTTCAAGGCCGACGTCGTCAGCCGCCTGGTGGCGAATAACAAGAAAGTCGTCTTGCTGCATGACGCCATCGGTTATCTGGACGACCAGGCGCCGGGCGCCAACGACAACCACTTCGACCGCGTCACGGCATCCAAAGCGTTCTTAGCGAGTTACAGCGCCTACCAGGAGTACGACCCGTACGTCGAAGTCCAGACGGCCGGAAAAGCCTACCAGAAATGGATGAAGGACAGCATCGGCTCGGCCGACGGATACGGCGGGTACGGCACATCCAGCGGTTTTGTCGACAACGGCAAAGGCGGAAAAATAGCCGCCTGGGGCTACGACGTCTCGGCGTTGACGGATGAAGGCCGCATCATGGCCGACCAACTTGTCCGTTGGACAATGGAACTGAAGGCCACGGAGCAAAGCGTGCCTCAAGGCCAAGTGGCGTTGGTCACGGCCAGTCACGCCGAAAAGCCGACGCTGAACGCGCCGGAAGACGCTTTGAGAAAAGCCATCGAGAAAACGGGCCAGACCGTCTTCCTGGTGCCGCAATCCAAACGTTTCACCACCGATTTTTCGCAGGCCAAAGGCATCGCGGCAGCGGCGGATTCCCACGTTCGCCTGACGGATTACTACAGCAAAATAACGGAAAAAGTGCCGGGCGTTTTCGTGTACGCCTCGTTCAAGACGTGGTATCCGAAAGCCGGCGAAGAAACGTCAACCAGCGCGGAAATCGATTCGAAGGCGTTCCTGTCCAAATACGACCGCACGGACTCCAACTCCAATCCCAACCAAATCCCGCTAACGAAAGGCGGCAAGAGCTATTCCGCCGGCGCCTTGTGGGGCGGCTGGACGGCCTTCGGCCGGACGGGCTGCTGTTACTCCACGTTCTTCAACTACCGGGAAGTCGGAAGCGTCCGCAGCGCGGCCTTGGGCCTGGATCCGACGCAGTTGTCCGGAGAAGGACAAGTCATCCTGGACCAGGCTATCCAATACGCGTTCGGCCCTTCGGCTAAAGCGACCGTGCCGGCCCACGCCTGGGTGCTGATGGCCCTGGATTACGCAGAGACGCCCAAACTGACGCCGCAAGAAGAAGCGGCGAAAAAACTCCTCGAAGCCCAAGGCGTCAGTGTGGCCGTATTGTCCCAGTCCGCGCGGTTCAACACGGACTTTTCGAACGCGGACGGCATCGTGGCCGTACACCGACCGGGATTCCAACTTTCCGCATTCTATCACGGATTGACTGGAAAGAAGCCCGGCTTGTTCTTCTACGACGCGTTGCGCCTGTTCGGGGAAGCCGGCAAAATCGCCAACGCGCAGATCCAGGTCAACAGCCAGGAAGGCACGACGCACGGCAAGGCGTTTCTGGAGCATTACGACTCGTCGGCCGACCACAACGGCTACGGAGCGTTCAACATCCAAACCAGCGGCGCGGAAGCCGCTGTCCGCAACAACCTGGCCGGATTCTCGCAAATCAGCTCGTGTCCGGCGTCGCAGGGATGCGGATACGGAGGCACTCTGTTCTCGCGGGAAGCCAACGGCGTTCGTTCAGCCGTGATCGGAAACGACCCGGCCTCGCTGAACGAGGAAGGCCGCATCATCGTCGATGAAGCATTCCGGTGGGTCACCGCCAACGACAAACCCGCGATCGTTGTGCCAGCCGGAAGCGTCGGATTGTTGATCAACCACTACAGCGACGCGTCCAAACTGACTTCCAACGAAACGGCGCTGATGAACCACCTGAAGAGCCTGAATTTCGGCGTGACGGTCGTACCCCAGTCAAACCGGTTCAAAACGGACTTCACGAAAGCCGCATTCCTGGCCGCCATCGAGGACGGCAACGGGTATTCGGCATCCAACCAACTGGGCTCGATGAACGCGTATGCGCCCCGCGTGGTATTCATCGGCCCGGCCATGGGCTTAGCCTCGGATGGACGCATCACGCCTAGCGACACGCGGAGTCCGTACGGCGGCCACCCATGGGAAGGCATGCACCTGAATTTCGGCTATGACGGCAAGCTGGGCCGCGACGTCGTGACGGAAATCGGGCCGCAAAGCAGCGGAATCTACACGAAGTCCAGTTACCACTTCGGCGGAAAATGGAAGGCCACTGCTTCACAGTTTTCCTGCTGCTTCGCGTTCACCGTGTGGAAAGCGCAGCCGGAAGCGCACGCAGGCGGATTGCTGTTCGGCTACACGTTCACCCAATTGAACGCGGCCGGATTGAAGTATTTGGACGACCAGATGAAAGCCGTCGCCGCCAGGCGCTAATCCGGGTTAGAAGCATGTAAAAAAAGCCGGAAAGGCATCCGGCATTCTTTTCTTTTTCGCATCCCACTAGACATCTCCATGTTCCAAGACCGCATCGATGCCGGCATCCGGCTCGCCCAACGCCTGATGCAGTACAAAGGGCCAAAAACGATAGTGCTTGGAATCCCCCGCGGAGGCGTGGTGGTGGCAGAACCGGTTGCCAAGGCGCTGGACGCGCCGCTGTCGGTGCTTATCGTCCGAAAAATAGGAGCGCCGGGAAACGAAGAACTGGCGTTGGGCGCCGTCAGCGTGGATGAAAAACCGGTTTGGAATGCCGACGCCATTTCGGTCCTGCAGCCGGAAGCGCCGCGGCTGGAAGCGAAAGTCCGCGAAAAAGTCACGGAAGTCCGCCAACGCAAAGCAGCCTTCGGTTTTTCCCGCATGCCGCCATTGAAAGGCCGGACCGTCATCGTGGTGGACGACGGCATCGCCACCGGCGCTACGCTTGACGCAGCGCTGCAGTGGCTCCAGAGCCAAAAACCGGCCCGCATCGTGGCCGCCGTGGCGTGCGCGCCGACGGACACGGCCGACCGCTTCCGGAAAAAAACGGATGACTGGGTTTGCCTGATTGAAAGTCCAGATTTCATGGCCGTGGGACAGTTTTACCGCGATTTTCGTGAAGTCACTGACGAAGAAGTCAAAGACGTCCTGAATCAGGCCGAGCCAAAACAACCTACCATTATAAATTAGCGGCGAAGTTCAGCTCTACGCCATGAAATTCCTTCCGACGGTCCTGCTCATCTTTTTTACGGCACTTCTTCTTGCAATCCCCCAAGTGTCCTGGTTTGCCGACGACCCCACGCAGACCGGCGGCGGCTACATCCCGCCAGGGGCTCAAGCGTATTACCTCAAAGCGCAAGTTTCAAATCCAGATTCAACGACTTCGGCTGCTACGAGCGTTTATTATACGTGGAAGGAAACGGGTCAAAACACGGCGACGCAAGCCGTCAGCCTGCCATCCATCGCCGCCGGCGGCTCCACCTTGGTCTATTTTGCTATTGACACGTTCGGAGCGTGGGATAACCAAGTCAGTTTCCACGTGGGCGACACGGCCGGAAGCCCTCCGTACGAATGGATGAGCATGACCGACGCGCCAACACCCACGCCTACTCCGACTCCCACCCCTATTCCATCATCGAGCCCCACCCCAACGCCTACTCCGACAGCCACGCCGACTGTCTCCGCGACGCCGACACCTACACCGTCAACAACTGCGACGCCAAGCCCAACTGCAACGACCAGCCCTACGCCGACAACCACTGCGACTCCCGCGCCCACCGTTTCGCCGAATCCATCCGCCCTGCCCGCCACTACGCCGATTCCGTCTTCAAGCAAAAAAAATGCAACCTCGTGCGTCATAACCTCCGCAACGGCAAACCTTTCATCTGGAGCCAACACGACGGCCACCGTCCAATGCTTTTACAACGACACCCAGAAAACCGAGGTGAACTGCCCGCCGCTAACCATGGCGTCGGAGCCATCCCAAGGCCTGTTCATCCCGTCGTTCACCGCCAACGCGCAGTGGGAACCCTCGTTTTCCATAAATGCATACACGGCAAAAACGTCGGGCTGGAACATTTTTTCCGCGTTCCACAATTCCGAACCATTCTTCGACTGCCAGACTAGAATCTTCATCAACGCCAAAGCGTCGTCCGTTACGGACAACCAGACGCCAGAAAACCAAACCCCGACTGCCAAACCCTCCCTAAAACCAAATCCGACCGTGCCGGGCACGAAAATATACCCGGGCCCCCAAGCAGGCGGAAACGGAATAATCGGGCGGGCCGGACAACCAACAACCAAACCAAGCGTGACGCCCACGTCTCCACTCGATTTAGGCGTGATCGGTAAACCGCCTTCCGGCGGTAGTTCTTCCGGAATCGGAAGCATCTTTTCCGGCATTGGCAATTTCCTGGGTAATGTTTTTGGAGGAATCATAGACGCGCTGGGCGGGTTTTTGGGAATCGGCTCCAGCAGACTGACTACGCCAGGAACCGCGGTTGTTGCAACCCCTACCAACCCATCGGCAACGCCGGTTGATTCGCCTTAAACCGCCGACCAAGACAACGGAAAAAAAGCAATCCGGACTGACGAGCCAGCCCCGCGTCTGATTGGTGGCAAAACCAAAAAAAACATGGGATCCATCGGAAAAAAACCGAGCAAGATGGCCCGAGCCGCACCGGCGTTCAAAGCAATTGAATCGACATACGCCCCGCCAATCAAACACGCCCTTGTCCAAAATACTGGGCCCGTTCCCCCTTTGCAAAAAACGTAAAGCTCCACCGTCCGTTCACGCAGACCAAAAACGCACTAAACGGGCAGTCTTCCGAAAAGCAAAAACGCTTCGCGGCGTTGAAAAACCAGGGAAAAAAAGAAAAGCCAATAAAGGCCGCGTGCCTTAGGGTAGCCTGACCGGAAACACCGCGGTTGGACTTGAGGGAGACCAAGGCTTTGCGACGGATTACCGAACAGACCATCCTGATCTTCAGCGTGGCCAAATGGGTCTTTTTAGCCGCGCTTATCGGCCTTGTCGTCGGCTCATCCACCACCATGTTCCTCAAGGCCCTCGAAACGGCCATGACGTTCATCCAACAGAATCCGTACTACTTCCTTGCATTGCCGTTGGCGTTGGCATTCACCGTCTGGTTCATCCAGAAAATCGCCCCACAGGCCAGCGGGCACGGCACCGAGCGCATCATCGAAGCGGTGCACGAGGAGGACGGGCGCATCGATCCGCGCATCGCGCCGGTCAAGCTATTGGCATCCATCGTGACCGTTGCATTCGGCGGATCCGCCGGACGCGAAGGCCCCGCAGCACAGGCAGGTGCAGCCCTGGCGTCGGCATTCGCGCAATTGACGCGGTTTGACCCGTATGACCGCAAAAAGCTGGTCATCTGCGGCATTTCCGCCGGTTTTGCTTCGGTCTTCGGCACGCCCATCGCCGGCGCCATCTTCGGCGTGGAAGTGCTGGTCGTCGGCGGCCTGCTGTACGACGTATTGTTGCCGTCGTTGGTGGCCGGCATCGTGGCGTATGGAACGGCGTCCAACTTCGGCATCCACTACTTCCGCCACGCCATCGAGTTGAGCCCTGTGCTGGACGTGACGCTGCTGGGCTACGCCGCCCTGGCCGGCGTCGTCTTCGGCATCGCCTCGATTTGGCTGATCGAGATCATCCAGACGGCCCACGCGCTTTCCGCCCGCATCCGCGTCAAACCCCTGGTCAAAGCCGCCGGCGCCGGCTTGCTGCTCATCATCCTGGCGTTGGCATTCTCGCCGAAATACCTAAGCCTGGGCGTGGACTCCATTGACGCCATGCTGGCAGGCACGCCGGCATCCATGGCCGACGTCATCCTCAAACCTGTTTTCACGGCCATCACGTTGAGCTCCGGCGGATCCGGCGGCGTCTTGAGTCCATTATTCTTCTTAGGTTCGGCCATGGGCAGCGTGTTTGCCCAATTTTTCCAATTGAGTTTGCCGCTTTTTGCCGCTTTGGGCTTCGTAGCCGTGCTCTCCGGCGCGTCGAATACGCCGATTTCGGCCAGCATCATGTCGATCGAATTGTTCGGACCGGAAATAGCGACTTACGCGACCACGGCGTGCGTCATCAGCTTTTTGGTCAGTGGTCACCGTAGTATCTATCCGTCGCAGGTGTTCGAAATGTCCAAATCGGCGTCCATCGAAGTCGAGCGCGGAAAAGTGGCCAAGATGCTCAACTCGCGCGCCCGCAACCGCTATGAGGGGCTTCGTGGCGCGTACTACCGCATCATGCAGGCGTTGGAAGGCACTTTGTCGGACAAAGGCGCCGGCAAGCTGCCGGAATTCGGGAAACGGAAAAAGCTTTAACTGGCCGGAACGCGTGAAAACGTCACCATGAAGAAAATACTCTCCGGACTTGGCACGTCACCGGGCCAGGCTCGTGGAAAAGTCCGCATCGTTTCCGGCCCGCAAGACGAGCCGCGCTTCCAAGAAGGCGAAATCCTCGTGACGCGCATCACCGACCCGACGATGGTGCTGATGATGAATCGCGCGGCGGCCATCGTCTGCGACATCGGCGGCATGACATCGCACCCCTCCATCCTATCGCGTGAAATGGGCATCCCCTGCGTCGTGGCCACGAAAAATGCGACGAAGAAGCTGAAAGACGGCCAAGAAATTAGTGTGGACGGTAAAACCGGAGAGGTTCTACTTGTATAAAACCAAAGCGCCAGCTCGTGACAGACGGATGGCATGGCTGGACGAATACCTCGAATCAACGGAAAAGTCCTTGGCCCAAATGGACCTCTCGACCATTTCCCCGACGTCATGGCGTCACACCCAGCCTCTTTTCGCGCAAGCGTGGCTGAATTGGTTTTCCAAAATCGTGGATACCGTGAAAGAAAAAAATATTCCGTATGCAACGATAGCCCAATTCTTCCCGCCGGACTTGTGCCGCGAACACCTCTTCTTTACGCTAGAAGACGTCAAAGTGGCCAAGTGGCCCCAGGAAAAACGACTGGAATACGCCGATTTTTTCTACCAATTGCTCAACGCCCAGATGGAGCCGGGCGACTTGTTCGGAATTCAGGGATCCACCCGGCCCAAGCTGGACCTGGCCGCCATACGGGCAAAGACGTTCCAAACAGGGACTCCGGATTCCGCAAGGGCATTGGGCCGGCTCTACAACGCGGCATACAACCTCTCGACCGCGCTTTACTTGGATTACTACATGGGCAACGGAATCGAGAATTACGGGCCGTACCCGTTGGGCGGCGGCCGTATCCTGGTCGTCAAGGAAATGCGCCATTTGTTCCCTACGCTGCTATGGCCTCGCTTCCAAGCGGCGGCGGACCACGTCAAGCTGTATTGCATTTACCAAGACGTCTCTTTTTCCACCACGCTGATTGCCTGCCACGGCAACTATGTGGGCGATCCCATTTTCGGCCTGAAGGCTTGGCGTTTGGAAAAAGACGGGAAAGCCGTGGAAGACTTGGACGAAATCCGGAATTTGACCCAAAACTTGGCGGAAAACGGCAGCCGCCAATGGAAAGAGTTGTTGGCATTGAGCGAAGAGAAATTGATCCGCAAAAGCATCGAAATCCGCTGCTTCATCTTCAAGCCGCTCTGCGATGCCTTGGGCCTGGACTGGAGGCCGACTTCGAAGCTGTTGAATGCGGCCAAAGGCAAGACGCTTCAAGACGGTTGGAACACTTGGCGCCACCCGAAGACGGAAAAAGCCCAAAAAGCGTATTGGCGCAAGATTTGGGATCCACGCATCGACGTTTATCCAGACCCCACTGAAAAACAAAGGACAGCCTCCCCTGGCCTAAAGGCCGAGGCATGACCCAAAGCGAAAATCAGACGCGCAGCTGACCATTGAGCCATTGAGCGGCACGAGTCCGCTCACGATTGGCCGCGGTCTGGAACTCGTCCTTTTTTTGGCCCAAAGGGGTGGTGCGCGGAAGTGCCAGCGACTTTAGCTCCGTGTGGTGGGATAAAAGGCCCAGCACGAGCGAGCGTTCATTGGGAAGGAGTGATTCTTCTTGTGAGGGCGCATGCTCAAAATGCAGTGCGTCAAAACGAGGATTGGAACTTACCCGATACCATTGGCGGCGTCCGTCCGGATGCTCCAAGTGCAAATGGACGTCGACAAGCGCGTCTTCAGCCTGGGTCGTCAGATGCCTCCGGCTGTGGGAGGACAGGCTTAGTCCATACTTGAGCCTGGAAGGCAATGTTCCTTCGGTGTTCCATCGCATGCTCGTAGGGGTGGAAAACTCATCCTCGCGATCGGCGAACAAGTCCGGGAGGGAAGCGGGGTCCCGTCCTTCGCCCAATCGGATGGTCTTTTTGTGCGTCCGCAGTTCGCGGATGAAGTCCGGAAGCAGTCGGTCCTGGGAAGGCGTGCCGTGCAGCCATTGAAGGAACGGAACGCGCTGGCGAGCCGCGGCATCCCTCAGAATTGGCAGATACTCCGGATTACCGCCTGGAGAATCACTGGGTAGCGGCAGTGAATCCGGGCCGACGTGGCGTCGGACCAAATCCATCAGCGCTGCGCGCTCTTCATGGCTGACCTTGCCAGCCTGGTATTCGTCATCGCCGCGATCCCGGTATGAAAACCTCGTTCGGCTGAACAGGCCGCCGGACTTATTCAAACGGCGAGATTCGAAAGTATCCAGAGCAGGGTCAGAGTGAATTGTATAGGACTTTTCATGGCCTTCCTTCGTCACGTACGTGAGTGAAAAGCTTGCCGGCGAGTCAACGGAGCCGTTGGTCAGATGCGTCTGGGTGGCTCCGTTGACCGTCAACGAATACTGCCGGCTTCCCGGTAGCATCGAACGATGGCTCCAACTCACGGATTCGGAAGGACCCCATCCTTTGCGCCATTCCGAGACGCCGCGTCCATCTTCCGTGACGTGCTGGCTCACTACAGGGCCCTCTACGGCCCACGCCGGATGGAGCGAATGACCCGCTTTTTTCAGGTCGCTCAAAAACACGTTGAGCTTTCGAGGATGTACGGCAGGTGCAGCTGGTTTTCGGGCCATGTCTAAAGTTCACCTAGAAAAACAATTGCCCCCCCAATTAAACGTTTGGGTCACGGGTTCAACGTCTTTGCGGGCGAACATTATACTAAACCACGAAAGTTTCCCGACTCATTCTCGTGGTTCCGTACAATTTCTGCGGAAATTGTGGGGTCTTGCAAACCGTTGCAGTTTGCAAGGCCACACAAAATCGAGTATTTTGTGCTGCCACACAAATTCCGTTGAATTTGTGCTGTAGTAGATAGCAATCCTGGACTATTTTGTCGGGTTAGTTTCCGGGATTGCTATAGGAAGAGCCGGAATCATTTGAGAAACCGTACTCCTTTGAGTCCTTTGAAAGCATCGTCGCCGGTCACGAATTCCAAGCGGTTTTCCAACGCATAGGTGTAGCCGATGGCGTCGGCGTAGGAAAGCGCGTTTTTGCGGTTTTTGGCGTTGAAGTCGGCACGAAAATCCATGGCCTTTTGGATGATTTCTTTGGAAAGCTCTGCGGCATTGCGGTGGGCCAAAATCAATGCATTGCGTGCAAGGTCTTTGCGATCCTTTGAACGGAAGATGAAGTAGGCCTCGACTGCATTGAATACGGTGCAGGTGCTGGGGGAATCGACGAATGGCTCGAACGCCGGATTGCCACTGAAAATCTCGACAATGGCGTACGTGTCAAGGAAAAAAGTCATGGACCCCAACCCTCACGAGCCAAATCCTTCAGTTTTTGAGTGGGCGTATCGGTCTTGAAGGTTCCCCAGACATCGCGCCAGGTTTTAGGTTCGCTTGTTTTTGCCTTGAAAAGCGCGTGTTTCAATATGTCATTGACTACCGTCGAAATGCTTCGGGTATTGCCATATTTTCGAACGGCTTCCTCGACGACTTTCCGGTAAACTGCCTCCTCGAGGATGATGGTGGTCTTCATGTCTTCACCACTTAGCCATTTGACCATTTAAGTATTTAACACCTCGGCATGCAAAGCGCAGGAGGCGAATATAGGGATTGGGTTTATTTTTTCTCAACCGCCACGAGCCTATGCGCGCGGCTTAAAATGGAAGAATACCTGAAAGGATGGCATGAAGAATACCACCCCTAAGGCCCAAAAAAGGACCTGGAGCCCGTTCGTGGACTGGCTGCACCTCGTGCTGACAGTCATCGCGTCCGTGCTTTTGTTGCCGCTGGCATTCGGCGACGTGCTCTCCGGATTCCTGCTGGCCGCCGTGGGCTACTTGGTCGCGTCGGCCGCCCGGCCGCTCGTCAAGAAATACGCCGTGCATAAGACGGTGGTGTTCGACATCCATGGCGTGTACATCGCCGGCGACTTCAACATCGAGGCGTTGTACGAGATCGAAGGGACCCGCGATTTGATCCAGCGCTTGCGCAAGAAATACAAGGTGGCCGCGCTGACCAACATGGGGCCCGAGTTGTTCAACATGTGGTCGCGCAAGTGGGATTTCGCGCACACCTATGACTACGTCTACTATTCCGGGCAGTATAGGATCAAGAAGCCGGATCCCAAATTGTTCGAAATCGTGCTGAAGGACCTCAACGCCAAACCCGAAGACACCGTCTTTCTGGACGACACGGCGGAGAACGTGGAGGCGGCCAAGAAACTGGGCATCCAGGGCATCGTGTTCAAGAACGCCAAACAGGCCGAAGAAGAACTTAAGAAGCTGGGCTTCGGGCCATAATGCGCAACCCGCCAGGCCGCCTCACGTCTTGCCGAGTTTATTCTGCTCGTCAATCAGCGTCATGAGGCCCTTGAGCAGAAGCACATGCTTGCGCTCATCCGCATCCACCGATTCGATCAGAAGGCGTGCCGCTGGACCCAAACGGGCTTTAAGCGGCGCGATGTCGGCCTCGTCGGCGGATTCTTCCGCGTCCAGCATCGTCTGCACCGCGTCCTTGCTGGGAAGGCGGACGTTGTGCAGGCTTTCGGGATGCTCAACGTAGTTGATCAACACGGCCATCGTATCGGCATGGCGCAAGCTGTCAGAGGCAATCTGGCGGAACATGGCGGCAATGCGCTCATCGGGACAGGCTTGGGCGAACTTCATGGAGCCAGCGGCGGCCGCGTGTTCCTCATCCATCCGTTTGCGCAACAGTTGCAGGCTCGCGCGGCGTTGTGTCTCGCTGACCAGCGGCTCGGTAGGCACGCGGGCGCCAATGGATGAGTCCAGGCGGGCGGCGATTTTCTCGGCGGTTTTCAAGAGAAGGCTGCTGATGCGGTCGGGCCGATCCGAAGGCGTGGCCAAGGCGTCCTGGACCAGTTGGTGAACGTACTCCATGTGGGCTTTGTCGTGCTCGATTTCTACGGCCAATACGCCTCCCCGTTTGCCGGAAACATATTGCGATACGGCCGGGGGAGTGACATTGAGAAGGCGGGCGGCGCGGGCACGGGAAAATCCGCGGCCCAGCACCAGTTCCTTGGCCAACACGGCGCGCAATGCCTGCAAAACCGATTCCGTCGAGCGTCGAACCATAAACCCTACCCCTTCCAAACAGCGTTTGTGGAACCCTTAACAGTGTAACGTCGTTATCCTTTTAAAGCTTCTTAACAATGGTTAAGTCCCGATGGTCAGCGCATTCCTCATCCCGTTCCGCGAGACGCTGGAAGCCACGCTCATCCTCGGCATCATCCTAGCGTACCTGCACAAGACGGACAACCGCCACCTCAACGGCCACGTGCTCGGAGGCGCGGCATTGGCAGTCCTGGCCAGCGTAGTCACCGCCGTCCTATTCAACCAAGTGGCCGGAGGCTTTACCGGCAACACGGAAAAAATCTTCGAAGGCATCACGATGCTAGCCGCGGCCGCTATTTTGACGTACGTCATCTTCTGGATGGCCACGCAGACGCAATTCACGCAACGAATCGAACACAAAGTCAACCAACACGTGTCCACGGGAAAAAACATCGGCCTGGCGGCCATGTCATTTTTCGCCGTGTATCGCGAAGGCGTTGAAACAGTCCTGTTCATGGGCGCGACATTATTTGCCGCCGAAGGCAACGCATCCCTTCTGCTGGCCGGCTTGGGCGTAGGCTCCGCTATCGTCATCGGCTTTTTGGTGTTCAAGACGGCTTTGCGCTTCCAACTCAAGACCATCTTCAGCGCCACCAGCATCCTTCTGATCCTTTTTGCCGCCGGCCTGACGGCGCATGGCGTGCACGAATTCCAAGAAGTCGGCCTATTGCCAACGCCCTACGGCAAGGTGTGGAATACCAACGGTTTCCTGGATGAGAAAAGCACGATGGGCACCTTTGCCAAAGCGTTGTTCGGGTACAACGGCGATCCTTTCGAACTGGAAGCATTCTCCTATTTTGCGTACATCGGCATCGTGGCCCTGGCCTATCGCACCTGGGTCCGGCCCGCCCAGGCGGCGAACGCGCCAGCCAAGAAAACGCCCCAACGGGGCCGCAAGAAGTGATGCGCATGCGTGGACACTCCGAAATCATGTACCTGGAAATGATCGCCATGGCCCTGGGTGCTTTGCTGTTCATCAGCGGGGATACCCTCACGGGCCTCATCCTCTTCGGCGTCGGCGCGGCAGTCCATTTCGGGATGGGCGGATTCGGCACCGGTTTTAACCCCGCTGGCCGCATGGACCGCAAGAATAGCCAGATAAAGCCATTGCCAACCGCCGCTGGCGGGTTTGCACTTTAAATTCGGCGTCGCGCTAGCGGATGTGAAAAAACCGGAAACCGGCGCATCCGCCGGATGAAAACCACCTATGCACGGCCACAGCGGTTACTACTACCTAGATATCGGCATGATCATCGTCGGCGCCGCTTTGGCGCTACTGGGCGAGCTTTTGATCGGCTCTGTCCTATTCGTGGCCGGGATCGTAGTCCATTTCGACTGGATCAGCCTGAAATAATATGAAACCCTCTGGCCGAACCGTCCGGAATGAACGCAACGCATTAATATAGGACATCCAATACCTTGCACGCCCATGTTTTCCCACCCGGACCGTATTTGCAAACCGTTGACGCCTCCGTTTCCCTGGAGCCGCCGCCCGGTGCCGCAGCCGGATTTCGTGCCCGAGCCGGACGCGGACGACGAATGAACCGTCACCTCGCCGGAGCCACGCGTTTAAAACCGGACACTGCCTTCTTTAGCAATCCCCGCTTTTCGGAGGTCGGTTTCATGGTCCGCGTCGCGTTGGCATCGATTTTATCGCTCAGCCTGTTGGGGCTGTTCTTGTTCATCATTTCGGCATTGGTCTTCTGGTTCGGCGACCTGTACGGCGCGTTCGGACTTGGCGGAATGCTTCTGTTGGAAGCCATCCTGTTCATATTGGTCTGGCGGATCGGGCCGAAAATCAACGACTGGATGTACGGCTGGCTGTACGGCGCCAAGTTTCTCACCGAGGAAGAGTTCATCCAGCGGTATCCCGAATTGTCGGACTTCGTGTTCGAAACATGCAAGAACGAGAAAATCAGCGCCCCGCGCGTCGCCATCATCGAGGACGACAACCCGCAAGCGTTCACATACGGTTCGGACTACTGGAATGCCCGCCTGATATTCACCCGCGGCATTACCAAGCTGTTGAACGAAGATGAACAGAAAGCTGTCATCGCGCACGAATTGGGCCATATCGTCCACCGCGACTTCATCGTCATGACGCTGGGCGCGTTCATCCTCACCGCGCTGTACACCATCGGCCGCGTCTTCACGCGCACGTCGGGCGATTCGGACCGCAAGGGATCCGGGTACCTGATGATCATCGGCGTCATTTCGCTCGTATTCTACTACGTCGGGACGTACATCCTGCTTTACTTGAGCCGCACACGTGAGTATTGGGCGGACGAGTATTCCAAGGAAAAGACCAGCTCCGGCAACGCCCTGGCGTCGGCATTGGTCAAAATCGCGTACGGCATCGTCTCATCGAGCAACTCGGAGAAGACCAAAGACCTAATGGAAGGCACGCGGACGCTGGGCATTTTCGACCACAAGAACGCGAAGAACTTCGGCCTGGTCGGGTCGGACTACGTGCAGAACGGCGACCGCAACACGGTCGTTTCCGCCATGGTGTACGACTTCCACAACCTTTGGGCGTTCTGGCTGGAATTAAGCTCAAGCCACCCGCTGACGGGCAAACGCATCCAAGCGCTCTTGGCCGGCGAGAAGAAGCCGTTGTTCGACGTGGCGGCAGCGAAGAATTTCGCCTTCGACAAAAATAGGCACTACAAGGAATTCGTCACCGATTGGCTGGTCTCCAAAGCCGGCCTCCTGTTGGGTTTCGTCGGATTCATCGCCGGCCTCGGCACGGGATCGTTCGGCGTCGCGTTGGGCTTGGGACTTCTCATCGGAGGCTTCGGCTTGCTTGGCGCCGGGTTGTACCGTTTTCCTTCCGTGGCCAGCCGGCCGAACGTGAGCGTGGACCAGCTCATGGCCGACGTGTACGCCTCACCCGTGCGCGGCAAGCCATGCTCGCTTGACGGCGAATTGATCGGCCGCGGAGTGCCCGGCTTCGCCTTGTCGGAAGACTTCATGTTCCAGGACAAAACCGGATTGATATACCTGGATTACCAACACGCCATCCCCGTTTTAGGGGACCTGTTCTTCGCCGTCAGCAAAGCCAAAGCCCTCGTGGGCCAGAAGGCGGCGGCCAACGGCTGGTTCTTCCGAGGATTCGGCCAACACGTGGCCTTAGATACGCTGCAAGCCGGCGGCCAGACGCTGAAAAGCCGTCAGAAAATGCTGACGTTGTTCTTCGCCGGATTGCTCTGCGCCCTTGGCCTCGGGCTCATGCTCATGGGTTGAAACAGCCCGTCCGAATCAAGCCGGAAAAAAGCCGCGCAACATCAGCGCTCCGACTACGGCCAAGCCGATGCCGACGAGTTTGCGGCCCACGGCTTGCCGCTCTTGCAGCAAGACGATGCCGCCCAGCGTGGTGAACACCATCGACAACTCAAGCAGAGCCGCGATGGTACCCACGGGGCCCAAGGAAACGGCCTTGATCTGAAGCCAGTACGACACCGCGCCCATCAGGGACGCCAACAGAATGGTCTTGACGTGGCGGCGGCCGAAAAACGCCAAGCGTCTGAGCAAGCCGTGGCGGGCCGCGTGCAACGCAATGAACCCGCCTGACAACACGGACACCAGGATGGCGTACGAAGTCACGCTGAAATGCGACAAAGCCAATTTGTCCAAGACGTACGCCAAGCCCGTCAAAGCGGCACTGGACACGACCAACGCCACCCCTTGCGGACTGGATTCGCCGGGCGGATGGCGGTAGGCAATGACCAAAGCACCGGCCAGAAGAAAGACAAACCCGGCCCATTTGGAGGGCGTGAAGCCCTCCGCCACCAGCAGGAATGCGAAAAGCGCGGCCCAAAGCAACTTGGTCTGGTAGATCGGCTCGCGGATGGAAGCCGCGGTGAAGCGCAGGCTCTTGAACGCCATCACTTGTTGCAATGCCCACGCGGAACCGGCCAGGACCACGAACAGCCAGCCGACGTCCACGGATGGAAGCCGCACGGGCTCGAACGCCAGCAGCGGCAGCCAGAAAACGATGGGCACCAATTGCATGAAGATGGCGAAGATCTCATGGTCCGCCTCGTCCTTGAGCAGCCGCCGACATAAAAGCCAGAAAGCGGCCGTGAACAACGTGGAGGCCACGGCATAATCAAACCAGGTGAACGTCATGGCCTATCGTACATGCACGAATGGCTACAAATGGTTTGCGACTGGAAAGCGGCGGACGCATCAACGGAAGTGAGCCGGCCGGAAAGCGAACGCGAATGTGATGAAGAGCACCACGGACGCGGGTAGATTCTGTTCGATAACGAGGAAATAGACCGCGCCTATGAAGGATGCCGCGGCGACCACGTCCAGGATGGAGGATTGGAACGAGCGGTGCAGGAACGGGTCAACCGGCTTCTGGGGATTCTCGGCCACGTCCAACGCGAAACTATCCGGGCCCATCGCATTCCGACCGGAATACGGACGGCGGACCAGTATTTACGGATTACGGATGAAGAGAAAAAAACGGGCACCGCGAGAAAATGCCGAGAACCGACAGGCAGCCGCCGAAAAACAAGGAAAAAAATGCGAGGCGTCTTAAAAAAAAGGCGGTGACCGGAATTCGGGCAAACTGAAGCGGACGCGACCATACAGAGCCGAAGCAAACGCAGACGAAGCCGCGTGCGTTTCAATAGCTCCGGGCGAAGAACGCCGTGCGCTGGGAGGCTTTGCCGCACATGACGCATCCGCCGTTCGGCGCGTCCTCGAAGGGAATCAGGCGAATGGTGGCGCCGGTCTCTTCCTTGATGGCCTCCTCGCAACGCGGGTCGCCGCACCAGGGCGAAAAGACGAAGCCCTTGCCGTCCTCCAACGTTTTGGTCAAGTCGGTCAAGTTGGATGCCGGCCGAAGGTTGGCCTTCAAGAAAGCCGTGGCCTTGTCCAGCAAGCTTTTCTGGATGTCCTCAAGCATTGCGGGAACTTTGAGGGCCAACTGGCTTTCCGGAAGCGATTCTTTCGCGCCCGAATCGCGGCGCACGACGGTGACGGCCTGTTCGGCCAAGTCACGCATGCCGATCTCGATGCGGACGGGAATACCCTTGAGTTCCCACTCGTTGAACTTGTAGCCCGGACTGCGCTCGGAGCGGTCGTCGACATGCACGGAAAGCTTGGCCTCGGACAATGCATCGCGGACCCGCTTGGCCGCACCCATGACCATGTCACGGTCTGCCTGCTCCTTGGCAATGGGAACGATGACCACGTGCAGCGGCGCGATGCGCGGCGGCAGCACGAGGCCCTTGTCGTCCGAATGCGTCATGAACAAGGCGCCCAACAACCGCGTGGACGTGCCCCAGGACGTCTGCCAAGCGTACGTCTGGCCTTCGTTTTGGTCCTTGAATTTCACTTCGAACATCTTGGCGAAGTTCTGGCCCAGTTGGTGGCTCGTGCCGCATTGCAGCGCTTTGCCATCCGGCATGAGCGCTTCGATCGTGGTCGTATACAAGGCGCCGGGGAACTTCTCGCTTTCGCTCTTGCGGCCCATGAGCACCGGCAGAGCCAAATAGTTCTCGCACAAGTCGCGGTACCAATGAAGCGCCCGCAACGTCATCTCGTCGGCGTCCTTTTCCGTGGCATGGGCGGTGTGGCCTTCCTGCCAGAGGAATTCGCGCGTGCGTAAGAAGGGTTTGAGCGTCTTGGTGTCCCAGCGGATGACGTTGCACCACTGGTTGACCTTCAGCGGCAGGTCGCGCCAGCTGTGGATCCACTTGGCGAAGTGGTGGTACATGATGGTCTCGGACGTGGGCCGCACCGCGAGTTTTTCGGCGAGTTCCTCGTTGCCGCCTTGGGTGACCCAAGCCACTTCCGGCGCGAAGCCTTCGAAGTGCGCCGCTTCCTTGGTCAGGAACGACTCGGGAATGAACATGGGAAAATACGCGTTGGAAACGGCGTCCGCATTCATCTTGGCATTCAGCAGGGCCTGGTAGGCCTCCCAGACGGCGTAGGCGCGGGGGCGGATGGTCATGCAGCCTTGGATGGGCGAATAGTCCATCAGCTCGGCGGACTCGACCAACTCCAAATACCACTCGGTGAAATTCCCGGCCTTCTTGTTCTTCAATGGCATACTTGACGACCTTCAAAACACGAAAAACGGCGGCCACGTCCCTGAACGTTCGGCGCGTCTTTGGCCAACTAGGAAGATTAGAGTTAATAAATCGTCTTTCCATCTATCCATCCGCCGCTGATGGCGGCTTTTGACGTTACGCCGGAGCCGATTACCCGGAGGAGACCTGAAACGGATGAAAAAATTCACCCAATACAATCCTCATGATTTGGAAGCGGAAGTACGCCGCTACTGGCAGAAACACCAGATTCCGCAAGGCCTCGCGGCCCACCGCGAAGGCGCCAAACCATTCTACTTACTGGACGGCCCGCCGTACGTCAACGCCTCGCCCCACGTCGGCCACGTCAAGGCAACTACGTGCAAGGACATCTGGACGCGCCTACGCTACATGCAAGGGTACGATGCCAAAATCCAAGCCGGATTCGACTGCCACGGCCTGCCGGTCGAAGTCATGGTCGAAAAAGAGTTGGGAGTGACCAGCAAGCAAGATGTCGAAAAGATGGGCATCGACAAGTTCGACGCCCTATGCTTGCAGAAAGTCATCAACAACGAGAAAATCTGGCTGTCCGTCTACGACGGCCTCGGCGCTTGGCGCGGCTATTTTGAGCCCTATTTCACCTACAAGCCGTATTACATCGAATCGGCGTGGTGGACGCTCAAACGACTGCACGAAAAAGGATTGCTGGTGGAAGGCAACAAGAGCATCCATTGGTGCCCCCACTGCGAAACGGCATTGTCGGGCTACGAAGTTTCCGACAGCTACAAGGAAGTCACCGACCCGTCCGTCTACCTCAAGTTCAAAGTCTACGGAAAAAACAACGAGTATCTATTGGTCTGGACCACGACGCCCTGGACGCTGCCGTCCAACGTGGCCATCGCCGCGGCAGGCTCCGAGCAATATGTCAAAGCCAAAGTGGGCGACGAATACTACATCCTGGCGCAAAAGCGTGCGAGCGCCGTGCTCAAGGACGTCTGCGGCGTGGAGTACGAAGTCGTCGAGACGTTTGCCGGCACATCGCTTGACGGCTTGCGATACGAACCCATCGTGCCGTGTGAACAAGTGACGCAGACGCAGAAAGACGACCGCGCTTACCGCGTGTACTTGAGCATCCCCTTGATGGCCAAGAAGCAGTACAAGAAGCACCAGACGGGCCAGAAAGTGGAAGAAGAATTCCAACCATTCGTCACCGTGAACGACGGCACCGGCTTGGTGCACACCGCGCCGGGTCATGGCCAGACCGACCACTTCTTCGGAAAACACTACAAGCTTCCGGTGCTCTCGCCGGT
The DNA here is from genome assembly GCA_016188965.1 of Microcaldota archaeon. GTDB lineage: Archaea > Micrarchaeota > Micrarchaeia > Norongarragalinales > Norongarragalinaceae > JACPGT01. Next base: position 361,853 of record JACPGT010000002.1, on the reverse strand, counting down.
CAACGAGAAAGGCGAATTCGACGCCAACGTTTCCTTCCTGCAAGGCCAGTTCTTCAAGAAAGCCAACGCGGCGGTAAGCGAGAAGCTCAAAACCCAAGGAAGCCTGCTGCATGCCGGCACCGTCCGCCACAGCTATCCGCTCTGTTGGCGCTGCAAGAATCCGTTGGTCTTCCGCGTCAGCCGCCAGTGGTACTTGGGCATCGACTCAATCAAAGACAAGATGTTGGCAGCCAATGCGGCCGTGAACTGGATGCCGGACTTCGGCAAAGAGGCGTTGAACAACTGGTTGGCTGACGCCACCGATTGGTGCATCTCGCAGCAGCGCTTCTGGGGAATCCCCATGCCCATCTGGACCTGCGGCGAGTGCGGACGCAAGGAAGTCATCGGCTCGGTCGACGAATTGCGAAAACGCGCCACGTCGGATCCCGGGGAACTGGATGACTTGCACCGGCACACCGTGGACTCCATTGCGCTCAAATGCGAATGCGGAAAGCAGATGCACCGCATCAAGGACATCTTCAACGTCTGGTTCGACTCCTCCATCGCATCCTGGGCAAGCGTAGGCTATCCCTTCCAGAACAAGGAATGGTTCGACCGGCGCCTTGAGGAAAACGGCTTGTCCGACTTGGTCGTCGAATCGCAGGACCAAGTTCGCGGATGGTTCTACGTACAATTGTTCACCGCCATGGCCGCGTTTGACAAACCCGCCTACAAGAACGTATCCATGATGGGGTGGGTCGTCGACGAGAAAGGCGAGAAGATGTCTAAATCCGTCGGCAACGTCGTCTGGGCTCAAGACGCGCTCAAGGAGCTGGGCGGCGACGTGATGCGCCTATACTACTGCTGGGACATCGCGCCGTGGGACGTGCAAAAATTCTCATTCCTTTCCGCCAAGGAAGTCTACAAGGCACTCAACATCCTCTGGAACGCCTATGCGTTCTACGACGCCTACAAGCCGGAAGGCTACAAACCCAAAGCGCCGGACCTCAAAAGCCCGGAAGACGCGTGGCTGGCCTCACGCCTGAACACCCTGACGTCGGAAATTCTGGGCCACTACGAAAAATTCGAATTCCACCACGTGGGCCGCAAGCTGGTCGACTTCACGGTCAATGACTTCTCGCGTTGGTACATCAAGCTCATCCGCGACCGGGCGGCAGGATCCGACGAATCCGCCGCTGCATGCTTCGACCTGATGCACTACGCGCTGGAAAAACTCGCCCTGCTGTACGCACCCATCACGCCGTTCATGTCGGAGTACCTCTGGCACCGATTGGGCCACACCGCCAGCATCCACTACCAAGACTACCCGGTTGCCGATGCTGCGAAAAGCGACGCCGACCTGGAAGCCGTCATGAGTGCGGCCATGGCCGTCACCGAAGGCGCGAACGCCGCCCGAAAAGACGCCGGAATCAAATTGCGCTGGCCCGTCAAGCAGGTGCTCGTCACGGGCGATGCCACGGTTGAAAAAGCCGTGGTCCGCCTGCAGAAAATCCTCCTGAACAGCCTCAACGCTTTGCAGGTGACGTACTATCAGCACGCGCCGGAAGACGCCGGCACCATGGTGAAAAAGGACTTGGCCGGCGTCAAGGATGCCGCCGTCTACCTGGATACCGCCCGCGACGACCGTTTAATCAACCTGGCGCGTTTCCGCGAACTGACGCGCGCCATCCAGGCGCAACGTAAGGCCGCAAACTTGAACGTCAAGGACGTCATCGCGCTGCAATTGCACGTGTCCGACACGAAGTTCCTCGAATTCCTCCAGAAGAACACCGAATCGCTGAAAGACGCCGTCACGGCTTCGGACGTCGATTTCGCCCACGAAAAACAGGCGAACGAAGAAAAAGCGGAAGACGTCGACTTCTCGTTCAGTTTCGAAAAGAAAGAATAGCAAGACGGCGCGTTCGAGCCAGAAAACCCGCCGCCGGACCCCATCGGCCCGAACGCTTCCTCGACGGGACAAAACGATAACGGGGAAAAAAACCGGGCGCCAACGAAAAACCAGATAAGGACCGCCGGAGAAAACAGTCCACGCATGGTTTTCCGAAAACTCCTCAAGGGAATTGCCGCCTTTTTTTCGCCTCGGGAGCCTGCAAAGGAAAAAATCGAAGAACCGGCATGGCAAGGCGCCACACCGTTTGAAAAGCTGGCATCCAAAGTCGAGTTCTGGAAAAGCCAAGCCGTCCACGCCGCGATGCCTCACGCGCGGCTGACCCAAGAGCCCATCCACCGCCTCAAAGAAGCCATCCGGACCGTAACCGACGCAACGCCTAAGGACGTGGGCATCCACGAACGCATCGCCTTGCAACACCAACGCGACTTTGCAACCAAGACGCTTGCCTTGCAGTCGGACCTGGACGCGCTGGTATTTCCCACAGATTTCGACGGCCTATTGCGCGACACCCAAGCGTTCCATTCGACCCTAGCCGCCATCCAAGAAGTCGTCAAGGACAACCGGTACATCTACGCTTTTTTCAAGCAGGACCTGGCGCAATTCAACTCCACCATGAATGAACTTGCGGACCGGTACGCGGCCATGCACCATGAACTGGAAGCCGTACGCGTTTTTTCCGACAGCTGCGCCGAAGTGGAACGCAAACGCACGGACGATTCGCTGAACCGGCAACTGGAACGCATCCAAGCCGAGATTGCCGACACCCATGCGCGCCAGGACATCCTCCGGACACAGGAAAAAGCGCAGGCATCGGACGCGGACCCGGAAAAACTAGATACGACCACGGCCACCCTGGCCGAAATGAAGAAAGCCGAGTCGGACGCCGGCAACCGGTTCTACACAGCGCTGGACGCCCTGGAAGGGCCATTGAAAAAATACGCCCACGGGAAGGAACCGGGCGCGCATGCCAAAACGGCTGAGCGGTACCTATCCGTCAAAGAAGACTTCCTCAAGGACTGCCTCCTGGACACCGAAGAATTGGCGCCCCTTCTGGCGGAGCTTGCAGCCGACTCCGAAAATCCGGCCATCACCGAATTCATCGAAAAACGCAACGCGTGGGCCGACGAATTCGAACAAGCCCGCGAAAACAGGATTGAAATCGAACACCAACTGGCCGCCCTGCGGAGCCTCCAGGACCGAAAAGAAGCCATAACGAACTCCCTGAAGGAAACCGAACGATTCAACGAAACCCTTGAAAAGAAAGCCGCCGCGATATCCGAAACGATCGCCGGGCAGCGACGCGAACTCGAACTGGAAGCGGAACGACTCCTCGCAACTGAAATATTGCCCGCACAGGCACCATCCGGTAACCTGACGGAATGACGGCAAAACCCAAAAGAGTCCGTACTGGGAAAAACGAAGTACCGTATTCACGACTGCAGTGTCGTTTCCAACAGCGCAAGTGCCAGTTTCTTTTCCGTACCGGCCAACAAGTCACGCAACGTATATTTGCCATCCTTGACTTCCTGCTCGCCCACGATCAGCACGTACGGCAGGCCCTGTTTGGCCGCCCACTGCAGGTTCTTACTGACCCCTCGTCCCGCCAAGTCCAACAACACGGAAATGCCGGCGTTGCGCAGTTGTTGGGCGATGCGAATGCAGACCGGCAGCGTCTCGCCCACCGGGATGACGAAGACCTTCGCCGAAGCCGTGCCCGGATTCATGCCGGCCGAAGCGGCGCTCTTTTCGATCAACGCCTCGCCGATGACGTCCAGGCCGAAGGAAATGCCCACGGCCGGCACCGGTTCGCTCTTGCCGGAAAAGTCGCCGACCATTTGGTCATAACGGCCGCCGGCGGCCAAGGAGGACGTAATCGAAGACGACGTGGACGCATCCGGGGAAAGGAACGCTTCATAGACCATGCCGGTATAGTAGTTCAACCCGCGGGACAATGACGGTACGAATTCCGCATTCTGGACGCCGAACGCCTCGAGGAAATCAAAAAATTGGGTCAGTTCGTCGACGCCTTGCTTGCCTTCGACCGACTTCATCGACTTGGCAATGGCCGCCAAGGCGTTCGGCCCGGAACCGGCTTTTTCAAACAAGGATAGCAGTTTCTTGCCAGCGGCTGCAGACACGCCGCGCTCTTTTTCCAGTTCAGCCAACACGCTTTGGGACCCGATTTTTTCCAGCTTGTCCAGTGACAGCAACGCGCCGGCTTGCTTTTCCTTGGCAATTCCGGTGTCTTCCAGCAAGCCGTTGAGCAACTTGCGGTCGTTGACCTTGAATACCACGCCCAGGCCCAAGGCGGTAAAGGCGTGTGCGGCCAAGGCTAGGATCTCGGCTTCAGCCACTACAGAAGAAACGCCGAGAGTGTCCACGTCGCATTGCACGAATTCGCGGTAACGGCCTTTCTTCAAGGGGCCGTCGCGGAAGACCGGGGCGATCTGGTAGCGTTTGAACGGCTTGGCCAGCTGGGCGTTGCCGGCAAACACGCGGCACAATGGAACCGTCAAATCATACCGCAAACCCAATTCACGCTTTCCTTGGTCCTGGAAGCGATACGTCTCCTTCAAAATCTCCTCGCCGCCGGCGAATTTGGACGACAACACTTCGAAACGCTCCGCGACCGGCGTCTCCAACGGCACGAATCCGTACGCCTTGAACACGCGCTTGAGCGTATCCGCAATCCACTCGCGCCGCGAGGCGTCGCCGGGCAAAAAGTCGCGCATTCCTTTGGGCGGGGAAAGGTCCATAAAATCATCCGTTATAAGGATTGTAGCAAATAGCCATTCCTGGCATTTTAAACTGTTGCAAACAGGCCAAAACCATGACCGATTACGAATTCCAATGGGCAGGCGCGCACACGTTCTCCTCCATCTATGACCGATCGTGCTTCACGTACGGGCCCTACGCGTTCGGAAAGCCGAAGCAGGTCGATTACGTCGCCTTCGTACGCCACGGCAAAGCCGAAGCCTACGTTTCCAACTCCATGATGGAAGAATGGAAACGATCGGGCACAAGACTGCTGGAACCCGCGTTTGCCGAAGAGTACTTCCGCCGCTGCCGCGACGCGGGCAACCGCATGAACGCATTTTACGCCGAATTTAAGGCCGCCGACCTGAACACGGCTCAAGACGAAGAACTTTACCGCTTCATGGAAAGACTCACCCGGCACATCCAAGAATTGGGAGCATTGTTCGTCGCCACCCAGCCGGCCGGCACCCACGCGCTGGAAGCGGCCATCCGCGAGAAAACCGACGAAGCGTTTGCAGCTGGTGCGGACGCGGCGTTCTGCCAACTGGTCCAACCCGTCGACGACGACATCATTTCCCGCGAACAGGACGATTTTCGCGCACTTCTGGCCAAAGCCGCCCTAACGGAAGCCGACTTGAAAGCCCACGCCGAAAAACACGCCTGGCTGTTCTACCAGACCTACGATTCGGCCTCGCCGCTGCGTTTTCTCAAGGAAAGACTGGAAAAAGAAAGAAAAACACCGCTTCACGGAACAATCGAAAGCAAAGTCAAGCTCAAGCACGAGCAAGACCGACTTTTTAGCCAGCTGGACGCCACCACGGCCGAGCGATGCCACCTATTGCAACACCTTGCCCTCGAGAGGCTGGAACTCAAGGCCCACTGGGCCGGAGCGGACTTCCGATTCCTGCCGCTGTTCCAGCACATCGCCCGCCGACTTGGCGTGCCCCTGTTGGACCTTGCATATGCGTACGGCCTTGAAGACTTGGAAAACGCGTTGCTCCACGGAAAACCGCTTACCCCCGACGTCGTGCGCCAACGCCGCTTTGCCTACGCCGTCCGCAACCAAAACGGCCGCCGGACGCTCTACGGCCCACAGGACGCCGAAGCACTGAAAAAACAGCTCTCCATCCAACCGCCGGAACCGCTGGAACCCTTGCACGGCATGGTCGCACACCCCGGCCACGTCCAGGGACCCGCATATGTCGTGACCGTGGGAAGCCTGGAAGAACTCGAACGCGACGAAAAAGCATTCCCGGAAGGCGGCGTGATGATCGTCGCCATGACCCAGCCGAACCAGTTGGCCATCGTCCGAAAAGCGTGCGCCATCGTGACGGACGAAGGCGGCACCGTCAGCCACGCCGCCATCATCGCCCGCGAATTCGGCAAACCCTGCATCGTGGGCACGAAAAGCGCCACGCGGACATACAAGACCGGTGATTGGATCGAAGTCAACGCAAATGCAGGCGTCGTACGCAAGAAGGAGCCGAATGCGTAAACCTAATCAATTAAAACCCGCCTTCCATCAAGCATTGCATGCCCGCCGAAGAAAGGACCCCACCCGGTTTCCTGCCCACAAAAATGGTGGCCGGAAGCTTCGGCCGGATGGCCAACCGGCTCAGTTTGACGGTCCTCCATGAACCGAACCCGAAATCCCAACAAAACGCGAGTCGCATTGCCGCCGAGATTTCAAGGAACTGGAAGTACGAAACCGGCGTGAAGGCCATCGAACTGCATTTCGACGAACACAACCGGTTCAGCGCCAAGAAAATACGGGAAATGATGGACCACGCCATCGAAGGAACCGGAGTAAAGGATGGACACCGCGGCGGATGGGGCCAAAACATCATCATACGCGGAGACTTGACGGACGGCCAAAAAGCTGAAATCGAAAGGTTGGCAGAGCAATACCGTGTCAGTCCCTTAGTGCTGGACTCGTCACGCGACTTGAATGCCAAACGCATCGCCCAAGACCTCATCCAACGGAACACGACCCTGCTTCCAAGCGCACATGACTTGCACCAACTCAAGGAGGCAATCCGCGGCGAATCCGACCCTGGCCGTTCCGCCTACCCCCTGATGCAATTGCTCGCCCGCCTCCTTCCCGAAGTGGCATTCACCCAAAAACAGAAGGAAGCAGGGGCCCACGTGCGCGGCACCGTGGCGTTAGCCATGCAAACCTCGCCGGATCCGATGAAATCACCTCGAGGAACGGACATGCGGACGGATCTCGTGGAATACAAAGCCGAAGCCGGGCCTGAAGCGCCCTGGGGCCGCCGGGTCCAACACCTGCCAGTCATGCCCTTGACGGATTCGACCAAACGGATAGTCCGATGGTGGAACGGCGGACTCAACGAAGAAGGCAAATCGGGATTTTCCTTCACGGCCAACCTCCACGAAGACGATAACCGGAGCAAAATGGTCGACGAACACTTGGCCAAGCCCGGGGAAGGACCCACCGCGCCATTCGGCGAACTCATCGTTCCGCTGGGCATCATCACGCCGGACCTCCGACGGCAGTTCGAGCACAAATTGCTGCTGCCGGAAAACCATGTCGCCGCCGTGCATGCCATCCATCTGGACAAGATCCCGCGCCAACTCGCCCTCAAATTCCAGGAAATACTGCAAGACCGGGACATCAACGACCGCATCGTGCAGAACTGGTTCACCGAACAGCTGGATCACCAAGCGAAAATCAACGTCAAATCACGCATCAAGCAACTGGAAGACCACGACCCCTACACGCGCCACCACTCGGAACGCGTCGGAAAATGGATGAAGAAAATCGCGCTCATCATGGACCGGCTCCACCGAAAAAAGACCGGAGAAAGCCGGTTCAGCCGCGAATTCATCAACGGGCTGCAGGAAGCCGGCGACGTGCACGACTTAGGCAAGATCGGCATCGCAACGGAACTGCTTCACAAAGAAGGCGTCCTGGACATCGGCGAACGCGAACAAATCCAACGACACCCCGAACACGCGGAAGAAGTCCTGGCCGAAAACCGATTCCCAAGAACGATGCAGAACGTGGCCTTATACCACCATGAACGATTCGACGGCAAAGGCTATCCGAAAAAACTCAAGGGAGAGCAGATTCCCATCGAAGCTAGAATCGCGGCCCTGGCCGACATCTTGGACGCGTTCATCCTGGACCGGCCGTACCCCCGCCGCATTGACCACGCCGCCGAAAAATTCGAAGCACGAAAAGTATTCACCGAAGGCGTCCAATACCTGAAAGCCTGGCTACCGCAACTGCGCAAAGGCAGGTTGACCCGAGACATGCCCATGGGCAAGCGCCAATTGTCCTGGGAATTCCTCGCCGGCACGCACGACGAGCAAAGCGGCGAATGGAAGCCCGGCTGGCTACAGCAAGGCTTCTGGACCGGACACTTCGACCCGGAAGTGGCCGAAGTGCTTCAACACATCACCGAGAAAGACCTGCGGGAAATATATCCGAAAATCGAAGACGACGAGTTGCCCGCGCCTGAACGGAAGACCGAACGATTCAACCCCCTCCGCGTCGTCACGCACGGCACGAATTACGTCAAGGACTGGTGGCCGCACCTATCCAAACGCAAAATCACGCGGGACGTAGAAGTCAAACCACCCAACCCCAACGTCCTGTTGGAAATAAAAGAGGAAGAACCCCTCCGGCCCGCGCCGTAAGGTATACGAACAGACCCAAGAATCCACCGGCCGAAAGAGGCCGGAACGTGAATCAAACCAGCAAACCCAGGCGCCGTCGTAGTTCCCGGATGTTCTGCTTTTTAGTCTCCTCGAAGAGCGACTCGGCCTCGCGCGTGTGCCACCGATGGCCCAACAGGAACGGATGGACCCGCCGGAGGTTTTCCTCCTCGCTGAGATGCTCCTGGGTGGGCAACGGATGATTGTGTTCACGGCGGTACCATTCGTTGGTCTTGAAGAAATCCTTGCGGCCAAGCGTTGCCAAGTCCGCATCGCACAAGTACTTGCCCAATTTGGTCTGCGGGGCCTGATGATAGGTTTCCAAATCAGGACGCGGATGGCGGACCAACGCCGTATCCAATATCGCGGCTGCGACCAATTCCAGGTCCTCCGAACTCAAGCCTAACTGCCCCAACTCACCGACGGCGCATTGGGCTCCGAACGGCTCGTTTTCCTTGACTTGATGCGTGAAACCCACGTCGTGGTAAAGCGCGGCCAGCTTGAGCAGCCACACTTCACGTTCCGTCAAAGCGCCGCGTTTTCTCGCCATTTCGCCAATGCGTTCGGCCACCCGGACCACGTCACGCGTATGGAAAGGCCGGTGGTAATACAGGCCGGTCGGAAGTTTGGTCTTCAACTCACCCCGCACGCGTCCCTCGGCAAAGCGGTAAATGCGGTCATAATGGATCGGAGCAGGTTCAATCATCGGCACTCAAACCCATACATCTGCGAAAGGGGCATAAAAAGCCTTGCAAGACTGGGAAAAAAAGTACCCCTCCGGAAATGAAAGAAGCCGAAAGAACCACTCAAAAAAATCAACTCCAAAGCGGCGCGAAATGGTCGACGGCGTACAACGCCACGGCCAACAGGACGACCGACGTCCAGCCTATCCAAGCGGCCGGTCGTTCAGGAAGCTGGGTGGATTTTTCCACGGTCCAGCCGAACGTAACCAGGACAACCAACGGCGTCAGCGAGAAGACTACGTGGGACAAAACCGAAAAGCGCAACGCGGCTTCCAGAAGGACGGCTAAGGCGCGCAGGACCAACGCCGCCGCCAAAGCCAGCATCAAGTTGCCCAAAACGGGCGCAAAGAACCAGCTCCACGCGATGCGCGACTTGAACAATTGGAGGACCAGCCACACCGAAGCCAAGACCGCGGCCAACCCCACCACGGCCAGGAAGAACCGGACCGCGAAGCCCTCAACGGAAAACGCCATGGGCATCCATGCCAGCAACGTCGCTGACGCGGCAAAGAGCGCCAACGCCGATGGACCGTCCAGCACGCGCGGCAGCGAAAATTCCTCCGGAAGCCGGATACGCCTCATGCCACGGACACCTTGTAAATCGTCATCATGCCTTTGCCCTTGACCTGCACGTTCTCGCCTTTGGCATCGACTTTTTCCCTGCCGCCCAGCGCACGGAACGCCGCCGGCGTCAGCGCCACTTGTCCGCCTTTGGCGAATTCCTGGATCCGCGACGCGGTATTGGCCACGTCGCCGATGACGGTATAACGCACCAGGTGCTTGGAGCCAATGTTGCCCAACACGCCCACGCCGAAATCAAGCCCGACGCCGACGTTCAGCACCGGCAGATGCTCGGCGGACAGTTCGTGGTTGACCTTGACCATGCGCTGCTGGATGTCGCACGCCGCGGCATACGCCTTGGACGCGTGATCCGGCAAATCGCGCGGCGCGTTGAACACGGCCATCACCCCGTCGCCCGTCAGCTTGTCCAACGTCCCGCCGTGGTGCGTCACCGCGTCGGTGACGACCTCGAAATAACGGTTGAGCGACTTGAGCACGACGTCCGGCGGATACGTCACGCACATGCCGGTCGAATTGCGCACGTCGGTTACGAGCACCGTCACTTCGCGGTGCGTGCCGCCCAGCGTCACGTAGCCTTTCTGCCGGATCTGCGACACGACGTGAGGGCTGACGTATGCCTCCAAAAAGTCAGTCCCACCGCCCAAAGAATGGCCTGCGACCGAAGAGGAGGGGGCCAACCGATCGTACGCCAAGAACAAAACCAGCGGGACAAACGCCAACAAGACGCGGTACTGCGTCAGCACCGTCTCGAATGGCGCGCCATACAACTCGAGCCAGACGCCCAAAAGCGCGACGAAGACCACGGCCACTTTGAGGAAACGGTGGCCGTCGCGCCTGCGCCGGTACGCCTGCCAGGAGCGGAAAAACGCATAGGACAGTAACGCCAATGCGAAAAAAAGCAGGGCTGAAAGCCAAGCCGTCAACACCATGAGGCGCATTACGGATGCCAACTATAAAACGTCGACGCACCACCGCCCAAACCGCTCCATCCTCACGGCTTTTATTTGCCAGATGGCATGGTATGGTTACCGACCACCGATGGGAAAACTGTTCACGAAAGGCAGCATGCTCTGGAGACAGCCGAAGGCCGGTTGGACCCAATCGCGCCTGGCTCCTAAAAGGCCCGGCGTCTTAGGCAAGATCGGCGCCGGCATGTCTGAAAGCGCGGCCGCGCGCAACCGCAGCCTGGCCGAAACGCCCTTGAGCTTTGCCGCCCACCGCGGACTGACGTTTTTGGCCTCGACCATCCCCATGGCCAGCCTCGTGTTCGACAGCCTGACCATCGCCCACATCATCCAACAATTCGACCCCAAGTTCAAGATCGCCTCCAACCAGCTAACGGACGAGGCGTACAAGACCATGATGCTGGCACACGTCCAGAACAAGGTACTCAGTCAGAACCAAGGCGAATCCCAGCAAGGCATCATGATGCTGCGTACCATGCGCCGCTACGCTGAAAAAGTGTCCCGGCAGGCCGCCCACCCCCGCAACGAATCGGCACGCCGGTTCCTGACGCATCTGAACACAGCCCAAAAGCACACGGATAAACCATATATCCAACGCAGGAAGGAAAACGACCGGGGCGTGCAATTCCACAAACACGTCGCCCTCAAGGGATTCAGGACGGCCCCCGCCTTCATGCAGAAATACGCGGGCCCCGCCATCAACCGCGAGCAAATCGTGGCCCGTCTGCAGGCACGACGGCGCCTCGCCAAGTAGGCATGAAGCAAAAGCCCGCACCGTTTAAAAGCATCCTCACCGTAAGGCCCAATATGCAATACGGCAAGGCCATAGACGACGCTTTTTCCTACGCCCGCCATTCCAAGGCCGCGCTGCTGTACGCCAGTTTCACCATCGGCGTGGCACTGGCCGTGCTCCTGCTTACCGTGCTGACCGCCTCGGCTTCGGGTTTGACAGCGAATCCGGCCACGTGGCTGCGCAACCCCCCCGCGTTGGGCGTCGTCGGTCTGGTGCTCATCACCGGCGTCGTCGCATTCGCCGTCGGCAGCCTGGCCATCACCGGCACCATCATCCGCAACGCCGCGCATTCCGAAAGCCTTTCGCAGAGCTGGGCGCAGTTCTCTCCGCGGCTCGGCTCAATGGTGGGCGTGGCCGTCGTCGTCTCCGGCATCAGCTTCGCCTCCAGCATGCTCTTCCAAACCGCGGCGGAAAGCGGGTCGGCGTTCTCCGGCCTGGTTCTTGTAATCTATCTGGCCGTTTCTCTCGCGTTGGCTTTCTTCCTGGCATTCGCCGAGTACGCCGTGGCCCTGGAAGGAAAAAACATGGGGGAAGCCATCCGGCGCAGCGTCGATTTGGCCCGCGAAAAACCCGTCGACGTACTCCTGGCACTGGTCGTCTCAACGGTCGTATCCCTCGCCTTGATGCTGGCCGTCATGGCCGTCCTTATCCTGATCGTCGCCCTGGCGTTACTTGCGCTTCGCGTGCGCCTCAACGCGCCCAGCCTTCCCGCGCTGGCACTGCTCGGCATCGCCGCCATCCTGGCCGTGTTCGGCGTCATGGTGGCCCAGGTAGTCCAGCTTCACATCATGGCCAACGCTTTTTCCGCTTTGACGGGAAAAGAGAAAGAAAACCAAGAAAAGCCATCCACCACCACGCCTTCCCGCATTACGGCCAAGAAACCGGCATCCAAAAAGAAGTCCAAAACGCTCCGGAGGGCGACGCGGCGGTGATGGCCAAAGTCCACCAACGCGTCGACCGCCACGGCCAAGTCTGGCACGTAACGGCATTATGCGACAAGAAACTGCTCGGAAAAGTGCTCAAGGAAGGCGACGTGACGTTGGATTTGGACAAGTATCGCTCGTTCTACGAAGGCATGCAAGTGACCGAAAACGAAGCCATAGGCCTGCTGCAGGGATCGCGCAACGTCAACGCCGTGGGTCCGAATGCCGTGGCCTGCGCCCGCAAAGCCCTCAACATCGACACGAAACAAGTCAAGAAAGTGCAAGGCATCCCCCACCTCCACATCTACTATTTGTAGTGAAAGCCCCATGAAACTCATCGCGATTTTCTCCGTCGTCGTCATGGCCGCCGCCTTTGCCGGCGTCTACGGCTACAACACGATCCAGCCGGAGCCCGTCCAACTGACTCCGCCATATGCCTTTTCGCCCAACGACGTCGTCAGCGAACTATTGGCGTTGGCCTTCGTCTTTTCCTTCAGCCTGCTGTTCTTCGGCTATGGCGCCCCCCTGGCGTTGGGCATCGAAGGCGTCAAGTTCGCCTCACTATACACTACGGGCGCGGTCCCGCAATCCTACCTGTTGCTGATGCTGCCCCAAGTCTTCCTGGCCCTCTCGGCCACCTACCTAGGCCAAGGCCTGCTGAATGACTACCAAGGAAAAGGCATCTGGCACGAATACGCCAAGAAAAGCGTCATCCACTTCATCGTAGCCCTGATATTGTGGGCAGCCGTGTTCTTCGGCCGGCCCTACCTACCCATCTGAAACCGCCGAGGAAACCCCGCCAACCCCGTAGTCGTAGACCCAGCCGTCACGCGCGTCAAAGACGAGCGGCACCGAAAAAATGGAAAAAGAAGGAAAACGAAAAAAAGAGAGAAAAAAAGGAGAAAGCGGAAACGGCTATTTTTTGACTTTTTTCGCTTTGCTGCCGTTGGCCGGCACCGCAACACCGGCCGCCGCGTCCGTCTGGACGACGTCATGCCCGCCGAACTCGTTGCGCAACGCGGCCACCATCTTGCCCGCAAAGCTTTCAGCCTGCCGCGTGCGGTAGCGGGCATTCAAAGCGGTCGAAATCATGGGCGTGGGCGTCTTCTGCTCGATGCCCGTCTGCACCGTCCACTCACCCGTGCTGCCGCCGCCGACGGAGTCACCGATTCGCTCAAGCCGGCCGTCTTTCTGCAAGGCATCTTCCGCCAACTCCAGCAACCAGGAGCGGATGACCGAGCCGCGGTTCCACACGTGCGCCGTCTTGTGCAAGTCGATCTTGAATTCCGGCGCGTTCTTCAAAAGTTCAAACCCTTCGCCGTAGCTTTGAAGCAACGCATACTCGATGCCGTTGTGCACCATCTTGACGAAGTGCCCGGCGCCGGAAGGACCGAACAAGCCGTAGCCGCCCGGAGCGGCCAGGACCTTGAGCACCGGCTCGACCGCGGCGTAGGCCTTGGGCTCTCCGCCGGCCATGAAGCAATACCCGTGCCTCTCGCCGCCCAAACCACCGCTGGTGCCGACGTCCAAGTAATGAAGGCCCTTAGCCTTCAGTTGCGCGGCGCGGCGGACGGAGTCCTTGTAGTAACTATTGCCGCCGTCCACTACGACGTCGCCTTGTGAAAGAAAAGGAACGATGCCATCCAACATCTCATCCACCGTGGGTCCCTGCGGAACCATGAGCCACACGACACGGGGCGCGTCCAGCTTCTGGACGAGTTCCTTGAGACTGTAAGCGCCGGAGACGCCGTTTTCTTCCATCTGCTTGACTTTTTCAGGCGACCGGTTGTACACCGCGACACGGAAACCCTGCGCCTTTAAACGCAAGACCATGTGCTTACCCATGCGACCCAAACCAACAAAACCAACGTGCATCCTAATCAGCTCCAAACTTCACGAAGGGGGCGAGGCCCAGGGCGGGCCAGGGGGAAGTCATTCCCCCGGGGCGACCACGCAAGACCATGTGCTTACCCATGCGACCCAAACCAACAAAACCGACATGCATAAACGAAAACACCCCAAAGACGAATGCGTAAGCCGGAAACCAGCTGCGAATCAAACGCAATAATTGAAAGAGAACGGCGTGGTTTTTATCAAGTAAGGTAGCATCGTTCCGGGAACGAATGGGTCAGGACTGGAACCGGAAATGTCTTCCCACACGTTTTTTGGCTTCCGCGAAAACGTCATTGCGAAAAGGCTTTCGTGAAAAAATCAACACGGAGACTCGTCTGACCAGGTGTTCCTTGAAAAGGGTTTCCGCGGCATCATGATGACCACGGCCGCGAAGCATCATGATGCGATGGTGCAAATCGTCGCTCCCCGTAAACTCGTCAAACTCGTGGTACCGCATCGAAACACCCGGATGCGTCTCACGCAAACGGTCCTTTAAGGCATCCAAAAAGTCCTCCAAGTTTTCATGCCGGCCCTCGAAGTAAAGCTGGATGGCGCGGATGGGGGATCGAGATTGAGGATGCAAACCACGCGTGACGTGAATCTGGCCGTTCCCAAGGCGTCCCATGCTAGCCGTGTCCACTCGGCTGATCCGATAACCCCAGTTTTTCATCGTCTCGGCCACGCGTTCAGCCACTTCCGCGCGCTCCATCAAAAATCACTTGAAATAATGCTTAAGGCCGGCGCCGTCGCGATGGAAGACGCCGAATTCCGGATTCTTCTTGATCGAATCGTACGAAACCACTGGCCCTTCGACGCAGGTGAGCATGCCGCCGCAGTCGCATTGACCGCACACGCCGAAACCGCACTTCATGTAACGCTCGACCGACACTTGGCAAGGCACGCCATGTGCTTCAGACAATTTCCCGACGGCTTGCATCATCAATTCCGGCCCGCAGGTGTACACGGCATCGTAGCGGCCCTTGTTCGTGGCCAGCAGCGTTTCCAGCACTTCCGTGACCAGACCCTTGTGGCCCTGTGAGCCGTCGTTGGTGGCCACATGCAAATGTGCGCCCAGCTCTTGGATGTCTTTTTGCAGAATCAACCGGTCCTGGGAGCGTGCGCCTTGGATGAAGTCCACATGGAAGCCCGAAGCCACCGCTTGTTCCGTCAAGAAGCGCAACGGCGCGGAGCCGAAGCCGCCGCCGACCATGATGATGCGCTTGTGCTTGGCCTTGATTCCGGCATCCGATGCGCCTGGAAGGCGGTAGTGAGTGCCGTACGGCCCGCGCACGCCCAAACGATCACCCTTTTTCAAGGAAAAGAGGTGCTCGGTGGACGGACCCACTTTGGCCACGGTGAGGCCGAATTCTTCCTTTTCCGGGTAGGCAAACGCCACGCTCATGGGCTTCTCGTCGAATCCGGGCTGCCAGAGCATGACGAATTGCCCGGGCTTCGCGGGCAAGCGGTGCTTGAAGAAGAACGTGCGCGTATGAGGATTTTCATCACGGATGCGCAGGATAGGCACCGGGACAAAGGAGGCGCGACCGTCCAAGGCGAACGAATCCGGATGCAAATCAATTTTCATGCGCCAAACCCACCAGATCTCTAGGCGATTTGAAACCTTCGGATTTCATGAAATCCTTCATTTCGCCGGCAATCAACTTGAACGCGTCCAAGCCGCGATAATAGAGAGCCGAACCCACGCCCACGGCGGACGCGCCGGCCATCATCATTTCCACGGCATCCTTGCCCGTCGTGACGCCACCGGTGCCGATGATGGGAATCTTCACGGCCTTGTAGCACTCGTAAACGCAGCGGATGGCCACGGGTTTGAGCGCGGGCCCCGAGACGCCGCCGAACTTGTTCGTCAAAACCGGCCGACGGGCCACCGGGTCAATCACCATGCCTTTGAGCGTATTGATGCAATCCAACGCGTCCGCGCCAGCCGCTTCGACGGATTTGGCCACCGGCGCGATGGCCGCGACGTTGGGTGAGAGCTTGACAATGAGGGGAACAGAGCCGATGACTTTCTTGCACGCCTTCGTGACGTCGGCAGCGGCGCCAGGGTCGGCGGCGAACGGAATACCGAATTCCGAATCCACGTTGGGGCATGAAATATCAATTTCCAAAAAGTCGGGCTCGGCCGGCATGACGGCGGCCGCGGCTTTTGCAAAATTCTCGGCCGTATCCGCGAATACCGAAGCAATCACGGGCACGCCGGCTTTCTTTTTCGCCACTTTCAGCTCTTCCACGCCGTTGACCACGCCGGGATTAGACAAACCAACGGCGTTAAGCAAACCGGCTTCAAAACCGACGATCACGGGCGTCTTATGGCCCTTGCGCGGCTCCAAGGACAAACTTTTGATGGTGACCATGCCGGCGCCGTGCGCCGCAGCGGACGCCAAGGACAAGCCGGTCACGCCCATGAAACCGGACGCCAACACCGTCGGATTCGGCGCGGTTTTTTCCAGGAATGAGTTGGATAAGTCGACCATTTTTTTCTCAAACAGTTCTAACTTATATTCGTTTAATACGTTTGGCATAGATGCCAGAGCCAAACAAGTCAAGTCCAAACTCCGAAAACAAAGCCCAAAAACAAACCCGTACCGAAATCTACCACCCCGCGGATTTCTACAAGAAAAGTGCGTTCGTCGTCGGATTCTTTGGATTCCTATTCGTGGGGACCTTACTGGCATCAATGAGCCTATTTTCCTACGCCTACCAGGTAATCCGCGGAGAAAAGCCCATTGATTGGGATATAGTAAAGTATGCGATTCAAAGTGCCGGCTGGCTCATTTTCCTACCCCTACTTATTCCAATTACAGGCTGGATGGCGTATAATTCGCTCAAGGACTATTTCTCCAACGCGCCGAGGATAAAAGAGCCAGCAATCGCATTTGACGAAAAAGGAATCACGACGAGCCAAATATCCGAAGGAGTCATGACCTACGATTCCATCGAGCGCATTATTCCGGTAACGTTTGAAATCCAACCCAACCGGGGTAAATGCATTTTTCTTGGATTCGTTTTCAAAAACAAGGAACAATGGGAAAAACTGGCAGAAAAGAACGGATTGAACCCCGATGCCTTCAAATGGGCAATGGAATCAGCGGGAGTTTATGGAGAAGATTATTACGTCTCAATCGAAAACCTGGAAATTCCGGCCGACGCCATAATCGCTGCCCTCTCAAAGAATCCGGATATTGCAAAACGCCTGAAACCGATGGAAATTCGACAGACGTATGTGAACGGCGAGTCGAGCGTGAATATCGCCTCAAAGTTACGCCGTATTCGTTTGTAAAGGAGAAACCATTTTTCCAAAATGACCAAACGGTTGGCCGCGATCAAAAACCAAACGGCCTCTTAAATACGTTTTTAGAGGCCATCCGCGTAGCCGCATTCCCGCATACGGCGACCAGCCACACCGCGTGAATAAAGTCGACTCACCGACCGCCTTTTCGACGTCCAAATCCACGAAAACCAAATCCGCATCGCACCCGGCTTCCAGCCGGCCTTTTCCTTGCAGGCCGAAGATGCGGGCCGGATTCTGGCAACACAACTGCTGCACGCGCTCAAGAGTCGTCTTTTCCCCCAACGCAGCGGTGACCAACAACGGCAGCACCGTCTCCAAACCCGGCACGCCCGACGGCGCCTCCCAATATGGTTTTCTTTTTTGTTCCAACGTGTGCGGCGCGTGGTCCGTCCCGATGGTGTCCGCGGTGCCGTCGTTCAGCGCGGTCCAGAGGGCCTTAACGTCGGCTCTGGAGCGCAACGGCGGGTTCATCCGTACGCGGTTGTGCTGCACGTCGTGCTCGGATTGGTCGAAGAACAAATGATGCGGCGCGACTTCCATGAAAACCGGCAGTCCTTCCGCTTTGGCGGCGCGGATCAAACCGGCTTCGGCGGCCGTGGAAGAATGGCAGACGTACGTTTTGGTCCGATACGTGCGGGCAAAGCTGATCGCGCGCGCAACGGCCAGTTCCGCGCACTCCGGCGGCCGCACCTCGTTGTGGCGCGGCGCTTTCTTGTCGTCGTAGAACGCGGCATGCTTTTCTAGGCACGCCTGGTCTTCGGCATGGATGGCCAGGACGTAGTCGTTCTCGGCCGCGGATTTAAAGAATGTCTCTTCCAAAGTGCTTTCCGCGACCAACAGATTGCCCGTGGACGAGCCGACGTACATCTTGCACGCCACCGCACCGGCCCGGATCATGGCCGGAACCGCCGCTAGGTTGTCTTGGGCCGCGCCGGCATACAAACCGAAATCGCAAAATGAGGTTTTTGCCGCATGGTCGCGCTTGGTTTTAAACGCCGCCAAGCTCGTCGTGGGCGGAAGAGTGTTCGGCATGTCCAAGACGGTCGTCACGCCTCCTGCAACGGCGGCCTTCGTTCCGGAAACGAAGTCTTCCTTCTGCCGCTCTTCCGCATGGGGCACGCCGGAATCCCGCAAATGGACATGGGGGTCGATCAAACCAGGCAGAACAAGGTGTTTGCGCACATCCACGACGATGGCATCCGTTGGGACATGCAATTCGCCGGGTTTGCCTACGCCCGCGATTCTTTCGCCCTCGACTAAGATTTCGGCGTCCTGCAAGGAATTGCCGTGCGCCACGATGCGGGCGTGCGTGAGAAGGAAACGCCCACCAGGCGACATGAATCTTACGCCCCGTAAAGCTTGCGGTACGCCTGAAACGCGGCGTAATGCGCGTCGTTCACGTGGACCTTGCCTCCGACGTCGCGGTTGTGCAAGTACTCGAACAAGTCCGGAGCGTTCAACACGCTATGAAGCGGCAGGCCAGCGGCCTTGAGCGCGTCGCCGGAATACACGCCGGCATCGTCCTTCTCTTTACGGTCGAACACGACGAGGATACCGACGAAGTTCACCCCGGGAATGTTCTGCAAAATCTTGTCCTTGACTTCCAGCTTAGTGCCACCGGTGGTGACCATGTCGTCGACCAGCAAGACGTGGTCGCCCGCTTTGACGTCGCCCATGATGACCGAGCCGGTCTTAGCATCGCCGTACGTTTTCGCTTCCTTGCGGTCGTACGCCACGCGGACGTTCTTGCCCATCTGGGCCAATTGCACGCCGGTTGCGGCAACCAGTGGGATGCCGGCGTAAGCGGGTCCGAAAATAACGTTCGTCTCTTTGAGATCCGACGCGATTTTTTCCGCATAGACTTGGCCGATCTTGGACAGAGCCTCGCCCGTGTTCAGGTTGCGCGCGTTGTAG
Organism: Microcaldota archaeon; assembly: GCA_016188965.1. Lineage (GTDB taxonomy): Archaea > Micrarchaeota > Micrarchaeia > Norongarragalinales > Norongarragalinaceae > JACPGT01. The sequence goes on along the minus strand of JACPGT010000002.1, from coordinate 342,398 downwards.
TAATACGGACTCAATCGCCCGGATTTAAGCTTGAACTCGCCGAACTGCAGTACACCCTGGGCTAAGAGGAATTCGACGAGCTGGATTTGGTACGGCTTCAAGGCCACGGTTTGCGTCGTAGTCGTCATAATGTGAGAACCTCGTTGATGGCCTGGCACATCCGCCGTGCCTCCAGACCCGGTTTTTCGGCGTTCAAAATAGAGCGGCCGACAATGGCGCACTTCGTGCCGCTTTGCGCGGCCAATTTGGCATCGCCGCCTTGCGTGCCGATGCCCGGCGACAGGATAGGAATTTGCGGAGCAAAGGAGTGGATTTTGGCCAACAGGTCGTATTGGTTGCCTGGTGCGACGATGCCGTCCACGTTGAGCTCTTGCGCCATTTGCGCCAATTTCTGCGCCGTGACTTCGGAAAATAAGTGGCCCGGGGACGTCATGGCGGCCAACAAAAAGACGCCGCGAGGGCCACTGACGGCCAGTGCAGGCGATTGGGCGACAGTCTGGACGGCCTGGACGCTTTCCTTGCCCGGGAATCCGTGACAAATAATAGCGTCGTAGCCTTGTTGGAAGTGGTACTCGGATTTGAACGCGTTGCTGGAACCGATGTCGGCAAGCTTAGCGTCAAGGATGACGAAGGGAACGAGTTGGTGGAATTTGGCCACGATTGCGGCGGGTTTCTTGCCCCAAATCGCCGGCATTTCCGGATGCAGCTTGACGGCCAACAAGTATTTGGCGCTTTTCTTCAAGACGGTGAAGGCTTTCTTGAAATCCGGCTCATCCAACGCCAAGATGAGGCGGCTGTTGCGCAGTTGCGCTTCGTTCTCCATCCGATCCCGGAACATGCAAATGTCAGCTCCTGCAATTTTCCCCGCACATCGATCGATTGCGTGAATTAATACGTGATGTCCTTATCGCCATAGACTTTCTCGCAATACGCACAGCGCAGCCGCACGGGTGAAGCATTTTCGACCAACAACCGCGGCGTGCCTTCCGAACGCGTGATGCACGTCGGATTCGGGCACATGACCACGCCTTCCAAAACGGAGGGAACCTGCACGACGTATTTGTCCACCACGGTGAAGTTCTGGATGGTGTTGACGGTGGCCGCTGGCGCCATCAAGGCCATCTTGGCGATTTCCTTCTTTGCCAGTAAGCGGCCTTCGATCTTGATGATGTCCTTGAAGCCGTAATGCGACGACGGCACGTTCATCAGGACGGTGACGGTGCCGGGAAAATCATCCTCGATGCCCAACACGCGCAGCACCTTGAGGGCCATGCCTTTCGGCACGTGGTCAATCACGGTGCCCGTCTCAATCTTCTTGGCTTTCAGATATGCGCTTTCTTTCGGATCAATCATTTGAAGCACCGATGAGCGTTTCCAGGATGGCCATGCGCGTGGGCACGCCGTAGAAACTCTGCTGGAAGTATTTGGCGCGGGAATCCAAGTCGACTTCCGGCGCGATTTCCTTCACGCGCGGCAACGGGTGCAGGATGATGGCATCCGACTTGATCTTGGAAAGCATCGCCTCGTCAATCGTGTATAAGCTGCGCTGGTATTCCTCGGCGTCGGCAAAGCGTTCCCGCTGCACGCGCGTGGCATACACCACGTCCGCATCACCGAAATCCGTCACTTCCTTGACCGACACGCGCTCCTTGACGTCGTTGACAATGGACTCCGGCATCTTGAGGCTCGGCGGCGAGAACAACTGGATGTCCACGTCGTAATGCGACAAGGCATACATCAGCGAGTGAACGGTGCGGCCGTACTTGAGGTCGCCGGCGAGAAGGACCGTGAGGCCGTCAATCTTGCCTTTTTCCTGCTGGAGCGTGAAAAGATCCAACAACGCCTGGCTGGGGTGCTGGTTCGACCCGTCGCCGGCATTGATGACGGGCAAATCCGTCAATTCGGCAGCTCTTGCCGGCGCGCCTTCCACGGCGTGGCGCATTACGATGGCATGCGCGTAACCTTCCACTACGCGGATGGTGTCCGCCAACGTCTCGCCTTTGGACGCCGATGTGGATTTCGGATCGGAAAAACCCACGAAGTTGCCACCCAGGCGCAACATAGCGGCCTGGAACGACATCTGCGTACGCGTAGAGGGTTCAAAAAACAAGGTGGCCAGCGTCTTGCCCTTCAACACGGTCAAATTCTTCTTCGCTCGCGCGGCTTTCTCGTACCCCTGGGCTTTCTGGAGGATGTCCTCGATGAAGGCCTTGGACAACGTGCGAGTGGTAATCAGGTCCATGACGCTAAAGCCTCAACAAAGTCTCCAACCGCACCGCAGCCTTCAGCCACGAATCCTCGGCAAGCCGCAAAAACGGTTTTTTCGTTCGGATTGGCTTACGGGAAGTTTCGTTTTAAGGGTTTGCCTGCGGTTTTACGGCAGCAACCGAAGCAGGCTTAGGGGCGCGGCGGGCCATGATGGACGTCACTTCGCCGGCCAGCTTCATGCGTTCCTTCTTGCTGCCCGGAAGCAGGTTCAACTGGCGGACGACGAGCTTGTTCTGCTCGAAATCAGCCGACAACTGGGCCTCGTAGTGCTTGATCAGCGCGTTGGCAGCCGTCTTGATGTGTCTTCCCTTGATACGTCCCACGAAATCACCTATGAATTCATACTGGAAATATAGCCCCGAGCGGATTTTCGTGCCCGATACTAACCATCGAACAATTCGAACCGCTGTCCACAGCTCCAGAGGCTGCTATCCTTGACCACTAGACGACGGGGCTATCGAAATTATTAGTGGTCAGGGGAGTAATAAATACCCGCCGGGAATCCTTGACTCAGTCCAAGATGCCGGAAAGCCATTTCCAGATGCCTTTGGGGCGCGACTTCCACGCCTCATAGGAATCCACGCTGGTAACGTCCTGCATTCCCGCATGAAAGTTCTGGATGAACGTCCGCCCATGTGGCGTGTCCGAATAGATGACGACGTGATGGACCGGAACGAAACCCTCGCCCGGACGCCGACCGAAACTCACGTTGACCTTCAAATCCGGATGGACGCTGCGAACCGCTTCAGAAAGACGGTGACGATAGGATTCCTTCGTTTCATCCAACGCATCCATCGCCCTGAAATAATGATGCAGACGCGCCAAATGCCACCCAACGCGTTTCAGCCCCGTCGTGGGCTTGGCACCGTTCCATACGAACGTGTTGGCATCCGCAGAGTCCCCCAACGAAAACGTGATGACGGAATCCGAGTGTTGCCCTGAAAGCCGCGCCTTGATTCCGCCCGGCAGGTTTTCCAACCCGACATGTTCCACAAGCTCGCTTGGCTCCACTTGATGATGCAACTCCACGCCCAAAGGCGAAAGCGCGTCCAAGATAGGCTGGACCGGATGCGGCATGGATTGCTCCTTGCGAAGGGCCATGAGTAAAAACAAAACCCGGAACTGATTTAATACTGCCGGAAGGCCGGGCAAAATCGGAATGACCTAAAGAAAGCCGTGGACCGGGTCAAACAACGGCAACCGGCTCCGAACGGACAACGCAAACCGGTTGAACGTCAGCCCACTTCGCTGAATTGTTCCTTCGGCGAACCGCACACCGGGCATTGATCCGGAGGCTGGTCCCCTTCATGGATGTACCCGCACACGCCACACTTCCATTTCATGAATAACGGCCTCCCCCGCGAGTCCAACATCATGAACCGTCAGACGAATTTAACGGTTTGCGAGAGAAAGACGCCAAAGAAGAAAATATAAACCGCTTCCGACCCGTATTTTCAACACACAATCCGCATTTTCCAGGGTGTTTCCAGCATGACGAACGGACAGAATACCATGATTTACGCCGCGTTGGCCGTCATCCTCGTAGTCGTACTCGCCTCTTCGTTCTACTCCTTCAGCCAACTCGGAACCCTCAACGCCAAAATCGCCGACCTGCAGTCCAACGGCAACAACGCCGCTTTGCTTTCATCGCTAACTTCGCGCATCCAGAGCCTCGAGCAGAAAATCCAGGAACTGCAAGTCACGGCCAAAGTCGTGCTGTTCTACGATTCATCCTGTACCTTCTGCAACAACAACTACATGCTCAACAGCGTTGACCAGACCCGCCAGATCCTCGCCCAGCAAGGCATCGGCCTCAACGTCGTCGACATCAAGGACAACCCCCGCGCCGCCTTGGCTTCCGGCGTGCGCAACGTCCCGGTCTTCTTCGCCGGCAAATCAGACTTGTCGTCCAACTCCAAACTCGTCGGCTTCTTCAACTCCCTCGCCCAGCTCCAATTCGCCCTCCAGGAATCCGACGACGGCGTGACGGCCTACCCACCCGCCACGGCCAAAGTCATCCAGAACACCAGCTGCCAGGAATCCGGCAAAGTCAACGTCGAAGAATTCTACTCGCCCACCTGCGCATTCTGCCGGCCCGTGTACTATGCCAACGGCACGCGCTACAACGACGCTGGCCGCGACGCGCAGTTCTCCACGCTCTCCGGCGACGCCGCCAACGCGACCCGCCTCAAATTCGGCGACAAACTGGCCCTCCAACAACGATGCCTGGACATCCACACGCTGGATGAGAACCGCGACGTGCTCAACCTCACCCAATCCGACGGAGCCCTCTGCATCGAACAGAATGGAGAAGCCGCCTTGGACGAAAGCGAAGCCGCCGCCGACCTTTACGGCGTCACCGGCGCGCCCACATTCGTCATCGACTGCCAATACATCACCAAAGTCCGCGACGCAGACCAACTCCAACGCGCCATCTGCGACCTGCGTCCCGAACTCTGCAAAGGCCTGCCCGAACCCACCCTGCCGCCCGAAATCCTCGCCGCCATCCGCAACCAGACCGCCAACGCGGCCAACGGAACCACGTAAGCACCGTCAGACGCCCAGGCCCAAGAGGACGGCGCCGATGAGGATCGCGGCGTAGACGCCGCTTCCCAACGAATCCTTCAGTTGGACGAAAAGACCCAGCGCAAGCAACGCCGCCACCGGGCCGAAAAGCGGAAAGACTCCCGAAAGACCCTTGAGAACCGCCATGGGCACCGCTATGATTGAACCAAGCGACCAGACCCAGAAACTGTCGGAAGCCCGGCCCGCCGTTCCCACGAAGAAATCCCCCAACACGAGGACAAACACGAGGCTTACGATGGTGCCCTCGGAGAACGCATCCTGGAAAGACGTCATGAGCCGATGGTGAGCCCAACCCCCTATTAATTTTCGTCCTCCCAAATAGGACAACATTTTTATTTAAGCCGGGTCCAGAAGAAAGCATATGGACCGGGGCCAATGGGATGCGTTGCGCGGCTTGGGCCTGACGGAAAACGAGACGGCCGCCTACGTCGGCCTCCTGGAAAGCGGGCCGACCACCGCCGGACCCCTCGCCGGCAAGACCGGACTGCACCGCTCCCGCGCCTACGCCGCATTGGAACGCCTCCTTGAAAAAGGCCTGGTATCCACCATCGTTCGCAACGCACGGCACTACTACCAAGCCCTCCCGCCAGAAACCCTGCTGGACGTCGTCGAGGAAAAACGCCGCAGGATCGAAGCGGTCGTACCCGCACTGAACGCCATCCGGCCCCAGGAACCCATGCACGCCGGCATGCACGAAGGCATCCATGCCTTCCGGCTCCTCCGCGAAAAAATCCTGGCCGACATGGCGCCTGGCGACGTGATGCGCGTCCAAGGCGCTCCCGCGGCGGCCAACGAACGGATGGAAGCGTTCCTGCTGGACTTCCACCACCGACGCGAAGCCAAAGGCTGCGCGCTCCAAATCATCTACAACGCCGACGCGCGGCCCTACGGCAAAAAACGCGAAAAACTCCGGCTTAGCCAAGTCCGCTACATGCGGAACCCCGTCGCCACCGCCAGTTGGATCGAAATCTACCGCGACACCGTCCTGATCAACGTAATCGGCTCCACCCTCGCGTGCTTCGTCGTCCAAGACCCAAAAGTCCGCGACAGCTTCGCGGCCTACTTCGACGAATTATGGAAAAACGCCAAAAAATAAGCCGTTGAGCCAAAAACCCGGACGACCCGCGTCATCACGGGTTCACCTTACAGAAAACCGCGAAAAACTTCCGGGACGTTCGCGCCGTTTGCTAGAAAGAAAACCTCGACTATTTTGTCGGGCATGTACAAGGATTGTTGCAGCTAACCGCCCGCCGCATCAAATCCCGCAGCCGCTCCAACTGCCACATCTGCTCGCCAGAAAAGACGTGAGCCGCGTAATACGCCGCGCCCACCGCATGCATCTTCGCATGCGCCACGGAAACGGCCTGGCCTGCAGCCCTTGCGGCAAAACGCGCTTTTCCTTTTGATTCCCGGGCCGCGGCATGCGCCTGCAACGCTATCTTCCGAGCGGGCGTCACGTTGCACTCGCCCCTAGACCAGGCCCGTAAAGTCTCCAGCGCCATGCGGGGCCTTAAATCGGTCGGATGCGCTCCTTCGAACACGGGCAAAACGCGCTCGGCGCATTCCAACGCCCAAACGGCCAAAAGGCGCTTATCGCACTGAACCGCAAGCTCGACAAGCGGCTGGAGGTTGATAGCGAATTTTGAATGCGCCTTCATCCGTGTTTTCATCGTTTCCGCCCCATCCGCATTGCAACAAATAGCTGCAGAGCCGCTTTAAGACAAACCGGATTTGCACAAACTATAAGTATCCACGGAAATTACCATACATTCATGCTGGAAGATAGCGCCCGGACCGGATTCTTGGATTTGATTCTTGCCGTCATCGGCCTAGCCTCCCTTGCGTTTAACCAGGAAGTCGCCTTGGTCCTGCTCTCCTGCGCCTTATTCGAATTCCTCGCCAACCGCATTTTCCTGCTGCAGCGCATCTTCTCCGCCGAACACACCCCGGAACACGTCGCCAAACCACGCCACAAGTCCCTCTAAAAACCCATAAATAACGCGTCCGGCATCCTACATGCACTCAAAAGCTTAGTGTTCAACATGGCCGACAACAGCAAAGCCTTATTCGACTTCAAGAAAAAGATCGAGACGCTCAAAAAATTCCGCGGACGCGGCACCGAGTTAGTCACCGTCTACATCACGCCCGGCTACCCCATCCACGAAACGGCGGCCAAACTGCGCGACGAATACGGCCAAGCCGCCAACATCAAGTCGAAAACCACCCAAAAGAACGTCCAAGGCGCTTTGGAGCGGATTTTGAACGAGTTGAAGATGTACAAGAAGACGCCCGAAAACGGCATGGCCCTGTTCTGCGGCAACATCTCGGAAGTCGAAGGCCGCACCGACATCCAACTCTTCGTCCTGGAACCTCCCATGCCGCTGAACACGCAGTTCTACCGCTGCGAAAGCACGTTCGTGACCGAACCGCTGGAAGAATTGGCCGACTCGACCGACACCTACGGCTTGGTCGTCATGGACGGCAAGGAAGCCACCGTTGCTTTACTGCAGGGCAAGAAAATCAAGATCATCAAACAACTCAACTCCACGGCGCATCAAAAAGTAAGTAAGGGAGGACAGAGCGCTGCCAGGTACTCCCGCCTGCACACCGAAGCCGTGGAATACTACTACACCCGCATCGGCGAGGCCATGAATGCCTTTGTCGGGATCAAGAACTTCAAAGGCGTCATCGTCGGCGGCCCCGGACCAGCGAAACACGACTTCGTCAAACAATCCCCCCAGAACTACCAACTGAAGATCCTCGGCGTGGTGGACACGGGTTATACCGACGAATATGGCATCCGCGAAACCTTGGAAAAATCTGATGAGATCATCGCGGGCCAGGAAGCCGTGTTGGAAAAGAAGCTCATGGATCGGTTCATGCGGGAAGTCTCCACCAGCGGCATGGCGGCCTACGGCTTAACCGACATCCAGGCGAAGCTTCAGAACAAGCAGATCGAACGCCTTTTGGTGACGGAAGGCCTGGAATTAAAAAAGTTCACGGTAGTGTGCGGCGCGTGCAAGAAGGAAAAGATCGTGTACGGCGAATCCTACACGCCTCAAGACTGTTCCTGCGGCGGCAAGTTTGAAGTCAAAGGCGGAGCCGGTTCCAAGGAAGGCGAACAAGACGTCATGGCAGACCTCCTGGCCCTCGCCGAGCAGCAAGGTGTCCCAGTCGAATTCATCTCCAAAGACACCGCCGAAGGCGCCCAATTCTACGCGACCTTCAGAGGATTAGGGGCGTTCTTGAGGTATAAATAAAAAAAAGAATCGTCGCACAACACTAAGTCGCTTTACGACGGGCAATATTAGAATCAATTTATCGTATCTTTTTCGACAAAAGGATAGTTTTCTTTGAATCCGCAGTTGTCACATTCTTCAAATACTTTGTAATTGCGCACAAGATCATTGCCAATTTCCTTCTCTTTTATAAAATGCCGATCAGATTCAAACATCGAAAAGGGTACGCGACATTTTGGGCAAGTCGATTTTTCAGGTAGACGCAAAAATACAATCGAAACAGCTAAAGAGACCAAGGAAATGCCGGTCGGCCAGCTATTCTCCGCTGCGATAATCTCGCTGAATGCAAAACCAAAAAGAGTTGGCTTGAAAATGCTCACAACTGCGATTATTCCCGACAATACTGAAACGATAGCGAAAGTCGGAATATAGTTCTTGCCGAGTAACTTGAAAAAGAACTTTGCTAAGTCCAGTGCCCAATTGTATGAGTCATTTGCTCCAACGCTCACAGGCGTTTCTTTTTTTCGTCGATATTGTTTCAATACTACGGAGTTGTTATTGCCGCTAATGTTTATGGCGTTCCCAAGGTTTTTTCCGGAATTTTTATAATTTCCAGAATTTTTTTGATAATTTTTTGCCATGTTAGTTTGATTCCTAGACAACAGATTTAAGCCTACCGGAAAGTAATAAGCGTAGTAGAGAAGTTGTCACCGGCCACCTACTCTTCTTCCTTTTATTCGTTCTTGAGCCAATTGAGTCATATGCAGGCGTTGAACCGTCACCCGACCTATCCGAGGCGTTACTCGGAGTCGGTATTGGAGCCGGGCGCGACGACGCGCTCGTCTAACGCGTCATACCCTCCTTCGTTTTCCGCGTTTCCCGTCGCGTCTAAGGTCCCGCCCAAAGCCATTGCGAGCAACCCCGATATCGAACTCACCGAAGAGTTTGTGTTGGCGTTGCACAAACTGGAGAAGGGGAGCGGGCATGTACTTCTGACTGGTAAGGCGGGCACGGGAAAGTCGACTCTCCTGGCCAAGTTCCGGTCGGAGACTCGGAAGAAGGTGGCCGTGGTGGCGCCCACCGGCATTGCCGCCCTCAATGTAAGGGGCGAGACGATTCATTCGTTTTTCAAGTTCAAGCCCGACGTGCATCCGGACAAGGTCAAAAAGGTGTCGGCGAAACGAAGGGCGGCGTATGCATTGCTGGATACGCTGGTGATTGACGAAGCATCCATGGTGCGGGCGGATTTGTTCGATTGCGTGGAGAAGTTCCTGCGTTTGAACGGTCGGGATGGGTCCAAACCGTTTGGCGGCGTTCAGGTCATCTTGGTCGGAGATTTGTATCAGTTGCCGCCGGTGCTTGTGAGTGGGGAACGGGAGGCGTTCAAAGCGCGTTATGCCAGCGAGTACTTCTTCGATTCCGAGGCGTTCCGAAAGGCGGAGTTCGAGCGGGTGGAGTTGGAAAAGGTACACCGCCAGAAGGACGCCGCGTTTTTGGACATTTTGAACGCCATCCGGAACAACACGCTGAGCGACGAGCAATTGGCGTTGCTCAATGAACGGGTGCAGGCCGGTTTGGGCGGCGGGTTGGACGTCACGTTGACGACGGTGAACCGGGTGGCGGATGAGATCAACCAGCGGAACCTGGAATTGCTTCCCGGCCGGCTGTACCGGTCGGATTCTTTTATCAGCGGGCGGTTGGACGTGCAGCCCGCGCCGCAGACGTTGAATCTGAAAGTGGGCTGCCAAGTCATGATGTTGAACAACGACGTCAAGGGCCGGTGGGTCAACGGCTCCATGGGAAAAGTCACGGCGTTTTTCACGGATGAAGAAGGCAAGCAGTTCGTGCGGGTGCGTCTGGAGGATGGCAACGCGGTGGACGTCCCAAAGTACAAGTGGGACGTCAGCAAGCAGGTCTTGGACGTGGCGTCCGGAAAAATCAAGGCCCAGTCCATCGGTTCGTGCGTCCAATTTCCGATGCGTTTGGCGTGGGCTCTGACCATCCATAAGAGCCAAGGCAAGACGTTCGACCGCGTAAGACTGGATTTGACGCAAGGCACGTTCGCACCGGGACAACTTTACGTCGCGTTAAGTCGGTGCCGGTCATTGGAAGGCATTACCTTGGAAAAGCCAGTGGAGAAGCGCCACGCCATGGTGGACGATAGGGTAGTGAAATTCATGAACGGCCAAAGTGCACCCAAGCCGGTCATAGAGATGGGTTTCGTGCCGGCAAGCAAGTTGCAAACGCCGACCGTAACTTGATTTAATGAAAAATAACCACGATGATGGTTATCATTTGGATTGTCACCGGCCAGTAGGTCCGAGTAGGTTTTTATTGTGAGAAAAAGGCAAGCGGATGGGAGGCAATATATGACGCGGAGTTGAAATGAGATATGATGAAGAAAGTCCAGAAAGCCATGCAGTGGCTGCAGAAGAATGGTCCGAAGCTCGGTAGCAAGTATAAGGATCAGTGGCTGGCCATCGGCCCGTCCGGCGTCAAGTCTCACTCAAAGGAATACGCCAAGCTTTCGCCGTTTTTGGAAAGCAAGGATTTCCTGATCGTCAAGATACCTCGGAATCCAAAGTCGGCGTACGTCTATTGAACGGTGGGCCGCATGGGAATCCGTTCTTTTCCCTTCGTTACGCTGGAGTATGGCGTTCCGGCGCGTCCGTTGGTTCCGTTCGACTTTCCGAAAGGAAAGAACGTGTTGTGCTTGATTGATTCAGGAGCAAGCGTTTCGTTGGTATCGGAGGCTTTCCGGCAGCACGAGGAGTTGGAATTCCGTCAGAGATTCACGGACAACAAATGCGAAGGCGTCTGCGGTAAGAACTGTTTGGAAATCATCGGCGTGACTAAGGAAGTTGCCATCCGCGTCGAGGGTATCGGTAAGGAATTCCTGCTTTCGTTCTACGTCATGTCGGCGGAAAACAAGGTTCAGATGCCCATCATCGGCCAGAACTTCTTCGAACAGGCGACGATTTCCTTCCGTAAGGAAAAAGGCGCGATGCATACGGTAATCGAAGCGTGAATCGCAATCCGCCTATTGTCCGCTTGCCTTGTTCTTGAAGGCCTTGCTGACGCGTTCGGTCCAGAATGAGGGCAAACCGTTCTCGGCAAAGCCGCGGTAGGAGTCGGAATAGACGTAGACCAGGCCTCGGTGGCTTTTGGCAAGCGCATCGAATGAAGTCTTGACTTCGGCGTAGATGTCGCGGATGTTCTTTCGCTCAAACCCCAGCTGGAGCAAAGAAGGCTGTTTGAGAAGGAGGTAGTCGGTTTGGCGGATGGCGTTGACTTCCAGGTTCGAGGAGTTCTGCGAGATGAACAGGACGGAAATGTCCTTGTGACGCGAAATGAGGAGCAGTTCGCTTAAGAGTTTGTTGGCCGACGACATCGAGCTGCGGGAGGAAAACGTGATGCCACCTTCATCCACCAATAGGAAGGCTCCGTTTTTCACATCGGCCAGGTTTTCCGCGGTTTGCATCCATTGCGGCAGCGTCAGGCGGTCAAACCCCATGGCGTACACGGGTCGGCTCGTGCGGGCTGAAACGTTTTCCAGGATGCGCATGCCTAACGCGGATTTTCCGGTGCCGCGGGCGCCCAAGATGAGGCCGATGGCGCTTTTGCGCGCGTAAAGCCCGTTTTCAAAAGCCGTCAAGTCGCCTTGAAGGGACTGGACATCGGACAACGCCTCAAACGAGGCACTGGAAGAGGGGCGTTTGGATTCGGCGTGCGCCGCTTTTGCTGCCGTCGCGGCTTGTTTGCCGATGCGGAAGAGCCACGTCAAGGCCGACCATACGGCCAGAACGAGCCATTTGAGCAGGCTAAAGAGATGGATAACAAGCCATTTGAGGGCGTTGAAGAGGACGCCGGCAAAACGAACGAGCAAGGATTTCGCCATATACCAATGTACATTCCGAAGATAATTAATTACGCGGGAATTGGTCCGTGAAGTCGAGGGCTGCGCGCAAAAAAAGCGCAGACTTCCGGAAATGAGTTCGGCTTGATGAGGCGGCCTCAGTTCTTCTTATGGGATTCTATCGCCAATTCGATGATTTCGATGGAATTGGCCAGCAACAGGGGGCCGATGATGAAGCCGAAAATCCCGAAAACGCCGATGCCGCCTAGCACGCCCAACAGCATGATGAACGGGTGGATGTGGGCGCGCGAGCCGACGAATCGGGTGTAAAAGATGAATTCAATACCGATCATCAGAATCAGGCCGGTCAGGAAGACTCCGACAGCAGTGGAGATTTGACCGATGGACGCGTAATACAGCGCCAACGGGGCCCAAACCAGTAGCGGTCCGATGCTGGGCACGAACGCCAGGATGAAGATGAGGACGGCATAGATGAGGCTTCCGGGAATCCCAAGCAAAGAAAAGCCGATGAACGCGATGAGGCCTTCAAGCACGGAAATCAGCACGTGGCCGTGGATGATGGCATCCGCCGTGCCACCCAGTTCCGTGATGATTTTCTCATTGTTGCGAAAAGGGAGGTATTTTTTCAAACGCAGGACCAACGCATCCCAATTGCACAACAGGTAGAACATGCCGTTCAACGTGATGATAAGTCCCAAGGCAAAATGGGGGATGGATTGGAACGCGGAGTTGACCAGGTCGTCCACGGTTTGCGTAATCCATGCTTTGAGGCCCGCCGTATCAACATGGACGCTTTTGAAAAACGGCTGCGCCACAAACGCGTCGATGATTTTGGAAATACCCTGGTCCTTGGACACGTCGGAGACTTGGTTGAAAATCTCCAGCGAAATCAAACCGATCGGCACCATCACGAGGACGATGGCGATCAACATGCAGACAAGGGCGGAGACCGGCGTGCTGAAACGCGTCCTTAATTTGAGAAACAGCGGCCGGACGAGGTAAGCCAGTATGTAGGCGGATATGATGGCGGTGACAAACGGCAAGACCATGAACGCCGATAGTGCGATGAGACCCAAGACCACGGCCCAGAACAAGTAATCGCGCAATTGAAGCCTGTGAATTAAATTCATAGCATAATAGTAGTCTAACATATAGAATAAGCCTTGGACCTGCCGGAATACGAAGCATCGAAGGGATTCGATCCGCCAAATGGCTGCCCCCGAACGGGCGTGAAATAAGCACCATTTCGGTTGAAAAAACGAGTTTGGGGATGAAATGAGGGTGATTCGGCCACTTCAAGGGCACATGAACAAACCCGCAGGGGATTAATGCGCCAAATGCCCATCCCGAACACATGTCCCTATTAAGTAATAGGGTGTAAGATACTAAGTAATCGTATGGGAGAGCGTGAAGAAAATGCCGAAAGCCGCCAATTACACGGATGAGGAGATTCTCTTGGCCCTAATCTGGTCCATGCCCAAGCGCATGACCAAAGGCCAGATTGGCCGGATGTTGGGCATCAAATCGGCAGGTCAGAAGCATTGGCGCGAGCGCTTCGAAAAATTGGGCGTGAAGAACCTGCTTTCCATTGACAAACTCGACGCCGGAGACTTGTTTTTCGGCTCTGCCATCCACAAGTATTACCTGACCGAGGCGAACCTCGAGGCGATCTGGCGCCAGTACTTCATCCATTACGACGAGCGCCATGGGCTGGTGAACGACCCGTTCCTGACGCCGTTTTCGACCGGAATCTGGAACGTGACCAGCTCGCCGGAGTTTTCCAAATTGGTCGGCTCGAAATTCAACTATTACTTCCTCTGTGCAAAGAACGAGGCAAATCCGATAAAAGCGGCCGAACGGATTGAGTCGATTTCCAAGGAAAAAATCTGGAAGATCATGGATGCCGTGCTTTCGGTGGCCTGGAAGACCGAGGCGTACCGGAGAAAACCCGTGCTGATGCAGACTCTGAACGCCGAGCAAAAGAAGGCGTACGACTTGATCACGACGTTGTACGAGGCGCAGATACGTGCCCACCCGGCGGACTACACGAAGTTCACCGCGCTTTTTGAGAAGAACTTCAAGTATTACCTCTGATCCGCGGCAAAAACCCGCGTCGTTTTTTTACCGTCCAGCGTACGCCCGGCTCTGAATCTGTAAACGAAAGCGATACAAGGCCATATATAGTACATAGGATGTTACATTAGTAATAGAAAATAAGCAAAGTAACGAGTTGGGATTCAAGCGGGCCGTTGAAAGCGGCCGGGCCTGGAAGGGGAACGTGGGGAAAATGGAGTGGTTCGTTGCATTGGTCTGGACGGCCGGCGCCTTGGGCGTGGGAAGCATTCTATACTTGGGCAAAAAGTGGCACGCTAGGACGAACCACCAAAGCACTGAAAGCGAGCGCGGGCGGCTGAAGAAAGCACGCCAGAGCGCAGTTGAATCGCAGACTAGTCTGCGGGACTTGTTGTCGGGTTGATGGATCATGGATTGGGTTGTTGCGTTGGTTCTGATTTTGGTGGTACTCTGGGCGCTGGGCTTGTCGTTTGCCTCGTCCGTCGGGAGTTTGATCCACCTGTTGCTGGTCATTGCCGTCATCCTCATCGTCGTGAGGCTGGTCAAAGGGCAATCGCTGTAGGAGAATTTGGAAAATAATGGAGATGGTACGGTATGGGTAAGAATAACGCGATATCAGGAATCCTTGTTCTGACAGTCATTTTGCTTATTGCCTCAACGACCATCATGGTCGTCAGTTACACGACTGGCATCGTGAATGCCGCCGTGGCGTTCGCGTCTACGGAACAGGCCGCGAAATTGCAAGCGTGCGGCGTGACGATGCCGAACGAATTGATCCAGCTGAAAGCGGACATTCCCGGCTTGCTTCTGCCGGCCATCTACGTCGGCTTGCCTGCATTGTTGATTGTCCTGTCGATTCTGATGTTCATTGCCGGGTATTTCTACGGTAGCGGCATGGAATCGCGCAGCAGCAGTGAAAGCACGACGACGACGTCCGATCAGAACCGCAGCAAGTCTAGCGGCCGGTACAAGCCGGGTCAGCATGTCGAGCAGACGCGGACGCAGCGTTCAACCAGCAATCGGGGGAATTAAAACCCGCCCCAATCGGGGATTTCGGATCACGAGGTGTATAATTGATGAAAAAAACCAGGGGAACGCGGATGGCCGCCGCGATTCGGCGCGCCGCAAAAGGCAAGGGCGGGAAAGGCCGCGTCCGGAATCGGGCCGCCGGCAAGCGCATCATGAAAACGTAGGAAGCATCGTAACCGGGGTCGTTCGGGCCCCGGATTTTTTATTTACAATATAGAAACAGAAAAAAAACGCAGCCGTTGCGGAAAGTTGGAAAAAGAAAGAGAGCGCGTGGGCGCAGGAAGTCGAAAAGGTTTTGGGTGGTTTGAAGTGGAATCGGGTTCAAAAATGGTCTTGTTTGGGGTTTTGTTCGCCGCATTGTTGTTGTTCGGATGCGTTGGAAGTTCGGGTACCGCGAGCAGTTCAGGCGATGGGCGGGTCGTTTTCGCGGCCAAGGATGCCGCGGCCAATATGGGCACCATCACCAGCGTGAGGACGACCATTGACAGCGTCCAGGTGCACAGCGAAGCCCAAGGATGGGTTACGGTATCCTCGACCCCGAAGACCATTGACTTGATGACGTTGCGGGCCAGTGGGGACGCCGAGCTTCTGGCGGATGCCAAGCTTGCCAATGGAACCTACACCCAGATGAACATCCACATTTCACGCGTCGTGGTGACGGATGCCCAAGGGGAACATGAAGCCAAGATGCCGTCCAGTACGGTCAAAATCGTCGGCAACTTGGTCGTGAAGAGCAATTCGACGTCAAGTGTGTTGTTCGACTTCGTGGCGGACGAGTCTTTGCACTTGACCGGGAAAGGCACGTACATCCTGGCGCCGGTAATCAAGACGGAGACGCGTACGGATGCGAACGTGCAGGTGACCGGCAACAATAAGGTGTTGGTTTCAAGCGGCAACATCGTGATGAATGCCAAAGTGGGCATGGACATCAACGGCAATGTCGGCGTGGGCCGCTCGATTCCGGCCGACGTGAACCTGTCCGTGTCTTCAAACGGCCAGGTTTCGATCCTGACTGCGGGAACGATCCTTGCCAGCGGCACGGGACGTGCCGTGATCGGGATCGCCGACCCGGCAGGCTCGATGGGCACCATCACCAGCGTGAACATCACCGTGGATTCAGTGCGCTTGCACAGCGCTACCCGGGGTTGGGTGGACGCATCCACGACTTCAAAGACGTTCGACCTTTTGGAATTGAACGCTACGGGCAACGTGATGGCTTTGGCGGATGCGAACTTGACCGCGGATACCTACGACCAGCTGCGCCTGGGCATTTCCAAAGTCACGGTGACGGATGCGAATGGATCGCATGACGCCAAATTGCCGTCCGGCGAGCTGAAGATCATGGGCGAAATGCAGGTGCGCGCCAATGCCACGGCTACGGCCGTGTTTGACTTTGCGGCCAACGAATCCATCCACATGACGGGCAACGGCAAGTACATCATGACGCCGGTAATCCGGTTGGAAACGCGCAGCAACGCCACCGTAATCCGGGAACCGGATGAATCGGACGGACGGGGAAACGTCAACATCCGCATCATCGGCGGTAGCGTGCGGACGTCCGTCAAAGTGGGCATGGGCGTGGACGGAAACGTGGGCGTCAACCTGATCGTTCCGGTCAACGCGAACGTGACGATTGAAACCAACGGCAAGGTGGTCGTCGTCAGCGGAACGGGCGGAGCAACGGTGGGAAACGCCATCCGAATCTCGTAAGGAGTCGGAAAAGTCCACGCAGGCATCCGGAGGGAATAAAACCACCGGACGATGGGGGCGATAGGAATGGAAATGAAAGGACGGAAAAATCGAGGTGGAATGGATATGGCAGCAAGACAAGTGGAGCAAAACATGGAAAACGAATTGCACAAGGCGGTCCATACGGCAAGCGGTTACGCGAATGATGCGAAGGAATACGCCTTGGAGCAGAAGCAGAATGCGGAAGGCATGATCCGGGAACACCCGTGGGCGTTCGTATTGGGCGCTTTTGCGGGCGGAGTCATCATTGGCACGCTGTTGTCCAAGAGGAACTGATAACGCATGGACCTTCTCAAGGGCATCGGGGCATTTGTCGACGGCATCCGCAGCGTGGTGAGCGTTTCGGCCATTGTGGAGGAAAAGATTTCAAACTCGGTCGCATGCGGGGTTGAAGAAGGTCTGGAGCGGGCGGCCCCGGTGCTGATACGGGCGGGGCTCACCGCCAGCCTTCTGATTACCGGAGTGATTTGGATGGGATTCGGCGCAGGCCGTTATTTGGAGGCGGCATTGGACTTGCCCGGATTGGGGTACTTTGCCGTCGGTTTGGGCATCGCCTTGGTTGGAGCGGTGTTGCATTTTCAAAAAAGTGGAATGCGATGAGGGGAATGCGGATGTCAGGTAAGTGGAAAAAATCAAGTCGGGCCAAGAAATCGGGCAGTTGGAACCGGTATGGGGGTAGTGACGATGAAAGTGACCAAGACAGTGACTACGATTGAGGAAAAAGGCGTCCAAGCCACGACATCGCAAGCGCATCCGTTGGGAAGACGACGCTGAGGAGATCGACTGATGGCATTTGACCTGGTCGGCGACATCCATTTCGACTTGAGCGACATCGTCCTGCTCCTGGTCGTGCTGGTAATCCTGTACATGGTTCTCGCGAGCACGGGAATGATGCGATGGGGATACTGAGCAAGGTGAACCGGTACGAGCCTGGCGGGCAAACAAAGACGTGGGGAATCCAAAGATGAAAACTGGAAAAAAGATTCGGGCGGTGCGGGAAAAAGCGACCCCGGGCGTGAAAAGCGCCGCGGGGCATGAACGACGCGGTTCATTACGGCACGCGGAAAATGCGGGCCAAAAAGCCGGGATGGCCATTGGAACGGCGATCCACAACGCGGTAAAAATCATTTCCAATGCCAGCTGTAATCTGGCCGAAGACATGGGACGAGCAGGAAGCAAGGCAGGACGGGCCGTGGATGGATTCATCCGGCAACCGAAAAAGAATCTGAATTGAGGGTGATGAATAATGGAATTCAAAAACGTACTGAGTTTATTCGTATTGGGCATTCTTCTGTCAAGCGTCGTGAGCGCGGCAGGGCCTGCAGCCGTGAATCTTGGATCCGCGGGCAGTTTCGTTATTCTCGCGAAATCCGGGATTTCCACCACAGGAACTACGGCCATCACCGGCAACATCGGCGTCAGCCCGATCGACCACACCGCCATCACAGGGTTCGGCCTGATTGCCGATTCCTCGAACCGATTCTCGACGTCAAGTCTCGTCAATGGAAGCGTCTATGCCTCCAATTTCGCGCCTCCGACGCCCTCGGCCATGACCACGGCCGTGAGTGATATGGAGACGGCGTATACCGATGCGGCCGGACGAACGTTGCCGGACTTTACCGAATTGGGCGCGGGCAACATCGGCGGTATGACCCTGGTCCCCGGACTGTACAAGTGGGGCACCGGCGTCACCATCCCCACCGACGTCACCTTGTCGGGAAATTCGACGGACGTATGGATTTTCCAAATTGCACAAACACTTGACATCGCGTCGGGCAAGCAAGTAATCCTAAGCGGCGGTGCGCAGGCCCAGAACATCTTCTGGCAAGTGGGCGATCAGACCACTATCGGCACGACCGCCGTATTCAATGGCAACATCCTGGATCAGACCGCAATCGTCCTGAACACGGGCGCGACTCTGAACGGACGTGCATTATCACAGACCGCGGTCACGTTGGATGCCAACAGCGTCAACGCGCCCGGCGGCGTCACCACGATTGTCAAGACGAACGGCTCGTGCTCGATCCAGGTCTTGAACGCGTCGGTGAACTATCCTTACACGTTCAACGTAACGGCATCATGCAATGATCCCACTGCCGTGCTTTACATGAATGGCACGGCGACGAATGCCAGCAGCTTGAACACGACGCCCTTGGGAGTCGGCAGCTACAACCTGACTATCAACATCACGGATACGGCGAACTATGCATTCGCATCGAATTCCACGATGGTCAACGTCAGCCGCGGCACGCCGACGCTTTCGCTGAACAGCTCGGCGAATTGGAGCATCGGTTTCACGACGGCGACGAACGTCAGTGCGATCGGTTGCCCGGCAGTCGGAGCAAGCGACCTTACCTGCACGATATCGATCGATGGCGTTGACGCAGGCGTTGGAAGCAAAATCATCAACATGACGCATGCAGTGGGAACGTACTTGATTCGGGTGAATTCAAGCGCGGGCGCGAACTGGACGGCCGCTTCAAGCGACCCGACCAACCTGACCATCAACCGCGCCTCGATGACCCTGAATCTGTTCATCGACGGATTCCAATTGAACAAGGCCATGGGCATCGGCAACCAATCCGTGATTAGCGGCTCGAAGCCGCTTGCTGAAGGCACGTTGGCGTTGAAGATCAACGGGTCGCAGGTCGCCACGGGCGCGTCCGTATCGAACACGTCAACCTACGTGGTTGCGGCACGGTACAACCTCACTCTCGAGTTCAACCAGACGCAGAACTTCAGCGCGGGATCGAATACGCAGTACCTTGTGGTATTCAACTTCACGCCGAACGCCAGCCAATGGATAGCCGATTCCGGAATCACGTTGGTCAATGGCACGATTATCGAGGTCTTGTTCCTGAACACGTCCTCGGCTCAAAACCTGACCATCGATCCGAGCGTCAGTGGGTCGAAGCCCGTTTTCCTTAACTACTCGTTGGTTTCGGAGGCGAACGGCGGTGCTACGATCGTGAGATTCGGGGCCGCGTTTTCCATGAACCGCAACACATCCAGCGGCATGTACTACGTGCAGATTCCGGCCAATACGACCATTTCGGGCAATGGGTGGGATGGAACGCTGTCGGCGCCGACATTAATGGCCGCCTCAAGCGTAGCCATTACGCCGCCAAGCGGATTCCTTTCGACGACTTCGTTGGTGCTTTCAATGGGCTCCAGCATGGCGTTGACGTTCGATAAGGGCGTGCGGATTTTGATTTCCGGAGAGGCCGGAAAACGCGTGGGTTATTCCCGAAACGGAACGTCGTTTACCGAGATTACGGCCACGTGTGCGAGCGACTCGCAAGCGGTAGGTGATGCGCTGGCCGCTGGAGCGGACTGTACGATGAACGCAGGGGCGGACTTGGTTATCTGGACCAAGCATTTCACGGAGTTCGCAACGTATACCCTGACACCGACTCCAAGCAGTTCAGGCGGATCTGGAGGGGGAACGGGTGCCACGCCCAGTTCATCACCGACGGCGACCTCGAATGTCCAATCGACGCCCAGCCCGTCTTCGGCCACTGGCGGCCCGGGATTCCCATCCACGCCACGCCCTTCGGCGCAGCCGAGTTCAACAGGTGTAACCCCCACGGTAACGCCTAGACCCAGTACAAATACTGGAGGCATTGGCCCGGATGCGAGTGCCAATCCGAGCGCGCAAGCCAGTGCAACGGTCGTTCCGGCCAGCTTTACCGGATTGGTTACGGATACGGCCGCGAACCCGCTGGCCATCGGCATCGGGTTGGTGGTGTTGGGCGCGTTGGGGTACGTCGTATTCCTACGTAAGCCGTAAGGTGAAACCAATGAAAAATTGCCAGAGCAAAGCCAGGCAATGGAAAATAGTCGAGGAGGAATGAGCATCATGAAGACGGTAAAGACCAAGCATTCGATCCAGGAACAAGGGACCCAAACCGTGAGGGTGGCGGCAAAAGCCGTTGGCAACGCGGTGAAAGGCGGGGTCAAGATTGTTGAAAACGTGGGCAGCGCCGGCGGGGAAGTCTTGGGCAAGACCGTGCGCGGAACCAGCAAAGCCGTTGGAACGGCGGGCCGCGTAACGGGGCATGCCGTGACCAAAGCCGGCAGCATCGGGGGAGACTTGGCGGGTCAAGCCGTGCGCGGTACGGCCAAAGGCATCGGCCAGGTCAGTGAAGCGGGCGAAAAAGCCGTTGGAAAGGCCGGCCACAAGGTCGGAAATGCAGTCGGAGGATTCATCGGCAAGCCCAAGAAGTCGGATTAGAGTCAGCATCAGTTGAAGTGGGAGGCGTTTTCATGTCGGACAAAACCCTAGTAGGGTTGATCATATTTGGCCTGTTCCTAGCCACCGCCGTCAGCGCAGCGGGGCCTGCCCCGGTAAATCTTGGAACGGCGGGAAGTTTCGCGATCCTGTCCAAATCCGGTATTTCGACTACCGGAACGACCTCCATCGTCGGCGACATCGGCGTCAGCCCAATCGACAGCACGGCCATTACCGGTTTCGGGCTGATCATGCATTCATCCAACGAATACGCCACGTCGTCATTGCTCACGGGCAAAGCGTATGCGGCGGACTATACTGCACCGACTCCGGCGAAGATGACTGCCGCCATCAGCGACATGGAAACGGCGTATACCGACGCGGCAGGCCGCTCGAACCCGACCGCGACGGAGCTGGGTGCCGGCAATATCGACGGCATGACCATCGGGCCTGGATTGTACAAGTGGGGCACCGGAGTGATGATTCCGACGGGCGTGACGCTCTCGGGTGGTCCGGATGACGTGTGGATTTTTCAAATCGCCCAGAATCTAGACGTGGGCAACGGGGCTATTGTCACGCTTGCCGGAGGGGCACAGGCTAAGAACGTGTTCTGGCAGCTATTTGGACAAGCGACCTTGGGCACGACTGCGGACATGAAAGGAACCATCTTGTCCCAGACGTCGATTGCCATCAATACGGGGGCCAAACTGAACGGTCGGGCATTGGCCCAGACTGCCGTGACGTTGGACGCGAATGCCGTCACACTTTCAAGCGGATCGGGCGGTTCCGCTACTCCCATGCCTACGGCAAATGCATCGGCAAACGCGACGCCCACACCTACGGCAAACCCCTCTAGAAACGCGGATCCGACTACGCCGGCTCCCTTGCCATCCGCGAGCGCGACGGCCACACCTACAAGCAAACCGGCGCTGACTCCTAGTCCAACGTTTGGGCCTTCGGCAACTCCGACTGACACGCTTAAAGTTAGGCCGACGGTTGGCGGAATCGGCGCGACTCCGAAAGCTACGGTAAAAGCCGAAAGCAACAAAACGGCGGGCACCAGCGGAATCGGGCAGACAACTGAAGAAAGACCGACTTTGCGCACGCTGCTTGAGCCGACAGCGAATCTCGTCTACGCATTGATTGCTCTTGGAATCATTGCGGCCGTAGGCGGTTACGGCTATTTTGTCGTGTTGAAAAAATAAGTCCAAGATGGAAAATTCAAAAACGAGGTGACGTGATTATGGCGATATTTTTTGAAGTCGGCGCGGTATTGGTGGCATTGTTCTTCCTTTACCTGATTTGGAAGTTCATCTCGAATCCGTTGGCGATCATCGGCAACTCGATTCTGGGCATCGTCGCGTTCTTCTTGATGAACGTCGGATTCAACGTCGGTATTCCCATCACGTGGTTATCCGTGGGCGTGGTGGCTATTGGCGGCATCCTGGGAGTCGTCTTGGTCTTCTTGATGCACGTGACGCGTTTGGGCTTCTGATAAGACGAAAAAGCAGTTGCGAGTGACTTAGGGTTGAATTGGAAATTTGGATGCAAGAAGGAAGGTGGGAAATATGGATGAGCTTACATTGACGGCGGTCATTGCGGGGATTATTTTGGTCGTCGCGGCTTCAGGCGCAAGTTTGGAAGTGGCCGGCTTGGGCGTCGCGGCCATTGGGGTTTCGTTGGCGGCCAAAGCCGCGACTTGAACCCATTGGGGGCGTAGCGGTCGCAATTACAGCAAGACTTGAAACTATCCCATCTGATTTGTCAAGTCTTGCTGTCTAGCAAACCAAGAATTCAGTCGGGAAACATTCTTGGTTTGCTATACCCTTTAAAGTGTTCTCGGGCTAATAGGCATAGCGTTGCAGTTCCACAGCGTAGCGTGCATTGAATATGGTTTTCACGGCTCAATCGCCTTCCGAGTTCATTGTTGAGGAAATATTGCCCGACGGCACGGTTTTACAAGTCGATAAGGTTCAAGACTTGGGCAAGCCGGAAGACCAGGCGTTGGAGCGGGATTACTTCACGCATTTCATCCTGCAGAAGACCGATTGGAACACCATGCAGGCACTGGGGGCGTTGGCGGTGCAGATGCACGTCAAGCCGGGCCGTTTTGACTTTGCCGGCACCAAGGACAAGAATGCCGTGACCGTGCAGCGCTGTTCGGCGTTTGCGATGGCGCCGTCGCGCATCCTGCCTGCGGAAATCAAGGACATCAAGATCTTGGGCGCGTGGAAGTCGAAGGACCGCATCAAGATGGGCCATTTGGGCGGCAACCGGTTCACCATCACGCTGACGGAGGCCAACTGCGGAAAAAAAGTCACGGCGGAAAGCTTGCAGAAGCGTGCTGACGCTATGGGTTTCAGAATGAAGAATTTCTTCGGCCGTCAGCGGTTCGGAAGTTTGCGGGGCAACACGGCGAAGGTCGGCAAGATGTTGCTGGCAGGCAACTTCGAGGCAGCGGCGTGGGAGTACGTCGCGGGCGAGGGGCCGGAGCCGGAGAACTTTGCGCAGGCCCGGGCCAAGTTGCGGGAAGAAAAAGACTTTGCAGCAGCCACGACCTATTTTCCAGGGCCTTTGAAGTACGAGAAGATGGTGCTTTGGCATTTGGCCGAGCATCCGACCGATTTCGTGGGCGCTCTACGGAGATTACCGCCGAATTTGCAGTTGATGTTGGTGCATGCGTACCAGTCGCAGTTGTTCAATGAGTACATCGGGAAAAGTGCCGGTGATTTTTCATGTTCAGCGGATGCATTGGGTTTTCCGGAAGCGGAAAAAGCGGTTGCAAACGGAGCGGGGGCACCGGATGCTTCCGGCAGCGTGCGGTGGCCTTGTGCGCACATCATCGGTTACGACACGGCTCTGTCGGAAAACGAAGCCAAATTCTTGGAAGCAAAAGGCCTCAAACCGGAGTTCTTCAAAATCAAGTCGATGCCGAACTTAAGCGTGAAAGGAACCTTCCGCGCAACGGAAGTGCCGTTGAAAGATTTTTCGGCGGAAGACAACGTGCTGCAAGACGGGATGAAAGCGGCCGTCGTGAGGTTTTCGTTGCCGTCGGGAAGTTATGCGACGGTTGCGTTGGATCAGCTGCTTGATTGAAGCCGCAAGGCACTATTTTTTGAAATGGTCATGGATGATGCCTAGCGCGAGCATGAAGTAACCGATGAGAACGGCCCCCACCGCGATTTTTTGGAGTAGCGGCTGCGGGGAGAGGGCGGCGATGACGACGAAGCCCACCAAAAGCACGCCGCCGGCAAGTCCGATCCAGCCGAGGACCATGTGATTGCGGACCCAGTGGTAACCCGTCAGCAGGACGGCCAAGGCGGTGAAGAGGAAGAAACCTCCCGAGGCGAGGAAGTGGTGGGGTTCGACGTCCGAGTTGAAGACGCCGACGCCGGCTAAGAGAAAGCCCGCGGCGGCCAACGACAACAAGGCGGCGGGCGTGACGGGGTAGCGTTGGCTTTTGTGGATGGCGACGGCGAAGAAGGCCACGCCCAAGCCGGTGAGGATGACGGCGGAGTTGAAGTAGTCGGCGCTTGCGGGAAATACGCCGAGGTCGCTGAGGAAGTTCTCGGAAAAAGAGAATCCGGGATAATTCTGGACGGCCAAATTGACCAAGGCGGCAAAAGCGATGATGGAGACGATGGCGATCCAACCTGCCCAGTGAGCCCAGTCGTTGCGTTGGGTGGGAGTCGGTGCGGACGGCGTTTTTCTAGAAGGAGTGCGGGCCATGGCAACATCAAGGAAAACGGGGATTTAAGGAGGTGGATGAACGGCGACAAGAGAAAAAAAAAAGAAAAATGAAAAGAAGCGGTCGTGCGACCGCCGGAATCGTTTTTTGGATATGGGTCTACAGGTCCGAGGGGTAGAGCGTCTGGCGCTTGTTGGCTTTGCAGCGCTTGACGGCCTCGCCGAGCATCCATTCGATCTTCTTGTCGATTTCGTCGTAGAAGTCGGCCGAGACGCGGACGCCGGCTTTCTTGGCTTTTTCTCCGACTACGGACTTGACTACCAATGCCATGAAACCACCTTGCCAAAAGCACGGAAAATGGCTTAATTAAGCTTTTCAGACCGGTTTGGAGGCAGTAGGGCTTTAAAGGATTTTGGACTCCGGCGGTGGAGGGAGTCCTAAACAGTTGTTTTATTTCCAGTGGGGTTTGGCTTGGCGCGATGCGGCCAAGAAGCCGGCAGCCAGGAAAACGGCGAGTATGAGCCACTCGGATATTTCGGGAACTTGAGTGGCTTGTTCTTCGAAGACGTCAAGGGAGCAGGTATTGCTAGTCCATTTTCCGGAGTAGGCGCGCAGGGCGTAGGTGCCGCCGTAGCGGGTGTCGATGGTGAAGTCGTGCCGTCCGGTGGCCGGGTTTACTGAAGCGGGAGTGGTTTGGAAGGCGTAGGAGTCGTTGAGAAAGAATTCGAGTTGCATCTCGGTGTCGGCGCTGGGCGTGCCGTTGACGTAGAGGAAAGTGGAGGCGCGTGTCTTGTTCTGTCCGATTTGCGGCAGGGGGCAATCAAGTTCGAAACGGACGCTGGGCGGCAGAGGCGTAGTAGGCGTGCCGGGGTTGGCGTCGTTTGCGGCAAAGCTGGAAAAGCCGGTGGTCTGGAAAGTCAGGGTGCCGCTTTCGGGCAAGTATTGGACGTTTTGGCAGCGGTTGGCGGTAATGCAATCGCGGCCTTTGGAAATGACGGTTTGGGCATCGGGAGCGTAGCCGTCGTAAACGTATAGTTTGGGCGTCTGGCGGTAGGGCAGGCTCTTCAGGGTGATGGTGACGGGAGCGGCGGGATGGACCAGAGAGTCGTGGAAGCGGGGTGCGTCTAGGGCGAAAAAGCCGGTTGCGGTGCGGATGCCGCCGTCGAAGTCCTGTCCGCAGGCGAAGACGTCGGAAGCGTATTGGATGCGGACATCCGGCTTGTCAAGCTGGAGGTTGGACACGGATTCCAGGTGGCCGGTTTGGGCGAGGACGGAGGCGAAGTCGGTAGTCTGTCCGGTGAAGGTTGAAATCACGGGTAGGGTGCGGCAGCGTGTGGCGGAGGGAGTGGCGTTGATGACGGCGCGGCAAGACAAGGGGATGGCGGCGGTTAGTTTGGGGTCGTTGGGGTCGAAGTCGCGAGCGGTGAGGTTCTGGGGGCCGGGTTGAAGAGCCGTGATGTCGGCCGTGGTGGGGGACGTGATTTGGACGTAGAGGCCAGGGTCGAAACGCAGGTCCAAAGGCGGGCAGGGGGCGGGGCCGTCCAGGCCTCGACAGGTGAGGGTGCCTTGGACGGTTTGGCCGACTTCGGGTTTGAGGTTGGTGACGGTCAGATCGCAGGCGAGGGCGGGGTTGCCGATGATGATGCCGGCTTTGCAGTTGTGGGTGGGCCCGCCGGCGGTAAGGGTGGCGAAGGTGTCGCTTTGTTTGGCAGCGACGGTGACGACGCTGTTGCCCATGAATGAGGGGTTCCAACGCCACACCATGTCGCCGGCTTCATTGACGTAGTTGCCGCCTTGCCAGTATTGGGTGGAAATGACCGATGCGCTGGTGTCGGGGTCCAGCCAAGCGAAGTCCGGCTCAAGGCAGTTGAGCCATTGGTCGGCGTCGTCGCGGCAAAGGGCAGTGAAGTTGGCGGCGCCTCCGTTGGGCAGTTTGACCATGGGCAAAGTGCAGGCGCGGCTTAGTCGGTCGTCATCGCGGATCCAGGGGTATTGGGTGCAGAGGTCCACGGCAAAAGTGGGATCGGGGATGATGCGGCAGGCGTTGTGGGCGTAGAGGTCGAAGGATAAGTTGTTGGCGGCGCAGTAGGGCGCGATGGCGGTGATGTTGCTGAATTCGGTCCGGTTGCCGGAACGCCAGACGATGGCGTTGGAAGGCAATCCGAAGCGGTTGGGAATCTGGGAACTGGCCGTGTTCTCGAAATATCCGGAGGTGGCGTTCCAATACAGGGTGGGGCAGCCGATGTTTTGGCCGTATTGGTCTTGGCAAGCGGCTCCGAAGATGCGGAATGGAACCCAGTCGGGCGTGGGACGGTCTCGCCACTCAACGGTCCAGTTGTAACCCCAGAATTTTCCGGGCAATGCGTCCATGTAGTTTTCCAAGCCGTTGGGTGACCAGGTGAACTGGGCGCCGGTGGAGGTATAGCCGGGGCTTAAGGCGAAGTCTTCCGTCGTCGTGGGGCCGTAGGACAGGTCAAGCGCGGCACATACGGCAGGGGGCCGGTAGGACCACGTCGTGGAGGCGCAGCCGGGCACGGCGGCGGTGAAGTCAAACGGGCCAAAAACGCTGGTGGCGTTCCAGGCCTGGAGGTACGTGTCGGACGTCGCATCATGGGAGGACGTGGTGAGGATACCGGATTGGGTGGTCCACGTCGGCGCGGCGGGGCAGGGATAGTTTTCGCCGTACTGGTCGGAGCAATGCAAGTTGAATTCGAGGTCTTCCGTTGGAACGGGGGAAGTCTTGCTTAGGTCAAGGACGGGCGCGGGAATCGGAACGGGGCGGGGGTTGAGTACGATGGCGGAGCAGATGGGCAACGCGTAGGAGGTGGAGGCCGTGCCGCACGTGGGGGACGTGGCGGTGATGGTGACCGGCGAAGCGGTGGTGCCGGAAGCGAGCCAGTACGCATAGTCGGAACTGGGGTGGTACGGCGAAGTCGTGAAGGAGCCGGCAGAGGAAGTCCAGCTGATGGGGCCAGGGCAGGCAAAGGTCTCGCCGTATTGGTCGTTGCAGAGGGCTTGGAATTCGCGGCCGGTCGCGGGGTTGGCGTAGGCACCGGCGGTCAAATCAGTCTGCTGCGAAGGCGTCCAGTAGACGGGCCGGACGCTGGAAATCGTGCAAGTGGCCGGGTCATACGTCGTCTGGGTAGTGCCGCATGCCGGGACGCTGGCGGTGATGGTGACGGGCGACGTGCCGGATTGGGTCCAGTACGTCGAGCCTCCGCTGGCGGGGTTGACGGAGCCGTAGGAGGCGGACCATTGGGCATCGGAGGGGCAGCTGTAGGAGTTGGAACCGCAGACGTTCATGACGCAGTTGGCGTTGAAGGAACGGCCCGCCAAGGGGTTGGATGACGATAGCCGGGTGACGCTTAACGAGGCGCAGTAGGTCGGCGGACAGGGCGTCGGCGTAGCCGGAGGCGGCTGGGGACCAGGTGGAGGCTGCGGACCCGGTGGAGGGGGCTGAGGTCCGGGCGGAGGTTGAGGTGCCGGAGGTTGAGGACCAGGCGGTTGGGGCGCAGGGGGTTGAGGCGGGGGAGACGTGACTTGGCCGCAGTTGACTTGGGCGAATCCGCCGTCCCAGGCGCTGATGGCCATGGTGGCGGATGAAATGGTGGCGCCCAACGGGCCGGAAGCGTAGAGGTTGCCGCAATACCATCCAGGAGTGTCGGCGGGACTGGAGGGGTTGCTGCATCCGCCGATGGCGGTCAGGACGTTGGTGGAGTATCCGGATGCGCCGCAGTTGCCGCTGCCTTGCACGATGGGGTGGCCGGCGGAGTTGGAGAACGTGCAGGAAAGCGTGCAAGCCGCGGAAGCTTGTGACGCCATGAATACCAACAGGACCACGGCGGCAAGGAGAGGGATCTTCATGAGCGGGACACCTCGTCCAGGCAGGCTTGGCGGAACATCCCGTACTCGAGGGCTTGGCAGTACCCGGGGTTTCCGGTCTTCATGGCGTATTCCTGCAGGCAGCTGGCGCGTATGGCGGTGTTGTTGATGGAAAGGCAGTCTTGCATTCCTTGCTGCGGCGTCAGCGTGTCTTTTTCGCGTTCGGCGCGTTGCGAGAAATAGAAGTATCGGCAAGCATCGGGTAGGGGCCAATCCTGGCAGGCGGATAGGGAGGAAGCGTCGTAAGCGGCGGTGCCGGCGCAGGCATCCGGCTGGGCGGAGTCCAAGCAGGGCAAGAGTAGTTCAGAAACGACAGCCGTGGGCGCGGCCGTTGCGAAAGAGGGCGTGGGCGTCAGGGCCGTGGGCGCGGAGGCCAATGGGTCGATGTAGAAGACGTAGGCGACGAAAGCGGCCAACACCAGTAGGGCGAAAACCGCCAGGTCGGTGCGATCGACGTACATGAAGGGAAGAACGACGCGGGCCTCTTAATGCCTTCGCTTTTCGAACAAAAGACGTCGGAGTTTCCGGTGGTGCCTGCGGAAAACGTGCACCATGCGGCGGACTTCGTGCGCTTCGCGTTCTTCGAGCGTGTGCAGCCAGTGGTCTTCTTTCCGCCCCAGTTTATGCAGTCCTTTGCCAATCATTTCGGCCGTGCCGAGGGCGTCATGTTGCATGACGAAGTACATGGAACGAAAAGGCAGGATGGTGACGGCTTTGAAGAAGAACTGCCGGGGCGCGTCCGGCTGGCGCACCAAGGCGCCTCGGACGGGCGGCAGGAGGACCAGCCAGCAGGCGACGCGCAGGATGGCGGACAGCAGGAACAGGAGGGCAAGGCCGGTGAAGCCCATGAAGTAAAGATCTGCGTCCAACAGGTAGGCGGCCAAGGTTCCGCCAACCAAAGCGCCACCAAAGGTGCCGAAGCCGTTGGCGATGTTGAAATACGAGACGAAACGCGAGCGTTGCGTCAGCGGCGTGTTCTCGATGAGCAGGTTGAAGGAAGACAGCTTCTGTCCGGCCCACACGATGCCGCTGACGATTTCGACCAGGGCGAAGTACGCCAGTTCGGACACGGGCGCCATGTACATGACGGGAACAAGGGGGATGACCAGCGAGGAATAGTTGAGCACCAGCTTGTTGCTGTAACGGTCGGCCAACTTGCCCCAATACGGCATGGCCAGGAACGAGGAGAGGGCCGCGACGGTGAGGGTGACGGCATACGCCGCATAGGAAAACCCCTTGACGTTCAGCAGGTAGATGACGAAGAAGGGTGACGCCAGCGTTACGGCGAACGAGAACGCGGCGGAATAGCGGACGAGCAGCCAGAAGCCGGGCTGCGAGTGCGCGTGCTTCCAAGCGTCGCCGGCATGCAGGTCGAGGCAGACGTTGAGCGGTAGTTCCTTCGAGCGTGAAAAGAAATAGTAGGACGCGAAACGGCCCAGGCTTGCGCCGGCGAACAGGACGGCGAATCCGACGAAAGCGTACCCCGAAGTGTCGAATGAAGAGAGAATCAGACCGCCTGCAAAGATGGCGGCTACGGCGGTGAAGCCGTTGAGCTTGTTGCGCATGCCGAAAAACGCGCCGCGGCCCGACGCGGGAACCCACTCGGACAGCCAACTGGTCCAAAAGGGGTTTACCAGAGCAGACGCTCCGGTAATCAGCACGTCCAGGAGCAACAAGATCCAGAATGCGGACGCGCCGGTCCAAAGCGCGAGGCCGGCAATCGGCAGCCAGAGGATGGCTTGGATGAGCACGACGATGCGGATGAGGGCCAAACGCGACGGCACACGTGCGACAAGATGCAGGGCCAGGAATTGCGTGAGGGCGTGGACCAGCTGGGGCAGTGCCGCAAGCAAACCGATTTGGTCGGCCGAGGCTCCCAGGCGTAATGCGAAGGGAGAGATGAATTCCGTGCCGAATCCCTGCATCAAGGCGGAAGCGTTGCCTTCCGATACGGAGAGGCGTTGCTGGGCAGTCTGGGTTTTGCGCGTCGACATGGGTGGTTCGCCGGATATCAGCACGCCGTACGAGGATAAAAACACGAGCGAAACGCCGGGCGTTGCTGAAAATCAAGCGGAACGCGGAAAAAAAGTCACGGGGTCGCAAACAAAAAAGGGTGCGATGGCCGCGGGCCGTGGCAATGCAGCGGCGCCGTTCGTGTTCTCCTCGAATTTTGCCGTGTTGCTTCCGGTTTGCCTGACGGTTCCAACAGGGCCCGAAACGGAAGCGCGATGGCGTTCCCGGAATCAAAGGGAAAGGACGGCGCGTTCGAAGGCATCCGGGTCGACGGGTTTCATGGAGCAGTCGAAATGGTCGAAGTGGTCGTTGCGGAAATCCCCGGACACGCATACGCCTTGCGCCAAGAGGGGTTTGACGCGGTTGATTTGCTGAAAGACGCGTGCGACGTAGGAGAGGTGTTCCACCGAATAGACGTTGCGAGGAAGGGCCAGGCGTACGAAATCGTTCTTGGCCGGCGTCAGAATGCGGCCGGCTTCGTCTTTTTCCGCGTACATGAGGTTGCCGATGGCCACGCTGCGGACGCCGCCCAACGCGTAGAGCAACAACGACAGCGTGTCGGAGCGGTACTCGTGTTCGGGAATGGCCGGCAAGTAAGCGCGGGCATCGACGTAGACGGCATGGCCGCCCGGCGGTCGCAGGACGGGAACGTCGAGGCGGGCCAACCGGTCGTGCAGGTAGGCGACTTGGCCCACGCGGTGTTCCAGATACGGAAACTCCGTGGTTTCTTGCAGGCCCTGCGCAATGGCTTCCATGTCGCGGCCCGCCATGCCGCCGTACGTGTAGAGTCCTTCGTGACGGATGATGGACGGCCGACAAGCTCGGTACAGGCGTTCCTGGCTGGAAGAAAACAGCAAAGCGCCGCCGATGTTGGTGCGGGCGTCCTTCTTGGCGGAAAACGTGGCGCCGTCGACGTGCGAAAACATGTCGTGGACGATGTCGCGGATGGGCCGCTCGGATTGGCCGGACTCGCAGGTCTTGATGAAGTACGCGTTTTCGGCAAAGCGGCACGCGTCCAAGAAAACCAGGACGCCGTTTTTGCGGCAGAAGGCGGAAACTTCCAGGATGTTTTGCAGGCTGACGGGTTGTCCGCCAGCGGAGTTGTTCGTCACCGTCAACAGCACCAACTTGACTCGGCCCGGGTTCTCCGCCACGAGGCGTTGAAGGCGGTCCGAACCCAAATCGCCTTTGAACGCCGCGGGAACGCCATGGCCTTGGTCGAACGCGTCGCAGTAGAGGTTTTCGCATCGGGCGAATCGCGAAGCCCAACCCAGCGTCGTGTCAAAAAACGCGTTGGATGCAATGATCGAACCGGAATCCAGCACGCCGACGTGGCGGAGGCCTTCGAAAAGGCTACGCTCGGCCGCACGTCCTTGGTGCGCCGGCAGGACGAACCGCATGCCGGTCAGGTCCTGGAAGGCATTTTCCATTCGGGCGAAGCTGGAGGCGCCGGCGTAAGACTCGTCGCCGCGGAACATGGCGCTCCATTGTTCCTGGCTCATGGCGCCAGTGCCCGAATCCGTCAGCAGGTCAACGGCCACGTCGTTGGACGCGAGGTTGAACACGTTGTAGGACGCGCGTTGCAATCGTTCCAACCGATCGGCCACGCCAAGGCCGGCGGCGTGGATCGGTTCAGTCATCTTCGTCTTGTACGGCGGCAAGTCGCCCGACCAATCCGCCTTGGAGTGCCCCATGTTTTGAGACCATGGCGCGTCCGTATAAAAGACGCTCGCATCGGCGCGTCCGCTTGGAATGCGGAGAAAAAAAACGCGAGGGATGGGATGGTCGCCCCATGGGGCTCCGCCCCCTTGGCCCGCCCTGGGCCTCAACCCCCGAATCGGTGCGCGAATCAAATAAAAAAAACGCGAGGGATGGGAGTTTCGGGCTTCGGATTGAATCCAGAAGCGTTTCGAACCCACGGACCGGTTTCCCGGAAACAGGTTAGCAACCTGCCGCCCTGGCCACTAGGCGACCCCCGCATATGGAACAGCGATGTGGCCAACGCTATTCGTTCGGACGATTATTGCGGCCCGCCGGATTTAAGTTTCTTTCGAGAGGCGGAAAATGGAAAAAGCAAAGAAGCACGAGGCAACGAAGAAGCCATACGCGAAACGGAGGGGCGACACAGGTCGGCGCCCATCAACCCGCCTTGATGAGCCGGTACGCCTCGAGTACGTCGCGGACTTCGATTACGTCCATGCCTGGCACCTGTGAGGCGACGTCCAGCTTTTCGGTGCGGGACGAGCACTCGCGGACGATGCCGCCGGGAACGCCTTTCTGCTGGCATTCCTCCACCACGACGTTCTGGCTTGACTCGCCGGACGGCACGAGGAACTTGCGGTAACCTGCGGCCTTGGCGGCTTTCGCTTTTTCCAGGATTTTTCCCACCGGGCCGATGGAGCCGTCAGGCTCGACCGTACCGGTCAACAACGTGTCGGAGCGCAAGCGGGAGCCGGTCAGGACGGAAAGCGTGGCGACGGCGGCGGCCGCGCCGGCGGACTTGCCGCCGACGACGTCGGACTGCGTCGAAAAGGTGTAGAACACGTCCCAACCGGAGGTGTTGGCGTTGGACAGGCGGCGGGCGACGTCCAACGCGATGCGCAGGCTGCCTTGCGTGTCGGAATTGACCAAAGGGCTGGTGTCAAAACCGATGAAGACGCGGCCCTTTCCGGTGACGGCTTCCACCGTCAAGTCGGCCAATGCGCCTTGACCTTCCTTGTCCACGGCCGGCAGGCGGATGACGGTTTTGCGTGTGACGGCCTCGATCCGGGTCTCCAGCGGGGGTTGGACCGTCACGATGGGCGTTAGGGACGAATCGGAAAGGGCGGGCGTGGGCAGCGCCAGTTCCGACGGGGCCGATCGGATGGAAAGGTTGGACGCGACGCCGAGGAAGAAGGCGATCATGGTGGCGGCCAGTAGGACTCCGATGAACATGCGGCGCATGGAAAAGATAGGCAGGACGCGGTTAAAAAAGCCCCGGAGTGAGAAAGGTGCAACGGGCGTGCCAGCGGTGGAAGGATGGTTCACGGCCTGGTGATCCGAAGTCCGGCTCGGCCTTGGATCTTGCGAGCACGCGTTGTTCTGCTTAGAGTTGCTCCTTCCGGCCTGGCTCGGTTCGCGGCGCAATACGTAACGCAAGGCAAGACGTCAACGCCTTGTCTCCGGGCCAGGACGCAAACGCATCACCCGCCCGTTCGGCTTTCGTCCGCCTCAAAGGGGTTGGCGCTGCCAGAGGACCCTTAACCCTCCGACTAGCCCGTTGCAGTTACCTTTTGCCTAATAAGGCTTAAAACCCAATCGGGTTCACGCCACCGGACGAAAACCCACTTAGAAAAAGAGGGCGGGCCGAGGAAGAAACCTTTATTAAAAAGCTGCCCGCTGATGTAGCCAAACCAAATCTGACGATTTTTTAGAGGCAAAAAAGAGGGGTTCACATGGAAGACATGGTCCGCGAAGCAATGCGCACGTCCGGCAGCAGCAAAAGCACGATTGAAAAGACGTCCGGCGGCTCCGACTTCTTCGAAACCCCGCGCATCATGGTCGTCGGCACCGGCGGAGCGGGTTGTAACTCGATCAACCGCCTGGCCAAAGCCGGCATCAAAGGCGCCGACTTAGTCGCCATCAACACCGACAAGATGCACTTGATGACGATTTCCGAGTCGGTCAAGAAGATGCTCATCGGCGCGTCCTTGACGCGCGGACTGGGCGCCGGCGGATACCCCGAAATGGGCGCCAAGTGCGCCGACGCCTCGCGCGAAGCTCTGGATAAGGCCATGGACAAGGCCGACATGGTTTTTCTGACCGCCGGCATGGGCGGCGGAACGGGCACCGGTTCGGCGCCGATCATCGCCGAAGTGGCCAAAGGCAAAGGAGCCATCGTCATCTCCATCGTCACGTATCCGTTTGCGCTTGAGCGCGCGCGCCTGGCGAAGGCCGACCAAGGTTTAGAGAACTTGAAGAACCAGTCCGACACGCTCATCGTCATCGACAACAACCGCTTGGTGCAGATCGTGCCCAATCTGCCGATTGACCAGGCGTTCAACGTGTCGGATGAAATCATCGCCCGCGCCGTGCGCGGCATCACCGAAACGATCACCACGCCGTCGTTGATCAACTTGGACTTCGCCGACGTGCGCGCCGTCATGTCCAACGGTGGCGTCAGCATGATCGCCGTGGGCGAGGCGAAAGGCACCAACCGCGTGCAGGATGTGGTCGAGAACACGCTGAACAATGCGCTTCTGGATGTTGACTTCACCGGCGCCACCGGCGTGCTGCTGCACGTGACGGGCGGGCCCGACATGACGTTGGGAGAGTGCAACACCATCGGCGAGATGTTGACGGAAAAAGTGGATCCCAACGCCACGGTCATCTGGGGCGCGCGCATCGACCCGGGCATGGACGGCAAGATCGAAGTCATCGCCATCTTCACTGGCATCCAGTCGCCGTACGTGCTGGGCAAGAAGACGCACGGCTCGGCCGACATGGTGCCGAAAGCACAGGCGCGGCGCATGGGCGGCACGACGACTTCGTCCAGCAAGACGCACGTCGACGACATCGAATTCCTCTAAATGGACCGCTGACGCCATGAGCCCGATTGAGCGTGAAGGACAGCCCAGGGAAGGCAATGGCAATTGGAAGCCTACGACGCCCATTCCTGAAGGCGTACGGCACTTCAGCGCCGCGGGGACCCATGTCTTTGACATTGATTCGCGACCGGAATTCCATCCCCGATTCGTCGGAAAAGAGGGCTACGAGCCCCTAGAAGCACTTAGGTCAATATTCCGCGAATACATTGAAGCAAAAACGGGAATCGAAAACAAGCGCTTTCAATACGATTCAACCGCGGCGATCATCGAAGCAGTCACGAATGCCATGGTGCACGCGCACAATTATGACGGCAGACCCGTACGCGTCATCCTGCAAGTCCGCCACCCAGTGACGGCGGCCGCAAGCCAGCCCAAGGTACTCACCATCAAAGTCTGGGATTGTGGCGATGGTTTTCCGCGCGACATCCACGAACGCGTCCTTAGGCAAGTACGGAAAGTCGAACGGATGGATGAGGAACTGGACGTAATCAAAGCCAAGCTCAAAGTGCATGAAGCGGCTATCAAACAACACGAATCGGAGCTAGCGGGCCTCTCCGAAACCAATCCGGCCCATCGAAGACGGATGGAAAGCATCCGAAAAAAGTTGGCCCGCCGCCAGCAATGGTTGAACGTGCTCCAACAAAGGGAAAATGAAAATTTCTTCACAAGAGCGGACATGTGGGGTGAA
This sequence comes from Microcaldota archaeon, assembly GCA_016188965.1. GTDB lineage: Archaea > Micrarchaeota > Micrarchaeia > Norongarragalinales > Norongarragalinaceae > JACPGT01. The sequence goes on along the minus strand of JACPGT010000002.1, from coordinate 306,489 downwards.
ACGGGCAAGAAGGATACCGAAACCGGCACGGGCGCCGGACTATTTCTAATCAAACAGATGACCCGGCAAAAGCACTACGGGAAAAAATGGGGCCGGTTGGAGTTCAACGAACTGGAAGCCAACTCGAATCCATACCGGAACGAAGTATACATCAAGATTCCGCTCATACAAAACCCGATTGAAAAGAAGTGAGTCAACTGGTTTCGTCAATTCAAAGCACCAGCCGAAGGCAAGCGAAGTGAAAGAAAAGGGGAGAGGGTCCGGGTACCTAGTTTTTGGGTGGGGGGAGGAGAATCAGAACCAAATTTTCGGTACCCGGAAACCCAAATTTTCTGTAGGTGGGGATTAAACCGGCCTTCCTGCCTAAAGCAAGTTGACCGATTAGCGTGATTTCCGAGAGGCTCTTTTTCAGGACCGCTCCGATTTGCCTTAAACCGTCTATTTCGTGGTGAAATAGACTTTCTTTCCGACTTGATGTTTCTCCAGCAGGCCCAACCGGAACAGGTTGTTCAGCCGTGCGGATGCCGCGTTCTTGCCTTTGTACTGGAACTTGCCTTGGACGTCTTCCGAACAGGCCTTTCCTTGCAGGCGGACGAAGTCGATGATGTCACTGTCGACTTCCGCCACCATGGCAGGCCGGGATTCGGTCTTGGCGCCTTCCAGCGTCGCCAGACGGGACTCAATTCGGTCCAACTTGGCGCTTAACTCCTTGAGGATCAGATTCGTCGCGGAGCGCTCTTCCTTGAGCGAAGCCATCAAAGCGCCCAAAACGACGGGATCCTTGAAATCGGCCTGGTACTTGCGAAATTCGGATGCGATTTGCTCGAATTCCGTCATCAGACTCAAATCCACAACGCTTTTATTTCCTCAATGGGTTCCTTGTATTCGCGAAAAAGTCACGCCACCGGCGCGACCCCACCACGAACATGTCATGATAATATCGTGACAGTTTATAAGCCTACCGATTTCAAAGGCGTTGCACACATATTTGCCTCTAAGCTTCTGATTCTTTGATTTTGTGTGCAGAGACCGTATTTTGTGTGCAGGAAGCCGTTTTGAGCCGGATTAGACAAAAACAGACCAAGCCGGCGCAAGTGGCGTCCGCCGTCGCTTTACAAACCGGACAAAAACTAGATATAAATGCGGCCAATGATTTAGCCCTGCATGGCCATCCTGAACGAGACGCTTGAGCGATTGTTGGACGCGGTCCGCAAGAAAGACATGGAAGCCGTCAAGGAAATCGGTTCCGACGCCGCGCGCGACGCGTTGGTACACGAGAACGAGGAATTGTTGGAAACGTCGCTCGTGGCGTATTCGTTGTACAAGCTGTCCCAGAAACATTACATCCGCCGAAGCCGCGAGTGGGCCGAGTTCGTCAAGCAGGTCGAAGAAGAATTGTTCGAATGCACGGAGGACGGCGACGCGCCGCGCACCGTCCACCGGCTGATGGAACGCGTGCACGAATTGAGCCAGAAATTCGGCCGTTTCGCGCAGAGCACGGTGGAAAAAGGCCGGCTCAAGGCCGCGGCGCAAATGTACGCGCACGGCGCGTCGTTGGCCAAGGCCGCCCAATTGTCTGGAGCGCCGTTGAGCGAAGCGGCGTCGTACATCGGCGGCACCAAAATCGCGGAAAAGTACGAAACGATAAGCATTCCGAAACGGTTGGACCGCACGCGGGGACTATTCGCATGAACTTCGTGTGTGACAGTTCCACGCTCATAGCGCTGGCCGAGACTGGGACCCTTGACGCGCTGGCGTTCCTCAAGCAAAAGGCGGGCGCGCGGTTCTTCGTGCCGCCGGCAGTGGTATTCGAGACGATCCAGCGGCCGGAGGAAATCGCGCAATACGCGTTTTCCGCGTTCAAGATCGAACGGGCCTTGCAGGAAGGCGTACTGGAGCGCACGCCGTCCAAGCGCGCGCCTCCGAAGACCGGGCAGGTGTTGGAACATGCCAATAACGTGTTTTCCGTCAACGGCCGTCCATTAAAAATCCTGCACGCGGGCGAAGCGGAGGCGTTGGCGGCGTACGACGAGATGCAGGCTCGGGCCATCCTGGTGGATGAGAAGACGACGCGGTTGTTCATCGAGGACTCCGCCTTGCTACGCCAGAGTTTGGAGCGGGAATACCGCGGAAAAGTCAAAGTCAACGCCGACGCGTCGGAACGCCTCCAGAAGCTTCTCAAAGGCATGAATTGCGTGCGTTCGACGGAAGTGCTGGCCATCGCGTTCGAAAAAGGCTTTTTCCAGGCGTACGCAAAAAACGAGGAAAAGGCGTTCCACGCCGCCTTGTTCGCCGTGAAAAAAGCCGGCTGCAGCATCACGACGCACGAACTTTTGGAATACCAGGAAGTGAAAAAAGCAACCGTGGAGACGACGTCCGGAAAGGCGGCAAACGAAAATTGGCTGGCGCCCGTGCGCGAAGCCAATGCTCCAAAGCCTTAAAACGGCCACGACGCACAACCCATTTTCCAACGGCTAACGCAAACCACGAGTCAGTAGCCAAAAGAAAGACCTCGGAACCAAACCGCTTGCGTTTGTACCCGGCAGGGCGCGAAGACTTGGCGAAAAGCCAAGTCCAGCGACCAACAACGCAAAAAGCGTTGATGGGCCGAACGCTTTGCTCAAAAGGGCTCGCAGTCGAGGCCCGTCTTTTCTTTCTTGGGAAGAAAGAAAAGCTAAGGCGCCCCAAAAGAAAGAACCAATTAGTCTTTGCGAATCGCAAAGGGCTCGTAGTCGAGTGGCAAGAACGCGGTCATCTTTTCTTTCTTGCGAAGAAAAGAAAAGCTGACCTATCCAAAAGAAAGAAGCAGTTAGTCTTTGCGTATCGCAAAGGGCTCGTAGTCGAGTGGTAAGACGCCGCCTTCGCAAGGCGGAGACCGCGGGTTCAATTCCCGCCGAGTCCACTATCTTCTTTTGATTCGCAAGGCAAACCCGGGGAGGGGTCGGGGTTACCAAGGACTGGGGGAGGCGGAGCCTCCCGCGGTCCGGGTTGCACTTCCCGCCGAGTCCATTTTCTTTTTCTTCGTTTTTCAGGTTCCAGCAGGCCGTTGGAACCGCGGTCATTAATATCGGCAGGTTGAAAGTTTCATTTGGGAAACGAATGAACCGGTATTCTGAAAAATCAAGTCTAGACCGGGAGCGGCCGTCCGCCGCGAAGCGTAGCTCCGTCAAGCCAGCCCGCATCGTGGTCGCCGCCATCGGCACCGGGGGCCACATTTATCCGGGCATCGAAATCGGTTCCGAATTTCGTCGGCAAGGCCACGAAGTCCGGTTCATCGGTACGACGGACCGGATGGAAAAGGACCTGGTCCCTCAAGCGGGTTTTGACATCGATTTGATCCGAGCGGAGCCGTTCGCCGGGCAAACGCCATGGGGGAAAATCCGGGCAGTAGCGGCTTTGCTTCCGGCAACGGTCAGAAGCTGGCAGCTTTTGAAGAAGAATCGGACGGATGCCGTGGTGACTACGGGCGCGTACGGCTCGATTCCCGTCGCGTTGGCAGCCAAACTTCGGGGAATACCCATCGTCGCGTACGAACCCAACGGGGCGCCAGGGATGGCCAACCGGTTTTTGTCCCGGGTTGTCAATGCCATGTACACGCCGTTTTCGGCTTTCTTGGACCGCTTTCCGCGGGGAAAGACCAACGTGGCCGCCGTGGTGAGAAAGCGACCGAATACGCCCGTGGCGACCCTGGGCAAGACGGGTTTTTCGGTGTGGGTCTTCGGAGGCAGCCAAGGATCGAAAGTATTGAATGAGTCCGTCTTAGCGGCGTTGCCGCATTTGGACGAAGGAATCCGCGTGACCCACATGACCGGAACGCCACACTTCGAAGCGGTGAATGCAGAATATCAACGGCTGCCGGGACATGGGCACCGCGCGGTGCCGTACGTCGATGACGTGGCCAAGGCCTACCAAGATGCCGACGTGATCGTGATGCGCGGGGGTGCGACCACGTTGGCCGAAATCGCCGCGTTCAGGGATCAACGCGGGAAATCGCGCGCGGTGATTGCCGTGCCGTTTGAAGGAGCGGGAGGCCAGCAGACGCTTCCGACCCGACTGCAGCAAGAAGGAGCAATCAACGTCATTTGGCAGAAGGATTTGACCGGAATGAAGTTGGCCAACGCCATCAACCGATTGCATGGGGATCCGCAGTTGCGTGACGACCTGGCGGGACGCCTGGCGGGACAATTGGGATCAACGGATGGCGCCCAGCGGGTTGTGGAAACGACGCTCGGCTTAATCCGGAAACGCAAAAAGCGGAGTTACAGTAAACCAAGAAAGTAACCCGACTAAATACTCTTGGTTTACTGTCTAGCAAACCTTGAGTATTTATTGGGATAATTTCAAGGTTTGCTATAACGGCATATGGACAAGCGACTGCTCATTGCGGCCAACGTCGTCGTCGCGTTGGCCTTGGCGTATTGGTTTCTGCAAGGCATCGGCCTGCAAGCGGTGGGCGGCATTCTGGCCAAAGCCCGCGTGGAGTTCATCCTGCTGGGCGCCGTGTTTTACGCCGCGATGAACGTCCTGAACAGTTTCCGCATCGCCTGGGCGCTCAAGACGAGTTGGACGGCCGACTTGTTCTTCAAGCACATGACGGCCATGCTCATCAGCGACTTTACGCCCGGCCGAGCCGGATACTCCAGTTTGGTGTTGAAGTTGCGGGCCAGTGGTTTTGACAGCGGCAAGTCCATCAAGGCGCTGGGCGTGGTTTTCGCCTCGGATTTCCTGGGCCGCGCGTTGTTGGCGGCAACGGCCGTCTTGTATTTCGCGGGCAAAATCGGCGCCGGCGTTTTCGTCTTCATCGGCATCGTCATGCTGGCGTTGGGCGCCGGGTTGTTCTACTTGGTGGCGTTCCGCTCGCAGCGCATCGGCCGCTGGCTGCCTAAAGTGCCCGTTTTGGGCTCGCGGTTGGCCGTGGCGTACCAAAGCGCGTTGGATTCCGAAGCGTCGTTGGGATTCTTGTTGAGCAACGTGGGCTTGAGTTTGGTGGGCGCGGCGTTGCGCGGGACGGGTTGGATGATGGTGTTCATGGCGTTGGGACTTGGCGGCACCGAAGTGTTCGTCGCCACCACGTTGGTCAGCGCGTTGGTCACGGCGCTGTCGTTCGTGCCGTTGTCGTTGGCCGGTTTGGGCCTGCAGGAAGGCGCCGGCGCGTACTTGTTCTCGCTGGCCGCGGGAATCGTCTTGACGCAGGCCGCGGCCGTGATGTTGTTGGCGCGCGTGATGGAGTTCGGCGTCGACGCGGCGTTAGGTTGGAAAGAGTTGTTGACGGATTGGAGAAAGAAGACGGCACATGGCGAAGCTGGCACTGATCAACAATTTTGACGACGCGGAAGGCGGGCCGTCGAGGAGGACGGCGCGTTTTCGCAAGTGGTTTTCCGAGTTGGATGTCGTGCACCGCAGCGAATTGGGCGAAGCGGAATTCCGGCAATCGCTTTATGGGCGATATGACGGATTCGTGCTGTCCGGCTCGCCGCACGACGTGACGGACATCGGAAAGCCGCAAGAATCCTGGATGAAAGACCAAATTCGGTTCATTCTGGACAGTCCCAAGCCCGTGTTGGGCACGTGTTTCGGCCACCAGTTGTTGTGCCATGCGTTCGGCGCGACGGTGGATTTCATCAAACCGGATACGCCGCGCAAGAACAACATGCCGGCGCGATTGGTATTGGAAAAACCGGTCGCCTTGTTGCCATCCGTGAACGTCGGTGGGACGTTCGCTGCAGAAGAAAGCCACAACCAGGAAGTCATGTTGGAAAGCCTTCCGGCCGTGCTTGAAAACGTGGCGGTGCCGGAACCGGCGTGGCAAAAGGCCAATGCCGCGCTCAAAGAGTCCGAAGTCCAGTTGGTGCGTCACACAAGCAGGCCGATTTGGGGCACTCAGTTTCATCCGGAGGCGTTCGACGGCGCGGATGTCTACGTGGAGCGCACGGGCGGGGCCTTGTTGCGGCAATTCGAAGTGTTGTGCGACGCGGCACGCAGCTGACGGGACCGACGCGTGTTTCGGGCGTTTGGTTCAAGCGCCTATTTTTTCGACGGTGCCGTCTTTGGCTGATTTCATGCCGGCGGCCACGGCGGCCACGGCGCGGATGCCGTCTTCGGCGGTGACGAGGGGTTTTTCCTTGCCTTCCGAGCATGCCAGGAAGTGGTCCAGTTCGACGCGCAGCGGTTCATCCTTTTGGAAGTAGGGATGGACTTCGGTTCCGCGGCCGACGCGCATGAGGATTTCGTCGAACGAGCTGAACTTAGTCTGGCTCGCTTCGGAATGCATCACGACCAATTCCTGGGAAATGTAGTCGAGGCGGGCGGATCCCTTGGTGCCCAGCACGATGAGTTCGCGGGTCTTGATGGGCGTGACGCGGTTGGCCTCGATCGTGGCATAGAAGCCGTCGTAGTGCACGATGGCCGAGCACAAATCGTTGGCGTGCGCATCGAGGATGCGTTGGCTGATGGCGCGGATGTCCCGGGGTGCCTCGCCGGTGAGGTAGGACAGCACGTCCATGTCGTGCACGGCTTGGTCCAAAAAAGCGTCGGCCAGGCGGCGGTTAGTGGGGATGCCGAAGCGGTGGGCGGAGGCGTAGACGATGGTGCCGAGGCTGGACATGTTCTTCTTGAGGGCGCGGACGGCGGGGTTGAACCGTTCGATGTGGCCGGGCATGACTAATACGTCGGATCGGTGGGCGGCGGATGCCAGTTCGCGGCCTTGTTCAAGAGTAGTGGTGATGGGTTTTTCGACCAAAACGTCGATGCCGGCGCCGACGAGGTCCGAAGCCACGCTGAAATGCGTGTCAGTGGGCGTGACGACGCTTGCCGCCTGGATGCCGTTGGCCTTTGCGTCGGCAATGGAGTCGATGAACACCACCTTTTCCAGGTTCATGGCCTCAAGCGCGGCGCGGGATTCGGCATACGGCTCGTACACAAAAACGTGGTCCACGCGGGCGTTGGCGCTGTAGGCACGGCAGTGGTTGCGGCCCATCGATCCGGCTCCGGCGACTAATACATCCATACGCCCAAATCACCCTTTGAAGCTTTTCACGGCCGCGCCGACCGTCTGCAATTCGTCATCCGTCAGTGCGGGATGCACCGGGATGGAAAGCACTTCGGCGCTGATCCGGTTTGCCGTCGGGCTTCCGGCGGTCTTGCCGAAAGTCTCCAGCGTGCTCAAGGGCATCGGATAGTAGACGTTGGACCCGACGCCGCTTTGTTGCAAGTGGGCCTTGAGCGCGTCGCGCTTTGAGCCTGCGACTTTCAGCGTGTACTGGTTGTACACGTGCGTGGCGCGGGCATCCGCATAGGGAAGTTCGATTCCGGCCGTACCGTGCAGCAAGTCGTTCAGAGTGCGGGCGTTTTCCTGGCGTTTGCGCGTGAAGGCGTCCAGGCGTTTGAGTTGCGAAAGACCCAAGGCGGCCGAAACGCTGTTAAGGCGGTAGTTGTAGCCGACGTGGGCGTAGTCGTAGGGTTTGCGCTGTCCGATGTTGCGCCAAAGGCGGCATTCTTCGGCCCATTCGTCGCGGTCGGTGAGGATGGCGCCGCCTTCGGTGGATGTCATGTTCTTCGTCGGATAGAACGAAAGCGTGGCCATGGCATCGCCGAGGTTGCGCTTTGCGTTCCACGCGGTGCCGATGGCCTGGCAGTTGTCGCTAATGACGGGCAGGTCGTGCTTGCGGGCGATTTCGGACACGGCGTCCACGTCGTAGGCCTGGCCGTAGAGGGATACGGGGATGATGGCTTTGGTCTTGGGCGTGATTTTCGACGCCAGGCTGGCCGAATCCAGGTTAAAGGTGCGGGCGTCGACGTCGGCAAAGACGGGCGTGGCGCCGACGTAGCGGGCCGCGTTGGCCGTGGCGATGAAGGTGAAGTCGGGAACGACGACTTCGTCGCCGGCTTTGATGCCTAAGGCATGCATGGCGATGTGCAGCGCGGCCGTTCCGCTGGACACGACGACGGCGTGCTTGTAACCGCTGTATTGCGCAAGGTCAGTCTCGAACTGCTGCACAATGGGCCCGCCGGTCAGCTGTCCGCTCTTGAGTGCGGACAGGACGGCGTCGGCATCCGTTTGGTCGATCATGGGTTTTGCGATTCCGATCATTTCATCAACTCGTAGTCCTTTGTCGGGATGGTTTGGGTCTTCTGGCAGCCGGTGCACGTCATCTGGACGCCGTCGGCCGTCTTTTCCGGCAGGTTCAGTTTCATGCCGCAGGCGCAGACGAAGCCCTTGACGCGAGCGGGGTTTCCGGCGACCAGCGCGTGGGGGGGCACGTCCTTGGTGACGACGGAGCCGGAGCCGGTCATGGCCCATTTGCCGACGGTCACGCCGCAGACGAGGATGGTGCCGGCGCCCAAGGCCGCGCCGTCCTCGATGCGCGTGGCGTAGACTTTCCAGTCGGCGTTGCCCTTGAGGGAGCCGTCGGGGTTGACGGCGCGGGGGAAGCGGTCGTTGGTGACGATGCAGTGGGGTCCGACGAACACGCCGTTGCCCAACGTGGCGCCGTGGTAGATGGAGCAGTTGTTCTGGATCTTGCAGTGGTCGCCGATGGTCACGTCAAAGTCGATGTAGACGTTCTTGGACACGATACAATTCTTGCCCAAGTGGGCGTTTTCGCGGACTTGCGCCTGGTTCCACACGCTGGTGCCGTCGCCGAGGACGGCTTTGTCGGAGACGTCGGCGGTCGGATGGATTCGTACGTTGGCCATTTCTTGGTTTCACGCTCCTTGGGGTAAGTGGTGCATCAGGACGTCGGTGATGGTGGAGGCGGCGTGGCCGTCTCCGTACGGGTTCTTCCATCCGCGGGTAATGCGTGAGGCGTTGGCGAAAGCGGCGGCCATGCCTTCGCGGCTGGTGCCGGCCAGGAGGTTGGCGCCGGCAGTGACCGTCTCGGGCCGGTCGGTGGTCTTGCGGACCGTCACGCAGGGAATGCCTAAGGTGCAGGCTTCTTCCTGGACGCCGCCGGAGTCCGTGATGACGTATTGGGCGGCTTTTTCCAAGGCGAGGAATTCAAGGTATCCTTGGGGCGGCAGGACCGTGACCGGAAGCGTGAGTCCGAAGCGTTCGAGGTTCTTCATCGTGCGGGGATGCAAAGGCGCCAGGATGGGCAGGGCGACGGTCGTAAGGGCGGCGGCAAGGTCCTTCAGGAAGGCCGGGTCGTCGACGTTTTCGGCGCGGTGGACCGTCAAGAGGACGAATTTTTCAGGAGTGGGAGGTTTGCGGGTCAATGCGAGGTTTTGCATGGTCGCGTCCACCACGGTGTTGCCGCTGATGTGGACGCAAGGCGTGCGGGGTCCTTGGGCGGTGAGGACTTCGCGGCGTCCGATGCCTTCGCCTTCAAGGTTGGCGGCCGCCTCGGCCGTTGGCGGGAAGAGAAAGGCACTGAAGTGGTCGGTGAGGATGCGGTTGTATTCCTCGGGCATGCGCAAGTCGTGGCTGCGCAATCCGGCTTCGACGTGCGCGACGGGGATGCCGGCCTTGGCGGCGGAGAGGGCGGCGGCCAGCACGGAGTTGGTGTCGCCTTGCACGACGACGGCGTCAGGCGTCAGGCGTGCGAGGATCGGTTCGATGGCTTCCAGGATCCGGGCGGTCTGCATGCTGGGCGTGCCGCCGCTGGCGCCGAGGTTGAAGTCAGGCGCGGGGAGGCGGAGTTGTTCGAAGAATACGGCGTCCATTTCCGGCGAGTAGTGCTGGTTGGTGTGGATCAGCGAAAAAGGCACGCGGCGGGCCGCAAGCTCGCGGATGAGGGGGGACAGCTTGATGATTTCGGGGCGGGTGCCTAGGACGAGGGCAAGCATGCAAGTGCACCGAGTAGTTGTTCTTCCTGGACGGACCAGTTGTAGCGCGTCCGGACCAATTCCGCGTTGGCCGTCCGCATGCCTTGCAGCCGTTTGGGCTCGGACAGAAGCTCGACGGTCGCATTGGCGAAAGCCGAAGCGTCCTGGGGCGGGACGAACAAGGCGTTGGATCCGGGGCGGAGGTAGTGGTGGAATTCATCCATGTCCGACACGACGGGAACGGCGCCGCAGGCCATGTATTCGAACAGCTTGTTGGGGCTTCCGACGCGGTTGTAGAACACGTCGTGGAATGGGACGAATCCGATTTCGGCGGCCGAGAGGATGGCCGGCACGGCGTTGCGGTCCACGGGCGGCAGGAAGACCACGTGTTCCGACACGCCCAGGCGTCCGGCTTCGGCTTTGAGTGATTCAAGGAAAGCGGGGTCCTTGGCCGAGCCGAGAAAGACGAGGTATGCGGAGGGCTGCCGGCGCAGGATGTCCGGCATCATGCGGATGAGCGTCATGCAGCCGTATTCGGCCAGGATGCTGCCGAGGTACATCAGGACGCGGCCGTTTTCGGGCACGCCTGGCAGGGATGGGGAAGGGACGCGGCGGAATTGCGCGGCATCCGGACAATTGAGGATGACGTGCGCGTCTGAGCGCTTTCCGTGTTGGCGGCGGAGGAAGTCCATCTGGCCGAAACTGGCGGTCGTGACCAGGTCGGCATCGCGGTACAGCCGGCGCTCGACTTGGGCAAAGAGGCCGCGGCCGACGGCCCATTTGGGCGAGTCAGTGGGTTGGCGGTAGTGGTACCATCCGCTCCAGGGATCCGGATAATCGTACCAGAACGAGGCGCCGGTGCCGCGGGTGCCGGCGTAGGCGGCCAGGGCACCGCCGTGGCCGTAGCCCAGAACGACGTCGCCGGCGTGGGCGTGGCGGCGGAGGTAGCGGGCCGCGTGCAGGATGTACGACGCCTTGCTTTTGCCGCCGACGGCGTGGACGTCGTGGCCCGATCCGGTGGTGACGACGAATTGCACGGGCATCTTGCGGGCCAAAGTGGCGGCCAATTTGGAAACGCGGGGCTGCTCCGCTCGATAGGGTCCGCAGATGCACACGAAAGCCGTCGCCATACAGTCAACAACACGAAACGGATGTAAAGTTTGTTTTACATCCCCTATTTAACGTTTCCTCAAAGGATGTAAAGTTTATTTAACGTGCCGGTTTCATTATTTCGATGGACTTCCTACGCAAGGCGCAACGCGGTGCCGCCCGCCTGGCCGCGCCGTGGCTCTTCAGGCGATACTTTTCCAAGGGCCGAAAGACCAGAACACCCTGGGCCCAGGGCAAGCGTTTTTGCGTGACGATCTCGTTCGACTACGATTTTCCGGAAGACGTGCAGGCCATCCCCGAATTGCTGGAACTCCTGGAATCGTACGAAGTGCCCGCCTCGCATGCCTGCATCGGCAAGTTCGTCGAACGCGAGCCTGGGCTTCACCGCAAGATTTTGGAACGCAAGGACGAGATCATCAACCACACGTATTCGCATCCGAACAACGAGACGTTCAACCCGGACCGCTTCTTCAACAAGATGCCGGAAGCCGAACAGGAGGAGGAAATCGCGGGTTTTGAAAAAGTCGCCCACGACTTGCTGGACTACCAGGCGTCCGGTTTCCGCACGCCTCATTTCGGCAACCTGCACACGCAGAGCGTCTATGACATCCTCGAACGCCGCAGGTACCGCTATTCCAGCTCGACGACCATGACCACGACGGAATCCTGGGGCCAGCCGTACCGCCCGGCACGCAAGGACTTCCACCAGAGAGGCAAACCGGCAGACACGCAAAAAAACCGGAACAATGGCCAACGTGAAAACGCGAAGGAAAGCGGCCACGATGCGGAAAGCGCAGACCAGGCGACAAGCGCCTACCGGCTTTGGGAACTTCCCATGATGGCCTGTCCGGAGCACTACAAGCCGCTGTTCGACAGCTGGCATTGCTTCCGAAGCCAACCGCCGGCCCACGCGCACGACGGCGACTTCTTCCGGCTGTTCGGAAAATCCGTCGCCTTGGCGGAAGAATACGGCACGTACCTGAATTTCTACTTCGACCCGCGCGACGTCGTCCACCTCAAGGACTTCGAACGCAGCCTGGCCCTACTGAAGGAAAAAGACGCCTGGCTGGCCAAATCGGAAGACGTGGCGGCGTGGTCGGAAAACGCCGAAGGCGCGGCAAAAACCCCGGCGCCGTCAGGAAATGCGTGATGAAAATGGAACGAGGAATCCGGAAGATCGCAGTCTTTGGAATCGGCAAGATGGGCCTCCCGCTGGCATGTGCCTTCGCGAGCAAGGGATTCGACGTGACGGGAATCGACATCAACGCCGACTTGGTCCGACGCGTCAGTGCCGCACAGGACGTGCTGCCCCAGGAGCCAGGCGTGCACGAACTGCTCAAGGCCCATATCGGGTCGAACCTTCGGGCCACGACGGACCTGGACGTGTCCGACCGCGACGCCGTCATCATCCTGGTGCCCACGCTCATCCATGACAGCGGCGGAAAAGTCGAGCCGGATTTGGAGGCCGTGCTGGACGTGGCGCGCGCCGCCGGACGCACCCTGAAGCCAGGCGCCGTGCTGATCACCGAGTCGACCATGCCCCCGGGCGCGACGGAGCGCATCGGAGCGGAGGCGCAAAAAGCCGCGACGCAAGCCGGACGAAAAGGCGCCTTGGCGTTGGCCCACGCACCGGAGCGGACCAGTTCCGGAACGGCCCTGCGCGACATCCAAAGGCAGTACCCCAAGATCATCGGTGCTTCGGACGCACCCACGCTTGAGCGCGTCGCGGCCATGTACGGAGCCATCAACGCCAAGGGCGTGGTGCGCATGCCGTCCATCAAGGCGGCCGAATGCGTCAAGGTCTTCGAAGGCATCTATCGCGACGTCAACATCGCCCTGGCCAACGAACTGGCCGCGTACTGCCGAACCATGGGCGTGGACGCCCTGGATGCGTTCGCCGCGGCCAACACCCAGCCGTACTGCCATATCCACATGCCCAGTTGCGGCGTCGGCGGGCACTGCATCCCCTACTACCCGTACTTCGTGATGGACGCCGGGACGGACACGCCCCTGCTTCGGGCGGCGCGGCGAACGAACGACGCCATGCCCGGCCGCACCGTCGACTTGCTGGCCCCCAAGAAAGGCCAGCGCGTGGCAGTATTCGGATTGACGTTCAGAGGCGGCGTGAAGGAATTCCGCAAGAGTCCGGGCATCGAGATCCTTGGCATCCTCCAATCGCGGGGCGTCCAGGTCTTCGCGCACGAGCCTTTGTGCACGGACGAGGAAATCCGCCGATTCGGCGCCGAACCGCTCACGCCGGCTGCGGCGGACGGTTTGGACGGCATCATCGTCTGCGCCAACCACGCGGAATACAGGCAGTTGGACTGGACCGAACTGGTGCGCAAGATGCGCACGAAGAAAGTCGTCGACGGCGTCAACGTGGTTCCGGCGGACGTCGTGCGGCAGGCCGGCGGCACGTTCGCCGGCATCGGGCGGTCGTGAAACCGGATGGAGCCAGAAGCCATGCGAAAAGCCGTTGCGGACCGGAGTGAACCGGAGTCGGACGGATTCCAAAGCGCGATGGCGACCAATGCCGCAAAAGGCAGCAACCTGGCCATCATCCTGAATTATCCGCTGCAGAACCAGGTCGACGTCGGCCATTTCGACGTGCTGCAGACGCAGTTCGACAATTCCCTGCAGTCGTTCGACCACGTCTTCGTCGTCTCGCCGCGCGACTCCCGCCAATATCCTTCGACGCCGGGCGTGACCATCCTGTCCAACGGCTGGGCCCATCCATTATTGTACTACTTCGCATTGCTGAAGGACATCTGGACGCTTCGGAAGCTGGTGCGAAAAAAAGGCGTGAAGGTCATCCGCGCCATGGCGCCCACCAGCGGCTTTGCCGCCGTCATCGCGGCCAAACTGACGGGAGCCAAGACGGTCGTTTCGGTGCATACCGACGAGGACTTGGCAAAGAAGGACGAAGGCCGCCGTTTCTTGCGCAACCTCTTCGTCGACGCCATCGTGCCGTTCGTTCTCAAGCGTGCGGATTGCGTGCCGGTCATCAGCGGCCACATCCGCGACTACGCCGTGCGCAAGGGCGCACGCGAGGACAGGCTGGTATTCCACCCCAATTTCGTCGACACGCACCAGTTCCACCCCGACAGCCTGCCGCGCAAAGCAAACCAGGTACTCTTCGTGGGCCGACTTTCCAAAGTCAAAGGCGCGCAGGAAGCCATCGAAGCCATGGCCATCGTGGTGAAAAAGAAGCCGGATGCGAAGCTTCTGATCGCCGGACGGGGCGAAGAGGAAGACGCGCTTCGGCAACGCGTGCGGCAACTGGAATTGGAAAAGCACGTGCAGTTCCTAGGAAGGGTGGACCACGAAACGCAGCTGCCCAAGCTCATGTCGGAAAGCGCCGTATTTCTGGCACCGCAAATGGCAGGATTTACCCTGATTGAAGCCATGTCTTCGGGATTGGCCATCGTGGCCGGCGACGTCGAGTGGAGCCGCGAGACGATCAAAACGGGCGAAAACGGCTTATTGGTGCGTGCCGGCTCGGTGCCGGAATGCGCCGATGCCGTGCTGAAACTGTTGGAAGCGCCGGAAGAGGCGGAGCGGATGGGAAAGGCCGCAAGGCGCGTGGCGGAAGAGCGCTTCAGCCTGACGGCATGGAAGGCGCGCGAAAAAAGCTTTTACGAAAACGTGATGCACCCTTGAATGCGGACGGAATACACACCAACGCGGCGACCGAGGCTCCGCAAGGCTGGGATGATTTTCTCAAGGCCCACCAGGGCACCATCTACCAATCCGCTGCCTACGCCGGATACGTGCGCGCCATCGGCATGAAACCCCGGTTCATCCGCTGCGAAAAAGACGGCCAGACCGCGGCGCAACTCATGGTCGTCGAATCGTCCCGGCCGTTCCAGCTGTTGTACGACCAACCCTTATCCGGCATCACGTTACCCTTGGCCCGCAAAGTGTTTGGAGAAGATCGCTTCACCTACGGCCCCACGTATGCCGACCCAGCAGCCGCACGCGCCACGGTCGAAGACGCCATCCGCCGTGCCCAAAAGACGCACGCGCGGCTGTCCGGAAGCCACAGCCCGATGCAACCGGAATCCGGCGCCGTATTTGAAAACACCGGCTTGCATGCAAAACCGTGGGCCACGTTTCTTATCGACCTGACGCAGCCGTTGGAAACGCTCTGGCAGAACGTGGACAAGGCGGCACGCAAACTGGTCAACCGCACGCGTGAGGACGGCGTCGTTGTCCGGGAAGCTGAAAGCCGCGAAGATTTGAACCAATATCTCAATCTGCTCAACGAAGGCCGCCGAAAAAACAGACTCCTTCAGTATGCCGCAAAAGGAAACGACGCATTTTTCGACTTCTTTGTCAAAAAAGGGTACGGCCGCATCCTCCTGGCAGAAAAAGACGGCCGCGTCCTGGCCGGCCTGGGCATCACGTGCTTCAACGGATATGTCAACGAATGGGGCGCCGGCCAAAGCCAATATGCCATCGACAACAAGATATACGCAAGCGACCTCATCCGCTGGCACATCGTCGAATGGGGCCAAAAAAACGGTTGCAGCCAGTACGACCAAAACGGCGTCAACCCCGACCCCCAGACGGACAAGGAAAAAGGCATCTTCCGATTCAAAGAAAAATGGGGCGGCCAATTAAAGCAATACGCCACGTATTCATCGGCTTAAAATAGAGGAACTGAAAGGAAAGAAGGAACTAAACATGCATTCGAAAATACTGGTAACCGGCGGCTTAGGTTTCATTGGAAGCCATTTCATCCGACGCACGCTCCAGCGGTCCGACGCCCGCATCGTCAACCTCGACCTGGACACGTACGCGGGCAACCCGGCCAACCTGCAGGATGTGCAAGCGGATGAACGGTACGCCTACGTTCACGGCGACATCGCCGACCCGCAGACGGTGCAAAAAGCCATCCGAGGCTGCGACGCCGTGGTCCATTTTGCCGCGGAAAGCCACGTGGACAACTCGATCCGTTCCGCCGACGCCTTTATCCACACCAACATCGTCGGCACCCAGAACCTCATCAAATGCGCCCAACAGCAAAACGTCGCCAAATTCATCCAAGTGTCCACCGACGAAGTCTACGGCAGCATCGAACACGGCGCATTCACCGAAAAAGACAAACTGACGCCGTCCAGCCCCTACTCGGCCAGCAAGGCCGCGGCCGAAATGCTCTGCATGGCATACGGCACCACGTTCGGCCTGCCGGTATGCATCACGCGCAGCACCAACAATTTCGGCCCGTACCAACACCCTGAAAAACTCATTCCCAAAGCCATCCTCCACGCGCTGGCCGGAAAAGCCATCCCCGTGTACGGCAACGGCACGAACGTGCGGGATTGGGTGTACGTGGAAGACAATGCCGACGCCATCGGCTTGGTGTTGGAAAAAGGAAAGCCCGGGCAGACGTACAACATCGCCGGCCGGAACGAGCGGACCAACCTGGACGTCGTGCAACACATTTTGGATGCCGTAGGCAACCCCCAAGCACGCATCGAACACGTGCAGGACCGCAAGGGCCATGACTTCCGGTACGCCGTGGACGACGCTAAAATCCGCGCGCTCGGCTTCCGGACAAGCCAAGCGCCCTTTTCCGAACGAATACTGCAAACGGTCCAATGGTACCGCGACAACCCGAATTGGTGTGCCACATGCAAAAACTCCTCATAGGCGTCCGTACCTACCAGGTTGAAAACAACGCCGAGCAATGCGAAGAACAGCTGGCCGACATCCGCGCCGCGTTTCCCCAGGCCACCGTGCTATTGCTCATCTGCGGCCTGCCGCCCGGTCCCCGCATGGCCGCGCACGCCGACGCCGTCATCCATTACAGCGACCGCCCGTTGGGCCTTGGCATCCCCACTCGGAAGATTCTCGAATACGCGAAGCAGAACGGGTTTTCCCACGCCATCGTCTTGGACGGCGGACGCCAGCACCAAGCAACCGAAATCGCCGAAGCCTACCGCCGAAACCTTGGAAAAGCCGACGCCGTCATCCCCGAACGCAGCCGCCGCTTTCTGTTCACCCGCGGCCAGCTGGACGGTACCACGATGGAAGACTTGATGAACGGCTTTCTCCGGATCCGCACCGGCCACACCTTGGCCGACCCCGTGCCCGGGGCCTACATCCTGTACGACACCGCCCGCTTGCCCTTGACGACGTTCACTCCGGAAAACTCCTGGGCCGGCGATTCGCTCCTGGTCGAAGAATTGCTCCAAAGCAAAGCCAAGATTGCCACGCCTCCAGTCACCGTGCGATCCGGCACCTACGCCATTTCCAGCACCCAGCTGGTATTCAACGCCGTCGACGCGCTGGAAAAACAATACGGCATGAGCCTTGAAAAAGTCACACAAGCGGTCCGTCAGGCGCCCCAGGACTTTCTCTACCAGGGCAATCTTGGCTTTATCGATGCCATCCTGGACGCCCGCCGCGCGCACGGCTACCGCCAGGCCATCGGCGGCATGAAAGCACTCATCCTGGCAGGCGGTAAGGGCACGCGCCTGCGCCCCTTTACCAACACCATCCAAAAGCAGGTGTTCCCCATTGCCAACAAGCCCATCCTCCATTTCATCATGGAAAAAATCGCCAAAAGCGGCATCAGTGAAGTCGGCGTCATCGTGGGGCCCAACCAGGACCAAATCCGCAATTGCCTTCACGACGGCAGCGACTGGAACGTCCACGTCACCTACATCGAACAGGACGCGCCGTCGGGACTTGCCCATGCCGTGCTGACGGCGGAAAAATTTCTCGCCCAATCCCCGTTCCTGATGTACCTGGGCGACAACTTGCTGCGCGACGACCTGACCGACTTTTTGATCGACTTTATCCACTCCGACGTCAGCGCGTCGATCATGCTGACGGAAGTGAAGGAACCGGAGAAGTTCGGCATCGCGGAATTGGACGGCCAAGGCCGCATCATCCGCCTCCATGAAAAACCCAAGGAGCCTCACGGCAACTTAGGCATCATCGGCGTGTACGCGTTCCGTCCTGACGTGTTCCAAGCCATCCGCGCCATCCGGCCCTCCGCCCGCGGCGAACTGGAAATCACCGACGCCATCCAGAAACTGCTGGAAATGCGCAAACCCGTCGGCCACCGGCTCATCCGCGACTGGTGGGAGGATACGGGAAACGCCGACTCCATCCTCAAGGCCAACGCCCTGATTTTGGATGAAATGCCGGCCCAGACGTTGGACTCCATAAAAGTCGAACCCGGTTGCATCATCAAAGGACGCGTACAGATTGGCCAAGGCACGGTCATCCGAAACAACTCCACCATCATCGGCCCCGCCTCCATCGGAGAACACTGCACCATCGAAAGCTCGTTCGTCGGCCCATACACCACGCTGGGAAACCGCAACCAACTGCACGACGCCCACATCGAATACGGACTGACGATGGAAGGCGTCCGCCTGGAAAGCGTTGGCCCGATGCGATTCAGCATCATCGGCAAAAACAGCCAGGTCAAAGGACAATCGCCCAAGCCCGAAGAGCACGTGCTGATGCTGGGCGACGATACGCAAACCCGGATTTGAAAACCACCATGGGATACTGGAACGGCAAAAAAGTGCTCATCACCGGCGGATTGGGGTTCATCGGCTCGAACCTGGCCCACGCGTTGGACCGCTCCGGTGCGGAACTGACCCTGATTGACGACTTAAGCAGCGGCAACCGGTTCAACATCCGCGGCATCAAAAAAGTCACGGTCCACGAGCACGACTTCAACGACGCCCGCCTCCTGGCCGACGCCATGACCGGCACGGACGCCGTATTCCACCTGGCCGCACGCACCGACCACGTCGCGTGGCGCGAAGACCCGGTGCCCTATGTCCAGGACAACGTCCAAGGCACGCTTTTGCTGCTGGACGCCTGGAAAAAGCTGGCCGGCCCAAAGCCCAAAATCATCCACACCGGCACCCGTGGCGAATACGGCCCGCAAACCCGGCTTCCCGTATCCGAAGACGCACGCCCAAACCCGTTGGGATTGTACGAACTGACCAAGTGGCAGAGCCTGCAGATGATGGAACTTTACGCCCGGCAGTTCGGCCTGACGTTCGTACACGCACGCCTGACCAACGTCTACGGAGAACGCGCGCGGATGGACACCAACGCAAGCGGCGTCATCAACTGGTTCATCCGGCTGGCCATGGACGACGAGCCGATACCCGTCTTTGGCAACGTCCAACGCGACGTGTTGTACGTGGCCGACTGCGTTGACGCCCTCATGGCCCTGGCTGAAACGCCCGGCGCGCAAGGCACGTTCAACGTCGGTAACTCTCAACCGGTGCGGCTGCACGACGCCGTCGACCAAATCATCTCCGCCGCCGGACACGGCCGAGCGGTCCGGACCGATTACAGCCCCGAACGCAAAGCCCAGGAACCCGGCGACTTCTACCCTGACATCGGCAAGATACGCAAGGCCACCGGATGGACGCCCAAGACGCGCTTTACGGACGGCCTGGCTCAAACCATCGCCTATTATTCCAAAAACCGCACCCAGTACTGGCAAAAGCAAAAACCGAAAGGGATGAAACAACCATGATGGGAAAGAACGTCGTCATCTACCCCGGAACCGTCATCGGCCGCAACGTGACCATATTCGACAACGCCGTACTCGGCCGGCCGCCCAAAAGCGCCGGCAACACCTCCCGCAAGCCCAACGAGCATTTGCCCCCGCTTGAAATCGGCGACAACAGCGTCATCGGCGCATCAGCCGTCCTGTACTGCGGCACCCGGATCGGGCGCAACGTGCTCATCGGCGACTTAGCCTCCATCCGGGAAGAATGCGAAGTCGGCGACTTTTCCGTCATCGGCCGGGGCACCATGGTCAACTACCAGGCCCGCATCGGCCAGCGCGTCAAGATCATGGACGCCTGCATCATCACCGGCAACATGGTGGTCGAAGACGACGCGTTCATCGGCATGCACGCCGTCTCGACCAACGACGCGTACATGGGAAAAAGCCCCGAACATGCAAAAGCCCTGGCCGGGCCGCACGTATGCGCCGGCGCCGCCGTCGGCGCCAACGCCACGCTCCTGGCCGGAGTCCGCATCGGCAAAGGCGCCATCGTGGGCGCCGGATCCGTGGTGACGCACGACGTGCCCGAGCAAATGGTTGCAATGGGCGTGCCGGCCAAAGTCATCCGAAAGACCAACACGGAAGGATTCTGATATGAACGTCAAATTCGGCGACCTTTCCATCCAGTACCGCGCGCACCAGGCCGAGTTCGACGCCGCCGTCCATCGCGTCTTGGAAAGCGGACAGTTCATCTTCGGCCCTGAGCTTGACGCCTTCGAGAAAGAATTCGCAGCCTATTGCGGCACCCGCCATGCGGTGGGCGTCGCGTCCGGAACCGAAGCCATCTACCTGGCGCTGGCCGCCTTGGGCATCGGGCCGGGCGACGAAGTCATCACCGTACCCAACACGGCCGTCCCCACCATATCGGCCATCAGCATGGCCAACGCCAAACCCGTCCTGGTGGACGTAAGACCGGATGACTTCAACATGGACCCCCAAGCCCTCAAGCGGCGGTTCACGGCCAAGACCAAGGCCATCCTGCCCGTCCACCTGTACGGCCAGACGGCCGACATGGCGCCCATCCTGGAAATCGCGGAAAAAAAAGGCGTGCCCGTCATTGAAGACGCCTGCCAGGCCCACGGAGCCCGATACGGCAGCAAAAAAGCCGGGTCCTTGGGAAAAATGGGCTGTTTCAGTTTTTACCCCAGCAAGAACCTGGGTGCTTTCGGCGACGCCGGCGCCATCACGACCGACGACGACGCGTTGTATGAACGATTGCAGATGTTGAGAAATTACGGGCAAAAAATCAGGTACTACCACGAAATCAAAGGCATCAACAGCCGCCTGGACGCCATGCAGGCCGCCTTGTTGCGGGCAAAACTCAAACATTTGGACGCGTGGAACGCCCGCCGGACCCGCATTGCCGAATATTACGAAAAACACCTGGCCGACGCCATCCGCACGCCCCGCGAAATGGCCGGGAGGACGCACGCCCGTCACCTCTACGCCATCTTGGTCCAGGAACGCGACCGCCTCAAAAAACGGCTGGCCGACAAGGGAATCCAGACGGAAATCCACTACCCCGTCCCCGTCCACCTGCAAAAAGCCTATGCGGACCTCGGCCAAGGACCCGGAAGCCACCCCGTGGCCGAACAATGCGCCCTGACCGAACTGTCTTTACCGATGTACCCCGAACTGACCCAAGAACAAGTGGAAGCCGTCGTCAGCGCCGCGAACGAATCCATTTAGGCGCTCGTCCGTCAGCCAGCCCCAACCAATTCCGTATAAACTTCCTTCAAACGGCGGGCCACTACCACGCAATCATGGCGCTTCTTGGCAAAAGCCAACGACTGCCGTCCCACGCGATTGCGCAAACCGGCATCCAAAATCAGGTCTCGGACCGAATCGGCAATACCATCCGGTTCACAATTGACGATTGGACAATCCGGCGCATGGCGTTCCCGGATATCCGGCCGCAACGTGGCGGCCACGGGCTTGGCCAAGGCCATGGCCTCGCATGCCAGGGTGGCATACCACGTGTTGAATTGGTCCAACAAAATGTCGCAATTTTCCAGTTCGGCTTTCAATTGGGGCAGCGGGACGTTTTCGACCAGCCGGAACTCAAAATCCAGCCCTTCCTTCCGCCACTTATCCACCGCCCGCAGCACGGCATCCGTGTTCTTGAACGCGCGGTTCGTCGGAGCATGGAGC
Organism: Microcaldota archaeon; assembly: GCA_016188965.1. Lineage (GTDB taxonomy): Archaea > Micrarchaeota > Micrarchaeia > Norongarragalinales > Norongarragalinaceae > JACPGT01. The sequence goes on along the minus strand of JACPGT010000002.1, from coordinate 284,909 downwards.
ACCACGGGCCGCTCATGGGCCGGCCGGGAAACGGGTTTCCAATAGTCCAAATCCACGCATACGGGCAGCACTTCCGCATCCGGCGCCCGGTCGTACAAATCCGGACAGACAAAACGCTTGGCGCAATTGACGCGGGACAAAAGCGGCGGCGCGCCTTGCCGGATGTCCGCGCCCCAATGGCTGTACACCAATTTGGCCCGCGCAAACGGCAAAAGCCGAGTCAGCGGACCTTCCAGATAAGCCGGCAAAAGGGCGGCCGAATGCAGGTGGACGATGTCGAAATTGCGCATGGCCCAGACAAAGTTCTTGGCGCGCGCAATCCCCAGCTCAATGAGGTTCTTGCGGTCCAATTCCAACGAATAATCCGCAGCCTCAAAATGGAACGGGTCGCGGTATTCCAAAAGCGTGCTGGAAACGCCAATCCGATTCAACCCGGCCGAAATGGCCGCGGGCACGTTCGCGATGTTGTGAACCTGGAGTACTTTCAACGAAGAATCGTGCGACGCGACGGCCGGAGTCATGAGGGGGTTGGGACAGCCGGCGATTAAAAAACATCCGGGCAATCAACGTCGTCGGGCATGAACGAAGAAAAACTTTCCCCGCCGGACTTGGCGGCCGCTTTCGCACAGACGTTTCAGAAGGGCATACCAGCCCGGCACGCGGGCTAAGGCGCGGCCCGGCGCAAAATACGGCCAGTTCGGGAACGGGTTCCATCCGCGAATTTGGTAGGCAAAATGAGGCGCAAGCAAGGCATCCAGCTCCTCATAGGTTTCCTTGATGGAGTGGTAGCGGGCGTTGTTCGGCGTGGTCAAATAAAACGTGCCACCTTTCTTGAGGACGCGGGCCGCTTCGAAAATGGCCGTTTCCTGGTCTTTTTGGCGAACGCCCGGCATGGAAAAGTCGGCATGCGGCAGCGTGTTGGCCATGTAGACGACGTCGAACTTGCCGTCGGCAAACGGCAGTTCCAGCATGCTGACGTCGCGGATGTCCGCCGAGGGGTTGCGCGATCGGGCCTCGTTCAGCGATTCGGGGTTGATGTCGATGCCGAATTTTTCACAGGAATCCGGAATAACGGAAAGCAGGTAACCCTTGCCGCAGCCGATGTCCAGGACTTTCTTTTCCTTCAACGCGGAGAGTTTTTCGGCCAGATAGTAGCGGACGTCGAGTTGGTCGCCCCAATCCGGATGCAAATGCGATAGGTCGACCATGGCTCAAGCCTCGCGCGAGCCGGGCCGCAAGAAGGCCCTCAGGATGTGCCAGCCGTCGGACAGCATCTCGCGGACCAAGCGTGCGTTCAACAGGTAGCTCAACAGCGCGAAGAGCGCCAGAAGTGCCAGGCGTTCAGGCCAGGCCGTGAAGCCGCCGAAATAAAACGCCAGAAGAGCGGCCAAGAAGAGGCCGACTTGACGCAAGGGGGCGGCAAAGTCCAGACGGTGGGTGAACCACAGATAGGCCACGGCAAAAGAATACGCCAAAGCGTAGCCGATGAAAACGGCAGCCGCAGCTCCTGCGGCGGAGTACGTCGGCGTCAGCAGCCAGTTCAGGATCAGCTCCGTCAAACCCACGAGAAAGAGCAGAAATGCAAGCATCTTGGTTTTGGCAAGACTGCTGAAAATCGCGGCGTGGAGGGTGAACAAGGCGATGAACGGAAGCGCCAAGAGCATGACAATGAGCGGCAGCGACGTCTGCTGCACGAACCCCTGGCCCAGAAGCACGCGGAGGATGAATTCGTTGAACAACAACATCGTAAGCGAAAAACCGGTGACCAGCAGCATGCTGCCGGAGCCGACCTTGCGGTAATACGCGTCGATGCGCGAGACGTCCTTGACCAATTTGGGCCCCATGACCAGCGCGAATACTGAAACCAACGGAAGCACGGCGTTGGAGATGCTGCTGCTTAATTCAAAGAATCCGACCTGCTCGATGGGTTGGTTCGATGCGAGGATATACCGCGAGCCGATGGTGAAAAGCGAGCCGATGATGGCTACCATGCCGAATGGCGCGGCGTAATGAAGCGCGTCTTTGAATGCGGCGGCATCCCACGACAATGCGGCCCGGAGGCGGACCAGACCGATAATGGCCAGCAACGCAAGCGAGCCGGCGCGCACCAGGCCGACGGCAGCCACGTCATGCACCAAAAACGTGGAGAAGAACACGGCGGCACCCACGCCGGCGACGGACAGGAAGTTGTAAGACGCGTAGGAGGAGAAGCGTTCCACGGCCCGCTGGACGGATTGGAACAACGACAGCAGCGCCGTGGCGATGGCCGTCAAGTAGATGGCGATTAGCAAGTCAGAGGATAGGTCGCTCAGGAAGCGTTCGGAAAGCAGGAAGTAAGGCAAGAACAAGGCCAACGACATGCCGGCGAGGAATACGAGTCCGGAACCCAGGAGGGAGCCGACACGGCGCGGATCCTTCGATGTAAAATACCACACGCCGTCGTTGAGCGAAAACAGCAGGATGCCCGCGACTGCGACGGAGACGCGGACGAGGAAGGAATAGCTGCCGTAGTCCTGGGGGCCCAGCGCGCGCGCAATGAGCGGGATTAGCGCCAGCGAACAGAGGGCGGAGAGGACCTGGGCGGCGACGGAAACGGCGGATTGCCGAAGGTAAGTGCGACGCTCAAAAGACATATACCACTAAAATGGGCGCAAGCGCTTTATATGGCAAACCTCGAAAGTTCGACCGAACCGAACTTTCGAGCCGTTTGCCAGATAGCAATCCTTGACAATTTTGTCAGGTACGTTCAAGGATTGCTATAATCAGGTTTTTTAGTCCTGCCTCCGTCCCCCGTAACGATGAAGGCATTCCTTTTCGCGCATTTCAACTACAAGTGGGAACAGCGCCTGGCCCGCTTGGTCCAGACGGCACAGGACGCGGGTTTCGACGTGCGCATCATCGTGCCGGCCATCCGCAGCAACGAAGACCCGCAAGGCAGGTCCACGCCCGGCGTCATCAACGTCGGCTCGCACGGCGCGGCGGACTACGCCCGCAAGGCGCTTTCCTATTTTCGCCGCAACTACGAGAAAGGCGACGTGTGCATGAGTTTCCTGACCACGGGTGGCCTGACGGCAGTCATGGCCAAACGCATCAGCGGCGCACCCGTCTTTTCCGACTACACCGACTTGCCGCAGAGCTACTTCACCAAGGACACGCCGCAGGACTCCTGGAAGCAGAAACTGTTGCGCAAGCGCGACGACGTACTGAACCGCGTCATCTTCAAACAATCCGACGTCGTCATCTCGCCCAGCGAGACGTTGTTGGAAATGCTGGAGGAAAAATACGGGCACCCAAAGGACGCGTTCATCCTGCGCAACAGCCCCTTGACGCAATTCTTCCGACCCAGCGGCCGCAAACAAGAAAAAAAGACCAAGACGGTGTTCCACCTGGGGTCCATCTCGCGGCATTACGGCGTCGACACGCTCCTGGAAGCGGCCAGCATCCTGAAGGACCGCCAAGACTTCCGGTTCGTCTTCATGGGATACGGAGCCAAGACGGACGAGCAGGCCGTGCAGCAAGCGGCGGACAGAAGCCGTGGCCGCATCCGGCTGCAGCCGCAAGTGCCGTACGTCCACGTGGCCCGGACGCTGGAAAAGGCCGACGTGGGCATCGTCGCGTTCAAGGACTACGCGTTCACCCGCATCGGCGCGCCGAACAAGTTATTCGAATACATGGCCGCAGGATTGGTGCCGGTGTGCTCCGACTTGCCGGAAATCCGCCGCATCTGCGGCTCCGACGCGTATTACTTCAAGTCCGCCGACGCGCAGGATTTGGCCGACAAGATCCAACGGGCCTTGGACCACCCGAAGGCGTCGGCGCGCATGGTGCGCAACAACCTCCGCAAGATGAAGACGGCGTATTCGTTCGAAAAGCAGTCCGAAAAACTCGGACGCGTCATGCGACGCTTATCCGAGCGCGTCCGTCAGCGCTGACACGATGACGTCGGACGGCGCCCGGCCGGAGGTTGCGAATGCCTGGGGCGAAAAGCGTTCCAGGAAAGCCGTCGCCTTGGAAGCGGAGTTTTCCGTTAGGCCGACTAAGACGGCGCGGCCCTGTTGGACCAAGTCGGGCCACTCCGTCACGTCGCGGGGGATGATGACGGGTTTTTGGAGGAACGCCGCTTCGACCTGGAGGCCGCCGGAATCCGTCAGAACGGCCGAACTTCGCCGGATGAGCCACACGGTCTGCAAAAAGCCCACGGGTTCGTGAAGCGCCACGTCGGGAATGGCCGAAAGCGCGTCCCAGAGGCCGAAGCGCTGCAAGGATTGGCGCGTGCGCGGATGGACGAGGAAGACCTTGCGGCCCGGCAAGCGGCGCAACAAGTCGACCAGGCGCGTCAAGGCCGGTTTTTCGTTGGTTTCCTGACGGTGGGCGGTGACCAGGATGAAGTCGTCCGGCACGTCGAACGCCGGAGCCTTGGCGTGATCGGCCGCGAAGGCCAGCGATTCGAACTGCGTGTTGCCCGATAAAACGATGCGCGATTGGGGCAGGCCTTCATCAAGCAAGTGTTGGCGGCAGACGTCATCCGGGGCAAAGAGAAGGTCCGAGAGGTGGTCGGCGGACACGCGGTTGATTTCCTCCGGCATGCGGCGGTCGAAACTGCGCGCGCCGGCTTCCACGTGCGCCAGCATCCGCTGCTGCTTCTTGGCTACAAGCGACGCGGCCAGCACCGTGTTCGTGTCGCCCTGCACCACCACGCAGGAAAGGCCCAGGCGGTCGAAGTGCGGATCCAACGCCGCCATCATGCCGGCCGTCTGCGAGGCGTCCGTCTTTCCAATCGAGTCCAGCACCACGTCGGGTTTGCGCAAGTGGAGGTCTTCGAAGAAGACGGCGTTCAGGTTGTAGTCGTAATGCTGGCCGGAATGCACCAACGCGTACGGGATGCGCCGCGCGTCAAGGCGCCAGAGGACGGGGGCCATCTTGACCAATTCGGGCCGGGTGCCGACTACGATGCCGATCATGACGATTAGTCGGACGCAAGCCGGTATAAAAAACCGAAGGCCGCGTCCTTACGGAGGCCGATCCGAAGCAGAAACGGGAAAAAAAGGCACGCTTTTATAGTCGGTGTACGATAGACGCCTAAAGCCGCACGGCACCCAAGGGGAGCGCGCGTGTCCGCGTGGCGAGCGATTGATTCCGGTGATTCTTCAGCATGGCATTTGATATCCTCGTGGCCACCGTGGCCGTCTTAGTGACCGTCCTTCCCGGCGTGGCGGCCGGTTTTGCCCTTTTTTTCGGCACGAAGTTCTCGCGGCTGGACAAGGCCATCCTCGGCGCGGCATCCGGCATCATCGTCGTGCCCATGCTGGCGTTCCTCGAATACATGGCGTTCGGTTGGGGACTGAACGCCGCCTTGGTGCTGGCCAACGCAGCTTTAGTGCTATTGGGCAGCCTCGCCGCGTATTACGCACAAGCCAAAAAGTTTGAGCTAAACTTGGCGTTGCCGGCGTTGGATTGGGCGTCGGCCAAGAAATACGCGCCCGCGGCGTTCGTCCTCTTGATGATGGCCGTCGCGTTCTACGTCCGCTTCGCGCCGGCGTTCACCACGACGTTCTACGAATTCGACCCGTATTATTACATGAAGCTGACGGAGCGCCTTGTCCAGAACGGCCACATCGCCATGTTTACCGACGATTCGTTCTTTCCCAAGCAGCAATTCCAGCACTGGCCTCCGTTGGAGCATTACTTGACCGGGTCCTGGACGCTTTTGCACCAGATGCTGACGGGGCAGGGGTACGACCAGGACGTGATGATCCTGGTGTCGGGCATCTACCCGCCGTTGGTCGCCGCGTTCATCTGTTTTGCCGCCTTCGTGCTGGTGCGGGAGGAATATAACGCGTATCTGGGCGCCGCCGCCGCGGCGACGTTCGCGCTCATGCCGCAGTTGATCAAGAAATTCGGCGCCGGCGTGACGGAACAGCAGCCGTGGGCCATGTTCCTGGCGCTTTTGTTCTTCACCGTCTTGGCGCTGGCGTTGCGCCGCAAGAGCTACCGCCTCGGCGCGCTGGGTTTCGTGCTGGGCGCCGCCGTCATGTTCGGCAGCCAGCAATTCATCTTTCCGCTCATGGTCTTCGTCGCTTTTTTGGTCCTGCAAAGCATCACGTACTTCGCATCCGGCTCGTTCGAAAAACGCTCGTTGGCCGTCTTCGGCTTGACCGGTGCAGGCCTTCTTTTCGGCAACATGGTGATGGCCGCTTACCAGAACCAGCAGTACATCACTTTTCTTAGCGGCGAAGTGTACATGGTGCTGGCCGGCCTGGCTTTTTCGGCGGCCCTGTATTTCGCGTCGGGATTCTTCAAGGACCGCCTGCACACCGGCATCCGGCGCATGCAGGCGTTGGGCGTCGTGGCCGTCCTGACGCTAATCGTAGCCGCTCTCACACCCATCGGAGGCATCGTGGCGGACACCGTGCTGGGCACGGCCAAGATTGCCGCGACGACGAACAACTTGGCCAAGACCATCGCGGAAGACGGCGTGACTTCGCCGGGGCTTTACCCCGCGACGTTCGGCGTCCTGGCTCCGTCCCCATTGTTGCTGTTGGCCGCGTTGGTGCCGCTGTTGTCCGCGTGCGTCATCCTCTTCTCGAAAAAGCATGTCAAATGGGGTTCGGCGACGCTGATTTTGGGCCTTTTCCTCCTCTTCTTCAAGGGCATCTTCGAAGGCGTCGTCCGTGCGCTCATCGGCCAGAATACTTCAGCGCAAGCCCAGATCTTGCTGACGTTCACCAGCAACGAGATTTTCGGCTTTTTGGTGGTCAGCGTGGCGTCGACCGCGCTGTTGTACCTCTTCCTGCCCAAGGAACAACGCACGGAGAACACGCTGCTGTTCGTGCTCGTCCTGTTTCCCGTCGCGTTCATCGGCGCGAACAAGCTCAAGTATCTCCTGCACACCGCCTTCGTGCTGGCCTTGGCGTTCCCGTACCTGTTGGGTGAAACGCAGCGGCTCATCGAGCGGCTGAACCAATGGTTCAACGTCTTTTCCAACTCCGCGACCGTGCGCACCGGCGCATTAGCCGTCCTGCTGATGGTCGCCGCCTTGGCCACGATCCTCCAGGCGCAGACGGTGCAGAACAGCATGAACGAGTTGACGTATTCCCGCCTTCCATCCGATTGGGTCCAGACATACAAATGGATGCGGTCCAACACGCCGACGGACACGCGCGTGCTGTCCTGGTGGGACTACGGCCACTGGACTACGTTTTTAGGCCAGCGCAAGACGGTCCTGAATCCATCCAACCTCTACGGCGGATATGACCAAGGCGTGGCGCGGGCATTCGTCAACGGCAAACCCCAGGACTTGTACGAGGTCATGGCGTTCCACAATGCGACGCACGTGTTGGTGGACGGTGACCTCATCGGCAAATGGGGCGCGCTCGTCTACCTCAGCGGCACCTGCCAGAAGACGCACTCCAGCGTCTGTCCGAACCAATCAGACATCCCGCAGGTCAGCAGCCCGGGCCAGAGCAGGTACGAAGTCGAACACTACTTTGAACACCTCCAGGTGGCCGGCAATTGTCCGGCCAGCGTCCTAGGCGTGCCGCTTCCAAGGGTACAGAGCAACCTGGGCGCGCAATACTGCCTGACGAACGACCGCATGGTCTACATCGACGGGAACGGACAGGCAAGCAACGTGACGCGCAAATACAAGCTGGCCGGCCGCGACCCGATTGATTCGATCGATTCAGACACCAGCTACCTGTTCGCCACCGGGCAGAACGCTTTCGTCAACATCAATCCCTACTACGAGCCGTACGGATTCCACAACAACGTGTTCAACGCCGCATTCACCCAGCTGTTTTTCTTCGAACAGTACCCTGGATTCAAGCTGGCCTACCGCTCGCCGAACAGTTACGTCAAGGTATTCGAGTACACCGGACGGCCCTCGGACGCCGCCCGCGTGCTGACGCCGACGGCAACGCCGGCGCCTACAGCCGCACCCGCGGCCAACGCCACTGGAACGAACGCGACGGAGTCCTCGAATAGCAACGTGACGAATGCCAGCGGCTAACCTGTCAAAAGCATGGGCCCAAAGCGAAAGCACAAAAAAATAGGGAAACGAAGTTCAGCGGCGTGCCAACGCGGCCAGGCCGTCATCCAGGCCAACGATTGCCTTGAAGCCCAGTTCCAATTCAGCCAGCCGCGTATCCGCCCAGGATTGCCGCACTTCATTGGCCCGCGCCGCGGCATGCACGACGGGGGACGCCGACGTAGTGGCGGCCTTGATTTGGGTGGCCAAATCCAGCACGGTCGTGGGCCGGCCGGAGCCGACGTTGAAGATGCCGAAACGCTGGGGCAAGACGGAGGCCTTGCGGATGGCGCCCACCACGTCGTCGACGGATACGAAATCCCGGCTCTGAAGGCCATCGCCGTAAATGGTCAAGGGGCGGCCTGCGCGCGCCGCATGCAGGAAAGCCGGAATCACCGCCGCGTAATCCGAATCCGGTCTCTGTCCGGCACCGTAGACGTTGAACAGACGCAGCACGCAGGCATTCAAACCGCGTTGCGAAAAAGCCCGGCACAACTGCTCGCCGGCGACTTTGGTCTCGGCGTACAAGGAAAGCGGGCTGACCGGTACATCCTCCTGCAGAGGAGGCGCAGCGTCGCCGTATACCGCGCAGGACGATGCGAACACCACGCTGCGCACTCCGGCAGCCAAGGCCTGCTCCAGCACGATGCGGGTCCCGTCCACGTTCCAGCGGCGGGCCGTTTCCGGCTCCTGCAAAGACTTCTGCACGCTGGCCAGAGCGGCCAAGTGGATAACGCAGTCCACGCCGCCATGCATGGCACGCGCCACGTCCCGCTCGTTTGACACGTCCCCTCGGTCCGGGCCGGACGCCGCCAAGTCGAGAATGCGGACGTCATGCGTTGACTCGAAGGCGGCGGCTACGTGCCGGCCGATGAAACCGGCACCGCCAGTAAGCAAAACGCGGGGCTTTGACAAAGGGCTGACCATGGGCTGAACCGCACCTATAAAAAACAAATGTAAACAATACTTTACATTACCGGTCGGGGTTAAAAAACGAGACGATGGCCGCCTAACCCCCAACGCGGCTACCCGCTCGTTTGAGCTGCCCGGACTGAAAAAGCGGTAAGAACGCGAGAAACGAAGTACCCATGACCCTGCTTCCCGGAATCGTTCTTCTGGTCGCCCTCATCGTCACCTACGCGACGCTGCCACGGTTCATCGCAAGCGCACAGCGGAAGAAAATCACCGCCGCGGACATCAACAAAGCGGACCGGCCCGCCGTGGCCAACTTAGGCGGCATCATCCTCTACTTCGGATTCGCATTCGCCGTCCTGTCGGCCGTCCTCATCCTGACGTACATCGACCAGGACTTCCAGCTGTTCACCCAGCTTTTAGCCGGCGTGGCCAGCGTATCAATCCTGGCCATCATCGGCCTTTACGACGACATCTTCCGGATTTCCCACGGCATGAAGATCGTCCTGCCGGTCATCGGAGCACTGCCGCTGATTGCCATCACCGCCGGCGACACCACCTTGGTGCTGCCCTACGTAGGCGCGGTCAACCTGGGGCTGGTCTACACGTTCATCCTCATCCCGCTGGGGTTGACCGGGGCGGCCAACGCAGTCAACATGAACGCCGGTTACAACGGCTTTGAAGCGGGCATCGGCGCCATATGCTCGGCATTCCTGTTGGTCATCGCCTGGAGCGCGGGCGCCACGGCGTCGGCCGTCATCCTGGCCGCGATGCTCGGAGCATGCCTGGCATTCCTGAAGTTCAACTGGTTTCCGGCCAAGGTGTTTCCCGCGGACATCGGCACGCTCATCATCGGCGCCAGCCTGGCCGTCGCCGTCATCCTGGGCAACATGGAAAAATACGGCGTCATCATCCTGCTGCCAGCGTTCTACGAATTGTTCGCCACGCTGTACTACGGCCTCAAGAAAATCAAGCGCCGCGAAGCCTGCCACAACCCCGTCATCCACGCGGATGGCACGCTGTCGCCTCCGTCCGGCGCCGAACGCTACATCCTGGGCTATTTCGTCCTCTCGAAAAGACCCATGCGCGAGCCGGCCTTGGTGTTGACCATGCTTTCGTTCTTCGTGCTGTCCGGACTTCTGGCCTTGGCGGTCTACTGGCTCAAGATCTGACCGGCAGCCGCCAACGCCGCGCTTGCACAGGAGTAAAACGGATTGACGCAGCCCAATCCACAGGGTATTATGGCAGCGCGAACACCATCTGCACGGTAAGCCAAGGGCGGCTAAAGCAAGGGCTAAAAACGCACGCCGCCGTCTTCTTCAACACCGAAAAAAAATCGAAGTCAAGAATTCCACGCGATCACGTTCAGGATCAACACACCATGGGCATCACCGAAAAAATCACCGAAATCGAAAGCCAGATGGCCAAGACCCAGAAGAACAAGGCCACCGAACACCACCTGGGCCTGCTCAAGGCCAAATTGGCTAAACTCAAGAAGGAACAAGTCTCCGGAGGCGGCAAAGGAAAAGGCGGAGGGTCCAGCGGGTTTGCCGTAAAGAAAGCCGGCAATGCCACTGTCGTGTTCATCGGTTTACCTTCAGTAGGCAAATCCACGCTTTTGAACGCCATGACCGGCGCCAAAAGCAAGATGGCCGCGTACGCGTTCACCACCCTGACGTGCATCCCTGGCATCCTGCACTACAAAGGCGCCCAAATCCAACTATTGGACCTGCCGGGCATCATCGCCGGCGCCAAGACCGGCGTGGGCCGCGGACGCGAAATCCTGGCCGTGGCCCGCAACGCCGACCTCGTATTGCTGATCGTCGACGTGTTCGACCCGACGTACGTCGACCGCCTCAAAGGCGAGCTGGAAGGCATCGGCATCCGATTGGACGAACCGCCTCCAGACATCAAGATCGAGCCCATCCTGCGCGGCGGCCTGGACATCGCGTTCACCAAGAAACAAAGCCAGCTGGACGAGCGGCTCGTCACCAGCATCGTCAACGAATACGGCATCTTCAACGGCTCCGTCACCATCCGCCAGGACGCAACCGTGGACCAGCTGATTGACGTCCTGGTCGGCAACCGCAAATACATCCCGTCACTGGTCGTCGTCAACAAGGTGGACTTAGCCTCGCCCGGCAAGCTGGACGGATTGCCGTTCGACTACATCCCCATCTCGGCGCAGAATTCGCAGAACCTCGAGACGCTCAAGGAGACCATCTACCAGAAACTCCAACTCATCCGCGTATACACCAAAACGCGCTTCAAGGGCGTAGACAAGGACGACCCCATGCTGGTCAAGACCGGCACCACCATCGCCGACGTGTGCGACCAAATCCACCGCGACATGCGCTCGCTGTTCAAATACGCGCTCGTGTGGGGAAAGTCGGCCAAGCATCCGGGGCAGAAAGTCGGCCTCACCCACGTATTGCAGGACGAAGACGTCTTCCAAATCTATAAGAAATAAGCGCGCCGATACCAACAACGAATCCGATGATCGAACGCTGCGCGTACCGTCATTTTGACGACCTCACCGCCCATCAGCAGAAACAAATGATTGCCGTACTGAATCGCAAAGAAGGCGCGTCGGAAGTGCACATGGATTTCATGCTTACCGACGGCCGTCCGGTCGCATTGCTGAAAGATGACCGGATTATTGCCGCCATCGTCTTGGACAAGGACCACAACATCCTCCATTTCAACGGCAGAAACGACCGTGAATTCCTCAAGGAAATAGGCCACACGCCCGCCGAAGCCATCCTGCGGGCATACGTAGAACATCGAAATGATCGGAAGCTGACGTTCGTAGGAGAACCGTCGGACGGAGCCATCAACATGTTCAACAACCGGTTTACAGAAGAGACCAACGGAAAACGATTCCTAAAAGGCGTGCGTTTCGGAAGACCGGCCGGCGACGTCAAGACCATTCACATATCAAAATACCGGTTCAAAAAATTCAAGTCGGCCATCCCGTTCAAACCCGACGTTTGGCGCATGATCCAGTATCCGAACCTGTTGAGAGCGGGATTCAGGACATCCGAAAGCAGCCCGGCTTGGAGACGCTCAACACTGATGGAAAGCCTCCGACAGCAGAAAAGAGCATGACGCAACGGACGACTTTTGAATCGAATCATTCCGTTAAGTCGAAGCCCGCCGCGCCCATCTTCTTGAGGGCGGCCCGAAAGTCGGCCGACTTGAGGCGGATGGATTTGGTCGTGAGGCCCGCGTTGAACTCCACCACGTCCTCGTCGAAGACCTTCAAATCCACCAGTACCGCCAACCTGTTCTTGTGGCCCACCGGCGGCACGGCGCCCAGTTCGCAACCCGTCTGCTCGACCACGTCCGCTACAGACGCAAGCCGAGCCTCCTGCGCCTGCAAAACAGCCTTGACCTTCTTCAGATCGAGCCGCTTGTCCGCCGGCACGTTGACCATGACGAAAAAATCCGAGCCTTTGCGGGTGAACTTGACCAGCATGGATTTGACGCCTTGCGAGAGACGCGAACCGCGCGCCTGGGCGGACTCCTGGCTGGTGCGCGTCGGCTCGTGTTCAAGTACTTCGAACGGAACGCCCGCGGCCTCAAAGATGGCCTTTGCTTTTTCAAATTCAGCTTCAGACATAGTCCGCAACCCTTCTGCGAAAACCGGCTAATAACCCAGCGCTTCCTTGACCAGAAGGACCGCGGTGCGGCCCGGCGCATCCGAATTCAGGACCGCGATTTTGGCCACCTTGCTTCCTTGGCCGTACACTTTCTGCGCCCGGACGTTCTCAAGCGGGTAGGCGTGTTCCGCGATGCGCACCATGGCCGCCATGATGTCCGGAACGATCTTGTTCGCACCCGCCACGATGACCAGATGCTTTGCTGAAAAGAGCCAAGATCCCACGCGCGAGCCGGAGGCGTCGCAGCCGGCGATTTCGCCGTTCTGCGTGATGGCCTGCGCGCTGGACAGAAAGTATTCTGACGTGGTCGCCAACCGCCGCAGTTCCGCCTGCTTGGGCCAGTCCGTTTCCGCCATCACGGCGGCGTGGCGGTTGTTCCAGCCGTGCGCTCCGTTCTTGAGGTAGTCGACAAAACCGATTTCGGCCAACGTGGTGGACGAACCGTTGTACACCTCGGCGCCGGGCGGGATGCGTTTTTTCAGCTCGGCCAATGCATCCGCCGCCGTATCCAGCACGACGACGTCAAACCCGTTCTTCTTCAGGGATTCGACCGTTTTGGCCACCGCTTCGTCCGAAGCGGGTTTCCCGAACTTGCTCAAATCGATGCCGGATTCCGCTCCGATGCTTTCCACGCTGTGCGGCGCGACGTTCTTCAATAAGACCACCTTTTCCAAGAACAATAAATATGGGAAGTCCAATATATACGTTTGCCGCCGGCGGATATGCGCGAATCCACACGCACACCAAACGATTAAGTGAACGACCACCCATTGCCAGAAGCATGGTTCGCGCGCAATCGTCCTGGCTCCTGGGCCTCATGGCCGGTCTCCTGTTGGCAGCCGTCATCTGGTTCGGCCTCACGCAGATGCCGGTTTCCCCATTCAACACGAACGCCACGTCCAACACCACCTTCAATACGACATCGGCCGCCACGGGGCTGGACCGCTCGGCATGCCTGAAAGCTGCCCTCAGCGCTTCAACCTGCTACTTGCCGCAACCGGACCGACCTGGAAACGGACCATTCAATGAAAACGGCACGTTCAGCATTGGAATCCGCACCTATCCCTGCCACTGCAACACGCCGGAATCCGACAGCCAGAATATCACGGAAGCCACGCCGTGGCCCGACGAAAACAGTCCGCAGCCGGCGCTGGAAGAATGGCCCGATTCGGACCGCGTCCAGACTACGATAGTGGCAACAGGGTCCGGCAGCATCGGCGGGCGTGAATTGCGCAAAGACGGCGCCATGCGCCTGACCGATGGCGGCGGAAGCGATCAGAACCCCGCCTTCCTGGACGAGGACACGCTGGTCTTCACGCGTTTTGCCGACGGCTACAACCAAGGACCGGCGGCGATCATGGGAGTATACCTGGACAACCTCACGGAATTCGTCATCTGGCAGGACGAGGCGCAGAACGTCAACACCAACGGCAACCCGTTCACGCCGGACAAGAAGCAAATCTGCTATGCGTCTGACGTCGAGGATACGGACGAAATCTGGTGCACGCAATTGGAGACAAAAACCCGGACTCGCATCACGCATCAGGGAATGGACGCACTCTTCGAGCCGTCCGTTTCCAGCGACGGCGAAGCCATCGCCTTTGAAATGCACCGCGGCGGCAATGAAAGCAGCTCCATCTTCGTCACCGACTTTTCAGGCAACATCCAACCCCTGGTCGATGACGGAGCGGATAACCGCCTGCCGCAATTCAACCCCGCGGACGGACGCGTGTTGTTCCAGCGGCGGACCGGCACGGCGGAAGAAAACCCATTCCGCCTCACGATCCGCCAGCCGGACGGCACGTTGGAAACCCTCGACTTGCCGACGCAAGGCGGTACGGACGCGTCCTGGGCCTCGGAGCGCGAAATCGTCTATTCGTCGGAAGATGAACGTTTTCCCCAGGCGAAAATCTTCTCATACGACCTGGTTGCGGACAAAGGCCGCCAAGAAACGTTAGAACCATCCGTAGAAGACGGCGCGCCGGCGGCCTCGCCGGACGGCGCCCGGCTTGCCTTTGAAAGCCACCTCACGTCGGATCCGGACAGCCCCACGCGCATCTGGGTCATCCGACGCCGGTAAGAGCCGAAGCGTTTTTTACCTCGAAGACACCCCTACTTGCATCCATGCACCTCAAACTGGCAAGCCTAGTGGCCGACAGCCGCGAAGAATACCAACCCTACATGACGGACATCGTCTACCTCGGCGGCTGCCCCCTGCGCTGCGGGTACTGCAACGTGCCGGACCTGCTGCACACCAAGACGTGCGAAATCAAGGAGGTCGACGCCTTGGCGGCTTATTTCCAACACAAGCAGACGCAAGCCGTATCCATCAAGGGCGGCGAACCGTTCGTACAGGCCAACGCCATGATCCAGCTATTCCGGCAACTCAAGGGCGCCGGCATCAAGACGAAAGTCGAGACGTCCGGCTATTTTCCCGAAAGCGTGCGCACCGCGCTGCCTTGGACTGACTATCTCTGCATCGACGTCAAGACCATGCTTGATGCTGACGCCTACAGCCGCATGACGGGCATCAAAGGCGACTTGGCGCTGATGCAGATCTACAAGACGCTGGCCTTCGTCGAATCCACGGAGTACCCGGTTTTCAAGGAAATCCGCATGACGGTCGTGCCAGGTCAGAACGACTCGCCGGACGCCGTTGAAAACGTCGCCTCCTACGTCCGCAAGTACTGCGACTTGTTCATCCTCCAGCAGTTCGTGCCCGACGGCGAACTGGTCAACCCCGACTACAAGGCCTTGCCCGAAACGCCGCACAAGTCCTTGGCCGACTTGGCCATGGTGGTGCGCAACCTGATTCCGGCCGTGGCCGTAAGGACCCGGGAAGGCATCCAATTCGTACGGTAATGATGGGAACATGAAAACAAGCCACGAAAGAACAAAAGCGAATGCGGCAGCGGAGTTGTTCAAGAAAAATATCGACACCCAAGCGATATTGGACGAACTGGATCAAGGCGAATTCGAAGCGGAATCGAAGCTTGAAGCCGCCGCCATCATCCATAACCTCAAAAAACTGCAAAACCACGCCAACGCCGCCGGCATGAAACGATTCGGCATCACCGGAGGCCAAGTACTCGGCATACCGGTGCCCGTCCTCCGCCAAATGGCCAAGCAAACGGGCCGCAACCACGCCTTGGCCCAGGAACTCTGGCAAAGCGGCATCCACGAAGCCCGGCTATTGGCATCCATGGTCGGAGAGCCTGAACAGCTCACATCCGAAACGATGGACGCCTGGATGCGCGACTTCGACTCGTGGGACGTGTGCGACCAGACCTGCGGCAACCTCTTTGACAAGAACCCCTTGGCCTGGAAAAAAGCGATCCAGTGGGCCCACCATGAAAACGAATTCGAACGACGCGCCGGATTCGCCTTGATGGCCACGCTGGCGTGGCACGAAAAAGCCGGAAAAGTCCTTCAAAACGCCAAAGCCGGAAAATCCATGCACGCCGGAACAAAAACGGACGCCAAAACCGAGGCGGCCGTGGATAAAAAATTCGAAGCCTTCTTCCCCCTCATCGTCCAATACGCTACGGACGAGCGTAACTTCGTCAAGAAGGCCGTCAACTGGGCCCTGCGCCAGATTGGCAAACGAAACCCCGTCCTGAAGCGGAAAGCCGTTCGGACGGCAGAAACCATCCTGAAGACCCACCCCAAAAGCAAAGCCGCAAGGTTTATTGCGAACGACGCCCTGAATGAGCTTCAGCCCAACGGAATGAAAAGGACATGACGCGGGAATTGGTCAAGAGCATCCGACTGGCCCAACGGCGGGTCGAAGAAGTGACGGCCGCAATCCACGATCCTGGGAAGATACGCGGACTTCCCGGCACGCTCACCATCGGCAACTCCACCGCCGGCGAGCACATCCCCCATCGTTATTCCGAAAGAGTCTCGGCGGACGAGCGGCAACGGCCGACGGTACCCGGCCTGACCATCCACCAATGGCAGGAAAAAGTATCGGGAAACATCAGTCACATGTCCGCTCACTTCGACGCCGACCACCCGTTCGTGTCCACCGTCAAGCTCACGGCAAGCCCAGGAAGCGCGACGGAAGTCGAATTAAGCCTCCACCCGAACACGCCGGCACCAAACATCGGCAGCATACACCTAGCACTGGGCAAAATCGGCTACGAACTGAGACACGGAAAAGACAACCCGAGGTCAATCCGTTGGAACATCCTGTACAAAGGGCAAAAAGTCGGCCACATAGAGTTCGGCAACCAGATTAGAACCGACATTCACCTGCACGAAAGACATGCGCAAAAACTCATCCGATGCCTTTTCCGAAACCTCGACGCGCCGAGGCAAGTCCAATACCTCAAAGGAAAGCCCGAACGACGCCCTGACGTGCCCAGGGTCGTACGATTCCTCCGACGCAAATGAACCACGCGGCAAAAGCCCGAAAAACGTAAACCATGCACCTGGAACAAGGCAAAACCGTCATCGATTCCGCCATCTCCCAACAGCAGCTTTGCCTGGTGGTGGGCCATTGCCAAGTCAAGTACAAGGGCAGAGCCGCGTCGAAACTCTCGCAAGGCGACCGCCTGCTGGTCATCAAGCCGGACGGCACGTTCTTGGTCCACCAGAATTCCAAGATGGCGGCCATCAACTACCAAGGCCCCGGCGCCATCGTCAGCACGGAAATCAGAAAGGCAGACGAAGACGCGGATGTCGCCAAGGTAGAAAAAACAAGAAAAACGGAAACCGAGGGAGCCAAAAACCATGGCCCGCAAAAGGATTCCATGTTGCTCGTCGTAAAAGCCGAACGCAAGAAACCCCAAGAGGAAGTCATCGAAGTCGCCTTCGACTCCCTGCAATCCGCGCAGAACTTCTCGCTTCAAGACGACGAATCCCTCAAGCTGTTCGGCTCGGAACGCCAACTGGCCGACTTGTTGGAGCAAGACCTCGGCCTCATCGAAAAAGGGATGCGTCCGTTGCAGACCGAATCGCACTTCAACAAAGGCGCCATTGACATCCTCGCGCAGGACAAAGACGGACGCCTCGTTGCTATCGAATTGAAACGCCGCACCGCCGGCCTGGATGCCGTCACCCAGTTGGTGCGGTACGTCAAGCAGTTGTCCCACCGCAAGGACGCCAAGGCGACTCCGGACGCCAACGCGCAAAACAAAGCCAACAGGGTCCGCGGCATCCTTTGCGCACCGGAAATCACGCCGAATGCCTTGACCATGCTGGAACAGGAAGGCCTGGAGTACTTCAAGCTGGATTACGAAATCTCAAACCCGTCGGCTAAGATTAAAGGCCTGCAGAAAAAGCAGAAGATGCTGGAGGAATTCCGATGACAGATTGGCTTGGGTCCATCCACCACAGAAACATCTTGAAAAGCAATTTTTCATTCGAAGAACAGATTTGTCCCGAACACGCCGTGACTCACATACGCGGCGGAAACGTCCAATCCGAGATCCACTATCAGGTCTTAAGCCAATCACGTCCAGAAGCAGTTCGGCGAGTCGTATTGCAAATGCTGCGTACACCAACGGCGGCCAGACCAGGTTCCCAAGCCATCAACGTCGAAGTCTCCGTAGTCAACCATCCGGACCAATCGCCGCATGCGTTCAACCCGAAACTAAAACGACTGCAATTAATCATCCAAATAATAGGCGAAAACGAGCAAAAGGAGTGAAAAACCATTATGCCATCCGTTTCATTTACCCAGAAAGGCGGCAAGCATGCCGTCGCCCTGGCCTACGCGCCGGACGAAATCGAGGAACTGGCCGCCGGCGGCTACTTCCTGGAAGCCTTCGGCCGCCTGGACAAGATGATGGACCAGGCCCTCTTCGGACTCATGCATAAACGCTTTGCGCAGGCCGACGACTTGGTCAGCGCCATCGTGGACCAGGACTTTTCCGGCTGGCAGGCCGCGCAAGTGCTATACCGAGCCAAAAAACTGGAAAAAACGCTGTTTGAAGGAATCCGGACGTTCAAGAACGTGCGCAACACCGTCACGCACGACATTTACGGCCACTACGCCTTGGCCCTGCGCCAAGCCGAACAAGTCAAGGACGCCGACGACCTCAAACGCAAAGCCGACGCAAAAGCCAAAAGCGCGCTTCAGGAAGGCCTCAAGGCATTTGCTGAACTGATGAAGCAACTGCAAGCCCGCTGAAAAGAAAGGCGCGACAAGGCAAAGGACCCGTCAACGCGCCTGAAGAACGCGGCAATACTCGTTCACTTGCGGCGCGCCCTGCGCATAATCCGTCTGTTTGCCCAAGCGGTAGACGAAGCAATCCGCCGACCGGTCTTCCAGCACATCCACCAGCTTCTGGCAGGTGCCGGTTTTGGCGTCCGGATAAAACATGCACCAGTTCGAAGAGACCTTGCCCAACTGCGAGCCGTACTTGCTACAGAAATTGGACGACGTCGGCTGCGAGAACACGGCCGTGCCGTTGGCCGGACTGCACAAAAGCGAGGTGAACACCGGCGAGAAGGCATCCTGAAGCAAAGGCATGGCCTGCCACGCGGAAACGACCGAGCCCAAAAACGCGAGGACGCCCACGGCCAGCAACAACCGCCGAAGCCGTTCTTCTTCCATATGCCTTTAAAGCGGGCCGCGCCTTTTTAGCCCTTATGGGCTTTGAAAACGCGCTGAAGAACCCGCTGACCTGGATGCGCCGCGAACCGGCCGTCTTTTTGCTAGCCGTCATCAACTGGCTACCCGGCTTGCTTCTGCTTCCGGCCGCATTCACTCTGCTTCCAACCGTGAGGCGCAAGCTTGCCGAATCCAACGGCGACTTCACGGCACTCATCACACAACACGGCGGCGAACTGCTGCAGGCCTCCCTGCCATTTTTGCTCATCGGCATCGTCGTACTCATCGCATCCATGCTCTTGCGAGCGCTGGTCAGCCTCGCCCTGGTGAACGCCGCCGCACAACTACGCCAGGAAAAACAGCTGCGCCTCTCGGACGCCCTGGCCAACGCCAAAAACCGATGGGGCACGCTGGTCGTGGCGGACCTCATCGCCACGCTTTTGTTCATCGTCGCATTCCTGGCATGCGTCTTGCTGTTGGTGCTGGCCATCGCATCGGCCGCCGTGCCCTTCGTCGGAATCCTGCTGGCACTGATTTTGGGCGTAGCGTTCTTGGCCGCGCTCATCGTCTCGGCGTTCGGCTTTTCCGCCGCCTACCAAATATTACCGGCCGTGGTGGCGGAAAACAAGGCCGGCGCGTGGACGGCAGTGAAAGAAGCGCTCGGATTCGTCTGGAAGTTCAAGCTACAGTCGGCCGGATTCGTGCTGATCATATTCCTGGCGCAATATGCGTTGGGCCAAGTCGGCATGGCCGGTTTTCCTAACCTCATCCTGGTCATCGGCGTAGGGATGCTGTCCGAAATGCTGCTTCAGACCTGGACGGGCCTGTATTCCGCCGAATTCTGGTCCCAATACGCGGGAAAACCCACTCAAATGCAAACCAAATCTCCTGAGGCTACGGCTACACCCGAAAAAAAAGCACTTGCCAAACCCCGCGCCAAAACAGTGAAGCACAAAATCGCGGGTAAGAAATAGAAAAGTGGAGGGGGAGGGAGGTGCAACGGACCTTCTTTTTCCGAAAAGAAGCTCCACCAAGAAAAACCGAATCCCTCACTAGTCCTGAAAATGGCAAGGGAAGAAGGCGAGGCGCAGGCCGTGCCAGGGGGAAACAGCGTTTCCCCCTGGGGCGACCATGGAGGGGGAGGGATTTGAACCCTCGAACCCGCTAGGGGAACAGATTCCCCAACCAAAGCCCGAAAGGCTTCTTCTTTAACGGATAGGGCCTGGGATCTTGAGTCTGTCGCGTTTGACCAGGCTTTGCTACCCCTCCATAGTTAAGCCTGAATCTGCTGACTTCTTCCCTTTTTTAATCTTGGCCGGTGCGCGACTTAGTTCCTGCGCAAGCGTATTTACCGGGGGTACGAATGAGCGCGGCGATCCTAAAAGATTCTTGACTTGGACCTCTGCCTCCAGCTGCTCCAGGCGCTGCTCCATCAAAATCCTGGCTTTTTCGTTTGGCGTCAGGCGCGAGACGCGGCCAATAATCGAGTCGCGATCCAAATCAAAGACGCGGTTGATTCGGTCCAGGATGTCCTGGTGAACAAAAATATTGCGGCCATTTCCACTACCCATGCGAACCACCTAACTGTAAAGGGACACAGACCTATATAGGGTTTACGTAAGAATTGGAAAACGTAAGACTTATATAGTAATGTTCCTTGGGAAGATTATGAAGAAAGCGGCCCAACTTTCCCTTTCGTTCTACCCGGAGGAAAAGCGGATGCTCCGGAAGCTGGCCAAGAAAGTCGGCTGCAGGACGCTTTCGGATCTGGTACGCCAGACTTTGATATACCGGAGGATCCCGGTGCCCCAGGTTGATTCGCAATGACGGAACCCCTCGTTCTGAACGGAAAACGGCGCGCCCTCCTTCTAATCGCCGTAGGTGGGTCGTTGTGCGCAAGAAATGGCGCGCTGTCCGAGATCCAGAACGCGACGTGTCCCAACTGCGGCCGCGAATTCAGCGTCGAGGACGCCCTGGAAGACGTGCCGTACATCGACTTCTATTTTTCCGGAGGCCGGCGCGCATGAACGAAAACGAGCCGCTGAACAAAGGTCTGCGCCGCGCCATCGCCCTGCAAGTTCTGGCGCACCAGGAAGAAGCCGCACATGGCGCTGGAAACGCCGCAGTCATGTGCTTCGTGCAAGGCTTCCGCGCCGCGTTGGTCTGGGAAAACAAAATTGATCAGATCAATGCCTACGTGAAAGAAGCCGAGGCAGAAGCCCAAGCCCGTGACCTGGCCGTCCTGAAAGCACGCTCCGCTGAATCAATCGCCCCCCGCGAAGAAGACGTGGAGCCGACTCCGGCGGCTCGCCTGGGCCCCACCCAAAAAGGTGGCCGCCGGCAAGGATTACGCCATAAACCCAACACGGCAAAAATCGTGGACGCCTTTGAACAAGCCGTCGAACGAAGAAAGGCCTGGAAGAACATGCGCACCACGGCGCCGGCGTCGCAATCCGCCGAGGTAAACCCCGAAAAAATTCCGAAAATCAAGCACACGTTCACCCCCGGCAGTTTGGAGTCCCGCGTCCTGGCCTACTTACAGGACAAAGGACCCACGCCGTACAAGACGCTGCGCTTTGAACTGAACGCGGCAGACGCGGAGCTGGACCGCGCATGCAAGACGCTCCTGGAAGCCGGAAAGGCCTCCAAGAAATACACCACCTACGAGGCGATAGAATGACGACCCACATCGAAGTCCGCGAAAAGACCAACGGAAGGTTCGTGTACGTCAAGCGGGACCGCGCCGACAAGCACCACGACCTGGTGAACGCTGGATGAGGAAAACATCCGTCAGCAAGCACATTCCTAAGACTCCCGTCAACGCCAGGATCCCCACGAGCCTGGTAAATCGTGCCAGGACGGCCGGAATCAGCTTGACGGATGCAATGGAGTATGGAGTGCGTGCCTATCTTGGCCAGGCCACCCAATCCGAGATAACTGGAGGCGCGCGAAAACTCATCGAACAGCTCGAGCAGAAAAGCGGAACAACGGAAGATGACCTGCGATGCCTTGCAGGTATCAAAAAAATTTTGTCGATTTTAGAAGAAGAAATCCCAGTTTCCAAGGAAGAAATTGACGCATACATCGAATCCTATTCTTTGACTTCAGTGTATTGCAAGACGCTTGCAATCGCAGACCCGGAAACAGATGCACTACTCAATGCAAGTGTGAAAAATGTTTGGAAATCGAAAGAAAAAATCGAAAAAAAATCTCGAAAGAAAGCAAAATTCGCTTTCAAAAAATTCATGATTGCAAGTGTATTGCAATACAACTCGGTGAAAAAATGCGGCCTTGGCGTTGTCCGGATTGCCTTGAACTGGTGCGCGGAAAGATCCACGCCTGCGGCCAGGACGTGCCGCTGGCGGCTTGGGGTGCAATCGGATGAAGTGCTTTTACTGCCGGCGCGACGCCTGCATGATCCGACATCAGAGCCGCCCGCCGTTCACGACGGGTACGACGTCGGACGTGACGTACTCCGTCGGGTTTTGCAAGGACTGCTACCAAGCGGGGTGTTGAATTCATGGTGCCGGATGAAGAAAAGAAGTCGTGGCCGTGCGCCAAATGCGGCTTGCAGCGCTCCAATTTCACGCCGCACGTGCACGGCGTCCAGGACGAAGCCGCCGCCCTACACGCAGCGGGCTTGGCAGTGCAAATTCCAAAAATCAAGGTAGGTGGTACTGATGGGAAGACCGAAAAAATTTAAGATTGGGCGCCGCTGCCCGTTCGAGAAATGCCAGCATGCCTGGGTGGGTGATCCGTCCAAAAACCGATGTCCGAAATGCGGGCGCTACATCGGACCGGCCACTCAAGAACAAATCCAAATTGCAATGGGTCAAGCAGCAACTGACGGTCCAGGTGCACCTATTGCTGAAAAACCACTGGCAGAAACGACCGTTTCCGCTGCCCCAGCTGGCAGTGCACTCATAGAGGTAAACCAGGAGAAAAAAGACCTCCAATCGACCGCCGGACCTCAAGCGCCGACGGGCGGCACCGTGATTCCTGGAGTCTTTCAAGGTCCGACGCCGCAGCCGCAACTGCAGATGCGCGCCGAGACGCTGGGGGCAGTCTGGCAGTCCATTTTCGGCGCTGCCGCATTCGTCACCGGCGAGCCAACCTGGAACTTGACGCAAAGCGAAAAAGACGCGCTCGGCGAGGCGTCAAAGCCCGTGGCTGAAAAGTACTTGCCCGAACTGCTCAAGGAGCATTACGAGGTGGCCGTCCTGGTCGTCGCCCTCACTGCAACCGTCGGCGGAAAAATGGCGCTCATGCAGCAAAAACTCAAAGGTGGTAAAGATGCCGGAAGAAGCAACGCCCCAGCAGCGCAACCTGCAGCGGTTTGAAGAAATCGTCCGAGAAAACCAGGACTTAAAGCGCCGCAACGCCGAGCTGGAAGCCCAGCTCAAAAGCGCCTTGGAGCAGCTGGAAAAACTCCAGAAGGACGACTTGGAATTTTCCCTGGGGTGATCCGGCATGGCGCTTTCGGATGACGCATGCCAGGACCTGGCCGCCTTGATCGTGACGCTCGCGGATTTTCTGCCGCCGCACATGCGCAGCCTGATCCGGATCTCGGAATCCGGAGTAGCGGCCGGGATTATGGAAAAGCGCGAGCACTTCGAGCAGAAGGTCCTGGAGCCGCTGCATGCCTGGATGCACCAAAACAACGTGGCCGCGCTCGACATGTCTGCGCTGGATCCGGCCAAAGTCAACCAGGAACTTAAAAACGCCAAAAGGCAGGTGCAGGATGCGTTTTCAGGGAAGCGATAACACCGTCGTCTGCGGCATGCGCGGATCCGGCAAAAGCCATTTCCTCCGCGCCGTCGTCAAAGCCACGCCCCGCTTCGTGCTCTGGGACTACATGCACGAGCACGGCAGCCTCGGCTACGTCGTCCGGACGCCGGATCAGCTGCGCCCCAGCCTGCAGGTCAAGGAAAAAATCGTCTACCAGCCTTCGTCCAGGACGCAGGACGAATTCGAGCACGTCGTCAAGCAGGTCTTCGATGCCGGCAACCGCGTTTTATTCGTGGATGAAGCCGACCAAGTCATTCCGTCTCGAAAAATCGGCTTTCAGACCAAGCAGTTCATCGACTTGGGCCGGCACCGCAACGTCGGCATGTTCTGCGTTACCCGGCGTCTTGCCGCCCTGGACAAAAACCCTTTGGCGCAGGCGCATCACATCGTCGTTTTCAAAACCATCCTGCCGACCGACGTGGATTATTTGCGGGAATTCATCGGAAAAGCCGCAGACCAGGCTCCGCATCTGGATGGCCATCGATTCTTGCTTTTCGAGGACGGGAGCGTGCAGCTGTATGAGAAAATTTAACGAGGTCGACCACGAAAAAGTCACGCTGCGCGTGCCGAAAGTCTGGCAGCTGCGCAAAGTCGCCGGCGCCAACGGCTACATGACCCTGGCTGAATTCCTGCGCTTCATCACCAAAAAAGCAGTGGACGAATACCGCAAAATCCGCTTCTAAGAGCCGCTCCCGGACTGCTCAATAGAGCCTTTTTTCTTGCCGCCTCTTAAGCGGCGCCGTTCTGCCGACTTGCAGAAAAAATTTTCACAAGGTGGTTTTGGAATATGTCGTTGACCGTCGTGATGGCTTCCGTGGCTGTCGGCCTTGCCGGCGCCTTCATGCAGAACATCGTCAACCCGCTAGTGGCGGGCTTCACCAAGGGCGACTACTTCCTCGCCGGCATCGCGCTGGCCCTCGTGGGCGCCGCCGTGCTCATGTTCATGGGTGATCATGGCATTGCCAAGGTCGCAGGCCAGGGAGCCGTCGTTGCAGGCGCCTTGGTGGCCTTCGGACCCATGGTCGCCAACCTGGTCGGCGGATTCATTCCGCGGGCCATGGCTTCGGCCTAAAGGTGAATCGCCATGGCACAAGCTGTCCAAATCCAGACGCGCTTCAAGCGCCAGACCATCCAGGCACTCTCCAGCATTTCCATGAGCGCCTCGGCGGCCCCCCAGTCCGAAGTCACGATTCCCAACGTCGGCGCCTTGGTCGGCCTGGTCCTGCACCTGACGCAGTCGACCACCGGCACGCTGACGACTGCCGCGACGTTGGACTACGCCATTCAGTCCATCGACGTGAAAGATCGCCAAGGCAACTGGATCGCGCAGAACATTCGCGGCCGCGACTTGACGTTCATCGAAACGGTCTTCGGCGCCAACGGCATCAACACGTCCGTGGCCACGACCTCCGGTTCGAACCAGACGCGCCGCTACTTCATCCCCCTGGAAATTTCGCAGAAAGACCAAGACGCCAAGCTGCAGGTCACCATTGCGCCGTACAGCGACATGGCGGCCTCCGGCGCAACCGGCGGCACGGTCTCGCTGACCGTCGTGGGCATCTACTCCACGAACGATCCGGGGTACACGCGTCGCTACACGCGCCTGTCGCAGAGCATCGTGTCCGGCACGAACCGCTTCGGGCCCAACCTGCCGCAGAACCGCAAGGTGGCCATGGTCGGCTTCACCGTCGGCACGGAAAGCAACGTCACGGACGTGACGTTCACCCGCGACGGCACCGTCGAGCTTCCGGCCATCACGCCGGCGGACATGATCGCCCTGGATCAGGACACTTTCGTGAGCGGCCACCAGACGGGCCGGTTCAAGCTGCCGCTGACGCCGTTCGTGCCCAACCCGGTCACGCAACTGGACGTCAACGGCGCCGGCTCCGACACGGTGAACTGGTTCCTGGTCCTGATGGAGTGAGGAGGTCGCAATCATGGCGGCCTCCAATCCCTTCCTGGACCTCTCCGGGATCATTACCGTCAGCCAGACGGCCTTGACCTCGCAGTACACGTTCACGGTGCCCCAGGGCAAGAAAGCCTTGATCTACGAGATCAGCCTCAACGCGGACTCCAATTTTTTGGGGTCCAGCGTTGCCGGCCAGATCGACTTGAAGATCAAGGGCCGCAGCCTCTTGGCTAACACCAGCCGGAGGCTGTCGCAGTCCTTCACGGTCGACCGAACGGCAAAGCCGATCGTGCTGGATCAGAACGAAACCATCGAGCTGCTTGCCTTGGTGGCGTCCTCCAGCGGCACGGTCCAGTTGATGATTTCCGGCGACA
Organism: Microcaldota archaeon; assembly: GCA_016188965.1. Lineage (GTDB taxonomy): Archaea > Micrarchaeota > Micrarchaeia > Norongarragalinales > Norongarragalinaceae > JACPGT01. The sequence continues at coordinate 258,679 of JACPGT010000002.1, read as the reverse complement.
CGGTGCCGGCTGACGCGGTAATCTGACATGGTTCTTCCGATTTTAGGCGCAGGACTTCTTGCCGCTGCCCCTACGGTCCTGACTTGGGCCAGCATCGCCGGCGCGGCGTACGTCGTGGGCGAGGAAGTGGTCAAGCCCATCACGCAGCCGCAGCCCACAGTCCAAGTAGGCGACGCCAAACTCAACATCAGCCCCCTGCTGATCATCGGCGCGGGCCTGATTGCATTCGTGCTCCTGACGCGCAAGTGAACCAAACATGGGAAAGAACGACATCGTGCTCATCGGCGCCGGCTTGGTCCTATTGGCATTGCTGCTGACGCCAAAGAAGGAGGCGCCGCAGCCGAGCAAGCCGTCCAAGGACGAGCTCGTGGAAAACCCCAACCTGGCGGCTATGCCTCCAGCCACTTCGCCGACTCGGTCTCCGGCAGTGTTGCCGCCGACGCCTTCGCCTCTGGCCAACGCCGCTGAGGCTGCCGCGACGCTTCCCGCACCGCTTGCAGGCAGCATTTTTGCCGCCCTTCCTGGAACGGGTCTTTTGGCCGGTGCTTGGGATGCTGCAACGGGCTACTTGCGGGATGAGTCCAACAAGCAGCCGCCGGCGGAAACCTCCGGAACCGTATCCATCGTCACCGGAACGGACTCCGGAAGCCAAACGGCTGCAGCCCGCGTCAAATCTGCGCTCAAGAGTGTCGGAATCAGCGCGGAATCCATGTCGGCATCAGAATTTGCACGCATGGTGACGATTTCACGCGGCCTTGGCGTGCCTGGCCGCAAGGTCAACTACTTAGTCCTGGGCGGCTGGCTCACGCCAGGCTTTGAATCCGGCCTGGGAGAAATGCTGCTTAAAGCCGCACCGATTGCCAGGGATGGCATCAAGACCGAAGGTGACATCTTCGTCCGCCATGTCGAGCTGGGCGCCGGCGTGCCGGTAATCTGGGCCTTTGGCTGGACGGCCAAAGACACCCTCAACGCCGGCCTGGATGCCGTGACTCGATTTTTCGGGGAAGTCGGCACCGCCGAACCAATTGGAACCACGCAGGAGCGCATGTATTCGATCATGCCAATCATCCCGAAGATTGCCGCGCCGGTGGCCGTCGTTGCAGCAGGACCTACAGAAAACCAGGCGACCACGACTCTTTTGGGCACGGGCCAGACCGTAACTGCATTCCAGACGGCTCCAACCACCCAGCTGCGCCTATTGGACGGCAGCTTTGCGCTGGGCGCCTTCCCGCGCACGCCGGTTGCAATCGCGTTCGACCAGGTGCGCAGACTGAAGTCCGGCGAATCCGGCGTCGTTGACACGTCTCTGCTGAACCAGCTGAACCGCCAAGAGGACTACCTCAAGACGCTTCCGTCAGGTATGGGCGGCGCCGATTTGATCAACCATTTGGCCACTGCCGGCATCGGCTTTGACACCGGCGTGCTGCGCGCCGGCCTCAAGGCCGTGGGGCTGATATAGCATGGGCTTTTCCAGCTCCGGCAACACATTCAACCCGGACAACTCAACGCTTGAGCAGACTGCCGGCGGCGTGGCGCAAGTCAAAGACCTTGGAATCACGTTGGCAAAAATCGCCAACGGCATTTTCACCGCCGACGCGACAGGACGCGGAAAGTTTGCCAACGACTTCCTGGCCTTAAATCTCATTCCCGCAGGCATGTTCACCGCCGATGCCACCGGGCGCGGAAAGTTTGCCAACGACTTCCTGGCCTTAAATCTCATTCCCGCAGGCATGTTCACCGCCGATGCCACCGGGCGCGGAAAGTTTGCCAACGACTTCCTGGCGCTCAACCTTTTTCCCTCCGCATTGTTCACTGCCGACGCGACAGGACGCGGAAAATTCCAAAACGGTTTTCTAAGCCGCGCCCTGCTATCCGCCGAAGTCACCAACGAACTCAACCGCCTCCTCGACATCAACGCAGCGCAGGACATTGACATCATGACGCTGCTGGCCAACGCCTCGATTAACCCATTTTCCGCTCAATTCGAAAAAGCCGACACCTTCACCGACTCCAACGGCTACGCAAACACCCTGGCCAGCGCCACCGCGCAATACAACTCCACCAACAAAGCCTACGACTCCGTCGCCACCACCAACTTCGGCGTGGCCAACGACGCCTACACTGGCGTCGGAAACTCATCCGGCACCTACGGTCGTATCGCCCAACAATTCACCCTGGCCGCCCAAACCACAATTACCCGGTTCAGAGTATACGTCATTTCCCAGACCGGTACGCCTTCAGACCTAACTTTGCGAATTGAAACGGATTCCGGCGGACTGCCATCCGGCACCCTTGCCGACGCCGGCGCGACTAAAACCGTAGCCCAGGCAAGCATCGTAAACGGCGCATTAAACGTGTTCGAGTTTGCTTCACCGGTGACGTTGGCCGCCGGAACATATCATGCAGTGTGGAAAACCGCGGAAACCGAGGCCTCCGACAACAACTACCGCGTCGCGTTGGACAACGTCGGCAGCGGAGGCGGTTACGAATCATACGGCGGCTCCTGGTCCGACGCGGCTACCTACGACGTGTATGCGAACATGGACGCAGGCGGCGCAACCAACGTAATCGTCAGCCTGGGCGACTTGAACGGCCTTTCGTTCACCGGGATGCTCGTTAAAGCCAGCTACACCGGCACTGCACCCACGTTCGACTACCGGTTCAACAACGGCTCATACGTCACCAGCAACGCGTTGGACACATACCTTTCAATTTCCCAGACGGGCGGCGCGTCCAACAACAACATCCGCTTCCAACTTGCAGCCGGCGCGTCCCTCTCCAAATTCTCGGTGGTGCTTGTCTGATGGTCGACCTTCCCAAAGTAGCCCGCTTGGCCTTGCAAAAAATCGTCTGGCAGGAATTGGGCGAGACGCAGAAAGTCGTCGAAATTCAGGCCAGGCTTGACGCCGAGAAGGCCAAGCTCCAGCAGGAAAAGGCCAAAGGTGGCGGAGCATGAGTATGCGCGAACAATTCCAGGACTTGCGAGTTCGCGTCGGCAAAATCGAGACCAAACTTGACCTGGCGCTCTACATCATGGGCGCCGTGGCCCTCGTAGTCCTGGGACCCCTGGTGCAAAAAATCGTCGGTGGTTGAACATGGGCGTTCTATTGGATGCGGTCAACGACGTGCTGACTCCTGCGCGCTATGCCGTCCTAAAACGGTTCACGAAAGGCTTCTTGGCCTTCGTTGCCGGCGGCGCCCTCGGCCAATTCCTCGGCCTGGGCGATAGCGGTTCCGCGTTCGTTGCAGCCGTAGCCCTTGCAGCTGACCGCTTCCTGCAAAACGAAGGAGTCTATTGACCCATGCACCTTGTTTTTGCGTTGGACGTGCCGCCGTTTGAACGCCGGCAATTTGAAGCCGCTTTTGGTGAAAAACCGGAGCTCAAATGGGTGCAGTTACGCGAACTCAAATTGTACCACTTGATTTTTGACCGATCGCACTACGACAATGCGCGAGACTTAATTCAGCCGTTGGTCCGGGAAGACTTGGGTTTAACTGCCCAGGTCGGCCTGGATTTGCTGCGCCGCTCCTTGGGCTTATCCGCTGCAGAGATTCCGGCAATCGGCCGAGACGCACACGTCGTCACGCCCGTAATGGCCAACCGCTGGGACTTTCCGGCCAACCTCATACCCATCGGCCTGAAAGAAGACCGCCGCCTCAAACTCGGCGCACCAGGACGCGAGTACGAGATCGACGCGCTTTAGCCTCCGGACCACGCAGAAATACCTGCTTGCCTTTGCTGAAAAAATGCAGGTCGACCACTTCGTACTGTCCTTTATCCAGAACGGCCAGCCAACGCCGCACTTGTCTGAAAAACTCTTTACTCTGCATAGAATCCCTTCAGATTTTGAGTCGGTCGAACACGTGCAACGCCTCCTTTTCTCGAAACTGCCTGTTCTTCAAGTAGTGCGTCTGCGTCGTGGCTGGATCCAAGTGCCCGATGGTGTCAGCCGTAGCTTTCAGATCATACTCCAGCGCCTCGTAAATGGATTCCACCGCGAAATGACGCAGCGTGTGCGGCGTGATCCGGTACAGGCGTTGGGTGCGGCCGTCGGCCAAATGCAGCGTTTTGTAGACGTGATTTAGGCCGAGCTCGCGGCGGGCTTGAGAAAAATAGTCGTTGATGCTGCGCACGTGCAGGTGCTCACGGCCAAAGCGGCGGTTTTTCGGCTCGGCGAAAAACAGAAACGGCTGGCCCAATGGAAGGTCTTGAATCCAGTCGCGCAGCTCGGCGGCCATCCAGGATGGAATCAAGCGGCTGTGGATCTTGCCGGTCTTTTCGACCTGGTACGTGACCGTCCTGCACTCCGGATCCATATTGAAGCGGTTCAGGCGCACGGCCTCGCCCACGCGCAGGCCGAGGGCCAGAAAAAGGCAGACGAGGTAGATCTTCCGATTTTTCCGGCGCATCCAGGACAAAAGGCGGCGGACTTCGCCTTCGTCCATGGACTTGGTGTACCCTGTTTCCCGTTTGCGTCGCTCGCTTCTAAGACTCACTTTCTAACCAACCTCGCTTATCGACGCGCGGCTGGCAAAGCAAGAATAGTGGAATAATGGCCGAGGTTTTGCACCGCCGGCCGCCGTCTAGGAACAACAACAGGAATTTTCAGGCTGAGCTTCCCCTCCTTTTGAGCAAAACCGCCGATTCCGACAATCGGCGGCAAACCCCGTCTTCTGAAAACAGGTGCGTTTCAGGAAACGAATTCGAAACTAGATTGCGCGACTTTCTACCTTCTGTAAACGGATGGTTATTAAGGCTTTTTTTGCCTGATACTCCCCATGGGTAAAAACCTGTTCGTCACCGGAGGGACCGGACGCCTCGGACAGCGGTTCATCCAGCTGGCCTTGGAAAAAGGCTACAAAATCACGGCCCTGGTCCGCGACGTCCAAAAAGCGCATGACGTGTTCCAGGAACTCAACGTCGAACTGGTCCAAGGCGACATCACGACCGTCAGCCAAGACGTGCTGCGCGACGCCATGCGCGGAAAAGACGTGGTGCACATCGCCGCCATCGTCGATTTTCGCGCCTCGTACGACTCCTTGAAGGCGGCCAACGTGGAAGGCACACGCCGCGTGGTCCAAGCCGCGTCCGCCGAACACGTGGGCCGTTTCATCCACATGTCATCCACCGGCATCTACCACCACCCCAAAGCGTTGCCCATCACGGAAGAGCAGGCGCCTACCCCAATGGCCGGTTACGGCCGGACCAAGCTGGAAGCCGAGCAGGCCGTGCAGGCAAGCGACTTGGATTTCGTCATGATCCGCGCGCCGGCCATCTATGGCCCGGGTTTTGACGAAGGTTTCTCAATGGTCGTCGACTGGGTGAAAAAAGGCAAGATGCCCATCATTGGCAACGGCAAGAACCGGGTGCCTCTGATCCATGTGGACGACGTGGCGCAGGCTCTGATGCTGGCGTTGGAACGAAAAGACGTGCATCGCGACGCGTTCATCGTCACGTCCGGCGAGGAGCTGACGCAGGAGCAGGCGTACGCCATCGTGGCCAAGAAGCTGCACGTGCCAGCGCCGTCCAAGAAAGTGCCCGTATGGCTGGCGTACGGCCTCGTGCTTCTGGATTGGCTCAAGGGACTTGCGGGAAAAAAGCGCAAGCTGTTCAAACTGTACGTCGATTTCCTGGCCGAGGACCGCGTCTTCGACATTTCCAAGGCCCGGCAAAAACTGGGTTTCACGCCCCAAATGACGCTGGAAAAGGGACTGGACGGCCTGGTTTGAAGCCCGAACCCGGAGAGCAAGCAAACCAGCGGACACCAATAAAAGCCCCGACAGCGTAATACCTCAAAGGGAGAATTACCGCATGGTCCTGTTCGCCGGATTCGACATCAACCTGGCCCAGTGGGCGTTGGCACTAGGCTTTTTCATCGGCTCCATCCTCTTGGCCGAATTCATCGTCGTTTTCATTGACAAGCTGATCCGGCCGCTTCTGGCCAAGACCAAGACCCAGCTGGACGATTTTCTCTTCGAAAACCTCCGCGGACCGCTCAAATTATTCTTTTCCATCGGGGGCGCCTACCTCGGCCTGCAAATCGTCACCCCCGGCTTGACGGTATTCGGACGCAACTTGGACGGCCTGCTCTTCTTAGCATTGATCGTGGCCGTAGCGCACGCCGTGGCCCGCACCCTCAACGCCGTGATGAAATGGTATCTCGTCGAAGTCGGCGCGGAAAAGGCCCGCGTCGGCGACATATTCCCCATCGTGCGCAAGCTCATCATGGCCGCCGTCTACTTCGCCGGCCTGGCCATCCTCTTAAGCGAATTGGGCGTGGAAATCGGGCCCCTCATCGCAGGCCTCGGAGTGGCCGGCCTGGCCGTGGCGCTGGCATTGCAGGACTCGCTGAAGAACTTCTTCGCCGGCATCTATTTGCTGTCGGACAAGCCCATCCAGCGCGGCGACATCATCGCCTTGGACAACGACAAGTCCGACGTCAAGGGCACCGTGGAGGAAATCGGGTGGCGCTCCACCCGCATCAAAGGCGTGGCCAACGCCATCCACATCATCCCCAACGAGAAATTAGCCGCCTCCGTCATCGTCAACTACAGCAAGGGCCGCGAGACGCGCACCGTCATGGTCAAAGTCGGCATCGAATACGGCGAAGACGTAGACAAAGCGCTCAAGTCCCTGATGCAGGCCGCGCAAGAAGCCGTCAAATCATCTCCGGCAGCCGATGCAGGTGTCGAGCCGGAAGTGCGGGTCAACGAATTCCTTGATTCCGCCGTGGAACTGGCCGCCTTGGTGCGCGTCAAGGACTACGGCGAGCGATTCGCCGTCGCATCCTCCCTACGGCGCAACATCCTGCGCATCTTCCGCAAACAAGGCATCCACATCCCTTTTCCCATCCGCACGCTGCACATGGCGCCGGCGGACGGCAAACCCATACGCAAGCCAGCCCGCCGCAAGTAACCCAGAAAGACCCACAAAACCCGTTTCCGTCTTTTTTTCCTTCAACTTGACCCAAACTCGGCCCCAGCGTAGACCGAACCCATCGTCAGGAAACGTATTCGCGTGCCGAAAAACGTGAAAACGGCGTTACTATCCGAAAGTTTATGATAACGCTTATATACCTATATATGGTAGTTGAAAGTCCGGAAAAACACAATAGGCAGGGTTTTTCCGCACGAGGGGAGCGCGATGGGGAAAATCGAATTCGTGAAGAAACGCGACGGTCGCATCATGCCGTTCGACAAAAGCCGCATCGCGGATGCCATCTTCAAGGCCGCCCGCGCCGTCGGGGGACATGACCGCGCCGCGGCGGAGCGCTTAGCCGGCGTCGTGGTGGACCAATTGTCCCAAATCGGCGCCACGCCCACGGTTGAACAGGTCCAGGATGCCGTCGAGAAGGTGCTCATCGAAGAAGGACACGCCAAGACTGCCAAAGCATTCATCCTCTACCGCAAGCAGCACGAGGACATCCGCAACGTCTTTTCCATGCTCAATTCGACCGACATGGTCGAGAACTACCTGGAACGCTCGGACTGGCGCGTCAAGGAAAACGCCAACATGAGCTACAGCCTGCAAGGCCTCAACTTCCACATCAGCTCCGCCGTCATCTCCAACTACTGGGTGAACAAGATCTACCCGCCGAACATCGCCGAAGCGCATGCCTCGGGCGACTTTCACATCCATGACCTGGGCATCTTAGGCGCGTACTGCGTCGGTTGGGACCTCAAGGACCTGCTGCTGAACGGCTTCGGCCACGTCCACGGCAAGATCGCCAGCAAGCCGGCCAAACACTTCCGCACCGCTTTGGGGCAAGTCGTCAACTTCTTCTACACCTTGCAGGGCGAGGCCGCCGGCGCCCAGGCATTCTCCAGCTTCGACACCTACTTGGCACCGTTCATCCGCTACGACGGCCTGGACTACACCCAGGTCAAGCAGGCGTTGCAGGAATTCGTGTTCAACATCAACGTCCCTACCCGCGTGGGCTTCCAGGCGCCGTTCACGAACGTCACGCTGGATTTGACGGTGCCCAAGATGATGGCCGGCGAGCCGGTCATCGTCGGCGGCGAGTTCCGCGAGGAAGTCTACGGCGATTTCGAGCCGGAGATGAAGATGTTCAACGAGGCCTTCGCCGACGTCATGATGGAAGGCGACGCCAACGGCCGCGTATTCACGTTCCCCATCCCGACGTACAACATCACCAAGGGTTTCGACTGGGACGCGCCGGTCCTGCAGAAGATTTTCGAGATGACGGCCAAATACGGCGTTCCGTACTTCTCGAATTTCGTCAACTCCGACATGTCGCCCGAAGACGCCCGCAGCATGTGTTGCCGGTTGAGGCTCGACAACCGCGAACTGCGCAAGCGCGGCGGCGGCCTCTTCGGCGCCAACCCCTTGACCGGCTCCATCGGCGTCGTGACGCTGAACCTGCCCCGCATCGGCTTCTTGGCCAAGAACACGCGCGAGTACTTCGAACGCCTCGACGCCTTGATGGATCTGGCCCAGCAGAGCCTGGAACTCAAACGCGAAGTGCTGGAATCATTCACCGAAAAAGGCCTCTACCCGTACTCGAAGTACTACCTGCGCGACATCCGCCAGGCGTTCGGCAAATTCTGGAAGAACCACTTCGCCACCATCGGCCTCATCGGACTGAACGAATCTGTCGAGAACATGCTCGGCGTGGACATCGGACACCCGGATGGCAAGAAGTTCGCCGTCCGCGTGCTGCAACACATGCGCGAGCGGCTGTCCACGTACCAGCAGCGGACGGGCAACATCTACAACCTGGAAGCCACGCCCGGAGAAGGCACGTCCTACCGCCTGGCCCGCCTGGACACGGCGCGCTTTGCCGACATCAAAGTCGCCAACGCCCGCGCGTTCAAGGAAAGCCACGCCGCGCCGTACTACACCAACTCGTCGCACCTGCCCGTCGGACACACCGATGACATCTTCGAAGCGCTGGAACACCAGGACGAACTGCAGACGCAGTACACCGGCGGCACCGTGCTGCACGGATTCGTCGGAGAGCGCATCTCGGACTGGCGGACGGCGCGCGAGATGGTCAAGAAGATCGCGTACAACTTCCACCTGCCGTACTTCACGCTGACGCCCACGTTCAGCGTCTGCCCCAAGCACGGGTACCTCGCGGGCGAGCACGAGTACTGCCCGCGCTGCGATGAAGACATCGGATACGTCGTATTGACCCAGCCTGAAAACCTCGAAATGCCCATCGGGCTGAAAAGCAAAGCCGCCGCAAAATTGAAACCGGGCGACGCCGGCACAACCGCCGCGACGTGCAGCACGGTCTGAAAAAGAGGGGAAAAACGGCAATGACGGAAAAACCGGCCAAGAAAAAAACGAAAGCCAAAACAGAAGGCTGCTGCGGCAAAGGATGCTGCGGCTGAAAAATATGGGAGGAAGAAAGAATGAAACCGACTAAGAAAACCGCCAAGAAAGGAAAAAGCCGCTGCAAACCCCGCTGCTGAAAAGCAACGAGGAAAAAGGCAGCAAAAAAAGGAAAAGGCGCGAAACGCGATTGGAAGACGGATGAAGAGGTGGCAGGGATGGAAGAGGAAAAACAGCGAACCCGGTGCGAAGTGTACAGCCGTGTCGTGGGCTATTTGAGGCCCGTAGACCAGTGGAATGAAGGAAAGCAAGCCGAATTCGCCGAACGCCAGGAATACGTCGTCCAACCCGCAACGGCGGCCACCATCGCCGTGAGCGAGTAAGAACCATGAAGATTGGCGGCTTTCAGAAGACCTCACTGGTGGATTACCCGAGCCGCGTCGCCAGCATCGTTTTTCTGTCCAGCTGCAACATGCGCTGCGGCTACTGCTACAACGCCGACTTGGCCTGCGGCCGCGTGCCGACCGTCAACGAAGACACCGTCCTACAGCAATTAGAGAACCGACAAAAATACGTCGACGCCGTCGTCATCACCGGCGGCGAGCCCACCATCTGGCCCGACTTGCCGGCGTTCATGGAAAAACTCAAAGCAAAAGGCTTCAGCGTCAAATTGGACACCAACGGCCTGCAACCGGACCGCCTCGAAAGCATCCTCAAAGCCCATTTAGCCGACTACGTGGCCATGGACGTCAAAGCGCCGTATGCCAAGTACGCGCAAATCACCGGCGTGCTTTTGGACCCGTCCAAGATCCGCCAAAGCATCGACATCATCAAGTTTTCAGGCGTAGACTACGAATTCCGCACCACCGTCGCACCCGGCCTCGATGTGGAAGACCTGCGCGAAATCCGAAAGCAAATCGCACCAGCCAAACGGTGGTTCTTACAGCCGTTCCATCCCAACAGCAACGTCATGGACCCCCAGGTATTGCAACAAAAGTGGCTCAAGACGGACGAAATCCAAGCCGCGTGCGACAACCTCAACGCCGGATTCGGAGAATGCAAAGTCCGCACATAGACCCGAAAAGCCGAAACAAAGCAAAGAAAACTATTTCTTTTCCAAGTCCGGGGGCGGGCACGAACCGCCCTGGCCGGCCACCAAAGCTGCCGCCTTGCCGGCCAAGCCGTCTTCGAACTGCTTCACCGACTGCGGGCCCACCATGGCCGATCCGTTGACGAAGAAAGTCGGCGTGCCGTATATCCCGGCGGCCTTGCCGGCATCCACGTCTTTCTGCAAGCGGTCCTTGACGCGTTGCGAGTCCAAGCAGACGGAAAACGCGGATTGGTTCAAACCCGAAGCGGAGGCGTACGTGAGGAAAGTCTCCCGCGAGTAATCGCTGCCGTTGAACAACAAATCATGATACGGCCAGAATCGGCCCTGCTCGTCCGCGCAGAACGCCGCTAACGCCGCCTCCGAACTGTTGGCGTGGGATGGAATGGGAAACGCGCGGAATTCAAGCTTGACTTCCGGATGCTTTGCCAAAAAGACTTTGAGTTCCGGCTGCGTCTTCTTCGTAAACGGACACGTAAAGCACCCGGCTTCCACCATCGTGATGGAGCCATTACCCAACGTAGGTCCGACTCCTGGCGCCAAGGCTTTCAAACCGGCCGGCCCTTTTGCCCCCAAGACCGCGTCAAACACGCAGTATTCCGACGAATTAGGCCCGTTGCAGTTGCCGTACGCCCAATAATTGTACACCGAGATGCCCGAGTAAATCATGCTGCCGAAGAAAATCACGACCAAAAGCAAGGAGAAGGCCTGGAAGTTCTTGTGGATGACCCGCGCGCCGGCCGGCCAGATGGGCAACAACTTGGCCACGATTTTGGCATGCAGCCGCTCGTCCAATTTGGACTCGCACGGCCGCAGGGTGACGGTGCGCACCACGCAATCGAGCGCTTCCTTGGCCAGAACGCGGTATTTGGCGGAGAAGACGCCCAAGATGGCGAAGACGAACAGCGCGACGAAACACAGGACCATTCAAACCCGAACTCCAAACAAGGAAAAACCATTACCGAAAATAATTGCCGCCAAGAGCGGAAAACAAAAAAACCGCAAAAAATCAAAATGCCGCCGTTTCAGGCAAGCTGTGCCACCTGTTCCAAGGCATTGCCGAACGCCTCGACCTGCTTTTCGTTGTTGTACGCGTGAAGCGACGCCCGCACCGTTCCCTCCACGGCCAACTTGCGCGTCAGGGGGATGGCACAGTGGTGCCCCGAACGCACGGCAAAGCCCAACTCATCCAACATCACGGCGGCTTGATGGTGCGGCACGTTCTTGACGGAAAAAGCGAACAGCGCGCACGACTTTTCCGCCGCGGACGTGGGGCCGAAGACTTGCACGTCGTCGGTTTCCTGTAGGATGGAAAGCATTTTTTCGGCCAAGCCGCGATCATGCTCCTCGATGGCGGCGCAGCCGATCTTCGAGACGACGTCCAACGCCGCGCCCAGGCCGATCCACTCGGCAATGGCAGGGGTGCCGGCTTCGAATTGCTCGCGGTGCTCCAGTAATTGGTAATCCTTCAACGTCACGTCTCGCACGGTGCCGCCGCCGACGAACCAAGGCTGCAAACCGGAGCCCTCGCGGTGAAAAAGTGCGCCGATGCCGGTAGGACCGAAACACTTGTGCCCGGAAAACGCCAGGAAGTCAACGGGCCACTTCTTCAAATCCACGGCATGGTGGCCCACGTACTGCGCAGCATCCACGCATACCAAGGCGCCGGCATCCTGCGCGGCCTTCGCCAAGTCCACCACGGGAACGGACGCCCCCAACACGTTGCTGCACGCCGTGAACGAAACCAATCTGGTCTTCCTGGAAAGCAATTCCGATAAATCATCCGCCTGGAAACGGCCCTGCCCGTCAGCCGCAAGCACCCGGATTTTGACGCCTTGTTTCTGCAAACGCAGCCACGGAAGCAAGTTGGAATGGTGCTCAACGTCAGTGACAACGACTTCGTCGCCCGACTTCCAATCCAACCCCAGGGCCACGGCGTTGAGCGCCTCGGTACTGTTGCGCACGGCCGCGAATTCCTGATCCGTTGCATTGAAGAATGACGCCAGCTTGCCGTAAACGGCTTCATACCGCTCGGACGCCTGACGGGTATAACGATGCGCCCCCCGGTGCACGTTGGCCCGGTCCTGGCTGTAATACGACGCCATCGCTTCCAACGCGGCCTTGCACGTGAGGCTGGACGCGGCGGAATCAAAATAGGCAGGGCCAGACGGTACGCTGAAGAGGGAAGAAAACACAGCCATGACGGCAAAATGAAGCGTAAAGGGCAATATATGCGTAACGTCGTTATAGCAATCCGCGAAAATAAAACGACGAAATAGTCGCGTATTGCTATCTACCAAACCACGAGAATAAATCGAAAAACTTTCGTGGTTTAGTATACAGTAAACCAAGAAAGTAACCCGACTAAATACTCTTGGTTTACTGTCTAGCAAACCTTGAGTATTTATTGGAATAATTTCAAGGTTTGCTATAATGTATCGGAACCGGATATAACGAGGGACCGCGCACGCGACGTCCGGACGCAAGGGATTTCCGGGAAGAAGCGTTTTTTAATGCGGGGCGCGTTCCGACTGTCATGAACCGCATCGCCTTTTTCGACCTCGAACCCTGGGAAGGCACCTACATCAAACGCCACCTGCACGGCTTCAAGACGGATTGCTTTACCGAAGGACTGGACGAGAAGAACGTGGTAAAAGCCCGCAACGCCGACGCCGTCGGCGTGTTCATCTATTCACCCATCACGGAAAAAATACTCCAGAAACTGCCGAAAGCCAAGCTGGTCGTGACGCTGTCCACCGGCTACGACCACATCGATTTGGCGGCTTGCCGCAAACGCGACGTGACGGTGTGCAACGTGCCGGAATACGGATCGAACACCGTGGCCGAACACACGTTCGCCCTGTTGCTGGCGTTGAGCCGCCGGATCCCGGCCTCTACGGAAAGGACCAAGAAAGGCGATTTCCGGCTGCAGGATCTGCGAGGTTTCGACTTGGCCGGAAAAACCATCGGTATCGTGGGATTGGGCCGCATCGGCCAGCACGTGGCCCGCATCGCGCAAGGCTTCGACATGAAAATCCTCGCATACGACGTCAACGGCCCCGCAATACCCGGCGTCAAACGCGTGCCGCTCAAGACCTTGCTGCAGCAAAGCGACGTCGTCACCCTGCACTGCCCGCTGAACGGAAAGACCCGCCACCTGCTGAACGGAAAGACGCTCCAATGGCTGAAAAAAGGCGCGGTGGTGCTCAACACGGCCCGCGGCGGTCTGATTGAAACAGAAGCGCTGCTCAAAGCCCTTTATGAAAAGCGGGTTTCGGCCGCGGCGCTGGACGTATTGGAAGAAGAAGGCTCCATCCGCGAGGAAAAGCAACTCCTCCATGAAGCTGCGTTGAAGGCGTCGGACTTCAAGACGGCCCTTCAACAACATGCCTTGTTGGCGCAGGACAACGTCATCGTCACGCCGCACAACGCGTTCAACTCGCAGGAAGCCTTGCAACGAATTCTGGACACGACGGCGGACAACGTCAAGGCCTACTTTGCCGGAAAGCCGAAGAATATCGTGAAGTGAATAAGCCCCCCCCATCCGCCCAAATGGAGAAAACCAAATGGCATCATGGATTGCATACGCCTTGGGTTCGGCAGTGGTCTTCATCGAAGACGTTCTAGTAAGCCGATACCGGCTCACGAAAAGAGAACCATATTTTCAAACGGCAGGTCTTTCCCAAGCAAACGGCGGCGATGACAGCGCATACTCCTAGGGCAACTGCCTGAAGTTTTCGCGCACCACCGGCTCGATGGCGCTGTCTTTGATCTGCACGTAATGGCCGGCAGGCGAGTCGAACACCACGAACGCCTTGACGCCGGCTTTTCGGCCCTCATCAAAAACGATGGCTACCGAAGCGGCCTGCTGTTCGGCCGTGCGGTTCGCACCCGCGCCCCAAATTCCGAATTCAGTCACCATTGGCTCAAACCCATCCTGGCCGGCCCACTTAGTTAAAACGCCCAGAGTGCGGGCGGTACGCTTACGGTAATCTTCCAACGATTCGTCGTAAAGGCTCAATGAAACCCCCACGGCATCGTACCCCGAAAAATCAGGCCTGCGCCCGCCCCGCTCGACGTCGTACAACGAGCCCTTGTACACCCGTTTTCCAGAGAACACGTTTTGCACCACGCGGGCCATGCGAGGGTTCCACTGGTCCGCCGCGTCCACGCCCAGCTTGTAATCCGGCTCGTTCATGGGCGAAAAAAACTCGACGTTTTCTTCTTCCGCCATGCGCGCCGACTTCTGCACGGCCTCGTCATACTGCACGGTGAACTCCGGATTCGACACGATGCCGGAGGGGATGACTCCCGGTTCACCGAATCCGGAAACCGGCTCAAGGGAAAGCAAAACGGAAACGTTGTTCGAACGGTAAGCGCGGATCCATTGGCGGGCCGCCTCAATGCTGAAATCCACGGCGTTGCCGTCCACTGCGCCGGACTCATCGTATGGCACGGAAATGGCAAACGACGCCGTATTCGCGCCCAAATCGCGCAATGCGTCGGGTTGTTCCACCGAGTGGATGGCCGGCCCCCACGGAACCAGCAGTGCCGGCATCCAGACGCCTTTGACAACATCAGGATAAGCGCGGGGAACAGTGTGGCCGTCATATTCCAAATTCAGGCAGCCTAATGCAAGAAGGGAAAAAACCAAAATAGCCACAGAAGCCAGACGGAGCATGAAGGACACTAAATCGAAGGAACGATAAAAAGCAGGAGGACGAAAAAGAGGATGCGGTCAGCGCCGGTCAAAAACAAATGCCACGTTGTCAATCAGCCGCGTTTTCCCCAAGTAGGCGGCAACCGCGATGACGCCCCATTTTCGACCCGGCTTCGCCGTTTTGCGAGCCGCTTTCGGCATTTTGTCGGCGACAAACGAGGCCAGCGTCTCAGCGTCGGCGATGGAAAAATACTGCACCTTGAACCCGGCAATGGCCAAGACGGCTTTCGCGGTGTCTTCCACGCTTTTCGCGCCTTCCCCTTTCAAAAAAGCATTCTTGGCCTGCAGAATGGTTTGGTACAATACGGGTGCAAAAGCGCGCTCCGAGGGCGATAAATAGACGTTACGCGATGACATTGCCAACCCATCGGCTTCCCGGACCGTGGGACAGACGATTACGCGGACCGGCAGCCTCAATCGCGCCACCATATCTTTTACCACCAACGTCTGCTGGAAGTCCTTCTGGCCGAAATATGTCGCTTGGGGCCGAACGATGTCGAAAAGTTTCTTGACGACCGTGCACACGCCGTCAAAATGGCCCGGCCGGAAAGCGCCTTCCAACGGCTTAGACACGGCGCCTGCCTTGATTGGGACCGCGTTGCCTGCCTTGACGCCGAGAGGATACATGTCGGCAACGGAGGGAACAAAGACGGCGTCGACTTTCTCCTTTTTCAGCAACGCCAAGTCTTTCTTGAGGTCGCGAGGATACTTGGAATAATCCTCCTTCGGGCCGAACTGCGTCGGATTGACGAAGATGCTGACGATTACGACATCGTTTTCCTTTCGGGCGCGGCGGACCAAGGCCAAATGGCCTTCATGCAGAAAGCCCATGGTGGGCACGAAGCCGATGCGTTTGCCGGATTGGACCCGCGTTGCGGACCAGGCACGCATTTGGGCGGAAGAACGAAAGGTTTTCATGAAGATGTCCTCGAAAAAATCATCTAAATCATTTGAATGAATGCCCGTCATCTGGAAACGTTCGTTCCCGGACTTCCTGAACGTATTTTTGAAGCGCGTCACGGGCCGCTTGACCCAAATCGGCATAGCGTTTGACGAATTTGGGTTGCAAGTCGCCGTAAAGTCCCAACAAGTCGTACAACACAAGAACCTGGCCCGTGCAGTGCGGTCCGGCACCGATACCGATGGTCGGAATGCGCAACACCTGCGTGATTTTCTGCGCCAGCGCCGCCGGGATGCATTCCAGCACGACGGCGAAGCATCCGGCATTCTGCAACGCCAACGCCTCTTCCAAGATGCGCAGCGCGCTTTGCTCATCTCGGCCCTGCACTTTGTATGCGTCCAACAATTGCGGAGTCAGGCCCACGTGGCCCATGACCGGCAGGACCGCCCGAATGGCTTTGATCGCCTCCAGCGTTGTAGCGGACGCGCCTTCGACTTTGACGGAGTGCGCGCCGGCGGCCTTGAAAAGCGCGGCGGCCTTTGCAGCATCTTCCGAGGAGTCGTAACTGTGGATCGGCATGTCGGCCACGACGTGCGTCTGCTTCGCCCCGCGGCACACGGCGCGGACGTGGCGCTCCAAAGTAGGTAAATCCATTGACTTGGTGTCAAAATCGCCGTAGACGACCATGCCCACCGAATCGCCGACTAAGTAGTAGTCGCAGATGCCGTCCAGCGCCTTGGCGAACGAATAGTCGTAACACGTGACCATGGAAAGCGAACCGGAAGCCAGGCGTTCGGCATCAGACAGCAATGCGGCGGACATGCTCATACGTAGCTCAACCATTTCTTTGAAAAGCCGTGCCGGCCGTGCACCGCATCATCGAATGTCGCCTTGAGCGTGCGCGTCAGCGGACCGACTGCCAATTTGCGTTTGCCCAAACGCGTCACGGGCATGATTTCCGTCGCCGTTCCGCAAAGAAAGACCTCGTCGGCGGCCAGGAGTTGGCGGACCGACACGTCGGTTACCTCCACCGGCAGGCCCAAGTCACGCGCCAGGACCATGACGGAATCGCGCGTGACGCCGGGCAAGATTTCCGAACGAGCCGAAGGCGTATACAGGACGCCGTTTCTGGCCATGAATAGGTTTTGGGCGCTGGCCTCGGCAACAAAACCGCGGGAGTCCAGCAGAAGAGCCTCGTCAAAACCGGAGTCACGCGCCTGCTGGAGGGCCAAGTAGGAAGACAGGTAGTTAGCGGAAAATTTGACGCCGGACGGCAAGACGTCGCAGGAAGCCTTGCGCATGGCGGAAACGTGAGCACTCAAACCGTTTTCAAACGATTTTCCCGTATAGTGCATCGGAGCGATGACCATGGCCAACGACGCCTGCCGGTTTTCCGGATAGACGCGCAACTGCTCCTGCGGCAAAAATGCGTTGATGCGCACGTACGCCGAGCGCAAAGCGCTTTTTTGGGCCAATTGGACAGCGGCTTTACAGACCTGCGCCGGGGAAAAGCGGGTAGAAAAGCCCACGGCATCCATTGCGGAATAAAGGCGCCGGACGTGGTCGTCCAAGCGGAAGAATGCCGGGCCTCCCGGGGAATCATAGAGACGGACCGTGTCGAACACGCCGCAAGAATAGTTCACGGCATGCGAAAACGCAGACACCTGCGCCTTATCGGCCCAACTGCCGTCGTGCCACATCATAGAGTGAACCTTTTGCGGATGCGCTCGCCCGTGCGGCTCATGTCGGATGTTTTCTCTTTTTCCAGCATCTGGCGCGTACAGGCAAAGCCGGTCTTGGTTTCTTGCGAGAATTCCTGCATGAAGCGTCCGGACTCGATCTCGTCCAGGATGGCCGCCATGCGCACCTTGGTCTCCGGACCCACCGTCTTGGGGCCGGCAACCAGTCCGCCGAAGCGTGCGGCCTCCGACACGCGCTCCAGCATGCCGTCAAGTCCCGCGGAGGCGTACAAGTCAGCCAGGGAGCGCAGTTCGTACAGCGTGCCCAAGTACGCCATTTCCTTGGAATAGCCTTTGTCCACGAGCGTCTGGTAGGCGTAGCGGACCAATTCGGGCACGCCGCCACAGAGCACGGCCTGTTCGCCGAACAAGTCGCACACGGCTTCGTCCTTGAACGAGGATTCGAACACGCCGGCATTCAGGAAACCCAACGCCTTGCAAAGCGCCAGCGCGGTGACCTTGGCGCGGCCGGATGCATCCTGGTGCACGGCAAACGTCGCCACCATACCTTTTTGGCTCAAAAACGATTCACGCACCGTGCGGCCGGAACCGCTGGGCGCGATGAGGACGACGTCGATGCCGGCATCCGGTCGAATCCAGCCGAAATGAATAGAAGAGCCGTGGGCAAAGACCAACGTCTTGCCGGGAAGGGCGGAGCGGATTTGGGCGTAGACCTCGGCATGCGAAGGATCCGGCGTCATCAGACAAACGATGTCGGCTTTTTCGGCTGCGTCAACAAAGGAATGCGTATAAAAGCCGTCGGCTTTTGCCGCATCCGAGCTTTTGCCGGGCCGGCCGCCCACGATGACGTTCAAACCGCTGTCGCGGAGGTTCTGCGCCTGGGCCGAGCCTTGGATTCCGTAGCCTAGGATGGCGATGGTCTTTCCGGCCAGCGGCTCAAGCGATGCGTCTTCCGTGCGGTAGACTTTCAATTCGGACAAATTCCCACCGCATACCCTTTCGTCGAAGCCGGCTTAAAAAGAAAAGTTTTTATGCGATGCTTTTAATTGTATTACATAGTAAAACACGTAACGAGGCGCGATTCCATGCAAATGGTCACCATTTCACTGCGCTTGCCAAAGACGGTCAGCGACCAGCTGGACGCCTACATCGCGGAAAAAGGATACGCCACCAAGACGGAAGTGGTTCGGGACTTGATCAGGACGAAATTGGCCATGGAGAGCCTGGAAAAAACCCGGGGCGCGTTAAAGGGCCAAGGCATCGTCATGCCCAAATCGATGACGGAATGGCGGAAAAAAGATTGGCAACGGCTGCTTGCAAAAGCCAATGGAAATGAGAAAAAAGCTTTGGCGCTTTTGCAAATAGAGCTAGACGAAGTCGCCCAAAAACTAGGTCTTAAGAAATTTGATAAACCCCCCAAGGTCATGGCGCCTCACCCACGGAGCCGCCAGTTGCAAGAGCATTCGGTCGTTTGAGACCAATACGTCAGAAGAAATGGAAGCGAGCCGAATGTGAATCCAGTCATTCAGTCCGATTAAACGTCCAGACCGTACGTTTTGTCTCGTCGCCCATTCAAGATCAACCGCAGTAGCGGAAACATTTTGAAGTTTTTTTGCGGCTTGGAACATTTCCAAATGATACTGCACAAGCGGGACTGATCGATCGCCACATACGTGCTGAACTTCTCGATAAACGTGAAGGGAGGTCGTAATCGAAAACCGACAGCCCAACGAAGTGCGAAAAAGCCAATCAACCAGTTCCTCATCTTTTTCGCCCAAAAAATAGGCCAAATAGACGTTCGCATCCAAATACGCTCGCACAGTTCATCGCCATCCCTGCCTTCCAACAGGAGCACTGATGCGGGCAATTTAAGCGCGAAGAGACGTGCTGGCCGGTGACGTTGAGAAAAACAGCCGGCCATTCGAAAAAATCAGAGGATGAACGCATGCACCTGCTGGACGCCCTTCTGGCTTTTGAACCGGTTGAACAGTTCGCGCAAGCGTTTCGCATCGCCTTCCGCCATGACCACTTCCACGCATCGGTGGTGGCTTTGTTGGTGAAGGCTGGTGGAGACGGAATCCTCGAACTCGTGCATCAGTTCACCCAAGCCATCTTCGTGTTCTCTCCCACGGGACACGACGAAAACGACCTTGTGCCGGCCTTGAAGCTGGTCCAGCAAACGGTATTCGGCCAGCAATGACTGTAGCCCCGCCCGCAAGAGTTTGGACCGGTTGGAAAAGCCCAGTTTTTCCTGCATGGCCGAGAGCGAAGCCAGCTCTTCCGACGACAGGGAAATACTGAGAATTTCCGCCTTGGACGCGGAATTGTTAACACGGACCATTAAACGCACCAATATTATTAATTTACCAAGTAATATTTATTAATAGGAGTCGGGATAGATGGAACCATGGTACTGGAATGGATCATCGCGGCCACCGTGGCCGTCAGCCTCGTCTCACTAGTGGGAACATTGGCGTTCTCCCTGTTTCCCCGCAAGGTGGATACTCTTTTGTTCGTCTCCGTCAGCTTCGCCACGGGCGCATTGCTGTCCGCGGCGTTCTTCGACGTGTTGCCCGAGTCGTTCGCAGGACTTGAACCGTCAGCGGCGTTGCCCGTCGTTCTGGCCGGCATCCTGACGTTCTTCGTCTTCGAAAAATTCTTCTGGCACCACCACCACGAAAGCCACCACCCCAAGCAGGGCCACCGGCACGGCCACGCCGAAAAGGAAAAGCCCTTAGGCTACCTGACGCTCCTGGGCAGCCTGACGCATAACTTCTTCGACGGCGTCGCCATCGCCGCGGCATTCCTGACCAGCGTACCGCTGGGCCTGGCCACCACATTAGCCATCGCCCTTCACGAGATTCCGCACGAACTGGGCGACTTCGGTTTGTTGCTGTACAGCGGATTCAGCAAATGGCGCGCCACCTTGCTAAACCTGGCCACGGGACTGACGTCCGTCATCGGCGGAATCACGTTCTTCTACTTCGCCCCGCACGTCAGCCAGCTGGAGGCCTACGCATTGGCGTTCACGGGCGGCACGTTCATCTACATCGCCGCCGCGGACCTCGTACCCGAACTGCACAAGGAACACAAACTGCGACGATCGCTGGCACAACTGGCCTTCGTCGCTTTAGGCATCGGCATCATCTGGTTCGTCAGCGCCACGCTGGAACACGGCGGCTGAAAAAGAATAAGGACAAAGCCCGACGCAAGAAAAGCATGCACCTACGCTTCAAGGACTTGACGCCAGAGGCCTCCGACTACGCCAAAACCATCAGGCGCCAAGAGTCGTAACGACCAACAGGCCCAAACCAAGGGCGTAGAACGGCACGCCGAAAGACTGTTTGTAGGCGTTGAATAGCACCATCACGCCCAAGATGGCCAACGGCGCGAACAGCGGAACGCTTCCGCCAATCAAGCCGACGATGCCGATGGGCACGGAGAACAGAAGCGACAAGCCTGACACCCACGACTGGTCCGACAAAGGCCCTCCGCCGATGAAACCCAGCAACAAGGCAACGGAAAAAAAGGCCCACACCCCGCCGAAAGACTCTCCGAACAGTGCCATGCAGCAAGGGTGCTGACGGAAGCCTATTAAAATGAGTAGTCTAAAAATAGACTACAAGTCTTAAACAAGGAAACCGTCATGGAACTGGAAGCGTTATTGGAAAAAACGGGCCTGACTCCTGCCGAATCCAAGGCCTACCGCGCACTCCTGTCCGACGGGCCGTGCAAGGCAGGGCAGTTGCTGAAAAAGACGGGATTGCACAAGGCCACGCTGTACGCCTGCCTGGAGCGCCTCTTGGAAAAAGGCCTTTGCCAGTTCGTCTACGCCGACCAGACGCGCATCTTCGAAGCCGCGCCGCCGGAGCGGCTGCTGGACAACCTAAAGGAGACGCAAGCCGCGCTGTCAGCGGCCATGCCGGCTTTGAAAAGCCAAGTGCGCAAATCCGCGCCGCAAGCCACCATTTACGTCGGCTACGAAGGACTCAAGTCGATGTGCGAGCAGATGCTCCAGCGCCTCAAGGGCGGCGGCACATACGTGGATTTCGGCTCCGGCGGCGCTTTTCGCACCGTCATGGGACCCTATTGGGACGTCTGGCAGGCCAAGAAGCGGCGCTGGAAAATCCATCCCCGCGTTTTGTTCGACGAGAACGTCCGGCTGAAGAATCCCAACTTGTTGCGGAACTACGTGGGCGAGGCGCGCTTTGTGCCCAAGCAGTACCACTGCCCATCCGACACGTTCATCTTCCAGGACACCATAGCCGTCTTCGTCTGGTCGGCGCAGCCGCCGTTTGCCGTCGTCATCCGCAACAAGGAAACGGCGGAAGGCTATTTGAAGATATTCAACTGGATGTGGACGCGGGCCAAAAAATACCCCGGAAAAGGAATCGGGAGCCAAAAGAAGAAAGGAAAACAAAAAAAATGAAGGGAAAGAAGACGCGCACGCCGTGAAGCGCGATGAGTTCAAGCAATCTTCGCGCCGCTTTTCTCGAGCCAGACTTTCAGCGTGTCCTTGGGCTGCAGGCCTTCGAGCCGGTCTTCCATCTGCTTGCTGTTGACGAACGCCGGCGTGCCCGTGATGCCGTACGTCTGCCAGTACGTCGGGTTCCGGCCGACGTCCATCAGCTTGACGCGGAAACCTTCCTGCGCCAACTCCTCCAGGATGGGCTTCTGCTTGATGCAGAACGAACAGTCGTCACGGTAGAAGTACATGACAGAAGAGGCATCCGACGCGTACGCCGGAGGGCCCTTGAACAGTGCCATC
>JACPGT010000002.1:219461-236175 GCA_016188965.1 Microcaldota archaeon | reverse complement strand
GCAACCACGACGACGGCCAAGATGCCGCCGACAATCCATTTCGCATTCATGCAAATATCCCCACTCCAGCATAACGCCGGCGTACGACATGGGATGTCCAAACCATATAAAAGTCCTCGTTGGAAACCCGCCGTCCGGCTCCCTTAAAAAATCAGAGGGCCGTAAAGGCTTCGGAGAATAAAACGCATGCTGTACATCGGGTCCGACCACGCCGGCTACGCCTTGAAGGAAAAAATCAAGGCCCACCTCACGGCCGAGAAAATCACGTTCGAAGACATGGGCGTCCATACGGAAGAATCCGCAGACTACCCGGCGTACGCCGAGAAGGTGGGAAGAGCCGTAGCCGCAAAACCTGGCGACCGCGGCATCCTCGTGTGCGGCACCGGCATCGGTATTTCCATTGCGGCCAACAAGATGCCCGGCATCCGCGCCGCCATGATCTACGACGATTTCTCGGCAAAAGCCGCGGCGGAGCATAACGACGCCAACGTGGCCTGTTTCGGCGGCCGCACGCAGAAGATTGCAGACGTCAAGCGCTGGATCCGCCTCTGGATGCAGACGCCCTTCAGCAAGGAAGAGCGTCATCGCCGGCGCGTGCAGGAAATCGACCGACTGGACAAGAGGGTAAAATAACATGAACGTGCACATCAGCCCGTCGCTTCTGTCGCTGCCCGTGAACGAGACGAAGGAATGGGTCAAAAAAATCGACGGAAAGGCCGATTCGTTCCACATCGACGTCATGGACAACCAGTTCGTGCCCAACTACACGCTGGAACGATTCTCACCACCGTTCATCGCCCAGCTGAAGACCAAGTCCAAGAAAGACGTGCACCTCATGACGGAACTGCCATCCAAGTACTACAACACGTACTTCGAAGCCGGCGCAAGCCTCGTCATATTCCACTACGAAACCGTCAAGAACCCGACACTGGAAATCCGCGCCATCCAGAACTTCGGCATGAAAGCCGGCATCAGCATCAAACCCAACACGCCTGCATCGGTCTTGGATGAATACCTCGACCAGGTCGATTCGGTGTTGGTCATGACCGTGGAGCCGGGATTCGGCGGACAGCCCTTCTTGTCCAACCAACTGCCCAAAATCGCCCAAATCCGCGAAAAGGCGCCTGATTTGGACATCGCGGTGGACGGCGGCATCAACCTACAGACCGCAAAACAGTGCCTGGATGCCGGGGCCAATGTGCTGGTGGCCGGCAACGCCATCTTCAACCAACCCGACCCAATGGCCGTGCTGGGCCAATTCAACCAACTGAAGAACCGATGAAACAAAGCCAAAAAGGAAACAAAGGAAAAGAAAAAAAAGCGAACAAAAAAAGAATGCATTACCGCAAAATGGCGGAAAAAAAGAAAACGAAAGCCAACGCTTCAATCGCAAACACAACCAAATCGGAGGCGCAAACCGCATGAAATTCTTCCTCGACACCGCCATGATCGATGAAATCAAGGCCGCGAACGAATGGGGCATCCTCGACGGCGTCACCACCAACCCCAGTTTGGTCTACAAAAGCGGCCGGCCGTTCAAGGACGTCCTTTTGGACATCTGCAAGATCGTGGACGGCCCGATTTCCGCCGAAGTGACGACGCTCACGGCTCCAGAAATGGTCAAACAAGGCACGGAATTGGCAAAAATTCACAAGAACATCGTAGTGAAGCTGCCGACGACGGTGGAAGGCGTCAAGGCGTGCAAGCAGTTGTCCGAAAAAGGCATCAAGATCAATTCGACGCTTATCTTCTCCGCCTCGCAGGCGTTGGTCATGGCGAAAGCCGGCGCGTCGTACGTATCGCCGTTCATCGGCCGCTTGGATGACGTGTCGGAGGACGGCATGGTGCTGATCGACGACATCCGCGACATCTTCGACAATTACGAAATCAAGACGGAGATCCTCGCCGCTTCGATCCGTCATCCCATGCATGTGGTGGAATGCGCGAAAGCCGGTGCGGACATCGCCACGATGCCTTACTCGGTCTTCCAACAGCTCATCAAACACCCGCTCACAGATGTGGGCCTCAAGAAGTTCATGGAAGACTGGGAAAAAGCCAAACATTAATCAAAAAAGTTAACATAAGCAAAAATAATTGGCTGAAATGATGAGGGTAACACTTTATTTCTTGACCCTGACCCTTATGATCAGTGGCTTAACGGCGACGTACCTTCAAGAAGAACAAAACGAATCAGGAATGTTTAGTTGCATACAGGAAGGCAACTGCAAAGTAATGTTGGCAGAAGAAGAAATATTTCTTTACAAGAATCAGACAATGGAAGGTAAAGTAAAATACAACATATTCCTGAAAAAAGAAATCAGGACAATCAGGCTAGCTATCAACTTCGAAGGGCCGATTCTTGAGTGCCCAGAGTTTGTAATATTAAGCGAAAACCTAAGCGGCTTGGACAAAAACACATTACTTCAGTTTGTAAAACAGCCATTAAGGTGTGGTCAGCTCTACAAGATAACAACAGATGGAACCGAAAACATACAATTCGAAGTTCAATACCGGTCCCTGAGCAATTTTCAAGCTCAATCTAAGTTTCTAATTTTCACATCAATATATGCGTACCAAAATTATTTCAGAATAGGAGGTATACCCAAGTCGAACGCAGAGGCAAGTTACAAACTCCAAATATATCTTGAACCCGGATTAAACGTAAACGCCCAAAATCCAAATTTTGAGCAAGACGTAGTCTTTTTTTCAAACAACCGAGCCGGACAACGATTATCCTATTTTACCGCCCTTAGTCAAATAAAAGACAAGAGCAGTCTGTTGATTCAAGACATTGATAACACAAGCTTAGTAGTACCATTTGTCGTGTCTATTCTCTCAGCAGTTGCTTTTGCATTAGGTACATTCGTTTTAGAAAAATGCATTCGAAAAAAGGTCAGAGATAAGGGTAAATGCAAAGCCATCACCGCGAAAGGCAAACCATGCAGGAATTTTATCCAAAAGGCCGAATACTGTTACGCTCATAAGAACATAGAATAAAGTTAGGAAAAACCAAGCAACCATGCATTGGATTTAACTTCGTCAGTCAAACGGATTGACCGCCTTGATGCCCGGAATCTTTTCAAAATCTTCCACGTTTTCCGTGTAGATCGTCGTAATGCCGTTTTCCAGCATGGTGGCGGCTTTACTTTGCTCGGAACGCCAAGAGGCAATCTGTTTTTCAAAATTGCGTTTTACTCGTTCAGCACGCCGGGCCTCACGCTTTTGTTCTTCCAAGCGGCGAATATACCAAAGGAAGATTTCACTCGCGGTTTTGACCATGAACCCCTTGCTACGGCCATAGCGGCGCTTTGCTTCCCGCTCTAATAGACGCCGGGTCCTTGCATCAAGTTTGAAGTAGATTCGGCCCATGAAAAATTTCAAAGCAAAACAAGTATTAATAATCGCGGTTCAATACGCCATACCACAACACCATTACGTTGAAACTCATGGACAAAAAGAAGCTCAAATCGCTCAAATTGACGGCCAACACGTTGCGCCAGGACGTCATCCAGATGTTGTTGGCGGCCGGAGCCGGGCACACGGGCGGGCCGTTGGGGATGGCGGACGTCTTTGCGAATCTTTACTTCAACGCCGCCAAACACGATGCGAAGAACCCGCAGTGGGACGGACGCGACCGTATTGTCCTGTCGAACGGCCACATCTGTGCCATTTTGTATTCCGCATTAGCAGAAGCCGGCTATTTGCCGAAGGACGAGCTCAAGACGTTCCGCAAGCTTGACTCGCGCCTGCAAGGCCACCCGGCACGCATGGACTTGCCCGGAGTGGAGACGTCCGCCGGTTCGTTGGGCCAAGGCATCGGCGTAGCAGTGGGCATGGCCATGGCCGCAAAATTGGACGGAAAAAGCCACACGATTTTCGCGTTGATGGGCGACGGCGAACTGGACGAAGGCAGTTGTTGGGAAGCGTTTTTGAACGCGCACAAATTCAAGCTGGACAATTTACTCGTCATGGTGGACCGCAATGACATCCAGATCGACGGCTACGGCCACGACGTGCTGCCGTTGGAGCCGTTGTCCGACAAGTTCAAGGCGTTCGGATTCGATGTTTTTGTTGCCGATGGCAACGACATGGAACAAGTGGTCAAGACCACGGAAAAAGCCATGAAGACGAAAAACGGCAAGCCCAGGGTCATCCTGTGGAAGACCGTGATGGGCAAGGGCGTGGACTTCATGCAGAATTTGCCCAAATGGCACGGCATTCCACCCAATGCCGAGCAGGCAGCGGAAGCCATGAAGCAACTACAGGCCGAACGGGCCAGTATTGAAGCCGAAAAGGCGTGAAAAGAAAAAAAACCATTACCGGAAGCTTGGGAAAAAACGAAAAAATCAATGCAGAAAAACCAACTCATAATTGCCGTTTTGACGTGAAAACCGATGAAAGCAAGCCAGACCCTGCACCCGATGCTCTTCGAAAAACCGGAGAAGAAAGCCACGCGCGACGGTTTCGGCGAAGCCTTGCTGGAATTGGGCCTGAAAGACGAGCGCGTCGTCGCCTTGACGGCCGACTTGGGCGAGAGCGTGCGCACGGCGGCGTTTGAAAAAGCGTTTCCCAAGCGGTTCTTTGAAGTGGGCATCACCGAGCAGTTCATGATAGCCGCCGCGGCGGGTTTGGCGTTGGAGGGAAAGATTCCGTTTGCCACGACGTTTGCCAATTTCGGCACGGGCCGCGTGTACGACTTCATCCGCCAATCCGTATGTTACAACCAGGCCAACGTCAAGATCGCCGTGACGCATGCCGGCATCACGCTGGGCGAAGACGGCGCCACGCATCAGATGTTGGAGGATTTGGGCATGATGCGGACGCTGCCCCACATGACCGTGGAAGTGCCGTGCGATTACTTGGAGACGAAAAAAGCGGTTTGGGCCGTGGCCGAACACGTCGGACCATCTTACCTACGCATGGGCCGGGCCAACGTGCCGCTCATCACCACGGATGCGACGCCGTTCAAGATGGGCCATGCCAACGTCCTGCATGAAGGCGCGGATGTGAGCATCGCCGCGTGCGGCGTCATGGTCTATCCGGCGCTCATGGCAGCCATTGAGTTGGAAAAGTCGCATAAGATATCCGCTGAAGTCGTCAACCACCACAGCCTCAAGCCGTTCGACTCGGCCACGCTGATCAAATCCGCAAAGTCGTGCGGCGCCATCGTGACCGCTGAAGAACACCAACGCACGTCGGGCCTGCGCGCGGCGTGTGCGGAAATTCTGGCAGAAAGCCTGCCTACGCCCATCCAGTACGTGGCGGTGGAGGACACGTTCGGCGAATCCGGCACACCCGACCAACTCTTGCAGAAGTACGGCCTGACCAAAGACAACGTCGTGAAAAAGGCCTTGGCGGCTGTAAAAATGAAAACGTGAAGTTGGCCCACCATGGCTTTTTCTCTGGTCGAACGCCGGTTTTCGGAGGAGTTGGACGAAGCGCAGCAACGGAAACTGAACGCATTCAAGCGGCAGGCCAAATCGTTGCGACAACCCGACGGCCAGGCCTATGCCGAGACCGAAGGAGTGATGATGGCATCCGTCAAACGTGACGTGAATTGGTGGAAACATCACTTGGAAGGCCAAGACGTGCGGTATTTGGAAGCCGGGGCTGGATTCGGGCACGGCATGGAACAAGCGCATGAGCTTGGGAATGTCGAAGCACATGGCATTTCATTGAACCACGCTCACCCCGGCATGAACCCGGAGTTGAAAGAACGGTTCTTGAACCGGTTGTTCGAAGAAACCGTCATTCCGGATTATTTCCACGTCATCCAATCACGCTTGGGCCACACCCATGCCCAAAATTTGGCCATCACGTTGGAAAATTGGTTGAATAGCCTCAAACCCAGTGAGGGAGAAACACGCGGTGGCGGTCTTTGGCTGTATCCGTTGGACCACGTCGCTTGGCCCAAAATCAGAGCTCGGGGAAATTTGGACTACGGGGCCTACGTCGAGTATTCCAAAGCAAGGGAATCGGAGCGCGAAAGCATGGAAGCGTTCCATCCGGAACTGGCATTCTTGAGCATGCTGGATACGTTGAAGCAGCAAGGATTCGCCGTGCCGAAAGCCGATGTCTTTTTCACGGGAAAAACGCCGGACAGTCCGTTTAACAAACACCTGGAGTTCCGGATTGGCCGCGGGACTCAAAAAGCGGATTTGAGCGCGTTTTACGGACACCAAACGCTTAACCCGATTCCGTTGGAACGGACGGGCGCGGCGCCGAAACGCCCGCCGAGCCGCATGCCTCGCACGTACGAATAGCAACGGGTGGGAAACGCCTTTAAAGACGGCCGCGTTGTTCACTTCGACAATGCCCAAGACTGCGCTTTACATCGGTTCGTCTACCGTGGACGTCAACGCCACGTCGTGCAACATCCGCCCAAGGACACGATTGCATCATGCCCACACCGAGCGGTTCGTCGAGTTGTCGTTTGCGTCCAAGACGGCGTTGGACAACGTCGAGATCTGCACCGGCGGGTCGGCGGCCAACTCGGCTTACACCAGCAAGTTGTTGGGCTCAAGCGTTGACTTGGTCTCGGCCGTGGGCGACGACTTGTTCGGCGACGTCGTGCTGGACGAATTGAAGAAGCTGCACCTGCCGACGAAGCATGTGGCGCGTCTTCGTGGGAAAAAGACGGCCGTTGGCATCAACCTACTGTGCGAATCCGGCGAGAAGACGAATCTGGTGTTCAAGGGTGCGACGGATGCATTGGATGAAAAAGCGCTGCCGGAAAGCGCGGTGAAGGAAGCGGACATCGTGGTGTGCACGTCGTTGGCCAGCGCGTCGAACTTCCGGTTGTTCCAAAAAGCCGCCCGTTTGGCACGGCTGCACCATAAGCCGTTCGTTTTCGCGCCGTCCATCACCATGCTCCGAAGTCGAAAGGCCGAGTTGGACCGAATGCACGGGCATTGTGACGTAGTGGTGATGAACCACGAGGAAGCCGGTTACTATACAGGTTCAAAAGAGCCGCTGGAGGCACTGCACGAGCTGCCAGGAAAGCTCAACGTCATGACGTGGGACGCCAAAGGCACATATGTCGAGTACGGCGGAATCCGGCTGCACGTACCCACGCTGCAAGTGGCCGTCAAGGACACAACTGGAGCGGGGGACAGCTTCACCGGCGCACTGGTGCACGGCCTGCTGTCACACGGGAACGTACTGAAAGCCGTGCAACTGGCCACGGCCGTGGCGTGCTTGAACATCCAGCAAATCGGTGCGAAAGTGGAAGGCAGCAAAGCGGACATCCACTCGTATTTTGAGAAGAACAAGGCCAAACTGAAGCCCAAGCAAGTCCACTAGGCGGCTGTGGAAATGGTTTGGTTTTTGTTTGCCTTGGTCTCCGCCGCCACGCATGCCGGTTACAACGTGTTCAGCAAGCAGCTGGTGTCGAAAGTCGACCGCTACGTCGTGGCCGCCACGGTGGCAGGCGCCGCCGCGGTCTTTGCATGGGCCGGCGTGTTGCTGACGGGAATCCCATCATTGGGTCCCGGGTTTTGGCCGGCGTTTGCCGTCGAGTTCGTCATGGAAGCCGTGGCGCTAGGGTTGTACCTCAAATCGTTGGAAAAAACCGACATGTCGCTGGCCGTGCCGTTGTTGGCATTGACGCCGGCGTTTTTGCTGCTGACCAGCCCGCTGATTACCGGCGAGTCCATTTCCAGCCAAGGCGTCCTCGGCGTGGGCTTGGCCGTGGTGGGTACTTACGTGCTGGCCCTGGATCCAAAGCACAAAAGCCTGCAGTCGCCGTTCCGACGGTTGTGGACAGACAAAGGCCTGCGCCTCATGTTGTTGACCGCCGCGGCGTACAGCATCACGGCCAACTACTACGCACTGGTCGTGCGCAATTCGAGCCCGATGTTCACCTCGGCCGTGATTGAGACCAGCGCGTTGGTCGTGTTCGGAGGATTCGTTTTGATGCAGCGCCGCAAGCTTGAGCCGGTCCGGGCCATGATGCCGACCGTGGCCGCGAGCGGGTTCATGGCTTTTTTGGGCGGGATTACGCTTTCGATCGCACTGCAGACGGGCCTTACGCCGTTGGTCATTTCCATCCGCCGCTTGAGCATCCCGATGAGCGTACTGTTGGGCCACCGCGTGCTCAAGGAAGGCCAATTCCGGCAACGGATGCTGGCATCGGTTATCCTGTTGGTCGGCGCCGCGCTGATTTTGACGGCCTGAATTCCAAAGAAGTCCAAGGTATTTCTGCCGAACTTATATGCCGAAAATCATCTTGACGGCGAATAGGATGCCAAACAAAACGGGTTGGTGAAACAAATAAATCACCAACGCGTTGCGGCCCAAAAAATTCAAGCCGTGCATCAGTTGGGGCATCTTGCGTCCGGAAAGCGGTTTGGAAAACGGGGCCATCACTTGGCCCATGAAGATGCCGAACAGGACGATGCCGAACCACGGGATTAACGGGTAATAGTCCAGCGTGTAGAAATTGGCCGGTGGCAGGCCGAGCCACAGGAGCCACGGCGTGGATGCGGACGGCAGGGTGGAAAGCCAAGAACCGGCGCCAATGATCAACGCCCCCAGTGCCAGGTTGGCCCAGGAGGGCAACCGGGTGAAAAAATAGCCCAACAACACGGAAACGGCGATGAAGTGGAGGATGCCGAACACGATCATTCCGTTGGCAGGTCCGGGATAGACGAAGGTCGCAGCGGTGACCAGAATCGCGATGCAAAAGAGTCCGGTGGCGCGGGTGGCTTGCGTCTTAAAGTCGACGCCGCGCATCCGGGTGAGCACGAGCGAAACACCGACTAAGGAGAGGAACAGAAAGGCGACGAGGCGCTGGAACGCGACCAGCGGCAGAGAAGAAAAGTCAAGACGGACCAAACCGAGGAAATTCAGGTCAAAGAGGAAGTGATAAACCAACATGAGCACGACGGCGATGCCGCGCGTGACGTCGATTTCCCAGAAGCGTTCGGCCATGAAACAGACGGTGGGGTCGAAGGCTTTAAGGCCATCGGCGGCGAAATTCAAAAGCAAGGGGATGTGACATGCAGTTTCGAAAAGATGCCAATGCGTGGGTCGTCGTGCTTCAGCGGGGTGAGAAAATCAAGGAGACGCTGGACGCCTGGGCCAAAAAGGAAGGAGTCCGGGGCGGGGCCGTGACGGCCATCGGCGCTCTGAAGGACCCGACGTTGGCCTACTACGATTTGAAAAAAAAGCAATACCTGAACCGCGGGTTTTCCGGCGACTTCGAGCTGGTAAGCCTGTCCGGCAACTTCTCGGAAACGGGACTGCATGCGCATGCCGTCATCGCGGGACCTGACTTCCAGGCATTCGGCGGACATTTGGTCGAAGCCGAAGTGAGCATCACGTGCGAAGCGTTTGTCATTCCGGTGGGCGGGATTGGCCGCAAGCTGGATGAGAAATCCGGGCTGAAGCACATGCGCGTGGATTGAAGCGGAAGGGGACAAACCGCGGTAAGAGTCTTCAGCGCGTCGTTTCAAGATATGCCGTCGTGATGCTGTAGATCATCGTCAGCAGGCCGACGAGCATGACCAGCACGCCGATGGGGGACGTGGGCCGCTCCGTGATGGTCAGCACGGCCGTGATCAAAAGGATGGTGGCGAAAGCGGCGATGAGGGTGATGCGGGCGGCTTTGCCTGCGAGCAATTCGGTGCGTTCGTCGTGTTTGATCTTCTCGCCGCGCAGGACGTCGCGCCAGAGGAAGAGGCCGCCAGCGATGAGCAGGCCGAAAAGCAAAACGGCGAAGACGGCGGGTTCGAACGTGGAGCGCGAGACGTAGATCTGGTAGAGCAGGAAGGTGAATCCGGCGCTGATGACGACGTTCTGCAGTTTCATGGCGTTTCAATCCCTCGGTAACCGCGGTGGCGTTCACTGTTCAAAAATCTTTTCGATGGGTACTTTGAAGATGGCGGATAACTTGAACGCCAGTTCGAGCGACGGGTTGTATTTGCCGTTCTCGATGGCCAGGATGGTCTGGCGCGTGACGCCGGCTTTCTGGGCCAATTCGTCCTGCGTGACTTTCTCGCGGGCCCGCAGTTCGCGCAGATGGTTTTTCATGTAAAGAACTATTGACACGGCGTATTTATAGGAATCGACGTTTGTGCTGCAGAAGATAAGCGGGTAAGAAAAAGAAAAGGAGGCCGTGAAAAACGGTCCTCCATTTTTTTGGTTTCAGGTGTCGTCGAGGGGGTTGATTTGGCGGAGCGTCTGAAACCCCGCCATGTAAAGTTTATTTTACTTTTAGTATATAAAACTTTACATTGCGTCCTCGTGGAAGCACAATAGGGGAAAAAAGAAAAAAAACGGAAAACCGGCCGAAAGGAAGCGAAACCAGGTACTCGAAAGTCCGCTTAGCGAAGACGAATGCTGTCGAGGTTCATCGGCGCCCGGGTTTCAATATGCATCATGTGGTTGATGGTGCGCGCGAATTCTTCCGTCTTGGCCTCGTCTCCGTGCATGGTGAACACGCGTTGCGGCCGCGGGCGTAGGTTGCGCAAGAAGGCCAGCAGTTGCGCGCGGTCGGAGTGGCCCGAATAGCCGTCCACCGTGTGCACTTGCAGGTTGATCTTGAGCGAATCCAGCTTCTTGTGCTCGTTGAGGATGGGTACCTCGCGCTCGCCGGACTGGATGCGGCGCCCTAACGTCATGGCGCCCTGGTAGCCGACGAACAGAAGCGCGTTCTTGGGGTCGTGCGCCAACATGCGGAGGTATTCGACGGACGAACCGCCGGAGAGCATGCCGGAAGGCGCCAGGATGACGCAGGGCTCCTCGCTTTCGGCGATGGACTTGCGCTCTTTCGACGAAGCATGCTTGAACATGGGATTGTCAAAAGGCGAGTTGTTCTGCAGGATGCGGCGCTGTACGTTGCGCTTGAGGTACTCCGGATACACGGTGTGGATGGCCGAGGCTTCCTTGCTCATGCCGTCGATGTAAACGGGGATGTTCTCGCCGGAAATCTTGCTCTCCAGCGACACCATGAGTTCTTGCGCACGGCCAACGGCGAAGACCGGAATCAGCACTTTGCCGCGGTTGGCCACCGTCTCGCGCACGATTTGCGCGATCCGGTCCTCGCAATCGGCATAGCGGGGCAGCAGGTCGTTGCGGCCGCCGTACGTGGCTTCGATGAGCATGGTCTCGACGCGGGGAAAATGCGTGTCCGCCGGGTCCAGAAGGCTGGTGCGGCCGTACTTGATGTCGGCGGTGAAGACTAAGTTGTGCAGGCCTTCGCCGACATGGAGGTGGACCTGCGATGAGCCTAAGATGTGGCCGGCGTTGTGGAAGGTGAAGCGGATTTCCGGCGTCACGTCGGTGACTTCGCCGTAGTCGCGAACGATCATGTGCGACAACTGCTTCTTGATGTCCTTCTCGCTGTAAGGACAGCCCTTGCCTTCGGCGTTCATGACGTTGAGGCAGTCCTGCTGCAGGAGGATGGACAAATCGCGCGTGGGCGGCGTGCAGTAGACCGGGCCTTCATAGCCGTACGCGTAAAGATACGGGATGAAGCCGCAGTGGTCCAGGTGGGCGTGCGACAGGATGACGGCATCCAGTTGTTCCAACGCCAAGTTCATGGCGTTGAGGTACGGATACGCACGCGTGGCGTCCGACGTGTCGGTATTCATGCCGCAGTCGACTAAGACGTTGCTCTTGGGCGTCTGCAGCAGCATGCAGGTGCGGCCGACTTCGCGGAACCCGCCCAGCATGGTGATCTTGATCCAGTCGCAGCTTCCGGCGGGCACGACCATCTTCTTGCCCAGCGTCGAGAGGAACTTCTTGCGCTGCTCGGACGAGGCCAGGACGTTGTTGCGGATGGCTTTCTCGACTTCCGAAGGGGACGTGGGCGCGCGCAGCACGCGGGGCGACCAGCCGGTGTTCAGCACGATCTGCTTGAGGACCGAACCGCCTTTGCCGATGACCAGGCCGGGCTTGAGCGCCTCGATGACGACTTCGTGGAAGATGGGGTCGAACTTGACGTCCTGCACGCCGGCGTCCAGAGGCACGATGGACTTGACCTTGTCCAGGGCTCGCGAGGGCGGCATCAGTTCGGACGCGTCGACGCGCAACAGCACTTTCTTGCGGACTTTCGAAGCAATCTTGGTGATGAGGTTCTCGTCGGAATAGAAGGCCTGGATGTTCTTGACGTAGATGACGACTTGCGGCCCTTCGAACTCGATTTTGGTCAATTCACAAGCCGGCGGCAGCACTTGCTGCACGGCGTCCTGCATTTCCTTCAAATCCATAAGCAGTTCACTCCGGATGACGAGGCCTTGCGGCAGACGTTTTCTCGAATATCTAAAAACTTAGCGGAATCCAAATGCAAAAACCCGTGGAAGGATGGGGCGGGAAAGAAACAAAAACGGAAAATCGATTGAGGGGGAACGACGACGCGGCTTATGCGTTGAGGAGGCCCGTGGCGACTTGCATGGGCAGGCGCTTGACGCCTTTGTCCGTGATGACCAGCGTGTCAATGCCTTCGCCGGTCGCCGAGTCGCGTTTCATCGCGGCATGCACCGAGTTGACGGCCAGGCGGACGGCTTCATCCTCGCTCATGGCGTCCTTGAAGTGCGCGTCGAGGTAACCGTAGGCCGTGACCGAACCGGAGCCGGTCGACGTGTATTTTTCGGGAATGAGGCCGCCGAAGGGATCCAAGTCGAACAGTTGAGGTTGGTCGTCAAAACCGGCAATGACCAGTTGGACGAAGTACGGAAAATACTTGTTTCCTTGAAGGATGTTCGACAATAGCGTGGCCGCGCCCTTGACGGACATGGGCGCGCCTTTGGCGTATTTGTACAGTTCCAGTTCGGCACGCAATACGCGCACCAGCGTCTGGGCGTCGCCGACGGAGCCGGCTAAGGTGATGGCCATCTTGTCGGCCACCGGGTGGAGCTTGTCCACGCCTTTGCCGGCGATGAAGTTGCCCATGGACGCGCGCTTGTCCGCGGCCAGCACCACGCCGTCCTTGAACGTGATGCCCACGGTAGTGGTTCCTTTCAAAGGCTCCTTGGTAAAATCAGCCATAAGTATCCAGACCTTAATCGACTGCCAGCCGCGCGGGTTAAAACGAAGCAGGCATTCAGGATTGCGAATTAGTTATAGCGGGTGAGCCTATATAAAGACAACGGCGCCGCCGGCTTATCGGATGGCTTCGTACTGCCGCATGGGCTTGCGGACCAAGGCGTACTGCACCCAGTTCTGCACGTGGAAGCCCACGAACTTCGGATACCCCCACGAGCGGAGGCGGCGGGCCGAGATGAAGGCGACGGCGTCCTCGACGTAGACGTTGCGGCCATATGAAAGCGCACGGCGTTGCAAATCGACGTCTTCGGCCGTGACCAAGTCCGTGTCAAAACCGCCGATTTTCTTGAACACGTCCGAGCGGATGGCCAGGTTGGAGCCGGCACCGGACGGATAACCCAATTCCAGCGCGGTGCGGAAGAACTTGGGCGCCACGCGGTCGGCTAGGAAGTGTTCGACGCCGTTGGCGTCGTCCAGCATGACCTTGCCGTGCGTGCAGGCCACGTCGGGTGCGGCAAAAGGACGCAGCAGGTCCAAGAGCCAGTCTTGCGGATAATAGGAATCGGCGTCTGCGAAGACCAGCCAGCGGCCGGTCGCGACGTCGGCTCCGGCCTGCCGTCCGGCGGCGATGGTGCGTTTGCGCTCGACAATCACTTGGTCAGCCCAGGTGCGGCCGATGTCGCGCGTGGCATCTTGGCTTCCGCCGTCGGCCACGATGATCTGGTCAGGCTGAAAGGATTGGTTTCGAAGCGATGAGAGGCACCGCTCAAGCGAGCGTTCTTCGTTGAAGGTCGGGACGATGACTGAAGCGCGCGTCATGGAAAAAGGTTGGGACACAGGGATTAGAAAAGCGTTTTGATGCCAGCAGGAGAAAAACGGCAGGAAAGACGAGGAAAAAGACGCGGCTGAAGGCAGAGAAGGCCGAGAGCTGGATGCGGATGGCAACCATCCAAAATGGATGCAAAAGGGGGAAAGGTGAAATCGGAAAAGCAACGCGTCGTCATTCGGCGGCGGCTTGAACCGGGGTGGAAACGGCGATGGGAGGAAGCGTCACGGCGTCCGGGGCAACGGGAGCGGGAACAACCACCGAAGAGGCCGGCGTGGCATCTGGGGCGGCTGGTTCCGGTGCAGGCGTGTTTTCTTCCGGGAGGTTCTTGCCGTCGAGGATTTTGATGAAGATTTCGCCGAAGAAATGGTCCTGCCATGCGTGGATCTTGTGGTCCTGCACTAAATGCAGCACGGGCAAAAGGTGGCGTGCGACTTGTTCGGCGTTCCGCTCGTCCAAGAGGTTGGAGAACAGCACGATGCCTTCGGAGTCCTGTTGCTGGATGACTTTGTCGTAGACTTTCTGCATCTTTTGGTCCATGTCAAGCTCCGGCACTTCGATGAGCATGGCGGGAAAGAAGGTGCGGGGAGGCGCACTCTTGCGGCCTTTGCGGATGACGTCTTCCAGCGACTTCATGAGTTCGTCCAGGGTCATGCGCCGGCGGCGGGGACGGTTGACGCGGAAGACCAATTCGGGCAGCACTTCGTCGCGTAAGGCAGCTTCCTCGAACGTGTCAGCGTCCGGCTCGTCCTCGACGATGAGGTGTTCGGACTTGAAGCGCAGAAGCAGGGCGGCGGCGAGGATGACGTTGGCCGGCACGCGCAGGTCCATGGATTGCATGCCGCGGACGCGTTCGATGTATTTCTGCGCCACGAGGCCGACGTCGATGTCCCAAGGGTCCATCTGTTCGGTGGACACTAATTCAATCAATAGTTCCTTCCACGTCGGCTGAACGACAAAACTGGCCAAGTCCATGGTGGGCGGGTTCTTCCTCTCGAGGCGGGTCTGGACCGATTACGTCGGGAGCCTATAAATAGTCTTCGAAAAAGCATACGGCGAATGGTCCTCTACCCTCCGAAGTGCCGGCGTTACTTGAGGGGGACAGGTTCGAAGAAGCGAGTGACGGGCGGGCGTAGCAGGATGCGTTTCTTGTCGCGGTGCGGCATGGCGACGACGGCTTCATTGCGGCCCATCACATCCAACGCCAAAGTGGGAGTAAACCGCAGGTCGGCTTCGTGTTCGGCCGAAAGCGCGAGGGCCGCGCAAGGCGGGATGGAGGATTGGATGCGGTCGGACAGAGTGGCGGCCGGGCGGTCGAACACGACCAGGACCGAAGGCGTGGTGCGGTCGGCGGTCTGCAGGACGGACAGCAGCGACAAGGCGCACAGTTCGGCCACGGCGGCGTCCTTTCCGCGCAGGTCGACGTAGAAGACTTTCGAGCCGAAATCCCATGGCGCGGCCAGGTCGGAAAACGTGTTCTTGCCGAAAGTCGCCGGATAGGTCTTCTGCAAAGCGCGAAGGGCGCGGGCGGCTTTCCGGATGGCGTACTGGGTGGCCGGTTTGGCTTCCGGCAGCGTCTCGGCGCGCTGGACGAGGTCTTCCAGGGTCGACGCCTGCGTGCCGACGCGCTCCATCACGGCATGCACGTCCTTATTGGACAGGCCCAAGCGGTTTTCGAAGACATCCAGCGGCACCAGGCGCAAGTCAATCAGAAGGCCTTGGCCCAACGCGTAGGATTTGAACGGATAGGCCGAAGGCGGGAATTGGATACCGAACTTCTCCAAATCGCGGGGCTTCTCCGCCAGGGCGCCTAAACCGGCGAAAGTGCCGGAAGAATCGAACAGGATGCAGGGCACTCCAGCGGAAAGGGCGCTCTCGCACAAGACGTTGAGCGCCTGGAGACGTTCGGCATGCGTAGCGCCCAGGACGGCCGTTTTGCCGCAATCGGCCATGCCGGCGTCCACGGGCTGGCCCGAAGCATCCAAACCCAGAACCAAACGGAAGAGGCGACGATTGGACCCGACGGCGACGGAATCGGATGGCGTAATGCTGGACAAGGCGAACAAGGTGAACGGATCGCCCAGCAGCGCTTCGGTCTGCGGGTCATTCGGGTGAAGCTCGGTGACCTTGAAGTCGAACGAGGCGGAAGCGGTGAATAATACTTTGGACAGGCCCGTCAGTTCCGCGTACTGCCGCTGGATGACCTTGATCAAGTCAGCCTGGGTGTACGGGACATAGTACGGCGTGGATTCCAGCAAGAGGTACTTGACGTGCCGGCCGGCGGAGAGCTTCTCAATCAGCGTCAGTTCGCGCGGCTGGGTGGCGGCGAAGGCATCCGTCTTGCCCTCGACCAAAAGCGGTTTTTTCAGCAGCACGAGCATGCCGTTGATGTTCTTTTCCGACTTGTCAAAGACGGTCAGCATGACCATGTTCTCGGCGTTGACGTACACGCTCAAGGGATGGCCCGTCCACTGGGCAGAGGCCAAGCGGTTCCACGGGCCGTACGGCAGGCTGAGTTCTTCGGCCATAGGGCAACAACGCAAACCGGATTAATAAACGCTTCAAACGGGAAAGTGGCCCACCGGCTGCCGAAACGGGAAAAAAAAGCACAGGGGCGTCAGGTTCGATTGAAAAAACCGGGCAAACCAAAAGCAACAAAACACGCCCGAAGAGAAAAAAAAGAAACCGAAAATGCCGCCAGTCCTGCCAACGCAACCGCACCGTTTTTTGTTTCCGGTCTTGTCGATTTTTGCCCGTTTCCCCCGAGTCCCAGCAAAACCTGCGTTCGGACGGCACAAAAAAAATGAAAGAATATAAATAATATAAATTATTCTTAAAAGAATAATCCGCGCCTTTTTCAGCCAGCGGCGTCACAGAGAAGACGGGGCAATGAAGAAACCG
>JACPGT010000002.1:82446-219428 GCA_016188965.1 Microcaldota archaeon | reverse complement strand
GAGTAAGCCAACGATGACGAACGAGGTAGCTACCAAGCCCCAGTCTTCATTTTCTGCAATCCGTGGACGCGGCCGGATGCAGGAATCAAACATACAATAGCAAACGGAAACCGCTCGCAAGGGCCTTTCCGTCTTTTTCTTTGCACCGGCGCTGACATCAGCCGTCCAGCGTGAAGCGGTACAGAGTGAAGCCGGCCGGAACCTCGAGGACGAATTCGGTTTCGTCCGGCAGGTTGCGTGCCAACTCGTAGGCGCCGATGGAATAGGCGTGCAGGACCGAATCGCCGTCCTGCATCCCGACGTCGCGGCCCAACTGGCCTTCCACCAGCGGGCGGTTCATCTGGAAGATGCGCACCGGCGCGGTCGATTCCGCGACGACGTACAGCCGTTTCGCACCGAGCAGGCGCAGCACGACTTGGGCGGGGCCGGACGCCCGAACGGAATCCAGTCCGACGGACCATCGGCCCACCAGGTAAGGGATGAACACGTCGGATTCCACGGGAGCAACGTAGTCCTTTTCTTGGTTGGGGGCCCAGTCGCGGCGAACGCCCAGGACGGAGGTCAGGTAGCCGGTATAGATGCGCCGGAGCGATTGCGCGGGAAGGACGGAAAACGAAGCCTCTTTTGCTTCAGACAGCCGACGGACCGGGGCATCCAGGGAAGAATCGACGTAACTGGATGAATACTCAAGGGAGCCGTTGGCCGCGACGACGTAGAAGATGTCCTGGGAGCGGTTCTGCGAATAGGAATTCCACAACATGCCCGCGTGGTCCAAGGCGACCGGGCCGCGGATGCCCAGACGCCGGATGCTTTGCGTAGCGGACAGCGCGTCGCGCTCCGCGGCGAATTCCGGCGCATGCACGAAGACCACGTTGAGGCCGGGCCATGACGCCCAGGCATCCACCGTCGGCAGGCCTTCGAGGCAACGCTCGCACGTGGCCGACCAAAAATAGACCAACGTCGGCTTGCCGGAAAGGGCGGACCAGTTCAAAGGCGCGGTATTGACCCAGCCGGAAGCGTTTTTCCAATCGGGAAGAACGTCGTAGGATGAAACGGCGGGGCGCGGGGTCGAAAATACGACGGCCGCGACAACCAGCACGAGGGCCGCCAGGGCCAGCGCATAAATCCGCGTCGGTCGATGAGAAGGCATACGCGCAAAGACAGGGGTCCGGAGTTTTAAACGGTTTCGAAAAAAAACATTCCGTCGGCCAACGACGAAAACGAAAAAAAAAAGGCAGGCTGCCGGCCGAAACAGCCAAAAAATGACCAGTACGGAAGCAACGCGGCGAGGGAGAGGCAAAGAAGAAAAACAAAACCAACGTACTCCGCGTTGCCCTGCCTAGAAGCGGCTGACGAGCAGCGCGTTACCCCGCGTCCTGCCGGTTTTTCCCGGCAAACGCAGACGCCGTTTTCTCCTTCCCGAAGAATTACAACGAAAACAAGGCCTGAACAAACCCCACGCATTTATTACCGACGCCACGCCCAACCGGATTATGGCCGTCCAATTGGATGCGCAGGCGTTCAAGGCGCTTTCCAGCCCGACACGCATCAGCCTGCTGAAGAAACTGTACGTCAAGCCGCGCAGCTTAAGCTCGCTGGCCGAGGAATCCGGACTCAGCGTGCAGGCGACGGACGAGCACATGCACAAGCTGGTCAAAGCCGGCCTGGTCCAGAAGGACAAGAAAAACAAGTGGGCGTACTACCATCTGACCGCGTCGGGCCGCAGCCTGGTTGCGCCGGACCGCCAGCCGGTCTACCTCATGCTGGCCGCGTCGATGATGCTTCTGTTGGCCGCGGCCATCACGTGGAACCAAGCCGGAGTCTTTGCCAGTTCCGCTCAAGGATCCGCACTGCCGGCATTGGCCGAAATCCGCTCGACCCAGTCGCAGCCGATGGAAAGCGCGTCAAAAAGCGCCATCACGGCTGCGGACGCCAACGGCACAGCCGCCCCGGCAGCACCCCGAGGACAGCCAGTCCTGGACGCGGCGTCGGCGCAGCCATCGGAGGCGCCGTCTTTTGCACAATCGGTGCCCGAGCCGACACGGACCCGCACGCAAGACGTGGAGCCGGCCGCGATGCCGCTGGTCTACCTGTTCGCCGCCGGCGGAGCGTTGACTTTGGCCATCGCGGTTTATTGGTGGCGGCGCCGGGGCGTCTGACGCAAACAGGCAAAACGTTAAGTTACCGCAACGCATTGGACTGTTGCTTCTGCCATGATTGAAATCAGCATCTTTCTCATCGGCGCCATCATCGTCGCGGGATTCCTGGGCAACTACCTGTTCGAGCGGACCAAGATTCCCGACGTCCTGCTGCTCATGCTCTTAGGCGTGTTGTTGGGCCCGGTGTTGAAAATCGCCGACCCTGCATTCTTGACGCCGCTGGCGCCTTTTTTCGGCGCGTTGGCGCTGGTCATCATCCTGTTCGACGGCGGCCTGAACCTGAATTTGTTCAAGGTGCTGGGCGAATTGGCGCCGGCAACGTTGTTCACGCTGATGACGTTCGTCGCCGCCGTGATCGCGGTGACGGCCGCCGCATCCCTGTCCGGATGGAACTTCTTCCACGCTCTTTTGTTAGGCATCATTCTGGGCGGAACGGCCAGCAACTTCGTCATCGCCGTGGTGGCCCGCCTAAGCGTGAGCACGGAGGTCAAGACGCTTCTGAGCCTGGAGTCGGCCATCAACGACACGCTGACCATCGTAGGCGCCATCGCGTTGACAGGCGTCATTGCGACGAACAGCGTGAACCTGCAGAGCGTATCCAACAGCATCCTCGGCGCGTTCACCATCGCGGCGGCCGCGGGCGCCATCGTGGGATTGGTCTGGCTCAAGGTCATGGCGCATTTCCACGAAAAACCGTTCGGCTACATGCTTACGCTGGCCATGATGTTCATGCTGTACGCGGGCGTGGAATCGGTCAAAGCCAATGGCGCCATCGCCGTTTTACTGTTCGGCTTAATCATGGGCAGTTCCAAGCAACTGCAACGGATGCTGGACGGCAACCAGAAGCCCATCGAATTCGAGGGCTCCCTGCGTACGTTCCATTCCGAA
Organism: Microcaldota archaeon; assembly: GCA_016188965.1. Classification (GTDB taxonomy): domain Archaea; phylum Micrarchaeota; class Micrarchaeia; order Norongarragalinales; family Norongarragalinaceae; genus JACPGT01. Next base: position 216,381 of record JACPGT010000002.1, on the reverse strand, counting down.
ATCTCGTTCTTCGTGCGAACGTTCTTCTTCGTCTACCTTGGCGTGATCCTCAACCTGGACCAGCTGACAATCGGCGTGCTGGGCATCTCGTTCCTGGTGTTCCTGGCGGCATTGTTCGGACGGTTCCTGGCCGTCAGCGCCTTTGCGTCGTTGGCGCGCCACACCCAGCCGTACCGCTTCCTGATGACCGTGATGAGCCCGCGGGGCTTGGCCGCCGCCGTGCTGGCCGGAATGCCGGCCGCCATGGGCGTCATCGTGCCGTACCTGCAGGAAACGGTGTTCACCGCGCTGGTCTTGACGAACGCGATGGCGACCGTGGGCATATTCTATTACGAGCGCAACCGAGGCAAGTCCAGCGTGCCACGCGAAAGCCCGTCACCGCGGACGTCTGGCATCCACAGGCCCAAAATAGTCTATCGGCGGTGACATCATGAACCGACTCGCCAAATTGCTGCTGAGCCTGACATTGGACGCGTTGGGCTTCATGTCGCTGTTTGCCGGCGAGTTCGCGGACTTCGTATGGGCGCCGCTTTCCGCATTGGTTGTCGGATGGCTCTACCGGCGCGACGGCTACACGTTCCTGGCCTTCGCCGAAGAAATCCTTCCCGGATTCGACTTCATCCCGACGGCGACTCTGGCGTGGCTGGATGAAAACGGTTTCTTGAATTTCCTGCACAAGGAAAAGCGATAGACCCAGCATCTACGGACGAATCGGATTGGCCATGCAACGTTTTAGGCAAACATAGCAATCCTTGAAAGTATAGCAATCCGTGGAATCGTGCTTTCCGGCGTGGAAGTGCTCTGAACCGCTCACGGAGTGACTATAAAAAACACGCCGGGCCCAAGGCGTATGGAGAATCAGCCAATGGTCGAATTTTTGCAGAACATCGAATTCCAAATCAGCTTGCTTCTATTCATCGCCCTGATTGGGTATTTCTTGGCCATCCGCTTTGGGCAAAGCATCGTCATCGGCGAGATTCTCGTCGGAATCCTGGTGGGCCCCAGCGTGCTGGGCCTGATTACGTACACGGAGTTCATCGAGCAATTGGCCACCATGGGCGCCATCTTCCTGCTGTTCGTCGTGGGTTTGCAGACGAAGTTCAAGGAAATCTTCAACGCCCGCTCCATGGTCATCGCACTCATCGGAGTCATCGTGCCATGGATCGGCGGTTTTGGCGTAGCGCAGCTGTTCGGCTTCCCGTTGGGCCAAGCCGTATTCATCGGCACCGCCTTGACGGCCACGTCCATCGCCATCACCGCGCAGGTGCTCAAGGAAATGGGCAAGTTGGACACCGCGGCCGCCAAAGCCATCATCGGCGCGGCCGTGGTCGACGACGTGCTAGCTTTATTGGCCTTGTCTTTGACGAAGGAATTCCTTACGGGGACTGTTTCGCTAAATAACTTGGCAATCACGACCGTCGTTGCGTTGGCGTTTTTGGCTATTGGCGTCGTGTTGGGAACGAAGGTGCTCAATCCGCAGTTGGAACGTTTTGACAAATGGGCCAAAAAGAATGGCGTGGAAAAAGCGACGTTCATCGCCGCCATCGCCATCGCGTTTGCCTACGGTTTGGTGGCGGAAGTCGTGGGTTTATCGGCCATCGTCGGCGCGTTCATCGCCGGCGTGAGTTTGGAGAGCCTTCGGATCAGAAGTTACCACGAAGGTTCGGAGTACCTGGAAGCCATCTTTGCGGCCATCTTCTTCGTCTCGTTGGGCGTTTTGGTCAACATCCAGGCCGCCGCATCGGCAGGAATTTTCATCATTGCCTTAACAACTGTGGCCATCCTGACGAAACTGGTCGGCTGCTTCATCCCGGCGCGCGCCATGGGCCTCAATACGTCCGAATCGCTCATCGTGGGCCTGGGTATGGTGCCAAGGGGCGAAATCGCCATCATCGCCGCCTTGTTCGGCTTGTCGAACGGCTTGATTGGCCAGCCGGTGTATGCGGCCATCTTGATGATGAGCCTGCTGACGACCATCGTCACGCCGATTTTCATCAAGCAGTTGTATGCCGGAAAAGGGTACAGACCCCGTGTCCGAGCCAGCAGCCGCTAAGACGACATGGTTGCCAAGGTCCGCGTTCAATAGACCGGCGGGCCGGCCAGCACGATCATGTTGCTTAAAATCAAGTAGCCTAAGCCCAAAGTCAGAAACACTTGCTCAAAAGGGACCGCGCCGGCCCATGCTAACAGCAACGCCAACGCGCCAGCGCTTTTCAAGACCAAGTCCATGATTTCGAGCAGCTGCCCACCGTCAGCAACGGGAGCAGAAAACCAGTGGCAACGTGTGCTTTTTAACCCCATTTTTTGGCGGTTTTGAGCGTTTCCACGGCCACCAGCAACGTCACACAGACGGCCACTATGTTCAGCCAATCCGGCGCCGCGAGGGGAACGGTCTGGAATACGCCGTTGGCCACGGGCCATTGCACGGCGACCAATTGGAGGAAAGCGGCGGCCAGGATGGCCAGCCACACCCACGGATTCTTCCAAAAGCCCACGTGCCAAAGCGGATGGCGTTCGGAACGCGAAGACAAGGCAAAGAACAACTGGAAAAAAATCAAAGTGCTGAACGCGACGGTGACGGCCTTTTCCGGCTGGTTTTCCAAGTACGTCCAATACAACAGCAATGTCCCCAGCGCCATCCAGACGCCGACGAATGCGGCGCGCAGGAAGCGCGCACGTGAAAAGACGGCATCGTCGCGGCGCCGAGGCGGCCGGCGCATGGCGTCCGGCTCCTTAGGCTCCATTCCCAACGCCAACGCAGGCATTCCGTCGGTCACCAGGTTCATCCAAAGGATATGGATGGGCGCCAAAGGGCTTTCGATGCCGAACGCACGGCCCAAGCCCAGCGCGATGGCGGCGAAAATCGTGAGGACTTCGCCGATGTTGCACGAGACGAGGTACAGCACGGATTTGACGATGTTGTCATAGACGGTGCGGCCTTCCTCGACCGCGGCCACGATGCTGGAAAAGTCGTCGTCGGCGATGACCATGTCGGCGCTCTCTTTCGCCACGTCCGTGCCGGTGATGCCCATGGCTACTCCGATGTCGGCCGTCTTGATGGCCGGCGCGTCGTTCACCCCGTCGCCGGTGACGGCCACGACTTGGCCCAAACGCTTGAGCGACGCTACGATGCGCAGCTTGTCCTCGGGCGAAACGCGGGCGAAGACGGAACATCCTGCACAGAGGCGGTCCAATTCGGCATCGGTCGCAGCGGACACCGCATGGCCGTCCGACACACGGTCCGCCTCAAGGCCGATTTCGCGCGCCACGGATTGGGCCGTCAGCGGATTGTCGCCGGTAATCATCACCACTCGGATGCCGGCGGCCTGCGCTTTGCGGACCGATTCGCGCACTTCGTCGCGGGGCGGGTCGTACATCGCCACCAAGCCCAAGAACGTCAGGCCTTGTTCGATCCCGGAACCCTTCGCGCCTTCGCGGTAAGCCAACGCCAACACGCGCAGACCTGCCTTGGCGAAAGATTCATTGCGGGCGAGAATCTTCTTTTCCACCGCGGAAGTCAAAACGGACGCCGTGTCTTCCCAAAGCACGCGCGTGCACCGCTTGAGCAGCACTTCCGGCGCACCCTTGCAGTACACCGTGCGTTTTCCGTCCCGCTCCCGCACTACGCTCATCATCTTGCGTTCCGATGAAAAGGGGACTTCTTCGACCAGGGTGCCTTGGCGCCGGAGGTCCTGGACGCTTACGCCGGCTTTTTCCGACAACACCAACAATGCGCCTTCCGTCGGATCGCCCAGCACCCCGTTGGCCGTCAGGCTGGCCGAATTGCAGTAGACGCCGCATTCCAGCAAACGATCCAGCGCCACGTGGCGTCCCACCGGCTTACCGGTTTGGCTCAACGTGCCCTGACTTGAAAAACCGGTACCGGAAACGTCGACCATGGCGCCATCAGTCCAGACGTGCCGAACCGTCATCTCGTTCTTCGTCAACGTGCCGGTCTTATCCGTGCCGATGATTGTAGCGCAGCCCAGCGTCTCGACGGCTGGCAGACGGCGCACGAGGGCATGACGCCGAGCCATGCGCTGCACGCCGATGGCGAGGGTGATGGTCACCACCGCAGGAAGGCCTTCAGGAACCGCGGCCACGGCCAACGAAACGGAAATCAGGAAAATGTCTGCAAGCGGGACTCCGCTCCAGAGGCCGGAAAGAAACACCAACACGCATACGCAGACTGCCAAGAAGCCCAATCGTCGGCCCAACTGCTCCAACTTGACCTGCAAAGGCGTAGGCGGCTCTCCGATGCCCTGCACCAATCCGGCTATCTTGCCCAACTCGGTCCGCATGCCCGTCTTGACCACGATGGCTCTCGCGCGTCCGCGGCGCACGTGGGTGCCCATGAAGACCGCATTGGTCCGCTCGGCCAATGGAGCGTCAGCCGCAATAGACGCGCGGGCGTCCTTTTCCGACGCCACGCTCTCGCCGGTCAACGCGGCTTCATCAACTTGGAGGGAAAAGCTTTCCAGCAACCGGCCATCCGCCGGGACTTTCGAGCCTTCCGGCAGCAGGATGACGTCGCCGGTCACCAGGTTGCGGGCATCCACCAGCATCTCGACACCGTCACGAAGGACGGTGGCTTTGAGCGCCACCATGTCCTGCAAGGCGGCGATGGCGCGTTCCGCCCGGTTTTCCTGGATGAAGCCGAACGCCGCGTTCAACAACACGATGATGCCGATGGCAGCGGAATCCAACCACTCGCCCAACACGGCGGCCACCAAAGCCGCCAGGATGAGCAAAATGACCAGCGGGCTTTCAAACTGGGTCAAAAAGCGACGCCACGCCGGCACCTTTGGCGCTTCCTCCAACGCGTTGGGGCCATCCCGCAGGAAACGGAAGCGTGCCTGGGCTGAAGTCAAGCCGGTTTGCGAACTTTCCAGCTGGCGTAGCAAGTCGTCGCGCATCGCGGTAAAGCCGGGCATGGTCTGTTCCCCATTACGTCGGCAGGCCTTAAAAGCGCCGAAGCCCAGGAAGCGCCCAACTCCAACGGCGCATTTTCCGTCCGCAAAGTATTAAACGATTCACCCCCTAATCCGCCGGATGGCCCACTTCAACTTTCCCCTTGGCTCCCGACTGGCACGAGCGGCTGCCCCGATGGAGCATAACCCGTTCAAGGCCAAAGCCTCCGCAGCAAAGCAACGAGAGCGGAGCCTCATCGGCGAATTCTTCGAAATGGCGGAAGAAAACATCCGAAAAACCCAGGAAATGGGACCTTTGGAAGAAGCGGCCATGGAAAAACAGATGACCGAAGAGGCCATCCAACGCGGCGATTTGCGCGACATCGTCCAGCTGGAAAAGCAGAAGAGCCTGCGACTTCGGCAAGCCCGGATACGCCTGCGGGACGACAAGGTCAAGTTAGGCATCTATCTGGAATACCGGAAAGAACGCAAACGGCTCAACCAATTACGGGCATTTTCCAACTTATTCACCCGCCACGACCTGCAGCAACACCTGCAAGAACACCACGCACCACAGGCCGAATCCATCGCAAGCTGGATCGAAAGCAAGATCCGCACGCACCAGAACACGCGAAAACTGATAGATGCGGGCATCAACGTCAGGCAGGAGCGGCAACAAGTCATCATCCAGCGACCCGAATGGCAGTGGGCCCAATGGGCCGGCCAGCACCGCCAGCAATTGCTGCAACTCGTGGCACAGCACCAAGGCGACCTCGCGGCGGCACAGGCCAACTATGCGCGGACGCAAGCAAGCCGCTTTGCGCAGCCGATTAGCCGCACTGATTTCCAGCGAAGCATCCGGCCTTCGACCTTCCGCAAGGCGGCTTGAAAAAAAGGTGAAACACGCGTCATGACTTCCAAAGACTTCCTGACCATGGACGACTTCGACCCCGCGGGCAGGACCGTGCTGGTCCGTGTGGACATCAACGCCGCCATCGAGCACGGCCGCGTGCAGGACTCCGAACGCCTCGAAGCCCACGGTGAAACCATCAAGGAATTGGCCGAAAAAGGCGCGAAAGTCGTCATCCTGGCCCATCAAGGCCGGGCGGGGGACAAGGACTACGCCCGCTTGGAGCAGCACGCCAACATCTTAAGCAAGCACGTGGGCCGCAAAGTCAAGTACGTGCCCGACTTATCCGGAAAGACGACGCTGGCGGCCATCCGAAAGCTGACGCCCGGCAAAATCATCCTGCTGGAAAACGTCCGCATGTACGCCGAAGAAGGGCTTGACGGCAAAAAGATGCCCTTCGAAAAAGCGCTCTACGTGCAAGAGCTGTCCTCGGTTTGCGACGTGTACGTCAACGACGCTTTTTCCGCAGCCCACCGGGCGCAGACGTCGCTCATGGGCTTTTGCCGCACCCTGCCGTCGTATGCGGGCCGCGTGCTGCAACGCGAGTACGACGCCGTGCTGCAGGCCACGGCTCACGCCAAACGCCCGGTGGTGCAGTTATTGGGCGGGGGAAAGCCCGACGAACCGCTGGGCCTGATGCAATACGCGCTGGAGCACGACCAGGCCGACAAGATCCTCACCTCCGGCGTCTTGGGCGAATTGTGCCTGATGGCCAAAGGCAAGAAACTGGGCCGAAAAGAGACGTGGCTCAAGGAACAAGGCTACTTGGTCTTCCTTCCGAAAGTGCAGGAACTGATGAAGAAATACGAGGACCGCATCGACGTGCCGGGCGACTTTGCCTACGCCGACGAACACGGCATCCGCGTGGAAGTCAAGCTGGAACAACTGCCGGACTTGGAAGAAAGCGTCTTTGACATCGGCACCAACACCGCCCGTGCCTACGGCCGCGAAATCGCGTCCGCCAAGACGGTCTACCTCAAAGGCCCATTGGGGGCTTACGAGCAGAAAGCGTTCGAGTTGGGCACTCGCATGGTGATGCAGGCCATGATGGATTCCAAAGCATTCACCCTGCTCGGAGGCGGGCACACCATCACGGCGTTGCAAAAGTTCGGATTTCCGTTCAAGAAATTCGGCCACGTCTCGCTTGCCGGAGGCGCCTTGTTGGAAATGCTGCAAGGAAAGCCGCTACCGGCCGTGGAAGCGCTCAAGGAAGCCGCGCGCAAGATTGGCTACGCCCAGAACGTCGCGTCAACCGGCATGGCCCAAAACAACGCCGCGGAAAAGCCGGCGGACGCAGGCCAAGCTTAAATTACTGCTACCGCCGACAGACGTATCATGGTTGCCGACGAACTGCACGACGCATTGAGCAACCGCACCATCTGGGTCTTCGCGTTAGTCGTCGGCTCGCTCCTGTTGTTCGGCGCATGGGATACGCAAACCATCCTCATCGGATTGGTCATCGCGGCGGCCGTCGTCGTCTACCTCGTCCGCTACCAGTCCATCGATCTGCAGTGGGAGACTTGAACCCCTACAAAATCCAAAAACGGTGAAATATAGCAATCCACGAATGTAATCCGACAAATTAGTCGTGGATTGCTATCTAGCAAACGGCGCGAAAGTCTCGGAAGACTTTCGCGGTTTGCTATAAAACTTACGCAATTCAGAGTATGGCACGCCCCGGGGTTTTTTCCAAACCGGCTCTTTTTCATTTTTCTTGGAATGGAAAAATAGTCCGCCGATTCGGTTGGTTTTTATTGCGAAGGGTATGAAAGAAAGAGCGTGAAAACTTGGCTTCCGATGGTCGTCATCGTGGTTTTTTCCCTTTTTCTGGCCGGTTGCACCGACAAAGAATTCGTCGACTCGATGTGCAAGAACAAGAAAGACTTGAATGATGAATTGGTATGCCTGTTGTTGGTTTCCGGTGCTTCCGGTGATTCAGGAAATTCCGGCTGCCAGCTGAATTCCGATTGCCTTGGAGCTTGTGACGGCACCAACGTGATGGATGGAAAATGTAAGAGCGGAAAGTGCACCCTCGAGTATGCATATTCGTGCCAGGAAAACGGCATTGACGCCAAATGCGTGATGCAGGCGAACAAGCCGTCATGCACACAGCCCCACGGCCAATGCTCGATTGACAGCCAGTGTCCGGGAACTTGTTCCGGCACCAGCGTGATGGATGGAAAATGCGTCAACAACCGGTGCGAACAACGATACGCCTACTCGTGCCAGGAAAACGGCGTGGACGCGACCTGCCTGATGAAAAACGGGAAACCGGAATGCACCCAACCCAAAGACCAGTGTTCGGACGACAGCCAGTGCCAGGACGCCTGCCAAGACGATTCAGTCATGAAGTCCAGCTGCGTAGACGGTCGTTGCATCCTTTCCGAGGCAGTTTCCTGCACCAGCATCAACGCCGCTTCCACGTGCGTTTTCAAGGATGGAAAGCCGGCCTGCACCCAAGTGGCAAGCCAATGCACGGTTGATTCCGACTGCCCAGATGCCTGCCAGGACCAAGACGTTTTGGACGGGGTTTGCATTGCCGGGATATGCAAATTGGAATATGGTTACTCCTGCCAGGAATTCGGCAAGTTCGCCCAATGCAAAATCGAGAACGGCAAACCTGCTTGCGCCAGTTGAGGCGAAGTGATAAGCCGCGGATAAAACAATAGCAAAAAAAAAAGCCTATCGCACGCGCGTGCCGTCAAACGCCTTGCCTTCGATTGCCGCCTTCAGCTGCGTCAAGTCGCGGCCGTCGACGAAGTCTATTTGGATTTTCGAGCGGGCCGCCAGCTTGGCCGCGACGACGTCGAAGACGAAGTTGGTCCGGGCCTTGCGCTGGTCGAACTTCGACGCCATTTGGACCAGTTCGTCGTGCGTCAGCCGGTCGAACCGGCGGGCATCCGGAAACTCGGACGGGTTCTTGTCGTAGATGCCGTCGATGCGCGAAGCATTGACGACACGCGGCGCGCCGATGGCCTCGGCGACCAGCACGCTGCAGGCGTCGGTCGTGATGCCCGGCAGGAAGCCTCCGGAAAGCACGATGTTCTTTTTCTTGAGGGCCGCGACGGCGTCCAGCGGGTGCAAGATGATCTTGGAGTAGGCAAGGGAGCCGAAGGTCTTCTTCAAGTCGGCCGCGTTCTCGCGGGTGGCTTCGATGGCGTCAAAGTCTGCGTAGAATTCGGCCCCAATCGAGCTTGCCATGCGTTTTCGGGCCGCTTCGGCGTATTGAGCCGCGACCTTGCCGCCGCCGGTCACCACGGCAAACTTGCGTTTGGACAAAAAAGGTTTGAGCAGCGCGGCGAAGGAACCGGCGTAACCGGGTTGGTTCAGAAGCGAACCGCCCAACGAGATGACCAACGGCGCGAGGTCAGGGGTAAGCGGAGCCATGGGGTTGAATCAGACAGAGAAGGAAGTCGCGGTTTTTAAGCCGTTTGCGGCAGCGGGCCGAGGTGTTTGGCCAGCGCGTCGAAGCCGTCCCGCTCCCACGCGTTGACAAAGACGGTATCCTTGCGGCTGCGGGAAGGAATGGAAAACGGCGACAAGGTCTTCTGCTCGGTGGCGAAAAGCTCGCGGGTATTGACCACGTTGATGACCGGCACGTCCAACGCCTCGCCTAAGGCAGCCATGAGCGATTCGGACGCCAGGGCCGGGCTGACCAGCCAGGCGGCATCGCAGAAATCGGAAGGCAGTTTGGAAAACCACACCCAATCCAGACCGGATGCACAATCCAGCAACACGGCGCCGCTTTGTTGGCAGACGGCGGAGAAGCGGTCGGAAAAGACGTCGTCCTTGAACAACGCGGGATACAGCAAAGCGACGTCCGAGTCGCGGCTGAAATGGCGTACGTCCAAGTCGGGCACGTAGGCGGGCTTGTGCACGGATGGGTCCAGGTTCACGACGGCTACGGCGTGGCCCGAAGACGGGCGGTGCTTCAGAAAGGCTGAAAACGTGTATGCCAGCAGGCTCTTACCGGCGCCGCGGGGGCCAATCAAAGCGATTCTTTTCATGAACTGATCGTTGTCCGGCACGGTATAAAACGCGTTGGAATCCAGCGGTCCGGCAGCAGACGTCATGCCGGTTGCTGCTGCGTCACGCAATGCAACGCGCCCATTCCGGTTCGAGCGTCTTAGGGGACACCTCCGGTTTCCCCCGAAACCCTCGGATTCATCCCCCTTCCACCGGCTGTTGCTGCGTCACGCAATGCAACGCGCCCATTCCTTCGACCACCCGGCGGCAGTCCAAGCCCACCACGTCACGGTCGGGGAAGAATTCCTTCAAAATCGAGAGGGCCTCGCGGTCTTTGCGGGCCGACTTGAAAACCGGCACCAAGACGGCGGCGTTGCCGATATAGAAGTTGCAGTAACTGGCCGGAAGCGGGCCGTCTTGTGACTCCAGACACGGGGGCATAGGCATGGCTTGCAATTTCAAACCGTGGACCTTGGCGTACCGCTTCAGGCGGGCCTCGTTTTCTTTCAAAACGGCGTGGTTTACGTCGTCTTTTTCCCCCACCATGGCGTGCACCACCGTCTTTTCGTTGACGAAACGCGCCATGTCGTCCACGTGGCCATCGGTGTCATCGCCCGCCAGGCCATTGCCCAACCACAAGACGTCCGAGAAGCCCAAATGCGTCTTTAATTTGGTTTCGATCTGGACTTTGGAAAGCGACGGGTTACGGTTTTGGTTCAACAGGCATTGTTCCGACGTGAGGCAGAGCCCGGCGCCGTTGGAATCGATAGAGCCGCCTTCCAGCACCATGCCGGTTTTCACGCAGGGAACGCCGGCGAGGCGGGCGACTTTCTCGTTCAGACCCCGGTCGGCCAGCAATTCGTCGTACTTGTTGCCCCAGGCGTTGAACTGCCAGCATGTAGCCTGGAGAGAACCGTTGCGTTTGACGAAGATAGGACCGGTATCGCGCAGCCAGACGTCGGCCGTCGCCACGTCGTGGATGACGACGTTCTCCAGTCCGGCAACCGCCTTGGAAAAACGCGCGGAAAGACGGGGGTGAGCCAAGAGGTTAACCGTCTCTCTCTTCGCCAGGAGGCGGATCAAATCCGTCCAGACTTTTTCCACGGCAGCCAAATGCGAGAAAGTCAATTCCTCGTGCGGCCATGCCAGCCACGTGCCGGCGTGGGGTTCCCACTCGCCGGGAAACCGCACGGACGCGTTTTTGGAAACAGTGGGAACCATTGAGTTGAACGCTCAACCTTTGAATCGTTGCAGCAAGTCGCCGTACATGTCGACGCGGCGGTCGCGCAAAAACGGCCAGCCGTGGCGTTGGGTTTCAATCTTGGACAAGTCGCAAACCCACGACAGAAGTTCTTCCTTGCCCAGCGAGCCTTCGCGCACGATGCGGCCGGACGGCTCGATAATCAGGCTGGAGCCCCAAAAAGTCAAATCGCCTTCCTTGCCGCAACGGTTGGGCGCGGCGACGAACACGCCGTTGGCGATGGCGTGCGAGCGGTGCATCGTCATCCACGCCTCACGCTGGTCCTTGGCCACGTCTTTTTCCTCACTCTTGTGCCAGCCGATGGCGGTAGGGTAGAACAGGATTTCCGCGCCCTGCAAGGCCATGACGCGCGCGCCTTCAGGGTACCATTGGTCCCAGCAGATCATGAGGCCGATTTTAGCCCACGGCGTGTCGAACACGCAGTAGCCCAGGTCGCCAGGCGCAAAGTAGTATTTCTCGGAAAAGCTGTGAGCGTCCTGGGGGAGATGCAGTTTGCGGTAATGCGCCGCCAACTTGCCCTTGTCGTCCAGGACGATGGCCGAGTTGTAATAGAGGCCGCGCGAACGTTTCTCGAAAATCGGCGCAATGACCCAGGTTTTTTCTTCTTTCGCGACCTTGCCCAAAGCCTTAGCGGAAGGGCCGTCAAGCTTTTCGGCGTAGTCGAAAGCGGAATAATCGCCGTATTGCGGGAAGTAGGGCGAGCGGAACAGTTCCTGCAAGGCAACAATCTTGGCGCCGCCTTGCGCGGCTTTCTGGACAAAGCCCACGGCGGCGTCCAGATTCTTCTCCGGCGTATCGGAGCCTTTGGCCTGGACAATGGCGATGGGAACGGAAGACGCGGATTTCGAAGATTTCATGCAAGGACCTCATGCGAACGGCAGCATAGTGGCTGGAAAGCGGGCCGCGCAAGAATGCACGAAAATGGTTTATAAGAGGCTTTCGGAAAATGATCCGCGCCAAGCCGGAAAACGCGGCGCAATGCGGCAGGAAAAAGCGGCAACGCGCAACGCAAGATATAAATAGCAGCCGCCGTGGGGAATAACAATGTAACAAGAACAACAAAAAGGGTAACGGAAGCACACAAACGATACGGGCCGGTCCGGCCCGAAGGCCCCGAAATGATACGCAAAAACCACGATAAGACCCGCATCACCCTGCCGTGTTTATTCGTATTCGTGTTGCTCGTGTTGCCCGGCTCGCTGTTGTCGGCCGCACAGACGAATCCGCCGAGCGGACCCATCCGATTCTACCTGTTGAGTTCCAGTGACGCAACCGCAACGAACGCCGGCTTTGCTTTTCTGAAAATTGAAACAGGCGAGGGTAACCAAGGCCAGTATCTCCGCGCGTACCCAGACGCCACAAAAGCCAGTAGGACCCGGGAATGGGTCAATCAAATCCTCATAACCAAAGAAATGCTCAACACGCCCATCCGGATGGACCGCCCGGCAAACGGATTCACCCCCGGGAAAAAGACGTGCATCGCGCAGGACGTCGGCATGAACGGTCAACCTGCGCCCGGACGCTACGTGGTGGCCACGTTTCCCGCAGGGATGGACACAAGCGTTGATTCGGTGCTGGGAGGGATCTGCAACGGACCGCAGGCAAGTCTGTTCACTTTTTCCGGAACGCTGCCGCAAGAACAAATGGTCAAACAGTTCACCGTCAGCGCGGTCAGCGTGGCCAGCGGGTACTTCGTCAAAGTGCTGGACGGCCAAACCATCATCATACCATCGCCATTGACGCGTAGCCAAAGTAGCAGCAACTGGCTTTTGGCAAAGGCGGACGGGACGCCCATCACCTACTCCGTCGTGAAAGACGATCAGAACCTCCGCCTATACGCCGTCGTCACGTCTTTCGGGGAAAACGGATTCAGCATGCGGGGCTGGTTGCGTCAAGACGCCAAACCAACAACCGTCCAAAGCGAGCAACGCCCGACGCGAATCGGCCCGGCGGGACCCGAGCTTTTGAATCCCCACGAGGGGATTGCTTCAATCCCACAACCGCCAGGGGAGAGAACCCAAACGGAGATTGCAACAAGCCCGCAACCACCGGGAACGGTAAGCCCGACGCCCGTTCCGGACGAAAAATTTGCAGAATGGTTCAAAGAAGCCTTACGCCGAAGAGCCGAAGGCGGAACTACGACAACGAAAATTACCCCAGCAGTTAAGGAAGGGACGGCAGCCCAGACGAATTTTTACATCGTCAGTTCAAGCAAGCCGTTCACCGAGACTATGGGCGAGGCTCAATACACGTTTGAAGTCAAGGGCAAAACGTTGACCGTCGTTCGGGTGGGAACGCCGGGCGCCAAAACACTGGACCTTGAAACCGGGTTGGACAAAGTCAGCGACGTATATCCTGGCGTCAGCAACCGGCGTGCGTGCATCGGCCGCCGCGGGTCCGACCGCTACGTGATGGCAACGTTCCCGGCCATGGTAGGATCCGATTATGAGAACTATGCGATTGGTGGCGTATGCAGTCCGGGTGCTTTGGCGTTCGAATTCACTCAACTGGACCGGACGCCGAAGGATATCGGCAAGGCCGATGCGCGGTACGAAGACTACGCGGTGCAAACGATATGGAACGGGCCAAATGCCGAATTCAAGCTCAACGACGGCAAGAAGAAGCCGCTGTTGCAAGGCAGTGAAGGAAACGTCGGAATCGACAAGCCTCGATTCAAGAAAGCGGAGGCCAACCGGAAAAACGGTTTGAAAAGCGAGGCGCGCGTCTATGCCGCCATCGCCGTCGACGGCAGCGCGTCTGGAAATACGTTGATCGTCTGGTTGCGTGACGAATTGGTCCCACAGGGACTAGTCGACTTGTTCGCCTACTCGTACAACAAAGCCGACTACCCGGCCGCGCAAAGCACGCACGAGACGAACTGGGTGAAAGTCAACACGCTCAAGGCCTTCAACGAGGAAAAACTGAAACCAAAGGAAAGCGTGGTGATCTGTTTCCGCACCAACGCCGACGTCGCGGCCAATCCGGGCCAACAGCCCAAAGTCGAGTTCGTGAAAAACGACGGCACGACGGAACCCGTTACGCCAGTAACCCTCGAACTTGCCGGCCGGTGTAAATACATGGCGGAACGATCCGGAAAAGCATTGACCGGGTTCAGCATGAAGGAAGGAAAATTCACCCAAGTCTTTATCGAGCCGGACAAGCTCCGATACGGCACGTACCAAATCACGCATGAAGGCAAGCTGAAACCGGATCTTGCAAAAGCGGTCCGGGCCGAAGTGATGGAGCCTGCAAAAGCTGAAAAAATGGTCGGGGAAGAACGCCGCCTGAAAATCAGCGTCAGCAAGCCGTTCAGCGGAATCCAGAGCAAAAACAAAGCCCGCGTGCTGTTCGTCATCAACCCGGTCACCGATGATGAAAAAGCCGATTACGAAAAACAGCAGACGTCAGCCAAGAGATTGGCGGCGTACGGCGGCCTGAAACCCGCCACCGACGGCAAGGATAAAATCAAGATTGCCGGAATCAAGGAAGCCGACGGCGTCATCCTGTACGTCAACGACAAGTTGCTGAACCAGGAATTCGGATTGGGAGGCGGATGGGCGCCGGATTCGCTGGGCCGAAAATTCGGGTTCAACTACAAAAGCACCTACGTCAACGCCGAAGGCTACATCGACCTGTACGTGCCGGAACTGGACGCCCAAAGCGAAGCGTACCGGGCGTTTACCGGTTCGGACTACCAGGAACTTTTGGCCCGTAATGTCGACTCGGGCCACGACACGGCCGTTTTTGACTGGTGGAACGCTCCGGCATCCGTCGCGGCGCTGGACACGCCGCCCCGCGCGTTCGCGCCGGTCCGCGAGTACGAAAAAGTCTGCGGCCTCGGCTCGGACGTGATCGAGTACTTCCAATGCAAGTCCGGCAAATGGACGGAATTCAACCCCAACATCGAGCTTCCTAAAGACGCCAAGAAAAAAATGAATAATGCACAGCTGAAGAAACTCGTCGAAGACAAGACTCGGGAAAAAGTCAAGCAGCTGGCCGGATTCACGAAAGCCGACGAGCCAACGGCAAGCCTACGCAACAGCATGACGTTGGCCGACTTCACCAGCGGCCTAAGAGCGACGTGCACAGGCGATGCGAAGATTTTCGTCGATCACGTGAAAGACGTGGGGTTGTACAAGACGCCCCGGTTCTATACGTTGTGGAAGAACCTGTTGGACGTGCTCGCAGAGGACGGGGACTTTTTGAAGAACCAGGTCAACAACGGCAAGCTCCGCGTGCGCGTACGGCCGCTCAACTCATACACGTCGGATAACGCCCAAAAAAACGAGCTTGCCTACGGCAAACCGTTAAGCCGACTGGGAGAATTCACGGCCCGCATGAAAACAAAAAGCAGACAGTTCGACCAAGGCAGGATGTCGAAATCCGAAGCGCAAGAGTTTTCCTTCCTCTACGTGCTCAACGGTTACTTCGGAAACCTGCCGCTGCACCCGTTCACCTTCGCATTCCACCGCCTTCCCCAAGCGAGCAGGCCACAAACCAGAGGAATCATTCAAACCCACGGCGGCGTCAAGTTCCAAATAGTCCCATTGGCGAACCAATTCAAAGAAGAAAAGGAAAAGAAAGAAAAAGGCATCGAACTTCTCAAGGAATACCTGCACCCCATTCCACCCAAAGGCGACCAACCGCTGTCTTCGGCCTCCGTGAAAGCCTACATGAAAAAAGCGTTCCCGCTGGTCGGCGCGAACGATTCGTACGAAGACGTCGCAGCGGTCCTGGAAATCCGCGTGAAGGAAAAAACCGGGATGAGGCTGTCCGGCTACGCGTTCGGCGGCGACAACGAAGTGCCCAAAAGTTCGCGCGAAGCCGATGGCAAAAAGACGATGAGCGAAGGCTTCCTGACGCAGATGGAATGCACCGACAGCACCGTCAACAGCCGGTACGACACCGACCCTGAAACCGGCAGCACGTTCGAACGCAAGGAACCGCTGAACAAGAAAGGCTGCATCAACCTGCCGCTGGAAGACGCGGACAAGGCGTACAAAGCCGGAGACCGGCTTGTCCAGATGCCCGACGCCAAAGGCGACCAGGCGTTGGACGTGCTCAAGGCCTGCCGCGCCCTGCATTCCTACTATTACCAGGACTTCGGCGTGACGAAGGAACTCAAGACCAAGCCGGGAGAAGCCAAAGACCGCATCGTCTTGAACAACCTCGACTTGTCGAAGAAGTTCCTCTACGACATCACGTTGTGCCCGGACGTGGAAAGCTGCGGGGCGGCGCCCACCATCCAATCCAGCGCCTTGGTCGAAACGAAACTCTACGACACCAAGCCTTTGCGGAAAGCCGAAGAAATGATCAAGCAAGCAGGAATCGAATCCAAACAGCTCAGTGATATTTGGAGCAGCCCGTTTGGCGCCATTGACTGAACAACCCCCCGAGGATGACGGATGATGCTGCGCAAGGCCTTTCTGTTCGTAGTGGCGCTGGCGTTGCTTGGCTGCATAAGCGGAACGGGTTTTGACCCGGTGGCGGCCGCCAAAGCGTCCGGCCAGATGCAGCAATTCCTCCAGGAACACCCCGACGCCAAGATCGTCGTCGTGCTGCTGGACGAGGCCAAAGCCAAGGAAAAACTGACGCAATACGCCGAATGCGGCGCCGTTTCCGCCCAGACGGCCTACATGGTGACGTTCGACGACGTCCAGACCAAAGGCGTGGCGTTCGTTGACGAGAAAAGCCAGAAACTCATTTGCGTCGTCATACGGCAAGGCAGCCTGACGCCAACGCCGCCGGCAACCGCCGGAGCGCGCCCGACGGGCGGTACGGCCTCGGCCGACTCCGCGTCCAAAACCCAACGCGTAGGCAACGTCGCTCTTTCGGAATACCGGGACGAGAAAAACGGGTACCGCATCCTCAAGCCGGCGTCCTGGACGGCGGAAGTAATCGACGGCTACGTGAAAGTCAAGGACGGCAACACCGACGCCTTGGTGTGGCCCCTCCAATTGTCCGGCGAGAACCGCAAAGCCACCGGCGTGGACGTCGGCAACTATCTCATCGGCGTGCTGAAGAAAAAAATGCCGGACTTCAGGATCGAAAGCATCCACCAGGCGCCGGACAAATCCGTCATGCAAGTCACGGCCGCGTATGCGGACCCGGCCGGAAGCGGCGTCCAACTGAAAGGCGTGCTCTCCAGCTTTGCCGACGGTTCAGGCAACAGCCTCGTGGCGGGGTACGAAGCGCCGGCCGCCGTTTTTGACGAAAAAGAGCCGTTGCTGCGAAAAATCGTCGCGTCCTACGCATCGCTCAAACGTGAAAAACCAACCGGCCGATTTCCGGGATTGAAGCTCGTGCAGGGCGGCGACGCGGACGTCTCGATGCTGATTCCGGAAGGCTGGACCTTCTACGGCGGCAGCAGCTGCACGACCAAGTTCGTGCAAGCCGTCGACTTGGACCACCAAGCGCGCCGCGTATTCGTATACGGCGGCCTGGGACCGATCTATTTCGATGCGGCGGCCAAGCAACGCGCCGTCGAATACTGCAACGGGCTGCGCGCCATCTACGGACCCACGCATCCCTGCTCGTTGGTACCCGGCCAGCCGCCCATGCACGACCTGCCGTTAGCCGCGTCCGTGACCAAGGAAGCGTTCCTGAATGCCTTGCCGGAATACTTCCAAACCGAGATGATCCGCAGCATCCTGCCGGGAGCCGAACCGTTCGACCTGGAAGTCGTTTCAACGGAACGGGTCGGAAGCGACGAAGTATTCGACGTGCGTTTCGACTTCAACGGAATCCCGGCCGTAGCCAAGATGACGATGGGCCCGCTGATGCCGGACGCCGTCACCGGCACGATGTACGGATACAGCATCGTGGGCCTCACTGCGGAATCCAAAGAAGAGCTGGCCGCGCTGTACCCGACGCTGATCCAATCCGTCGAAAGCCTCACGCTAAGCCAACCGTTCATCTCATCATGCCAGGAACTGCAGAACGCGCAGGCCAAGGCGTACGCCCAAATCAGCAAGACGCTGAGCGAAACCAGCGACGTGGTGATCAAGGGTTACGAAGGCCGCCAACAGCAGTTGGACGTCGTGAGCGAAAAAGGAAGCGACGCGCGCCTCGGCGTCGAACGCGTGTACAACCCGGACAACGACGAAGTATACGAAGTGCCGAACGGATTCTACCAGGCGTACGACTCCAACCGCGAACTCTTCCAGAAGTCGAACCTCCAGCAACTGACGCCGGAGCAATACACGACGTACGCCCCCCTCAACGGCGCGCTGCACATCGGATGAAAAAAAGGCGGAAAAGCGATTAATACCCCACGCGGTCTACCTCGAGCGCAAGCCACGAATCGAGGCCGTGGGAAAAACCGGAAAAAAGTCGGCGCCAGGCCCGCCATGCGGTGCGTAGCCGTTACGCCGGTCAGAAGCCGTAGTAACGCACGATGGACCAAAAACGGCTTTAAATGCGAAAAACAGTAGTTCGCAACAGAAAAAAAAGAAACAGGGGAGGAACGAAATCATGAACACCCGACTATTCGCGTTCGTACTACTAGCCGGATTGCTGCTGGTGGGTTGCACGCAACCAGCCCCGGCGGCCAGCCCGCAGGCATCGGCCGCATCCAGCGCGACGGCACAGCCCAGCCAGCCGGCCATCGTGTCCGCCTCGGCTTCGGCAAGCGCAGCGGCCACGGCCGGCACGCCCGCCGTCCAAGAAATCGCGATGACGGCCAATTCGTTCGAGTTCACGCCGTCCACCGTCACGGTCAAAAAAGGCGTGCCGGTTAAACTCACGATTACGGCGCTGGACGTGCCGCACGGCTTCTTCCTGTCGGAATTCGGAATCAGCAAAGAACTCAACCCGGGCACGGCCACGGTCATCGAGTTCACGCCGGACAAGACCGGATCGTTCCCGTTCATCTGCAACGTGTTCTGCGGCGAAGGCCACGGCAGCATGAAAGGCACGCTGGTCGTCCAGGACTAAGCCTGAAAAGGCCCAACGCGGCCCTATTTTTCTTCTTTTTCCTTCTTCTTTTTATTGTGGATTCGCCTAAACCGCTCGTGTTGATTGGACCATGTTGACGCTTTCCTTCGTGTTGTACGAATTGGCGTGGATGGCCGTTTTTCTATTCGTCATCCGCCATGCTGCCAAGCAGTGGGGAAAAGCCAAGACCGTCACGTTCTTCCTCCCGGCAATCGCGTTCGGCTTCCTTTTGGAATGGGCGACACAGGCCATTTTCCAAGGATACCGCTACGGCGAAGGTTTTTTAGTCTACATCCTGGACGTGCCGCTTTCCGTCAGCATCACGTGGGCCACGTTGTTGTACATCGGATACTGGCTTGCCAAAGAAAAGTTCAGGCAAACCGGGATCAAAGCATCCGTCCTGGCCGCTATTTTCTTGGTCCTGGTGGACGCCTTGCACTTCGAGCCCATGGCGTACTCGTTCGGTTACTGGACGTGGACGAATCCGGGCGTTTGGTTCAGCGCGCCGTTGAACAACTTTTACGGCTGGTTCTGGGTCGTCGTACTCTACCTGACGTCATTCCAGTGGATTGACGCGCAAAAGTGGGACTGGAAGAAGAAATTGGCCGCCGGGCTATTGGCCATCGTGCCGGCCACGCTGGCGCTGGAAGGATTGCTGAAATTGTTCAAAGCGGTTTTGGGGAACCGGTAAACTCAAACACGCAAACCAGGAAACCGCGCTTGAAACTGAAGCGAAAAGCCGATCATTTCCGTCGCAAGTGCTTGGCGGCTTTTTTGAGGCGCGCTTTGGCCAAGCGGATGAGTTTGGCGACTTTGGAGTGCTTGGGCTTGCCGCTCGGCTGCCGCCCTCCGATTGAAGCCAAGGGTCTTGATTTTTTCCGGACTTTGTTTTTTGCCGCCATTTCAAATACACCGAAAGCCCGCCAACCCAAACTGGACTCGGTGGAAAAGTGCCTCAAACAGCTTCTTCTTCCCAACTGCAAACTTGACCTATTGGGGGTTTTAGAGGTTATCTTTTCCGCGTCGCAAAGCACGCGTATAGCGCGTAGGTTTCAGCCGACGAGTTATAGTCCAGACGTCGAGCCTAATGGACGAACGCACTGCAGAGGCGGTTTGGATCGCATCCTTTCCAGGACAACCGAAATATCCCTCGGTTGACGGGAAAACGCTTGAACCAAGCGGAGTATTTAATCCTGACTCCAGCCCGCTTCCGCTATTCCCACACCCCCCAAAAAAAAGTGAAAAAAAAGCCAGCGCACGCTGTAGAGGAGTTGAAAAATAGAAGAAGCCGGCGAAACGCCGGGTTTCACTTCTTCTTTTCTTCCTTGGCAGCCGGTTTGGCGCCGCCTTTGGCATCCGCCGCGCCCTTGGCATCGGCGGCCTTGGCGTCCGTACCCGCGGCAGCCGGAGTCGCGCCTTCGGCGGCAGCCGGAGCGGCTTCCTCGACCTTGGCCACTTCCACTTCCTTCTTCTTGAAGGACACGGCTGCTTTGCCTTTCTTGACGAGGTTCCACGGCTCGGCCGTGATGTCCCGGATGACGACGGTATAGTGGCCGGAGAGCTTGAGTTGGCCGCGCTTGAAGGCGATTTTGGCCACGCTCAAGGCGGACTTGTCGATGCGGGCACGGAACACGCCTTCGCCTGTAGCGATGCGTGCCATGCGGCCTTTGGGCTTGCCAAAAGCACGCTTCATGCCTTTGGAGATACGGTCAGCGCCGGCCACGCCCAGAGCGGAGTGCTCGCGGATGACCAAATGCGGAAACTTGAGGACTTGGAGAAAATAGTTGCTTTCTAAGTTCTTTTCCAGCACCTTGTTGATGGCCTGGCGCGCCGACTCGATGGCGTTGTCGCGCAACTGGATGGGCCCCTCCAGGACCAGTTCCAGTTCGAGTTCGTAATAGCGGTCGGAGCCCATGTTGAACTGGCGCACCTTCGAATTGGGAGCGCCCTTGACGTAGCTCTTGCGGGGCTTCTTCGTCGAGATGCGGGACCACGGCTGGGCCTTGACTTCGCGGACGGTTCTGGCAGGACGCAAACCCATATGAGCAACACCTTGAAAATCAAGCGGCAGAACCCCAATCGGGGCTGAGCGCACAAAAACCCGTTTTGATTATTTTCGCGACTTTCCTCGTTCTAGACGAAAAACAGCTCAAAACAGCGGAGAGTACATTGCCAAAACCGGTTTAAAAACGTGACGAAAGCGCGCGGAGCGCCGAGCGGAAGGAAAAAGGAAGCGGAAGAAGCGGGAAGAAGTCTTGCGGGAAACGACGGCCACCCAAATCCATTAATAGCGAGACTGGCGTCAAGAATGAGGCAAACCCACATGTCCAACAACACCCTCGTACTGTTCGGCGCCACCGGCGACTTGGCGCAACGCAAGCTCATGCCGGCGTTGTGGCACGGCTTCCTCCACGGCCGCTTCGACGATTTGGACATCATCGGCATCGGACGCAAGGACTGGGGCACGAACGGATTCCGCGCGAAAGCCAAAGAAGCCTGCCGGCCCGAAGACGAAAAACAATGGGCCGGGTTCGAACAGAGGCTCGAATTCTTCCAGGCCGACGTCGAAAACGACGCGTCGTTCGACGCGCTCTGCCGCCACTTGGAAGGCCGGGAAAACCTGTTGTTCATGCTGGCCACCTTGCCGGAATTGTTTCCCCGCATCAGCGAACGCATCTCCAAAATCAAAAACGTGGGCTTCCAGCGGGTCATGATCGAAAAGCCGTTCGGACACGACTTGCCATCCGCCCAGAAACTGCACCGCTTGCTGCGGAAGCACTTCGGCGACCAGGTGTACCCCATCGACCATTACCTGGGCAAGTCCACGGTGCGAAATATCATGGTGCTTCGGTTTTCCAACCCCGTGTTCGAACCGGTGTGGAACCACAAGTACATCGACAACGTGCAAATCATCCAAAGCGAAGACCAGGGAACCAGCCGCCGCATCGAGTTCTACGACAACACCGGAGCGTTGCGCGACATGGTGCAATCCCACCTGCTACAGATGCTAGCCCGCGTCGCCATGGAGCCCCCCAAGACCTGGAGCCCGGCGTCCGTTTCACGGGCCAAGGCCAACGTGCTGAAAAAAGTCCGGCCGTCCGAACACGTCGTGTTCGGCCAGTACAACGGATACGAATCCGAAGTGGGGCACCCCACGGACACCGAGACGTTCGTCGCCCTCAAGGCGTTCGTCGACTCACCGCGCTGGAAAGGCGTGCCGTTCTACCTGCTCACCGGCAAGAAACTGAACAAGCGGTTTGCCGAAGTCATCATCACGTTCAAGCCTGCGCACTACATGGACCAGCAGACGCTCAAGGACACGCTGACGATCACGCTGCAGCCGGACGAGAAATTCGCCTTGACGGTCAACCTCAAGGAAATAGGGCAAACCGAGCTGAAGTCCTTCAAGATGGAGTACTGCCAGTCCTGCGACGTGCAGACGTTCGCGCCACAGAATTACGAAATCCTCTTCGACGAAGCACTCAAAGGAAAAAAGACGTTCTTCGCCTCGTGGCCCGAAATCGAGGCCTGCTGGAAATTCATCGAAGCCGTCCAAAGCAAGGTCAGCGGCCAAAAACCCCAGCCGTACGAGCCCGGCATGAGCGGGCCCCAGGCCGCGGGCGTCATCACCGAATGGAAAGACTACGTCGGATGACCGAACCGCGCGTTGTCGCCAATGCTACAACCCATGAACCTTTCGGGCAACCGGCCGCATCCGCCTGCCGACCACCCCCCGCCCATGCCTTAAAAAACGCGGCCACCGTTAGCCTCTTTCCACCGCCGTTGATTCCACCATGGCATTTGTCGACCAATTCATCTACGCGTTCGTCACGCTCTTCGTCATTTTGGACCCCTTCGCATCCATCCCGGCGTTTCTCGCGCTGACGCGCAAGGTGTCGGACGAGGAACGCCGCCGCATCGCGCACAAAGCCGTCTTTTTGGCGGCCGTTTTGGCGTACGTCTTCTTGTTCACGGGCCAAAGCATCCTGACCATGCTGGGCGTCAGCTTGAGCTCATTCAAAATAGCCGGCGGCATCGTGCTCGGACTCATGGGCCTGGAAACCATACTGGGCGTCGAGCTGAATGGCAACAAGAAACAGGACACTGACTCCATCGCCGTGCTCATCGCCACTCCTCTTCTGACCGGTCCCGGCGTCATCACCACCACCATCCTATTAGGCCAGCAAGTCGGCATGCCGATCACCGCCGCCGCAGCATTCCTGGCGCTGGCCTTGGCGTTCGTCATCCTCCACTACGCGCCCTTGCTGAAGAACGCGCTGGGGGAGAAAACGATCAACATCTTCTCGAAAATCATGGGCATGATGCTGCTCGCGCTTGCCGTCGAATTCATCCGCACGGGCTTGGCGGGCTGAGGAAGCGACTCCAACAACATGGCCATCCGCAAGGAAATCGAGAAAATCCACGCCCGCAATGCCCGCGTTGAGGCGGACAAGGCGTGGGAGATTAGTTGGACGCGCCGGTTGCTTATTGCAACCATCACCTACATATTGGCCACGGCATTGCTCGTCTGGATCCGCGCCCCGCAGCCCTTCCTGGCCGCTTGGGTGCCTACCGTCGGCTACTTGTTGTCCACGCTGACGCTACCGTTTGCGAAACAATGGTGGCTCAAGCACCGTCAGGTTTGAGCCGGTTCAATTGACCAGGATACGGAGGTCCTGGTCGCGGCAAGAGGCCCCGCCGTCGATGCAGACGCTCCACGGACCGTAAAAAGTGCCCGCCTTTTGCGGAGCGAACGTAAAAACCACGCCCACATCCGAATCGGCCGGAAGCATGGTATTGAAACTATACGTCCGCTGATCGACGACCGCCAAGTCGAAATGGTCGTAACTGGGCGGAAAAACGCCCACCACGTCCATGCCTTTGAGCCAAACCAAAGGCAAATCAATGCTGTCCAAGCGGTGTTCGCGGGAATCCGAGTTCTGGATCAAGATCGTGACGTTGAAGGCCTGGCCGGACGCAACGGAATCCGGCGCGGCAATCTGGACGAAGACGTTGGACGGAGGCTGGAAGCTGACGCAACCGGCCAGCAGCACGCCGGCCAGCAGCAACACCCCGAAAAGTTCCGCACGCGCCACGTAACGGAACAATCAACGGAAGTATAAAAAGCATCACGCCAGCGATTCCAACAGGACGCATTTGCGGCATACGGCGGACGAGCTGTGCTCACCGCAGACGGTGCACGTGCCGGCCTTCTTCTGGGTTTCCACCACGGCCGGAAGCTTGGACTTCAATGCAAGAAAAGATTGCAGCACGTTGAACTTGGAGCCCGGATGCCTCTGCTCAACGGCGTTGAGGAAGTCCTTGACCTGTCCCCGGAAGGCCTCCACGCTGTACGGACACTCGCCCAAATGGAAGGGCAGGTCGTTCACGACGCAATACAGCGCGCATTCCTTTTCCAGGTTGTAGACCAAGGGCTTGACGCGCTGGACGAATTTTTCCTGGCCGCCTAAGCCGGATACGACGCCGAAGCGCTCGAACCCCTTGACGTCGGCCCGCAAAGCGTTCATCAGGAAAGTCTGCGCCACGTCGTCCGCGTTATGGCCCACGGCAAGCTTTGAGGCGCCGACTTTGCGCGCGGCCTGGTTAAGACAGTCCTTGCGCAGCACGCCGCACACACCGCATGAGGTGAAACCCAGTTGACGTTCGTCGCGCAGCTTCATGATGTCGTCCAGCGGCCGTCCGGCCAGTTCCTGGTACGAAACGATGGCCAACTCCAAACCGAGGCGCTGGCAGAGTTCTTCCGCTTTCTTCGTGGCGACGTCGCGGTAGCCCGCGATGCCTTCATCCACCAACACCGGCTTGACCGTAAATCGACCTTTTTTGGACATCTTGTGAAGCACGTACAGCAACGCCGCGGAGTCCTTGCCGCCGCTGACGCCGACGGCCACGACGTCGCCTGGCCTGACCATCTTGAATTCACGGTTGGCACGAGCCACGCGCCGCTCGAACAGCCGGGAAAAACACCGGCCGCACAAGTCCAGGTTGGCATAATCCAGGCGCAGGACGGCCTCGCCTTGGCAATGACCGCAGGAAACGGTAACCATGATGACCAAATGGTGCCGAAACCGGTTCTTTAAAACGCCGTCTGACATTAAGCAAAGACGATGGTCTTGGAAGGAATCGAAACCGGGTTGATTACCTGGATTACCGAATTGATGCACAGTTTGGGAGGGTGGGGCATCCTAGTCGGCATGTTCCTCGAGTCCTCCATCGTGCCGATTCCCTCGGAAGCCATCCTCGTGACCGCCGGCGCCATCGGTTTTTCACCGCTGGAAGTGGCCATCTGGGGCACCATCGGCTCGACTTTGGGCGCCATGGTCGGGTATTACATCGGCAAAGTCGGTGGCAGGCCCGTGGTGGACAAGTTCGGACCCTACCTGTTGGTCACGCCGGACAAGGTGGAACGCGCCGAGAAGGCCTTCGCCAAATACGGCGGCATGACCGTGCTGGTATCCCGATTGATTCCCTTCGTCCCGTTCAAGGTCTTCTCCATCACGTCGGGCTTGTTGAAGTTCGACTTTCGGACGTTCGTCATCTTCACGTTCATCGGCACCATTCCTCGCGCCTTCGTGTTGGCGTGGATCGGCACGGAAATCGTGAAGTACCAGCAGTACTTCTACTTCTTCATCGCCGGCGTCATCGTCGCGGGCCTCTTCGCATACTACCTGAACAAGAAGTATAAGTGGTTTTAGCAGGCGAATCAAATGGCTGAAAACCGAAAATCCGTCGGCGTCGTCCTCTTTCGCGACGCCCAAGCAGATGCAGGAAAAGCCAAAGAGGCTGCAGCCGAGAAAAAAGAAACCCACGGCAACCGCGAGTATCTACTGCTGCACTACGCGGCCGGGCACTGGGATTTCCCAAAAGGCGGCCAGGAAGCCGGCGAAACCGACGAACAAACCCTCAAGCGGGAACTCGTGGAAGAAACCAGCATCACCCACGTCGAACTGGTGCCCGGCTTCACGCACGAATTGTCGTATTTCTTCCGTGAACAAGGAAAACTCATCCGCAAGACCGTCGTATTCTACGTGGGAAAAGCCGCCGCGGACGCCAAAGTCACGCTTTCCTTCGAACACCAGGACTACACCTGGCTGCCCTACGACGAAGCCAAAGAGAAGCTGACGCACAAGAACGCCAAAGAGCTGCTGGAAAAGGCAAGCGTATACTTAAGTTCGCGGTAGAAAAAAGTTCTACTCAAGATTTTTATCCCCACGTCAGGAACGGTACACTTGGGAAAGAATATTAAGTATACACGGCGTATATACATGGAATATTTTTTCAAAAAACATGCGCTTGAGCGAATTGCGGAGCGTAAAATCGAAGAATCCGAAATAAAAAGCGTGGTCGCAAAAGGTCAGAAATGGTTTTCGGAAGCGGATGGACGCTGGCACGCATCCATGGGCGGAATCGAAGTGGTGTTTGAGAAACGCGAGGAAAGCATACTGATTGTGACATGTTTTTTCGAAACGTGATGAACATGAAATGCACCGAATGCGATGGAATCCTTGAAAAGAAAAAGGCGAGATTCATTGACCTCGGCGTGGATTTGGGCGAATTC
Source organism: Microcaldota archaeon (assembly GCA_016188965.1). Classification (GTDB taxonomy): domain Archaea; phylum Micrarchaeota; class Micrarchaeia; order Norongarragalinales; family Norongarragalinaceae; genus JACPGT01. Next base: position 189,823 of record JACPGT010000002.1, on the reverse strand, counting down.
GATGCGCTCGTCTGCAATAAATGCGGAGAACGCTTCTTTCCCGAAAAATCGGCTGCAAAAATTCAGCAAAAACAGAAGGAAAAAGGCATTTGGGGCCTCGATGCCCGCACAAAGATAAGCCAATACGGCAATTCACTGGGATTTCGGGTCTCAAAAAAACTGGCGGAGTTTATGAAGTTGAAGAAGGGTCAGAAAGTGGAAATTACTCCAAAAGGCCCCGGCCGATTTGAAGTAACCGTAATTCAATCTTAGCCGCCGTAAATGATCCCCACGAATTCGACGCGGTCGCCGTCCTTCAACTCCGTCTTGGGATGGACGAGCTTTCCGTTGACCTTGCTGAAGAACGTCTGTTCGTTCAGGCCCATCTGTTTGACTAACGCGGCCAGCGTGAAGCCAGCGGGAACCGTCAACTTTTCTGGTTTGCCATCGTTTATGAAATGAATTTGCATGGACGGGTATTGACGCAGACTATTTTAACGGCGCGCCCATCAGTAAATGAATGGCCGAACCAGGCGCGCCGTACATAATTTACGGCGCCGCATTCGTTGCATTATGCATCCTAATCTTCGCCGTCGCCAGGGCAATCGGCGTCGCGTGGGCCCGCAAAGCCTTGGCAGAAGAAATTGAAGCCGACGAAAAAATCCTTGCAAACGCGGAAGGATACAGCGAAAATATCAACCCACTAAAATTCTCAGGCGAGTTCAGTTACACGCTTACAGACCGGCGTTTGATGTTCAAAACGATAACGCGCGGAGAATTTTCGTTAGGGAAGCCACCCGATTATCGAATCTTCCTGAAAGACATTCAAGAAGTATCAGCACCCCAACCGCCAAACTGTTCAATCAACATATCCCAAAAAAGCATAAGCATTAAATTCAAGCCGGATTCGAACGGGTTAAAACAAGTCAAGGAATACGACGATGCGGTCGGGGATTCCTATTCTCTTCAAATCAACTCAGAGCAAGCCGAACAGTTCTACCGCAACTTGAAAACGGCAATTGAAACTTTGAAAACGGCAAAACCAAGCGCTTAAAAGCCGCTTCCGGCATGACTGAAAGGTCGTAACATGTCGGGAAAGGCCCGTTCGCGTGCAACGCACGCGTGCTTTTTGGGCCTCCGGAATACGCATCAGGTGAAACACTATGGGAATGGCTAAATATGTCAGGGCATCCTTTGCCCAATCCGCGAAAGAACGCTCGGAAAGCTACACGCTGCGCCTGCGCAAGTGGCGCAAGGGTCCCGTCGTCGTCCGGCAAGAGAATCCGACGAACCCCATCCGCGCCCGCGAACTGGGCTACAAGGCCACCAAACAGTACTGCACCGCCGTCGTCCGCATCCGCCGCGGACGCCACGTCCGCCGCCAGCCGGACTTGGGCCGCAAACCCGGCCGCAACCGCAAGCGCGTCGAACCCGGCCGCGCCTTGATTTGGTACGCCACCAACCGGGCCGCGCGCAAGTTCACCAACCTGACGCCCATCAACGCGTACTGGGTCGGCGAAGACGGCGTGTACAAGTACTTCGAAGTCATCTTCCGCAACGACAACGACAGCACGCCGCTGCACCCAGCCAAGACGTACGTCGCGCCGCAGGTCCAAGGCGAAAGCGCATTCATCCAGGCCAAGATGGACCCCAAAGGCGCACACGCCTTCAAAGGCACGGTTGCGGCGAAAGAGCGCGCTAAGGTAACGGCGCCCAAAGCCACGGCCAAGCCGAAAGCCAAAGTCGAAGCCACGGCGAAAGCGTAAAAGCCTTTTTGAAAGCCGCCGGCATTCCGGCGGCCATTTTATACTTGCCCAGCGTAAGCTGCTCATGCGCGCATTCATGGAAAAACTCGCCCTCAAGACCGGCGCCGTGCTGCTGAAAAAGTTCAGCCAGACGCGCGACGTCAAGGTCAAAGGATTCAAGGACCTGGTGACGGACGCGGATTTTGCCGCCGAGAAAGTCCTGCTTAAGGCCTTGGAGTCGGGAAAACATGCCGCGCCGGTATTGTCCGAAGAAAACGGAGGCAAGTGGTCAAGCGAGGAGACGTTCTGGACCATCGACCCGCTGGACGGCACCCTCAACTACGCCTTCGGCAACCCGCTGTTCGGATTGAACATCGCCTACGTCCAGGAGGGCGTCGCCACGCACGGCGTATCCTACCTGCCGTACCTGGAGGAGATGTTCTATGCCGAAAAAGGCCGCGGCGCCTTCCTGAACGGCCGGAAAATCACGTGCCCGAATCGCGCCTTGGAGCAGAGCCTCATCTTTTGCGCCTGGTCAAAGCGTACGCCGGAAAAAGACCGACAAGGCCTGCGATACGTGGCGGACATCTCGCACGCCGCATTGTCCATCCGGGACCCCGGCTCGACCAGCCTGGGTTTGGCGTACGTCGCCTGCGGCCGCTACGGCGGCTATGTATACAACAACGCGACGCCGTGGGACATCACCGCCGGCAGCCTTTTGATCCAGGAAGCGGGAGGCAGGGTGACGGATTTTGACGGCAAGCTATGGCATCCGCACCAAAAGACGATTTGCGCCGGCAACCAGCAGAACCACGCCGAATTGCTCAAGGCGCTGCAGGCGTAAGAAAGCGGCATGGAGTAAAAGCAACGGGAACCTTGACTTGTTTCCTCCGCACGCCAAACCATCCTTTATAGGACTGGAACGCATCAAGCTATACGTATGAAAGCGTTCGATGCGAATTGCACTCCGTCAGCAGCCGCCAAGGCCAAGGAACTGGAATGGACCGTTGCGTCGCCTCCGCGCCTCGAGCTGAAATCCGGCAACGACTTGCGCCTCGTCAAGGCCGGCATGTCCGTTTCCAGCATGAACGGCGACTGGTTGCGCCAGGCTTGCCGCAAAAGCATCTTGGTCGACCCCCTCGCCGTGCCCAAGTTCGAAAAGGACGAAGGCCTGGTCCGTGCCGTGGCCGATTCAGACAGCGTCTTCGAACTGCCCATGCGGCCCCTGTTGCATTCCTTCGGCCGCCGGCGGGCGCAGCGGTTGTCGGCGTATTCCAAATTCTACGTCCTGTGCCAAAAAAGGGACGCGAAAATCGCGTTCACGAGCCAAGCGCAAAGCGCGTTCGACGTCAAGAGCCCGCGCGAGGCCGTGGCCATCTGGCAACAAATGGGCGTGCCCCGCGACCGGGCGGCAAGCGTCATGAAACAAGAGGTTCGATTCGGATGAAGGCAGTCACGCTGGTCACCAGCAACGAAAGCAAGGTCCGTGAAGCCAAAGCCGTGCTCAAAGGCTGGAACGTGCTACACATGAACGTCGACGTCCAGGAAATCAAGTCCACCTCCATGGAAGAGACCATCGTGTCCAAGGCAAAAACGGCGTACGCCATGATCAGAAAACCAGTCCTGGTGGAAGACACCGGACTGTTCTTGGACGCCTACCACCAGTTTCCCGGCACGTACACCAAGTTCTGCATCCGCCTGCTGGGCATGGATGGCATCCTCCGGCTGCTGCAAGGCAAGGTCCGCACCGCCCAATTCCAGACATGGCTGGCCTGGTACGACGGCCGCACGCTGCGGGTGTTCCAAGGCGTGTCCAAAGGAAAAATCGCCGAAAAGGCATCCGTGAAAGCGGCGGAAAAGAAGCTGCCGTACGACTCCATATTCATTCCCGACGGCGACACGCGGCCGTATTCGGAAATGAGCAAGGAAGAAAAAGCCAAGACGTCGCATCGCGCCGCGGCTTTCGCGAACTTCGTGCGCGGCATGTCCCACCAGTGAAACGGTCCATGAAGGAAAAGAAGCGGTACATTCTCGCGCAAGCGGACGGCCTGGCTGCCGATGAAAAAGCCCTCAAAACGGCGGCCTACGACGCCGTCTTCGAGTGGCTGGGCGACAAGGGAACCAGCGTGGCCCGCGTCCAATTCATCCGAGCCGAGCCGGGCAGCATCCGGTTCTGGCTCAAATGCTCGACGTCGGGCCTGGAAGACGTGGTCGCGGCGTTGGCCCTCAAACGCTTCTTCGACGGAAAAGACGTGGCCCTGCGCGTCATCAAGGTCGCCGGATCGGTGCCCCGGCTGCCCGGAGCGGTCAAGGCGGCAAAGGCCAAAAGAAGCGCTTAAAAAGGCGGCCCGCCTAAAACCGTTACGTAACGAGAGAAAAAACACCACGTAAAGCGGATGCCGTTCAGGCATTCGCGTCTGCGGCCGGAAAACCGGAAGAAAGCCGGAAAGCCCCCTGTCCCGCGTCGGATTCTCTTGTTTTCGTAATCTAGAGGTGAATTTGCGAACCATGTATCCTCCTTCCCAGGCCGCATACGACCGCGCCATCACCGTCTTCTCGCCGGACGGCCGCCTATTCCAGGTGGAATACGCCCGCGAAGCCGTCAAGACCGGTTCGACCAGCATCGGCATCGTCTGCAGCGACGGCATCGTTCTGCTGGCCCACAAACGCGTCTCATCGCCGCTTCTGATCGGCGGCTCGACGGAGAAAATCTTTACGATTGATTCGCACATCGCCGCTTCGTCCTCGGGCCTGGTCGCGGATGCGCGCAAACTGGTCGATTATGCCCGCGTGGAAGCGCAAAAGCACCGCCTGACGTTCGACGAGGAAATTCCCATCGAGCTTCTGGCCAAACACGTGGGCGACCACATCCAATTCTACACCCAGTACGGCGGAGCACGGCCGTACGGCGTATCGTTTTTGATCGCCGGCGTGGACGGCGGCATGCGTCTGTTCGAAACGGATCCCTCCGGCGCATTGTTCGAGTACAAGGCCACGGCCATCGGCTCGGGCAAGAAAGCCGTCGAAGAACTGCTGGAAAAGGAATACAAGGACGGCATGAACCTGGACGACGGCATCAAGCTGGGCATCAAAGCCCTCAAGAAAGTCGTCGAAGACAAGATTACGCCCAGCCTGGTCGACATCGCGCTGATCCGCGCGGATGACCACAAAGTGCATTTGCTGAACAAGCAGGAAAAAGCCAAGTGGCTCTGAACGTCCCGCAGAACGGGTCTTCGTGAACCATGACCGGAATCGAAAACACCCTGACGGCGCGCCTGGACAGAAACGGCGAACACTTCGAGATCCTGGTCGATCCCAAAAAGGGGTACGAGTATAAGACGGGGCTCAAGAAGGACTTCTCCAACGTCCTGGCGTTCGACGACGTCTTCAAGGACGCCAACAAGGGAGAACGCGCCTCGCCGGCCGCGTTGAAGAAAGCCATCGGCACCGACGACATCATCAAGGCCGCCCAGTACATCCTGGACCACGGCGAACTGCAGCTGACGACGGACCAACGCCGAAAAGCCGTGGCGGAAAAACGCGCTAAGATCGTGGCCATGATTGCCGCGACCGTGATGGATCCGAAGACCAAGGCGCCGCACCCCGTCACCCGCATCGAACTGGCGCTGGAAGAGGCGCGCTTCCACGTGGATGCGTTCAAGCGCGTGGAAGAACAGGTCGAGACCGCGATTGAGTCGATTCGGGAAATCATCCCGATCAGCACGGACAAAATCAAGGTGGCAGTCCGAGTGCCGGCGCAGTTCGCGCCGAAGTGCTACGGCCTGCTGAAGGAATACGGCATCCAGAAGGAAGAGTGGGCCAATGACGGCAGCCTGATGGTCGTCGTCGAAATGCCCGTCGGGATGGAGGCCGGTTTCTACGACCGGCTCAACAGCCAGACGTCGGGCCAGACCCAGACGAAACGGCTGTGACGGACCGCAACGGACAACCGAAAAAAAAGGAAAGGGGCGAAAACGGCCCTGAAAATGGAAAAAAAACGAAGAATACAAACAAAGCCGCAGGCGGAATCAACGTAAGCGGCATCGCACTTGCAACGAAATTGGAGATGTGAAACACCATGAAGCAATTGGTCTTCCCGGGCGACAAGGTGGCCGACGAGCCCCGACGCATTCCCGGATGCTTTGTAGAAGACGGAAAAACCTACGCGGCCAACGTGAGCCTGCAATCCGACGACCACGTCGTACCCCTCAAGGGATACTACGTGCCCAAAACCGGGGACGACATCATCGGCATCGTCGACGAGGAACGCTTCTCGGGCTACAACCTTGCCCTCAACTCGCCGTACGGCGCTTCTTTAAGCGCCCGCGACACGCGCGACGAACTGAAGTTGCGCGACGCGGTGTACGCCAAGATCCTGGCCGTCAACGAAGTCAAGGAAGCCGTCCTGATCGAACCGCAGAAACTGGCCCAAGGCTCCATGATCGCGATTGACGCCGTCAAGGTGCCCCGGATCAGCGGCCGCAACGGCTCAATGCTGGACACCCTGGCCAAGTTCACAGGCTCCCGCATCACCGTGGGCAAGAACGGCATCGTGCACGTCGAAGGCGGCAACTCCGAGTTAGCCATGAAGGCCGTCGAGAAGATCTGCCGCGAATCGCACACGTCGGGCCTGACGGAACGCATTACCAAGATGTTGGAAGAACAAACCCGCAAGACCGGCGGGCAAGGTGACTAAAATGGTAGAGAAAGCTGACTTGTTCAAGAACGGCAAGCGCCTGGACGGCCGCGGCCCGATGGATCTGCGCCCGCTGAAGATCACCGCCGGCGTCCTGGACCGCGCGCAAGGCTCGGCCCTGGTCGAATGGGGCCGTAACAAGGTCCTCGCCGCCGTGTACGGACCGCATGAAGTGCTGCCCAAGCACCTGGCCGACCCGCCGAAGGCCATCATCAACGCCCGCTACATCATGGCGCCGTTTTCCGGCCAGGAAGAGCACGGCCGCTCCGGTCCCAACCGCCGATCCATCGAAATCAGCAAAGTGGCCAAGCACGTGTTCGAGAACGCCGTGCTGGTCGACCAGTTCCCCAAGACCATGATCGACGTGCACATGGAAGTGCTGCAGTCCGACGGCGGCACGCGCGTGGCCGGCATCACCGCCGGCGCCGTGGCGCTGGCCGACGCCGGCATCCCGTTGCGCGATTTGCCCGTGGGCTTATCCGCCGGCCTGATCGGCGAGCATATGGTCCTGGACCTGGACAAATACGAGGACAACCTCGGCGACTCGGACATGCCTATGGTGATCCTTCCCCGCACCGGCGAGATCTTGCTGTCGCAGATGGACGGCATGCTTTCCCGCGACGACATCTCCAAGGCCTTCGACATGATCTTCCAAGGCGCACAAAAAGTGCGCGACAAGCAGATTGAAGCGCTGCGCCAGAGCTATGAACGCATGGCCGCGCAGGCACAACAAGGTGAAAACAACCAATGATTCTTGAACAAATCAAGCAGGGATTCATCCGCGACTTAGCCGAAAAGGGACAGCGCGAAGACGGCCGCGGTCTTTTGGACTACCGCGCCATCCAGGTGACCAAGGGCTTCGCGCCCAACGCCGAAGGCTCGGCTTTCGCCGAAATCGGCAAGAGCAAGGTCCTGGCCGGCATCAAGTTCGACGTCTTGGCGCCGTTTGCCGACCGCCCGACGGAAGGCGTGGTGATGGTCAACGCCGAATTCTCGCCCGTCGCCCACCCTGAATTCCGTGCCGGCCCGCCCGGCGAGAACAGCATCGAGCTGGCCCGCGTCGTGGACCGCGGCATCCGTTCGGCGAAAGTCGTCAACGTGGACAACATGCTGGTAGCCGAAGGCAAGGTGCAAGGCGTCTTCATCGACCTGTACATCCTGGACCACGACGGCAACCTCATCGACACGGCCGCACTGGCTGCCATGGCGGCGCTCAAAGACGCGAAAGTCCCGAAGTTCGAGGACGGCAAAGTCGTCCGCGGCTCCAACGCCGGCCCCCTGCCGTTGCAGGACATCGTGCTGTCCACGTCGTTCGAGAAAATCGGAAAGACCATCATGGTCGACGCCACGGACGCCGAGGAAATCGCAAGCGCCGGACGCCTGTCGTTGAGCACGGCAAACGATGAGAAAATCTGCTCCAGCCAGAAAAGCGGCAGCGCCGGTTTTTCCAAGGACGAGTACCTCCAGATGGTGGACTGGGCCATGGAAAAACGCAAGGACCTGCTCGCCAAGATCTAAGGTGAATGGACATGCACGGATACGGAGTCCGCATTCGAAAACGCCTCAACGCCGTCTTGAAACAGACGAAGGCCAAGCACGCCTGCCCCTATTGCGGCAAGACGAACGTCCGCCGCAAGGAAGCCGGCATCTGGGCCTGCCGCTCGTGCGGCGCCGAGTTCGCCGGCGGCGCGTACACGCCTACGACGGAAGTCGGCACCACGGCCAAGAAGTTCGTCGAATCGGTCAAGAACAAGTAAGCCGGGCAGAACGCCCCCTTTTTTTATTTTTCGATGTAGAGCGTAAGCCAGAAGAAAAAGGCCACAAATAATAAGTCTTCTAAATTGTACATATGTCCGAGACGAATCAAAAGAGCAAAAACCGAACAAATATTACGCCTTAAAATGAAAAATAAGAGTTGCATTGGTGAGTTCATGGGTTTCGTCTGGTTTGCCGCAGGATTTACCGATTACACGTACGAGCGGCGCGAAGAAAGCCCGCAAGCCGCCGGCGCGCTTTTGAACGACGCCCACGCTATCCTCGATGCCAAACACCTTCTATTTGCACCCATCGAAGTCGACAGAATCAAAGCCTCGGCACCGACATTTTCCTCACCCGAAGCATTCATCGACCACGTGTCCAAGCTGAAGTACGGCGAGTTGGCCAAGAAACTGCACGGATTCGTGACCTACCAGATGCCCACGGATGAAGCCGTGTTGAAGAAGATCGGCGACCCGGATGAAGTCGCCGTCTGCGCCTATTTCCACTACGCATTTCGCTCGGTTTTCCCATCCGTCATGCCGGCCCAAACGCCGTTTGCCAAGAAGGAAGTGCGCCTGGCGGCGGACATGGATGGATGGGTGGCCGTCAAGAAGGTCAACCTGGAAGTGGCGGAGCGCAAGGAAGTTTTTTCCTCGCTCTGCAGCATGCGGACCGTGGCGCAAAGAAAAGCGATGGAGTTCACGCCGGGATTCGACGAGTTCAACAACCGTCTGGAAGCCGCCTTAGCAAGTTACTCGGAGCGCAAGTCGTTCGGAAAGATGGCCGGCGCGCTGAATGCCGTCAAGGACCTCTCTGCGGACGCCAACCTGCGGGCGTTTGCCTTGAGCCAAGCCATGCTGCGCGTGGGCTTCCCGCCGTTTTTGACGAACGATCACGTGGCTTCGCTGTATCCGGAACTGAAGATCCCGAAACCCAAAGGAAACTTCGGCGGAAAGAAAAAATAACTGAAAAAGGCAGACGTTGTTTCTGCCGACCAAGCGCTTAATAGCCCCTGTTTTCTCTCTTAAATTATGGTCGATCATCCGGAAGACCACGACCCGTGGGGTGGCAAGGCCTTGCGAGACGTCGTGTTGGGCGCCAACGACGGCTTCGTCTCCATCCTCGGATTGGTCAGCGGCGTGGCCGGCGGCACGTCCGACGGCCGGTTCGTCGTGCTGGCCGGAGTCGCCGGCGCCTTGGCGGCCACCATGTCCATGGCGCTTGGAAACTACGTCTCGGTCAAGAGCCAAGTCGAAGTGGCCAAGGCCCAGATCGCGCGGGAAAAACGGGAACTGGAGGATATGCCAGACATCGAGAGAGACGAAGTGAGGCGCATCTATTACAAGAAAGGCTTCCGCGGAAAACAGTTGGACGCCGTGGTACGCAAGCTCACGGCGGACAAGGACCGCTGGCTGCGCGTCATGTTGGAAGAGGAAGTCGGCATCCGGCCCGACGACTTGGGCAATCCCGTCCGAAGCGCCATCCTGACCGGCGGCGCGTTCGCACTGGCCGCGTGTTTTCCCATCCTGCCCTTCGTCTTCGTACCCGTGAACAATGCACTACCGCTTTCCGTGATCCTTACCTTCGTCGCAGTCTTCTGCGTGGGCGCGGCCAAGACCGTCTTCACGCGTCGGTCTTGGCTGCACAGTGGCGCAGAAATGGTCGCCATCGCGGCCGCAAGCTCGGGCCTGGCCTACGTCGCGGGCAACGCCATCGGGAACCTCTTCGGCTAAGGCAAGCCTCAACCGAATACCGCCAGTCGCAGCCACCAAAACCCTTAATAAGTTCTATGCGTAGAACATTTCAAGTTAAACCGATCATTCAATCGAGGCAATCCATTTCCAACCGGTCCTTAGCCATGGCATTGAATTCCGAAGACTACGTCCGCGGCGTATACTACCTGCAAAAAACGCAAGGCGCGGCCAAGCCGTCGGACTTGGCCAAACGCCTGGACGTGTCGAAGAACACTGTCACGCTCATGGTCCAGAAGCTGGCCGAAAAAGGCCTGTTGCGTTACAAGCCCTACGCAGACATCGAACTGACCGCCGAAGGCCAGAAGCTGGCCAAGAAGCTGACGTACAAGCACCGGCTGATCGAGCTGTTCCTGGCCAAGGTGTTGCACGTGCCGGCGGGCGAAGTGCATGAAGAGGCCTGCCGCTTGGAGCATGACTTTTCCAAGACGAGCATCCATTCCATCGAGAAACTGCTGGGACATCCGCGGACGGATCCGCACGGCCAACCGCTGAAAATGTGAGATGAAAGAACCAATGGATTTTTCCCGATTCATCGATTCGTTCCGCGAACACGCCGCCGTGCTGGGCACCAGAAGCTTTTGGGCCTTTTTCGGCACGGGCCTCATCGTCAGCGTGGCCTACATGGACCCCGGCAACTGGGGAACCAGCATATCCGCAGGCGCCGAATTCAACTACGATTTGCTCTGGATCGTCTGGCTTTCCTCGGCCATGGCCATGCTCTTCCAATACTTGTCCGGCAAGATGGGCATTGCGGGCGTCAGCCTGGCCGAAACGGTCCGCCTCAAATGGAAGGACAAACGACTGGTCTTTGGATACTGGTTGCTGGCGGAAATCGCGATTTTGGCCACCGACTTGGCCGAATTCTTGGGCATCGCCGTGGCATTGACGCTGCTGTTCGGCATTCCGCTGATGCACGCCGCGCTGATTGCCATGCTGGACGTGGCGTTGTTGGTGGTGCTGACACGTAAGTCGTTCCGGCCGCTGGAATACGCATTCATCCTCTTCGTTTCCGTCATCGGCTTGGGCTACGTGTACGAATTGTTCATCACCCAACCCGACGCCGGCCTCATCGCCCTGCATTCCTTCACACCCCTGCTCAACGGCCACACCATTCTGTACGCCGTGGGCATCATCGGCGCCACCGTCATGCCGCACGCGCTGTTCGTGCACTCCTGGCTGCTGAAGAAAAAACGCCAGGACCATCACGAGAAGTTGCCAACCGCGACGCTCATGAAGTACCACGTGGTGGATAACGTCGGCTCGCTGCTAATCGCCGGATTCATCAACGCCGCCATCCTGATCATGGCCGCTGCCGCGTTCTACCAATCCGGAATCCCGGTGGCTACGATCGACGACGCCTACCGCACGCTCACGCCGCTGTTCGGATCGCTGGCGTCGTTCGTGTTCGCCGTCGCGCTGCTATCCGCGGGCATCGCATCGTCCATCACCGGCACTTTGGCGGGCCAGTCCATCATGGAAAGCCTCACCGACTTTCGCTTGAGCGTAACGATGCGGCGCATCATCACCCGCATCATCAACGTCATCCCCCTCTTGGTGGCGGTGGCGTTGAACATCGAGCCTTTGAAAATCCTAGTCTACAGCCAAGTCATCCTCAGCCTGATGATTCCACTGCCGCTGATTCCGCTGATCTACTACACGGCAAAAGCGGACGTCATGGGTAATTTGGTGAACAACAAAGTCACTACGATCGTGGCCGGGCTGTTCGCTTTGATCATCCTCATGTTCAACGCCTACCTCATCGCCCAGACGCTGGGCCTGATTGCTAGCTGAGACGGTACGCGGCCGAAAAGCAAAAACCGGAATGCAGCAGCAGACGGCGTGCCTGATGAAAACCGGCCTAAAAATCAATCTTTAAAGCCTATTCGTTCAAAGTATTGAACGCTCCTTTTCGTGTCCAAATGGGGGATTGGGGTAGCCTGGCCATCCTACCAGCTTCGGGACTTGGGGAATGCGAAAGCAGTCCCAAAGGCGGAAGAGTTGGTGACCTGAGTTCGAATCTCAGATCCCCCATTGCCATTTTTTAAGGCGGAAAAACAAAAGGAGCAATAAGCGGCCGTGGTCTAAAGCGCTTTTTCTTGAAAGCATTTTAGGGAAAAGCGCGGGCATTGGTATGATTCGAACGCCCCAGCAGACATCGTGTACTGCTCGGGTGGAATAAGCCTTCCAAGCTCGTTGCCCGGGTTCGATTCCCGGCGGCCGCATTCAGTCCTGGCCTTAGTGCGCACTACTCATACCTAAATTAGCCGCCCAACAGCAAAACATACTCGAACGTGCTCTGGCCTCGCCTTTGCGGATGACGGAAACCCACGACAACTGCAAGCCAGCGGTACAAAAATTCTTTCCGGTTTGCAAAAGTCAACCATCGAAACCTACCGGAGACGCTACTAAGACGACAACATTCCGCGCATGCAAAACAGCGGCCGAAATATTCTCTCCCGGAATGCCAACGGGGGCATGAATTCCGACTGCCTGCTACGCACATGCGACGCACGCCGCCATCCCTTTGCCCTAGCGCCGCATTCATTTCCCGTATTTTGGATTCAACGCACCGGGTTCAGCAGTTGGCGTGCGCTGGCGGTTGGTAAAAAAAAGATTTGCCTGAATCGGAGTTAGCGTTTCGGGCGGCGTTTGTGCTCGAATTGGGTGGGTTTGCCCCACTGGCAGTTCGGGTTCTGGGGTTTCTTGAATTTCTTCGGCGCATCCATAGCCATTCAATGGCGTACCAAGGTAATAACCCTTGGCAACGAAGCACAGAGGCTGCATCCGAGGCAAACGGGAAAAATGTTCCGAAGAAAAGGGCAATGCAGACGTCTTTTTTAGACAAGGGAAAGCCATCCGAAAAGGGCATTTATGCGCGTGGAAGGCATTGGCCCGAACTTGAAAATACCAGACAGGTCAAAAGTGTGGAGGATGCGTAGGCAAAAACTTGCATTGCGGGGAGGGATTCAAGAATGGATGCCGTCGAACTTTTGATCGTCATCCTGATCTTGCTGTGGATTACGGGCAATTTGAGTGCGTACACGTTCGGCGGATTGCTGCACGTATTGCTGCTGATTGCCGTCATCCTGTTGGTCATCCGGCTGCTGCGCACCGTGGCGTAGCGTCCGGCACCCACGAAAGGAGGAGGGGACATTTAGTCCCGGACCTTGCCGCAGACGTCTTCCAACGCCTCGAAGGCCTTGACCGCGTCGGAGCGGCGCACCACGACATTCGTATCGGTGTAGCAGGACGAGGTTTCCAGCACGTTGATGCCGCGGCGCGCCAACGCATCCAACACGGCGGCGTACACGCCGGGCACGTCCTCGATCTCCTGGGTGGAAGACAGCTGGAGCAGGCAGAGGCCGTCCAAGCGCTTGAGGAAGTGGCTGTCCAGCTTTTTTTCCACCTGGGCGATGCTTTCCGGCGGCCCGATGAGGGTGATGCTGCGGGCGCTGATGACGATGGAGAGGATGCGTTCGTCCTGCAGCGAAAAGACAGCGCGGTGAGTCAACGGATTGTTCTCCAGCACCAAAACGGCCACGTCGTTCTGTAGGTAGAGAGTCGAGCGGGAGAGGATGCGGCGGGTGCGCTCCGCCACGGCCGTTGCGGCGGCTTTGCGACCGCGAGCCCAGCGGGCGACGGCAACTTTCGCAGCCAAGGGAGAGCAGCCGGTTTTCTCCGCCAGTTGCTGGGCGATGGCGGAGAGGTTGGCGATTCCCAGTTCAATGGCTTTGGCGTAGTGTACGTCGGCAGCCAGCGCGTCGGCGATGCGGGATGCGGCGGACACCGCAAGCGCAGGGGACGGCAAGGATTTTTTCCTGTGTTTCATTTGAATCACTTTTTGAGCTATTTGTATCATTTTTGTCACAATGTTAAAATACCTTGCGGCGCCCGATGGGTTCCCGGCTTTGCACCGGAATGGGGGGTTAACCATCACATGGACCTAATTGAGAAAATCCACAACAAAACCGAATACCGGAAACACAAGAAAGTGGTGCTGGCGTACAGCGGGGGGTTGGATACGTCCATCCTGCTGACGTTGCTGCAAGACTTGGGCCTGCAGGTGGCCACCGTGACGGTGGATTTGGGGCAGAAGGAATACCGGGAACAGGGCATGGCGGAGGCGCGCCAAAAAGCGCTGAAGTTGGGCGCGATCGATGCGACGGTGATTGACGGAAAGGAGGAGTTCGCCCAGGATTACGTCACGCCAGCCGTGCACGCCAACTGCCTCTACCAAGGGACCTACCCGTGCTCCACGGCGTTGGGTCGGCCGCTGATTGCCAAGTACCTGGTGCAGGAAGCCGAGAAAACCGGCGCTGGCGCGGTGGTGCACGGCAGCACGGGCAAAGGCAACGATTACTTGCGTTTTGAAGTCTCGGTCAAGGCCCTCGCTCCGCAGCTGGAAGTCCTGGCGCCGGTGAGGGACTGGCAGTTGAACCGGGAGGAAGAGTTGGAATACGCGGTCGAAAAAGGCATTCCGGTGCCCATCAAGAAGACGGGCTACAGTGTGGATGCCAATTTGTGGGGCCGCTCCGTCTGCGGGGGATCCATCGAAATCGAAGACCAGGAGGTGCCGACCGATGCGCTGGACTGGGTCAAGCCGCTGGACGCGACGCCGGATGCGGCACAGGTGCTTACCCTCACTTTCGATGCGGGCACCTTGGCTGGCGCGGAGTTGGACGGCACGAAAATGCTCCACAGCGGAGCGGCGCTGATCGAAGCGCTCAATCGCGTGGTGGGAAACCACGGCATCGGGATAATCGACCAGATCGAGGACCGTGTCATCGGCCTGAAAAGCCGCGAGTATTACGAGTGCCCGGCGGCTCTGGCCGTCATCGCGGCACACGCCGACTTGGAAAAAACATGCCTTCCCAAGGAGCTGAACCAGCTGAAGATGACGATGGACCAGAAGTTTGCCGAATACGCCTACGGCGCATTGTGGCATTCGCCCGTCATGGACGCCACGCGTGCGTTCATGGACGCGACGCAGGCTAACGTCAACGGATGGGTCAAGCTGAAGCTGTTCAAAGGCGGCATGCACGTCATTGCCCGAAAAGCACCGGATGGCCTGTACCAGCGGGTGCACGCCACGTACGGACGCAACAGCACGTTCGACCAGCGGCAATCCGCGGGCTTCGGCGCGCTGTACGCGTTGAGCACGACGACGGCGCGGCATCCGCATTGGATGACGCAGAAAAACCAGGAGGCGACGGTCCATGCCACGGCCTGAAGTCCGGCACTTCTTGTCCGTGACGGACCTGTCGGCGGACGAGCTGCGGCACGTGCTGGACCTGGCGGATGCCGTCAAGAAAAACCCCGGGGCGTACCGCAAGGCGTTGGAGGGCGTGGCCCTGGCGTTTTACACGGAAAAGACCAGCACGCGGACGCGGATGTCCTTCCAAGCGGCCATCCAGCAGGCCGGCGGGCACTTCATGGATCTAGCCGGCTCGCAATTCGGCGCCGGCAAGGAAGACGTAGAGGATACAGCGCACATGGTGGGCCTGTTTTCGGACTTCCTGGCCGCACGAGTCTATCGGCACGGCTTGCTGGAAGAGCTGGCGTTGCACTCGCCGGTCCCGGTCATCAATGCATTGTGCGACCAGGAGCATCCCTGCCAGGCACTGGCGGACGCACAGACTATATTGGCGCACAAGGGGCCGAAAGCGAAGGTGGCATACGTGGGCGATGGCAACAACGTCGCCGCGTCATTGGCCTTGGCATGCAGCATGCTCGGCATCCATCTGAACGTCGCCACGCCGGAAGGATATGGATTAGACACGGCCATTATGAAGAAATGCGCGGCTTTCGGCGACTTCATTCATGCCTTTGATGAGCCCAAGGCCGCGGTGTCCGGTGCGGACGTGGTCTACACCGACACGTGGGTCAGCATGGGCGATGAGGCGGAAAAAGACGTGCGCCTCAAGGCGTTCAAGGGATTCCAGGTCAACGCCGCCTTGATGGCGCATGCCCGGCCGGATGTGGTCTTCATGCATGACCTGCCTGCGCAGAAAGGCGTGGAAGTCAGCAAGGACGTGTTCGACAGTGCGCAAAGCGTGGTGTTGGAGCAGGCGGGGAACCGACTGCATGCTCAAAAAGCCTTGCTGTTGTTCTTACATGGGCCCGGTTCCGTGCAAGACGCGTCAGGCAAGGCCCGGTGGATGCAAAGCACATGAAAGGCAAGGACAACAAGCTGTGGGGCGGCGCGTTCGTGAAGACGCCGCGCAAGGACGTCATCGACTATTGCGCCGGCTACGACGCGAAGGCATTTGCGGCATTGGATGAGATGTTGTTGCCGTACGACGTGCAGGCCAACGAGGCGCACGCCGAGATGCTGCACGAGCAGGGCTACCTTGACAGCGCCGAGCTTACCCAAATCAGGAAGGCGTTGGCCGAGGCTCGGCAACACCCGCCGTCATTGAACGGATTCGAGGACGTCCACTCGGCCGTCGAGGCGTTCGTGACGGCGCGCACGCCGGCCGGGGAGAAACTGCACTCCGGACGGAGCCGCAACGACTTAGTGGCATGCGACACGCGGCTTCTGATGCGCGACAAGGCAGCGCAGTGGCAGAAGAACCTGGTCGCGTTGGCGGACGCGTTGGAAAAAACGGCCCGAAATCACGAAGGCACGCCCATGCCGGGGTATTCGCACCACCAGACCGCCGTGCCATTCACGTATGCCCGGTGGCTGCAGGCATATGCCGTCGCGTTCCGCCGGGATGCTGCCGACTTCGCCCAATGGATGGAGTTGTACGATGAGTGCCCGTTGGGCGCGTGCGCGGGTTTCGGCACGCGCTTCAAGCTGGCGCCTGAAAGCACGGCCAAGAAGTTGGGCTTTTCCAAGCCGTTTTCCAACAGCCTGGACGCGGTGCAGCAGCGCTGGGAAAGCGAAGCAAGCCTGGTCTTTCGCATCGTGAAGGCCATGAATCATTTGAGCCAGCTGGCGCAGACGTACATGGTCTTATCCATGCCGGGTCAGGCGCTGTTCGCGCTGCCGGAGGAATTTTGTACGGGCTCCAGCGTGATGCCGCACAAGAAGAATCCGGATTTTTTGGAAGTGACCAAGGCCAAGGCATCCGTGGCGCAAGCATCCTTGGTCCAGTTGTGTGACGTGGGCAAAAGCGCGTTTACCGGCTACAACCGCGACTCGCAGTGGACCAAGAAGGCCCTAATGCACGCGTTGGTGGAATGCGAAGCCGCACCCGGCCTCATGGCGGAATTCGTCGCGGCCGTGAAGCCCGATGCGAAGAAATTGGCCGCGTTGTGCGAACCGCTGGTCCAGACGGAAAAAGCCGAGAAACTGGCCATTGAGAAAGGAATCCCGTTCCGCCAGGCCAAGCGCCTCATTGAAGCGCAGATCCGAAAAGACGCCGAATCGGAAAAAGGCCCGAAACCGTAGGAGAACATCGCCCATGACCTTGGAACAACTCATTGCCATCGACACGCAGAATCCCGGCGCAAACTACGCCGCCATGACGCGCCACCTGCGCCACGAGCTTGAGGCCCGCGGCGCCCGAGTGCGTATGGTTGCGGGCAACGTGCTGGGCACGTGGGGAAAACCACGAGTGATGTTCAATGCGCATATGGACACCGTGCGCGCGGATGGCTGGAAATGCAACCCGCTGAAGGCCAGGACGCATGCCGGGCGAGTATACGGCCTGGGCGCGTGCGATACCAAGGGCAATATCCAGGCCATCCTAGACGCGACGCAAGGCGGCGCAAAGGATTTAGCCGCATTGCTCTCGACGGATGAGGAATGCGGGCCCCAGACCGGCGCCGCGCGTTTTCTCAAGACGGCAACAGGAAAAGCCATTGCCAAAGGCCTCCGGGGCGCCGTGGTGATGGAGCCGACGGAAAACCGCGTGATCGCGCGCCACCCCGGCTATGTGCAAGTCGAATTGACGTTCCACGGAAGCGGCGGACACTCCTCCAGCCGAAAGGCAAGTGCCGCCGGCGCCGCGGTATCGGCGTTGCACGGTTTGCAGTCACATGACGGATGGAACGTCAACGTCTCGGCCATCGCCGCCCAGGCCGCCGGCGGGAACATCCGCGCGTCTTCGTGCACGGCCACGGTTTCTATCCGCAGCTTTCAGCGGGCGGCCGACGTCATCCGAAGAATCAAGACGACGCTGCCGACGGGCACGCGATTAAGCGTCAAGCAAGCGGAAGGGCCGCTGGACAACCGCCGTCCGTTCGTCGCATCGGAGAACAAAGTGCCGTATTGGACGGATGCGGGCACGTTTGAGGCCGCGGGCGTCAACGCGGTGGTCTATGGCGCGGGCAGCATCGCGCAGGCCCACAAACCCAACGAATACGTCTCCTTTGCCAGCCTGAACAAAGCCGCGGCGTTTCTGGAAGAAGTGGCGGGGGGCCGACGGGCATGAAGAGCGTCGTGTTGAACGCCTTGCGTATGTTCGGCCTGGACCGCGAAGTCGCACTGTTCCACCGCGCGTTCTCCCAACTGCCGGCGCACCGCTTCGCCGTCATCAAGGTCAGCGGCAAAACGCTGGAAAACCAGCCGCAGGGCATCGCACAGGACCTGGCATTCCTTTCCAGCCTGGGGCTCACACCCATCGTGGTACACGGCGCCGGCAGCCAGATCGATGCCGAACTGGCCCGCCGCGGCATCCCGATGCAGAAAATCGACGGCTTGCGGGTGACGGACGCACGGACCATGAAAGTCGTCCACCGCGTGCTGGACAAGGCCACTTCCAAACTGGTCGCGGCCGTCAACCGAAAAGGCGGCCGCGCCATCAACGCCAACGGCATGCGTCTGCTGCACGCCTCCAAACGGGCTTCGGTGCAAGGCGTGGACCTGCAACACGTCGGAACCGTGGACCGCATCGACGCGGCCCAATTGCGGGCATTGTGCCAATCCGGATTCATCCCGGTCCTGGCTTCCATGGCGCCTGGAGAGACCGGATGGTTCAACGTCAACGCCGACACGCTGGCGCGCGAAGTGGTCCGGCGCGTGCGGCCGCAAAAATTCATCCTCATCACGTCTACCGGAGGCATCCTGGACAGCGGCGGCAAGATCATGTCCACCATCGACGTCGAAAACGAACTGCCCGCGCTGCTGAAAGCCGGCGTCATCACCGAAGGCATGCGCGTCAAGGTCGAGGAAATCCGTGAATTGCTGCAGGAAGTGCCGCAGACGATCGTGGAAATATGCGCGCCGGACCGCCTCCTGCAGGAATTGTTCACCATCAAGGGCTCCGGCACTCTGTTGCGCAGCGGAGCCAACCTGAAGTCAGCCCAGTCCTTCCGGGGCCTCAACCGCGCCGCCATCCGGTCGTTGTTGGAGGAAAGCTTCGGCAAGAGCCTGATATCTGATTACTTCCGTCAGCCGGTCGAGCGCGTCATCGTGGAGAAGAACTACTCCGGCATCGCCATCGTCAAGAGGCTCAACAAAAAATGCTACTTGGACAAGTTCGCCATCGCCAAGAAATCCCAGGCCACCGGATTGGCCAAGATCATCTGGCAGGAAATCAAGAATGCCTACCCGGACCTGATGTGGCGCTCGTCTGTGCACAACCCGGTGAATCCATGGTACCTCAAACAGGCCGACGGCTCGCAAAAAGCCGGAGAGTGGATCGTGTTTTGGTACGGCATCAAACCCGACTCATCCACCATCCAAAAAGCTCTGCGCTTGCCCAAGACCATGGTGAAACCATGAATGCCAAAACCAAGGCCGAACCGGGCCTGATGAACACCTACAAACGTTACCCCCTGGCCTTGCGCTCCGGAAGCGGTTGTGAAGTCAATGACGCGGATGGCAGGACATACTTGGACCTCATCGGCGGCATCGCCTGCTGCCCATTGGGACATTCACACCCGGCATTTGTCAAAGCGGTGCAGGGACACGCGGCGGGACTGACCAACGTCAGTAACCTGTTCCAGGCCGAAGACGCCGAACGCCTGGCGGCCACCCTGGGACGGCTCGGCGGCATGGACAAAGCATTCTTCAGCAACAGCGGAACCGAGGCGAACGAAAGTGCCTTGAAGCTGGCCATCGCCGAAAGCGGAAAGCGGCGTTTCATCGCCTGCCACCACGCGTTTCACGGCCGCACGTTGGGCAGCCTCTCGGCAACGGCCGACGCCAAGTACCGAAAGGAATTCGAACCGTTGGCGTTGCCAGTGGACTTCATCCCCTTCAACGATACGGACGCGTTACGCAAAGCCATTCTTCCAGAAACGGCCGCGTTCATCGTCGAGCCCATCCAAGGCGAGGCAGGCGTAATCGTGCCTTCCGCCGATTACCTCAATGAAGTCCGCGAAGTCTGCGATGAGAAAGGAATTCTTCTGATCCTGGACGAGGTGCAGACCGGAAACGGCCGCACCGGCACCTTCTTCGAATACCTGGCGCATCACGGCCGGCCGGACATCGTGACCACGGCCAAGGGATTGGCCAACGGCCTGCCCATCGGCGCCACCCTGGCGCGCGGGTTGGACTTCAAACCGGGCCAGCACGCGTCGACCTTCGGCGGCAACGCGTTCGTCACCGGCATCGCGCACGCCGTGGTGGACGCCATCGTGAACGAAGGCATGATGCGGAACGCGAAAACGCGAGGAAACCAGCTCATGGACGGCATCCGCCGGTTGCAGAAGAGCGAAGTGGCCGACGTACGGGGCAAGGGACTGATGATTGGCATCGAGTTGAAAAAGGATGCCGAGATCGTACGCAAGGGACTGCAAGAGGCCGGCATTCTCGTCAGCGTGGTCCACGGCAAGACGCTGCGGTTGTTGCCGCCGCTGACTCTTTCTGCGCTTCAGGTCAACCGTTTTATTGACGCGTTCGACAAGGTAGTGTCATGACGACCGCCGTAGTCTTCGGAGCATCGGGATTCGCCGGACATGAACTGGTCCGGTTATTGGCGTTCCATCCGTCCGTCGACGGCGTCGTTGCCGTAAGCCGCGAGCATGCCGGAAAATCCATCCACGTCGTGCACCCCGATTCGCCGGCCAACCTGCACGTCATCTACGACAATGTGACGTTCGAGCAGGCCAACGAGGCCGACATCGTTTTTTTGGCCATTCCTCCCGAGGACGCCAAAGCGGCCGCACCCCAAATTACGACCCGGCTGATCGACTTGAGCCCGGCGCATCGGTTCGACCCCGCGTTCACCTACGGCCTTCCGGAGACCAATCGCGACGCCATCAAGAACTCGAAGAAAGTGGCCAATCCGGGCTGCTACGCAACGGCATGCATCCTGGCCGCGTTGCCGCTGAAAAACCAATTCGCCGCCGTCGCCTTCGACTGCAAGAGTGGATACTCAGGCGGCGGCAAGAGCAAGAAATACGATCACGAACAAAACGTCGTGCCTTACGGCCTGCAGGACCACTACCAGAAACCCGAAATCGGCAAGTACGTGACGCGGCCCTACACGTTCGTGCCGCACGTGGTCGACGCCTTCCGAGGCCTGCTGGCGACGGTCCACGTCGTGGGACTGGACGTTTCCGCCTTTGGATCAAATGGCCTCCAGTCGGCATTCGACGCGTTCTACCGCGACGAACCGTTGGTCAACGTCCAACCGGAAGTGCCGACGATGAAGACGGCTGCAGGAAACAACGGCGCGACGATCGGCGGCTTTGCGTTCGACGGCCAGAGTGCCGTGTTCGTGTCGGCCATCGACAACCTGCTCAAAGGCGCGGCGTCACAGGCCGTGCAGAACATGAACCGAATGATGGGATGGACAGAAACGGAAGGGCTGATTTGAAAAGAAGGCCGAGGGTAAACCGCCCAAGAAGGAAAAAAAAGCATCCGCATGACGGCCTCTCGCAGGAAAAAAAACCGAACAGTTCCGGCAATACTATAGCAAACCACGACTCTATTGCAGGTTACTTACTTGGATGCTATTAAAACAGTCGAATCCAAAGCAACTACCATGAACCTTACCCACACGAACCACACGCCTGCCGCCACGTGGACGGATTTCAAGAAGATCGACATGCGCATCGGCCGCATCGTCAAGGCGGAAGTCTTCAAAGAAGCAAAGAAACCGGCGTACAAGCTCTGGATTGACCTGGGCCAGTTAGGGGTGAAGCAATCCAGCGCGCAAATTACGCAGGTATACAGACCCGAAGAACTCGCGGGCAAGCAAGTGGTCTGCGTCGTGAATTTCGCACCCAAACAAATCGGCCTGTTTCTGTCGGAAGTGTTGGTCATGGGAGCGTATTCCAAGCAAGGAGTAGTCCTTTTAAGGCCGGATTTCGTTGTTGAATCCGGTGATACTGTTGGTTGATTCTTCGAACCCGCTGCCGGCCGATGCGGAACACGCCCCATCCGCCCCGTTGCCTTCGGAAACATCGGGCTCCAACCCGCTGCCGCGCGATGCCGAACACACCGATTCACCCGCCGCGTCGACGCCGGCGGATTCCAACCCGCTTCCCGGCGCCGCACCGGCCAAACCCGCTTCCGCTTCGAACGACATGCTGGTTCCGGCCGTTGGCTACGTCTTCTGGCTGCTGGCAGTCATCGCCTTGATGGGACAGAACGCCAAGGCCAAATTCCATGGCGCGCAGGCCCTCGTCTGGGGCTTGGCCATGGGTCTTTTGTACCTGCCCGTGATGATTGTGGGAGGACTGTTGTCGTTCATGGTTCCCATCCTGGGCATGCTGGCCTTCTTGGCGTACGGACTGGTCTTTGTCGGCGTGCCGCTGTACATGGCGTACAAGACGTACCAAGGCGCGGACGTCATGCTGCCAGTCATCGGCCGGCTCGTCGCCGACAAGACCGGCTACAGGGTGTGAAGCCGCGTTCCGTTTTTTCTTTTTATACTCATAATCACCAGATTGGGTTGATTTTTCCTATACCGATTGTTTTTATCTAGGTCTAGTAGCACCATCTGCATGGAAGACATGAAGTACAAGGTCATCGTTTCGCAGGATGAAGACGGCATCTTCGTGGCGGAGTGCCTCGACTTGCCCGGATGCGTCAGCCAAGGCAAAAGCAAGGCCGAGGCGCTCAAGAACATCAAAGACGCTATCCAAGGTTACCTTGAAAGCCTGAAAAAACACGGAGAAAAAATCCCAGGGAGGAAGGCCGAAATCGTCGCCGTGAGCGCATGAAATTGCCCGTGCTCTCCGGAACGGAGGTCGTCAAGACCTTCGAAAGAATCGGCTTCCGAATCGACCATCATACCGGAAGCCACATCATTTTAAGGAAAGAAACAGCACCCTTTACTCGGCTTACCGTTCCCAAGCACCGAGAGGTCGCCAAAGGCACGCTCCGAGCCATCATAAGGCAAGCCGGACTGACACACGAAGAATTCCTCGAGTTGATTTGATGCCCGAAGACTCCAAAATCCAAAAGACGATCAACCTCTGCGTCCGCCGCGGATTCGTATTTCCCTCGGCGGAGATTTACGGCAGTTTCGGCGGCTTCTTCGACTACGGACCGGCCGGCGCCGAATTGAAGGCCAACGTAAGGCAGAGCTGGTGGCGTCGCTTCGTGCAGAACCGCGAAGACATGCTGGGCCTGGATGGCGCTGTTCTGACACATCCCCGCATCTGGAAGGCCAGCGGACACGTGGACGCGTTCAACGACCCCCTGGTGCAGTGCCAGAAGTGCAAGCACCGGTTCCGTGCCGACCACCTGATCGAACAGGAACTCCACGAGAGCGTGGACGGCATTTCCGAGGCGAAGCTGAACGAACTTTTCAAGAAGCACAAGTTGGCCTGTCCGGATTGCAAAGGCGCGCTTTCCGAGGCGAAGAAATTCAACCTGATGTTCAAGACGTCCGTCGGAGCGACCGAAGACAATTACGCCTATCTGCGTCCGGAAACGGCACAGGTCATCTTCGCCAACTTCAAATACTTGCAACAAATCGGTCGCAAGGCCTTGCCGTTCGGCATCGCGCAAGCCGGACGCAGTTTCCGTAACGAGATTTCACCGCGTAACTTCGTCTTCCGGGGACGGGAGTTCGAACAAATGGAAATCGAGTTCTTCCTGCATCCCGACAAGCTGGACGACTGCCCGGATTTTGACCGTATTTCGAAGCACAAGGCGTTGTTCTGCACCGAAGCAGACCAAAAAACCGGCCACACGGGCCACGAAATGTCCTTTGGCGATGCCGTCAAGAAAAAAATCATCCAAACGCGGTGGCACGCGTATTGGCTGGCCGAAGCGCTGGACTGGTTTGCCGGTTTGGGCCTGACCAAGGTGCGCCTGCGCCAGCACCGATCGGACGAATTGTCGCACTACGCGAAGGAAACGTGGGACGTCGAGTATGACTATCCTGAATGGGGTTGGAAGGAACTGATGGGCATCGCCAACCGCACGGATTTCGACCTGTTGGCTCACGCCAAGGAATCCGGCAAAGACATGACGGTTTTCGACGAAGCGACCAAGCAGAAAGTCGTGCCGCACGTCATCGAGCCGTCCTTTGGCCTGGACCGCCTGGTCTTTACGCTGTTGTTAGACGCGTTTGAAGAGAAGAAGGACGCACCCAAAGCCGCCGCGAATGAAGGCAATTCCGCCAACGCTGACGGAAAGGCCCGCAAACCCACCACGCCCGCCGTTGAAGTCAAGACCATCCTGCATTTAAGCCCCATCGTGGCGCCCATCAAGGTGGCCGTTTTTCCGTTGATGAAAAAAGACGGTTTGGGCGAAAAAGCCTGGGACGTCTACACGGCCTTGAAAAAGACCTTGCCGCAGAGCGTGTACGACGAATCCGGCTCGATTGGCAAGCGTTACGCGCGCCAGGACGAACTGGGAACGCCCTACTGCATCACCGTGGACCACCAGACGCTGGAAGACGGCACCGTGACGCTGCGCGAACGCGACTCGGGCGGGCAGACGCGCGTCAAGATGGACAAAATAGCCGACGCGATAGACGGGTAAAGACGCCGCAACTTTTTTTGTGCCCTAAGGCAGCGCGACAGTATAGCAAAGCTTGCATGTTTCACGACTATTTGGCAAGCTTTGCTAGATAGCAAACCAAGACTATTGGGCCGGGTTACTTTCTTGGTTTGCTATAGACTTGGGACAAACGCCACAGCCTGATTGGAAAGCCAATCAACGGCAGTCCCCGGGATTGACTGAAGACACGTAACTGCCAGTGTAACCGGAAGGACACTTCGAGGTCGTGGCGCCGGCGGAATCAATGCAGGACAGCGTGAACGGCGGTGCAATGCAGGTGCGGTTCACTCCACCTTGGATGCAGGTTCCGTCAATGGTAGTCCAGCCCGAAGGACAGGCAGGCGGAATGCCGCACGGATACGAAAGGAAGCCGTAGCAATGCAGGTTGACCTTCGGGATGGCAGTCGGGGTCGCAGTGGGAGACGCAGTAGGTATCCACGTGGGAACCGCCGTCGGAAACGCAGTCGGCGCCACCGAAACGCTGGGACGGGGCCACGTTGTAGGCACGAAAGTAGGCAGGACCGTCGGAGCAACGGACGGGGTAGCCGTGGGGCGGGGGATTACGGTCGGAAACGGCGTGGGGGAAGGAACCGCAGTGACTACGGAAGTGGGCACCGGGGAAGGCAGAGGCACTGGAGTCGGAGAGCAGCTGATTCCTCCGAACAACGGAAGACGGAAGAGGCAATTCGGCGTTGGAACCGCCGTTGGAGCCACGGTAGGCGAAGGCAATGGAACGCTGGACACCGTCGGAACGACGACCGGCGGCAAACCCGTACTGGACGTCGAGATTTCGATGGAAACGCTCGTGGTTCCAGCGCTTTTGACCGAGCTGCCCCTCGGCGTCTTGAAACCGGGGCCTTTGATTTCGCGCTTGGGTTTGCAGACGCCCGGTTTGTAACCGGCATTGGTTTTCTTGGCTTCGCACGCGTTCGGGTACGTTTTTCCGTCGGTCCCGCAGACCGGATCGAAAATGGAGGGGCATTCTGCCGGTTCAAGGAGCCTGCGATACCCGTTCGGCCCGCATTTATCACCGGGGTAAGCCGGGGCCGGGATGCATTTGCCTTTGTTGAACGCGACGCATTGCGCATACGTGAAACATTCACGGCCCACGTTGGCGATGCGGTACCCCGCACAGAGGTCTGCCGCATACGCGGGAGATTTGACGCACGTCGCGTCGCCTTGCTGGACCGGGCATTCCTTTTCGGAATAACAGGCGCGGCTGTACGTGACTTCCGAAAAAATCGGGGGCACAACCGTTACCACGGGAGGCACTACCGGGGTCTTCGTGCAGCAAATCTGGCCCACTTTGCCGAAACCAAGAGATCCACAAACGGCATTGGGGATTCTCGTTCCGCCGTTGGAACAAGGGTTGTACGTTTTCCCGGGCTCGATGGCATCATTGATGAAGACGCACGTCCCGCCTGCGGCGTCACAAGTCGATGGCGTTGCGGAAGGAACCGGCGTAGGCGTGGAGCATGTCGGAGGCAACGGACAACCGGAAGCACTAAGGCTTCGGGGATAATAGGTCAAAGCGGATCCAATCGGACAACGGGGAACCACGACCGGCGGACACGACGGAGCCGGCATGACGGTTACAACTGGAGTTGCTGAAGGCGCCGTGCAACAGACGACCGTACTCCGAGCACCCGGGAGCCGTTGCGGGCAGGATGCGCCGGATATGGTTTGGCCGGCTGGGCAGGGATTGTCGCCCAGTTTGTATTGCGGGACGCAACTTCCGCCGACGGATTGGCAAGTTTGGCCGGTTCCAACGGGAGTAGGAGCGAGAGTGGGCCGCGGCAACGGGTTGAATGGGCTGGGCGTAGGCGGGACATACGTGGGCCAGGGAAGCGTAAACGTAGGCCGGACCGTAACCGTCGGAATGGATGGGGGAACAGCGGTAGGCCGGGCCGTGGGGGCAGGTGCGCTGGCGGCGCACGCCCCGTTCGAACAGGTTTGGCCCGAGGAACACGTCTGGACGAACACCTCGTTGGTGCCCGTCTGTGGACCGGTGGCGCACGACGTTCCGGAACATCGTCCGGCGTACACGGCTTGCGCGCGGTACACCGCGTTGCCTTTGCAATAGTAACCGCCCCACGACGTGGTGGACGGACAGGACGTCTGGGACAGCACGGTCTTCGTGGTCGGGCCGCAACCGCCGGGCTGCTTGGTCAGGCAAGTGGGGGTATAACGGACGGAAACGACGTTGTTTCCCTCACAGGACGTCCGCGTGGTTTGAATGCCACAACATTGCCCGGGGGTGATGCCGCCACCGTATTGCGGATAATATGGACAGAAAATGCTGCCCGGTGGGCTGTTGCAACGGCTGGAAGTGGCGGCTTGAACGGGCGATGAAAAGGCAACGACCAAAAGCAACAAGGCGGATACGCCCAACATCGCGAGGGATACATGCTTAGTAAAAACGTTACCCATAAGCGACACCTGATTGCGTGGATG
Source organism: Microcaldota archaeon (assembly GCA_016188965.1). Classification (GTDB taxonomy): domain Archaea; phylum Micrarchaeota; class Micrarchaeia; order Norongarragalinales; family Norongarragalinaceae; genus JACPGT01. The sequence goes on along the minus strand of JACPGT010000002.1, from coordinate 162,580 downwards.
AACCTAAGCGAGGCGTTGATTGGTCGCCGTAACCGACGTCAATCTGGAAAGACGGGCCGCCCGGGCCGTCGGGGACGAAAATGACGAAATCCATGAAATCCGGCTCGGTCGGTCCCAAATTTATCCCATCCGCGTTGAACCGGATGTCGACGCGTTGCGTGCCGTACGAATACGGGACGAAGTTCGTGCTGACGCGGCCGTCGGAAGATCGCACGGCGCCCGGATGGATGTAGGGTACGAAATTGCTCGTCGTCGGGTCACGGTAAAAGACCATTCCCTGGACTGCTTTGCCTGCGGGTTTGGAATCCGTGACGTAGTAGAACGAACGGGTTTTAACCGTGCCGAAGTCAAAAGGCGCGTCCAGAGAGGACTGCACAAGCACGTAACTGAGGTCGACCGTCGCCGTATCTGTGGCGCTGGTCTGGAAACTAGTCTGGCCGGTGGAAAAGACAAGCGTGTCGGACGCAGGCATGGGTGCGGCAGTCGGTGAAGGCAGCGGCGTGGGCGTCGGGATGGGTTGGCAGCCGATCTGCAAGAAAGGCAGTTGGACCAGGCAGTTGGGTGTCGGGATGGCCGTGGGCGACGGGGAAGGGCTGGGGGAGGGCTGCAGGCAGACCTGGGAGTATATTTTTTCCTCCGAGGTCAAGACGGGAAGCTCGAAGGAAAACTTGGACTTGGGAATCAGGGCGATGAGGATGGACTGGCCGTCCGGCTGCGCGCAGTAGGGCTTGCTTAGGATGTTGGCCGTCATGTAGGCCAGACAGCTTTCCCGCGTCGCGGTGATTTGGGGATCGTCCGCCCACGTGCCTTGGACCATCTGGGCGGAGCCTTTGCGGCTGAAGTAGGAAGCGCAGACTTTCGGCACTTCCGGCACAGGGGTAGGAGTTACAAACACCACAGGGGTTACCGTCGGCAAAATAGTTGGACGGATGGTAACGCCAGGCGAAGGCGCGGGCGTCGGCGTCCCGACGGAGGGAAGGGCGGGCAATTCCGGCGTCGTCACCGATATCGGGGGAGTCGGCGAAGGAACGGGCGAGGAAGAATCTCCGTCAAGGAAACAATCGTTTTCGACGAAAACCCAATAGCCTCTTCCAGGTTGCAGCACGTCGACTTTTTCATAAGAGCCGCCACTGGGGACATACCCGAATAATCCGGAAATCATCTTGCAATCGTTCCGGACTTGGCCAAAAGACGCCGTTTTGGACAATGCGCCAACCATGTTCCAACCCCGGTAGGATTTTGGCGGGTTTCCTCCTCCGCGGAGGGCCAGACGTCCATAAGAGGAGAAAGAACGGGTTCCGGAAAACACCGCGGTACAGTCCTGCTTGTTGTTCGACGAAACCCAGTATCCTTTGCCCGCTTCAAGCCGGATGGACTTGTCCGAGAACTTTCCGGCCGAGTCATACGTCTGGCCGTTGAAATGCCAAGCGGGTACGTCTTTTCCGTCGAATACGCACGTGCCGCCGACGTATTTGGAGTCGAAAAGCGGCACGGAAACGAAATTAGACCCATAGTGGAGGGTCAAGGTGAACGTCTCGGGACCAAGTGAAGGCGACGGGGTTGGCGAAAGCATCGGAATCGGAGAACACGTTAAACGCGATACGTCGTCCAAATTGCGGGCATCGGCCGGGTACGCGACAAAACCTTCCACCGCCGCTTTGGCGCAATAATCCGACACTTTGGCTGAATCCGTCGCGGGGTTGAAGTAATCAACGGAAAAGACGGGTTTTCCAGCGGCTTTGATGATGCGGAGGCTACCGAGGCCGTCGGGCGTTGAACGCAACAACGCGGTCGTGCCCAGTTTTTGGGTTACCGAATCCGTCGTTCCATAATCCGTATACCACGTGTCTTCCTTACCAATGGCGTCCAGGACGTCCGTATACGAAAGCCCGGTGGCGGTCCGATAATTGACCAATTGCGGCGCATTCTGGGGAATGACGACGAAAGACGGTTGCGTCTTGCGGGCCCGGTCCCGGATGGCTTTGATGAATAAGAGCATGCGTTCGGCCGCCACATTTTCGTCGAGGTAATTACGGGTTCCGCTGAACGACGAGTCGCTGAACGCGATTTCGGCCACCGGTTGATCCGAAGATGCCGCCGTCTGCGCCGGATCGGACCAGTACTCGTAGGCGTCCACGATGTCCAGATAGACGCCGTCAAAACCTAGGCCAACGATTTGATCCAAATAACCTCCATCGCCCAAAATGACGGCCTGCCACTGGGGATCCCAGTAGCGGACTTTGGCATTGATGGAGCCGCCTTGCGACCAGGCACTGTTGGGTCGGCCCAACCACGCCGGATTTCCGGTTGTCCAACCCGTCTTCCAATAATAACGATAGTTTTCCGCCTCGCCGATGCTCATATACGCGACGACTTTCTTGCCCGCGGACTTCAATTCTTGTATTTGCGATGCGGTGAACTTCGTGGTGGGCGTCGACGAAAACGCATCGATAACGACCAACTGGGCGCTGGACGCCTTCAGTTGCGATAAAGAATCAACCGCAGAATATCCGGTGAGTTGGTATGCCCACGTTTTCACGGACCGCAAGTCGCTAGAAGGCGTAGGGCTGGCGGTAGGCGTTGGAGTTGACGTAGGCATGGTTGTCGGAGCCAGTGTAGGCGTCGGCGTGGAAACCGGCATCGGCGTTGCGAGGATTTTCACTGCCGCACTTACCTGGTACGACGGCGAAGGCTTGCAGCACAACAAATTGGGGCTGCACGAGCCGGTCGAAGAAGCCGGCGCCCGGCCGAATTCCGGCCAACTGCAGGCATCCGGGTAAAACGGCTGGCCGCCGATGCATAATCCTTCCACGGATTCACAGGACGACGCCGGGGGCTGTTTGCAGCAGGACGCGCCCAAATTGGAGCACTCTCTGCCGTTTTCAGCCAATGACTGGAGGCCGAGGGGACAGCCCAAGTGGTTGTTGTTGGTGTTGTAGCTTACCGTCTTGTAGCACATTCCCGCGCCGTTGGCCCCGCAGGCAACATACGCACCGGGTGCCGGCGTTGCGGACGGGCTTGCTGTCGGGGATGGAGTTGCGGTGGAAGTAGGCACGGGTGCCGGCGTTGCGGTCGGGATAGGACTGGCAGTCGGGAAAACCGATGGCCGGGGGACGCAACAATACGTGTCCACGCCGCAGGAAGCGTCAAGCGCAGCGTCGTTTCCGCGCACGCAGTTGCGGTAGACGTCGCTTACATCGAACACGCTGACGCATTGGCCTCGCGCTTGCACGCAGGCAGAGGGTTGACGCGTGGGAGTCGGTGAAGGCAAAGCAGTGGGGGTGGACGTGGGAATAGGAGTGGCCGTCAGAATAGGCATGGGCGTAGAGGTGGGCACGGGAAGCGGCGTAGGCAGGCTGGTCTTTTTGCAGGACATGAAAGCGCCCGCATCACAGGCAAGCCCGCTGCAACAGGCAGGCCCGAAGGGGTTGGCGCAGCTGCTGCCTTCCGGCAAACAAGTCAACGATGATTCGGAAACGCCAGGATGGACGTACTCGTCGAAGCCCTCCGGCAAGTGGGCCGGCCTGGCCGCAGTGACTTTGGGAATCTTGGACCGGATTTCGCTTTCGACCTGCTTGCGGTCGGCTGGCTTGAGATAGGCGATGACGATGAAAAGTTGTTTTTTGTTCACCGGGTGAAATTGGTCCCACTTCAGCACGGTCAGCCCCGATCCATCCAACGACTCCGATAAGACGGGTTGGGAAAACGGCATTACAACCAGTTTTTGGACACGGTCTTTGGAAACCGGCAATACGACCCGCAAGGGGCCGGAATAGGTGGAGGACACGAAATGCTGCAACACCAGCCGCAACCGTTTGCCATCGCCAATCAGACGCGGACGGGTCAATGTGGCGGGAGCGGGAGAAACGGCTGCCGAATCAGCGAAGTAAAGAGTGGAAGGTCGGCTGAACTCAGTCTGCGGCTCCGAACCACCCGGTAACGCGTCGGGATTGAAGTTGCTGCAGTCGCACAACGTGCCTTCCGGCACTTCCCAAGAGGAAAAAGAAGCCGACGGTTGGAAGATGCTCCCCGCGAAACATGCAGGCGACGCGCCGGCAGCGGCCTTGCATTTCTTCATCTCGATCTCTGAAATGCCCTGCGTGGATTGGTTGAACGTGTTCTGCAGCACGACGATAGCTAGGACGACGATGAGCAGAACGCCACCGAGAAGCAGGACGTATTCAAAAGTTCCCTGACCCCGACGACGCATAGTGAAGCGAATCGCCGCAGATTAATAAGAGTTGTGGGAAACAACACAGGGCCCCGTATTTCAACGAGGCACAACAGGCGACTGGACGTTATCCAGCTTTCGCGAATCCGCGGGATACGCTGGGAAGCCCTCGACGGCCGCCTTTTGCAGGAAATCCTTTTTTTCTTCTTCCTGCACCGGGTCGAAATAATCAACGACCAGGACGGTTTTCCCGGCGGCCTTGATTTTCCGCAACGGCTCCAATTCGTAAGCCAGGCGTTCCGCATCGGAGGCAACCGCCCGGCTTCCCGGCGCATTGCGGTCGTCGTAGCCGACGTACCACGTGTCCTCGCGGCCGACTCCGTCGATGGCGTCCAGATAATCCGGATAATCCGCGAGTTGCTGCGCGTTCTGCGGAAAGATCTTGAAATCCGGATTGATGTTTCGGCCAGCACCTCGAATGGCTGCGATGAAGGCAATCATGCGGGCCGCCGCCTCATCCCGGTCCAAGAAGTTGCGCTGGCCGGAAAACGACGCGTCGGAAAACGGGCGTTCGCCGTTGTCCTCGTCCGACCAGTACTCGTACGCGTCCACGATGTCCAGATAGGCGCCGTCAAAACCCTGGCCGGCTATCCGTCGCACGTAATCGAGGGCGATGGTTTGCCAAGCCGGGTCCCAATACTTGACTTTCGGGCTGCCCCACTGGGGGTTGACGTTGCCCATCCAGTCCGGCGGATTCGCCGCCCATTCAGGCTTCCAATAGAAACGGTAGTCTTCGGCCTCGCCGATGCTCATGTACGCCAGCACGACGGAATGGTTCTGCTTGAATGCCGCCACCTCGTCGTTGGAAAACCACGCATCCGGCGTCTGTTTGAACGCGTCCACGACCAGTCCTTGCGACGGAGTGGCTGCAATCCGTCCCAAAAGCCCGGGTTTTTCGTAACCCGTCAGCACGTACAGCCACGAGCCGGATGCAAACAACCGGGGAGACGGCGTAATGGAAAGCGAAGGCGACGGGGCAGGAAGCGACGAGGAAGCGGCCGGCAAAAGCGTCGGGGAAGGAACAAAGAGCGACGGGGAAGGCGTCAAAGAAGCAGAAGAATCGACCGATGAAAGCGAAGGCGTCGAAGGGGTTTGCAGGCAACCAAAAAGCAGGATAGCGGCCAGGATGACGGAAAAAAGGGCGGAGCGCATAAAGGTTCCAATGCGGCGCGGTTTTTATATCATTATAAATCGCGCCGGACAGTAGATTCTCTTCAATACCACTTCGGGGGATTGGGGTAGCCTGGCATCCTACCAGCTTTGGGACTTTGCGAACGCACAACGCGGTCGCAAAGGCAGAAGAGCTGGTGACCTGAGTTCGAATCTCAGATCCCCCATATTTTAATTCGCGAGCGTTAGCGGGGGTCGAGGCCCAGGGCGGGCCAAGGGGGCGGAGCTCCCTGGGGCGACCGTTCTGGAATCACAGATCCCCCACTATTTTGATTCGCGAGCGAAAGCAAGAAAAAAACGGGAAGCGCAGATCGGCCGAAAAAAGAAAGAAAAACAACGGTGCAACGTTAAGGGCTCAATCCGTGCCCAATTTGGGTTGTTGGCTCTTCATCTTGCGGAAGTACCACAGCGTGCCGATGAGCGCCAACACGAGCACGACGATGCCGCCGATGATCGGCAGGTTCAAATCGTTGCCTTGCGCCGGTAAGGTGCCGGCACGGGAAGCCAAGTCAGAGGACTGTTGTGCAAGCGTTGCGAACTGGGCCGAAGCCTTGGCCGGATCGCCGGAAGACAAGACGGAAATCGCGGCGGTCATGTTGGCCTTGAGGCCTTTGAGTTCCGACGTCAGCGCCTGCACGCGCGCATCGGCGTCGCCGTATTTCTTCTGGGAGGCCGTCACGTTGTCCGTCGCGGCCTTCACGCGGGCAGCGGCGGTCTTGAACGGCGCCACAGCCGCCTGGTATGAAGGTGCCGAAGCGGCGATTTCCTTGAGGCCCGCGTCAATCGACTCGGCCTGCGCCGTCGTGTTGGCCGACGTCAGCGATTTTTTCAGCGCGTCCTTTTTGTTGATCAGTGCCTTGAGTTCGACCGTGTACCCGGAGCCGGCGAACTGGGCGGACAGATTCGACACCGAAGATTCGGCTTGGGCCACCTGCTCGGCACGCAGGGCGGCGGCGGTGCCTTTGCTCGCGTCGGCGCCGCGTTGCGCCGTGAAGGCGGTGACGACGTCCAGCAAGCGGGAAGTGGGCTGGAAGGACTTGTCGGAAAACTCGTTTTCGACGCGCGAGAGGGCGGTGGTTGCGTTGACGTCCGGATAGCACCGTAGAGGCAGACCTTGATCGTAGAACGTGAAGTTGATGATGCCGCCCAGTTCCTTGGAGGAACTCAGGGTCCGGTAAGCGGTCGAAACTTCCCCGTAACGCGTCTTGAGCGTGGTCGCGCTATCGCGGATGACGGAGGCGGCGTCCAGGACCGCATCCGTGTCTCCGGCGGCCACCAGCGAGCCGAAGGATTCAGCCTTAGAAATGAATGCTTGGTACGCGTCGTTGTAAGCGGGGAAAGACGCGTTGAAGTCCTCGTATGCTTTCTTCTCAGTCGCGTAGGCTTGGGTCCGATCGATGATGTACTTTAGGCCAAGGTGGGCTTTTCCAATCGTTACGGGGCGCGTCGGGAAATTCTTGAGGAAGATGGCGCCGCCGCGCGAGCAATTGCCCAGAGTGGATTTCAGGATGGGCGTCGTCTCGTTCATAAGGTCGGCGGATTTGCCGAAGTCCTTAGAGGCGTACACTTTTTCGGCGTAGGCCCGGATGACCGGCTCCAACTTCGCGCGGTCCGTCAGCGGCTCGAACGCGGATCCGGACGGAGCCAGGACCAGCGACGGGTTGCCGTCGATCTTGACGAGCGTATAAGTCGTGCCCGAAACGGCAATGGTCTCCACTTTCATGGATTCGCCGGACTTCAAGTAGAATCGGGCCGTGTCTTCGGCCGTGAGCGCGAAGACGAACGACGAGATGAGTAGCACCGCTAACGCGGCACGCAAAAAGGGAGCAGCCATAGCGGCAAATACGGACTATAATTATATAAAGCATAGCCCGAGCCAGGACGAGGAAGGGAAGGACGAGGAAAAACCAAAGCGCGCGGACGGCGCACAAGCCACGAGGCGACGGGGGGACAAAGGCATGACCGGCCCGCACGGGCAAAACGCAGGACCGCATCCTTAAAAAACGCGTCACGCCATTCTAGTTGCTATCCCGCTGTAGCTCAACCTGGCAGAGCACCTGACTGTAGGGATTGGTGCCGGGTTTTTCGTTGACGGAAACTCTTCCGGTTACAGCTTGCTTTGCCAAAAACGGCCTGGAAACTTTTTGCCTCCCTTGGGGAAGCAGAAGGAAATCAGGGTGTTGCCAGTTCAAATCTGGCCAGCGGGATTCCTTGGTCGCCCCAGGGGAACCCAGGTTCGCACAAGCCGCTTGGCGCCTTGTGGAACCCGCAAGTCCTTCGGACCTGCTACGGTTCCCCCTGGCACGGCCTGCGCCTCGCCCCCTCCTTCGGATTCACAAGACTAGACTTGGGGGTTCGGGGTTACCAAGGACTAAGGGGCGCTCCCCTTGGTCCGGGTTGCAAATCTGGCCAGCGGGATTTCTCTTTTTCTAAAACTCGATTCGTGCATATGCAAGCGCGTAATCGCCGGCAAATCAACCGAGTCGAGGACCTACCACAAGACTACAGGTGCGTCTGCTTGCTCTTGCCGTATTTTTCCTGCGCCTTCTTCAGGCCTTCCTCGACGCTTGCGGCGAGGTTCTCGACTTCGAGGTGGCGCATGACTTCCGGTTGCGGTTGGGCGTTTCATGGCGCGCTCGTTGGAAGCCACGAAGACTCCGGCCAGGTTTGGCGGCGTTGCGCGACGGGCGAGAAAATGCAGGCGCGGATTGCGGCATCGGATTTATATATCGGGCCGGGGGTTAGCTTGAGTTACGCGATGCAGGCCCGGGGGCCCATGACCCTTTGCCGCCTTCATGTTCTCGATTAATCGCAATTGGCCCGCCGGTCGGGATTTTTCTTTCCTTGGCCGGGCGGGTTTGGATGGCTGTTTTGATGGTCCCAAGTGTTTTCTCGCTTTTTTTGGCCGCCGTGGCGCTTTTCGCAGGTGGCATGCTAGCGTCGCTTTTGAGCGTCAAAAGCGGTACGTGGAGCCGGCGATTGGGCGTGGGTTTTGCACTCGGCGGAAGTGCGGCGGCACTGGGGGCAGGCGTTTGGGCGCTGGCGGGAGGGTTTTCAGGCTCGTTCGTCCTGGCAACGCTTCCGCAGGTGGGTTCGTTGTCGTTGGGAATGGACGCGCTCTCCGGGTTTTTTGCAGCGCTGATCGGCTTGTTGGGCGTGGCGGTTTGCCTGTACTCGTTTTCGTACGTGAAGGCGTTCGAGGCAAAAGGGTATTCGGCGTCGCGGTTCGGCTTCTTGTTCAACTTGTTCCTGCTTTCGATGGTGTTGGTCGTGACGGCGCAAAATGCGTTGGTTTTCCTGGTGGTCTGGGAATTGATGGCGTTGTCGTCGTACTTCCTCGTGGTGTACGAACACGAAGAAAAATCGGCTGCGGATGCGGGGTTCATGTATTTGTTGGTCACGCACGTGGGGACCGCAGCGCTCATCGTCATGTTCCTGATATTAGGCAGTGTCGGCGGTTCGTTGGATTTTTCGGCTTTCTCCTCGTCGGGCCTTCCCGCATCGCTCAAGGACGCCGTGTTCGTGTTGGCGTTGGTGGGTTTCGGCGCGAAAGCCGGGATCATGCCGCTGCACGTGTGGTTGCCGCAGGCACATCCGGCGGCTCCCAGCAACGTCTCGGCCCTCATGTCAGGAGTCATGGTCAAGACGGCGTTGTATGGCTTGGTGCGCGTGCTGTTCGGATTTTTGGGCGTGGCAACCGTGGGGCCGGCGGCGTGGTGGGCAGAAGTGTTGCTGGGCTTGGGCATGTTGTCTGCGGTTTTGGGTGCGTTGTACGCGTTGGCGGAGAACGACTTGAAGCGGCTGCTGGCGTTTTCCACCATCGAGAACGTGGGAATCCTGTTCATGGGTTTGGGAGCTTCGCTTCTGTTCTTTTCCGCAGGGCACGGCGCGTTGGGAGCGTTGGCGTTGTTGGCCACGTTGTATCATGCCGTGAACCACGCGGTCTTCAAGGGTCTGTTGTTTTTGGGAGCGGGCGCGCTGATGCATGCGGCGCATTCCAAGGATTTGGGTAAAATGGGAGGCCTAGTCAAGGCGATGCCGTATACGGCCGCGCTGTTTTTCGTCGGGGTGGTGGCGATGGCGGCGTTGCCGCCGTTGAACGGTTTTGCCGGCGAGTGGCTGCTGTTTCAGTCGTTTTTGGGCGGGGTGGCGGATGGTTCGAGCCTGCTTTCGTTGTCGTTGGCAGCTGCGACGGTGTTCTTAGCGTTGGGCGGCGCGTTGGCGCTGGCCGTGTCGGTGAAGGCATTCGGCGTGCCGTTTCTTGGCATGGCCCGTTCGGTGGAAGCGGCGAACGCACGCGAGGTTCCCTTGCTTCAGATTGCCGCGATGGGGATTCTGGCGGCAGCGTGTGTCGTATTGGGCGCGTTTCCCGGCGCCGTCGGGCAAGGAATCCAAGCGGTTTTGGAAACGGTGGGGGTCACGGACATGTCCGCCGCACAGCCGTTGTTGGATCGGGCGCCCACGCCGTGGTTGTTCGTCTTGTTGGCGGCCGGGTTTCTGGCAGCAGTCCTGATCGTGGGATTGAAGCGGATTCACGCTCCCGCGGCGAAGAGGCCGACGTGGGATTGTGGTATTGCCCAAGTGACGCCGCGCATGCAGTATTCCGCAGCGGGCGTCTCGATGCCGACTTTGCGGGAGTTTAGCTGGCCGCTGGATCCGTTGAAAAAAGCCGAAGCGTCCGGGCATCGTTTTTTTGAGGCCGCGGTGTACCGGCCCATCCTGGATGTCTTCTGGTGGGTGGCGCCGTATTCCCGCAGGCTCCAGACTGGAAAATTGTACCATTATTTAGTATACTTGATGGCGACGCTGGTAGGCGTCTTATTGTACGCATTGGTGTGAGTGGAAATGGCTTTGGATCTTCAGACGGCAATGGCGGTCTTGGCCCAAGTGGCGTTGGTCTTCGCGCTGGCGCCGTTGGTCGCAGGATTGGCGCGTAAAATCAAGGCGCGGTTCCAGTCGCGTCGGGGTGCTCCCCTGCTGCAGCCGTATGCGGACTTGGCCAAGTTGTTGCGCAAGAAGCCGGTGCAGAGCACGGCAAGTTCCTGGGTGTTCACGCTTGCGCCGTTCGCGTCGTTCGCCTCGGTCGTGGCGGCTGCGGCGTTGCTTCCGTTGTTGTCGGCCGGGGTAGTTCCGGCGTCGGATTTGGTCGTGTTTTTCTATTTGTTCGCGATTTCCCGGTTCGTGACGGCGTTGGCAGGCCTGGACGTGGCATCCGCGTTCGGCGGATTGGGGGCAAGCCGGGAACTGTTGTTTTCGGCCATCATCGAGCCGGCGTTGTTCGCGTTGGCCCTGTTCTTGGCCACGTTCGATTCCGGCGTGAATCTGGGCGCTCTTTTTTGGCAAGTGCCGAATCTTCCGGGGGCGTTGCTGTCACCGGCGCATTGGTTGGCCGCGGCGGCGCTGTTCATCTTGGTGTTAGCGGAATTGGGCCGGCTGCCGTTCGACAACCCGGCCACGCATTTGGAGTTGACGATGGTGCACGAGGCGATGATCCTGGATTATTCGGGGCCGTTCTTGGCGTTGATTGAATGGGCACAGGCGGCCAAAACGGTGCTTTTGCTGTCGTTGTTATCCGGTTTGTTCTTGCCGATATTTTCCTCGGGAATGGGAGCTGGGCTTACCGTCATCCTGTGGGTGGCTGGCGTGTTGTCGTTGACGGTTTTAGTCGCGGTCGTGGAGAGCTTGACGCCCAAACGGCGGCTGTTCAAGGCGCCGGAACTGGTGATGTTCGCATGGGTGTTGGCCTTGACTGCTTTTCTGGCCCGCGGGTCGGATCTGGCGCAGTCCGGCGGGGCGTGGATGTTAGCGTTCGCCATGTTGGTCTGCAACGTGTATTTCCTGTTCAGCGCGACGTTCCGTCGCCGGCTGGAGATTTATCTCGTCCAAAGCGTGGCATTGGCGCTGATCCTGGCACAGGCGGCATTGGAGCACGGCAGTGCGGATGCCTACATTCGTCTGGCGTCGACCCTGGTTTTCAAGGTGGTGTTGGTCCCGTGGTTGTTGTACAAGGCGTTCTTGACGGTGGCCGGTGAGTCGAAAGTGTTTCTCAACGCGGACCCGCTGTATTTCAAGTCTCCTATCGGCACGACGGGTGCGTTGGTCGCTGCCGGTTTTTTGATCCTGCTGTCGTTTTTGATGGCGCCGTTTCTTGGCGCACAGAGCTTGATGTTGCCGGTGGCCATCGCCGTCATCCTGACGGGGGGCCTCGTCATTTCGTCCAAATCCCACGTGTTGTTGCAATTGATGGGTTTCCTACTTTTGGAAAACGGCTTGGTCTTGCTGCCGTTGGCGCTTTCGCTGGAACTGCCGTTGGTGGGCGAAGCTACGGCGTTGTTCGACGCCCTGACGCTCATCGTCGTGGCGTTGGTATTGGTATTCAAGATCAGCACGGTCATCGACAGCCTGGATTCTGGGAAATTCGACGAGCTGACCGAAGGAAAGTGATTGCGGATGCTTGAATGGATCGTGATTTTTCCCGCGCTGGCAAGCGTCATCTGCTTGTTCCTTAAGCATCGGCCCGATGTGGCGGAAAAAGTGGCGCTTTGCGCTTCGGCGCTTTCCTTGGCGTTGGTGATTTGGGTTTCCAACGGGTTTTCGCTTGCCGAGCCAGTTTCGGCGTTCTTTGGTCAACTGTATCTGGATTCCGTATCGTTGATTTTCACCGGCTTGACGGCGTTGGTGGCGTTTTTCGTGCTGGCGTATTCCATCGGCTACATGCGGCACGAAGTAGGAGACGGCGCGGTCCGGCCGGGCCAACTGGCCCGGTATTATGCGTTGTTGTGCGCGTTCTTGGCCACCATGTTCCTGGCGTCCTTGGCGTCGAACTTGTTGGTCATTTGGGCCGCGGTGGAAGCGACGACGTTGGCATCCGTCTTTTTGATCAGTTTTTACGACAAGAAAGAATCGCTGGAAGCCGCGTGGAAATACTTCATCATCTGTTCGCTGGGCATCACGGTGGCGCTCATCGGCATCATCATCCTGGGCTACGGCGCGTCGTCCGCCGGGTCCGTCGTCGACTTTTCTTGGATGCATTTCAGCGAAAACGCCGCCCGCATCAGCCCGTTGTTCCTGAAGATCGCCTTCGCGTTCATTTTCGTAGGTTTCGGTACCAAGATGGGCTTGGTGCCGCTGCACGTGTGGCTGCCGGACGCGCACAGCCAGGCGCCTACGCCGGTCAGCGCCTTGCTTTCCGGAGTCTTGTTGAACGTGGCGTTCTACGCGGTCCTGCGCGCATACCAAGTCGTGGCGAAAAACGCCGAGGCGGCGTCGTTTGCCGCCGGCCTTTTCGTGTTCTTCGGCCTATTGAGCCTGGTCCTTGCCTCGATGCGGCTGTACTTCCAAGAAAACTACAAACGGCTCCTGGCGTATTCCAGCACGGAAAACATGGGCATCGTGGCGCTGGCGTTCGGAATCGGCGGGCCTCTTGGCATTTTGGCGGCGCTATGGCACGTCGTTGCCCACTCGCTGGTCAAGCCGTTGGCATTCTTCATCGGCGGACTGATCAGCCTGGCGTACGGAACGAAGGAAATAAAGCTCATCCAAGGGGCGGCAAAAGCCGTCCCGGTCTTCGGCCTGGCGTTCGTTCTCGTGGCCGTCGGAGTTGCCGGCAGCCTCCCGTTCGGCACGTTCTTTTCGGAAATCACGCTGCTTTCGGCCGCCTTGGGCGCAGGAAGGCCAGATGTTGCGTTCTTGGTCATCGGGTGTACGACCATCGCCTTCGCCAGTTTCCTGCTCAAATCGACGGGCATGGCATTGGGCCCGCTGCCGGACGGCGTGAAAATCCACAAGAGCCATTGGGCCATGATGGCCGCCACGGGCGTGCTGGCAGTCTTAGCGGTCGTCTTCGGGTTGCTGATGCCGCCCAGCTTGGCATCCACCGTCCAATCCGCAGTCGCGTTGCTTTCGGGAGGTTGAACGATACATGACGTTCGCAACGCGTTTCCGAAAATCAATCGAGTACCAAGTGGTGGAAGAACTCAGCCGCAGCGTTCGCTGGGACGCGAATCGCATCGTAGTGAATACGGATGCGGAGCGCTTGGCGGGGGTATGCGAAGCTTTGGCCAAAGCCGGCGGAATCTTCGACTCGGCGGTCCTTTCCAGCCCGGCATCCACGCGCGTGCCGCAGGTTTGTTACGCGTTCCGAATGCCGGATTTGGGCCTGGGCGTATCTGTTTTCGCACGCGGAAAAAACATAACCTGCCTCTCGACCCGTCTGGACGCAGCCGCGTGGGACGAACGCAAGATCAAGGACTTGGCCGGCGTGCAATTGGACGGCTTGGAGGACGCACGGCCCTTATTGGCCCATCCTGAAAGCGGGTGGGGCGATTTTGCCGAGGCAGTGTCCAAAAACAGGCAGACGGTTTTGAAACCCAGCGAAGCGTACGCGTCGAGGGAATACGCCATGGAAGGCACGGGTGCGGACGGCGAGTTCGAAATCCCGGTGGGTCCCGTGCACGCCGGCATCATCGAACCGGGACATTTCCGGTTCTTCGTCGGCGGCGAAGACATCCACCGAATGGAGACGCGCATGTTCTACCTTCACCGCGGGCTCGAGCGGCAAGCCGTGGGACGCCACGTGCAACGGATCCTGCCGTTAATCGAGCAAGTCTCCGGCGACGAATCCGTCGCCAACGCCGTGGCCTTCGCCCAGGCCGTGGAGGATTTGGAAGGCATCCGCGTGCCTGAACGCGCCGAATCGCTGAGGCTGGTCCTGCTGGAACTGGAGCGCATCTACAGCCACTTGGCCGACTTGGGCGGCATGGCCACCGACGTCGGCTTCTACGCGTCTTCCTCGCAATTCTTGCTTTTGCGCGAGGAAATGATGCGGCAAAACGCGGCGCTGTCAGGCGACCGCTTCCTCCGGGGCGTCGTCAGCATCGGCGGCGTTGACCGAAACGCAACCCAGGAAAACCTGGACGCCACCGCCGATGCGTTGGCTTCGTTTTCCAAGGCCTTTGACGAATTGGAATCCATGACGTTGTCCTCCTCGACGTTCTTGGACCGCGTGTTTACCACCGGCAAAGTATCCGCTTTTGTCGCCGACGAATTGGCGCTGGTCGGTCCCGTGGCCCGCGCCAGCGGCAAGTCGTGCGATTTGCGCCGGCATTTTCCGTACGGTGCCTACAAAAAAAGGGCGGTTTGCGAATCCATGGCGGCCAGCGGGGACGTGCTCGCGCGGTTCAACGTCAAAGCCAACGAAGTCAAGGAATCAGCACGCCTGATCCGCTCGGAAATCAACCAAATGCCCTCCGGGCCCACCCACACGGGCGAGAAGAGGACCGGTCACGGTTTCGGTTGGGGCTGGTGTGAAGCGCCGCGGGGTTCCTGCTCCATCTTCGTGAGGACCGACAAAGGCCGGATCAGCCGGCTGTCCATCCGGACGGCGTCCTTCCGCAACTGGCGTGGCCTGGAGAGAGCCGTAAACGGCAACATCATACCGGATTTCCCACTGATCAACAAGAGCTTCAACCTGTCCTACGCAGGAACCGATTTGTGACGTGAGCCCATGCATGAACTATCCGCGTTGTTGCGCGCCCCCCGGACGGACGAAATCAGCGAAGAGGCGACGGACCCCGCCATCCGGAAAGTGGCCGCTCTGTTGCGCCGCCGGAGCGGGGGCGTGTTCTCGCGCTCCATCCACGTGCGCATGGTGGATGCAGGTTCGTCCAACGACGTCGAAGTCGAGGAAGGACTCATGAACGCGCCGCAGGTGGACTGCGAGCGCTTCGGCATCCACTTCGTCGCGTCGCCGCGCCATGCCGACGTGCTGTTGGTCTCCGGCCCCGTGACGCTCAACATGCGCCGCGCGTTGGAAAAAACGTATGCCGCCATGGCCGAGCCGCGCGCGGTCGTTGCCGCAGGCGACGGCGCGTGCACCGGCGGCCTCTTCAAGCACAGCTATGCCGTGTACAAAAGCGGCCGCGTGGACGAAGTCGTTCCCGTGAGCGTGCACGTACCTGGTAACCCGCCATCCCCTTATGATTTGGTAGCCGGCATCCTGCAAGCCGGCTTGGCATTGGACAAAAAAGAAGCCGCGAAGTCAGGCAAGTCCTGAAAGACGAAAGGAGCGATTGTCGGAAAACTCCGCTGGCGACGCCACTGAACCAAACCCGGCCCGGGGGCCGCATATTTTATAGCCAGACGGCGTAAGACCTCCGGTTTTCTGATTCATGGCTCCCGGACAGGCCGTCGTGAAAAGCGACGGCGGCAAAAAGCGACTGGTCATCGACTACCGCGGCATGGCCTGGGGCCCCGACATCGCCCAGTACGGCCAGGCATTCCAAGACGTCGTCGAGAAGCTGCGCGAAGCCGACGCGGACGAAGTGGTGCTCAGCGAGTACTACGAACGCATCTACGATGAGAAGCAGACCGGCTGGCTGCGCGAAGTCGCCGACTTGGTCAACAACCTGGAAGCCGACGCCGTCTGGAGCCCGTCGCACCTGGGCAAGACGACGGAATCCAAGACCTTGGGCCCGCGACATGACGCCGTGTTGCGCATCATGGCCCAAATCAAGTCCGACCCGTTCAAGGCCTACCTGACGCTGGTGCAGGAGATGAAAACCGTCGCCGCGCAGGCAGCCGCCGCCGGGCCCAATGCCGAAGACGTGCAGATTTACCTGGGCACGCTGCGCTACATGCGGCAGAAGATGGAAGAGATGAAGCTCATCCAGGCCATGAAAGACTATTTGTCCCAGCTGGGCAGCATCCCGGAAGGCCGCACCGCGTACCACGCGTTCTTCGAAAGCTCGATCAAGCCGTCCTTCATCGGCTCGCGCATCTTCTTTTCCGCGACCGAGCAGCTCGAACTGGTCGACCAGTACGACGTGGGCGGCAGCAAGGTCTACATCTACCGCCACCCCGACCAGGTGCAGTACCTTTACTTCATCAATCCTCCGGAGTACAGCCTGCCGCCGGAAAAATACTTCCTGCTGGAAAAGACCAAGGAAGTGGTGGCGCAGCACCGGCCGGAAAGCGTGCAATTCTTGGACATCACGCAAGCCCGCAAGTACTTCCGCAAGGTCTATGTGGCGACCATCGCCGACTTGGCGCTGAAGAACAACATCAAGCTCTCCGTCGAAGAAAAAGAAGACTTGGCGTCCATCGTGGCGCGCTACACTATCGGCTACGGCATCATGGAAGTGCTTCTGTCCGACCGCCGCGTGACCGACGTATACATCGACTCGCCCTTGGGCGACAAACCCATCTACCTGGTGCACGGCAAGTACGGCCAATGCCAGACGAACGTCATCTTTTCCAACGAAGAAGCCAGAAGCATCGTCTCACGATTCCGCGCCCTCTCCGGCCGGCCGTTTGACGAGGCGCACCCCATCCTGGACTTCGACCTGGAGGACTTGCAGACGCGCATCGCCGTCATCGGAAAACCCCTTGCGCTCGACGGCATCGCGTTTGCCTTACGGTTGCACAAGCAGACGCCGTGGACCCTGGCGCAGTTCGTCGATGGCAAGGCATTCGGCAGCTTTGCCGCCGGCATGCTGTCCTTCTTCGTCGACGCCCAGGCATCCATGCTCATCGTGGGCAGTCGTGGCGCCGGAAAATGCCTGGAAGGCGATACGCTTATCCAGATGGCCGACGGAAGCCTGAAACGGATCGAACAGCTTGTGGAAGAAAACCTCCACAACCCGACGTTAATCGAAGACGGATGCTACGCCGAATGCAACGGATTGGATATTTTGACCATGACGTCGGATTTGAAAGTCCGAGCTGCGCCGGTTGAGAAGGTTTGGCGTCGCAGCGCACCCGCCGAAATGTTCAAAATCATGCTGGCCTCCGGAAAGCAAATCACCACGACGCCGGAACACCCCTTCTTCACGGTCAAAGAAGGATTCGTGACGCAAATCCGAGCGGATGAACTTAAGACCGGAGGATTCGTCGCCACGCCCAGGACGATTCCGACGCACTCGGGCCAAACCAAAGGCCTTGATTTGGACCGGATGCGGGAACAGTCTCACCTTTTCGGACTCAAATACCCCGAACTGGCACCCCTTGCCAGGGAGAGATTGACTCGAATACAGCAAAAAACGCCGCTGAACATTGCAGCCGCCGCCATGGGGATGAATTACAGGACCGCGGCCAACCTCAAGAACGGCGTCCGCAATGCTGTTTCGTTCGAAGAAATGGAAAAAATCGCGCAATACACCGGCAGTGAGATTGGCCAATACGTCAGCCAACTGAATGACGTCAAATCCAACAACTCGAACCACGTGATGAACGCAGGAATCCTGACGGACCGGATGACGATGGAATACGCCCGGCTTCTGGGGCTGTTGTACGGCGACGGTCACGTCGATGACGTGGAGCTGACGTTCACCAACACCCACCCGACACTGCTGGCCGACTTCCAGAAATTGTCGGAACAAGTCTTCGGCGCAAAAGGTAAAATCCGCCATCCCAAGAATCGCTCGCCCATGTACCAAGTGTCCTCGCGGGCCGTCAGCCGGATGGTGCGGGGCCGTTTCGGCCTGCCCAGTGGGAAAAAAGCGCCGTTCCAAGAAATGCCGAACGAAATCTTGTCCGCATCCGACGCCGGCTTGGCCGAATTCATCAAGGGATATTTCGATTGCGACTCCAGCGTCCGGAAAGACAAGACGGAAATCGAGTTCTGCACCGCAAGCCCTAAAATGGCCGAGCAAATGCAGTACGCGCTGCTCCGCTTCGGAATCCAAAGCATCCGGAAACCCAAACAAGTCAACGGGACCGAGTATTACCGTGGCTTCATCCGGGGGGATAACTGCCTGCGGTTTGCCCAACGCATCGGATTCGGCCACCCCGACAAGCAAAAACGCTTAGAGGACATGCTGAAGGGACGGAAATTCAACTCCAACGTCGACGTCATTCCGAACGCGTGGGCCTTGCTGGAACACACGAAAAAGGAATACGGCTTCGGAAAAACGAGCCTTGATCAGCACGAAATCGGCCGGAACAAATTGCAACAAATCGCCCACGATGCCCTCGAAAAAAAGCCGGATGATGAAAAAATCCGCCAGATGCACAACCTGGCGCACTCCGAACTGTACTGGGACCGAGTCGTCCAAATCGAAAAAGTCGCGCCATCCGGACCATACGTCTACGACCTCACTGTTGACGGGACGCACTCCTTCGTGGCCAACGGCATCATCGCCCACAACACATCGCTTCTGCAGGCCATGATGCTGGAACTGCCTCAAAACTTGAGGGTACTCGTGCAAGAAGACACGCAGGAGCTTCCCGTTCCGCAGATGAAAAAATTGGGCCTCTCCATCCAGCGCATGAAGACGCGGCCTCCTTTGGGCGGCGGCACGGAGTCGGAAGTGTCGGCCGAAGACGCCCTCCGTACGGCCTTGCGTCTGGGAGACTCGGTGCTGATCGTGGGCGAAGTGCGTTCGGGTGAAGCCAAGGCATTGTACGAGGCCATGCGTGTCGGTGCCGTGGGCAACGTCGTCATGGGCACCATCCACGGCGAATCCGCATATTCCATCTGGGACCGTGTGGTGAACGACTTGGGCGTGCCGACGACGAGTTTCAAGGCCACGGACTTCTGCGTGGTGGCCGCACCCATCCGGTTCAAAGGCTCGCTCAAGCGCCACCGCCGCCTCATCGAGGTGACGGAAGTGCTCAAGGACTGGGAGTCCGACCCCGGCAAAGAGCACGGTTTCGTCAACTGGATGACGTTCGACGCCAACAAGGATGATTTGGAGATCTTCAAGGACGACATCATAGGCAAAAGCGAGTGGCTCAAGAAAGTCCAGCGCATGCGCGGCCTGGATGCGGACGAAGTGTGGAACGAGATCCTCGCCCGCGGCCAGACCAAACAATACTTGGTGGACCAGAAGAACCAGTACGGCATCCCCCGGCTCTTGGAAGCCGAGTACGCCGTGCGGGCCCACATGCATTACCTGATCTTGACGGAAAAGCAGCGCGAGGAGACCGGCAACTTGGATTACCCCAAGCTGATGGCCGACTGGAAGGCCTGGGTCGACTCCGAACTCGTCGCCGACCTGGTGCGGCAGAAACAGGCGACCGTCGCGGCCGAATAAATCCGGGCCGGCAAAGCATTCCCTGACGCCACCGCTTTTTGGCCGCCTCAAAATCGATGCCCTTAAAACCCCGTTTTCCGTGCCTAATGTAATCCATGCCCCCTTCCGACAAACCGGCGCGAAGCGTAAAGCCCGAAAAGCCAGGTAAGCCGCAAGGCCTCTACTCGCAAGGCGCCGCCGCGTACTCGGACTTCGAGGATACCCACAAAGGCCCGCCGCAGACGCCGGCGTTCGTCAAGACCACACATAACCTGGCCAAATCCTTCGCGTCGTACGGAAAAGGCGGCAAGTTCACCGACGACGAAGCGGACGCCATCGCTTTTCTGGGCTGGGACATCACGCCCGAGCAGTTCTGCGCGGCGTACAAAGGCATCCAAGGCACCGGTATGTGGATCGGCTTGGTGCTGGCCGCGACGATATTCTTCGTAGCCGGCGAAAGCGTCGACATCACCATCAAAGGCGGCATCGGCCTGGTACTCGTCGCGTTGCCATTCGTCATCTCGCGCATGTACCGCAAGATTCCGTTCTCACAAGTCGAGAAAGAGAAGATCGAGAGCCTGGCGTACGTTCCGGAAATCGTCAACTACCTCACCATGAGCATGCGCCTGACGCCCAATTTGGAGCGGGCCGTAGAATTCGCGGCGAACCACGGGCAAGGCAAGATTGCCGAAGACCTCAAGAAAATCGTTTGGGACGTGCAGATCGGCCGCTACGAGTCCGTAGAGGAAGGCCTCGATGAACTGGCATACCGCTGGGGCGTGTACAACGACGACTTCAAACATGCGTTGATGATGATCCGCGCATCCATCCTGGAAGGCGACAAGGAACGCCGCTTCGCCTTGTTGGACAAGGCCGGCCAGGACGTGTTGGAAGGCAGCAAGGAAAAGATGGATTTGTACGCCCGCAAGCTACAGCAGCCCACGGTCTATCTGTATTACTTCGGAATCCTGCTTCCGCTTCTGATGGCCATCCTGCTGCCCATCGGCGCATCCCTTGCGAACAACGAACTCATTTCGAGCCCGTTCTTCCTCATCGCGTTGTACGTATTCGTCATTCCCATCGGCGTGTTCATGTTCGGAAAAAGCATCCTGGCCAACAAGCCGCCGACGAACCGCCCTCCCCGCATTCCGGCAAACTTTCCCGGCCTACCCCCCACGCCTCCGTTCGGCATGACGGCGCTGTTGTTGGTCATCGGCGCCCTGGCGCTGGGCTACTTCACCGACATCGGCGTGACGCAAGACGTAGTCAACAACGCCGCGTACCTGCCATTGATGCACTTAATCGAGCCGGACAATCCCGGCTTCGACCCGTCCAGCCCCCTGGCCGAAGGCATCCGCATCACGGGCACCTTAGGCGGAATCGATCCGTTCCTGGTACAACCCAGTGAGCGGCAGGAACGCATTTTAGACGCTTTGCCGGTATTGGAGGCATCGTCTTCCGCGGACGCCAACCCCTCGGCGCTGGCCGAAGAGTACAAAAAGATTCCGCACATCCGCCTCGCGGCCCAGAACGGTTTTTTCATCGGCCAGTTCACCATCTTCGGTTTCATCATCGGCCTCGGACTTGCCATCAGCAATTACCTCACCGGCAAGTACTCCGCCCGCAAGAAGGTGCAAGACGACGTCCGCGCCATGGAGACGGAATTCAAGGACGCCATGTACGTACTGGCCTCGCGCATGGGCGAGAACAAACCCATCGAAGAGGCGTTGCGCTCCGCCGTCGCCTTCCTGCCGAAAAGCCAGATCGGCCGCAACGTTTTCCGACGCATCGTCGAGAACATTTCCACGCTGGGCATGACGCTGGAATCGTCCATTTTCGACAAGACCTTCGGCGCATTGCGCTTGGTGCCATCGCAGATCATCCGCAGCGGCATGCAGTTCCTCGTCGATTCAGTAGACTTAGGCGTGGACGTGGCCGCCCGCTCGCTCATCTCGCTGTCCATGCAGCTTCGCAACTCGGAAAAAATCAACGAATCACTCCGCAAGCTCCTGCAAGACGTGACGGTCATGCTCGGGACCATGGCTTCGTTCATCGCGCCCATCGTGCTGGGCGTGGTCTCAGCCATGCAGCGGCTCATCATCACCAGCATCGCCTCACAAGGCGGCTCGGGCGTGGAGGCCGGCGCCGAAGCCAGCGGAGGCCTGGGGGGGTTAGGCGGCGGCGGTTTCGGCAACCTGTTCAACCCCACGGCCCTGGAAAAAGCGGCCGAACCGGGATTGTTCATCCTTATCCTGGGCGTCTACGTGCTGGAAGTCGTCATCCTCCTGTCGTATTTCAACGCCCAGATCGAGGATACGGACAACGAACTGCACAACTACATGTCGATTGCCAAAAACGTGCCTCTGGCCGTCATCCTGTACTGTGTAACGGTCTTTCTGGCCAGTTCCTTCTTCGGCTGAAAAGCAACCCGCTTGCGCCATGGAGCGAACGGATGGCTCCGCCCGTAGTATGCAAGGCTTAAAAACCGCCCAACCGTAATGCCTCCAGCCCGGTCGGGCCCGCAGCGGCGGCAAGATTTGCACGGTTCGGCCGACATCACGTCAGGGGTGTTTTCATGAATTTCGGAAAAACGCGCGCGCAAGCATTCGACACGATGATGCTGGTCATCTCGGTGCTGGTAGCCATGGCCATCCTCGCCGTGCTGATGAACGTACTGAACAGCCTCAACTTCAACCCCAACAGCGCCAAAGAAATCATGAAAACCGAACTGAAAAGCATCGTCACTTCAGGTTACGGCACGTCTTCGCCCAAGCAAGTCGAATTCAAGAAGGACGAGTACATCGACGTCAAGAGCGTCCTGGGCGACGCCGCAGTCTCCGAAAGCGAAGTACAATTCAAATGCGGCTCCCAAAGCACGGAATTGTGCTCGGGTTCTGACGCCCCGTTGAACTTGGAGGACGCGCCCGGCACGGGTTCCATCACGGTCAACAAGAACACGAAGGCGTATGTCGTGGTTTGCGGCGACGACTCGAAAGGCAAGTACTGCATCTCCGTGGGCCGTCAGGGAAGCGATGCCCGCTCGACTTGTACGGAAACCTGCCTCCGCTAAGTCCCAGACGGGTCCGGACGCGCCAGCTTGGCACGGTTTCGGGCCCGAAACCTTTTTCTTTGTCCCTTCCGTCTTGAGCATATGCGCGGAAGCGAATGGGCCCCTCTTTACTTGCTGGTCGTGCTGGCCATCGCCGCCATCCTGCTGGTGACGTTCGTCAAGCCCATGTTCCGCCAAGCCGCCGTGACGGCCGAGACCAACGCGCAGGCCGCGAAAGACGCCGCCAAATCCTTGCTGCCGCTTTTGTTGTGGCCGGCCAGCCAAGGATGGTTGAAGAAAAAGAATCCGGCCGTCCTTGAAATGCTAGGCATCCGGGCCATACCAACCATCTTAGTCAGAGGGCGCTGAAACATGCGCATTCAATTGCAAGCCAGCTGCACACGTCAACAAAAGGTAATGTTCACGCACAAAAATGAGGGGAGGGGCCGGAAGAACCTCAAACTGGGGAGGGGAAGCGTCCCCCCCGCGGTTCGGGGACAAATGGACGCCCCGATTGAATTGGTCGTGGCCATCATCATCCTCGTGACCAGCATGGGCCTGGCGTTCTACGTCATGGGCCAGACCGAGACGGGCCGTTGCCTGGCCACGCTCAAGACCCAGACGCAGCAACTGCAGGAAGCCATTCTGGACGTGGGCCTCGGCTCGGCCGGAAGCAAGAAGACGGTGCGGTTTTCCATGCCGCGCTGCGGCGACCAGACGATTGAAAGCATCCAATTCGTCAAATTCACTAATCCGGAGCTGTGCAAGCGTTGTCCGGGGCATTACGCGGGATGTTGGCAGATCGTACCCGTGGCCAAGACCAAGGACGGCTTCGAGCGCGTCAGCGACGCCATCACGTGCATCGAACTGCCGGCCGAACGGGTGAGCATCGAAGACCAAGGGACGCAGCAGGGCTGCACCGAGCTTCGGGTCACGCCGTGTTCGGACGGCAGCCACGCGTGCGAAGCCGATTTGGGCATCTCGCCGGACATCGCAGCCCGCTCGAATTGGGTGACGCTGGGAAGCTCGGACACCCGGCAATACCTCATCACGTTCAACAAGATACTTTCCGTAGGCGACCTCAGGGGACACACGCAGATCAAGATGTGCGCCGTGCCGGCCAACCGCTGAAAAGGAAGGAGTGCCACAAACCCACGTGGAAGGCCAAACGGTTAAAACAACGGCCTGCGTTTCTGCTGTCATGGCATCCGACGACGAGGCAACGCCCAACGCGGCCCGAAGCCCTCGCCGAGAACCCCCGCAAAGCCAGACAACCCGGGCACCAATCGCCTGGTTCATGCTCACGAAATCACGCGGTCGCCCCGGGAGACACCTTCGGTTTCTCCCTGGCCCGCCCTGGGCCTCCACCACTTCCCGAGGAGGGGGGCGAGGAGGAGTCAGCACAAATTCCTCACGGGAATTTGTGTGGCCCCACAAGTCCCCCACGGACTTGTGCGGAATCTCCAGGGGGGAACCATGTGCCCCCCGGGGATTACGGGGACAAATCGCCTTGTTCATGCTCACCAAATTCGCTATGGTCTTTTTCATCATCACCTTGGCGGCCATCATGGTGAGCTTTTCCGACGCGCAGAAGGAATCCATCTGCCGGACGCAAGCACAGTCTATGGCCCGCAACATCGCCGCCACGCTGACGAACGTCATCAACTCGCCGGTCGAGGACGAGCGCAAGGTCTACACGCTGGAATCATCGCTTTCCGTCGGCAAGAGCCAACTGGAACGGTACTCCATCAACATCACCAACATCCCCTCGTCCGCAACGGACGGCCAAGGCAGCGGATCGCTGGTGGTCCACGTCCAGTCCGGCTCGGGTTGCGAAGGTTACGCACGCGCGGTGTACGACAAATCCATCATCCTGGCCGACCCGGTCACCATGCTCTCGCGCTGGCAAGCCGAGGCAAACCTGGTACTCAAACCGTCGGACCTGCAATGGCGGGACTACTACCTGGTCATGGCCAAGTGCCGGCCCAAGAAAAGCGGCAGCGTCAGTTACCTGTACGCGCGGTCTTGCGGCGAGCGGCTGGGCGTCGCCCTCAACCCGGCCACGTGCGACCCCCGCATCAACACCAACGTCACGTCGTTGAGCGAAAAACTGCAGAATCCCGTCCTGCAATGCTGCGGATGGGAAGCGCTGGCGAACGACCCGGCTACTGGAGCGCCGAACGCCATCACGGGAGGCAGACCCAAATGCGTATGAAACAAAAACGCGGATTCGTAGGCCCATTGGGGGACGACCTGCCCAGCATCTTTCCCATCATCGCCGCCGTCCTGCTGTTCGTCGGCACCCTCGTGTACGCCAACGGACTGGTCACGGGAAAGAACCGGACGCTGGAAACAAGGCAAGCCGGGTTGGGTCTGTCATACATCGTGACGGAAAAAGGCCTCATCCAAAACCAGACCGAATTCGAAAAGAAGACGTGTGACAACAACCTCAAGAAATACGCATTGTCCAACCACATCCAGTTCGTCGTGACCATCAAACGATACTGCGTCGAACCGCCAGGCCAGCACGGGATACGGTTCTATTATCCGAGGGAGAATCCGGCGCCCCAGGAAGCCCGCTTGAGCCCGACGTACCTGGAAAAGACACGGACCGAATCAAGCGACCCCAACGAAGTATATGGACACACGTGGACGTACTGCACCAACGTGCCCAACCCCCGAACGAACGAAATCCTAAAGGTGCCGGCGGACGCCGTGACGTTCACCTACCCCGTCGCCGTACCGTGTGCCATCATCGACGGGTTGCCCACCAACGGCCTGGGCCTCATCAACGTGATCGTATGGAAGGAACGTGGGAAAATCTGAAAAAGAAAGCCGCCACCGGCCGGCACTACAGACCGCGGTTCCAGCGAGGACAAGCCGCCATCTTTGACGGCGTCAACCTGCTTCTGCTGGCCGCCATCTCGTCCGCGTTGATCTTCAGCTTCGTCACGACGTACGGTACGCAGCAGGACCGCGTCCTGCGCTCGGCCTACATCCTCAACTACATGCAGAGCGTGGTGAAGGCATCCTACTACATCGATGCGTCGACGTTGCGCAACATCGACAACCGCGAGTCCACCGTCAACCGCGCGGGCAACCCCGCCACCACGCCGCTGGAAATCTACCGGGACCTGGCGGATCCCGTGAGCGGATGCAAGGGACTGGAAAAGTACAGCGGCAGCTTCTCCGTCACCGAACTGCTCAAGCGCGACTTGGCGGAATTCGACGCCAAGCTGGATGACGAGTTCGACGGCACGAAAGCCGCCGGCATCACGGCCTACAAGTGCGCCGTCAAGGAACTGATGAAGCCATTCTGGTACGCCGGATTCTACTACGGATTCGACGTCATCGACACGGACTCGGCCGACGGCGCGGCCGTGCGGGTGATGCCCAAAGGCAGCGGAGAGTACCTCAACAGCCGCCTGATTACGGACTATCCCCGGTTCCTCAGGGTTGGCGCGCCCTCGCAATTCGGCATCTGCGCCGGGGCCAAAGACGTCAGCCCCGACGTCGTCACTGTCCAAGTGCCCTTCAAAGTCATCTACGTGAACACTGCCGTCAACCCGCCCGACCGCAAGCTGCGCAGCTATGCATTGTCGTTCTGCATCTGGCACCCCGACCCCAACGCGCCGTAAAACCGTCAAACGACAACGGCAAAGACGGACGCAGAAAGTTGCAACTCGCACCAGCGAGCATAAGCCGCGAAGTTTCAAAAACGTGGACGCCACTATGCCGGGCCGCCATACGACGCACAGCCAACCGTTCGACGTCCGGCCCCTGGAATTGCTATAAATAGCAGAAGCCGGAACTAACCCCAATGCACCTGTACATCTTAGGACGCCTGGCGCGCACCCTGCCCACCCGCTTGGAATACGAACCGTGCATCCATTTCGAAGTCCATGACCGCAAGCTTGGAAAAAACGAGCTACCCGGTCCCAGCATTCTGGAAAGGGAACCGAAACCCTCCGAAGTGGTTTACCATTTCGGGCGGCCCGGAACCACGCTGAACGTCATCAGCCGATGGGTTCGCGGATACTTGAAAGAAAAAGGCGTCCGGGCGCCCATTCGCCTGCACATCGACGGCTTTGATACCGGGTTCGAAGAAGGAATGCGAGCCCACCTCAAGGACCATCTGAAGCTCGTGATCCAGAACGCCCGCCTACAACAGCAGGTTGAACGCAGGAAAAATCGCAGACACCCCACCCGTCGGGAGTAAAGACGGCAATAGATTCAGACGGCCTACAGCGGCGGCGTCTGCTTCTTCTTGACGGGAATGTCTTCCTGGCACTTCGGACACGTGTACGTGAATCCATCCGGGTTCGGCGTGACTTTGGGCGAACAGTTGGCGCACATGCCGGCACCGCAATACGGGCAGAATACGATGCGCGAATTCTTCTGCTTGCACGTGGGACACACCGGCGGCGTGGCTACCGGAACGGACGTGACTTCCTTGTCCAGTTGCGAAAAAACGCTCTTGGGCGCGGCTTGCACCGACTTGGCCTTGGGCTCGCCGAACAAGTCCGCCATGCTGACGGTTCCCGGCGCAGCCGCTGACGCGGCCTTGGAAAGAGCACCCGTTTTGGCCGCCGCAGCCGCGGGCTTGAGCGCCAACTCGTCTTTCAACAAATCCAGCGCTTTGGACCCCTTGGCTTCGTCCTTTTTCTTGTTGGCCTCCGCCGCATCGTGGAATGACAAGTAGACGTCCTCCACAATCTGCTTTTCCTCTTCCTTCGACGGCGGCTGGCGGGCGGCCAGGTAGAGGCGACGGTGGCGTCCCACTTCCGGACCGGAGACGGCGGCCGGGTAATCCAACTGCAAATCCGTCAGGATGGTCTCCACTTCCAACTCGCGGGCCTTTTCCAGCACGCGTTTGGCCTCACGCACGTTCTGCGGAACGGAAGGCACGGCAGGCGCGACGCCCGAAGCAGACGCTTCGGCCGGAGCCTGGGCAGAAGTGACGTCGTCCTTGGGAATAACGCCCTTGCGGCGCAACGCCTCCAGCTTGGCCGCGAGTTCCGAATCCGCCGGCGGCTTCTGGTCCAGGATTTCAAGCTCCTTCTGCAGAAGCGCCAGGCGCTTGCTGGTCGGCACGGCCACTTCCACGCCATCCGGCTTGCGGAGGCCGACGAACATGACGGCAAAGGCTACGACGGACGCGGCCAGCCAGAACGCGGGCCAGACACCCTGCGTGGAAAAGACCGCGCCAAGCCCGCTGAACGTCACATCTGCCAAGATGGCCAAGATGGCGATGAAGCCGCCGAGCAGCACGGATGCGCCGAGCCTTTCCTCTCGGCTGAAGGTACGCACGTCCGGATAGGTGTAGCGCACGGCCAAGTAGCCAGGACTGATGGAACCGAGGATGATGAAAAGATAATACAGCAAGGCCGCAGCCGTGTCCAACTCGCCCATATCCAGACGTAACGCAGGAGCCATTAAAAAAGCCGTTTGCTGTAGAACCTACATGCCGCTGGAAACGCTGGCCTCCGACCTCTGGCCATTGACGCTGTTATCCGCCATGATTGGCATCGCCGTCTTTCCTTTGGCCCTGTTCTGCTCATTCATCTACGCCAGTTTGAGCCATCGGTTCGAACACGTGCCCAAGCCCGTCTGGTTCCTCCTCGTCACGCTATTGGGCACCCTCCTGGCCGTCCTGGCCGCCTACCTATACTTGGACGCCACGTTCGCCGACGTAGTGCAGGCGATCCCCACCGCACCGACGGGCTGAAAAGCCTGGTCAGGACCGCAAGGCTCCGTATGCCATCGGAACCAGCAACGATTCAACAGCAAAACGGGGCTTTGCCGAACAGCCATGCGCGCCGATGGGTGGTTGCATCGGCCATTGCCGGCATTACTATAAAGGCACGATGTCTGACTATTCAAATATGCGCCAACGCGTATTTTCCCTCTTCATCCTGCTGATGCTGTCCGTCGAGATGTTCGCCCCCTTGGCGTGGGCGCAAAGCAGCCCTGCGGCTTCAGAACCGCTTCGCGAACTGTACTTCGCCACGCCAACGCCGGTGCCTGCGGGCGGCACCACGACTACGGTCACCAGCCCGACCCCTGGACCCGCAACGACGAGCGGCACTCCTCCGACGCCGGCCACGCCCCCCACGCCGACGCCGGTGAACCGTCCTGCAGGCGCCACGACGGGCCCGGCCTGCACCATCCACTCCATTTCGGATTCCGAACGGCACCAACTGCAGAACTTCCTGTTCTCACCCAACGGCGCATTTCAAGGCGACTTCCTGAACGACTTGTCCGATTTGGACGCATTGGCCCGCTCGGCGGACAAGCCCAACGACCCGTTCAGCAAGGAAAGGAAAAAACAGGACAGCCAAAACCCCGATTTGTCCAAGACGATCAACATACTCGACGTGGCCAAGCTGCAAGGCCTGACCGGCAAGACCGACGAGGAAATCGCCAAGAAATTCGGCCTGTGGGACGACCAGAAGAAGACGGTCCGCAACAACGGCGAAATCAGCGTCGCGGAAGCCAAGAAAATCCTGGCCAAGGAGCCGAAAGAATCGCCATACCAGGAAGTGCTCAACCAGATTACCGATCTGCTGAAGGAAAAGACCGACAAGAAAGGCCAGGAAGAACAGGAAAAGCAAGACGCCAAACAGCTGGAGCCGTACGAACGGTTCAAGCTGATCATGCCGGGCTCCGGCAAGGAAGTCAGCATGGCCGACGTGTTCCGCAGCCACAAAATCGACCCGGAAAGCTGCCTCTTGAAGGACGAAATCATCAACGGCCGCGTCGGATACATCGCCATTCTCGACGCCGACCTGACGTACGGCACCAAAAACACGCAACTGATCAAAGGGACGTACACGTCACCGGCCACCGGCGTGGCCACGGCCGAACTGACGTCCGAGCGCGGAGGACAGCCGCTGAACCAACGCATCTACGGCTCCAGCGTCGTGGGCTATCTGAACCTCAACGGCGGAGGCAACCTCGTCGTTCCCGAGTTCTACCGCGATTGGATCGTGTTCAGCTACGCGTACACCAAAGCGGACTTCTACTCCTCGCTCATCGGCTCCATCGCCGCGTTCGGCGCCATCCGCGACTTGAGCCAAATCAAGAAAATCAAGGAAGAACGCCGCGTCAACATCCAGGCCCGCGAGCCCAACGCGATACTCGCGCAACGGATCCAGGAAGAACTGTCCGGCAAACTGCAGAAAAACGCCGCCAACCGGTACGTCCTGAAAGAAGGCCACACCATACCCGGCATCGGCCCCGTCTCGTCGTTCGACGTCGACGCGACCGGCACGCTCCGATACTACAACTCGATGGGCACCCCGGTAGGCGCACCGGTTACCGGCGTCAACAAGTTGGAGGAATACGTCGCCAACAACAAACTGCCCGTCAACTATGAAGGCGGCCTGGCCAAAGAAATCGAGGAAGCCGAACACAACCTCCAGAACCTGCGGCGTGTCAAGACCACGCTGGACTCGCGCATCACCGCCAGTTTCATGCTGGCTGGCGGCTGGCTGGGCCCTGCCCGCATGGGATTCACGCTCAACAACGGCGTCCTATTCCAAGCCCGCCACCAGAAAGACGACAAGTTCCTGCGCATCCTGGCGAACAAGAAGGTGTTGGCGGACTTCAAGCAGGCCTCCGGCTTCTTAGGCATCGGCAAAATCCAGGAATTGGCCGCCAAATACGCCGGCTTCGGACTCGTGCCGGAAAAAGCGTTCTACGCCAAGAACCTGCTTTTGCTCAACTATCCGGAAGCCCAAAAAACGCCCAACTACGAGTCGACCACGCGCCTGCAAAGCCAGGACGACGGCAGCATCAACATCCTTAGCCGTTGGCGCGGGCCGGCGTACACGCTGAACTACGAAGACATGCGCACCTTCGCCAACAAGCAAAGCCCCGAATCCGCCACCAGCCTGGCATTCGTTTCCAACAACATCATCGCCGAACCGGCATTGGAGGACAACAACCTCAAGTCACTCACCAGCCTCTTCTCGCTGACCATCCCGTTCATCGCCAGCCGCAAGCTCTTCGAACTGAACGAACGCGCCCTGGGCGCCGGCGTCTTCCTCACCACCCTCGAATTCCTGGACATCAACGAGAACTACGGCAAGGAAGTGGCCTGCGACAAGGACGAATACGCCGAGTTCAAGAACAAGTACCGCCTCGCATTCGCCGGAAGCGTCGCCGTATCCGCCTTGAGCATCATCCGCTCCACGTTCACGCCGTTCCGCAACTACCTCCGCCAGACCGACTTCTGGTCCTCGGCCGTCGCCGGCGGCCTGGAGTTCCTCGACTGGACCAATCCACCCGACCTATGGAAGTTCTACATCGGCAACCAAGCCATCGGATACACGTCCAACTGCCGCGACCAGATGCACAACATCCTGACCTGGCAGACCATTCCCGAACGCGTGACCAAACCGGCCAACGTGGTCGCCGACAAGCTACCCGCCATCTCCGAACCGCTCTCCAAGCTGGGTTTGAGCAAAGTCATCGGCGCGAAGACGGAAGAAGCCCAAGCCGCCGCATCCATCAAGAACCTCAAGGACGTGCTCAACCTGCGCGCCGTCACGCAGGACCAAGGCGGATTCGTCAGCACGCCGGAAATGCTCTACGTCCACATCGACCAATCCACGTCCTCCATCAAAGGTGGCCTGTACGAACTGGTCCGCTCCGCCTGCGGCCTGCAGGACCGCCTCCAAAGCAAGGACGGCCGGTCCTTGACCTTCGGCGACGGACTGGAGGCCAACAACGCCGACGGCAGCAAAGCCCTCTCGTTCCAGAACGACATCTGGAAACTGCGCGCCATGGCTCGCAACAAGATACAAGCCCTGGCCCGCATCATCATCCCCAACACCATCATCCAATCCACCCTCGCCGGCGGCTCGGACGCCTTCTTGGAAATCGCGCCCACCGGACAGAGCGTGCTGGTCAACCCGCCATGCGACCTCTCGCGCGCCATCTTCGAATTGACCGGACGGCAGATCGGCTCCGACTTCACGCAAGCCATCGGAAAAGTACGCCAAGTACAGACGTCGGAAGGCGACGCCAGCCTCATGGACGGCCAAATCGACTTCGTCTCACGCACCGGCGTCGGCGCAACCGTGCCCACGCCGGAAGACCTGCGAGCCGCCATCACGCAAGGAGGACGCATCAGCGTCCGCAACAACGGACAAGTCGTCCTCTACGGCACGGCCGGCTCAAACTCGCAGTCCATCGGCACGCTCGTCAGCATCATCGGCGACAACGGCGCCCTGCACTACGACTCCGCGACCCAACAAATCAGCCTCATCATCTACTCCATCTTCGAGACGTCGTCGCAGAACATCCAAAGCATCTCGATGGGAACGCGCGGCAAAGGTGCCGACATCCAAGTCCAAGCCAAACGCGGCTTGGAAGACACGGCCAACAAGCTCAACACCGCGTTGGACAAGATCGCCGGAACCGAAGGCATCACCTCGTTCGAAACGAAGGACCACATCTACTACATCACGCCCGACGGCAAGCTCCGGGTCATCGACAAGAACACGGGCAAAGCCACCGACTACACCATCACCGGGCCCATCACCAAGGACGGAAACGGCAACCTGGTCATCCCCACGGAAAAAGGGCCCTTCAAGATCAACCTGACCAACGAAAACGGACAACCCACCCTCAACGCGGAAGGGCCTGACGGACTCAAAGAAGCCCTGGCGCTTTTGGCCGCGCGCGGACAAAACGGCATGCTGACGTTCAACCCATCCACCGGCGCCATCAACGTGTACAACGGACAAGACGTGCCCATGAACCCGGCCTTTGCCACGCAAGGCATCGGTTACAGCGGAAACGCCGACGGCACCAGCCAAGGCGTGCCCGCCGACAGCCCTTTTCTTTCCCCCACGTCATCCTCCACAACGACGTCCGGCACCCCGCCCAAACTATTCCTGCCCTCGTGGCCCGAACAACTGCCCTGGGCAGCCCTGTTCGCCGGCTTGATCCTCTTCGGCATCGTCGCCATCCGCTTCCGCCAAGAAAATTGAAAACAGCCACCACGTCAAGAGCTTGACTCGAGGAAAACCGCCATGTTGGAGCCGGAAACCCACCCTTTGTTCGGCCAAGCTTCCACCGGCAACGAAACAAATCGAAGCCGCCGCTTGACGCAGAACCCGAACCTGCAGCACCCGGAAGCAAAGACACCGCTTGGAATGACGCGATACGAACGCAGGAAAGAAGGCGGTCCGCTGACCGTACGATTCGTCGCACGCGCCGGGCCCAAAAACAACCTCGCGCTTGAAAACGCCATCCGGAAAATCGCCAACCGCACGACCGACTTCGTATGCGAAACGGCAGAAGAAAACGGAATCGAATTCAAAACAGCGCCTGCCGTCCAAGCCAAAACGTTCCAGATCCAACACCCGGAAGGACCCTTCCGACTGGTCCAAATCGAATTCCCCATGTTCCACCACCAGCTGCGGCGGGGTTCGGAAGAAAACCAAGACACCATCAAGGAAATCATGATGATGAACTTCGACGACATGTGCGAAGAAGTCCGAAACGCCATCAAGAACCACGACGAAGAAGCCGAACGGCAAGACGTAATCCGAATGGCCCGCCTGCGTCCGGCCATCTTCAGCCGCCTCATGCCGGCAAAAGCCGACGCGTCGAAGTTCTCCAAGAACTGAAAAGAAACAAAAAAAAACGGAATCCGAAAATGCTGGACGTCCTCTCCGCACTGAAAAAGAGCCGCCGGTTCCACGCCTCACGGCTACAGATGGACGTCATCCCCAAACACAAGACCCTATCCTTAAGCGGCTACATCCGCTTGCGCCACTACGCGGCCATGGAGGACGAAGCGGAGCGCTTCGGCGGCGGCGAAAGCCGGCAAGTCAAAACCGCCTTGGCTGAAGTGCTGCCGAAAAACTGCCTCGTCGAAGTCAAATTGGAGCCGGACGTGCAGATGTTCAAAGGCGGCGCCTACCTCTTCCGCATCAGCCGGCGTTTCGACTCGAAGACCGACATGGATTTGCAAGTCGCCGAAATGATCGACGACGGCTCCATCGACGAGCACATCTTCCACATCGCGTCCCGCTGGGCTTCCGAAATCTCCGGCGGGCATGAACACTAGGTTTTTTTCATGAATCGAAGGATTCTAGTCGGGCTTTTTGGAATCGCGTTCGTTTTCGCCATGGCGCTAAACGTCCACGGCTCGTCACTGACCGACGTATTGGTTTCTTCACTGCTTCAAAGCATCGGTTATTTCGGAATATTAGTCCTAGCCGCCCACGCCGTGAAAGCGTTCGCCGAAAGAAACATAAAAATGGGTTTTGTTTTTTCCCTTGGAACGCTTTCCGTAGGATTTGCCATATTCGTCCTGATGGGGTGGTTCATGCCACTATGCTTGACCGCCATCACACCTGCGCATTTTCGCACGAACACGCTGACGGGGGCTTGCGAGTACGCCAACTATGCGGGCTGCGTCGCTTCGGATCCGTGGTACTACAAAAAACACTGCGCATTGACGAAGGATGAAAAAATTGAGCTCGTTCGTCAATCCGATGCGTTCGAAGAAATCGAACGCATTTGCGAAAAGTGCCAGGCGGATTCGGACAGCCGCTGCAATAAACTATCCATTTACGGCCTTGAGCGCGAAGGCATCACATGCCAAGACATCCAGAGAAGATGATTCAACGGAGTAGGGATTTGCAACCGGAACCGCAGGGGGCGCGGAAGAAACCGACGGTCAAGCAAGACCGTCGGTAACCACGTTTCCCCCTTCAGTTTCAGGTGCTCCCAATTCTTACGGAATTGGGGGCCCACACAATTTCCGGCAGGAAATTGTGATGTCCTCCAGCCCCTCCCTCAAACTAGTATTTGAGAATCGTAAAGGAAGGGGGCGAGGCGGAGGGTGCGCCAGGGGGAAACAGCGTTTCCCCCGGGGCGACCATGGAGGAGGGGGGATTTGAACCCGCCGCGGGACCACAGGGGGCTCCGCCCCCTATAGTCCTACGTTACCCCGAACCCCCGAGTTTAGTCTTACGAATCAAAAGTGGAGGAGGGGGGATTTGAACCCCCGAAGGCACAAAGCCACAGGATGACTTAGCCGCTGAAGCTGTATGATTCGCGCGCTAGACGGTTTTTCTTTTGGGGCGCCTAGCTTTTCTTTTTATCAAAAAGAAAAGATGGGCGGCTCTTAAGTCCTGCCCTTTTGGCCAGACTCAGGACACTCCTCCGCAGGAATTGATGCCTCGGGGAGTTTAAAAGGTCAGGTTGAGGTTTTTGAATCCGAACCCATAAATACGATTCCCACTAAATAGGAATAAGTGGGAAAATATGGCGTACGTGGAACTGGATGAAAAAGGTAGGTGCGTAATCCCAAAGGAAGTCCGGGAAAAGACGGGAGCCACCAAATTCGAAATCATCGAATACGAGCCGGCGCGCTTCGTACTGGTACCCGTGCTGCCGCTGAAGAAGCTGCGCGGCGCATTCAAGACCGGCGCAACCGAGCAGGACTGGAATGAATTCCATGGGCGATTCGAAAAGGATTTTCATTGACAGCGGAGTATGGATCGCACTCTTCGACGACCATCCCGGCGCGAGCCAAGCGGAAAGGATCCTTGAAAATAACGCGGAGCGGTACTGCTCCCTGCTCACGCTGTACGAAGTGCTGCGATACTACCAGCAACGAAAACCCAAAGAAGTGGAATACGTCGGCGGCCAAATCAAGAACCGCAGCAAGCTAATTGGATTGGACGAGGGAATCGTGTTCCATGCGCTCCAGCTTAAGTTACGCCACCCACAGTTTTCCACCGTTGACGCGCTGTCTCTGGCCACGGCACGAAAACTCAACGCGACGTTGGTGACGAGGGATTCCGACTTCAAAGGAATCGCGGATACACGAGTCATTAAAACGGAATGAAAGAGAAAGGAAAATGAAAAAGAATCCGGTTCCCGATGCAGTCAGGGAACGCGGTTCAGGTCTTCATGATGCGTTTTCCGATGGCGCGGCTGCGGACGCGTCCTTTGCCGCCTTTTTTCTTCGCCGCGCGGCGGATGGCGGCGGCCATGCGCGTTCCTCGCGTTTTTTTCGCCATGTACAAACCCCTCCAATAAATCCGGATGGTCTTTTTTCCCGCGAGGGATATGGTGGAAAAAGAGGTATTTACGCTCGCCGAATTCGCGGATGGACGAAGATTCAATACCCGCGCGACGCCTTTGTTTTGAGCGCCGAAAGGTGGGCGACGTCGTTGAGGCGGACGACGTACGTGCCGGATTTTTCCCACCACAGCTCGTTGATGCAGGCGTTGGCCTGGCTGAAGTGGCCGTGCGTCTTGAGCAACAACCGGAGCAGTTCGCCGTTGAGGATACCGTGGCCTGCAATGAAAACGGTGGATTCGTCGTCCAGGGGTTTGATCAGTTTCAGGAAGCGCCGGATGCGCTTGCGCACGTCCAAAAGACTTTCGCCGCCTTTGGGCCGGAAACTGGACTTTCGGAAGTCGTCACGCAACCGGGGGTCTTTCGCGTAAGCGTCCTGGATGCGCCAGCCTTCCCACACGCCTTTGCCACGTTCCTTCAAGTCGTCGATGAACACGGCCTGCAAATGGGGATGGTGTTTGCGGACGGCTTCCAGCGTGTCGCGGGCGCGATCCAGCGGGCTTCCGAAGAAGTAATCGATCTTCTCGCCGGCCAACGCCTTGCCCAGAGCCTTGGTCTGACGTCTGCCCAAAGCGGAGAGTCGGCCGTGGATGTGGCCTTGGAACCGGTGTTCGGCATTCTCAATCGTTTGGGCGTGGCGGACAAGGAGGATTCTCATGAAGACAACGCGCTACATCACGGAAACGTCAAAGAAAAAGCCTTCGCCATGAAAGACGACAAAAAGGAAGTGGGAAAAACCAAACCCCGGCGGCCGACGGAAAGAAAAAAAAAGCCGGAGGCTGGGCGTTGGAAAAAGAAAGCCGAAAAAACGGCCCGATTACTTGGCGCCGCCTTTGGCGTCCTTGCGCTTGACTTTCTTAGGCCGCAGGCTCGGATAGTGGCACTTACGGCAGGACACGGCACCTTTGGGGTTGCGGGCCTTGCATTTCTTGCAAATGATAACGCTCAAAAACGCCTTGTCGGCGACGGGAAACTTGCCCATAAACACGATTCACCTTCTGAATAAACCCAGGCCGGCGCTGCGGACTGAAAAGTAACTACGGTTGCATTGGGAAAGTTGTCCAAGCGGGTTCTTTAAGCTTACGCCTGGTCGGCACGCTCGATGCGCCGCGAATCGGACTTCAGCTCGTTGATGAGCGAGAAGCTGAGGATGCCCCGGACCACGACGATGCCGCCGATGAGGATGAGCTTGTCCATGGTGGGGGCAAAGACGCTTTTGAGGATGTCACCGGCGATGAGAAAGTCGAGGCCGAAGATCATGCGGTAGACGAAGGCTTCCTTGATCTCGTCAATCTGCGGCAATCGCGCCGACTTGTCCAAACGCATTTCCAGGCGCACCAGCTTCCACGCCGCCTCGATGGCCGCCGCCAGGATGACGATGATGCCGAAGACGTCGACGACTCCGCCGATGTTCGTCACCAGCGGACCCAAGAAATCCAGCCATTCCGACATGATGGAGTCAGGACGAAGACAGGCAATTTAAGCCTTCTTACGACGGGAAACGAACCAAAGCAACGGCAACGCGGAGAAAAAAAACGAAAGCCTAAAGCCCGCCCGCATTCACTCGAAGAACTTCCCCGCCGCGTTCTGCTCGCGCGGCACCCACACCAGCGTCACGCGCTTGGCCAAGACCAGGGCCTTGGCTTTTTCCACCAGCGGCTTCAGATGCGCCGCATTCACTTTCCATCCGCCCAACACCTGGCCCACCAAGAGCTGGCTGTCGGTGAACAGTTCGTCCCCGGCTTCGGCGTGCGTCAAGGCCTCCAAGAGGCCGGCGTACTCCATCTCGTTGTTCGTCTTTTCCTCGCGCAACCGGACGACGATGGGCGCCTTGTGTGAATCAGAGAATACGACGGCATAGCCGCTGGACCTGCCGTTCCACCCGGAGCCGTCGAAGAAGATGCGCATGGCAGAATGAGTGAATCGAAGAATATATGGAAACGTACCAAGACATCAGGTAGTGACGTCCATCTGTTGTACTTTTTTACGGACGGAGTCGCCTTTTTTCGTCAAGGCGTAGATCCGGCCCTTCTGCTCTTCCGGCGTCAGGCATTCGACCAAGCCTTGGCGTTCCAACGCCTTGAGTTTGGACCAGAGGTTCGTCACGCTGACGTCGATGACCTTGGAAATCTGCGTCGGGGTCCGCGGACGGTCCAGCGCCAGCAACAGGTCTTTGCGCTTGCGGCCCTTAAGAACGAAGCTGACGTCGGTAAAGTCCATGAACGCAACGTCGAAAGCATTTAATAATGCAATTGTCTTGTTTTACTCATCATTTGTTAATGTTTTGTTAATGGTTGCCCCGGGTAGTCGTCTTGCGGAAAGGCATAGGGATGAGGATACTGCACTTGAACAACGTCGCCAACGTCCCCGCCACGTTGGCCCGCGAGCAACGCAGGCGCGGCCATGACGCACTAGTCTTCGACTTGCACCGCCACCCGTACGGGTTCAAGAACGACGGACAGGTCTCCCTTATCCAGCGGCTTCTGCTTCCATACCAAGCATTTGACATATTCCACCTGCACTCGTGCAGCATGTGGCCGTTTTACCTTGATTCCAATCTGTGGCCCCTGATGCGAGGCAAGCAAATCATCTACCACCACCATGGCTCAGACGTGCGGTACCGTGGTTGCTGCGTGACGGGCAACAAGAAGCCGCATTTAGTTTCCACGCCGGATTTGGCCAAGTGGTGCCCTAACGCGCTGTACGTTCCGAACCCGGTAAAGAACGACGTATGGTGGGAAGAAAATGCACGGTATACGCCGATTCAAACTATTTCAAGAATGCCGCAGGAACGTTTCTTTCAAGAATTGGAATCGCATCGCAATTTAGTTGACCTTCCGTGGGAGTTGCTAGGAGTCAAGTCGTTATCCGCCATCCAAGCCGAAGGGATGGGACTGCACGTCGAGAGGAAGATACCACACCCCAACGAAGTGGGGCACGTATGCGACGCGTTAGACTACATATACCGCCGAATGATGTGAAAAAAACGAGGAAAAAAGACATGGTATTTGATCAAGCCGCTTATTGGAAGAACCGGTCAAAGCACTACCCGGAGGAATTTGAAAGGCACACGCCTGAACTTCGGCGCTTCTTCTGTGAACAGGAATTCCGATTCCGCCAAATGTTAGACCGGATTGATTTCTCGGAAGTCGAATCCGTTTTGGAAATCGGCTGCGGATTCGGCCGAATGACGGGAATGATGCTGAAAAAATTAGAAACTGCCGCGCGATACCAGGCGGTCGACATCAGTCCGGAACAAATCAAGGCAACAAAGGAAAAATACGGAAACCGCATTCAAACACGTACGGCGGACTTTCGGACAGAACCGTTCGAGCCAAGCGACATCGTATTGGTTTCGGAAGTATTCCTGCATTTTCCGCCCGGTCAAATCCAAATCGTGTTGCATAAGGCCCAACGCCTGGCAAAAAAATATCTGATTCACATCGACCCTTTGCTACCCGTACCTGAATCGTCACGAGCGCTGGCAGGTCGAGTGAAAAACTACATTACGGGCCAAACACCCCTGCGTTGGGACTGGCAACACGATTACCCGAGACTTTACGATTATGCGAA
This sequence comes from Microcaldota archaeon, assembly GCA_016188965.1. GTDB lineage: Archaea > Micrarchaeota > Micrarchaeia > Norongarragalinales > Norongarragalinaceae > JACPGT01. The sequence goes on along the minus strand of JACPGT010000002.1, from coordinate 123,432 downwards.
GGTCGATCACCTAACCGTTTTTCCAGTAGGCCAGGGTAAAAGCATGATATTCCTAATCAAAGCCCGCGAGAGGGTCGGCAACCGGATGCCCGAAGCACAACGAGTTTAGCCGAAAATCAAACTATTCTTCCAACCCGGTCCGAAACAAGGACGAAGTGCCCGGAAAAAATCAACCCCAGCCGTAAGCATAGCTTGGCGAAGGCCTGCGTCATCCGCACATCTGCCTCGCTTGCCTCGGCATTGCCCGACGGATGGTTGTGCGCCAGCGCGATGGCGGCCGCGTTTTCGGCGAATGCGGTTTTGAAGACTTCACGGGGGTGGAAAGCCGAGGCGTTGACCGTTCCGGTGGCGATGCGTTCAGTTTTGAGTACTCGGCCGCGAGCGTCCAGGTAAATAGCGAAGAGTAGCTCTTTTTCAGCAAAAGCCGTTTCGGCTTGGATGGATTCGAGGGCGGCTTGCAAGCTCGCGGCCGGTTTTTCGTCATTCAGCATCCGTTTAGCCAATTCAAGGCAGGCTTTGAATTGCACGGCTTTGGAAATTCCGATGCCTTTGGTGCGGCAGAGTTGGCTGAACGAAAGGCCGAAGATCCGTTGCAGACCGCCGTGGGTCAAGAGGAGGTCTTGGGCCAGTTCGACCGCATTTTTTCCGTTGGAACCGGTGCGCAAGATAAGGGCCAAAAGTTCGGCGTCGGAGAGCCCCTCCGCGCCTTTGCTCAAGAGGCGTTCACGGGGACGCTCGGATGGCGGCAACAGGGTCAGGCGCATGGAAACGACAAGGCGGATGGGGGAATAAAAGAGAAGAGAGGGCAGCTGGCCGGTGAAAGCCTCTTTCAAAGAAGCCGGAACAAATCCTGCGTCTTGAAGAGCGGCACAAGATTCTGGCGTTCGAAATGCCGGTCGTCCGACCAGATGCCGTCGGCACCAATGGCCAACGCGGCTGCGATGAAAGGCGTGTCGTCCGGGTCAATCGAATCCATGGCGTCTTTTGCCGGCGGCATACATGCCTGAACTTGGATTTCATCGACCACGAGCGTGCGCTGAAATAGTGACTCGGTAAGGCGATAGAAAAGAGAAAGGGGCAAAGAGGATTTTTCCGCGATTTCAATTTCGTGCTTTGAAATCTCCTGCCGCAGGAGGGCCACGGTATGAAATTCAAACCGGGGGCTAAACAGAATCCGTCGAGACACCGAATCCTTGATCAAAGCGGCCATCAGCCGGTTGGTGTCCACGACGAGCCTCATTTGAACCGCTTCCGTATCTCGGCTTTCAACTTGTGTCCGATACGTTCCGCATCTTCTTCCGTCAAGGTGCTCTCACTGAAAAGCTCGTCCATGTGCTCCAACACCCACACCTGCCGCTCGAACGCTTTTCGTGCCACTTCGCTCCACTTCACGGGATATTTTTTCATTTTCTTCTGCAATGCATCCGGAACGGACAACGTCATGTTCGCCATACGACCACCCACTCAAATATGTGTCAACACATAATTAAGCGTTCGGATGGATTCGGGCATTCGTCAAAAAGACGGATTCGCGGACAGAAGAAAAGCGTTGGGTAGAACTTCGTTCTACTCAACCCGGACAAAGAGAAAGAAGACAAACCGGACGAAGAAAAAGATGGAAAAAAAGATAGAAAGCCCCGGACGAGGATCGAACTCGTGACCCCCTGTTTACGAAACAGGTGCTCTACCGCTGAGCTACCGAGGCAATTTTGCATTGCTTTTTTGGTTGTGCGCTGTTTTTGAAGCTTCGTTTTTCCTTTATCCGGCTTTTCTTGTTGTTTCTTTTGGGGCGCCTAGCTTTTCTTTCGCAAAGAAAAGATGGGCTCGTCTGAGCTACCGAGGCTTTTGAGCAAAGCGTTTGGCCCTGCCGGGCGCAAACGCAAGTTCTGCATGACCTTTACGACCCGATTCGGGCAACGGCGGACGCAAGGCGGCCGACGTCAGGATAAGGCGCAAATGACGGACTTTTTTATTGAGCCCATGCGTTCTAAAACGTTTTCCTTGGGCCTTGCTGATGCAGGAAGGCAAGCTTTACAAAGCCGGCGGGACATCAACGCCATCATGTTCAACCCGTCCATCTGGAAGAAGCTCCGCCGCGGGCCGCAAGTCATTTTGCTGAAAGACGCCGCCATGATTTCGGCGTTGACCGGCTTGCAGTCCGGCGACCGGGTGATCGATTGCGGCGCCGGCTCGGGGTTCCTGTCCTGCTATCTGGGTTCCATCGTGGCGCCGTCAGGAAAGGTCTTTTCGTACGAGAAGCGGGAGGAATTCCAAAAGCTAACCGAAGCCAACGTCAAGAAAGCAGGCCTGGATTCCGTCGTGCGGGTCAGCCTCCGGGACGTCATTGCCGAAGGCTTCGATGAAAAAGACGTCGATTTGGTCACGCTGGACATGGGCGACTCGTCGTTGGCGTTGCCGCATGCCTTTTCTTCGCTGAAAGCCGGGGGTTTCTGCGCGGGTTACTTGCCGCATGCCGAGCAAGTGCAGACGTTCGTCAAGGCGGCTCTTGCCGCGGGTTTTGAGCAAGGCGAGACGATCGAAGTCATCGTGCGGCCCATGCTCGTGCGCGAGCGGGGATTCCGTCCAGAGAATTCGGGGTTACTGCACACGGCGTATTTGAGTTTCTTGCGCAAACCTCGTGCTGGGCATTCGCCGGTTTCCGCCATGCCGGTTTCGAAAGGCACTTAAGCCTCTGAACCTTCTTTTCCAACATGGAAAACCGCGCCGTACTGGCGGCTGTATTCGCTTTGGTTTTTTCGGCAGCCGCCGCATCGGCATTAACCTTGCCGTCGTGTCCGGGCAACCACGTCTGCCTCTTCTCCGGAATCACCCTCGAACCCATCAAACCCACACCCACCGGCACCCCCTACTCCACCACCAGCTTCACCTGCCCCGTCAACGCACCCGTCACCGGCGCATACGGCGGCGAATATGTCAATCTCAATGGCGAGAAGCGGGTGCGGCAAGGCGTCGAAATCCGCCTACCAGAAGGCACAGACGTACGAGCAGCGGCCAGCGGAAAAATCATCGCCTCCGGCAGAACCGACCTACTCGGCTACGGCCGGTACGTCACCATCCGCCACGCGACGAACCCGACGGTCGAAACGACGTATGGGTATCTTCAGACCGGCCCCAACCCAGTCGAAGGCACCGATGTCAAAAAAGGCGAAGTCATCGGCAAAACCGGAAAATCCGAAGCCAACGCGTTTCCTTCGTTTTATTTTGAGTTGCGCCGCGGCGGCATCGCGCAGCGCGACGTCGAAAACATCTGCAAAACCAAGGCCACGGCTCCGCCGGCCGCTGCATTGCTGCCCCAGACCGGCGCTTGCCACTTCAAGTCTCCGGTGCCGGGCAACTATCCGGCCTTGGTGGGAAGTCACGCCGGGGAGTTGCGGCCCACGGGTTCAGGAGGCTACCGGTACCATAAAGGGGACGATGTCGGAGTGGCTTCCGGAACCGTGGCAACGGCGGCATGCGATGGAGTCGTGCACACCAGTTGGGCGGAGGACGTCGGCGGTTACGGCGGCGAAGTCGTGATCCAGTGCGACTGCCGCATGAACGGAAAACCGGTCTTCGCACGGTACGGCCATCTCAAACGCCGCGACGTCATCAAAGGCCAGCGTGTCAGTACATCGCAGGCAGTGGGTCTGACCGGGGGAGCGTCAAGCGATCCGGACCGTGGAAGCTCGCGGGGAGCCCACCTGCATTTTGAACTGCGCACCGGTGGCGACTACGGCGCCTTTTTGCTTCCCACGAAGTACATCTCATGATTGTTTGCGTCCAAAGCAAAAGAACTCTTTTAAGGTGCCGCTCCCTGCTTTGCGCATGCGGCGCATTGCGGGGATTGCAATCCTAATCGTCCTGCTTTACTCCAGCCTCATCTTCGCCCTCACGCTTCCATCCTGCCCGTCCAACCACATCTGCCTATTCTCCGGATTCACACTAGAACAAATCAAACCCGGACCCACCGGCACCACCTACTCCACCACCAGCTTCACCTGCCCCGTCAACGCACCGGTCACCGGCGCATACGGAGCCGAATACAAAAACCTCAACAACGAAAAACGCATCCGCCAAGGCGTCGAAATCCGCCTACCCGAAGGAACAGACGTACGGGCCGCAAGCGGAGGCAAAGTCATCGCCTCGGGCAGAACCGACTTGCTAGGTTACGGACGATACGTCACCATCCGACACGCGACAAACCCGACGGTCGAAACAACATACGGCTACCTCCAAACCGGACCTAACCCAACCGAAGGCAGCGACGTCAAAAAAGGCGAAACCATCGGCAAAACCGGAAAATCCGAAGCCAACGCATTTCCCTCCCTCTACTTCGAACTCCGCCGCGCCGGCATCGCACAACGCGACGTCGAAACCATCTGCAAAACCGCCCCAGCAACCGTGACGCCAACGCAGCCCAAGCCCGTGACCACGGCGGGCGCGTACGATGTCAGAACGCGGGCGGAATTCCAGACAACGCAAGTCCAGCTAGCCGGCGTGACTGCCTGCGTCAAGCAGGTTGAATCCGCCTGCCCCCAGACGGGCACGGCGACTTACCGCGGCCGCTCATGGCGCACGGCGGATCCGACCTGCATCTTCAAGAAGGCGTCCGAATTGTACCACGTTCCGTATTCACTGCTGCGATCGGTCTTGGGTCAGGAAAGCGGCGGGAGGCAGTTCGCCGAATCGAAATACGCGCAGGGCTACACCCAGATGACTCCGGGGACGGCGGCCGGCATGGGCATCGGACAGGACAAAGTATTCGACCCGTACTTCAACATATGCGGCGGCGTCGAATATCTCTCCCGCCAATTGAGGACCAGCGGCAACGTCGAATGCGCCTTGGCCGCCTACAACGCCGGACCCTACGACCGCGAAGTTCAAACCAAAAACGCCAACACCTGCCGCAACCACCGCTTTGGCGAGACGCGCAACTACGTCGTCAGCATCACGGCGGCTTGGGAAAAAGCAATGCAGAAGATTGCTTGAAAAGCAGCCTAAAAATCCTGGCGCCCAGCTTGAAGACCTGCAACCAGCACCGACTATTTGTAATACTCGTAAAGCCACGCGCCGATGAAGACGCGTCCGATTCTTCCGGCTTGCCACAAGGGGGCGTCGTCCGGAGAGATGATCGTCGAGCCGATGGCTTCCAACGCGAGGTAAAGTCCAATCCAAGGCGCGTACGACTTGGGAAAACGGTCCGCGAGCAACAACAGGCCGACGGCGAGGCGGACGATGCGACCCACGCCGAAGAGCCAAATCAGGTCGGTCGAATAAATCAGGCTGACAAACGCGTCGACGATGAGCCAGACGCCGGCCAGAAAAGCGAGGGACGACGGTTTCAGTCCAAAGCCGAAGAGTTTCACGCACGGCCTAAGGACCGACGAATTAAAAAAACCGGAGGAAAAATGAAGCGTCCGGCAAGTTACGCAAGAGCCTGTTGAATCAGAGGCGCCGTGGCTGCTGCCCCGCCGGAGGCAAGCGTTCTTGCCAGTCGGAAGCCAGCTGGAGAAAATGGGTCACGCCCGCGCGGGCGTGTTCTTCGGCAGCGCGTTTCTCCATCAGGACGCCGCGTTCAAGCAGGTCCAGCAAGTGCGCGTCCCGTTCGGATTGAGTAACGGCTAAAATGCTGCGTTGGCCCCGGCCCATAGTGACCGGCACGGGATCACGTCCCAATCACAAAGGTTTAAGGACGCAATTAGGCCGAGTCCAATCCACGATAGCGGCCGGCAGACCGCGAGCCAGTTGGTCAAGCACGCGGCGGGCGGCGCGGTTGACTCGAAGATCGGATGATCGTTCCATGATGATACGCACCTCGAACAAATTTGAACTGGAAAATAACGAGCCCTTCGGATTACTTCCGTCGGTCCCGCCAATCCGGGTGCAATGCGAGGGTTCCAATGATGCCCGAATATTTCATATCTTTATCCGATTCTGGTTCGTGAACCAAGGCGACGCCTATCAATTCCTTTAAATCTTTCCCTTTCACTTCATCGTCTCGTACTGGAAGAAAATGGCCCGTCCAAGCAGTAGACGTGTACTTCGTTGCGACGCGATTTTTCAGACCGGAGCGGACTCGATCGTTCGCTTTGGGCCAGTTGACAACCCGAACGATACCGCCCTTTTTCAGATGGTCGATTACCACTTGAGCACCGGCAGCGACTCTGCGTTCTTCCATGAACAATCACCTAAACGAACGAGGTAGGAAAAAATTAAAAACCAGTCGGAAAGCCCCCGACGCGAATTGAACGCGCGACCTCGTCCTGTATGGGCACGCGGCAGTCTTTCGACCATCGCGTGTTACCATGGACGCGCTCTACCAGGCTGAGCTACAGGGGCAATTCGTTTACTCTTGGTTTATTCCTTTTTCTTCGTTTCTTTTTCGGCAGGCCGCATTTTTCTTTCGGAAAGAAAAAGGCGACCGCGTCTGTACCAGGCTGAGCTACAGGGGCAATTGAGCGAAACCGCCGATTCCTGCAATCGGCGGCAAACACCTTGGCTTTCGAAGTTCTTTCCTTTTGTCACGAAGCGTTCTAAAGCGTTTTCATTTCCGGACGAAAGCCCGCGTCAAAGAAAAGAACGCAAAGAGGATTGGAAAAGAAGGAAGTTGCCGGAAAACCGGCGTCAAAAGAATGCCCGAAGCGGAGGGCGGCTTAACCGGCCAGTTCGGCCTCGATGGCCTGCTTGATGACGGCGTACGGCTGGGCGCCGACGATCTGCTGGTTGTTCACGAAGAACGTCGGGGTTCCGGAGACGCCGGCGGCGATGCCCTGGTTCAAATCGGTTTGGACCTGCGCGGCGTACTTGTCCGAGTCCACGCACGTCTTGAACTGGGCTTCGTTGAGTTTCAGTTCCTTGGCGTACGTAAAGTAGACCGACGCGTTAATCGCCACGGTACCCAATTCGGCCGGCCCCTGTCCGGCGTAAATCTTGTCGTGCATGTCGAAGTACTTACCTTGTTCTCCGGCGCAACGGGCGGCGTTGGCAGCCTTGGGCGCGTCGGGGTGGAACGAAAGCGGGAAGTCCTTGTAGTACAGCTTGACCTTGCCGGTCTTGACGTAGTCCTCGCGGATGCCTTTCACGGCGTCTTCGAAGGCGCGGCGGCAGAAGGGACACTGGTAATCGGAGAACTCGACGACCGTCACCGCGGCGCTGTCGGAGCCTTCCGAGCCTGCGAACGACTTGACCAAGTCCCGGTAATCCACTTGCGGCGTGGGCGCGGCCGTGGGCTGCAGTTGTGGGGCCGCTCCGCCGGAACCGGAGCCGGCGGCCAGGTTCAGCTGGACTTTGGACAGGCCGGAACCGATGGTATTGCCCGCGGTCCAGACGGCCATCGAGAGCATGAGGGACGATACGACCATGGCCACGGCCAAGATCATGATTGCTTTTTCAGTCATTGAATAAACTACCTCCACCTATAGAGAAAACGTATGGCGTATACAATATGCGGAATAATAATAACCGTTTGGTTTTTCTCAAGGCGTCACGCGTCTGCGCCGTGCCCGGAAAAAAAAGCAAAGGCTTTTCAGCCAGGGATAAGGAAAGAAGATGAAACGCCGGATAGACAGCATTCCGAATAGCGCTCGGGGTCCGGCGGATGACATACCAGGTTCGTTTTCGATGCAGAAGGAAGAATTCGAAGTCAACAAGCGGCTCCTGACGGAGTACGGCGTGAGCATGACGCTCCTGAAAGAACTGGATGAATCGCTGCACGCCGTGCAGGAATTCGTGCAGTACCTCGGGACCAACCAGTACTATTCCGACGCCGTCAACAAGAAGATATTCCTGCTCACGCTGGACGTGGACACGCTTATTCTGCGGTTGCAGGCGTTGCACTTGCAGGCGGCGCGCTTCCAAGACACCCTGTTCACCGCCGTGTTGTCCAAGAAGAAAACCGGCCTCGAGGCGAACGCGGTGACGGCGTACAAAACGGAGTTTGCCGTGGTCATGAACGACGTGGGCCTGCTGCACAAACGCGCGCTGGAACTGACCCAGGACATCCGCATGGACTACAGCCGCAAGCTCTGAACCCCCAGAGACGGAAAGAAGAAAAGCGACAAGAAGGCCGGAAAAGCCAAAAAAAGGCATAACGGCCTTCGGATTTCGGTAAAAGCAGAGCCAGTGCCTGCGTAGGAATTTTGGGGGCCGGAAGCTTTATTAATATCTTCGGAAAAGAGTAACTCCGCGAATTTACGACGCTTATTTTGGTCCAACGCCAATTAGCGGAATAATTCCGATAGCCAGAACGCGGGTTTTCAGAACCATGTATGTGTGTGCCAAGTGCGGGAAAGTCTTCGCCGACGACGAGTTGACGTTCGTGCGTTGCCCGTACTGCTCCAGCAAGGTCTTGAACAAGCAGACCCCGCCGACGGTCAAGAAAGTCAAGGCAATCTGAAACGCTTTGCCGCATCTTTGATGCGAAGAAGAACAACGTGTTGATGTTATGGGTAAGAAAGGTCCGAAACGCGGATCCCGTGCCTACTGGCACCGCAAACGCGCCCCTTCCATGGCTCCGCGCATCCGCGCTTGGCCCAGCTTTGGCAAAGGCATGCAGGGCTTCGCCGGCTACAAAGTCGGAATGGCTCACGTGCTGATGACGGAGTACAACGAAAGCCCGTTCAAGGGCCAGGAAGTGGCCAAAGCCGTCACGTTCGTCTTGACGCCTCCGCTCTTTGTCTATGCCGTCGTCGCATACCAGCTGACGCCGTACGGATGGAAAGTCGTCGGCGAAGTGCCGTCCGTGGGCGCGCCCAAGGAATTGACGCGCATGCGCCCGGTGGCCAAGAAGACGACCAAGACGCTGGAATCCATCGCGAATGCCGATTCCTACCGCCTCATCACGTTTACGCAACCGCACAAGACCGGCTTTAAGAAAACGCCGGAAGTGCTGGAAATCGCTCTCGGTGGCACCCCCGCGGAAGCCCTGGAATACGCAAAAAGCGTGCTGGGCAAGGAAGTCAACTTCAAGGACGTCTACAAGGAAGGCGACGCGACGGACGTAGTCGCCGTGACCAAGGGCCACGGCTGGCAGGGCGTCGTCAAGCGCTTCGGCGTCGCACTCAACACGCACAAGTCCACCGGAGCGCGCCGCCACGGCGGTGCGTTGGGTGGAGAGACGCAGGCCAAAGTCATGTTCACCGTGCCGCGTGCGGGCCAGATGGGATTCCACCGCCGCACCGAGCGCAACAAGCGCGTGCTGGTCATTACGGACGATGCCAAGGCCTACCAGCCCAAATCGGGCTTTCCGCACTTCGGCAATCTCTCCGGCGCCTTTGTTATGATTGAAGGCAGCCTGCCGGGGCCCGCTAAGCGGCTCATCCGTTTCCGCAAGCCGCTGCAGAACCAGGCCGCGGCGAAAGTCGAACTCAAACAAGTGGTCGTCTAAACATGAAAGCCAAAGTCGTAGCACTGGATGGAAAAGCGATGAGCGAAGTGGAACTGCCGTTGCAGTTCTCCGAGCCGTACCGGCCAGATCTCATCCGCCGCGCCTACCACGCGCACCGCACGCAATTCTACCAGCCCAAAGGCGCGTATCCGCTGGCCGGTCTCCAGACGACCGCCGCGTATTACGGCCGCCGCCATGCCTGGCGCCAGATGATCAACACGGGCCAATCCCACCTGCCGCGCGAGAAAATCCCCGGCGGCCGCAGCGGACACGTCCGCATCGTGCCGCACTCGAACAAGGGCCGTCGCGCGCACCCGCCGAAGCCGTGGAAGATCCTGCGCGAGCGCATCAACCGCAAGGAAAAATACAAGGCCATCCGCAGCGCCTTGAACGCAAGCCTAGAAAAACCGCTGGTCGAAAGACGCCACCGCTTCGTCGGCGCCTTGCCCATCGTGATTACCGCTCAATTCGAGGAAGTCAAGCGCGTGCAGGACGCCCGCAAGGTGCTGGACGCGCTCGGTCTGGATGCTGACCTGCAGAAGGCCCACGAAGGCCGCAAGATGCGTTCGGGCCGCGCCCGCCTGCGCAAGGGCGGTTACTACGAGCCTAAGTCGGTGCTCATCGTCTACGCCCAGGACAAGGGCATCCAGAAGGCCGTGCGCAACCTGCCCGGCGTGGATGCGGTGGACGTCAAGAACCTCAACGCCGAACTGCTGGCTCCCGGCGGCGATGCCGGACGGCTCATCGTCTGGACGCAGGACGCGTTGGACGAGATGAGCCAGGAAAAACTGTTCGAGTGAAAAAACGATGATCATCCAACACGTACTGACGACGGAAAAGGCCGTGGCCGGCATCGAACGCGACAACCAGCTGGTATTCGTGGTGCGCGAAAACGCGACCAAAGCGCAGATCAAGGCCGAGCTTGAGACGGAATACAAGGAAAAAGTCAAGGCCGTCCGGACGCTGCACAGCATCCGGGGCCACAAGAAGGCCGTCGTCCGGTTCGCACGCAAAGGCGCCGCCACGGAGCTGGCCGGCAAACTCAAAGTGATTTAGAATGAAAACACGATTCAACAACACCCCCAACACCCTTCCGCAAGGAGGGGGACGAGGCGGACTAAGCGCCAAGGGGGAACCTTGGTGCCCCCTGGGGCTTAGGTGCATTTAGAATGGGCACTCGACTCATCCCGCAGCGCAGAGGCAAGGGCGGACCGGCGTTCAAGACACCGTCGCACCGCTTCTATGACGCCACGCAATACGTCCACGTGTCCGGCACCATGCGCGGACAGGTCATGCGGTTGCTCACCGACCCTGCGCATTCCACCGTCATGGCTGACATCCTGCTCGAGAACGGCAAACGCATGACGTACCTGGCCGCCGAAGGCCTGAAAGCCGGCGACTTGATCCAAGTAGGAACCGACGCGGCCTTGAGGTCAGGTAACGTGATGCCGTTGGAAAAAGTGCCGGAAGGCGTGTCCGTCTTCAACCTCGAATTGCGCCCCGGCGACGGCGGCCGCGTCTCTCGCGCGTCCGGCTCGTCCTCTCTGATCGTGGGCCACGATGAGGACACCAACCAGGTCAGCGTGCGCCTGTCGTCCAAGCGCGTGCGCACCCTTTCCCCGGAATGCTGGGCCACCGTCGGCGTCGCTTCGGGCGGCGGCCGGCTGGAAAAGCCCCTGCAGAAGGCCGGCAACAGCTTCTACGCGATGAAGTCGCGCAACAAGTACTGGCCCGTCGTCCGTGGCACGGCCAAGTCAGCTTATGACCACCCGCACGGCGGCCGCAGTTTCGGCAAGTCCTCGTCCGTGTCGCGCAACGCGCCTCCGGGCCAGAAAGTCGGCCACATCGCGTCCAGCCGCACGGGCCGGCGCCGTGGCCGCGTTGAAATCAAGAACGAAGGAGACTAACCCGTATGGCCAAACTGACCCGCTACAAAGGAAAGACCGTGGACGAGCTCAAAGCCATGCCGCTGGAGCAGTTCGTCGAAATCCTGCCGTCCAAGACGCGGCGCACGATGAAGCGCAACGGCGTGCAGACCAAGCGTTTCCTGAAGTCCTTCCATCGCAAGATGAAGAGGAACAAGCCGTTCAAGACGCACTTCCGCGAGATGGTCATCATCCCGGAGATGCTGGGATTCCGCTTCCAGGTCTACAACGGAAAGCAGTACATCGACTTCACCGCGGACATCGCGATGCTGGGACACCGCCTGGGCGAATTCTCCAACCCGGTGCAGATGGTCCGCCACTCCGGTCCGGGTATCGGCGCCACGCGCGGTTCGAAGTCCGTCGAACTGAAGTAGAGAACCGAGCTGAAAACGAAAATGGGATTGTACAAGTACTCGACCAAGTCCGCCGAGAAGACCGGCCGAGCGCAAGCGCACGATTTGGACGCGTCCTACAAGGACCTCACCCAGGTCTGCCGCGCCATCAAGGGCCTGCCGGTCGCCAAGGCGTACGCCAAACTGGAGGCCGCCATCAAAGGCGAGCACGCCATTTTGTACACCAAGTTCAACAAGGGATCGGGCCACCGCTCGGAACTGGGCGGCAAGAAGGGCCGCTACCCGAAGAAGGAATGCAAGATGGTCTATGCCACGCTCAAGAACGCCGCGGCCAACGCCGTGCACGTCGGACTGGAGGAAAACTCGCTGGTCGTCAAGCACGCAGCGGCCAACAAGCAGAACACGTTCCGCCGCTACCGCACCTTCTGGGTGGGCAGCACCACGCTGGGCTACGGCAAGCACGCCATGTGGGCCGACTACGTGACGGCCTGGATGGAAATCGTCGTCGGCGGAAAAGCCGCGCCCAAAGCCGAGAAAGCCACGGGCGCAAAAGCGGAAACGCAAGCCGCGACCGCTCAAAAGCCCAAGGCGGCTGAAGCGAAGAAAAATGAAGCCAAAGCGGAAGCGAAGCCCGCGGCGCCGAAGGACGAAGGCAAGAAAGCCCCCGCGAAGGCCGAAGTCAAGACGCCGGCCAAGGCCGAAGCGCCGAAAGCATAAGGATGATGACATGACCGTTCAACGCAAGATGCTGCAGAAAGCCCTGGACGACCTCATGGTCAAGACGTTCCTGTACAAGGATTTGTCCAAAGCCGGCGTGTCCGACATCCAAATCCAGCGCACGCCCATCGCCACGCGCATTACGGCCCGCGTGCGCAAGCCGGGCATGGTCGTCGGCAAGAAGGGTACCACCATCAAGGAAGTCTGCGATGAGCTCTCCCGCCGCTTCGGCATCGAGAACCCGCAGTTCGAAGTCATCGAAGTCGCCCAACCCACGCTGGATGCCAAACTGATGGCTGAGAAAATCGGACAGCGCATCGAGATGCGCCCCAACATCAAACCCATCATGCGCATGGCCATGCGCGAAATCATGGAAGCCGGCGCATTGGGCGTCGAAATCCAGGTCGCGGGCAAAGTCGTCGGCAAGGGCGGAAAGGCCAAATCGCTGCGCATGCGCAGCGGGTACCTCCGCAAGTCCGGCGAGCCGATGAAGCAAGTCCGCAAGGGCCACTACGTCGCGTACCTCAAGGCCGGCGCCATCGGCGTACTGGTCAAGATCGTCCCGCCCACGGCCGTCTTTCCCGACACCATCAGCGTGCCGAAGCCGTCGGAAGAGACGGAAAAAATCTTCGCCGACGCGGCGTTGGCTGCTGAAAGCGAATCCGCGGCCCAGGCAGTGCAAGCGGAAGAGACGGTCAAACCCGTCGAAAGCGACTCCAAGAAGGCACCGGCCAAGAAGCGGCCCGCCCGCAAGGCCAAGAAAACCGAAAGCGAAGCGGCCGAACCGAAAGCTGACGTTCCTAAGAATGGGCCCGAAGCGGCCACCTCCGAAACGAAGTGACACATTGTATGGCCATCATCCAGAAAAGCAAGCTCAAGGAAATGACCGCGACGGACATGCAGACGGAACTGTCCAAGGTCCGCTCTGAACTGCGGGCCGAAATCGCGGCCAAGGGCTCCGGCCAGAAGCCGAAGAACCCCGGCCGCTACAAGCAGCTGCGCCGCATGATCGCGAGGCTCATCACCAAACTGAACCAGAAAGGCATCAGGACGGAGTGAACGGGACGGGAAAGCGTTTTTAAACGGACCCTTCCAGAATAGTACTCCGCGAAAAAGCGAAAGGATACATATCACAATGTCGGAAATTTGTTCCACGTGCGGCCTGCCCAAAGAGATTTGTGCATGCCAAACCATCGAAAAGGAAACCACAACCAAATTGAAGGTGTACACCACCAAGAAACGGTTCAACAAGCTGGTCACCGTGGTCGAAGGACTGCAGGGAAACGAACTGGAGACCGGGGCCAAGGAGCTCAAACGCAAGCTGGCCTGCGGCGGGTCCGTCAAGGACGGCGTGATCGTCCTGCAAGGCGATCATTTGCAGAAGACCATCGAATACCTGGTCAAGCTGGGTTATCCGCGAGAGATCATCAAAACGTGAACACGCCCGTGCCTCCGGCGCGTCGAAAGCAGGAAATCATCCGACAGGAGCGGATCGGTCAAACGGTCCGCGTGCTGGACTCGTCCTGCAAAGACGTCCGAGATTTGCGCGGCGTGGTAGTGGACGAGACGAAGTTCACTTTCCTCATCCAGACCGAACGCGGTCCAAAACGCGTGCCGAAAAAAGGCGCCCGCTTCTCGTTCCCGTTCGGCGTGCTGGACGGGAACGACATCCAGAACGCTCCGTCCGAGCGCCTCAAGCGCCGGTGAAAGGAAGGAAAAACTCATGACAGAAAAACAGAAGAAGGAACACCAACCGCTGCGCGTGCGCGGCGCCATCGTCGAAGGCACCGTGGTCAGCACGCGTCCCAAGAAGACGGCCATCATCCAAATCGCTTACGTCAAGAAGGTGCCCAAGTACGAGCGCCTGGAAAAACGCCGCTCGCGCCTGGCCATCCACGTGCCGGACGGCATGAGCGTGCAGGTCGGCCAGAAGGTCCGCGCGGGCGAGACGCGCAAGATCAGCAAGACCAAGTCCTTCGTTCTGCTCGAGGTATTGGGAGGTCAATGACATGCTCGGACTGACCGCCAAACCGACTAAGGGCATCACGATCGGCACGTCGCTTTGGTGCGACGACAACTCCGGCGCCAAAGTGGTCGCCGTCATCGGCGTCAAGGGTTACCGCGCACGTCTGCGCAGCTATCCGAAGGCCGGCATCGGCGACATCGTCATCGTCGCCGTCAAGAAAGGCAAACCCGACATGGTCAAGAAGAAGGAAAAAGCAGTCATCATCCGCCAGCGCAAGGAATTCCGCCGCGGCAAGACCCGCGTCAAGTTCGAGGACAACGCCTGCGTCATCATCGACGACCAAGGCCTGCCCAAAGGAACCGAAATCAAAGGCTGCGTCGCGCGCGAAATCGCCGAGCGCTTCCCGAAAGTCGTCGGAATTGCCTCCAGCGTCGTCTGAAGTGAGAAAAATGGTCGAAAGTTCCCTGCCCCGCAAACAACGCCTCGCCCGCTACAACGCCCCGTTGCACGTGCGCCAGAAACAGGTCGCCGCCCACTTGGCCAAGGACCTGCGCGCGACGCAGAAGAAACGCTCGATGCCTGTCCGCAAGGGCGACACCGTCAAGATCCTGCGCGGCCGCTTCTTTGGCCGCTCCGGAAAAGTCATCCGCGTCAACCTATCCGCCCGGACGGTTTCCATCGAAGGCGTCAACGTCAAGAAGCAAACCGGCAAGGAAATTCCCGCACCGATTGACCCGTCCAACGTCCTGATCACGCAGTTGTCCGAACGCAAGAAACAATGAGGTAAACCCCTGAAATGGCATCGCATGGTTCTTCCAAACACCAAAAACGCATGGCCGCGCCGGCCGTACTGCCCGTCGCCCGCAAGACCCACGTGTGGCTTCAGAAGCCCAGTGCCGGCGCGCACGGCAAACAGCACAGCGTCGCATTGGGCACGTTGCTGGTCGAGCAACTGCACGTGTGCGAGACGCAACGCCTGGTCAAGAAGCTCATCACGCACGGCAAGGTGAAGGTCGACGGCCGCAACGTCGATAACGCCAAGATGCCCATCGGCCTGATGGACGTCATCTCGATTCCCGCCCTGGACAAGCACTACGTCATGCTCGTCAAAAGCGGCCAGCTATTGCCCGTCGAAATCCCGGCGGCCCAAGCACAGACCAAGTTCTGCCGCATCATGGACAAGACGGTCCTGCCCGGCGGACGCATCCAACTGCACCTGCATGACGGCCGCAACTTACTCATGGTCCGCGAAGAGGACCGGTTCAAGACCGGCGACACCGTCAAGCTCGGCATCCCGAAACAAGGCGTCCAAGGATTCCTCAAAATGGAAAAAGGCGCGACCTGCTACATCCACCAAGGCCGCCACTCGGGCCAGACCGCCCAGCTGGACGAGATCGTAGACCGCGAAGGCTCCCGCCGCGCCGAAGCCAACCTCTCCGCCGACGGCCACAAACTGATCACCCTCAAGGACTACCTGTTCGTGGTAGAACCGGGATTCACCGTGAAATGACATGACGGCCATGAACGACGTGCAATTGGAAAAAGTGACGGTCAACATCGGCGTAGGCCAAGGCGGCCAGCCGCTGGAGAACGCCAAGAAACTGCTGGAACAGCTCACCGGCGCGAAAGCCATCCAGACGCTGTCGCGCACGCGCAACCCCACGTTCAACCTCCGCAAGGGCGAACCCATCGGCGTCAAGGTCACGCTGCGCGGGACGCCGGCCGTCGAGTTCGTCAAGAAGGCCCTGGTGGCGCGTGAGAACAAGGTCGCCCGCACGAACTTCGACCGCACCGGCAACGTCGCCTTCGGCGTGCCGGAATACATCGACTTTCCCGGCATGAAATACCAGCCCGAAATCGGCATCCTGGGATTCGACGTCTGCCTCACCCTGGAAAAACCCGGCACGCGCATCAAGCGCCGCAAGATTGCGCCGCGCTCGCTGCCGAAGAAGCAACGCGTGAGCACGGCCGAAGCGGAAGAATTCATGAAAAAGACATTCGGCATCAACGTGGTCTGAAACATTATGATGAAACTGGAAACCAAGTTCAAAAAGCGCGACAAGCGCCGCTGCCGCTTCTGCGGCGGAACCCGCGGCCTCATCCAGAAGTACGGACTGTACGTCTGCCGCAAGTGCTTCCGCGAACGCGCCGAAGACATCGGATTCAAGAAATACTCATAGACGTGATCGCACCCCATGGACACCCTCGCCAACGCACTGAACAACCTGAAAGTAGCCGAAACCAAGGGCCGCGCATCGGCCCGCATCAAGCCAGCCTCACGCCTCATCAAAGAAGTCCTGCAGGTCTTGGCCGACTCCGGCTACATTGCCGGCTTCGAATTCCAAAACGACGCCCAAGGCGGCTTCATCACCGTCCAGCTCAAAGGCAAACTCAACGCCATCGGTCCGGTCAAGCCGCGCTTCTCCGTCACGCAGGCCACGTGGGAAAAATTCGAACAACGCTTTTTACCGTCGAAAGACACCGGCATCCTCATCGTGTCCACGCCCGCGGGCGTGATGACGCACGTGCAGGCCAAATCCAAGAACACCGGAGGACGCCTCCTGGCATACGCATACTAGTATAGATTGGAACGTGAAAACCATTATGCAAATCCCCCAAGACGTCTTTCTGACGATCGAACCCGGCCTTCTGAAGGTCAAGGGTCCCAAAGGTGAGATCCAGAAGCTCTTCAACGCCAAACGCATCACGGTATCCATCGACGGTACCGACGTGAAAGTCACGCCCATCGGCAAGAAGCTCACCCGCGCGCTGAAAGCCGCCTCCGGCGCCGTCGAAGCGCACATCCGCAACATGATCATCGGCGTGCAGAAAGGCTACGAAGTCAAGCTCGCTTTGGTCTTCTCGCACTTTCCCGTGACGGTCGAAAGCAAGGGCGACACCGTGCTGATCAAGAACTTCCTCGGCGAAAAGACACCCCGCACCGTCAAGGTCAAAGGCCAAGTCAAAGTCGCCATCGCCGGACAGGAAATCACCGTTTCGGGCATCAACAAGGAAGAAGTCGGCCAGACCGCCTCGAGCCTCATCGAAGCCACGTCCGTGGGCCACCGCGACGAACGCGTCTTCCAGGACGGCATCTACTACGCGTGATCCTTATGAAAGCCAAGATCCCCTCATTCGTCCGACAGAACCGCACGTACAAGAAGCGCGTCGCGCGCACCGGCTGGCGCAAGCCCCGCGGCATCGACAACAAGCAACGCATCCAATGGAAGGGCCAAGGAGCGTTGCCGAAAATCGGCTACGGACAGGCCAATGCCACGCTGCACTTCCACCCGTCAGGACAAGCCGAAATTCTGGTACACAATGCCGGTGAACTTTCCAAGGTCAAAGGCGCCGCCGTGCGCTTCGCCGGCTCGATGGGCCGCAAGAAATACCTCGCGCTGAAGAAGAAAGCGGCCGAGATGAAACTCAAGGTGCTCAACTAATATGTCCATGCAAACCGTCAGACGATTGGCCGCCCGCATCCTGGACGTCGGCGAAAGCCGCGTACGCATCCTGGACACTGAAGCGGCAAGCAAAGCCATCACCGCCGACGACGTCCGCGGACTGCTCAACGAAGGCGCCATCGGCATCCTCGCCGAGAAGCACGCCAGCGGCGCCAACGCCCGCGCCAAAGCCCAGCGTGCCAAACAAGGTCGCCGCCGCGGCCCGGGCAGCCAGAAAGGCAGCTACTATGCCGGCCACAGCCGAAAGGAACGCTGGATGGAACTGGTCCGCGCGCAACGCCAGTATTTGTCCGCCGTGAAGGCCCGCCTCAAGGAAGGCACCTATCCGAAAGTATACAAGATGATCAAGGGCAGCGCATTCCGCAGCCGAAAGAACCTCAAAGCATACCTGGACGAGAACCAGTTGTGGGCGTAAACGTATGACGAAAGCCAAAGGACCCCTTTACCAAGTGCATTTCCGCCGAAGACGCGAAGGCCGCACCGACTACCAGAAACGCCTGGCCCTGCTGAAGAGCCACAAACCGCGCCTGGTGGTCCGAAAGACCTTACGCGCCGTCATCGCGCAGGTCATTCGCTTCACCGAAAAAGGCGACACCGTCGTGGCATCAGCCGACTCGCGCCAACTTTCCGATTACGGATTCGCCGGAAAACGCAACACGCATTCGGCCTATCTGACGGGCCTGCTGGTGGGCAAAATCGCGGCCAAAGCCGGCGTCAAGGACTTCGTCCTGGACATCGGCCTGCACGCGCCGACCAAGGGCAGCCTCGTCTTCGCCGCCTGCAAGGGAGCCGTCGACGCCGGCCTGTCCACGCGCTTCTCGCCCGAAGCATTCCCCTCCGAAGCCCGCATGATGGGCGAGCACGTCAAGCAGAAGGACGCCGTATTGGCTGCCAAACAAAAAATCCTCAGTGGTTGATTCCATGAAGTTCAAAAAAGATCGATTCACCTCGCAACGCGACACGTCCGCACTCCAAAAATGGGTACCCAAGACGGCCTTGGGCAAAGCCGTACAAGCCGGGCAGATCAAGACGTACGACGAACTGCTCGCCACGGAAAAGCCCATCCTCGAACCGGAAATCATCGACACGCTGCTGCCCGACTTGGCGGACGAAGTGCTGGAAATCCGAAGCACGCAACGCATGACGGCATATGGTCGCAAGCAACAAATGCGCGCCGTCGTCCTGGTCGGCAACCGCAAAGGCGTCATCGCCATCGGCATCGGAAAAGGCGCGGAAGTCCGCGACGCCATCGCCGAAGGCGTCAAGAACGCCAAGAAACGCCTCGTGCGCGTGCCGTTCGGATCCGGTTCGTGGGAAGACCTCGCCGGATTCACCAATTCGCTGCCCCGCACCGTCATCGGAAAGTCCGGATCGACGCAGATTTCCATCCGCCCGGCGCCGCGCGGCGTCGGAATCGTCGCCGGCAAAGTCGCCAAGAAAGTGCTGGAATTAGCCGGCATGCAGGACGCCTGGACGTTCACGAAAGGGCGCACCCGCAACGTGCTGAACGTGGCGCAGGCCTGCATCAGCGCACTGGATTCGCTGAACCACCTCAAGACGGGCACCGACTTGAAAGCCCAATAAGAGTGATTTGACATGATGCTCGTCATCCTCGTCCGCGGACTGCGCAACGTGCGCCAACCCCTCAAGGACACGCTCAAGCAATTCGGCCTCACGCGCAACTACCACGCCGCGCTGCTGCCGGAAAGCGAACAACTCAACCAGAAACTGCGCACCGTGCTGACGCTCGTGGCGTGGGGTCCGGCCAACGACGCCACCGTCAAAGCCTTAGAAGCCAAAGGCGGCGCGCCGTTCAGGCTCCACTCGCCCCGCGGCGGGTTTCCCGGTCGCGTCAAGCGCAGCCATGCACAAGGCGGCGCCTACGGCAACTGGGGCGAGAAAATCAACGACCTCGCTTCGAAGATGATGTGATTCGATTATGGCAAGACGCAACGTTTCCAGACGATTCAAGCACCGCGGCAACCGCACGCACGGCGGCGGCAACACGAAGAACCGCCGGGGCAAAGGCAACCGCGGCGGCGTAGGACGCGCCGGCTACCACAAGCACAACTGGCTGCGCACCATCAAGGAAGAAGGCACGAACAAGAAGGACAAAGGTCTTTCCGGATTCCACAACCCGACGCGCAAGATTTACGCCACGTTGAGCCTGCAGGAACTGGACCGCGTCCTGTCCGAAGGCAAGATTCCGAAGAACGACCAGGGCCTGTTCCAAGTCAGCCTGCCGAAGACCAAGATTCTCTCCGGCGGCACCCTGTCGCACAAAGCCGCCGTCAAGGCCTACGCGTTTTCCGCCAAAGCTAAAGAAAAAATCGAAAAGGCCGGCGGAACGACGGCAACGGACTGATACTTTTCCTTCAAGCGCCTCCAAACGAGGCTTCTTCATTTTTTGGCTTCCAGCGTCCGCGTGGAAAACAAACAAATCGCATATTACCCCGTACGCACCCGGATTAACCCATGGCTCTTTTTTCCCGCCGCGCGCCGCCGGAACGAAAGTTCATCGTCGTGCTTGACTTGGACGGCATCCTCGGCAAGAAAGACTTAGCGTTCGACTTCTTCAAGCACCGAGGCTGGGAAAATCAATACATCGACACCATCCGAAAGGAAAACCAGCGGCTTGAAGCGATGCAGGCGCAAGTGCGGAAAATGACGGCCGCCGACGCCGCGCCGGTGCACGAATCCTACTGGGTCACTCCGACGCACTTCGCCAGCGCCAAGACGCGCAAAAAAGGTCCGTACATCGCCCGCGGCATCCGCTCGGTCATGAACCGCTACATCGAACACCGCCGCAACGCCGGCAAGCCGATGCACATCGACGAACTGCGGCAATTGGGACGCGACGCTGAATTGATGGATGGCGCCGCCGAACTCATCCGCTGGCTGAACCACCACCCGCAGGTCAAGTCGGTATACATCAACAGCGCGTCGTGGAAACCCACGGCAAACGAAATCGCCAAACGCCTCGGAATCCCCGAGAAGAACGTCTACGCCACGGTGGTGAACCACGACGCCAAGACCGGCCGGGTCATCCGCGTCACCGGCGCCACCAACGCGGGCCCCTACAAAGTCGAGTCCCTCCGCAAGATATTCAAACGCGAACGCTTGGGCCAAAACAGCGAATCCAAGCCGCTCATCGTCGTGGGCGACAGCGTGACCGACACGGACATGCTATTCGCCGGCATGGAACACGGCGGATTGGCCATCGGCCACAACCCGTCGAAAGACCTCTTGGAAAGGCTCTGGCCCGCGACGTACACCCGACACGCCGGCCCCGCGCCCGGACCTGCGGCGTTGGCCTACGTGCCGGAAGACCCGGCATCCAGCGTCCTGGTCGCCTCCCGACAAGTCCACCGCCTGCGCGCCCTCATGGACGCGTTCATGCAGCACCCCGACGAACAGAACAGAATCGAAGGAGTCAAACGCATCGTCCGGTGGAACAACCGGCTGACGCGCATGCGACCCATCCAGCGCGTGCTGGACTGGTTGGGATTTCCCCGCTACCACCACGCCCAGCTGGGGCCGTACCCCGGATTGTTCAACGCCATCGACCGCACGCGGAAAGAAGCCCGCCAGGAGTTGGCCACCGCCATCCCCGGCGAAGCATTCCGAACCAAATGACGGCGCATCATGCGTGCGGAATCCGCCGCGGACGGCAAAACCCAAAAGCCACAACCTTTTTATTAAAACTTGCTTGAAATGGTAGAGAAACTCTTTATGGGATTATTGGACATCTTTCGCCCGATTACCCGGCTCCTGCCGGAAGTCAAGAAACCGGACCGCGCGCCGCCGCTGACACAGAGGCTGCTCTGGACGCTGGCCTGCTTGTTGGTATTCTTCATCCTGGGCCAGATTTTCCCCATTGGCTCCGACCCGTCCAAGATTGCGGCCACGTTCGAACGCCTCGACATCCTGCTGGGTTCGTCCACCGGTAGCTTGATCACCGCCGGCATCGGCCCCATCGTGCTGTCCTCCATCTTCCTCCAGCTGGCCGTCGGCGCCAAACTCATCAACCTGGACATGTCCGACCCGGAGAACAAGAAACTCTTCCAAGGCCTGCAGAAAATGCTCGCCATCGTCCTGGCCCTGTTCGAAGCCGCCATCTTCTCCTTTTCCGGCTACATCCCCATCGACGCAGCCTCGCCGCTGTTCGGCAGCATATTCATCACGCAACTGCTCGTCATGTTCCAAATCGCTCTGGGTGCCATCCTCCTGTTGTACCTGGACGAAGTATGCCAGCGCTACGGCATCGGCTCGGGCATTTCCCTGTTCATCGCCGCCGGCGTGAGCAAAGCCGTCTTCGTCGGCGCGTTCAGCTTCGTGTCGTTGAGCGCGTCCGGCGAGCCGTCCGGCCTCATCCCGCGCTTCATCTGGAACCTAATCAACTCCGCCGGCAGCATCAACACCGCCGTGTTCAGCTTAGTACCCATCGTCTTCACCATACTGATTTTCCTGATCGTCGTCTTTGCCGAAGGCATGAAAATCGAACTACCCCTGGCGTACGGACGCGCCCGCGGATTGGGCGCACGCTATCCCATCAAGTTCCTCTACGTGTCGAACATCCCCGTCATCCTGGCATCGGCCGTCCTTTTGAACATCCAGTTGCTGGGAGCGGTCATGGCTGCGCCCGTCGCCGGCCAGCCGGACATCAAAATGGGCCTGTTCGGCACGTTCCAGAACAACCAACCCGTCGACGGATTTGCCTACTACATCAACGCCCTGCCGAATCCCCTGCTCTTGGGCGGCTACGAGCAATACCTGCAAATCATCACGCAACCCAACGAAATCATCCACATTTTCACCTACGGCATCGCGCTGATCCTGTTGTGCATCATCTTCGGATGGTTCTGGATCGAAAGCACCGGCATGGGCGCCTCCGACGTGGCCAAACAACTGGAACGGTCGGGCCTCCAGATTCCCGGCTTCCGACAGGACCCGCGCATCACGCAAGGCATCCTGGAACGCTACATCCCCATCATCACCATCCTCGGCAGCATCTTCGTCGGCCTCTTGGCTTGGTTTGCCGACATCACCGGCGCCTTGGGCACCGGCACGGGCATCCTGCTGACCGTCGGCATCGTCTACCGGTTCTACGAAGAATTAGCACAGCAGCAGCTGTTCGAGATGTATCCCGTGCTCAAATCCGTCGTCCAATAGGTTGCACACTACCATGTCCGACACGCTGATCATCACCGCCATGGCCCTGGCGTACTCGGTCTTCTCGATGGCCCTCCAGTACACGCTGGGCAACCGCCGCCGCGTGCAGCAAATCCAGAAGGAAATGCAAGACCTGCAAAAGGAATTCCAGAAAGCCGCCAAAGACGGCGACGAAAAAGAGCTCAAGCGCCTCGACGAAAGGCAGAAAGCCATGACGGGGCTCATGTTCGAATCCATGAAATACCAATTCAAGCCCATGCTCGTCATCCTGCCCACGTTCATCATCCTCTTCGGTGGTTTTGGATTCGCCGGCATCCTCAACGAAATCTACCCCCAGTTTCTCATCCAACTGCCCATCGCCTTGCACCTCAACGGCCAGGAACTGCTGGGCCTCAACATCCTGCACGACAGCGTCTACGGCGTGCGGGGATACTTCCTCGTCGTACTGTTCTTCTCCGGCATCGTCCTGCAATTGGCCGCCGCCCCGTTCATCGAAAGGCTTTTGTACGGCCCCAACCAGCAAAAACAATGAGATTAAAGGCCACAGCCCTTGCTTTGCCTTAGAACCGCAATTACCGAAAAACAGGTGTGAAACCGAAATGAACCGCTCCCGCTACCGCATGAAGAAACTCTCCCGCCGCACGCCGTCCGGCCGCACGGCGTTGTTGACGAAGAACAAGAAGCCCAAGCAGGCCCACTGCGCGCTCTGCCGCAAGCCCTTGGCCGCCGTGCCCCGCGAATCGCGCGCCGGCATGGCCAAGCTCTCGGCCACGCAACGCCGGCCCCAACGCACCTTCGGAGGCGTCTTGTGCGGCAACTGCACGGCGCACGTCATCAAGACGCGCACCCGCCTGCAAAGCGGCGTGACGGACGAGACGACGGTGCCCTTGACGCTCATGAAATACGTCAAGATGCTCAAGGCGTAATCACGCCTGAAATTCGCCAAACGCCATCGCACGCCGGCCTTTCCCAAAAAAAAGACGGCGCTTTTTCGTTCTTGTTTTCCCACCACTGCCTCCGGCATAGCGATCAATTCCGAATCCGAACGAACGTGATTTAAACCCGTTTTTCTTATCTTTCCCATGCGCATCGCCATTTCCTCATTGTCCGGTTGCGGCAACACCACGGTCTCCCGCCTCGTGGCCGAACGGCTTGGCTTGCAGTTCATCAACTATACGTTCAGAAACCTCGCCATCGACTTGAAGATGCCGTTCGAGAAAATCCAAGCCGAATCCAAAGCCACGCCGAAATACGATTACGACGTCGACCGCCGCCAAGTGGCGCTGATCGAAAAGACGAAGGACTGCGTGGTGGGCTCGCGCCTGTCCGTCTGGCTGGACGATGAACGCATCCGCAACAAGATCGGCGTGCAGGCCCCCGCGTTCGACTTGAAGGTGTGGATTTACGCGCCGCTGAACGAGCGGGCCAAACGCATCAGCAAGCGCGAGGGAAAGACGTTCGCCCGCGTCTTGGAGGACACGCTTTTCCGCGACGAGGAGAACGAGCAGCGTTATTTGTCGCTGTACGGCATCAACGTGGCACGATTTGCCCGCGCCGTCGACCTCACCGTCAACACGGAACGCTTCACGGCCGAACAAGTGGCCGAACTGATCATCGCCTGCGCCAAGAAAGTCAAGGCCGCCCGAAAAACAAAGAAAAAGTGAACCGCCCCATATGCAGGAATTGATCAACCGGATGACGGCACTGGGGTACGCCCACCACGTCCTGACTCCCGAAGAATACCGAAAAAAACACCTGCAGAGCGAGACAATCAAAGCGCAGCCTGGCAAAGCCATACCCATCGTGGAAGCGATGGATAAGGGGCAAGTGGCGTCAATCCACTTCTTTTCGTCAAATCCTGAACTCCGAAAGGAAAAAGGAACGCAACGCGACCGAGCCATCGAAGGGGCGCACGAGGCATTCGAACTCCACGGGAAGCAGGGCAAAGACGGGCTGCAGCGGCTGAATCACGTGGCTCCGGCCGAAATCACAGGACATCGCACACCCCAGACGCCGGACGTATACGCATTCGCATTCGAAGCCAAGCCGCAAACCGGCATCATGGCAATCCTGAAGCGCATCATTGGAAGATGAGGTAAACCTGCCGCAAGACCGAAAAGCGGCCGGACGAGACCCAAGGCCATGCAAACCCTCCGCTCCGCTTTGAAGTCCCTCGGCTACCTCCACTTGGACATGGGGCCGCTAAAGTTGCCAACCGGTCTGAAGCGCAAAGACGCGCCCAAGTTGGAAGCCGCAAAGGCGAGGCTGTTCACGAAAGACGGCAAAGGCGACGTCAGCCCGCAAGAAGCCCGCGACGTGCGCCGGCACTTGGACGAGTTCAAGGCGCGGCAGGCTGAAAAATCGAAGACCGTATCGTTCTATCCGCATCCCCGGCAGGATCCACGGCAGCCGCGCACGTGGGTCGTGCTGACGGAATGACAACGTTGAAAAACCCCTCCGGCCACCGTTAAAGAAACAAGTTTATTCAACTTACAGGTGAGTCTGAACCATGGCAGCAATCGACGTCGGCCGCAAATGCATCCTTCTGCGCGGACGCAAAGCAGGCGAAACCGTGACGGTCAGCAAGCTGATCGACAAGCACTTCGTGGAAGTCACGGACGCCAAAGGCAAGCAAAAACGCGTCAACATGGCGCACATCGAACCTTTGCCGGCGTAAACGACAAACCGTTCGCCAGCCTTCTTGACGCCCGTTGGTTTTCCGGGCGCACGCATCTTTTTCTATCAAGCCAACGCACATACCGTAGGATACACACATGATTACGCTGCACGAGGAAGAATCCACCTGGGGCAAGATGCTTTCCGAAAAGACCGTCGCCGATTTGCTGCCCTACAGCATCGCCGTCATTGACAAGCCCTGCGGGCCGTCGTCGCACGAAGTCTCCGCGTGGGTCAAACGCATGCTCAACGTGCCAAAGGCAGGCCACTCAGGCACCTTGGATCCGGAAGTCTCCGGCGTCTTGCCGGTTTTGCTGGGGGAAGCCACGAAAGCCGCCGGCTTCCTGCTGAAGGACCGGAAGACCTACATCGCGCTCATGAAGCTGCGCGAGGCGAAAGCAGACGCCGAGTTGGAACGCGTCTTTTCGCGCTTCCGCGGACCCATTTTCCAGACGCCGCCGAAAAAAAGCGCCGTCAAGCGCGTCCTGCGCACCCGCCACGTCTACCGGCTCGAATTGCTGGAAAACGACGGCCAATTCGTCCTGTTTGAATCAGAAGTCGAGGCCGGCACGTACATCCGCAAGCTCTGTTACGACATGGGTGAAGTGCTGCAATGCGGAGGCCTCATGGCCGAACTGCGCCGCACGGTGGCCGCCGGATTCACCGAAAGCCAAGCGCACCCCTTGCAGGACGTTTCTGACGCAGTCTGGCTCTACAAAGAAAAAGGCGACGAAAAGACGTTGCGCGCCATGCTGGTGCCCGTCGAGCAGGCCATCGCGCTGAAGAAAGTAGTCGTGTCCGACGGCGCCATCCAGCCCATCACCACCGGCGCCAACCTCGCCATTCCCGGCATCCTGGCGCTGGATGAAGGCATCAAGGTCGATGAGCCAGTCCAAATCGTGTCCGGAAAAGGCGAATTAGTCTGCCTCGCGAAAGCCCTGCTGGGCGGCGAACAAATCCGGAACCAGAAAAAAGGCATGGCGTTTGACATCGAACGCGTCATCCGGACGCATAAAAGCGGCGCTTAAGGCTCGGAAAAGCCTTTTTAGTTGGAAGCCGCCTTCTATTTGCTCATGGCGTCAGCACGAAGTCCACTCCCGCTGGTCTTTCTGGTCATCGCATTGCCATCAATCCTGGCCGCACCCGCCACGACGCTGTTCGACCTGAACAAGCTGGGAATCCACGGCATTTCCGCCATTTCCGGCAACTGCGCCGGCGCCTCGCTGACGCCGGAATCCTACCTGTACTGCGCCATCAAGGACAAGACGTTCGAAGGAGAAGTGGGAATCGACATCCGCATCGGCACGGGATACCTCCAACGCGTATCGGCCAACCCCATGCCATTCGCGCTACCGGACCCGGTAGACAACGCCCCGGCGTCAGAACGGTTCTCGTTCCCCGCTTCCGGAAAAGACTACAACGTCATTTTCCTGGACCGGGACATCCTGCGCGTGTATGCGGCGCCGGATGCCACGGCCGCCGCCACGACGATCCTCACCACCATGCTGGATGAAACGTACCCGGCCGCGGTCAACCCCGCCTGCCAAATCCAGGTATCAACCGACGCCAGGGCGGTGGCATTCAAGAACTGCGTGCCCAAAACGCCACCGGTCCAAAACGCCCGCGCCGATGCGAACACCCGGCAAAGCAACGCAGATGGGACGCACGCATCCACGGAAGGAACGAACGCGGAATCCGTCGCCGAAACAAGCGGCCGCTTGACGGACGCGCCGTCGACGGACGACACCCCCACCGGACTGCGGTATGGATTGCTGTCAGAATCCCTCTTGCCTTCTGCGGAAATCCAAGAGCGGTGCCGGTTCATCCCGCCACTGAAAAACCCCGAAATCACCAGCGAGTTCGGCACCCCGAGGCAGTACAACGGCCGAAGCTACTCGCACGATGGAATCGACATCGTGGGAAATCCGACCATCATCGCGCCGGCTGACGGAAAAATCGTCAGCGTCTTCGGAGCGCACGAAGGCGGCGCGTGCGGCAACGGGATGAGCATGGAATTCACGGGCTGTTCAGCCACCATGGGCAAACCCATCTACGGCACGTTCTGTCACCTGCAAGACGTTCCGTCACTCAAAGTCGGCCAAGCCGTCAAACAAGGACAAACCCTCGGCACCATGGGAGGCACCGGAAGCGCCAACGGAGCCGTCCACCTGCATTACGGCGTGCGCATCGGATGCGTGGAAGCATCCTGCGCCGTCAACCCCAAGCCGTACCTGGCCAACGGGTATGCTCCGAGAGTCTTAGCCGCCAAAGACGCGTTGCTGGAATTCGCCGGCAAGACGGCTTCTCAAGAAACGATGGAGTTCGCGGAAACGCAGACGCAGAAAACCCGCATCGTCGCCATCAAGTCAAACCCGGGATCGTGCCCCCAAGACGCATCGTTCCAGACGCTTCCCGATTTTTCCGGCGGCAACAAAGCGTGCGTCTATTTCTACGTCGACCAGAAAGACGGCGCCAAAGACGCTTTCTTCGACGTCGCGTTCTCCGGCTACGGCAACGACAAAGGCGGATGTTTCGCCGCTCGTGCCGTCCTGCACAAGCCCGGCGTGCAATACCCTGAACAATACCGCAACCTGCCGGCCGGCACAACACCGGTCTACATCCAGGCGCTTTCGGAACGGCCGAATTACGCAGGGTTCTATTACGTCGAGGTACCCATCCGGCAGAACTTCGGCAACGCCGTCAACGGCCTCGTCTTGAACATGTACCTCAGCGACGCCACCACCGATTTTTCCAAGTACACGGAAAAAGAAGGCATCAGCCGCAAACCCCGCACCGACCAGAAAATCGCCGGCAAACTGACCTGCCAGACGTTCAGCACGCAAACGGCCACCGCCGCGAGCCTCCAGGGGAAGAAATTCGTGATTGACGCCGGGCACGGAACACCCTATTCGGAAGGCCAAGGCTCATACGTCGGGGCCAACCCGCAGGAAGCCACGCTGCACGAACACCAAGTCACGCTCAAAGTCGCGGAACGCCTGGTAGAGCAACTCAAGGCGAGGCAGACGTATCGCTCAACAAAAGGGCCGGAATCGCCAACGCACAACAACCAAAACCCGACGCGTTTTTAAGCCTCCACGTCAACTGCGATCGGGTCAAAGCCGTAAAGGAAATGGCGCAAATCAGCCAATTCGCAGGCATCGGCTTGCAGGACCACCGGCTTTGTTCCGCCGGAGTCATCTACCCGGATACCAAGGACGGCCGCTCGGAACAAAGCAAGACCCTGGCGCAAACCATCGCCAAAACCATGGGCTTGGACGTTTTACTGGAAAAAGAGGGCAAAGGAGTCTATCCGGACGGGGCGGCATCCGCCTTCGTGGGCACCTACGTCACAGGCAAACCCTACAAGCCCATCACGCTCGGCGTGCTGCGCAACACCCAGATGCCGGCCGTCCTGGTCGAAATGGGCTCCATCGACGAGCCGGCGATTGCAACCGAAGCCCGCCAACAACAGCTGGCCGAACAAATCGCGGAAGGATTAGCCCAGGCCTATGGAGCAATGGCTTCGACCCCGACGTCATCGGTCGACCGGCCGGACCCCAACCGAGTCACTTTAGAGGCCTGCATTCAGCAATTGAAGCGAGAGGCCAAAGGCAAACCAGGACCCCAGCTCTACCGGAAGCTCACCTTAACCGCGGCCGCTCAATTCGGAATAAACCCTGGCTACTACCAAAAGCAAATCGAAATCGAAAGCGGCTTCGACCCGAACGCACGATCAAAGGCCGGTGCGCAGGGCATCGCACAGTTCATGCCGGACACTGCCAGATCCGTCGGCCTTGCAAATCCGTTCGACCCATTGCCGGCGTTGTGCGCAGGGGCCAAACACATGGCCCAGGTCTACCAATCCTCCGCGAAAAAAGCCTACTGCAAAGGAAAGGAATACGCCTGCGCTCTTGCGTCCTACAACGCCGGATTCGGCGCCGTGGAAAAATACCGCGGAATCCCGCCATATGATGAAACGCAAAAGTACGTCGCTAATATCATGGGCACCTCGCGCAGCGCCAGAGCCGGATGAGCGCGAATTCCGAGTCTAATACACCCGCTGCGACGATTGGTTTAAAAATGCCTCCGGTCATGTAAGTAGAAGAATTCAGTTAGCGCCGATTGTGCCTCCGAAGAGGTTTAAATACCTACACGGGCAAAGAGAGGAAGATGCGAATGCCAGAAGGCATTCGTTTTGCTTTTCACGCCGGGATGGCAGAACGGCAATGCGCAGACCTGGAAACCCGATTCCTAGAAGGAAGGACCGCAGGAGCATGCGATGGTCGCAAGACCATCGCTGTGCTGAATAGGTCGTCATCGGGCCGTTAAGTCTGTGGGCGCAAGCCCTTCTGAGTTCGAACGCGAACCCAAGTTGCGAATGACCCGCAGGTCAGCTCGCTTCGCTGAAAGTCTCAGTCCCGGCGTTTTATTTTCAAGACGCGGATTACAAAAAAGGAATGCACGCATGGAAAAGATTGAAACGACAAAAGACGAAAAATCCAAGCCCAAGTTCAACCAGAAGCAGGCCGCGGCCGCCGCAGGTCCGGCTGCCAAAAGCGCTCCGAACGCCCCGAAGCCGATCGCCAAGAAGACCGGCAAGGAAAAGGAGAATTTCCGAGGCATCATCCGCATCGTCGGCAAGGACATGCCGGGCCAAGTCCAAGTCAAGCACGCCTTGCGCCACATTCCTGGCATCGGCCACACCCTTTCGGCGTCCCTGACGCGTGCCGTCTTGGCCAAGAGCGATTTTGCTGGCGACGAAATCGTCGGCAACCTGACGGATGAACAACTCAAGTCGTTCGAAGACATCATCAAGAACCCGACGAATTACGGCGTTCCCACGTTCCTTTTGAACCGGCCCATCGACCCCGAGTCGGGAAAACCCATGCACCGCGTCATGTCGGATTTGCGTTTTTCCGTCAAGCAGGACATCGAAAAGCACGTCGACATGCGTTCGTACCGCGGCTGGCGCCACCAGATGGGCCAGAAGACGCGGGGCCAGCGCACGCGATCCACGGGCCGCTCGGGCATGACCGTCGGCGTGATGAAGAAGTCGCTCAAGAAGGGTGCCACCGCCGCTCCGGCTGCCGGCGACAAGAAAGCGGAGAAGAAGTGAGCTTGAATGGGAGACCCTGGACGATTGCGCAAACGCTTTGAAGGCCCCAAACGCTTGTGGGATAAAAAGCGCATCGAAGACGAAAAGGCCCTACGGACGGAATTCGGCTTGAAGAACGCCCGCGAACTGTGGCGCATGCAGACGATGTTGCGCCGCATCCGCCGCGAGGCCAGACGTTTGTTGTCGAGCAAGGGCAAGGATTTGGAACGCCGCACCGAACAGTTGCTGGGCCGCGTCAAGAAATTCCTTATCCGCAATCCCGATTTGAAAGTCGACGACGTGCTGTTGCTGACGACAAAGGACATCCTGGGCCGGCGCCTGCAGACCATCGTGGCGCGCAAGCATTTGTCCAAGACGGTGCGCGGCGCCCGCCAACTGATCACCCACGGACACATCGCGGTCAGCGGCAACAAGGTCACGTCGCCGTCGTATCTGGTCAGCTTTTCCGAAGAAGACCAGATTTCGTGGTTCAAGAAGCCCATCCAGCTGGCCGCGCCTGCGGAAGGCACCGCTTCGACTCCGGTCAAGGCGGAAGCGGCCGAAGAGCCGGCAACGCCCGCAGAGGCCCAACCTGAGGCGGCATGATTATGGACGCAAAAACTCCTGACACCAACACCCCCGCCGCGCCCAGCGCCCCGGCTCCACGCACCGATGGCCGCAACGCGCCGCGCGGACCCCGTCGCTTCGACGAGCGGCCGACGAAAGTGATGCCCAAGGAAGGCAAGTGGGGCATCGCGCATTTGTACTCGTCCAAGAACGACACCATCATCACCATCACCGACCTGTCCGGCGCCGAGACCATTGCGGTTGCTTCCGGCGGCATGATGGTCAAGAGCTCGCGCGAGGAAGGCTCGCCGTACGCCGCCATGCAGGCCGCGTTCAAGGCGGCCGAGACCGCGAAAGAACGCGGCCTCGTCGGCATCCACATCCGCGTGCGCGCCCCCGGCGGCCACGGATCAAAGACCCCGGGCACGGGCGCACAGGCAGCCATCCGCGCCTTGGCCCGCTCAGGCCTGCGGGTGGGACGCATCGAAGACGTGACGCCGATTCCGACGGACAGCACCAAGCGGCCGGGCGGAAAACGCGGACGCAGGGTTTGATTTGCTCATGGCCATGAAAGTCCAACTGTTGGCGGAAAAAGGCACGAACCGGGCTTGGTACCGCATCAGCGGAGCCCGCCTTTCGTTCCTCAACGCCTTGCGCCGCGCCATCATCGCCGACGTGCCGTCGTTCGCCATCGACGAGGTCAACTTCTACGAGAACACGTCGGCATTGTTCAACGAGTACCTGGCCAACCGCCTGGGACAGATTCCGTTGACGTTCGAAGAGGCATCGGCCGGCGCGCAGGTGTCTTTTTCGCTGGATGCCGAGGCGACGGACGAGGAAAAGACCGTGTACTCCGGCGACTTGGTGTCGCAGGACGAAGTCATCAAGCCGGCGTTCGTGCACATCCCGCTGATGAAGCTGGGTAAAGGACAGCGCCTCCGCTTGGAAGCGACCGCCTCGGTGGGAACGGCGAAAGCCAACGCCAAGTTCCAAAGCGCCATCGCAAGCTACGGCCTGGTTCACGAGTTCAAGCTTTCGCAGAAATGCAAGAAATGCGCCAAAGTCATGGTGGCCGCGCAGTCCGAACTGGTCGGAAAAGTCGACGACCTGCCGGAAATGTCGCAGGTGTGCGAAAGCTGCGAAGGCAAGGTTGAGCCGCCGGCCAAGGACGACGTCATCTTCCTGGTCGAATCGTACAACAACATTCCGGCCCGCCAGCAGTTCTTCCGCGCCGTCAAGGTGCTGGAGGAACGCTATAAGGCGTTGGCGGAATTCACCAAATCCGCATAGCGAGGAAACAAGAGGTTTTTGATGCAGGGGTGGCAGAGCTTGGTCAAATGCGCTAGCTTGAGGTGCTAGTCTCCTAGCGAGTGCCTGGGTTCAAAACGCCCCGCAAGCGGCGTGAAAATCCCAGCCCCTGCATATTTTTAGCGAAGTGAAACACACATGGTCAAAAAAGGAATCGAGAACATCGTCAAACTCCGTCTCGCCAACCAGCTGCGCAAGGCCAAGCGGCCCGTCTGGGCGCGCGTGCGCGAACTGTTGCTGCAGCCCAAGCGCCGCGAAGTCGAAGTCAACCTCCGCAAGCTGGACCAAGTCACCGCGGCCAATGACGTCGTCGTGGTACCCGGAAAAATCCTGGCCGTCGGCAAGCTGTCGCACCCGCTCACGCTGGCCTACGTCGACGCCTCCAAGACGGCCCTGGATGGCTTGAAGGAAAGCAAGTCCAACGCCATGCCGCTGTCGGTCTTCTTGGAAAAGAACGCCGCCGCGAAGAACATCAAGATCGTGATTTGACATGACCCTTGTAATCGATGCCAAAGATGCCATCGTCGGACGCCTCGGAGCCTACGTGGCCAAGAAAGTCGCGGAGAACGAGTCCGTCGTCATCGTCAACGCCGAAAAAGCCGTCTTCAGCGGAAAGGCGGAATACGTCGCCGGCATCTACTCCCGACGCCGCGAGATGATGGACAAGGCGAATCCCGAACACAGCGCCAAATGGCCCCGCCGCCCCGATTTGCTTTTGAAGCGCATCATCCGCGGCATGCTTCCCAAGCGCAACGCCCGCATGAAGGCAGCCTTAGGCAATTTGCGCATCTACATGGGCGTGCCACACGGCACGAAAGACGCCAAGCCATTCGTCAACACGTCCCAGCAACTGGCCCGCGCGCACGTCAGCCTTGAGGAAGTCTGCGAACGCCTTGGCTGGAAGGCGCCCAAAGCCGCGTAAGAGGTTCAACGATTATGAGCACTGCACAACCCGCTTCCAAAACCCGTAAGACGTCCAGCCGCAAGAAGAAGGGAGTCGGCGTGTTGCGCGGAAAACGAAAGGAAGCCACGGCCCGTGCCTACTTGAATCCGGGCAAGGGAAACCTTTACTACAACGGACTGGCGCTGGACGCCATCCCCTCCGCGTACGTGCGCCAGATCATCACCGAGCCGTTGCGCCTGACGGACGGCTCGAAATACGACGTCTACGTCACCACGCACGGCGGCGGCTCCATGGGCCAGGCCCAAGCCGCCCGCGTCGCCATCGCCAACCTGCTGGTCGCCCACGAAGGCGACGAGTTGAAAGCCAAGATGATGGAACAGGACCGCTCGCTTTTGGTCGAAGACAGCCGCCGCGTCGAGCCCAAAAAGTTCCGAGGCCCGGGAGCTCGCGCACGCTTCACCAAGTCGTACCGTTAAATCCGGAAAGAAAAAAGAAGCCAAAAGCAAAAAAAAGGAAAACAACAAACGCAATTCCGAAAAAAAAAATCAAAAAAAAGCCCCGTTCCAGTCGCAAGCCATGAAGGTGCCTTAAACCATGCTGATCCCCGTCCGTTGCTTCACATGCGGCAAACCCGTCGCCGAATGGTGGGACGAGTTCAAGAAGCGCACGCGCTCGCACGAAGAAGGCGGACAAGCCGAAGACGCAGCCGTGGTATTGGACGAACTGGGATTCGACCGCTACTGCTGCCGCCGCATGATGCTATCCCAAGTCGACTTGATCGACGAGATTTTGCCCTACCGCCGGTACTAAAAGCCATTTTTCAATCCAGACGGCAAAAAGCTTGAATCCTTTTCTTATTTTTTGAAGCACGAGCGTTACGCCTGTACAAAAAACAAAAAGAAAACACGTAAACGATTGCGGCTTACCGTTTGACGATTTTTCGTCCGCCGTGCAGCGTGCCGCCTTTGGGCGTCTGAGCCGCCATCCACCGCATCAAGTGGCCCGAAACCCAGTACGGCTGCAGGACTTTGCGGTGGACCAGTTCAGTCATGACGCCTTTGAGCTTGTCCTGCGGCAATCGGATGCCGTGCTTGACGAACAGCTCTTCCGCCACCATGTCGATGCTCTTCTTATCTTCCGATTTGGCTTCGAACAGACCCGCGACGAGGTTGCACGCGTCTTCCGTGAAGTTCCACGGAAAAACGAACCACTTCCACGGCCGCATGGCCACGTAATAATCCGGAACGAATTTGCTGTTTTCCAGAACGAACAACGCCGCCGTCTTGACGGCTTTCGGATCGTGTTTGCGGACTTCGGCCAGCGCGATGTCGAAGCTCTGTCCCGTGTCGGCCAAGTCGTCCACGATGAGGACGTTCTTGCCTTTCAAATCGGCGGACAGCGGATGCCACAGCTTGGCGTTCTTGCTTCTCTGGCCCGTTTGGCCCCAGTGGCGCACTTGGACTGAGTACAAGCGGTCGACCATGAGAAAGTCGCACAACGTCCGGGCCGGCACGTAGCCGCCGCGGGCAATCGCGACGATGGCATCCGGCTTGAAATGTTCCTCGCGAATCTTGCCCGCCAGGATGCGGCCGTATTCATACATGTCGTCCCATGACAGCAACTCGCAGGGAAACGTCGTCTTCAGCATACAACACTGAACGAAGCCGTGCGTTAAAAACCAGCCGGAAAAACGGGGAAGCGATTCACTTCGGCGTCTTGACTTTCTTGGGCAACATCGCCGTGAATTCCAACGACTCCAGCAACACGTCCGCCGCGTCCTTGGGTCTGGACAGCACTTTTTCGGGGATGACGAGGTATTCATTCATGAACCGGCCCGGCATCGGCTCGAAGGGAGTCCAACCGGAAGCCACCAGCGCCTTACGCCGGTTTTCCGGCAGCCGGACGACGACGTCGTTGCCATGCATGCCGCAGAACATGTTGCCGTTGACGAAAGCGCAGGGATAGCCGAACATCTTGCGCGGCTCGACGCGTGCGCCCTGTGGCAGTATCTTCAAGAACACGTTGATTTTTTCCTGCGATGGCTTGACCCACTTCATCCGTACGTGACCCTTTAGATGTCCAACAGGACGCGCACCGTCCACTTGCCCTTGTTTTCAAACGCTTTCGTCTCGTGGTGCGTCACGGCCTTGACGTCCAGCATCCCAGCTTCCGGCGACATGGCCGAGCCCTTGGCCACGCCTTCCAAGGCAAACCCGCCGTCTTTTTCCACGATGCTCGTCACGGTAAACGTCTTGAAGAACAGGCTTTGCGCGTCGCGTTGCGCCACCAAGTCGGACAGCACGCGGACGGCCAATTCGTCGCGGTTCGGCGCCCATTCGCGAATCTTGACGGTTTTGGTGGCTTTGACTTTTTTCAAGTCGGCAATGGTTTCAAACAAGGCCGCGGCCGCGTTCTGCAAGGCGTCCCCATATGAAGAGCCGTATCCTTCGTAAAGGATGTCCGCCGTGTGGTCGAAAAACTTAAAGCGCTTGGAAGACATGGCTAGTGCGTAATGGCGGAGGCGGAATTAAAGCCCGCCGATTCCGATGACGAAAAAGCCCGAAAAGAAAAATAAGGCGATGCGAAAAACCAATCTCGCCATTTAAAAAAAAGCGCGCGAATCAAACAGGTGAACCTCATGTTGCCGAATATGAACCCCAAACAAATGGCCCGGTCGCCTTTTCTTTTCAAAAAAGACCCGCGCAAAGCATTTGGCTTTGCGGGGCCCAGCAATTGCGAATGCAATTGCCCGGGAAAGGCGGCCTGCCGAAAAGAAAATGGTCTTGTCCTGCGAATCCAATAAGGTGAAAGGTATGCTACCCAACATGAATCCGAAACAGATGGCCCAGATCATGAAGCAGATGGGCATCAAGAACGAGCCCGTCGACGCCGTGCGCGTCATCGTCGAGAAGGCCGACGGCACCAAAACGGTCGTCGAACCGGCGCAAGTCATCCTCGTCGAAATGCAGGGCCAGAAAAGCCTCCAAGTCTCCGGCACGTTCCGCGAAGAAGCCGGCTCGGAAGGCGACGCCACGCCCACGGACGCGGACTTGGTCATGGACGAAACGGGCTGCACCAAGGAAGAAGCCGAAAAAGCGTTGGAAGAATCCGGCGGCGACTTGGCCGAAGCCATCCTGAAGCTCAAGAAGGATTAGGCAGCTCTTGAACGTTTCCAGGATTGCATTACTCGGTCTTTGAAGCGTTGCCAGCGCTCTCCGAAGGGAACGCGGGGCCTGGGCACACTCGTATTTTCAGCCACTTCAAACACGCGGATGCGCATGTCGTCCGGCGTGTAGCCGTTTTCCTGGATGTTGGAGCCTATATGCTCTTCGCGAGCGGTTTTGAGTACGCCGGAGAGTTCTTCGGCATTCAAGTGGCCATTTTCGCGCAGAATCGAAAGGATGCGGTGGTGGCCAAACGGTTCGCCGTCATGGCTCATCGCCTCGGTAAGTCCGTCCGTAAAGGATACGACCTTGTCTCCAACGCCGAGCTTGAGGGTGTTGACTTTGGTAAACGGGCTGCCTTCCGCGGATAGCATATGGAAGCGATTCTTCTCATACTTGACAGCATAATTCGAATTGAGTTGCATCATCTGACCATCTTGCAATTCGAACAATTTTTGGGCGCTTTTTGCGGTCATCTTCGGAGGATTAAGATTGGGATGTTTCTTCCGATAGACATCAAGCTTCTTGAGGAAATCGGAAGTAGTGGCGTACGATTCGAAGACCCCGCCCATGGTGGATCGATACAGTTCGTTTCCAAAGGGACGTTCACCGATTCCCTCGTCCCAGCCTTCAACTTCCGTTTCCGGGTTTTCTGGAACCGGGCCCGCGACACCGTGCGCCTCTACCTTGAAAGAGCCGTCGCCTTGTTTACGCAATACAAACAAAGGTTCACCACCCAAATGCACATAGTGAAGCGTCACCTGTTTCCGCTTGGGGTCAACTTGGAATAGCCCCGCGGTTCCATAGCAGGAAACGTCGGGAAAATGCAAGTCATGCGTGCGTTCCGTGCTGTTCAACATGAACAGCAACAGCCGATGTAGGGTCTTTTGAGGCAGGAGGTTAAGCAAATTCACGCGGTTGCCTGTGAGCTTGCGGACTCCATTGGCCACCCAACGCACCGAATTGACGTGACCGCGCAACAGGCCTTGAACCATTCCGCGGGGCTCATTAGCGGAAGCGCCCTTGCCTTCGAAGTCCAACATGGTGAAAAGCCCATGGCGATCATCGATGCCAAGAAGATCAGAGGAGTCCCCGCCAGTACTGGGAATTTCATCGCCGCCGCCTTTTTTCAAAGTGAAGTCTAGGCGAACGTGGTCGTTATGCAGGACAGGACTTTCCTGTTTTTTCCACCGTTCCAAGTCACGTTGGACAAGAACGGGCAACTGGGTAATGAAGGGCTTGCGGAAACGAGGAGGAATAAGGTCCAACGCTTTCAGTTCCGGCAAAGACAACCCGTTCAAAATCTCGATTTGCCTGTCGTTTAGGTTCAGCAGGCCGTCGTATTTCTGAATGAAACGCTCGCGCTCTTCCCGTTCGCCCGTGGCATGGGCTTCGAAGCGGCTCAGTCTTTCAAAATTGGAACGAATCCTACGTGCCGTTTTCCCCTTTTCGAACTGATGAAGGCGGCCACGGTCAAAATCACTCAACGGCATGGAATCACGGCTGAATCAATCGCGGTATTCCGCCTCAAATACCTTCCGGATG
Organism: Microcaldota archaeon; assembly: GCA_016188965.1. Classification (GTDB taxonomy): domain Archaea; phylum Micrarchaeota; class Micrarchaeia; order Norongarragalinales; family Norongarragalinaceae; genus JACPGT01. The sequence continues at coordinate 85,191 of JACPGT010000002.1, read as the reverse complement.
GCATTCGCGCGGTTCTTGGCGATGCCTTCGACGGATTCTAAGTCTTTTTGTGAGGCGTTGGCGATGTTCTGAAGGGTCTTGAAGTGCTTCAACAAGGAAAGGGCCGTCTTAGGGCCCAGGCTCGGCAGGCTTTCAGCCAGCAGGCGTTGCTGGTCGGCAACCAAGTCGCCTTTCTTGGCGAATTGAACGCGATGCAGCCGGTCCGGCGCCAGTTGTTCCCGCAGGGCCAAGGCATACAGGAAGTCGGCCAATTCCGCGTCCGTGTCGAAGAAGAACAACGGCAGTTTGTAGTCCACGGCAAGCGATATGAGGGCGCCGCGAAGCGCGTTGGGTTGAATGCGTTGGAACGTCGAGCCGACCAGGGCGATCATCGGCGATTCGAAAGTGGATTTGAGTTCGCCGGCTTGCGTGAAAAGGCGGCCGTCCAAAATGGAGGCTTCAAAATCCGCATCCATCTTGCGTTCCACCGCGACGCGGTCGGAGACGACGAAGTCGGCCACGGGCAGGCGGACGGGCTTGAGCACCACGTTCTGGCGGAAGAGGGACTTGGCTACGGCGGATTTCAGTTCGCGGTCGTCGATGAAGATTTGCAATTGGCCGGAAGCGGACAATTGGGGGTCGAAAACAAGTCCATCCGGCATAGGATACCTTTAGAAGAGGTGTTTCTTTAGGCCGCCGATGCGTTCGAAGTCCGAATCGGACGTGACCAATTCGCAGTCATACTGGATGGCGGTGGCGGCGACCATGCAATCCAACGTCGGAACGTATCCGCCGTTTCGGCGGCAGTCCAACTGGATTTTCTTGGCCGTCGAGCCGTCCGAAACGTCAAAAGGAAAGACAAGCAAGTTGGACATGAATGCCTCCGCCTTGGCCAGCTTATCCAAATCCGCCTTGTTCAAGACCTCGCAGTAGCAGATGATGCTGGTCGCGGATTCGCCGTTCCGGACCAAGTCGCGGATGCGAGCGCCTTGAGGCGTGCCGCCCACGATGTGCAGGATGGCGCTGGCATCCAACAAATATTGAGTCATGCGACTTCACGTTCTCCTTCGCTCGTCCTGGAGTTCCTTTACGATCCGCTTGACGTCCATACCCTTGCACGAACCGAAATGCCGGTCCCAGTCGATTTGGGGCCTGACGTTTTCCAGAATCCAGTCGCTGAAGCTTTGGTCTTCTGACTTTGCCGCCTTAAGACGGGCATAGGCTTCGTCCGTCACGTAGATGTTCGCCATGTCTATACTATAGTATAGGGTAGTATTAAAGTGTGCTGGACGTGAGCTCAAGCTACCGGTCCGCGGGCGCAGATGGCGAAAACGGGTGATTCGAAAAACCATGCTGACCGAATGCATCGGAAAAACAGGACATAAAAGCAAGAGCAGAGGTGCTGGCCGGTGACGCGTTCAGAATTCACCCAACCCCTTCTGTCCGGAGGTGCCGGAAGGCGGGTTGGAAGGGCGGGATGGCGCCGCAGGGGGCTGGCCCAGGCCGGCACGGGCAAAGCGGGCGCGGCTCATCTCGCGGGACAATTCGTCCAGCGTTTCGTGCATCTTGCGTTCTTTCCTACGGGAAATCCAGAAGAACGCCTCGTCTTTGGTGTTTTTTGCCAACAGCACGATGGCGTTTCCGGCGCGCACGCGCCCTGCCCGGCCGCGGCGTTGGATGGCGCGGATTTCCGACGGCACCGCTTCGTAGAAGATGACGGTATCCACGGCTTCGATGTCAAGGCCTTCCTCGCCGACGGAAGTGCAGACTAAGACGTTGAATTCGCGGGCGCGGAATTGTTCCAATAGTTCCGTCTGCTTTTTCTGGCTCATGCCGGCACGTCCGACGAGCATGCGGGCCTTGACGCCGGGCAAGCGGGAAAGCTCTTCCGAGAGCCGCTGGGCCGTGTCACGGAAGTGCGCAAAGACGATGAGCGTCTTGCCGCGGCTCACCTGTTCCTCCACGATGGATTTAAGTCGGGAAATTTTTGGGTGCACGATGCCGTGCGCCAGTAGTTCGTCGCATTGGATGGACAATTTAGTGATGCGAAAATCGGCTACAAGCGAAGCGACGGCCTTACTTTGCGTCTTGCGTTCTTTTAGGCCTTCCAAAAAGGCGTGCAGGGCGTCCACGCCTTGGCTTTCCAGCAAGTCCAAGGCATGCGAGAGGTTCATCACGCGCGCGTTCAGCGATGCGGCCTTGTAGCCAGCGACGTTCTTCTGCGCTAAGGCGGCGGTAATCTTGGCACGCATGGCAAGCAATTCGCGCTTGTTGACCTTGCTGGTGTCGGCGGATTCGGCGAATCCCAGTTCCTTCAATTCGCCCAGGGTTTCCGACGTCATCTGGTGCAGCAGATTCTGCAAGGCGCGGAATTCCGGCGGCAGGTCGACGAAAAGGAAATCCATCTTCACCGGCTGGGCGTATAGGGAAACGGACGGGTCCGACTCGTGCTTCAGCTCGAGGTGCTGGATGCCTAAGTTGTCGCAGATGAGCCGGACTTTTTCCTTCTGCGACGACGGTGAAGCCGTCAAGCCGAGGATTCGCGCAGAAGTGGCGCGGGCCATCTCGCCTAAAAAAACGTAGGCGTATTCGCCGACGGCGCGGTGCGCCTCGTCGAAGATGACCAACGAGAAGTCCGACAACACCAATTTGCGAGCCAGCACATCGTGCTCGACGGTCTGCGGAGTGCCGGCGATGATGCGGGCGGTCGGGTAGAGCGTCTGGCGTTGCTCGGGCGAAACTTCGCCCGTGACGCTGACCACGGCA
>JACPGT010000002.1:7460-82437 GCA_016188965.1 Microcaldota archaeon | reverse complement strand
GCATCGGCATCGACGGCCAGCACGTCACGCATGCGCTGCGCCTGCTGTTCGACCAAGGGTTTGGTGGGCGCCAAAAACAGGATTTTCTTGTCGGGCTGGGTGGAAAGATAGTGTGCTGCAAGCAGGGCCGCGACGAAGGTCTTGCCCAACGCCGTAGGCATCACCACGAGGGTGTTGTGGTGCAGGGCGTTGGCCGCGGCCAGGAGTTGGTAGTCGCGCTTCTGGACGTCGTCCTTGAGCAGACGGAGGTCGAGCATGAGTATAAGGAAATACGGATGCGAGGATATAATCGGTTGCGAAAAAAAAGTTTACCGGAACTTGGGTTTTTAAAAAGCCCGGACCGGTAAAACGTAGTCCGCGTGCCTTGGAAGAAGCGTGCGAAATGGGGAATTTGACAAACGGAGCATTCCGAAGGTTTATTTTCCCCAAGCGAGTCAGAAGTGGGGAGATTCAACATGCCGATTTTGCCGATTGCGCCCGTGGAGCGCCTCATTCGAAAAGCAGGAGCCGAGCGCGTCAGCCAGGACGCGGCTGAAGCGTTGGCCGACGTCTTGGAGGAAGTGGGCGTCGACATCTCGCAGAAAGCCGTGCAATTGGCCAAGCACGCGGGCCGCAAGACGGTTACCAGCGAAGACGTCAAGCTGGCGTCGCGTTAAGACCCGCCCACGGCCCCGTGCCCGGACGCGAGCCGGACCCTTCCGACGGTTTCCGAGCATTTAAGAGGTAAAAAACCGTCTTCTTGAGTAGAACATGGCCGTCATTTCCGACTCGATTTTTCTTGATTTGGGCCTCTTGGTCCTTTTCGCGGCCGTGGCAAGCCTGGCCGCGGTGCGCTTCCGCATTCCCCCCGTATTGGCGTTGCTCACGGTGGGCATCCTCATCGGCCCGCATGCGTTGAGCTTCATCCCGGAAAGCGAAGCCATCGCCTTATTCGCGGAAATCGGTGCCGTTTTGCTGTTATTCACCATCGGCGCCGAATTCTCGCTGTCCAAACTCAAACAGTTCGGCGCCAAGGCATTCTCCATCGGACTGTTCAAACTGGCCATCGTGTTTTGGCTCTCGTTCCAGACGTCGCTGTTGTTGGGCTTGGACAGCTTGGCGTCGTTGTACGTATCAGCAATCCTGGCCATTTCCAGTACCGCTCTGACCATCAAGGTGTTGCAGCAGCAAGGCGTGGCCAACCGCGAGGAAGTGCCGTTCTTGATCGGTGCGTTGGTCATCGAAGACCTATTCGCCATCTTCGCCCTGGCGTTCTTCTCCGCCACCAGCGGCACCACGCCGTCTTTGTTGGGCTGGGCCGCATCGTTGGCCGCGGCGTTGGCGTTGCTGGGCGTGGCATATCTGGTCGTCTTGCGGGCGTTGAGCAAGGCGTTGGACTGGCTGGATGCGCAGAGCATGAAGGAAGCGGTGCTGTTTTTGGGATTTGCCTTGGCCATCGGCTTTTCCTACTTGGCCAAAGTGGTGGGCCTCTCCACGTCCATCGGCGCCTTCTTGGCCGGCTCCATCGTCGCTAGCTTGCCCAAAGGCAAGGTCCTCGAGGATGCCGTCTCGCCGTTCACCTTGGCGTTCTCGTCCATCTTCTTTCTGGCCATCGGCCTGGCCGTCGACGTGGCCGTCGTGTCCCAGAATCCGGGACTTCTCATCGCGTTGGTGGGCTTCGGCATCGTGTTCCGCTTCGTCGCGACGGGAACCAGCTTGTACTTGAACGGCTTTTCCGCGGCGTCTTCTACGTTCGGCGCCGCCGCATTGATAGCGACGGGGGAATTCTCGCTCATCATCGCCAGCGAAGGCGCCAAAGCCGTGCCGTCCGTCGACCTCGTCAGCTTGACGTCCGTCATGGTGTTCGTCTCGACCATCGCCTGCAGCCTGGCCGTCGGCCACTACGGCGTGCTGGAGAAGTGGGCGCGGAGAATCATGCCCAAAGCACTTCAGGATAGCGGCCACCACGTGGCGGCGGATGCAAGCGTCTTGATGGAAAGCTTTGCCCAGATGCCGGCCGCGATGCAGCTACGCATGAAGGAAGCCAAGTGGGTGGCGGCGGCCATCAGCGTTGCCCTGGTCGGCTCGACCGTACTCATCTGGCGGTTCGGCAGCCAGACGCTAGTGCTGGGCGGATTTTACCTCCCAGTGTTCAACGTAGTGCTGTTCGTCACGGCCATGATCCTCGCGCCGTTTCTCGGAGTGGTGCTGCGGGATTTGGCGGCCATCCTGGCATACGCCAACTCGCATTCCCATCGAAAGTCGCGGCCCTTGAACTGGCTGGTGTTGCTGGCGCTGGTGTTGGTCATCCTATTCGGGCCATTTTTCGGACCGCTGACTGGCGCAGGGCTTTCGCGTATCGACTTATTCCTCCTGGCCGTAGCCGTGGCGACGCTGTGGTATTTGACGCACCAGCGCACGGCGCGCAAGGCGCCGGCCGTGCTGTTCAAGGACGCACGCTGGCAAGGCGAACAGGGCCGAAAACGGCCACGCAAATGAAAACCGAAACACCGCAAAGAACCAGGCGGCAAGAAAAGCACGAGTGGCAAAAGCCGCGGCACGGTTGGCATGATAAACCCGGTTCGGTTTCGGAAGGGGCGGCCTCGTTTTTCTTTTTGTTCATTCAGCGGTTTGCCATGCGGGATTTAAGTATGCCTTTTTCGTAATTCCTGAAGAGTCCCCCACCATGGTATCGTTCGTCGACATCGGCTTACTGGTGTTTTTCGCGGCGCTTTCCGGCCTGCTCGCCGTCCGGTTCAAGATACCGCCCGTATTGGCGCTGCTTACGACTGGCGCGGTCATCGGGCCGCATGCCCTGCGGTTGATTTCGGAGAACGACATTGTCGCGCTCTTTGCCGAAATCGGTGCCGTTTTGCTTTTGTTCACCATCGGCGCCGAATTCTCGCTGTCCAAACTCAAACAGTTCGGCGCCAAGGCATTCTCCATCGGACTGTTCAAACTGGCCATCGTCTTCTTCCTGGCGTTCCAACTGGCGCAGGTGCTGGGCCTGGACCGCATCAGCGCGCTGTACATGGCGGCCATCCTGGCCATCACCAGCACGGCTCTGACCATCAAGATCCTGGAACAACAGGGCCTGGCGCACCGGCGCGAAGTGCCCATGCTGGTCGCCGCGTTGGTCATCGAGGACATCTTCGCCATCTTCGCATTGGCGTATTTCTCGGCGGCCCAGAAAGCCGACTTGTCCACGCTGGGCCTGGCCACATCGATTTTGGCGGCGATGGCCGCGTTGGGCATCGCGTATTTCGTCGTGCTCAACGGGCTGAACCGCATGCTGTCCTGGTTGACGGACCGCCGCACCGAGGAGACCATGCTGTTCTTGGGATTTGCTTTGGCCATCGGTTTTTCCTTCCTTGCGCAAGCCGTCGGCTTGAGCACGTCCGTCGGCGCATTCTTGGCCGGGTCATTAGTCGCCAGCCTGCCGAAAGGCAAGGCGCTGGAGGATGCATTGTCGCCGTTCACGCTGGCGTTGTCCTCGATTTTCTTTTTGGCCATCGGATTGGCCGTGGATTGGAACACCATTGCCCAAAACGGCCTGCTGCTCGTGGCGTTCGTAGCGGCCGGAATAGTGTTCAAACTGGTGGGAACCGGCGTCAGTACTTACCTGAACGGTTTTGATTCCAAAAGCGCGGCGTTCGCCGCCGTAGCCATGGTGCCCACCGGCGAATTTTCGCTGGTCATCGCCAACGAAGCGGCGAAAGCCGGATCGCCGTACGACCTGATCGGGCTGACCTCCACGCTGGTGTTCGGCTCCACCGTCTTTGCCAGCCTGTACGTCCAGCGTTCCCATGAAATCCACGCCTTCTCGACGAAGGTAGTCCCGCTCAAAATGCAGCACAGCGCGCGCCAGAGCGCAGCCCAGATGGAGGCCATATTCCGGGCGTTGTCGCACATGCCGGCGGCCATGCGGCAGCACGTGGAGAGAGCCAAGGCAAACGTGGGCGGAGCCGCCTTGTGCTTAGGCACAGCCGTGATGGCGTTGGTGTTGGTGGGCCGACGGGAGTGGCAGTTCGGAAGCCTCGCCATTCCGGTGTCCGCCGTGGTGGTCGTGAGCGCCAGCCTCCTCTTGGCGCCTTCCTTGCGCAGGGTGGCCGCCGAGACGCGCACGGTCTTGGACTACGTCCGCCAAGCCGTGCGGCAGCAGGCCGACGCAGGCCGCTGGCTGGGATTAATTGCCTTGGCGTTGGCCGCATTGCTGATCCCGTTCGTCCTGGCCGTCTTTGGCAACGCCCATTCGTGGCTCAACGTCGTCTCCATCATCGTCGCGCTGGCGTTGCTGGCGTACGCGTTGAAGAAACGCGATCCGCGCCAATCGCTGCCGTTGCCCCGCGTCGAGTTCTGGCGCCGGCAAGGCCTCTGAAAGCCGCAGGCGCCTTTTTTAGTATCGGTTCACATCCGTCTGCATCATGGGCATCATCGCCGCATTGGTGTCGAACCGGCCCAAAGAGGCATCCGAAGCCGTTGAAGGGTACGCCGCCAACGAGGATCAACAACCGTCGGAATGGTTCATCGTCACGCCGAAACGCCACGCGCAGGCCATGAAGGCGGCGCAGGACGCCGTGGACGCGACGCTGCTAATCGAGGAAGACGTCCGCAAGGAACTGCCCCCCCGCCTCCAAGCGCCATTTGCAGCCAGTTTCGGCGGCTTTCGGAACATGGCGTTAGCCAAGGCGGCGAGCAGCGCAAAGGCAGTCGTGTTCGTGGATGACGACACCCGGCCGGAAAACGGCGTGTTCCGCCGCCACTCCGGTTTCTTGGAGGAATCGGCGCTGGTCATCGGCAAGTACGACGGCCACGTGGGCGGCGCGTCCAGCACGTTGCTGGACCTGACGCACGCGTTGGAGAATACGAAGGACGGCAAGCTGGGACGGGACGAATTCGTGGAGATACTGCGGATGCGACTTGAAGGAATCCCCCCGGTGCAGCGGCCCGTGGAGAATGCCGGCGCAGTGGGCGGAAACCTGGGAATCCACGATAAGACCGCGCGCGTGCAGCCGTTCGTCACGCTGCCGTACCGCGTGGAGGACGGCACGTACGCAGCGCTATGCGCCGGGCCCATCGCCAATCCAACCGCCAAACGGGCGCCTATCGTACGTCATGAAAAACGTGGAAAACACGACGGACTGCGGCAAGAGTTGGCCGAAGACTGGGCGGGCAATGCATTGGCCGCCTATCTGGTGGCGGGGCAGCGTGGGGAAAAACCGGGATGGGAAGGCATCGTAGCGCAGGTGCGCAAGGGACTGCTCTTAGATTACTTCAGCGAAAAATACGCCAAGGCAGGCATGTCGGACGCGAAATTGGACTGCATCCGAGACATCCGGATGACCGTCAGCGCAATCCAGGCCGACGCAGCCGTAGCCGAATACGAGAACGTGCAGCACGTCTGGACGGAAAGCTGGGAAACACTCGGATGAAACCGCCGCGAATCTCGACTCGGTCTAGGGTTTTACAGTCTCGGCAGGACGACGGACGGAAGGATTGACTGCCGCGGCGTGGGGCGGTTTCTCCGAATCAACATAGACGTTTTCCTCGATGTCGACTTCGACGGGGCCCAAGGCATCGATCAGCTTGCCGGTGCCGACCAGCACTACGGCGCCGACCAGTATGGAAATGAATGCGGCGGTGACGCGGTTGTGGGGAAGGGCATACTCCCAAAAGAGGTCGTACAAATCCCACAAGCCACGCCAGTAGAGGATGACGGCCGAAGCCACGACGAGGACGAAAAAGCGCTTGCTTTGCTTGCCCATGTGGCGGATCTTGCGGAAGATCACGAAGTCGCCCAAGCGGTCGGCCATCCGTTCCGTCTTCTGCAACAGCTCCTCCATTTGCTCGCGGGGCGCCAGGTCTTCGGCTTTCTTGACGGAAGCCGCGGAGGCCTTTTCGATCCGGCGAATCTGAAATTCAGCCGCCTTTTCGATGCGTTGGATCTGCGAGTTGACGAAAGTCGCATGACCTTCGTTCAAGGGTTTGCGTTCCGCCATGCGCAGCATCACGAAGCGACGGTTAAAAAGCAGTGCGGAATGACAACGGAACCCACCATAGGGCATCGGTCGTTAAGAAAGCCGTAAAAACAGTAACGCCGTTAGGCATCCGGTGGTTTGGACATGTTCGACTTGACGAAGAAGACCGCGATCGTTACCGGCGCCAAGCAGGGCATCGGCTACGGCATCGCATTGGCGTTGGCAAAAAGCGGAGCGGATGTCGTCGTGTCCGATTCGGACGCCGCAGGCGCGCGGAAGGCGGCGGATGCGATTGCCAAGTCGACCAAGCGCAAGACGCTGGCCGCGGGCGCCGACGTGTCTAAGAAGCCGGACGTGGACGCCCTGCTTCGGGCGGCCGTGGAAAAATTCGGCAAAGTGGACATCCTAGTTAATGATGCCGGCATCTATCCGTTCAAGCCCCTGTTGGACATGACGGAAGGCGATTGGCAAAAAGTCATCGAAGTCAACCTGACCGGCACGTTTCTGACCAACCAGGCAGCGGCACGCCAAATGATCCGGCAGAAAGGCGGCGGACGCATCATCACCGTCTCCAGCATCGCCTCGCTCATCGGTTACGCCAATTTGGCGCATTATTGCGCCAGCAAAGGCGGCGTCAACGCGTTCGTCCGGTCCGCGGCCGTGGAACTGGCGCCTCACGGCATCACGGTCAACGCCATCGCGCCCGGCGCCATCCAGACGCCCGGCATCGGCGCGCTGGATGAAAAAGCCCTCGCCGGCCTGCTGACTGCCGTGCCGCTCAAACGCATCGGCCAGCCGGAAGACATCGCCGCGGCCGCAGTCTTTCTCGCGTCGGACGAGGCCGGCTACGTCACGGGCCAGACACTGGTCGTGGACGGCGGATGGACCAGCCAGTAGAGAAAAAAAGACTGAAAAAGGAAAACGGCGTACGCCGTCACATTGGAAAGAAGTCCGAAGTGGATGGGCTCAAGACAAATCCATGCCATTGCGGCAAACCGTCGGGTCAGTCGCGAGGGACGGCATGCCGGATGAGGTCCAACGAACAGGCGTTATGGGCGCGGCAGTAGGCCTCGCACGCGGACGCCGTCTTTTCGTCACGATAGGCCAGACGGCAGGCATCGCATACGAAGACGGCCGCTCCTCGTAAATGCTCCGCATGCACCATATCATGCATCAGCGGCAAAGTTATTTATAACCCGGCCACTATATCCATTTTCGATATATCCATTTTTGAGGTGGGTTTGAATGGTCAAGGCCAAATTCGACGTCCGCGGCATGCACTGCGCATCGTGCGCCGCGACGATCCAGAAGAACGTCTCCAAACTGGGCGGCATCTCTTCCTGCCAAGTCAACTACGCGACGGGAAAGCTCGACGTCGAGTACGACCCCAAGGCCATCGGGGCGGCGCAGATCCGCGAAGCGGTGCAGAAAAGCGGCTACCAGTTGGCTTGAGGCGTCCGTTCCATGAAGACTACGCTGCACATCCTCGGCATGAGCTCGCCTCACTGCCAAGCCATCGTCCAAAAAGCCTTGGGTAAAGCCAAAGGAGTCAAAAAAGCCGACGTCAACCTGTCGTCGGAAAAAGCCGAGGTTGTGCACGAGCCGTCTGTTACCTTTGACGAACTGCGCGACGCCGTGGTCGATGCTGGCTACGATGCCGAGGCATGGGTGGAAAAAGAGTCGGCGGAAGCCGTGCAGCAGCGTGAAATCGACGAGTACAAAAGCCGCTTTCTCATCTCGCTGGCGCTGAGCATCCCCCTTCTGATCCTGTTCTTCGAGCACCTGGAATGGATTGCGCTGCCCATGCCGGAATGGTTCGAAGCGTACAGCGCCTGGATCCAATTGGCGTTGGCCGCGCCCGTGCTGTGGGTGAACCGCGTCATCTTCACGCGGGGATTCCGAGGTTTGCTCAACCGCCAGCCGACGATGGATTCGTTGGTCGCCATCGGCGTTGGAGCGGCATTCATCTACAGCGCCATGACGACGCTGGGTTTCAAAGGCGACTTGTACTATGAAGTCGGCACGTTCGTGCTGACGTTCATCGTCTTGGGCAAATGGCTGGAAAGCATCGCCAAAGGAAAGACGTCGGAAGCCATCAAGAAGCTCATGGGCCTTGCACCCAAGACGGCCATCGTCATCCGGAACGGCAGGCAAACAACCGTCCCCATCGAATCGCTCAAAGTCGGCGACGTCTTCTTGGTCAAGCCCGGGCAGAAAGTACCCGTGGACGGCACCGTCGTGTCGGGCGACAGCGCGGTGGACGAGAGCATGGTCACCGGCGAGAGCATGCCGGTGCACAAGACCAAAGGCGCCACCGTCATCGGCGCCAGCATCAACAAGCACGGCAGCTTGGTCTGCAAAGCGACGAAGGTCGGAAGCGAAACGCTTTTGGCGCAAATCATCAAACTGGTCGAGGAAGCCCAAGGACGCAAAGCGCCCATCCAGGAACTCGTGGACAAAATCAGCGCCGTGTTCGTGCCCGTCGTGACGGTCGTCGCGTTGTTGGTCTTCTCCTACTGGTTTTTCGTCGCGGGCCAGACGTTCGAATTCGCCTTGTCGACGTTCATGGCCGTCCTGCTTATCGCCTGCCCTTGCGCCTTGGGCCTGGCCACGCCGACGGCCATCATGGTCGGCACGGGTTTAGGCGCGCAGAACGGCATCCTTTTTAAGACCTCGAAAGCCTTGCAGGAAACACGCCGCTTGGACACCGTCGTCTTTGACAAGACCGGCACGCTGACCAAAGGCGAACCGTCGCTGACCGACATCTGGACCGCGTCCGGTACGGATGAGAAGACCATGTTGAAAATGGCCGCATCGGTCGAAGCGCTCTCCGAACACCCCGTGGCCGACGCCATCGTCGAAGGCTGCAAGAACCGCCGCATCAGCACGGCCAAGGCGACCGCCTTTCGTGCCGTCGCCGGAGCGGGCGTCAAGGCGACGGTATCCGGCCGCAAAATCGCGGTCGGGACCGCCAGAATCGCAGGCAAACCCGTTCCCGCGGCTGCGGACAGGCGCAAGAAGGACCTGGAAAGCCAAGGCAAGACCGTCGTGACGGTCTGGATTGACGGCCGCTTTGCCGGGTTGCTGGCCGTGGCCGACACGCTCAAAGAAGGCTCGGCCGAAGCAGTGCAGCAGCTCAAACGCATGGGCCTGAACGTCATCATGATTACGGGTGACAACCGCCGCACCGCCGCGGCCATCGCAGCCTCGATCGGCATCGACGCGGTGCTGGCGGAAGTGCTGCCGCAGGACAAGGAAAAGAATATACGCACGTTGCAGAAGAAGGGCCGGACCGTGGCCATGGTCGGCGACGGCATCAATGACGCGCCGGCACTGGCGGCGGCCGACTTAGGGATAGCCATGGGCGGCGGCACCGACGTGGCCATCGAAACGGGCGACATCGTACTGGTCAAAAGCGACGTGCGCGACGTCGTCACGGCCATCGACTTGAGCCGCTTCACCATGCGCAAAATCCAGGAGAACCTGTTCTGGGCGTTCGGCTACAACGTCGTCGGCATCCCCGTCGCCGCCGGCTTGCTGTACCCCTTCACCGGCTTTCTTTTGAACCCGGCCATCGCCGGATTGGCCATGGCGCTTTCCTCGGTTTCCGTGACCACGAATGCTGCGCTCATGAAACTATACAGACCGCCATTACGCAAGGAAAAGGCAAGCCGCGACTGAAGAAAAGAAAACGCAACCCGATTGCGCAATGCGTAGTCTGGGCCTAGTTTTTCCCCTTATCCGGAAGCCTCAAAGCTGCCTTAATATGCGTCCAAAGCACCGGCGAAGAAACCAGAACGCCCACCGCCAACACCAGGAGCATGACGCTGACGGCATCCAAATCCGGCACCTGCGCGAATGCATAAACCAGGCCGAAAGCCGCCACATTGCCCAACATCAAACCGGCCAGGACGCGCATCCGTGGGATGCCGGAAAGCACGCCCAAGGCGCTGACCTGCCACTGCGAGCCCACCAAATTGCCCACCGCAATCCAGAACAGGCTGCCTTTTTTCAGCGACGGGCCGAAAATAGCTTCCAGCGGCTTGATGCGCGAACGCAGCCAGCCTGCGTTCGAATGCGTCAGCACGTATTCTACAAACAGGTGCACCGTCACGATGCTGACCAGAGACGACGCCACGAAAAGCACAAGCGTGCCACCAAAGCCGAACACCGGTTCGGCCAACTGGATGCCCACCAGCGTAGCCAGCAAACCGGAGCGGCCGAACGGCAACGCGAAAAGCAATGCCGCGACCAGGCCGACCATCCAAGCGGAACTGGCGGACGTAACACCCAACAACTGCGGCCAGGAATCCGGGTAGAGCCAGCAAGCGGCAGAGCCTTGGCAAATCACGGGCGCGACGGAGTGGCGCACGAGCAACCACACGGCGGCCAGTGCCAGAAAAAAAGCCGTAGCCGGGTTCTGGCGGATGAGTTTTACGACGTCCATGACAGTAGAATCCCGAAAATGAATGGGAAGGCCAAAGCGTAAAAACATACGGATGCGAAAAAAAGGGAACGGGCCACGCAGTTCCACCCCCACCCCCCGGAAAAAAGAGGCGAAAGCAGACGGGAAAGGCAACTGGAAGAAACGCGAGGAAGACGGAAAAAGTCAAAGGGAAAAAAAGGAAAAGGAGGAACGGACCCCAACAGTGGCCCGCTGCGGAGTTTTACCTCCGTCTTTCTTTCAGAAAACCGAGAAATTCATGAAAAGCGGCAGCGCCAAGGCGGCGGCGGAAGCCAGGCCGAACGCGACGGCACCTTTCATCGGGAATCCGACTTTAGCGGTCTTGTAGATGACGTAGCCCATCTCGCCCATCAGCACGATGAGGACGGCAAAGTAGTACAGCATGAACAGGTTCAAGTCGAATGGCCGCACCATCAGACCGGCCATGGCGCCCATCTGGCCGCCCATGATGCCGGCCATGACGCCCTCCATGCGACCCAAGGCGCCTCCCCAGCGGCCCATCGGAATGCCGACCAAAAGGCCGACGGCCGTGCCGCCGATCATGCCCATGACGTAGTTGCCCGTCGGCAGGACCAGCAGGGTGCCAGTGGCAAAGCCGGCCGCCGTGCCATACGCCATGCCGATCATCATGCCGCACATCTCGTTCGTCTTGGCGTAATGCTTGTACGCATAGGCCGCGGACAGCAGGATTACGCCAATCGACAAGACGAAGGCCAGGACATAGGAAAACAACACCATACGTTAACACCAGAAACGGTTCGCGTGGCCAAAATAGGAATGGAAAAGTATATTAGTATATCCGAAACCGACATACGAATCCGCGAAGGGAAAAAAAGAAAAAAATGGAAGGGGTACCGGATGCCTGCGAACCGGGCGTTACTGGGCCATCCGGTTGTACAGCGTGGCGAAGACGTAGCCGCTTGCATACGCCAGCACCGACCACGCAAGCAGGCCCAGCAGGACGCCCGTCAGGCTGAACGTGGGTGCCTGTAGGCTCACGCCGTGCAGCATGTTGCGACCCACCATCATCGCGGGACTCTGGAACGCGTACAACGCCAACGCGCACAACACGTACCAGCCGTCGAATACGGCGGCCAACGCCATGCCGGCGGCATTCTCATCGAGTTTTTGCGATTTCAAACACGCTCACCTCAAGTTACCGTTTCCTGCAAAAAAAAGCAACACCGTCAACCCTAATATCGATTGTCTTTATAGCAAACCGCGAAAGTCTCGGAAGACTTTCGCGCCGTTTGCTAGATAGCAATCCACGACTAATTTGTCGGGTCACTTTCGTGGATTGCTATATATGCCGGACATGAAGAATCCGGAAAAGAAAAAAAAATCGGCGACGTGACGTCAGCAGCAGCCGCCGCCTTTCTTCGGCTTTTTAGGTCCGCTCATCGACTCCACCTCCGCAAGCCGGGAAAACCCGGATGTTGTGGCATCATTTCGGAAACCCGTGCATGACGACCCACATGCCGCCGAACGCGACGGCGAATCCGACCCACAAGGCGATTTCTTTCCAGTCCATTTTTAGAATCAACTCCTAGTGACATGATTCCTAGTGACATGATTTCTTGCCGTCGGTGGAATGCGCCGCCATCATCAACACGTGCGAGCCGATGCACAACACCAAGGCCGCCGGCCACAGAAGCGGGCTGCGGACCCCAAAGGCGTACGCCGCACCCAGGACAATCCACGGGCCGATGCACAAAGCCATCAACAAGGCGTGATTGTGGCGCAACAAATCCAGCTTGTTCTTCAACAATTCCAACACCAAGACCACCTTTTCAATGCCCCATCGCGATGTGCAGCACGACACCGACAACTAGCATGGCCCCGCCGGTCAGCAAATCGTCCAAAGCCATGGCCCCTACGCCCAAGCCCATCCGCCCGTAACAGACGTATTGGAGCACGGAGTTACCCAAGTAGCTGTTGCAGCGTCTTGCCCGTGGCTTGCTGTAGGAATACCGGCTCGACTTGTTTGAGGCACGCGGCGTAGCGTTCGGGGTGGTGCGACAAGTGCTGCACGTTGCCTTCGTCCTTCAAGTCGCCGCATTCATTGCCCAGCGCCGCGGCTTTCTGCTGGTAATACTGGAAATTCTGTCCGTTGGGAACCAAACTACCCGGACCCGTCTGTGAACCGGCGGGACGATACACCAGGAACGCGAACGCCAAGACCAGGACGACTCCGAACACCACGGCATACTCCAGATATTTCATTACGACCACCTCAACGCATTGCTTTGAACCCAAGCGACGCCGTATACGCGACGAACAAGGCCGCGGCCGAAACGACGTAAAACGGAAGCCAACGCTTCAGGGGAAACGCCATGAAGGCATCCAGAAAGCCTGCCGTCTTGAGGCGCGAATCCTGGTAGCAGGACAACATGTACCAAAGGCCGCCTACGTTGCTCAACACGCCCAAGAGCAGGAAGCTATCCTGGTAGTAGGACAGAAACGACGCGGCAGCGGCAAGACCGAAGGCCGGCAGCACGTCGGCGGCGTGGTGGGCGCAGCAAGCCGCCATGGAAAACGCGGACGCTCCGCCCGAAGCGGCCACGGCGTTCGGATTGGCAAGCCGGTGCAGCCGACGCAGCCGGAAGTAGAGCTGGACCTGCAGGCCCAAACCGGCGGAAAGCAACGTCATCCAGCCTGAAAGCGATGCGATCTGGCGAACGGCATGCCCGAAGCCGTTAAGCGCCGTCAGCAGCAACAGGTAGAAAACCGGAAGGACGGCGGCGGCCAATACGCCGGCCAAAAGGTCGTGTTGTTCCAAGTAGCCCAAGATGCCGGCTTTGAACCGGGTCAGCCAACCGGCGTCAGCAGCAACAAAAGACTTCCGTTTACGGGCGGCGTCGCGTTCTTTTTTCACTTCATCACCGAATACAGGATGAACGACGCCAACGCGATGGCCAAGAAGCCGAGGATGAACTTGAAGTTCCTGCGGTTGCGCGTCTCCAGCGACTCCAGCTTTTCAAGGACCGTTTCGTTCGAAGCGAACAGCAACGTCAGAATCAGCGGCATGACGAAAAAGACGTTGTACAGCACCAGGAAGCCGACGCCTTCCCAGAATGTCGTCGAAACGGTCAGGAAGCCCAGGACGGCTAAGTAAATGCCGCCAGCGCAGGGAAACGCGCAAAGTCCCACCAGCAGGCCGGCGACGAGTGCGGCAGGCAACGTGGCTTTCTGGATGGCGTCGTTGATCCATGGCTTGCTGATTTTGGGGATGACCAGCGTCTCGGTGCCGCGGATGCCGTCCGCGATGCTGATCAGGCCGATGAGGACCAAAAGCGAGGAGCCGGCGATGGCGAAGAAGTGGCCGGGGAAGAAAGAGACGGCCTTGAGGATGCCCAAGCCGATGAGAAAATACGTCAGGAAGACGCCGGCGATGTAGGCGCCGCCCATGAGCAGGATGTGGGTACGCGAGCGCTGGATGGACAGCAGAAAGGCGATGAAGAACAATAACACCGCGAAACCGCAGGGGTGGATGCCGTCGAGAAAGCCCGACGAACTCACCAAAGCGGCCAGTTCCCAGAAATCAACCATGAATCCATCCCACCTTTACGCGTGTCAAATCCTACGGTCGGGCCTCACGGGCCGGCCCTTTTTTCAGGCCCAGGTACAACAGGATTCCGGTGGCGCCGATGAGGACGGCCGGGATGACGTATTTCGAGTAATCCTGCGCCGAAACCGGGGCGGCCTGCCCGTCGAGGGCATAGACCTGGCGCTTGCCATCGTATAACACGGCATAGGAGCGCACGTCGGGCTGCATCGAATCCTGGTACACGATGACCGGTTGGGCGGGCTTGGGCGCGTCCAGATACCCCTGCACGACGGAAAGCGGCACGTGGCCTTCCAAGACGTAGACGCCGTCGAGGATGGCCAGCATGTGGCCCTGCATGTCCAGCGGCACGCCGAAACGGCTTTGCAGTTCGGCGACTTCGCGCCGCGAATCGGCGTTGTTCAAGTAGTCCTTGACCACGATCTGGTCGGCCGTGACGCCATTTTTATCCAACAAGGAAAAAAAGTCCTTCAAGTACGGCCCGCAGTGGCTGCACGCGTCGTTCTTGTACACCAGCACGCGCGGCGACGCAGCCGTTGCCAGCGGCAACAACAATACGGCCAACAACAGCCAGACCTTCGGGTAGACATCCATGTCGCTCAACTCCTGCTCTCAACAACCGCCGACCATGTTCGGCAAGCCACTCAAACCGCCGGCCGAAGGGGATTGCGCCGGCGCGGCCGCCGGCTGTAGGACGGCCGACGGCGCTTGGATCCGCGCCATGCCGTCCTTGAGTCCGGCCAATTCGAATGCTTGGAACGCGGATGCCAGCAGCAATACGGCCAGCAATGCGCTCAAAATCATCCAGTCATCCATGATTTTTCGCCTCACGTCGTAAAAGGCATCCGTGGCCCCAAAGCGGCTCGAGGGAGGTTTTTCGAATGCCGCCTTGGGGGCGCACGGCGCCATCGTCAATCGGATGCGTTTAACAACCTCCGACCATGTTCGGCAGGCCGTTCAACGCGCCGTCGCCAACGGCCGCGCTGGCGGCCTGTTGTTGGGCGAACTGGTCCGGATGCATCCGTTGCATCATCTGCTCGTACGACTCCGCACCTCCGCTGGAAGCGGGCTGCGCAGGCGCCGATGCGAACGATACGGCTCCAGTCTTGGCCGTCAGTTGGTTCTTGAGGCCGTTCAGCTCGAACGCCTGGAACACCGACGTGACCAGCAAGATGCCCAACAGGGCCGACAATACGACGAACTTATCCATGAGAACGACCTCCTTTGGTTTTCTTTTCAACGGGTTGGGATGGGGCGGCTTTCGGCGCCTCGATGGCGCACGTGCCTTTTTGGCGCGGCTCGCACTCGAAACAATACGCGCTGGTATCGCCGCAACAGGACAGGTACGGTTTTTGGCAGTTCTGGCATCGTTGCATGTTTTTTTCCAATCCTCCGTTCGCGCTTAACAACCGCCGACCATGTTCGGCAAAGACGCCACGCCTTGCGCCGAGCCTGAACCCGCGCTGGCGGCCGCGGCCGTGAAACCGCGGTACTTGTTCGACGTCAAATCGATGGTATTGATGGCCTTGCCTGCCGACTCGAACGCCAAGGCCTTCGTCAGGATTTGCTTGGGGAAGAACAGCGTCTTCCACTTGCCCAATTCGTCCAAGACCTGGTCGTTCGTGTACTCGGTGCCGTGCTTGGTCAGCAGGTACTTGGCAAGTCCGCGCATGACGTACGAGTGCTGGCATCCGCAAGCGGCCTGGCCGTTGGCAAAGATGATCGACTCGGCACCGCAGCAGTACTCGCACGAAATTTGCGACGCAATCTTGACGTAGCGCGCGTTCTGTTCGGCCGATAATTGGATTCCGTCATCCAAAGGCGCCAGGACCTTCATGGCCGCCACCGGGTCGTCGTACGACACGGACAATTCCTTTCCGTAGACGGCCGGAATGCCTTTGGGAAGAATGCGGTCAGCCAGCG
Source organism: Microcaldota archaeon (assembly GCA_016188965.1). GTDB lineage: Archaea > Micrarchaeota > Micrarchaeia > Norongarragalinales > Norongarragalinaceae > JACPGT01. The sequence continues at coordinate 66,527 of JACPGT010000002.1, read as the reverse complement.
CCTGCAGGTTTGCGGAAGAGCTTCCCTGCGGCGCTCCGCCGGGTGCGGAAACGGCCGGACGAGCCGCGGCGGTCGAATAGCCCGCCATGGCGTACTGCACGTCGGTGATTTGGAGTTGGTTGTAGGCCGTCACGGCGACGACCAGAGCCAGCAAGGCGAACAAGACCCATGCCGGCTTGGGAGTATCATCTGAACCAGGACGGACGGATGCTTGGACCGGGTGCGCCGGATGTTCAGGATGCCCGGCAGGGGAATGCGCGTGCGGATGTTCCTTCAAATTCAACACCTCTCGAAAAGCTTTACTTCAAATGTAACGCAACTGCTTAATAAACCTTTTCACCGAATGCAACGCTTCCTACGCGGGCACGCCCCCGGCGCTTCCGGCCGAAACATTGGCCACCGTCGCGTTCGGCAAAGCGGCCAGGTTGCGGAAAACGAAACGGCCGTCAGCTTCGCGCGTTCCGACTTGCGGCCAGACCTGCATGAACGACGGATAGAACGCGGCGTCGGACGAGATCAGGACGGTCGGCACCTGCGTGAGGTTGTACTGACCGGCCAGGGCCTTGCCTTGCACACTGGCGACGTCCAAACGCGTGACGTTGGAAACGACAAGACCCAGATTTGCCAGCAACCGCTCGTGGATGGATACGTCGTAACACGCCGTGCAGGACCGGTTCTCCAATTCCACCAGGCTGACAAGACCGACGACGCGGTCCGTCGTCGTGTTCCTAAACGGCGCAACGGCTTGGCGCCAGACGAATGCGCCGTCCGGCTCGACGGTTCCGACTCCCTTCCAGGCCTCGACGATGTCTGGATAAGCGGAGGCGTCCTTGGACAGCACGAGAAACGGAAGCGACGCCGGACGGTATTTCCGGACCAAATCGGCGCCTTGCAATGACGTGGAGTTGACGACCGTCTCCGCCGAAAGATAGACGCCGGCCTTCTTGAGCGATTCAGCCAGTGCGGATAAATCCGCACATTGGTCGCAACCGGGGTCCACGACCTGCACCCAAGAGACCTTGCCGGTCACTTCGTACGTCAGCGGGTTGAAATAGACAGGCTCCTGCCCGACGAAAATACGGGCATCCGCCTGCGTCCGCCAGCCCTGCGAAAAGGATGCCGCCAGACGGGAATCGTCCACCTGGCCCGTGACGATCAGCGTGGGCGCGCGGGCGATGCCGTATTTCCTGACCAATTCCTGGCCTTCCGGCGTCTGGGCCGCCACGGTCTGGACAGTGGAGTTGGAGCGGCCGGCAAGGGCCGTGGCCAAGGCGTTCGGACTCCAGCATTCCGAGCACAACGTGCTGACGAGTTGGACGATGCGCAGGGCAGGCAAAGGCGCCGAAGTAGCAAGCGCCGTCTTTTGGAGGAACGCGGCCTTCACGTCAGCGGTTTGCCAGACGGAAAAGACGGCGACGAGCACCACCAAGGCGGCCAAGCTTAAGGGCAGCAGTTCGAAAAGCGCGCGTTTGGGGCGCGAAAGACCATGACTCATGCGAATCCATCTCCATAGATTTACACTGAAAGCAATGCTTTTTTATCCTTGAAACACTCCATATAAATAGCTTTACCTAAGATGTAACACTTTTCACTAAAGAAACGGTTAAATAGTCCGTCCGGCAGAACAACGTCCATGGTCAAGCAAACCGACGCCGTTTCTGAAACGCTCAGCCCCCTGGAATCTGCCATCCTGGAAGCGCTTTGGCAAAGCGGGGAGTCCAAAGTCCGTGACATCTACCAGAAAATCAAGGGCAAGAACCCTTGCGCCCAGACCAGCGTGGCCGTGACTTTGGACCGCCTTTTCGAGCGCAAATTGGTCAGCCGCACGATTACCACGGGCCGCGGGGGCCTCGCGTACATCTACTCCGCCCGCCAGTCCAAGGACGAATACCGCAAAAGCCTGGCGCAGCGCGCCGTCGACCGCATCGTCGAGCGCTTCGGGGAGTCGGCCATCAGCTATTTTAACGAGAAGTATCAGAAACGGATATAGTGCCGAAAATCATGTGGGGAATGCTGGAGCACTTATTCCAAGGAGCGGGGCAATTTTTCGCCGACCCCTATTACATGGCCGCCGTCACCGGTTCACTCGTGATGGCCATCGCAATGCTCGGGGCGTCCCGCAGGACAGAATGGACCGCGCGCACCCGCTCGTTCCTGATGTACGGCCACCTCGTCCTTTTGGTCCTACCCCTGGTCCTTTTCGCCGCGACGCTTTCCTGCCAGGAAAAAGGCATCTGTGAAGTAGGCGTGACCCAAACGCTTTTAGTCGTCGTCCCCGTCAGCGGATTCCTGGCGCTTCTGGCCGGCCTCTGGATTGTCCCGTTGCTTCACCGCCAACGCGGCCTGGCTGAAGACGGACCCTTGCAGCAATACGTCCGCAACCAAGCGGAAGGCATCGGCATGCGCGTGCCCGACGTTTTCTGGATTGATTCAGGCAAACCCCAAGGCTACTCGGTCGGCGGATTGAAGCCGGCCATCTTCGTATCCATCGGCATGGGCCAACTGTTAAGCCGCCGCCAACTGGAAGCAGTCCTCCTTCACGAACTGGGCCACATCCGCGAAGGCTCGCACGCCCTCAAGACGTTGTCCATCTTCCTGCACGCGTGGCATCCGCAAGCGTTGCCGGCACCCCAGCAAGTGGTGCAAGACGAAGAAGCCAAGGCGGACGGTTTTGCCGCCGGCCGGCAGAAAACCCGCGTGCACTTGGAACGCGCCAAAAAGAAAGTGGGCTGAAACCCTAAAACATGACGCCGACGCCCGATACCCCTGCGCTTAAAGTCACCAACCTGCTACGCCTCTCGCTTTTGCTTCGGTTGAACCGGAGCCCGGCGCACGGCTACCAGCTCATCCAGGAAGTGGGCCAGCAGCTGCATCAGAAAATCAGCGCCAGCCACGTATATCCGTTTCTTCGTGAACTGGAAAAGAAAAAATGGATCCATTCCAAGAAGAACGACCGCACGAACGTCTTTGCCTTGACGGCGGAGGGACGCCGCCAAGTCGGCGTGCTTCTGGGCCAGTTCGACGGCATCCTGGAATCCGCGCTGTCCAACAAAATCAAAACCTGCGCCCACTGCGGCTGCAAGGTATTCGAAAACGCCCACGCGCACAAAGGCAAGCTTTTCTGCTGCCATTTCTGCGCCGAAGCCTGGGACAAACGCGCATGAAAAAACCATTTCTTGCATACCTGGCCGCCCTCATCGTGATCCTGGCATTCGGCCTTCTCGCCGCCCCGGAACTGGTAGCCGTGGCGCGGGGAAGCTTGGCCATCGAACAGTTGCCGCCGAGTCTTTTCCTGCTGATCGCGGCCTTAGGCGGCCTCACCGCGTTCTTCAACCCGTGCAGCCTGGCGGCGTACCCGGCCATGGTCGGCATGGTCCTCAACGCGCAGGATCGCCACCGGCCCCACGTCGCGTTGGCGGCGTCCGCCGCAGCTGGCTTGGCCGCGTTTTACGTCGTCGCCGTCGGCACGCTGGTGGTATTCGGAACCGCCTTGGCCGGCCTGCTGATCGACAGCCGGATCCCGGCCGGAATCATCCTGGCCGCCTTGGCCGCCGCGCTGTGGTTCGACGTGCCGCTGGGCGTACACCTGCGCTCGGCCCGCCTCTTGCCCTCCGGCGGAATCCGGGGGTTTTTCACCATCGGGTTTTTCTACGGAGTGGCGGGAGCGTTCTGTACGACGCCGGTGCTGCTGACGTTGTTCATACTGCCACTGGCCATCGGCCCTGCAGCCACGTTGCCCGCATTCGTCCTTTTCACCGCCGTTTCAGCCACAGCAATGTTCGCCGCGACCCACCTGGCATTGGGCGCGCGCAAAAGCCTACCCCATTCGGCGGAAATCGGCCGCATCAGCCGGAACGCGTCGGCCGCCATTTTGGCCTTGGCCGCGGCCTACCTGCTAGCGCCCTACCTGCCGTTGAATTGATATGGCAAGACCAGCAAAGTTCACGACGAATACACCGGTCTGGTTAGATAACAATCCAGGAAAGTAAGCCGACAAAACAGTCCGGGATTGTTATAAACCCGAATCGACACCACACACAGGAGGATTCCAAACCATGACTGAAAACATGCAGCAAGACCAACCAGAAGCGTGCAAGGACTGCCCGCCGGAAGGCAAAGCGAAAAAGACGAACAACTCCATGTACTTCGCCGTCATCGCGTTCATGGCCCTCGTCGGCCTTTCCGTGGCCTACACGTTCATCATCAGCGGACCGTCCGACGTGCTGCAACCCGCCGCAAAAACACCCGGCATCGATGCGCAAGCCGTGAGCGTCAAGCTGGAGGGCTTCCGCTACAGCCCGGACCCGGTCCAAGTCAAAGCCGGAACGCCCATCAAATTCACCGTCACCCGCACCGATGAAGAAGGCTGCGGCAACGCCATCTCGTTCTACAGCTTAGGCAAGAGCGCGGCGCTTCCCAAGGGCCAGGCCGTGACGTTCGACCTGCCCGCAATGCAAGCCGGCCAGACTTTGGACTTCGGCTGCAGCATGCGCATGGTCACCGGCCAGATCGTGGCCGCATAGGATGGCGCGATAAGGGAAAACGGCATATGGACGAGCGGGACTTCCTGTACGTAGTCACAACGGACAAGGCATTCGACGACGCCGTCGTCTCGGTGCTGCAAGCCATCGAAAAGAAAGGCTGGACCGTTTTCGGCATTTACGATGTGCGCGAACGCCTCGCGGCCAAGGGCTTCAAGCAGCAACCGCTGAAAATCATAGAATTCTGCAACGCCAAGGCCGCACACGCCATGCTTTCGCAAAACCGGCTCGTATCGGCCTGCATGCCTTGCCGCATCAACGTGTTGCAGGAAATCGACGGCGTGCACCTAGTGGCCATGCGGCCGTCCGCCATGACCGGCTTTTTCCAAGGCCTGGATGCCCAAGCGGCGCAAGTGGTGGAAAACGACGTGCGGCAAATCATGGACGATGCCCGCTAGCCAAACATCAAGAGGGTCTGAACGGCCCAACCGGACCCGAAATAAAGCTTTAAAGCCCACTGCGTCCTAAAAAATCACCATTGTTTTCGGACGATTAGCGCGTATTTTCAGGTGAATCCTCATCATGGAAGCTTCAAGCATGTACGACGTCATCATCGCCGGCGGGGGTCCCGGAGGCTCGACAGCCGCATCGTTTTTGGGCCAGGCAGGCGTACGAGTACTCGTTTTGGAAAAAGCCCAATTCCCGCGCGACAAGACGTGTGGCGACGCCATATCTGGCAAATCCATGGGCGTCCTGCGCAAGCTGGGCCTGGTGGACGAAGTCCGCAACGCGCCCAACGCGCGCATCGAAGGCGTCATCTTTTCCGCGCCCAACGGCAAGACCGTGAACATCCCGTTCCCGGCGCGCCCCGACCACTCCGCTCCGGGCTTCTGTTGCCGCCGCCTCGTATATGACAACATCTTGTTCCAGAACGCCAAGAAACACGCAGAAGTGCTGGAGAAGCACTCCGTGAACGACGTGATCGTCGAAAACGGCTTCGTGGTCGGCGTCAAGGCCACGGACCTGGCCACCAACCAGCAGAAGGAGTTCCGCGCAAAAGTCGTCATCGGCGCCGACGGTTCGCAAAGCATCGTAGCGACTAAGATGGGAAGGCTCGACACTCCGGAGAAGCACCACTGCACGGCGCTGCGGCTCTACTACAAGAACGTCAAGGACGTCACGGCCAACATCGAACTGCACTTCGTGGACTCGGTCCTGCCGGGTTACTTCTGGATCTTCCCGCTGGAGAACGGCTTGTGCAACGTCGGCATAGGCATGGTCACGTCCGACATGAAGAAGAACAAAGTCAACCTGCGCCAAGTCACGCTGGACGCCATCGCGAAGCATCCCATGTTCAAGGCGCGATTCGAAGGCGCCGAAGCCGTGGGACCCATCCAGGGCTGGACGCTTCCATTCGGCTCGCACCACCGAAAGCCCTACGGCAACGGCTTCTTGCTCGTCGGCGACGCCGCCTCGTTGATCGACCCGTTCACCGGCGAAGGCATCGGCAACGCCATGACGTCAGGCCTAATCGCCTCACAAGTCATCACCGAAGCGCTCAAGAAAGGCGACGTGTCGGAAGCGACACTCAAACAATACGATGACAAGCTTTGGAACGAAATCGGGCCCGAGTTGAACACGTCGTACAAACTGCAGAAAGTCGGCCGCATCACGCCGCTTCTGAACTTCGTCGTCGGCAAGGCCGCGTCGTCGCCCAAGGTCCGCGACACGATTTCCGGCATGCTGGGCAACGAGGAAGCCAAGAAGGAATTCACCGGCCCATTGTTCTACCTCAAGCTTTTATTGAGTTGAAGAAAAGGGAACAAACGTCAAAACGGGCCAAGGCGACGAAGAAAAAAAACCCGGCCGCTTGCAAGGCCCGATGGCAACGCGACAGGCCAAAGGCGGAAAGAAAAAACAAGCAAACGGCAGTTGAGCAAATCCCAACGGCATGCTTTTATAGCCGGACGCAAAACGAATACCGAACCCAACAATCACGCAACCAGTTGCAACGACCTTTAATCAGGAGGGGAAAATCCGAATGCCCAAAGCCAAGAAGCACGAAGACGACGAGTGGGAAGACGACGGCGAGGACTTCGAAGAAGAAGAATTCGAAGACGACGAAGAAGACGATGACGACGGCGAATAAGCCAACCGCCCAGTGTCACCGACATCGCATACCCAAAGCCCCTTTTCCTTGCCGCGCATTCGTTTTTAGGCGCGCACCGATATTTTTCCGAAAAACGCAACCGCAATAAACGACCCAAGCGTAGCGTTTAGCATGCGCATCCGACTTGCCAATGCCTGCGACGGAAAAAAAGCCACCGGAATCCTAGCGGAAGCGTATTACTCTTCGGCATCCGACGCCGCGCGCGTCGTCCGGCCCGCCATCCGGCAGAAGCGATGCATCATCGCCGAAATCGACGGCCAATGCGCCGGAGTGTTGGCGTATGCACGCGACTACTCACATTATGCCAATTACGTGATGGACTTGGCCGTTTCGCCCCCATTCCGCCGCCACGGTGCGGCATTGGCGCTATTGAAGGATTTTGTTGCGCGCAGCCGCAAGGAGCAGCCCCAAAAACAACGGTTGGCGTTGAGCAGCACAAAAGCCAAGAACAAAGCCTCCATCCGCCTGCACCAAAAAGCCGGATTCAAAAAAATAGGCATGCTCAAGGGCCTGCATTTCGGCGAAGACGAAATCTTCTTCGCCCATCGGCTTTAGCGAATCAAACTGAAGAATTCAGCGCGCGTTTCCGGCCGCTGGCGGAAGCTACCCCGGACGCACGACGTGACGGTCGTGGAGGGGCTTTGACGTTCTTCCAGTTCCATGCAGAGGTGGCGCGCTTCCATCACCACGCCCAAGCCTTTAGGCGTCAGCGTCTTTTCCAAGGCATCGGCAATCTGGTCCGTCAGTCGTTCCTGCACCTGCAAGCGGCGGCTGTAGAGTTGGACGACGTCGGAGATGCGGGAGAGTCCCATGACGCGGCCGTCCGGGATGTACGCCACGTGGCACTTGCCGAAAAACGGCACCAAGTGGTGCTCGCATAGCGAGTAGAACGGCACGTCTTTCAGCAGGATCATGTCGTTGTTCTTCTCGGCGAACACGGCGCCTTGGACGACTTCATCCAACGACTGGCCATACCCAGCAGTCAGCAATGAAAATGCCTTGGCCGCGCGTGCCGGCGTCTGCTTGAGGCCGTCGCCGTCCGGCACGTCACCCAGTTCGCGAAGCAAGTCGGAAAAAACGCGGGAAAAATCGGCATCCATGCTCTAGCGTGTGGCCGGAAAACGCTTTAAGCATTGGCAGAGGCGGCGCCATAACGGTGTTTGTGATCGGAAAGAAGGCAAAACGGCGTTTTTGAAATTCGCGGGGATTTAAATCCAGGAAGCAGGCTGAATGGATTCAAACCGTTCCATCGGGGGAGATCGTGTGAGGGAGTACGCCGCTTATTTTGCCGAGTTCATCGCCACGTTCGGCCTCGTATTCATCGGGGCCGGCGCCGTCATCATGAATACCGTCACGAACGGGGCGTTGGGCCTTGTGGGCATCGCCCTGGCGCATGGCATGGTGCTCATGTGTATGGTTTACGCCACGGGCCACGTCTCCGGCGGGCACGTCAACCCCGCCGTCACCGCCGCCTTGTGGGTCAACCGCAAAATCGAGTCACAAAAGGCGGCGCTCTACGTCTTATCCCAACTGGCAGGCGCCGCCGTAGCGTCGTTCGTCCTGCTATTCATATTCCCAACCGCGCCGGCGCATCTGGGCGTGCCGGATCTGTCAGGCATCGGATTGATTCAAGGCATCGTCCTGGAGGCCATCCTCACGTTCTTCCTGGTCTTCGTCGTCTTCAGCGTGGCGGTGGACAGCCGCGCGCCGGCGAACATCTACGGCCTGGCCATCGGCATGGTCCTGGTCTTTGACATCCTGGTCGGCGGCCCCTTGACGGGCGCGGCGATGAACCCGGCGCGCGCCTTCGGGCCCGCCTTGGCGTCCGGATACTGGGCCACGCAAGCCGTCTACTGGATCGGCCCGTTGCTGGGCGGCGTCGTGGCCGGCTGGGTGCACACCCACGTGCTGTCCGGCGAACGCAAGCGGCGCTGAAGACGCGGAAGAACCCCAAAGCAACGCAACGTCACTTGGCTTCCTTTTTCGAAAAAGGGCGCGAACTAGGCCAAAAGCAGGAGCGGCAAGTTAAATGCTTTGCAACAGCGCATGCGCGTGGTTGACGGGATTGACCTTGTAATGCACTTGCGCGAGTATGCCGTTTTCGATGACGAAGGTGGAGCGGATGATGCCGAAACCGAAGACACCTTTGTTGCCCCATGCACCGTATTGCTTAGCGACCGCAGCATCCGGATCGGATAGCAGCGGGTACGGTGCCTTGAATGCGTCGCAGAACTTCTGGTGCGATTCGACCGAATCCGGGCTCACGCCGTAAATCTCGTAACCATTGGCCTTGAAAGCGGAGTATTCCTTGGAAAAATCTCCGATTTGGATGGTGCAACCGGGCGTGAAGTCCTTGGGATAGAAGTACAGGACGAGTTTGGGCACGTCCGTGGGCGTGCGGGTCTTTCCGGATGGGTCCTTGAGCTTGAACAACGGGGCTTTGTCGCCGGCTTGAAGCTTTTCCGTCATGCGTTTTTTCCTCCCATCATGACGATGGCAGAAGCGGCTTTAACTGAAGCTCTTGCCGCAGCCGCACGAGGCGTGGGCGTTGGGGTTGCGCATGGTGAAGCCGCCGCCGTTCAAGGCGTCACGGTAGTGGATCTCGATGCCCTTGACTTGGTCATGCAGCGAGTTGTGGTAGAAGATCTTCAAACCGTGGCTTTCGAAAACGCGGTCGTTCTGCGGATCCGGATTGTCGAAGTCCATCTCGTACGAGTTGCCGGCGCATCCGCCGCCGACCAAATTGATGCGCAAGCCCATGCCGGTCTTTCCTTCGGCCTGCATCAAAGACTTCAATTTGGTCGCCGCGGCGTCCGTCAAGTGGGCAGGCGCGGCTTCCGGTTTGATGACGATGGGGTTGTGGGCGATTTTGGCGTTGATTTCCTCCATCAGGTCAGTAACCTGTTGGTCCGTAAAGCCGTGGCCTTTGGCGCCCTGTTCGATGGTCTCGAACGGCGACACATGGCAGCCTACGCAGTGGAAGCCGTTCTTGAGCATGATGTCCACGGCGTCCGGATAGTTCTGCACCACTTCGCCGATGAGCATGTCTTTGGTGACGGTCATAAACGCAAATCCACCCGAGTTAACAATCGTTGATTTCATTGGGCCGGAAGGGACTTTTAAGGATTTTGAAAGCCAAAACCAAGACTAACGGGTGGCGTTGACGGCAACCGCGCCGGCACCGGCCGCGGCGATGAGGCCGCAAAACAGGATCAGCAGGAACAGGCCGAGAACCGTCAGCACGATGCTGGGAATGAGCCAGACTAAGATGGCCTTGAACCAGTCAAAGCCGTGGACGTGGCGGTACACGACCGTCTTGGGATACAGCCAGTAAAGGCCCACCAGCATCGAAGCGAGGAAGGACAATAGGGGGTTGATTCCGGACAGCAAGGCCAATACCGGCAAAATGGGCCGCGCCGTGAGGCCGACAAAATAGAATTGGTCGCGAAAAGAGCCTTTGCCACCCAAGGCGCGGGCAGAGAGGAAATAGATGCCTTCCAAGACGGCGTACACCAGGGGATAGACCAACGGACCGATGAGGAGTGAAAAGAACAGGACCGCAACAGAAAGGCCGGAAAAGCCGCCGGCAAGAATGCCGAAAAGCCCGGATGCCAACCCGGCCCAAAGACCCGTGACGGCCCAAACCTTGAATGCGGAAAACAGATCGGAAGGTGCTTCAGTTTTTTCAAGCGCCGCCTGGGGTTGCAGGACCCAGCGGAACCAGTATTGGAAATCCACGAAAAAACCAGGGAATGGTGCTTAATAAAGAAGCTCAACTTTTGCCGGTCGAACCAAACCCGCCGTGACCCCGCTTGGAGTCTTTCAACGCCTCCGCGGTCTCAAAATGTGCTTTCTCGACTTTCGCCACGACCAGTTGCGCCACGCGTTCGCCGGGCTGGATGGAATAGGCGGCCGGGCCGTGGTTGATAAGCAGGACCTTCAGTTCGCCGCGGTAGTCCGCGTCGATGGTGCCCGGCGCGTTGAGGATGGTCACGCCGTGCTTGAACGCCAATCCGCTGCGGGGCCGCACTTGGACTTCGAAGCCTTCCGGAATCTCTAAATACATGCCGGTGGGAATGAGGGCCGTGCCGCTGGGCGGAATTTCAATCGGCTCGGCGTTGGCCGAACAGACGTCGGCGCCGGCGGCGTGCTCGGACATGTACAACGGCAGCTTGCCGTGTTCGATGCGGACTTTGATAGTAACCATGGGGTAAAACCAAATATGCACTAAGGGTTAGGCGGAATCCAGTTCATGTAACAAATCGTCCGGATGTCGGTATTTAATCTCTTTGACGCGTAAGTAGGCCCGGTCAAAAGAGAGCAACGTCGCCCCGACGCGGAAAGCACAAGCGGCATGGTACGAATCGAAATAAGTCAAACCGTAGCGTTTCCGAAAGCGGATGCTTTGCGCCGTATCCGCCATCAGCATCGGTTCTTGCGCAATGCCATAGTCTGCAAAATGCTCTGCCAGGCCCTGAAAAAAATCCTCCGGAGTGCCATCCACATCCACTTGGTTGGCCTTGATGACGGAATCCATCTCCTGGAAACTCAGAGAACAGACGGATAAATCGATGCGTTTTTGCGCCGCGGCAGTAAAAACCCGCTCGGCAACGTCGGACAAAGGATCGGACAACGCTAACGCGTACGTCAAGTCGGATTCAACCAAGTACACGCTAAACGCCCCAACGACCCGTTTCGATGTCTTGATCCAACTTGCGTTTGAGTTGGAGGATGGAGCGGTTGTCCTTAATCCGGCCTTTGAATTTGGCAAAAGGCCGCTCGACAGGTTCCAAAATGATGCGATTTTTTTCCCGCTTAATGGCCACAAGCCCGTTTTCAAATAATGCGGCTGCACTTTTCGGCAACGTCAACCGATTACGTTCGTCCAGTTTCACATACATCCCCATCCGCCTTCCAAATAAGTTGGGACAAAATGGGTAGATAAATTTTGTGGGTAGATGGCCAGCGAGGGTAAAAAAAGAGGTCATGCCGGTCCCATGAATGGAAAACCGGCGGGCAAATAAGCTTTCGAAAAAGGCCCGTAACCACTCACGATTTCTCGTCTTTCGAATACAAAAACGGGTCCAGCGACTTGTGGTAGTGGAACAATTCTTCCTTCTTGAAAAAGCGCTTGACTTCCGCTTTGGCCGTTTCCAGCGAATCGGAGGCATGAATCAAATTGGCCTGCATGCTGATGCCCCAATCGCCGCGAATCGTGCCGGGAAGGGCCTTGCGCGAATTCGTCACGCCGCACAATGCGCGGACGACGTCAACGGCTTCTTTTCCTTGCCACACGCACGCGACGCAAGGCGCCGACTTCATGAACGTCTGGATGCCGCCGAAAAACGGTTTGTCCTTGAGGTGGGCGTAATGCTCATCCAGCAAGGCGTCGTCCAGCAGGATCATCTTCATGCCGACTAACTGCAAGCCTTTGTCTTCCAAGCGCGTCATGATTTTTCCCAACAAGCCGCGTTGGACCGCGTCGGGCTTCAACAACACGAAAGTCTGTTCCATTCTTGCTCACCTTTCATCAGAACGAATTCCGAAAAGCCATGGTTGAACGAAAAAGGCAGGATTACTGATCGATCAGCGTCACCGTCACATAGCCATCAGCTATGGCCAGGACGGAGACATCATACTTCGTGCCCTGGGTGCACGTCTGGGTTTTGCCAACGGTCATGTGGGCCGTGCTGGGCGTATAAACATAAGTATCACTGAGTAAACCGTGATCAACACTCCAACAACGCCCGTTGCCCGTCATCGTCTTAAGCTGAACCGTTCCCTTAGCCTCATCAATCCAATTCACGCACACGGCCGCTCCTTGTGCAGTCGTCTCGGTACACCGCTGCGACGTAACCCACGGCTTTAACTTACAACTGACGGTATGACGATCCGGCGAAATGACGCACCGGTTTCCCGGAATGGAAGTCAAATCCTTTCCAGAAGAACCCCCCTTTTGTTGGGCAATTTCGACGTTGGCAACAGTGCCGACGCCGGGAAACGTTGCAGTGCCCAAAAGCTTGAAACTCCAAATGTCTCCGCACTTCTTGTATCCGCCACCGAATTGGCCCGTGTGGTACCCGATAAAGTTGGATTGCTCCCAACCGCCGCATAAACCGTCCCCGCCGCTGACGGACAAATCGACTTTCGCCGGATTCACGGAAGTGCCCAAAATACACAAACCGAATCCGTTGTCCAGCCAGTCAGTGCAGCGGTATTCTGCCTTGACCGGAGATAACCAGCAGGTCTTATACGTACCTGAACCGGTGCATCGTTTTGACGCGGAGGCAGTCGTGCCGGGAGCGGGTGCGGACGGGGCAGTGGAAGCGGTGAATCCCAAATCCGAGGCCTTGACGGAGGTCTGGACGCGGCCCAACGATTGCGTGCGGGCTTCGTCGGCATACGCCGCCAAAACGAAGGTGGCTTCGCCGTTGGCCTCCATGAACTTCTTGATGTCCGAATAGACGTACAGGAAATTGGACCAAGACGTTCCGGAGGTAGCAACATGGCCGCCGGAGAATTTGCCAGAGTAGGACTTCTTGTTTTTGTCTTTGAAGATAAAGAGGTTGAACGCCTTCCACGGGGAATGGTCGCCCGTGAAGCTGACTTCGATCTTGAGGTTCTTGTCCGCCGGTGTTTTGTCAATTCCGATGGACACGGCCAACGACTTGAGCTTCAGGGTGCCTGACGCCGTAGCAGGGCCGCCTCCCGGCGAACTCGGCCCGCTGGGGGCGGGGCCGCTTCCGGGCGTGATTGGAGCGCTGCCGGGAGTCGTTGGACCGGGCGGGGCCGTGGAGGTGCCCTCGGCTTTGACGATGTTGAATTCGGCGGTGCCGAGGATGTCCTTGCCTCCGAGTTTGCCGTCGGCGCGCGCGATGACGCGTCCGGGCTGGTCAAAGGAGGCGGACGTAGTGCCGTCGCCTTGGGCGGAGACGGTCAACTGCGAGGCCATGACCGTCCATTGTTGTTTCTGGGCGTCGCCGCCTTGGTCCGGCACGAGCGTGAGGGTGATCTTGCGTGCCGTCGGGTCGTCACCGACCGGGAACTTAAATCCGATGGTGAACGCCTGTTTCACGATGGCTGGCGTGGCCGGCGGCGTCAGCGTGATAGCGGTCGTAGTCGCCGCGCCGTCTTTGGGCTCGACGATGAGCTGGACTTTGGGCTTGAATCCGGAGGGCGTGACTTTTTCGTAGTTGCGTTCGGAATCGTCGAAGGTGAATTCGATCCAGCCTTTCTGCACGCCGCTGACGCCTTCCTTGGCCTTGATCTTGACGGATTCTTTCGTGCACGTCACTTCCACTGCCGATTTGACGTCGCTTTTTTCGGCGTTGACGACGTCGCACGTGGGCGTGACGGTCAAGGAGCCGGAAAAGTCGATTTTCTTGTCTTCACCGGCCTTGAGGGAAACGGAAGAGTCGATGACGGACGCGCGCACCGGGATTTGGCGGATTTGGTAATCATCCATGTCGCGGATTTCAAGTTTTCCATCCTTGATGGCCGCGGATGCCTGGGCGCTGATTTGGCCGTCGGCAGGCCGGCATTGAACTCCGCTTTGGCCCTTGCATTTGGCCTTGGTAAAGTCACTCGAAGTCGAAACGTCGAACATGGCCGCGTCCTTGGTGTCCTTCGTGGCCAGCAGTTGGAGAACCGAAGGGACGAAGTCGTCCTGGCTCACGCGGATGGTGCGGTCTTTCTGCACGGTCTGCAGGTTGGCGAAAGTCCACGTGGCCTTGAACGGCACGTTGTCCGGGCATTCGAAAGCGCCTTCCTTGGTTTTCTTGCATTGGACGCTGACACGGATCTTGCTCCCGGAGGCGTCCATGCGGACCTGGGCTGACGAGGGCTTCACGACGCTAAGCACGCCGCCGGCAGGCGCCTTCAACTCCCGCTCAAAAGTCCCCTGGCCCGTGTACGTATTGTAGTAGACGTCGATGGTGTCCGGCAGGCCGGAGTCATCCAGGCCCGCTTCAGTGGCCGTGGCCGCAGTAGTATAAGCCGTTTGGACGGCTTGCTGGTATTCCAGGATGCATTGCGGCGGAATCTGGTTGGTGGGATAGCCGCCAGGGTAATAGCCGCCCGGATAGGTGCCGGGGTACGCGCCGGGGCTGAAGGGCGTCTGGACGATGACGGTAATGGGAATCTGTTTGGTCTGGCCGCCGGTGCGCACCAAAAGATAGCCTTGTTGGTTGCCGCCCAGTGCGCCGCCGTAGTTTGTGTCTCCGCCGGTGTATTGGGCCGTGACGCGCAGTTCAGTGCGGGTGCAGTCGGCCTGGACGTTGACCGTGGGGCGTTGCTGGGGGTATTGGAACGACGCCGGCGAGGGGTACGTCGGATTCAAGGTGCTTGACCACGGGTCGCGGTACGAGTTGCCGTAATAGTTCTGGTCCGTATTGTACTGGCTGTATTGCGTGAAGTACGGCTGGCAATACGGAGAGAGCTTGGCGATGATGGCCTGGCAATTGGCGTACGGCGTGGACGGATTGGCCAAGGCATTGCTGGGGTTGATGCCCGGCGTGGCCGGATACGTGCCGGGGTAGGCTCCGGTATAAGCCGGGTTGGCTGCGCCGCCAGCGTAGGCGCCAGGATAAGCGCCAGCATATGCCGGGTTGACCGCACCACCAGGGTACGTACCGGAATAGGCGCCGCCCGCGTAGGGGTTGTTAGCCGCATAGCCGTTAGGATAGGCCGAAGCATACGTCGGCGAGTAAGTGGAGCCGTACGGGTAGGAACCGGTATAGGGCATGCACGCGCCGGGAGTCTGGTACGGGTTGGACGCATAGGGCGTGTAGGTGTTGGGCCGGTAGCCGTAGTACGAGTTGGGCGCGGAGTAGCCCGTCGAGTAGCCGTAGGGGTTCGTACCGTACGGATTGTTGTACCCATAGGGCGCGGTGGAAGGGTTATTGGTGAATCCTTCGACACGACATTCCTCGGGGTTGTCCTCCAAAGCGATGGCGTACGTCTGCGTGGCGTCGCTCTGATAGTTGGAAACGGAGAGGCTGATTTGGCCCGGCAACGTCTGGGGTCCGAGGTTGCATTGGTAGCAAGACTGCGCCGTGTCCTCGCAGAGGAAGGACGTCTTGGTGCAGCGCAGGGGCGTGGCTTCGGATGCCGATAGGCATTTTACGCCGGCTTGTGCCGTAGGGCAGAGTTGATGGGCCGCCGGCGGGCCTTTGAGCTCGATATCGACGCTCACCAGGCTTGCGGCCATGTTGTCCTTGTTGATTTTGGCCACGAACGTGACGTCACAGCGGCCCTTGAAGGCCTGCAGGTTGGATTGCAGCTTCACGGTGGCCGTGTCCTTGAGCGTCAGCGACTTGGGCGAAAGCGTGAAGGGCGCGGGGGCATCCGTTCCGTTGGCGTCGGTGCATTTGACGGTGGAGGTGACCTTGCTCTTGACATCCAGAAGTGACGAAAGCGTGATGGATTCGGTGACGGTCTCCTTCTGGGTGTCGCCTTTGAATAGGACGCTTTCCGGCTCGGTGACCAAAAAGTCAACGGCGCGCACGGGCAGGACGCATTCCTCATACGTGACGAATTGCGGCTGGCTGACGCGGATGCCGAGGGTTCCGATGGAAGAAGGTTGGACCTTGACGGAATAGGCGCCGCCGCTGCCGCCAACCAGGGGAATGGCTTGGCCGTTGATGGGCGAACCGTCGCATTCGTACAATTCGACCGATGCGTCGGTTACCGGCTTATTGAACTGGTCCTTAACGGTGACGCGGAGGTTTTCGGAAAGCCCGGCTTCTAAAGACGCCGAAGAAGGCGCGACGGTGAAGCGGTTGGTGCCGGTGATGACGATGTTGCGGACGATCGTGGCCTGACCGCCGTCGGCGTCGTCCAGCTGGATGGAAATCTCGGCCAAAGCCGAAGCGCGTACCGCGCGGGCATCCAGGTGGAGCCGGACTTTCTCGTTCTTGGCGGCTTGCAGGGAGACGGTCACCGAATTGGGCGCGTCGGCGGATTCAAGGTTGGATTGCGTCAGAGTGTCCGCAGCGGAACCCACTACTTGCAGCGACAGCAGCTGGACGCTGCTTGGGGCGCTGATTTGGACCTGGCTGATGCCGGCCTGCAGGCCGATGAGGTCCAAGTCCAGGCCGAACGCCTGGCCGGCCGGAAGCGATGCGGATGACGTGAACCGACGGCCGTCGGACGTGACGAATACGGCTTTCGAACAGTATTGGTCCTGGCACGTCATGACGTCGCGTGAAATCGGAAGGCGGACGCTGGCGGACTTCTGACCGCAGAAGTCCGACTCGGAAACGGAAGAAAGCGCCGTCAGTTGCTGGAGCTTCTCGACGTCCAGCGGGTGGACGAAAGGCACGCCGCTGCGCAGGCCGTGTAGGTCGTACTGGATCCACAAAGCGGCGGGGGCCTTCGCGTCAGGCATGGTGAGAAAGTCGACGCTTACTTGCTGGGTTCCGGAGAATCCCTTGGAAAATTCGAATACGGCCCATTGCCCGAATTCGGAATTGTTGTCCGACTCCGGCGGGTTGCAGGCCGTTGTCGGGTCGGAGCCGGTGAAGAACACGTCGGTGCCGTCCACGGCCGTGATCGAGGCGACGGGAGCGGGGGATTCGGCCAGCCGGACGCTGAAGCGGCCGCGGTCGTCGGCCGTGGCGGATGGGAGGCTGACCAAAAAGCGCGCCTGGACGGGTTGGGCATTGGCCGTCTCGCGCAGCAATTGGCCGGAAGGCGTAAAGAAGCCTTGGAATTGGACGGTGGCGCTCTGGGTGAGCGACTTGGGGTAAAGCTTGGCCTCGTACTGGACACGGGCCTCGTTTGGGCCGACCAGTTGAGTGGCGGATTGGTAGGGAAGATAGGCAGGGCTGTCCACGACGAGGTGGAATTCCGTCTCGGTCGGGACGTCGGCCTGGCAGGCGCCTTCCTGCGTCTTGCAAGTGAGTTTTTCCGCGTGGGTGACGAAGCGGACGGTGGCGCCGTTGACCGGCTTCTGGCTGACGGCATCCGTCACGCGGACGCGGAACGGAACCTTGGGCGGCAGAAGGTGGATGACCCACTCCAGGTCCGCCTGGGGAACGGCGCGGTCGCTTTCGCCGACGCTTGCCTCCAGCGAGGCCTTGGCGTGGATGGCGGAGGCGCTCCGGGGCACGTCAAAGGACGCCGTCCCGTCGGCAGCGGTGTATTGGCTGGGCAAGCCCAGGGGGAATCCGTCGGCGGAGTACAGTTGGACTTGCGCCTCGGGGGCCGGTTCGAGGTTCTTCTGGACCGTCACGCGCACGGCAACGGTCTTGCCTTCGGAGGATTCTAAGACGACGCTGCGTGTTTCCTTGTTGCGGACCGACAAGGCCACCGGGTTGAAGCCGTCATGGTAGACGGTGACGTAGGCTTCCGCGACGTCCAGCGTCAAGGCGGCGCGGCCGGACGCGTCGGAGTCGATGGAAGAAAGGTACGACTTTCGGCGCGGGTCGTATGCCGTGACGGTCGCATCCGAAACGGCGTTGCCGGCTTTGTCCTTGATGGTGATGACCAATTGGTCCGATTCAGGCGCCGCGTTCAGCACGATGGTGACCGGCTCGGCTCCGGGCACGAGGGCGTATGGGGAAGAGTAAGGATAGTAGCGGTCCTTCGGATCGTTGACGGAAACGATGAAGGCCTGGTTGGGATTGATCCGGTCCAGCCGGCTTTCGCCCGACGCGTCGGTAGTGCCTGCACGGATGACGGACTGCGTCTGTTCGTCCAGCAGCTGGACGCTGACGCCGCGCACGGGTGAACCTTTCTCGTCTGAAACGCTGACCAGGACGGACTGCGTCCCGGGAGGCACGTCGGTGGGCGTGGGCTCGGCGGATTTTTCCAGAACGATTTCGACGGTCTTCTGGTCGGCTAAAATCACGCTGCGCCGCTGCGACTTGTACCCGTCCTTGCTGACTTCCACGGAGACGCGTTGCGTGTCGGACATGCGGGCCTTGGCCTCGCCGTACGTATCGGTGACGCCGAGCTGGGAATCGCCGTCGTCGGTCGTGAAGCGAACGGAAGCGGCCTCGACGGGCATGCGCTGGTCCGTCAGGACCTGGGCGGAAAACGAGATTTCGGAAGGCGGTTGTTCCAGCGCCGTCAGCGTGACGCGCTCATCGCCGTAGCCGATGCGCTTGGTCTCGGCCACGTAACCGGAGGCGCTGATGCGTAGTTGGAGCTTCTGGTTGGGAGGCACGCCTTTGAACGTGACCTGTCCGGAAGCGTCCGACGTGGCGGAGAATTCCTTCTGGCCCGCCAGCAAGGTCAGCGCGGCGTTGGGCACGGGCTGTCCCGCCGCGGACTGGAGAGTGAACTTGACGGTGACATCGGAAGGCAGCAACGCGGGAACGGCGACAAGAAGGATGACCGCCAGGACCGCCAATGCGGCCGCGGGAACCAGGAGGCGGGGCTGCGGAATCCCTTTTTCCTCCAGTTGCTGCATCAGCGAATCGTATTGTTCTTGAAAGCTGGCCAAAGAACACGAACCCCCCTTACGGCATTTTGCTTAGTAGAGCGACGGTATTATATATAGCAAACCGTGCGTCGGAGCGCGAAGGCGATTACGGCGGGCTAAAAAAGGCACAAGGAAAAACGGCACCGAAGTACGGACGAGCCGGAGTCAGGATTGCACTCTGAACAACATGCCGTAGCGGGGGTTGTTCGGCGCGGTTCCCTTGACGCGGAATTCGGGCCGGTAGTCCAGCACGAAGAAATCCACGCTGGCCTCGGCGTACCCGGCAGAATACTCTTGATTTCCCGTGGTCGGAACGTACGCGAAGGAATCCACTCGCAGACCAGGAATATCGTAGACCTCCGCGGGAGTGAGGCCGAAGCCGCGGTCGATGATGTTGAGGCATTTGGTGGAAGGCACCGGCGGAGTGGCATCTTCCAAGCAACGGCGGTACGCATCATCCTTGAACAGCATATGCGGATTGATATCCCATCTTCCGCTTGAATCAAGTTGGGCCAAACGGAACGGGGATGTCGACGCGGCCTGGCGCCAATCCCGCAAGCCCTGAACCGCATTCCGGTAAGGTCTGGCGGCCAAATTCTGCAGGAGACGGTTGCGGACGAGGATCGCATTGTTGCCGGCTACGGGCATGCCCGGACCCAGCGGCGGCGCGTTGACACCCGGACCGCCAGGTGGCGGGTCGCGGCAGGCGGCGGAGGAGCCAAAACACATGCCGGTGATGAGGCCGCCGGCTTGGGGGTTGCCCGACGCGTCCGCGTTGAAGCCCAGCCGGTTATAAAACTCGAGGGCGAAGTCGTCGTAGAAGAACACGCGCAGATTGATCGGCAAGTAGAACGGTTCGTCGCCGATGGCGCCGGAGCGTACCTGGTTGCCGAAGCCGTCGTCGCCCTCGATTCTGGGAAGCGCCGCATAGAGCGCCGAATCACCATCGGGATTCGCCGCATTGATGCCACGGGGATCGACGCGCATGTAGAACGTGCCTTCCTCGCAACCGGGGATGACGCGGCCGTCATATTTGCATTGATAATGTCTCGGGTTGCGGGAGAAGTCCTCGCAGTCGAAAAGGTTTTCCTGCACGAGGTTGAGGCAGGCATTGCGGTATGCGGTGTTGGCGCGGGTCTGCTCGTCGGTAGGCAGGCCGCTGGGTGGGTTGAGCAACGACATTTGCTCGGCGTTGGCCGGCCGAAAAGCGATGCCTTCGAAAGTGAATGCCTGGCGGGCCACTTCAACCCAGGCCGGGATGCCGTAGCCGAACGTCGAACTGCTGCTGGCCTCTCCAGTGCCGCAGACGAGGGTTCGAGCCAATTGGCGGACGCGTTCGCAGCGCTGGTTGCGCACTTCGCGGATGTTCAGGAAACGAGTGGAGGGGTACACGATATCGTCGCCGATGTTCTTCGGGTCCAACGTATTCCAGCCTGGCTCAAGGATGTATTCCTGGATGTTGCGGCGCACGCTCTCGCGGAAGATGGAGTTCAAGTCGGTGCGGTAGATCTCGATGAGCGAGACGATGCGGTTGT
This sequence comes from Microcaldota archaeon, assembly GCA_016188965.1. Classification (GTDB taxonomy): domain Archaea; phylum Micrarchaeota; class Micrarchaeia; order Norongarragalinales; family Norongarragalinaceae; genus JACPGT01. Next base: position 45,914 of record JACPGT010000002.1, on the reverse strand, counting down.
GGTAGGCGTCGTTGACGATGCGGGCGGACTGGGCCGACTCGATCTTGTTCAGGTTGACGGTGAACAGGACCGACGACAGAAAGAGTAACACGCCGATGAGGGGCGCGGCGATAAAGGCACGGCGCTTTGACGATTCGGGCGGGGGGCGAGGCGAGCGGAAGTAGCGATGGCCGTTAGTTGGCCATCGCTTGCAACCGTTCCGCGCCAGGGGGGAAACGTGGTTGCCGACGGTCTTGCTTGACCGTCGGTTGCTCCGGGTGCCCCCCGGGGCGACCGCGGCAATGAAAGCACGACGCCGGGAGGAGTCCGAAGGCAAAACGGAAGAAAGGGACGGCAGACGCATGCAGGTTTGACGGAAACGGCGTATAAAACGCTGCGGGAAGCGCAAGGAAAAACGGGAAGCCGGGAAGGACAACACGGAAAAAAGTGAAAAAACAAGAAGGCAAGAAACCGAAAAAAAAGAAGACGCGCAGGTAATGGAAAAAGGATCAGGCCGCGGCCGTCCGAGCTTGCGGCCACTCGTACCACACAAAGTACGCCACGACGAACAGCGCGACGAGGCTTATGCGGAACAGCACGTCGTGCGCCACCGACGAGGCGAACGGCTGCGAGGCGTCGAACAGCCGAAGCGTCAGGGCGATGCGCGCCGGGTTGAACGCCAAGAAGACCAGTGTACCGCCGATGAGGCCCTTGAGCCGCCGGTTCCAGGAGCGGTTGTCGGTGCCTAGCACGATGCCGGCCCACAACGCCAGTTCCACCGTGCCCCAACAAAGGGGGATCAGTTCGGCGTCGAAGCCGTCGGAAAGCAGATGAGGGTTGGCCTGAAACGTGACGGTCACCACCTGACCCAACGTGGAAAGCAGGAAAGCCGTCGCATGCGCCGTATAGGCCGCCAGGAGTTTTTCCAACGGCGTGAACACCAGCACGCCATAGGCCAAGGCGGCGAATAGAACAATCAAGCCCAAAAACTTTAAAGTGGCGAAGAACACGGGTTTAAGCGGACGCATCGCATGCAATAGCGGCGTCGCGGTATTTTGAGGGTTTGCATTTCCGAGGCGCACTGATCGTATGGATTTCAAGACCGTGGAAGCCAAGTGGCAGAAAACCTGGGCCAAACAAAAAGCGTTCGAGCCGAAGACGGACGCCCAAGCACCCAAGTTCTTCTTCACCGTGCCCTACCCGTACGTCTCAGGCTCCTTGCACGTAGGCCACGGCCGCACCTACGCGGTGGGCGACGTGTTTGCGCGGTACAAGCGCATGGCCGGGTTCAACGTCCTGTGGCCCATGGCCTTCCACATCACCGGCACGCCCGTGTTGGCCATCAGTTCCAAGATTGCCGACGGCGACAAGGCCACCGTCCAGATGCACGAGGACTACGTCTCCGTGTACGAGTCCGACGCCTCCAAAGTCAAAAAGATCGTGCAGAGCTTCGGAAAAGACCCGTGGAACGTCGTCAACTATTACTCCGGAAAACTCGTGCACGACTTTTCACGCATGGGCTTCTCGCTGGACTTAAGCCGGCAATTCACCACCGGCGATGCCGAGTACAACAAGTTCATCGAATGGCAGTTCCACACGTACCAGAAAAAAGGCTACCTGAAGCAGGCGGCGTACCCCATCCTGTACTGCGTGCGTGACCGCAACGCCGTGGGCGAGGACGACATCAAGGACGGCGATTCGGACCCCGTCTCGGTGCAGCCGTTCACCGGATTCAAGTTCGCCTTCGAAGATGGGTTCCTGGTCTCATCCACCTTGAGGCCGGATACCGTATACGGCATCACGAACATGTTCGCGCGACCGGATGCGACGTACGCCAAGATCCGCGCCGACGGCCAAATCCTGTACGTGGCGAAAGAATTCGTCGAGAAGATGAAACTGCAGCACCACGTCGTCGACGTGCTGGAAGAAATCAAAGGCGAGGCCTTTTTGGGCAAGACGTGCACGACGCCGCTTGGAAAGCAGGTGCCCATCCTGCCGGGCGCCTTCGTCAACCCGGACCACGCCTCCGGCTTCGTCCACTCCGTTCCCGCCCACGCGCCGTTCGACTACGTCGCGCTACAAGACCTCAAAAAAGACGCCAAATGGAAAGGTCTTGTGGAAAAAATCGAGCCGATTGCCGTCATATCCGTTCCCGGCTACGGCAACTGGCCGGCCAAAGACGTCGTTCAGCGCATGAAGATCGCCAACCTCAAGGAAAAAGCCAAGCTGGACAAGGCCACGGCCGAACTGTACAAGAAAGAATACTACGAAGGCACCCTCCTGCCGATCAACGGCGAATTCGCCGGAATGAAGGCCGAAACCGCCAAAGACAAGATGGCGCTCTGGCTCAAGGCAAAAGGCGCCGCCTTGGACGTGTACGAGGCCAGCCGGCCCGCGCAATGCCGATGCGGAGGCCAAGTGGTCGTCGCCGTGCTTTCCGATCAATGGTTCCTTGACTTCAACGCCGCCGGGTGGAAGACCGCGGCCAACCAATGCCTGCAGCGGATGGACATCCACCCCGCCACGTACCGCAAGCAGTTCGAAGACGTCTTCGCCTGGCTGGACAAACGCCCCTGCGCCCGCCGCCGAGGCCTCGGCACTCGCCTGCCGTTCAACCGCGACTGGATTGTCGAGAGCTTGAGCGACTCGACCATCTACATGGCTATGTACACGATCATCAAAAAGATCCGCGAACTCAAACTTACGCCGGAAAACCTCACCCCTGAATTCTTCGACTACGTCTTTACCGGCCAAGGCAAAGGCACGCCTCAACGCGATGCGGTTCGCGCCGAATTCCTCTACTGGTACCCCAACGACCAACGCCACACCGCCGTGGCCCATCTGACGAACCACTTAAGCTTCTTCATCTTCGCCCACGCCGCCGTCTTCCGCCCCGAACACTGGCCCCACGCCATCACGCTGAACGAGTTAGTCGTCGCGGAAGGCACCAAGATGAGCAAGAGCAAAGGCAACGTAGTGTCGCTCAATGACATCGCGAACAACACCGGCGCGGACTTGTTCCGCCTCTACGCCATCTCGACGGCCGATTTGGCCGCGACGCTTGACTTTCGCGCCAAGGACGTCGAAGCCTTGCGCCGCCGGCTTTACAAATTGTACACCATCTGGGACGAGTGGTCCGCCTTGAGCCAGGACCAGAAAACGCCCACGCCCGTGGTGCGGTGGCTGCAATCCAAATTCGCCTCGATTGCGCAGAAATCCACGGATGCTATCGAACGACGCGCCTTGCGCGACTACGCCCAAGCGGCGTTCTTCGAAGCGCTAAACGCGGCCGAACACTTCGGCAGCCGCGCGACTCCCGCCGAAAAGGCGCAAGCCGCCGCGTTGCTTCTGAAGCCTTGGATCGGCCTGCTCTGTCCGCTGATTCCCCACGCCTGCGAGGAATACTGGGAAAAAGTCGAAGGCGAAGGCCTGGCCTCCACATCGGCATGGCCCGCATTGCCGAAGGAATGGCGCGACGAGCAAAGCGAAGCGGCCGAAGACTTCCTGATGAACACCGTCTCGGACGTGCGCACCATCCTTCCCCTTGTAAAGAAAAAGCCGGCCAAAATATCGCTCATCGTCGCCAACGCGGCCAAACGAAAGAAAATGGCCGAACTTCTAAAAGCCGAGACTCCGGACCAGCTCACCGGAGACTCCTTCATGGAGAATTTCGTGCGCAAGCGCCTGTACGAACTGAAGCACACGCGGCCCGTGGACGAATCCGCCATCCTCCGCGAAAGCCGGGCCTACCTGCAATCCGTCTTCGGCGTGCCTTTCGAAGTCCTCGAAGAAGACAAAACGGACAACCCCCGCAAGGAAAAAGCCCTTCCCGGAAAGCCGGCCGTATTCGTCGAGTGAAAAGAAGGAAAAACACCGCCGGGCTTCTGTCCATGACCATGGGCGGGAATATCCCGGGCCACTGCATGTGCTACTTCGTCGGGCCGGCGGATGAGCAGACGGAATTGGACGACGAGCTCATCGCCAAGAACCAAGTGCACGAATTGGCCGAACAGCTCGCGCAGAACAGCTACGATTTGGCCGTAAAGCTCACAGGCAAGACGAAGAGATACGTCGCGCCCAAAGCCGAAGATACAGCCTTGGCCAAAACCTAAAAACGGTCCGACGCCACAAAAAAAAACCCATGCACGCATTCTACGCCACCGCGCCCGGGTTTGAAAACGCCCATTACAGCGACGCACCCACGCCGCAGCCGAAAGACGGCGAAACCCTCGTCAAACTCGAAGCGTCATCCCTGAACCACCTGGACCTCTGGGTCGCCAGAGGCCACCCTTCTTACAGCGTGCACTATCCGCAGGTCCTCGGCTCCGACGGCTCCGGCATCCTCGAAGAAACCGGACAGCGCGTCGCCTTGTTCTCCGGCACATGGTGCGGCCAATGCGACGCCTGCAGCCAAGGATTGACCAGCTCCTGCGACGCGACCCAAACACTGGGCGCGCAACGCGACGGCACGCATGCCGACTACGTCGCGCTGCCAAGGCAAAACGTCGTCCCGACGACGCTTAAACCGGGCAAAGCCGCCTGCCTTTCCGTCGCGGCCGTCACCGCCTACCACATGCTCAAGCGCGCCGACCTTAAGCCGGGCCAAACCGTGCTGGTCTGGGGCGCGGCAAGCGCCGTCGGCTCGTTCGGAATCCAAATCGCGAAAGCCATGGGGGCCGAAGTCATCACCACGGCATCCACGGACAAAGTCGCGCGTGCCGAAAAAACATTCGGCGTGCCCGTCGTTGACTACAAAACGCAAGACGTCGCCGCCGAAGTGCTTACACGGACATCAGAGCGAGGCGCCGACGTGGTCCTGGAGCTCGTGGGACCGGCCACCTGGCCGGCGTCCATGAAGTCCGTGCGAAAAGGTGGCGCCATCGTCACGGCCGGCGCCGTCAGCGGACCGGACGTGACCGTTCCATTGCGCTGGCTCTATTCGAACCAAGTCCGATTCATCGGCTCCAAACAGGGCTCGATTGACGAGTTCAGGCAGGTGCTAAAGTGGACCGAAGAGAGCGTGATCGAGCCGGTCATTGACTCAACCTACCCGCTGGCCGATGCGAAAAAAGCGTACGAAAAGCTGGAAGCGGGAAAAGCGTTCGGCAAAATCGTGCTGACACGTTGACGGACTAAAGACCGAAAGGCCAGAGGTTGACTTTTCCTTCCCAAAACTAATATATCCAATTATACAAAGTCTAACCATGGTTCACATGCAAGGCGTCATCAAGAAATGGGGAAACTCCTACGGTATCCTCCTGCCCAAAAACGTGTTGGAAAAAGGTCATTTCAAGGAAGGCCAAAAAGTCGAACTTCTCATAAATCCGAAGACGAACATACTCAAGAAGACGTTCGGCATGTTCAAGGACTTTCCCTTAAGCGGACAGCAAGTCAAAGACGAGGCCCGACGCGATCTGTATGACGACTGACGCGTACTTCTTCGACTCCTACGCGCTCATCGAACTGCTCAAAGCGAACGCGAATTATTTCCGGTACACGCAATCGGAAATCATCATGACGAATCTGAACCTGTTCGAAGTCTATCATGCGTTCGCCAAACAGTACGGACAGCACCGCGCTGACCGGTTCTTTGATGATTATAAGGAAAAAGCGATTCCATACGACGAAGACGTCATACGCGCAGCCGTCTTAATGAAAATACGGTTCGCGGACCGCCGCATGTCCATGGCCGACGTAATCGGCTACATGGTAGCGGCAAAAAAAGACGTGAAATTCCTCACGGGCGACCGCGCGTTTGAAGACCTGCCCAACGTAGAATTCGTCAAATGATCAGGCTTTCCGCAGCAACACGCCGGCTTCGCGCAGCAACTTGGACGCGGTTTCCGACACGCTGTAGTCGGCGGAATAGACGACTTCCTTCAAGCCGCCGTTGATGATCATTTTCGCACAAAGCAAGCACGGCGAAAAGGTACTGTAGAGCGTGCCGTTGGCAATCGGAATGCCGTGGTACGACGCCTGGACGATGGCGTTCTCCTCGGCGTGAGAGCAGAGGCATTCTTCCAGACCCTGCCCGCTCTGGCCGAAATTGTTGCAACGTGGACAGCCACCTTCGTTGCAGTTGCGACAGCCTCGCGGCGTGCCGTTGTACCCAGTGGAGATGATGCGCTTGTCGCGCACGATGACGGCGGCGACCTTGCGCTTGATGCAGTTGCTGCGGGTGGAGGCCATCTTGGCGATGCCCATAAAGTATTCGTCCCACGACGGCCGGTCGACGGTGAATTCCTTGGACAAATCCGCCAACGTCCGGTCAATCAAGTCGTACAACGCGGGAAAGTCCGCCCCATTGAGGATAGTGCGGTCCGCCAAGGTCCGCGTGGCGTCCAGGTTCTGGTGACGGTCCGACGAGGATTGCCTTTCTTTTTCCTCGATGGTCCTGAACGCTTCCAACGTCTTGGGGTCCGACTCGCGGCCGCGGCTTTTCATACGCTCGAAGCGCACGTCCGACGGAGCGGTGACGTACAGAAGGAAGAAGTTCTTACGGGCTTTCTTGAACGCCTCGGCTTCGTGCGGATTGCGGAACGAATCGATGACGTAATTTCGGTCGTCCTGCAGCTTCAACAACATCTTTTCCGCTAAGCACGCAGGGCCGAATTTTTCACGCAAAAAATTGCCTTTGGCGATGAGGGAGTCGCGCGTGATCTCGGCGCCTTCCGCCGCCAATTCCTCACGTATGACGTCGGAAAGCGAGTAATAGTAGAAGCCTTTCTTCTCCAAATACGCCGCGACCGTGCCCTTGCCGGCGCAGTTCTCACCCGTCAAGCCCAGAACGATGCCCATGAACGGTAAACTGCGGAACAAAGCCTATAAACCTGACTTTTGTCACCGTGTTTGAAGCCAACATACTCAACACGTGACCGAACATGATCCTCATCCACTACGGCGAACTGTTTACCGGTCGCCCCGGGGGCACCTACGCTACGCTTCGGTTCCCCCTGGCCCGGCCTGGGCCTCGCCCCCTCCCGCGTGACTACCCATGATCCTCATCCACTACGGCGAACTGTTTACCAAAGGCCAGAACCGACCTTACTTTCAGAACCTGCTTTTGCGCAACCTCAAAGCCGCCGTGCCCAAATCCCGCGTCTACCTCGAAGCGCACCGCTTCCTGATGGAACTGCCCGAAAGCGCCGACGAAACGGCCGCCTTGGACGCGGTAGTCAAAGTCTTCGGCGTGGCCAATTACGCGCAAGCCATCGAAACGGACGGCACCGACATCGCCGACTTGGTTCCCGCCGCCTTGACGCTGCTAAAAGGCAAAAATGGACCGTTCAAAGTCGAAGTCTCCCGCTCGTACAAGAACCACGGCCTGACGTCCATCCAAATCGCGCAACAGCTCGCGGCGGCCTTGGAAGAAAAAGGCATGAAAATGGGCGTGAAGAACGCCACCGCGACGCTCAACGTGGAAATCCTGCAGCATAAAGCCTTGGTCTTTGGACAAAAACACGCCGGGCAAGGGGGGTTACCCGTCGGCTGCACCGGCAAAGTCATCACCCTGCTTTCCGGCGGCATCGACTCACCCGTCGCCTCCTTTTTGTTGGCCAAACGCGGCGTGAAAAGCGTCTACCTGCATTTCCATCCCTTCAAGGACCCGCAAGAAGCCGTACGGCGTTCCAAAAAAATCCAGGACCTCATCCGGCAACTGCAGCCCTACACGCAAAGCACGAGCCTGTACTTGGCGCCGTACAATTTCTTCGTGCTGGACGCGCTGCACGTGCCGGAACGCTACGCCCTGCCCCTTTTCCGCCGGTTCATGATGCGCGTGGCGCAAGCCATTGCGGAAAAAGAAGGCGCCGAGGCCATCGGCACGGGCGAGAACCTGGCCCAAGTCTCGTCCCAGACGCTGTCCAACCTCAACTCCATCGGTTCAGCCACGGACCTGCAGGTGCTACGGCCCTTGCTGACGTACGACAAGAAGGAAATCATCCAGCTTGCCGAAAAAATCGGCACCTACGCCATTTCCAACCAGGACTACATCGACTGCTGCCAGAGCCTGGTGGCCAAGCACCCGGCTACAACTACGAAAATCCGCGAGTTGGAAAAACTGGAAGAACGCCTGTCGCCGACATTGCTGCAACAGACGCTGGACGCCTCGGTCCTGCTTCCAGTCAAACCGTCAGGCTGAACCCGTACTACAGGTCCGGCGCTGCGTCTTCCGACATCAAGAACATGGCCGGCACTAACGTGCTAAGCACTGGAACCAGGACCCACGGACCCGAGCCGAGCGCCACGTTGGCCAACACGGCCATCAACAAGAGGGCCGCTAACGCTATAGTAGATTCTTCCTCCATTTCCCCACCTTGCAAGTAGCGACGCAAACAACCAATATATGGTTTTAGAATTCTAACATAAGATCCGAATATATTACATACCGAGATTAGTTTTCTTAAAACACACATACAGCGCCCACACTTTACGAAATTCACAAAAATGCAGTTCGTGGATCGTGGAAGAACGAGTGGCCTAAAAAGGCAGTGGAGGTCTTGTGCGGGCCACCAGCGGCTTTTCCGCCAAGAAACCCAACAAATCTTCCACCCACGTCACGTGCTGGAAGCCGGCCGCAAGCAGGCGGTCCTTGACGCCGCGGGGAAGGTTCTTGCCACGCGCCGAGCCGGGCGTTCCCGTATAGTGGAAAAGCCGGCCACCGGCTTTAAGCACCCGGAATAATTGGGAATAAAACGCTCCGGAATACAGTTCGCCTGCCATGGAAAAGCGCGGCGGATCATGCAGGATGAGGTCGAACGAAGCGTCCGCCAACGTAGGCACGAACGCATACGCATCCTCGTTGACGATTTTGATGCGGCGATGGTCGAAGAGACCTTCGGAATCCGGATTCTGCATGGCCAACGCCAGGACGTGAGGGTCTTTCTCGATGGTCGTGACCCAGCAGCCCCGCCGCGCCGCCGACAAAGCTGAATACCCCAGACCCGTGCAAATGTCCAAGACGGCCATTGCTTCGTCCGGCCGCAACGCGGCGACTTTGTCCGCCGCGTCCTGAAGCGGCGTCTTGCGCACCGTCTGGTGCATGCGTACGCCGTCAATCTCCAAAGTGCCATCCACCAGGCGATAATGCTGAACCATGGGTGGAACAATGACACAGTAAAAATAAACCCTTTCGGGAAAACGCCGGCCGCGATCAGGACAAGCAAAGCTTGCGCTCAAGCGGAGTGCGCATCCAAGCCGATGGTTGGCTGGGCGTTAGTGACCCTTGGATTGCAAGGGGATCAAGAAGGCGGCCGCGCCCAAGCCCGCCAACTCGAGGCTACCGGCGGAAAACGCGGCAACCAGAAGCAGACCGGCAAGTAAAGCCGTCAAAGTGGTCTCATCCATGGTGATCGGCGGAAAAAGGGCAAAAACCCCCGGTTTTCCGTTACCCTCTTTCCTGGAAGCGGATTCTTAAAAACGCATCGCTGCTTCGACCATGGGACAAAAACGAAACGCCAGACCTACTCCCCAAAACAAGACACTCCCAAAAGGGAAAAATTGCAACGAAAGAAAAAAAGAGGAAAAGGGCCGGGTCTTCCGGCGTTTTTCCTTATGACGGATATTACTTCTTCTTGGCCGGCGCCTTGCTTTCGGGCATTACTTGACAGCTGGGACACATGTCCATCGCGTGCATCATCGAACCCAGCGCGTACAGCGTCAGGAACAGGCCGCCGACGAGGTGGACCAGCATGCCATCCTTCCAGATGTTAAGGCCGTACGTCAGGAACGAAAGACCCGAAATCAGCAGCATCAAACCCGACATCTTGCAGCAGGCCGAACCCATTTGTTGCATACAAACCCCTCCGATAAAGGCGCTTCGCGCCTATGAAGAAGCAAAGCAAGGCGTTATTTAAATGGCAGGGATGGACCAACGGGGGAAAAAGAGCATGGAAAAACCGGCCGAAAGCCAAAGAAAACGATGAATGGAAAAAAATTGGCGGGAGGACCTTCACGAAACCCAACGGATGACTTCGAAATTCGCGGGTTTCTCGCGGATGCCGTAATGCCGCTGGAAAAAGGCGAAGAACGACTTCGAATCGGCAAAACCGTCCTCCCGAATGAGGTGGCGCGCCGCACGCGGGTCCAACACTCGGCCGTCCTTACGAATCCAGAACAACGCCAAGTCCGGACGCTTGCCGGTCAAAGCCGTCGCGCCCATCTCGATTTTGAATTTTTCCGTCACCACGCCTTCGTTGAGCTTCTGCGGCAGCTTGACATAGTGCTTCTGCTCGCCGCCGTGGCACTTCAGAAAATGCGCCGCCGACGCCGGTTCGAACACGCACACCAGCGCGCAAGGCTCGCAGTAGCGGCCCGCCGGCAGACCGCGGCGGTTCCACCAAATCTGAAGCGAATCGCCCACGTGCACGTCGTCCCGCGGCGGCCGGATGGTCTGCCGCTTGGAACCCGTGCGCACCTTTTCCGGAAAACACGTGAAGTTCACTCTGACCAACGCGAAACCCACCCCGCACCCCCCGTCACGAAACGGCTCGGTGAAAACGGACACAAAAAGAAAAGTAGCCGGCTTATTATAGCAATCCTTGAAAGGAACCCGACAAAATAGTCAAGGATTGCTATCTACTAAACCACGCAACCGAGTCGGGAAACCTCCGTGGTTTAGTATAACGATTCGCAGAAAAACAGGAAAAAAATCACAGGCCGGCCGTTGTTCTGCAATAGGCCAACAGCCCGGAAAAAAGGAAGATTAACGCCGGTACGGCCGCCTTGGCGCAAAGCGTGACCCGCCGTGACTTGAACCGCCAAAAGGCCGGCCTCCGCCGCTTCGTCCGTGGCCGCCTTGGCCGCTGGAGTGTCCGAAACGCCGACCGCCGCCACCGCCGCGGGAACGCTGCTGGGGAGACAAGGCCTGACGCGTCTCGTTCTTGGCACTTTCCGAATGCAAGGCATGGTCCATGACCGGAATCGGCATGCCGATGAGCCGCTGGATGTCCGTCAAATAGCTGCGCTCGTCGCCCGAACAGAACGAATACGCCGTGCCTTCGGCGCCGGCCCGGGCCGTGCGTCCGATGCGGTGGACGTACGTCTCCGGTTCGTTCGGCAAGTCGTAGTTGATGACGTGCGAGATGTCGTCGATGTCGATGCCGCGCGCGGCAATATCCGTCGCCACCAAAACCGAGACGCGCCCGTTCTTGAAATTCTCCAACGCCCGCACGCGCGCGCTTTGGCTCTTGTTGCCATGGATGGCGTCCGCCGGAATGCCGTTCTGGGACAGCATATGCGCCACCTTGTTTGCTTTGTGCTTCATCAGCGTGAACACGAGGGTGCGCGTGAGGTGGTCCTGCCGCAACAGCTGGACCAGAAGCTTATCCTTGTTGCCCTGGTCGACGAACAGCACGCGCTGCTCGATCTTCTCCACCGTCTTGCGCTCCGGCGTCACTTCCACCCGGAACGGGTCCTTCAGCAACGTCCTGGCCAAATCCGTGACTTCCGGCGCCATGGTAGCCGAAAAGAACAACGAATGGCGATGATGGGGAAGCAAGGCGACGATCTTGCGCACGTCGCGGATGAAACCCATGTCCAGCATCCGGTCCGCCTCGTCCAGCACGAAGAACTTCACGCCGTCGAGGCGCACGTGGCGCTGGTTGATCAAGTCCAACAGGCGGCCCGGCGTCGCGGTGAGAAAGTCGACGCCGTGCGACAAGGCGCGGACCTGCGGGTTCTGGCCTACGCCGCCGAATACGACGGCGTGCCGCACGCGGAGGAATTCACCGTAAGCGGCGACGCTCTCATCAATCTGCATGGCCAGTTCGCGCGTGGGCGTCAGGATGAGCACTTTGGGCGACGTGGGGACCAACGGGTCCGGATCCTGCGACAGAAGCTGAAGAATTGGCAGGGTGAAAGCGGCCGTCTTGCCCGTGCCGGTCTGGGCGATGCCCATCAAGTCCCGTCCGGCAAGCAAAGGAGGAATGGCTTTTTCCTGGATGGGCGTGGGCTTGACGTAGCCCTGCTTCTTCAACGCGCGCATGAGCGGTTCGATCAGTTTGAGTTGTTGGAATGGCATGGAATTGAACCTCGGAAAGTCAAATCGTTAATTCGCTACGTTGCATGGGTTCGATAGAATATAACGGGTTTGCAAGGGCGCAATCACGCCTGAAAGACGCTGCCCGCAGATAGGCCGAAGTGACTACAAAACACGAAAAGTAGACACCCAAGTTCGAACAGGCCAAAAATGTAGTCACCAAAAAAAACAAATACGATGATTCGGACCACCAAATAAAGGGAAAAAAGAAGAAAACGCCTTGACCGTAAGCGGAGTTCGAAACTCAACTTGCACAAAAAACCGCGTCTGGTGCAAGTTGAGCTTCAATGAATACGCCTTGGCCGTGCGTTGAGTTTGAAGCTCTACTTGGTCGAACCATGTAATTTCATGCGCAATTTAGCACGAAAGTTAATTAGACCTCATTCTCAGAGGCGGATCGTATGAAACAGAGCGGAAGCCAGATACACCGAAACATGAACGACTTAGACAAAGCCTACGGCCGACTGGAGCGGGACGGACTAGTCAGTGCAGGCAATAAAGAGCTGATTTTGAAGTTTGGCAACGTCTGGCTTGCCCGCGGATGCACCAAAATACGCGTGGTCAAACTGGTTTACTGCCTGCGAAAGCTGGCCGCCAATCTGAACAAGCCTTTTGCGGATGCTTCCAAAGACGACCTGATTGCCTTGGTCGGCCGGATTGAAGGGGACGATTTGGCGGATTCCAGCAAGTACGACCTGAAAGTCATCCTCAAGATGTTCTATCGGTGGCTAAAAGGCGACGACGAAAACACGCCCAAAGAAGTCGCCTGGATCAAACCCCGGCTCAAAAACGGCCGCCACAAGCTACCCGAAGAAATCCTCACCGAAAAAGAAGTCTTGGATATGGCAGCGGCCGCCACCAATGCCCGCGATAAGGCGTTGGTCCTCGTTTTGTACGAATCGGGCTGCCGAATCGGCGAACTTATGTCCCTGCACTTGAAAAACGTGCAATTTGACCAGTATGGCGCCGTTTTGAGAGTCACCGGAAAAACCGGAGACCGGCGGGTTCGGATCATCAGTTCTGCTCCGGCGTTGAGCCAATGGATCGAAAACTACGGTGGCGAACAAACCCCCGACGCCATGCTCTGGCCGCCCCGGTCGAATCGCAACCGGGCCAACGACTACGCACCCGCCCATCGCTCAGTCTACAAAACCGTCACAACGTTGGCCAAACGAGCGGGAATTACCAAGAAAGTGCACCCTCACCTTTTCCGGCATTCCAGGGCAACGGCGTTGGCCAACAAGTTGACGGAAGCCCAAATGAAGGAGTTTTTCGGCTGGACCCAAGGAAGCGAAATGGCCTCCGTATACGTCCACTTGTCCGGCCGCGATGTAGACAACGCATTGCTTTCCTTGCAAGGGTTAGCCAAACGAAAGGACACCGAGGAAGAAACACTTCAACTCTGCCACTGCGCCCGCTGCAAGGAGAAAAACTCGCCCGCATCCAAATTCTGCACCCGCTGCGGTTCACCCCTAAGCGAAACCACCCTAACGGAAAGCTTTGGCCAGCCCAACAATGGCGTCCTCAACGAACTCATGCAGGATTCGGAAGTCAAACAACTCATCACCCGTAAAATCGTCGAAAAAGGACTCATCGACAAAATGGTGTTCTGAAATGGCTGACGACGAAGGACTGGCATTTTTCATAAAAAGCATCGTCTACTTCCCCTACATCGTCGTCCGAACACTCGTTTACCTCATTTTCAACGTTTTACCCGCAGCTTACGAAATCATCACCCAAATCGGCGGCTGGCTTCTTTCAATTCCATTTCAACTGATTGGATACGTACATGGAATGATATTCGCCAAACAAATTCGCCAAGAAAAACAACGCAAAGCCCGCAAAAGCGTTGAGGAAGTCAAAAACGAACAAGGCCGCCTGCTTTTGGAATACGAGGAGTTATTGAAGAAAAAAGACCGGCTTAAACGCCAACTTTGGGGCGCCACCGGAAAACTTGAGGAGTTCAAAGAATTAGTCCAAGAATACGAACACGAAGACCAATTCGAAACCCGAATGACCACGGGCGCGGCAAGAAAAAGCATACGCGCTTTCGACTTCGGCAATTACGGCTCCATCGAAGACATTGCAGAACTTGCCGGCCAATTAGAAGACGCCAAAATTCGGGCATTCGCAATCGAACAAGAGCTCAAATACTGCGGTTTCAAGCGGAAGAGGTCCGAATATGAAGAGGCTAAAATTTGACGCCATCTACGACTACGCATCACAGACCGATTTTCCAATCTATACGGAATACCGAGCCGACCGAACCTATTGCCGAATTACTTTCGACAACCTCCCAAATGCGGAACGCCAGCGCTTGGTAAAACAAGAAACCCGCCTTCTGCACGAAATTGAAAAACGTCTCACAACTGGCTTAAACCATCAAGAAGCCGAAGCCAAAGTCTACCCAGAATCCCCAGAGTTTTATCAAGAGTTTGATTGGGCGCGTAGAAAATGGCTTGAATCGCAGGAAAACCCAAGCGAGAAAAAAGAGAAGCTCAAACGCGGCGAAAAAAGCATCGAAAAAGGAGAAGTCTTCCTCGAACGCGACCTATCCAAACGACAACGCGAAAGCCTGTACTCGAAAGGCTTCCGCCGCATGAAAATCAGCCCCTACGGCGACTCAGGGGCGGCATATTACTGGATTCAAAAACGCTTTAACGAATCACAAGAACACGCTTTTTTCTGCTACCTCATCGAAAAAGAAGTCAAAAACCGCGAAGGAACGCCCAAATTGAACGTAACCGACGGACCCGACATTGAATTTGAACACGGCGGAAAAAAGTATGCCTTCGAAGTGGAAACGGGAAGCGTCCTCAAACGAAACCCCGACTACGTCCAAAAAAAGTTCGAAAAACTCAAAGAAAAATACAACCGAATCTTCGTCTTCGTCACGAGCTTCAAACTCAAATACCGCTACTCAAAATTCGCCAAAGTCATCAGCCGAAGCACCCTCAGAAAGACACTGAACCGAATCTTCCACAAAAGGCAGTCTTACCCCTAGGTAGATACATATCTATGGAGGCCGATAAGCTCACAAACTGCCCCTCAATTTACGAATAGGAACAACGAACTACACGGGGAGGATTAAGCTGGAAAAACGGGATAAAAATGCCCGAAATTTTGAGCCTAAAAAATAGGCTAATACTTTGAAAAGTGGGTGGAAACAATGCGGTTCAAAGTCAACAATTGCGTCAAATCGCTCTAAAAACAAAGTCCAAAAGAAGCAGTTCAGTTAACCATTTTGAGAGGAAAATGAATGCCAGATGAAAATACGCATACAACATAGTAAAGACAGCTAAACTATCAAAATACTTAACTTTATATAGTATCAGTTAAATAAAAAGATATATGGAATTACGATTAAGTAAATTAGAGATTAGGGCGCTTGGCGCACTGTGTACTCGAGAGTATGTCGCAAAAGAGCTTGCTGAAGCACTAGCGGTAACAAAGCCAAGCGTATCCTATCTGCTCAAGTCATTAGAAAACAAAAGACTAATAGCAGTTGAAAGAAACGGAAAAGAGAAAAAAATAAGCCTATCCCATGCGTCGCATGCACAAGCATTCAGACAATTGCAATCCGCGCGGTCAGGCACTCACCCCGAAAAGTGGCTAAGCGGAGCCGCACTTGATTTACTCACTATAGCGGCAGTCCCAGGGGGAATCACATTATTTTTGCTAAAAATAGAGTCAAAAAACGAAGAAGCAACCATCTATCGCACATTATCGAAACTTGCTTCGGCCGGCGTAATATCCAGAAGCAAAGGGAAGATTACAATATCAGATCCGCTTGTTTTTGAATTCGTAGATGCATACGCGGACAATCTACACTTCAAGATGTTAGAGCCGCTAAATGAAAGCAACAACTTTTCGCTCAGGATAAGAAAACGAATACTAATCAGAACAGACTCGAAGAAGCTTCCCAATAATTTTACTGAAACCGGCTTGAACCGCCTGATAAGTGAAGGCCTAGAAGCCTTGAAAACAGATTACTCAGATTATTACGTAAACTTAGATGGACTAAAAAGAGAACCCATCCTAGAAGAAGCATTCATTCACGCATTACTGCTAACGTCGGCACAACAGGGACAAAACAAACCGCTTTTAGCGGTCTTCCTTAGCAAGAATCGAAACAAGCTAGATTCAATTCGCCTATCTCTTTATGCAGAGTGGTATTCGTTCGGACTAGACTTAAAGTCAACACTAAATGAATTGCAACAAGCGGTCGGATATTCAGAAAAAATAGTGAGCTACGCATGAGGAAAGGATTCACAAAAGAAGAGTTAAACAAAGCATTCGTAGCAATCGGTGAAAAGCTGTCAATACCGGTTACAACATATTTGCTGGGCGGGGGCGCCATGTGCTACCGTAACCAGAAAGATGCAACAAAAGATCTGGATCTCGTTTTTGTAACGCGAGAAAGTGCTACTGAATTTGCCAACAGATTAAAGGTACTTGGTTATCAGAAACTGGAAGCACTAGAAAAAGAATACGAGGAAATGTCAGCGGATGGAATTTGGGAGGAAAAGAACGGATTTCGAATCGACTCTTTTTTCAAAAAAGTATGCAAAAAGCTTGAAATTACCCCCACGGTCGAAAAAAGAAGTGAAACACTCGGAAGTTACGGAAAACTAACTGTAAGAATCGTCTCCAACGAAGACATTATTCTTTTCAAAAGCATAACTGACCGGATTGATGATGTCAACGACATTGCGGCAATAGTAAGAAGTGCTGAAATCAACTGGAACACGATTTTGGACGAGTGTACGCGGCAAAGTGGAGAACGACCCTGGCATGGCGCCACATATTCGAAGTTTTTTGAACTGCAGGAAAAACACGGCATTAGCGCGCCAATCCTGGGCTCCCTGAAAAGATTAGCTGACAAAGACACTATACGCGAAGGTCTGAAAAGAAGACTCGGACAAGGAATGAACAAAAAAGAAGCGCTAAAAGAATTGAGGAAAATGGGATTTACAAAAAACGAACTTGAAAAGGTATAAACTTGACTTTGACACTTGTTGATAAAAAATCACGTATTCTACAAAAATTCGAATACTCGATTGTTGCAACCGAATGATATTTTGTTCACCTATGGAGAAAAAGGAGAACACACCGCAAAAGCACTGCAGAAACTTGGCAAGAGCTTCAAACACGAGAAGAAGTAAAACACAATAATACAGTATAAAACAACGACTCCCTACATGGGCTGCCGTTGCAATACTATTACCCCGCCCCTAGATTTAAAGGCTTTCCACCCTTTAATTCGCGAAATATCAGGCAAAACACCTTACGGGACCCGAACAACCAACTATGCCGATAGTAGTAGGATTGAACAGACTTAGGGCAAAATACAATTCTGAAGACTACGGGTCAAAGTCTCACGGTAACATTCATTTGTTCGTATACAAACTTCATCGATGAAGTTCTGTTTCAAACCTTGAAACGCCATCGTTCTTTTGTTGCCCCCTTCGCTAAGTACTTTGAAAAATTTTCTGCCAGTTTCGGTTTTTGTCGTCATGTTTCCATTAAGCCGACCGTTCCAATGATGATTACTTAGGTGAAAACCAGTGCCCAACCCTGTTTTGTCAATTAAAACAAAAACAAGCTCATCAACGACGTCTGGTCGAGGGAGAATAGGAGAATCAGTAAGGTTAACTTGAACTGAATATTTTTCGTCTAAATCAAAGTTTGCAAGAGAATGTTTGGCCAATCGGGTCACCAAAGGTTAAATGCTCAAAAGACTAGTTAAGTTTACCCAAAAAAAGGGGGTCGGAATGGCAGGAAAAAAAGTGAGAACAATTGAATTGAAAGCGCTGGAACTCCAGGAAACCCAGCTCAAGCTTCAGTTGAAAAGTCAAGAAAATATCCAAATGCTTGTCGAAAAAGGATTACCTATTCTTGAGAAGTATTACCAGACAAAACTCGAACGACTTGAGACCCCAAAAGTCCAGTGGACCATTATCGGATTTCTGGTGATTCTAATCCTCGTTACCCTTGGAGCAGGAATCATGACCTATTTGGGAAAATTAGACCAAGGTAACTTTACATTCTTACTTGGAACGTTGTTAGGCGTTTCCGTGACAATGCTAAAGGAAGTAGTGATGCCCTCCGAATGAAAAAAAATATGCCAGTAATCCAAGAAGGTACTATTGCCTATTTCGCACAAATGTGCTATTCAGAGCTACTGGTATTATCAAAAAGTGCCAAACCACAAGATCGCAAAATTGCTATTAATGGCCTATTGGCGGGAATTTTAGTTTCATTAATAATTGCGTCATCATTACCACATAGCCAAGACGGCGCAAGTAAAATATTGATACTAAGCATAAGCGTATTTTTTGGATTTGTATTGACAAACGTATACCTCGCTGGAGTAAAAATTTTAGTAAACGCATTGAAAATATCCGAAAACAACTTTAGAATAGCAAACGGCTTGCTTGTTCTCGGAATCCTAATACAAAGTTCAATTTTCTTTGGGGCAATAACGCCCACAAATATTACGGTAGACGCTGGTATTTGGGACATACTTAACAAAATCAGCAGTGTCCTAGGAATACTTTCTTTCGCGTTTTCATACCTACTACCAAGCATTGGAAGACAGAATGGAATGCAAATTTCGCAAAGCGGAAGCAACAATTCCCAAGTCGTAATTGGGGGAAACAACAATGGAAATGTGAGCATTAGCCCAAATAGGAATCACGCAAAAAGTAAACCTGAAATATTAGCAACGCTAATGAGCTCAAGTACAGAAGACTGGACGGCCCACGATGAAATTGGAGAGTATGTTTTCGACCAAGATGTAAATCTGAAAATCCTCCGTCTAGGCCACCCTATTTTTGAAAAGGATTACTTCAGTGAGCCATGGGTAGGAAAATTCGCAAACCAAGAAGCATTCCGTCAATTTATTGAAGTCAGGTACAACGGAAATTTAGTCCATAAAGATTTGTTTGTAATCGTGGACGGAGCTCGGGCATATCTTCCCGCACCGGAATCCGCAGATAATCTAAAAATTTCACCACTTCAATTCAAAATTGGAGAAATTCTAAACAAAATCCACCCGCAGGGAGAATTTGATAAATACTTACATCGCGCGGGGTTTGTTGCAAGCTAAGGTAAATTCGAATTAACCCCAACGTTTGGGATAAGGGTTTGGCGCCTAAATAATTAGCCAAACTATTGATTCAAACATCAGCGCAGTACTGCAAATTTTCGGTTATTTCTTTTGCTCACAAGACAAGGATGAGTTTTAATTGGTCTTCATGCACCAAATCGATATGCGTCAGACAATAACAATCGCATTCATTCTCTTCCTAGCTATTTCATTAATTGGATGCACGCAGAATCAACAAAGTTCGCCAACCACTGCTTCAGATCAAGACGGATTAACTACAGCTAATCAGACGAGTGCAAGTCAGGCAACCGAAAAACCAGCTTTTCCGAATTCGACAATTACGCCTAGCCCAACCATTGACCCTAAAATTCTGAAACAAGAACAAGCAAATTCGCTCATGCAAGAAATCAAGGCAGACATTTCTAATACAGCTAGTGACGTTAGCGAAATTGCGGGGTCCTTGAATTGAAACACCTATTATTAATTTTTTTGATGACTACCCTGATTACTGCAGTAACAATCTCGGTTAATCCTCCAGAATTAAGCACAATTCAATCAAGCGGAATACCCGACTCAACCCAGACAAAGGACATTACTATTACAAACAACGGTTGGGGCGGACTGAAAGTTTTCTACCAGCAAGGAAACGCAGCGCCCCAAACAATATCCAATTGTATTTCACCGGGAACTACCACCTCAGTTAGAATCAGCTATACCCTTGCTAAGGGGCAAACCACAACGCAAATCAGCCTTTTTGTATTCGATTATTGGGCAGTAATTGGCGGAAACATTTGCGATACAAAAAGTTCAAACGATTACTCAATAGCAAAATCAAACGCATACAGCGTAAAACAATTGAATTATTCTCTGGTCACTACGTCAGGTTGCCAATACGGCCAACCCATATGTGATGACAGTCACAATTGCATCAATAACGAATGTATACTAAAACCCGGCTGCCAATACAACAACCCCGCTTGCGATTCTAGCCACGATTGCACAAATAATGTCTGTATACTAAAACCAGGTTGTTTGTACAACAATCCTCCATGCGACTCGCGCCACGACTGTACCAACAACGCATGCATCTTAAAACCAGGATGCGATTACGATAATCCCCCATGCTCAACAGGATTCATCTGCCAACAAAACGCATGCATCGCAGTTTTAACTCAAGAAGAAACTTTTGCACTCCAATCAAAATTGAACAAAGTACAAACGGATCTAGAGGTAACTGGGACAAAAGTCGCAAAGCTCATCGGCATTCTAGACGAATTGCAAGATAGTGCCGGTCTAAGTTATTGGAAGAATATTCAAGTGACAATAAATGAAGTTAAGAGTAAAGAAACTGAAACGTCATCAATTATTTTGGCCAATGCTTTGAAACAAAATGTAAAACAAAAATTGTCTGAACTCAACAACGATTTCCAGCAAAAATTGATTACGAAACTTGGCGGAACCCCGCATTTAACCCAGATAAAACAAGAAACTCCTACGCCAACAAGCCGCCCCACCCCAATTTCAACTATCCAGCCAACAATAGTACCTCCTCAAACTATCGTAACGAGTCAACCAACCCAGACTCCGAGTCCAACTCAATCAATATCACCCCCAGTCGGAATTACTGCGACGTCCATAAAGAATCTTTTGAACCGCATTCCCGGAATAAATTCAATTGCCAACGGGGTGAGCGTTGGTTTTTTTGTTGGTTCAAGAACATTCGTAGTATCAAAATCTGGAGACATCTCCGTAATAGAACAACAACCTGGAAATACGGATTTTGATATCGTGTTCAATACAGAAGAGACTTTTCAGACAATTGCTTCAGCCCCAGATATTTGTTCAGCATTCAAAACAAATTCCAAAACGGGGGCCGTTCAAGGTAACTTATACATCTCCCAGTTAGAAGCAGTTAGCAAAGGATTAAAGGTGCTTAACGATTGTATCTCGTAATATGAAGAAAATTCTAACAGTTCTGTTAATTGCAGTTGTAATAATGGGCTGCACGAACGTTAGCCGAGGAACGGTTCCAGTAAACTCAACTACCACCGCCGCAGAATTACTTCCCACAATAAATGAGTACGATACAGTCCCCGCAACTGAAATGATAAGCAAAGTAAACCTAGCAATGTCTGCAGCACAGATAAACAATCCGTTAAACCCAGACATTACAACAAAAATTACGAACTTCGCTTCTTGTTATGTAGATAAAGGAATAATTTCAGGACAAGGCTATATTAGAAAAGACTACCCACTTTCAGCAGGAGTGGCGTTTATTGCAGATAAAACCAAAGCTACTGACCCGAAAATATTTTTGAGATGCGCAGTGAACGCCGCATTTGGCCTCCCAGCAATGTCGATAGTAGGACCCGGCCAAAGAGACATACAACCCTGTAAGCAAATGTATGAATTCAGTGGATCGGATGGTCGAACATTTTCAGTCGTATATGTAGCTTTAACTCCGGAAGCCTGTACTGAAATTTGCAAAAAACTCCCTGCGTGTTCAATCACTAGTTAAACCTCAGGCATGGACGAATCGCCCCTCGTCAATCCCCTAACCGGTGCAGAGGATAAATATCCCTAAATTCCTCTCAAATTTGAGAATGAGGAGGACTTTCGTGCCTTGCGCACGCTGAGCTTCAAAAAAAACGCCTTGACCGGGATTCGAACCCGGGTCGCAGGCTCGACAAGCCCGAATGCTGGACCACTACACTATCAAGGCAACAGTATAGAGTTACAGATGTGGGCATTGCGTTTTTAATGCGTTTCGATTGAGCGGGATTGGACGCATGTGCGGTATGCAATGGACGTTCCACAACCTAAAAAAAGCACGTCCGGCACCATCACGGATGCGATTGACGTAAACGATAATGCCCGAGTTGACTCCATGGCTGATACAGAATTAAACGCATCCGTTTCCAACGCGGCCGTTTCCATGCACCCTGCCGTCCGCGACGTTCCTGGTTCCAAAGCGGGGGCCAGTGCCAACGCCGCGGTCTTCGACGTCCTGATCATCGGTGCCGGTCCGGCGGGCGGATCGGCTGCGTTGCATTCGGCGAAGAACGGTTTGAAAGTCCTAGTGGTGGAGGAGCATCAGGCCGTGGGCGAGCCGGTGCATTGCGGCGAGTGTTTGAGCCAGGTAGCGTGCGACCGCATGGGCTGGAAATTGCCCGGAGAGGCCATTGCCATGCCCGTCAAAGGCGTGCGCGTCATTTTTCCAGGAAATAAGACGACCAGGCTCACTGAAGAAGGCTACGTGCTGGAAAAGCACAAGTTCGAACAGTGGATCATGAAACAAGCCCAGGACGCCGGCGTTCAATTGGCGTTGGGCAAGCGGGTTTCGACAGTCAAACGCGACTCGGCCAGCGGCATTTGGACGGTTTCCTGTGCCGACGGCTCTTCGTTCCGGGCCAAAATCCTCATAGACGCCTCCGGCGTGGCCGCGCTCGTCTCGCGCCTGTTGAACCTCAACCCGCGTTTTTCGAGCGTGGTTGGAATCCAGTACGAGATGAAGGACATCCCGACGGACGGCTACATGGACTTTTTTATCTGGCCGGACTTGGCGCCCCACGGCTACTTGTGGATGATCCCCAAAGGGCAAGGACGTGCCAACGTCGGTTTGGTCACGAATGAAAACGTCAAGGCCAAGACGTTCCTCGACCAATTCGTCGCCAAGATGGGCTGGACGGACAAAGTCGTGATCAAGACGTTCGGCGGCTTGATTCCCGCGTCGGGCCCCGTGCAAAACACGGTGGATGACGGGTTGATGCTCATCGGTGATGCCGCGGGCTTTACGTCGCCGCTGTTCGAAGGCGGCTCGCATTTGGGCCTGGTTTCGGGTCGTTTTGCCGCCAACGTGGCGAAAAAAGCCATTGCGCAGAACGATGCATCCAAAGCCGTTTTGTCGGAGTACGAGCGCCTCTGGAAAGCGGAATTCCCACAGTATGACAAGATCATCGGCGGCAAGCATGCCTTGTACAAGATGAGCGATTCAGAGTTGGAGTTCATCGGTTCGATCATGCCGCCGGAGTTGGCGGAAGTCTCGAATAGCCAGCGCGTCGCGTTCGGCGTGAAGGTGCTCACGCGCAAGCCGGGCTTGTTCGCCAAAGGCCTCAACGAGGCCATGAAAGCGTTCGGCTACTCGCGTGCGGAGTACTACGGTTGGTAGAGGCCACGCCGTGGCGGCGGATACTTCGTCTTCCGTCGGACCTACAGGGGCTTTTATTCTTTTGCGTGGGAATAGCAGTTAATCGGGATTTTCTCAGCGCCTATTCAAGGCACTCAGTCAACCAAAGAAAAAAAATCGGGGTGGACCGCTTCATGGGCAAGACGCTGACGTATAAGATTCTTGAAAAACACTTGGTCGAAGGCACGCTTGAGGCAGGCAAGGAAATCGCCATCAAGATCGATCAGGCGCTTACCCAGGACGCCACGGGCACCATGGCCTGCTTGCAGTTCGAAGCCTTAGGCATCCCGCGGGTCCAAACGGAAGTGGCCGTTTCGTACGTCGATCATAACATGCTGCAGACGGGTTTTGAGAACGCCGACGACCACCGCTACCTACAGAGCATGGCGTCCAAGTACGGATTGTACTTCTCGCGGCCCGGTAACGGCATCTGCCACCAGGTGCATTTGGAACGATTCTCCACGCCCGGCAAGACCCTGTTGGGATCCGACTCGCATACGCCGACGTGCGGCGGCATGGGGATGTTGGCCATCGGTGCCGGCGGACTCGACGTGGCCGTGGCCATGGGTGGCGGTCCGTTCTATCTGAAAGCGCCTAAAGTCCTGGGTGTCAAGCTGACCGGCCGGTTGCAGCGCCAGGTGGCGGCCAAAGACATCATTCTGGAAGTACTCCGAAGACTCACCGTCAAAGGCGGCGTGGGCAAGGTCATCGAATACCATGGCGAAGGCGTTTCTTCGTTGGACGTGTACCAGCGCGCCACCATCACCAACATGGGTGCCGAACTGGGCGCTACCACGTCCATCTTTCCGACGGATGAGAAGACGAAGGAGTTCCTCCGCCGTCAGGGCCGGGAAGATGCGTACGTGAAAGTCGAAGCCGATGCCGACGCGCCATACGACGAACTTCTTGAAATCAATCTGGACCAGCTCGTGCCGATGATTGCCAAGCCCCAGTCGCCGGACAACGTGGTGCCGGTCACGGAAGTCGAAGGACTGCCGGTGCAGCAAGTGCTGGTCGGCTCGTGCACCAACAGTTCGCTGAAAGACCTCATGACCGTCGCGGCATACCTGAGGGGCCAGAAAGTGGCCTCCAACGTGAGCATGGCGCTCTCGCCGGGCTCCAAGCAGGTGTTCCAGGAAATCGCCCGCAACGGCGCCTTGACGGACTTCATCGCCGCGGGCGTGCGCGTGCTGGAATCCGCATGCGGTCCGTGCATCGGCATGGGCCAGGCCCCAGCCACCGGAGCCGTTTCGCTCAGAACGTTCAACCGCAACTTCGAAGGACGCTCCGGATCCAAGAACGACTTGGTTTACCTCTGTTCGCCGGAAGTCGCCGTGGCATCCGCCATCGCCGGCAAGGTCACCGATCCGCGCAAGCTGCCGTCAGCGCAGATCGTCGTGCCGGAGCAGATCGTCATCGACGACTCGATGATTCTCGCACCATCGGCCACGCCGGAGGCGGTGGAAGTGCTGCGCGGGCCCAACATCGCGCCCGTGCCCCTTAAGGAGCCGCTCGAGGAGCAGTTGCAGGGCTTCGTGCTGATCAAGACGGGCAACAACGTCACCACGGACCATATCATGCCGGCCGGCGCCAAGATCCTCCCGTTGCGCTCGAACGTGCCGAAGATCTCGGAATTCGTCTTTACCAACGTCGACACAGGATTTGTCAAGCGCGCCAAGGAGCGCGGTGGCGGATTCATCATCGGCGGCGAGAACTACGGCCAAGGCAGTTCGCGCGAGCACGCAGCTCTGGCGCCGATGTATTTGGGCGTCAAGGCGGTCCTGGCGCGGCAGTTCGCCCGCATCCACAAGTCCAACTTGGTCAACTTCGGCATCGTGCCGCTGGAACTGGACGAAAGTGCGTACGCGGACGTCCAGCAGGACCATGAATTGCAGCTGGCGGATGTCAAAAAGGCGTTCGAAACCGGCGCCACGACGGTGACGGTCACCAACAAGACGACCGGCAAGGTCTACCAGGCTAAGCTGGATTTGTCCAAACGGGACCGCGCCATCATCCTGGCCGGCGGCCTGCTGAACTTCACGCGCAAGAAGAACGCGTCGGCCGTCGCGGCGTAGCGTGGCCGGCAGGCAAACGCGTTGCAAGGCCCCAGTCCGGGCACGGATTCGTGACAAGGAACGATAACAGCGAAAACGAAAGGCAAGAGGGGAAAAGCACATGGCCGCGGAAAAAATCACCATCAGCAACGGAAAACTCAACGTGCCGGACGAGCCGATCATCCCCATCATCGAGGGCGACGGCGTGGGCGTGGACATCAGCCCCGTTATGCAGAAAGTCGTGGACGCCGCGGTTCAGAAAGCCTACGGCGGAAAGCGCCGCATCCACTGGAAGCCCATCCTGGCCGGTGAGAAGGCCATCGCCGCAACCGGTCAACTGCTGCCGGACGAGAGTGTCAACGCCATCAAGGAGCACCTCGTGGCCATCAAGGGCCCGCTGACCACGCCGGTCGGCGGCGGATTCCGAAGCTTGAACGTCACCATGCGCCAAGTGCTGGACTTGTATTCCTGCGTGCGTCCCGTGCGCTACTACAAGGGCGTTCCGAATCCCATGAAGGACCCCGAAAAGCTGGACGTCGTGATCTTCCGTGAGAACACCGAAGACGTGTACGCCGGCATCGAGTACGCCAAGGGCACGCCCGAACAGCAGAAGCTCATCGAGCTGATCGCTTCGTTCGGAAAGAAGATCAAGCCGGACTCCGGCATCGGCCTTAAGCCCATCAGCGAATCCGGCTCCAAACGCCTGGTCCGCGCCGCCATCCACTACGCCTTGAAGCACAAGCGCAAGTCCGTGACGATCATGCACAAGGGCAACATCATGAAGTTCACCGAAGGCGCTTTCATGGCCTATGGCTACGAAGTGGCGAAGGAATTCGGCGACCAGGTCGTCACCGAGAAGGAAGTGACGGAAGGCAAGTCAGCCGTTGGCAAACTGATCATCAAGGACCGCATCGCGGACTCCATGTTCCAACAGCTGTTGCTGCGTCCGGATGAATATGACGTCATCGCCACGACCAACCTCAACGGCGACTACGTGTCCGACGCCGCCGCAGCGCAAGCCGGTGGTTTGGGTATTGCGCCGGGGGCCAACATCAACTACAGCGTGTCCGGCATTGCCTTGTTCGAAGCGACGCACGGAACGGCGCCGAAGTACGCGGGTCAGGACAAGGTCAACCCCGGCTCGCTCATCCTCTCGGCCGTGATGATGTTGCAGTACCTGAATTGGTCTGAAGCCGCCGAGTTGGTCGAAAAGGCCTTCGGCCAGACCATTCAACAGAAGGTGCTGACGTACGACTTGGCCCGCCAAGTGGAAGGCGCCAAAGAGGTTAAGTGCTCGGAATTCGGTAATGCAATCATCAACAACATGAGCTGAAACGCGCCAAAACGATGTTGAAAGCCAAAAAGGCCGTTTCTTTTTTCGGCCCAAGTTTTTTATTCGCCCAATCCGATGAAAAAAAACCACCGGCGACGTTTTGCCGGCCGGTTTCCAGGTGAACCTCATGGCCCAACGTTCCATCCGCGAATACGACGGAAAGTCGATCCTCTACGCCGCCCTCGGCTATCCGCTTGAAGGGCTTCTGGCCGATGCCTCGACGGATTGGACCAAGGCGGCCAAGGAGCACCCTTGGCTCAAGAGCAAGAAACTGGTGGCCAAGCCGGATCAATGTTTCGGAAAACGCGGCAAGAACAACCTCCTTCTTTTGGACGCGTCCTTGGAGCAGGTGCAGAAGTTCGTCAAGGACAACGCGGGCAAAAAAGCCACCGTAGGCAAAGTCAACGGAATCCTGACGCACTTTTTGATCGAACCGTTCGTTCCGCACAAGACGGAGTACTACGTGGCGTTCCAGACTGAAGCTGAAAAGGACGTCGTTCTCTTTTCCACCGAAGGCGGCATCGACATCGAAGACAACTGGGATAAGGTCCAGAAAATCGAGGTACCGGTCCTGGATGCGGCACCCTCGCTGAACCTGCCAGTCAAGGACAAAGCCGAGAAGAAGCTCGTGGAAGAGTTCATCCTCAAAGTCTTCCAAGCATTCAAAGACAACGATTTTGCCTTCCTGGAGTTGAATCCGTTCACCATCGTGGACGGCAAAGCCGTCATCCTCGGCTCCGTCGCCCGCCTGGACGACACCGCTGCGTTCAAAGGCAAGTGGGACGTCGAGTTTCCGGCGCCGTTCGGCCGCGAATTGAGCAAAGAGGAGCAATACATCAAATCGCTGGACGAGAAGACCGGCGCCTCCTTGAAGCTGACGGTATTGAACCCCAAAGGCAAAGTTTGGACGCTGGTGGCCGGCGGCGGCGCGTCCGTCATCTACGCCGACACGCTGGTTGACCTCGGAAAAGGCTCGGAAATGGCCAACTACGGTGAATACTCGGGCAACCCCAACGACGAGGAGACTTACTTGTACGCGAAAACCGTACTGGACCTCATGGTCAAAGGCGGAGGAAAGGTACTGTTGATCGGCGGTGGCATCGCCAACTTCACCGACGTGGCCAAAACGTTCAAAGGCATCATCCAGGCGCTGGAAGAGCAGGCGCCGGCGCTCAAAAAGGCCGGAGTGAAGATCTTCGTCCGCCGCGGCGGGCCCAACTACGAAAAAGGCCTCGAACTCATGCGCAACTTGGGCCAGAAGACGGGAATTCCCATCCAGGTGTACGGCCCGGAGACGCACATGACGAAAATAGTGCCCATGGCACTCACGGAATTGAAAGCATAACGATTCGGAGATGACTTGACACCATGCCACTTTTCACCAAGGAAACAACGGCAATCATCTACGGCATGCAGGCCGCCGCCGTGCAGCGCATGCTGGACTTCGACTGGATGTGCGGACGAAAAATGCCCTCGGTGGCCGCCATCGTCAACCCCTCCTCGTCCGAAATCACCACCGCGTTCTTCGGCTCCAAGCAGATCCTGATTCCGGTCTTCAAGACCACCCAAGAAGCGTACGCCAAGACCAAGGCCGACGTCTTCATCAACTTCGCATCCTTCCGCTCGGCTTACGACACCACGGACGAAGCGCTCGACCTTCCGTTTTCGACCCTCGTGGTCATCGCCGAAGGCGTGCCGGAACGCTCCGCCCGCCTCTTGGCCGCCAAAGCCAAGAAACTTGGAAAAATCCTCATCGGCCCGGCCACGGTCGGCGGCATCGGCGCCGGCACGTTCAAGATTGGCAACTCGGGTGGAACGCCGGAGGCCATGATTGCGGCTAAACTGCACCGGCCCGGCTCCGTGGGTTTCGTCAGCAAATCCGGCGGCATGTCGAACGAATTGTTCAACGTCATCGGCAACACGACGAACGGCATCTGTGAAGGCATCGCCATCGGTGGCGACGCGTTTCCTGGCACCAGCCTGCTGGACCACGTCTTACGTTTTGAAGCCGACCCGGCCGTCAAGATGATTGTCGTGCTGGGTGAATTGGGTGGAACGGACGAATACCGCATCGCCGAAGCCCTGGCGGCCAAAAAAGTCAAGAAACCTATGGTCGCCTGGGTCACCGGCACCTGCGCCACGGTCTTTCCGACCGAAGTGCAGTTCGGACACGCCGGCGCCAAAAGCGGTTCCGACAAGGAATCCGCCCAGGCCAAGAACGACGCCTTGCGCAAAGCCGGCGCGCACGTTCCCAAATCGTACGACGACTTCGGCGAGCTGATCCACAAAGTATTTGTCGAAAAAGTGGGTCCGGTGCCCAAGGAATCCGTCCAGCCGCAGCCGTTGCCGGCGGAATACAAGGACGCGTTGGGCAAAAACAAGGTCCGCCGTCCTGCGTCCATCGTCTCGAGCATTTCGGACGACCGCGGCGAAGACGTGCTGTACAACAAAGTGCCCCTCACGACCCTGCTGAACGAAGGCGCAGGCGTGGGCGACATCATCGCCGCGCTTTGGTTCAAAAAGAAATTGCCCAAGTTTGCCTCGGAATTCATGGAGATGACGCTCAAAATCACCGCCGACCACGGCCCCGCGGTTTCCGGCGCGCACAACGCCATCGTGGCCTCCCGCGCAGGCAAGGATTTGGTGTCGTCGCTGTGCTCCGGTTTGCTCACCATCGGCCCGCGTTTCGGCGGCGCCATCGACGACGCGGCGCGCTACTGGCAAGCAGCCGTCAAGGAAGGCAAAACGCCAAAACAGTTCATTGACCAGATGAAGGAGCAGAACGTGCTGATCCCCGGCATCGGGCACCGCATCAAATCCGTCAGCAACCCGGACGCCCGCGTGGCCGCCTTGAAGGCCTACGCGCAGAAGCACTTCAAGTCCCGCAAGCATTTGGACTTCGCTCTCGGCGTGGAAGCACTCACCACCCAGAAGAAGGGCAACTTGATCCTCAACGTGGACGGCTGCATCGCCGCGCTCTTTTTGGACTTGTTCGACTCCTGCCCCGAATTCACGGACGAAGAAAAGGACCAACTCATCCAGATCGGCGTGCTGAACGCCTTCTTCGCTTTAGGCAGAAGCATCGGCATCATCGGGCATGCGATTGATCAGAAGCGCCTGCAACAGCCATTATACCGCCATGCCTGGGATGACGTGCTGTACCTCTGAAGCCGCTTATAGCAATCCACGAAAATAACCCGACAAATTAGTCGTGGATTGCTATCTAGCAAACGGCGCGAAAGTCTCGGAAGACTTTCGCGGTTTGCTATAAAGCTCGGAAGTCGCTCGAAGAACGCACGTCCGCGCCAATGACCATTGCAAAACAGTTGCCGGACGATGCATCGCGTCAATGCGTTAGCCTTAGCGGTATTGACGCAGGTCTTCGTGAATCTGCGGCGAATCCCACAACTGAAAGCCGTTTTCGCGCAACCACTTTCGAAAAGGCGCGACTCATTCGTTCCGGTGTACGGAATCCGTGAAGTCATGGTGACGTGTGCCCAATCGCGACGGACTTGAGCAGCGGCCCGGGCTTGCCAAAATCCAAAAAAAAAGTCCTTTAGCAAAAGGGCAATAGCTTTAAAAACCAATCGGGGCATAAAAAGTAAGCTTGTGCACAAACGCCCGGTTTAGCCTCGACTTTGTCATTCGGCTAGACACGGGCTTCTATAAGTGGTGGGATGGGTACGGAAGCGGCGCAAACGGTTAGAAATTACCTAGTTCCGACGATTTTCAAGGCGACGGACGAGGAACTCGACAAATTCTGCAAGACGTATAACGTGACGAAGGCCCAGCTGCCGCACATCAAGACGACGGACGCGGGACTGGTCGGCATCGCCGTCGGCCCCGGCGACGTGGTCAAGATCCACCGCAAGAGCTGGCAGACCGGCGAGCAGACGCTGTATTACCGATTGGTGGTGGAATAGGCACTCATGGTTTACCACGAACTGACCGAAGCGTATTTGCGCCAGAAAAGCCTGGTGCAGCAGAACCTCGATTCGTACAACCAGTTCCTCGAAGAGAAGATGCAGGAAATCGTGGACGCCCAAGGCGTGATCGAGCCCCAGGTGGAAGGATACCTCATCAAGCTGGGCAAGATCCGCGCCGAAAAACCCATGGTGACCGAAGCGGACGGCTCTCGCCGGCCCCTGGCGCCGATGGAAGCCCGCCTGCGCGATTTGAGCTATACCGCCCCCCTTTTTCTGGAAATGACTCAAGTGGTCAATGGCGTGGAAAAACGCCCTGAAGACGTGTTCATCGGCGAATTGCCCGTCATGGTCAAAAGCCAGCTGTGCTACCTCAACGGCAAAAGCCGCCAGGAATTGAGCGAAGCCGGCGAAGACACGAAGGATCACGGCGGATACTTCATCATCAACGGCACCGAGAAAAGCCTCATGACCCTTGAGGACTTGGCGCCGAACCGCATCTTAGTCTCGCGCGAAAAAGACGAGGAAACAGTCCAGAGCAAGATTTTCTCCACCCGAGCGGGTTTCCGTGGCCGCTGCACCGTGGACCGCTCGAAAGACGGCCGCGTCAGCATCACCCTGCCGTCGTACAACAAATCGCTCGAATTCATGATGGTCCTGTACGCCCTGGGCTTGGACAAAGAAGAAAAAGTCACTGAAGTCTTCTCCAAGGAAAAGGAAGTCTACAACGACATCCTGCTGAATTTCGAACTCAACCCGGTCAAGAACCGCAAGGACGCCTTGGAGACCATCGGCAAGCGCGCCGCGCCCGGACAGCCCGTGGACTACCAGCTGAAGCGCGCCGAATTGCTGATCGACCGCTACCTCCTGCCGCACATCGGCGTGGAGCCCAAGGACCGCCTGGCCAAGGCCTATTTTCTCTGTCGCATGGCGGAGCGCGCCATCCTGGTGGCCAACCGCAAGCGTGCGGTCGAAGACAAGGACCACTATGCCAACAAGCGCCTCAAGATCGCAGGCAAACTGATGGAAGAGCTCTTCCGATACGCCTTCGGCTTCCTGGTCAAGGACGTCGCGTACCAGATCGAACGAGCCAACGTCCGCGGACGCCGCATGAGCATGTTCGCTCTCGTCCGGCCCGACGCCCTCACGGAACGCATCAAGTACTCCATGGCCACTGGCAACTGGGTCGGCGGCCACACCGGCGTGTCGCAACCGTTGGACCGCTACAACTTCATCTCCGCCGCGTCGTTCCTCAAACGCGTCACGTCGCCTTTGGCCAAGAAGCACCCGCATTACAAGGCGCGTGACTTAAACGGCACGCATTGGGGCCGGTTGGATCCGAACGAGACGCCGGAAGGACCCAACTGCGGCCTGGTCAAGAACCTCGCGCTGTTCTGCGAAGTGACGACCGGTTCGTCCGAAAAGCCCGTGGAATCGGCCCTCAAGAAGCTGGGCCTCACGATGCGAATCTAACCGGGTTTGGTGACTCTTATGAAAACCAGCGTGTATCTCAACGGTCGTTTCGTCGGATTCCATGACAAGGGCGAGAAACTCGTCGACGAACTGCGCGCCATGCGCCGCGCCGGCGAGATGGACCCGCAGGCCAACATCTCGTTCTACCCCAAGACGGACGAAGTATTCATCAACACCGACGCCGGCCGCGCCCGCCGCCCCCTCATCGTCGTCAAGAACGGAAAAGGCCTCTTCACGGCCGAATACCTGGAAAAACTCAACCGCAAGGAAGTGACCTGGGACGACCTCGTCAAGTCCGGAATCATCGAATACCTCGATGCGGAAGAGGAGGAGAACGCCTTCGTGGCGCTGCACGAGGAAGACCTTGACGTCGAACACACCCACCTGGAAATCGACCCGGCCATGATCCTCGGTTATGCTTCCTCGCAAGTGCCTTTTCCCGAATACAACATGGCCCCGCGTGTATTGATGGCCGCGCAGCACACCAAACAATCCCTCGGCCTGTACGCGTCCAACTTCAACCTCCGCATGGACACCCTGGCCCATGTCCTGCATTATCCCCAAGCACCCATGGTCCAGACCCGCGTATACAACGCCTTGGAGAACTACAAGCGCGCCTCGGGCCAGAACTTCGTCGTCGCCGTGCTGTCCTACGAAGGCTTCAACATGAACGACGCCGTGGTCATCAACAAGAACGCCATCGAGCGCGCCATGGCCCGCAGCACCTTCTTCCGGACGTACAACGCGGAAGAGCGCCGTTACCCCGGCGGCCAGCGCGACAAGATCGGCAAGCCCCAGGAATTCGTCCAGGGCTACCTCGGCGAGGAAGCCTACGCCCATTTGGATTCCGACGGCATCGTGCCGCCGGAGACGGAAGTGGCCGGCAACGCCGTCCTGGTCGGCAAGAGCTCACCTCCCCGCTTTTTGAAAGAAATTTCCGCTTTGGACGTCGAAACGGAGAAACGCCGCGAAAGCTCGGTGTCCGTCCGCGGCAACGAGAAAGGCATCGTGGACTCCATCATCCTTAGCGAATCCACCGCCGGCAACAAGTTCATCAAGATCCGCGTCCGCCGCACCATGGTACCCGAAATCGGCGACAAGTTCGCCTCCCGCTTCGGACAGAAAGGAGTCGTGTCCCTCATGGTCCCCCAGGAAGACATGCCCTTCACGAAAGACGGCGTCGTTCCGGACCTCATCATCAATCCCCACGCCATCCCCGGCCGCATGACCGCCGGACACCTACTGGAAATGCTGGGTGGCAAAGCCGCGGCCCTGGACGGCAAGCTCAAGGACGGCACGGCGTTCTCGGGCCAGACGCAAGGCGACTTCGAGGAAGCCCTGCGCCAGCGCGGTTTCGATTTCACCGGCCGCGAAGTCCTGTACGACGGCAAGAGCGGAAAACGCATCTACGCCAAGATATTCATGGGCGTCATCTACTATCAGCGCCTGCACCATTTGGTAACGCTCAAGATGCACGCCCGCTCGCGCGGTCCAGTGCAGATGCTGACGCACCAGCCGACCGAAGGCCGCGCCCGCGAAGGCGGCCTGCGCTTGGGAGAGATGGAACGCGACTGTTTCATCGGTTTTGGCGCCGCGTCGCTCCTCAAAGAGCGAATGATCGACTCGTCCGACAAGACGCTCCAGCTGGTATGCACCCACTGCGGCGCGCTGGCCGTGTACGACCGCATCAAGAACAAGCGGTACTGCCCCATCTGCGAAAGCTCGGACACGACGGAAGTCGAGATGAGCTACGCGTTCAAGCTGCTTCTGGACGAGATGAAGTCCATCGGCATCTTCCCCCAGATGAAGCTGGCGGACCGCTCATAAGGTGTTTAACGATGAAGGTTATTGACGGACTGCGCTTTTCGTTGTTCTCGCCGGAACAGATCCGACGCATGTCGGCCATCAAGATCACCGTGCCGGACACCTACGACGAAGACGGCTACCCCATATCCGGCGGCTTGGCCGACCAACGTCTCGGCGTCATCGACCCCGGCCTCAAATGCAAGACCTGCGGCGGACGCATGCGCGACTGCGGCGGCCACTTCGGCCACATCGAACTGGTGCGCCCCGTCGTGCACGCCGGATTCGCCAAAGCCATCTACCAATTGCTCAAGGCCTGCTGCCGCAAATGCGGACGGCTGATGCACCCCACGCATAGCTTGAACAAGATCAAGAAGATGGGCGAATGCCCCCACTGCAACGAAAAGCAGCGCCCCGTCAAATTCATCAAACCCACCACGTTCTACGAAGACGACCGAAAACTGTTGCCCAACGAGGTCCGCGAACGGCTCGAGCGCATTCCCGACGAGGACCTGCACATGCTCAACGTCAAGGTCCGGCCCGAATGGATGGTCCTGACCGTCCTGATCGTCCCGCCGGTCACCGTGCGTCCCTCTATCACCCTCGAAACCGGCGAACGCTCGGAAGACGACCTGACGCACAAATTGGTCGACATCATCCGCATCAACCAGCGCCTCGAAGAAAACGTCGAAGCCGGCGCGCCCCAACTGATCATCGAAGACTTGTGGGAACTGCTGCAATACCACGTGTCGACGTACTTCGACAACGAGATCGCCGGCATCCCGCCCGCACGACACCGCTCGGGCCGCCAGCTCAAGACGCTCTTCCAGCGCCTCAAAGGCAAGGAAGGCCGCTTCCGCTACAACCTGTCCGGCAAACGCGTCAACTTTTCCGCCCGCACCGTCATCTCTCCGGACCCGACCTTGGGCATCAACGAGCTGGGCGTGCCGGAGGAAATCGCCGCCGAACTGACGCTGCCAGTCGCCGTGACGCTGTGGAACGCGGAGAACCTCAAGGAAATCATCCGCAACCACCCCGAGAAGATTAACTACGTCATCCGGCCGGACAGCAAACGCAAGAAACTGACCACCAGCAACCTCAACGAAGTACTGGAAGAACTGGCCCCCGGCTACGTGGTCGAACGCCAACTGATGGACGACGACGTCGTCATCTTCAACCGCCAACCGTCCCTCCACAGGGTGTCGATGATGTGCCACAGCATCAAGGTACTGCCCGGCAAGACGTTCCGCTTCAACGTGGCCGACTGCCGGCCGTACAACGCCGACTTCGACGGAGACGAGATGAACATCCACGTCCCGCAGAACGAAGAAGCGCAGAGCGAAGCGGAAGTCCTGATGAAAGTCGAAGACCAGACGCTGTCGCCGCGCAACGGAAAGCCCATCATTTCACCGGACTTGGACCAAGTCTCCGGATTGTTCATCCTGACGTTGCCCGAAACGGAATTCGACCGCAGCGATGCCGCCTGGCTGATGGCGCAGGCCGGCGTCAAGGATCCGGAAGTGACGAAGAACAAGATTTCCGGCCGCGAAGTCTTCTCCAGCCTCCTTCCGGCCGACTTGACGGTCTTTCTGCACGCCAAGCGTTGCAAGTACCGGCACGAAAGCCAGGAATGCGAGAACCCGGCGTGCGTCCGCATCAAGAACGGCAAACTCATGTCAGGACAAGTCGACTCCAAGATCAGCGAAGATTTAGTTTCGCTCATCGCCAAGCGCTACGGCGGCGAAGTCGTCCGCACCTACATCGACAACACCACCCGCCTGACCGTGCAGTTGGCCACGCGCTTCGGCCTCTCGCTGTCGCTGGACGACTACTACATGCCGCCGGAAGCCCGAAAAGACATCATCGCGTTGTACAAGGAAGGCCGCACCAAGCTGCGCGCGCTGGTGCAACAGTTCCGATCCAAGAAGCTCAAACGCCTGCCCGGCAAGACGCTCAAGGAGACGCTGGAAGAGCAAGTCATGGAAATCGTCGAAGGTATCCGCCACGACTGCTGGAAAATCGTCCGCAAGAACATCAAGACCGAACCGGTCTACATCGGCTCCGCAAGGCTTGAGCACAACCCGGCCACGCTCATGGCCCAGGCCGGCGTGAAGAACAAGCCCATCAACGTCGTCCAGATGTCGGCCCTCGTCGGCCAACAGGCCGTCCGTGGCAAGCGCATGACGTCCGGCTACCGCCGCCGCATCCTACCCCACTTCCGACCGGGCGACTTGAGCGAAAGTGCCCGCGGTTTCGTGCGCAACAGCTACAAACAAGGCCTCTCGCCCACGGAATACTTCTTCCACGCCGCCGGCGGTCGTGACTCCGTCGTCGACAAAGGCGTCAACCCGGCCAAGACCGGCTACATGCAACGCCGCCTTATCAATGCCCTGCAGGACCTCATCGTGCAGAACGACCGCTCGGTCCACGACTCGTCCAACCGCATCATCCAGCCTTTGTACGGCGACGATGGCCGCGACCCCATGGACGAGAAGATGATCGCACCCGGCGAGCCTGTCGGCGTCATCGCGGCACAGAGCATCGGAGAGCCCGGCACCCAGATGACCCTGCGTACCTTCCACTACGCCGGCGTGGCCAGTTTGGCCCAATTGGGCTTCACCCGCCTCGTCGAAATCGTCGACGGACGCAAGACGCCCAAGAAACCCGTCATGGAAATCTATCTGAAGAAGCCGTACTCGACGGACTTTGAAAAAGCCAAGATGGTCGCCGCGTCCATCGAGGAAGTGACGCTGGACAAGATTGCAGAAATAGAGGAGAACTTCACCCGCAAAGTCGTGACCATCACCTTGAACCGGCCCCTCTTGCAGGAAAAAGCCATCAAGGAATCCGAAGTGCTGGCCAAGATCAAGGAAGCCGCCGGCGAATACGAGCCGGACAAGGAAGGCAACCAGATCCACTTCAAGCCCAAGAACGACTCGCTGAAGAACATCCGCAAGCTGACGAACAAGCTGCGCGAGACGCACCTCAAAGGCATTCCGGGCATCAAACGCGCCATCATCATCGAGAAAGAGCAAGACGACAAGAAAATCCTGACCTTGGCCACGGAAGGCTCGAACCTGGAAGCCGTATTCAAGATGGAGGAAGTCGACGTCGAGCACACCACGACCAACGACATCATGGAAGTGGCCAACACGCTTGGCATCGAGGCCGGACGCAACGCCATCGTCCAGGAAATGAACAAAGTGCTGGAAGCGCAAGGATTGCGCGTCGACGCCCGCCACGTGATGCTCATCGCCGACGCCATGACGTCTTCCGGCGCCGTGCAGTCCGTCGGCCGCCATGGATTGGCCGGTCACAAGGCATCGGTCCTGGCGCGCGCCGCGTTCGAAGAGACCGGCAAGCACTTAGTCAACGCCTGTCTCACGGGCGAGGAAGACAAGCTGACGGGCATCATCGAAAACATCATCTGCGGCCAAATCGTGCCCTGCGGCACCGGCAACGTCAAGCTCACGATGAGCCCCGACTACCTCGGCTGATACGCAAGAAGGCCGTAAAAAGCGGCTCCGTTTTTTCTTTTCATAACCGTAGCGCAAGCTTTATGAAAAAATGAAGGCAAGTCATGCTATCCGAATCGCCCTCAAAACGGCCAAGTAATCCGCCGTCTTGAGGTAATAGCCGTTCTCAACCAATTCGTTGAGGCATTTCTCCAACGCCAAGACGGGCAAGTTCTTCTTGCGCGCCAGAAAAATCAGGAAGGCGGCCAAAGAGACCACGCGGATGCCCAAAGCCGAGCCCACGGAATGCGCCTTGCGGTCGTCACAGAGGCACACTAAGTGCTTTTGCTTGGCCAGCGCCAACGCCTCCGCCTCGCCCGGACCGAGCACATCCTGCGCCAAGGCAGCCGCACGCGCACGGACGAGCACGCCGGCGGCGAACTTGCGCTCGACGATCCCGATTTCGGCAAAACCACGTTTTTTGCCTTCTTCGACGACTTCGGCGTAGACAGCCTTGGGGACGTACAACCGGCCAAAATGGTCAACGAGCCAATCAAGCATTGGAGGAGTCTTAGCGGCAAAGATGAGGCACGACGAGTCGACGACGGCCGCCACTTACAACCCCTCCGCCTGAGACAGGATATCCTTGGATGAAAGGTTCAGAGAGACACCGCGGGACTGCAGAAGTTCCAGAAAATCCCAGAAGCTGACGCCGGCAATCTGAGCGGCTTTTCCCAACGAGACGCGACCGCCAGAATAACGCTCCAGCGCCACTTGCTTGCGCTTCTCGGCGATGCCAACGGCAAAAATCTCACGGAATTCATCGCTCTTGCTGCGCCGCTCCAGGTGCGCCAGATCTTCCGCCGCCTTGCACAATTCCTCCTTGGACCGGAAACTGATGAACTCCATAATCATCACCCGATAACAACGTGCACAAACGTCATTTAATGGTACCGAACGCAGCTCTTTCCGGTTCTTTCGGAAGACCAAAGCAGGCCTAACGACGAAACACCTCTAAGCCCCCGGAAGCCTTAGGACAAAACAGCCCAAGAAGTGGGAAGACCAGCGGGCTAAAAGGAAGTGAAAAAAAAAGCATGGCT
>JACPGT010000002.1:0-7447 GCA_016188965.1 Microcaldota archaeon | reverse complement strand
GCTACGTTTCAAGTGCAAGGCGCATTTTCCATCGGCGGCAAAGCCGTGATCGTCGGACAAGTAAAGGACGGCAGCCTCCAAATCGGCCAAAAAACCGACATCGGCGGCAAGACGTACACGCTTTCACGCATCGAGAAGAAGCACGAAAACGTCAGCCAAGCGCAACCCGGCGACTCCGTCGGGCTGTGGTTCGACGGCCTCGCGGATAAGTCGACAGTCAAAGCCGGCCAAATCCTGGCCATCCAATAAAGACGCAGAGACAATGCGGATTACGGCTTCATGCGCTTAATCAGCAAAGCCGCCATGAAGAACAGCAACACGGCTTCCAGCGCCAGCATCGCCGCCGAGAACGACACGAAGTCAAAGTGCCCGGCTAAGATGCCGCCTATATCTGGCGTGGCGCCGTACAGCGAAACGAACTTCATCGCGTTGATCCCGAACGTCAGCGGAAGCATCCCCGTCACCTGCTG
The DNA here is from genome assembly GCA_016188965.1 of Microcaldota archaeon. Classification (GTDB taxonomy): domain Archaea; phylum Micrarchaeota; class Micrarchaeia; order Norongarragalinales; family Norongarragalinaceae; genus JACPGT01. The sequence goes on along the minus strand of JACPGT010000002.1, from coordinate 6,977 downwards.
CAGCGACGCCGGCATCAGTTCGTACGGTGTGACGAGGCCCGAGACGAACGTCAACGGGATGACCAACGCCACCGCCGCCAAAATGGCGGAATTTTCCGAGCGCGTCAATGCGCCGATCATCAACCCGGCGCTGGCAAAGCAAAAGCCCAACAACAAACCGAAGACAAATAGCCATGGCACGTTCTGCAGCGGCGCGCCGAAGAGAAACGCCGCGGCCGACAACATCACGGCCAACTGGACGCCCAACACCACCAGGACGGCCAAAACTTTGCCGAAAGCCTGCGAAAAGCCGCCCAGAGGCGAGAGCGCCACGCGCACGTACGCGCCGGACGTCCGCTCGCGCACCACGTTGAGCGACGCCAACAACGACGACGTGAGGATGATGACCAACGCCAGGATGCCGTAAATGACGAAATCCAGCTGCCGGTAGGTCGCATAGTCAAAGACGTTGCGCGTCGAAAGGCGGATGGGATTGACAATGCTCTGCGGATCCTTCGAGGTAAGGGATACAGCCTGGGCGCGCGCCAAGGCGATTTCGGACTGTGCCGCATCGATGCGTTCCAACACGCCGGCCAACTGGATGCGCACGTCGTCCACCGAATCCAACGCCAACGAACGGATCGACTGGTACCGCGCCGCGTCCCCCAACAAGAGAGAAATCTCGGCGCGGGCCGAACGCGCCTGCGCGCCTAACGCATCGGCCTGAACGCGCATGGACTCGGCCAACGCGATGCCTTGTTCGGCCGCCGGCGAGCCGCCGGAAGAAAGCGCCAAGAAAAAGCCTCGGGCCGACACGGCGGCGCTCGAGAGGCGGGCCGACTCCGTCTCGATAGACTGGAACATGGAATCCAACGACGACGCCGAAGGGCCACCGGAAGGAAGGGCATTCAACTCCGCCTGGACCAACACGATCTTTTCCTGCGAATCGACCAACGAAGACCGCGTGGATGCCAGCTCACCTTGCAGCTTTCCCAGCCTCTCGTCGGCCGACCGCGCCTGCTGCCAAACGCGCTGGACGAATTCGGACGCCACGGCGGCGGACGCTTGGCTGTTGACCGTCTGCACGTACTGCGTCTGAAAACCCACCAATCCGGCGTTAGAATTGTCCACGAACAACTCCAACTCCTGGCGATTGCCTTCCGACAACTGCTGCGTGAAATCCGACGGGAACAGAAGGCCCATGCCGAAGCTGCCCCGGCGGATGTTCAACTCCAGGAAATTACGACACGAAGCGGGATCGGGATACTGCAAAGAGTAATCGACCACGTCCAGCAACTCGTACTGGCCCAGCGCGTCCAAATACGCGGCGCCGACGGACCCCTGGTCGTGGTTGCAAACAGCCACCGGCAAAGTGCGATGCGCAGACGGGCCGCCGCCGAACAGCACGCCTAAGAATAGGATGATGAGCAACGGAGCGGCCATGACCATGAGCGTGGTGCTCCGCCGACGATACAGCAGGATCAGTTCCTTCTTGAATACGGTCCAAAATTTCATGCCAGGCCCGCCCCCCGGTTGCCCGCTTCCGGCGTCATTTGCGTCGCCAAAAAGAACACGTCGTTGAACGACGGCTCCTGCACATCCAGAAGCGTCACGGATTCCGGCGTCTCCTTCAAGAACGCATACATGGCCGCGATGGTCTTGCGCGGATCCGGACAGCTGACCAACAAGCCATTCGGCTCGTACACTACAGAAATAGCCAGGCGAGACGCGCGCAAGCGAGCGGCCAACGCCTGCAGGATGACCGGATCGGCCGGCAGGCAGGACAGGCGCACCAATTCATTGGGGACGAAGCGGTCCCGCAATTCATCCAGCGTCCCTTCGGCGGCCACGCGGCCTTGGGCCATGATGGCGATGCGGTCGCACAACGACTCGGCCTCGAACATGTAATGCGTGCTCAAGAGGATCGTCGTGCCCGATGCGCGCACCGCCCGCAATAGCTGCCAGAGGTCCTTGCGCGTGAGCGGGTCCAGGCCCACCGTGGGCTCATCCACCAACAGCACTTCCGGCTGGCCCAGCAACGCCAACACGACGTTGAGCCGACGCTTCTGACCGCCGGAAAGCAGGCTGGCCGACTGACCTTTCTGCTCCGTGAGGCCGCACGTCTTGAGCAAAAGGTCGCGACGCGGCTCCAACAACGCGGACGGAACGCCCAACACACGGCCGAAGAACGAGACATTCTCATCTACCGTCAAGTCTTCATAGAAGGAATCGTACTGCGTGCAATAACCCACATCCAGGCGTCCACGGCCCGGTGCACGTCCGGCCACGGACAGCACGCCGGCTTCAAACATCGAAAGACCCGCGCACGCATTCATGAACGTGCTCTTACCGCACCCACTGGCACCCAAGAGACCATAGATGCATCCGGCCGGTACCGAGAGCGAGAAGCCGTCCAGAACGGCGCGACCCGGCACACGGACGATCAAGTCCTGACTCTGGATGGCCGGTGGCATGAACGGCATTAAACCGAAGGAGGATAAAAACGCGCGGACCGCACGCCACGCCGGAAAATACCGCGAGGCTCCCAACGCCCAAGATGCATGCTTTAAGAGCAGGGACCCACTCATTTTTTCCGACCTGCGCACCGCAGGATAGGAGAACAGAAAAACAATGCGAAAAATCTTCCTCTTGGTACTGGCGTTCACGCTCATCACGGCCGGCTGCCTGGAAAAGACGTTCCGCCCGGAACCGCAAACCACGCAGACACTTCCCGGAACCAATCTGGACGGAACGACAACCGTGAGCCCATCCGCATCGAGCACGGCGCAACCTACGTCCGGATGGCCCTCCATCCAACCCAGCGCGACGGCACGCCCGACGTACACCCCCACCATCCGTCCCACCGCCTACGCGACAAGCGAGCCCACGCCTAAGCCGACGGCATCATTCACCGGATACATGACCATCGGGCAACAAGTCCGCGCCGCCAACGGCATGACCGTCACGCTGGTGGACATCTCGGCTCCTACCGGTTACCCCAATGCGCGTATCCGGCCCGCGTTCCAGATCTTCGACGCGCAAGGCAACCTCGCCGACTTCATCCGCCTGGACGGCGGCGCCGGTTACATCAAGAACGGCATGACGGTCAAGGTGCTGGAATGGCCCACGGCCAACGACCGCGCCAGAGTCACCATCACCACGGAAAGCCTACCCACCGTCACGCCGTTGCCTTCCGTATCAGCCCAATCCGTCATCTCCACGTACGCCGGCATGAAAGGCAGTACCGGCGCCCCGGTGGCCATCGTCGAATTTGGCGACTTGCAGGACCCCTACAGCCGCACGTTCTTCCTCCAGACGCTCCCCCGCCTGGAGACGGACTACATCAACACCGGAAAAGTCCGCTTCTACTATAAGGATTACCCGTTGGCATTCCACGGATTGGCCGACACGTACGCGCAAGCCGCCCGATGCGCCGGCAGCCAAGGACAATACTGGCCCATGCACGCCAAGATCTTCAACGAACAGAACCGATTCGGCACCGACGGCATCGTCGATGGCATCACTATAGCGGAAGTCAAGCAGTGGGCGCGCCAGGTCGGCATGGACGGCACGGCGTTTGACGCCTGCCTGGACGCCTTGGCCCGCCAAAACCAGGTCCGCGCCGACATGGACGACGGCACCCGCGCCTCCGTCAGCGGCACGCCGACCTTCCTCATCAACGGCGTCAAGATTGTCGGCTCCCAAACGTATAAGCTGTTCCAGGAGACCATCGACGCGGAATTGCGCCGCCTTAGCGTCACTCCGACGCCCACGCCACAGGCATCCGTCACGCTCACACCGACTGTGACTCCGACTGCCACGCCGTCCGCGACACCTACGGCAACGCCAACGGCCACCCCCACCGCCAGTCCGACGCCAACCCCGGGACCGAATTCCCTGCCCACCGTGACGCCGGTTCCCAAAGCCACCTACACGATGCAGACATACATCGGTGGCTTCCTTGACGTCAGCACCACCGACGACCGCGTCAATGACCTGGCCGGTTCCAACACGATCTGGACAGCAGGCCGCAAGATCACGAAGACCCAAAGCAACGTGGCCTTCCAAGGCAGCGTCACCGATGCGACGGCAGGCCGCACGTACGCCGAATCCGAAAGCTACTACCTGTACGCCAAGTCGAACTACGACGCGTCCACGCTACTGGTCAAGGCCAAGAACCCGCAATTAGGATACGAAGCCGTCTTTACCAACCCCATCCCCGCCTGCACCGACGCCACGCCCAGCGGCACGTCGTGCGCTGACTCGGCCAAGACCTCTGGCCACCGATTGAAGATCAAGCTATTCGGAGTCGACTGGATCATAACCGGCATGAACAACTTCGGAAACGACGGCAGCGTCAACACCGCCACTCAAGTCCTGCTGCTGCGCGACCTGCACACGGCCGAATTCATGCAACCCAACGACCAAGTCATCGCCCCCAGCGGCCTGAAAGCCAGGCTCAAGGCTATTGGAACTAATCCCACCGGACCCAGCCAGACGTTGTCCGTCTCGTTCGACATCCTGGACGCCAACAACAACGTCATCGACACCACGACGCTGCAGGAAGGCGGGGAATACTACCGCAACGGCATCGGCATCCACGTCTTCCAGGTCTTCGCTGGCCTTGGCCAGACCAGCTACGCGCAAGCCACCGTGTTTTCCGACGGACTTATCCTGACGCACGGCTCCGCCGCCAGCTTGGACAACGGAAATTGGGCCGTCGAACTGGTCGGCGGTGGCCCGTCTTTTGGCGCGTCGCTTTCCAAGATCCGGCTCTACCGCCTGGTGGCCGAAGACCTGAATGCCTGGCAAAGCCACTTCTTCATCCAAAAACCCGCGCTCATCAAGTTCACCTACAACGGCCTGACCGACGTCACGTACGACGCGATGACGTTCTCGACCGGTTCGCAGAGCTTCCCCACCAGCGCCACCGACACGGCAACCGTGGACCTGTCCTACGTCTTGGTCCAATCTGGCCTCAACGCCCCGTTCGATTTCAGCGATTCGCCGACGAGCCCCACGACAACGCACCAATTCTATTACATCACGGACAGCGTCGCGGCCGGAGCCGCCAAGAAAGGCATGATCTTCTTCCGTGACCCGACGACGTCCAACTTCGTCGCCTACAAGTCCTCCGACGCTTCCGTGGCCGGCGACGGCACAGTCAGTACCAACTACGTCCGGTACAACTACAACACGGCGCTCAAGAACGTCCGCCTGCAATTCAACGCCGCCGGCATCACGGCATCCGGAGATCCCGCCAGCGCCAACGGAGGCGTCATCGCCTTGCCCGAATACATTTTCGATACGGACATCGGCAGCATGGGCGCACTCGTGCTGGACGTCGGCAACGGTGATCAGCCGACACCCCGGCTCACCGCGGCATCTGGAAGCACCGGGGTCGCATACATGGAAACATACACGCCCGGAGCCACGCCGTCGTTTGCAACCGTTTACCTATACGGATTCACCTCGCCACGCGGCGGCAAACTACAGTCCATCGGACTGACCAGCGCCGAGTACCGCTACCCCATCAACGCGGCCTACGCGTCGTACCAATTGGAAAACTAACGAAAGGACAACGGGCATCCGGCGCGTCCGGCTTTTTATTCGCCTGACGCACTAAGCTTCTGCGATGCGTCCGCTTCATTTCAACCACTGGCACTGGATCCTGACGGCGTTTTTCTTCTTCCTGCTCTCCGGCACCATCAACACCAACGGGCCGGAGGAACTGGCTGCATTCTTGGTCATCGCCTACCTCTTAGCCCGCGTCGCGTTCTTCCCCATCAAGAAGTACCTATTCAGCAAAGCCGTGGCCTTCGACATGGGCGGCGTGGTGACGCAGGGCGACTTCTACACGGAAGTCTTGACGGAAATGCCGGGCACGCGCGACTTGATCGAGCGGCTCAAGGTCAATTACAAAGTCGCCTTGCTGACGAACAACAATGCCCTTGGTTTCAAGCCTTTCGACGCCAAATTCGGCCTCTCGCGCCTCTTCGACGTCGTCATCGTATCGGGCGAAGAAGGCGTCAAAAAGCCGGACGAGAAAATCTTCCAGATCGCCCTGCAGAGACTCCGCGTCAAGGCCAAGAACATGTATTTCCTCGACGACACGGCGGCCAACGTCGACGCGGCGAAAAAACTCGGCATCCACGGCATTGTATTCAAAGACGCCAAGCAAGCAGAAGCCGATTTGAAGAAAGCCGGTTTGCGGTTCTAGAAAAAAATCGCTATGGCTCGGCTGAACGGAACCATTTTTCATACTCTTTGTGGTCGCCGATGAACCAGACTTTCTTGATTCGGTTTGAATCGTCTTTCGTAAAGGCTATGCGATACCCGGATACTTCCTCAACAAAATAAGGCAGACCGTGCTGCAGATGACGTGACAGCAGGTCATCCCGCTCGAGTTGGAGCAGTTTTTTCACTATGCGAGCCCGAAAAGACGAGTCAATGCAGAATAGCCGTTGCTTTGCAGCCTCCTCAACGACTACTGAATACTTCATTCAAAGTCGTTCCTCCTCAAACCGGCCTCCTTGATTACGTCGTCAAGCTTCGTGAACTTGGCGTTGCCTTCTTTTTCCTGCTGCTCAAGCTGCCGGATTTTCTTGACAACTAAAGCTTTCTCAACTTCCGGATCTTCGAATAGATGGTACTCCCGGCCCAATTCCAGCACGCCAGCCCGGAGGGCCTCCGATTTGGTTTTGAAATAACCCCGTTCGACCAGTTTTTCCAGCACGATTTCAACTGCTCCCGACATGCGCACCACCAGTTCCATTATTTGCCCTCCTCCAGAGTCCAAAAAGAACCCAACAAATAGATACCAAAAAGATATTAAAAACATATCTAAAATTGACCAAGAAAGTGAACTACCACGGCCTAAAGGCCGTGGCGTCTAGCTGAAGTTTGCTAGAGTGGTTTGGGCTTGTTTTTTTGGCCAGTGTTTTTGTTGGCTTTTTTCGACGTAGTGGCGTACGGTCGTTGACGTGACGCGGCCAACA